>DATMEY010000034.1:0-11249 GCA_035556435.1 Ilumatobacter sp. | reverse complement strand
GAACGAGTACGAGTTCCCGGGTGATGACGCGCCGGTGGTGCGGGTGAGTGCTCTGAAGGCGTTGGAGGGGGATGCGGAGTGGCAGGACAAGGTGATGGAGTTGATGGCTTCGGCTGACAGTTTCATTCCGGAGCCGGTGCGTGAGTTGGATAAGCCGTTCTTGATGCCGATCGAGGACGTGTTCACGATCACGGGTCGTGGCACGGTGGTGACGGGCAAGGTGGAGCAAGGGATCATCCATACGGGTGACGAGATTGAGATCGTTGGGTTGCGTGATACGCAGAAGACGACGTGTACGGGTGTGGAGATGTTCCGTAAGTTGCTCGATGAGGGGCAGGCGGGTGACAACATCGGTGCTTTGTTGCGGGGTACGGGTAAGGATGATGTGGAGCGTGGGCAGGTGTTGTGCAAGCCCGGTTCGATTACGCCGCACACGAATTTCACGGGCAACGTGTATGTCCTCACCAAGGAGGAGGGTGGGCGTCATAAGCCGTTCTTCAACAATTACCGGCCGCAGTTCTTCTTCCGGACGACGGATGTGACGGGCACGATCGAGCTCCCCAGTGGGACGGAGATGGTGATGCCGGGTGACAATGTGGAGATGACGGTCGAGTTGGGGAAGCCGATCGCGATGGATGAGGGGTTGCGGTTCGCGATCCGTGAGGGTGGCCGTACCGTGGGTGCTGGCCGCGTCACCAAGATCCTCAAGTAAGGAAGTCCGAAGATGGCCAAGTCCGACAAGCGGGTGAAGATCACCCTCGAGTGCACCGAGTGCAAGCGGCGCAACTACATCACGATGAAGTCGAAGATCAACGATCGCGAGCGACTCGAGATGAAGAAGTACTGCAGCCACGAACGCACGCACACCGTGCACAAGGAAACCCGCTGACCACAACGGTCTAGGGCAGTAGCTCAGTTGGTAGAGCATCGGTCTCCAAAACCGACGGTCGGGGGTTCGAGTCCCTCCTGCCCTGCTGGTACACGACCCCCAGGGGTGTTGATTCTCTTATGTCATCAGACGATCTGAACCGCGAACAGAAGCGCCAACTGCGGCGCCAAGGCGCGCTCGACGAGCACGGTAGGCCCACGCGCGCCGTCCGCCAGGCCACCCCCGACCGGGTTGGCCCGGTGCAGTACCTCCGCGAGGTTCGCGACGAGATGCGCAAGGTCGCCTGGCCGAACCGCAAGGAAGTCGCCCGCTACTCGCTGATCGTCACCGTGCTGGTGGTGCTGTTCACCGCCTACATCGGCGCGCTCGACCTCGGTCTCAGTGAGATCGCAGATTGGTTCTACTCATGAGCGACGACGCCGTCGACCCCACCGACGAGGCTGACACCGACACCGAGGTGATCGAGCCTGCCGAGACCGGCGACGACCAGGTGGTTGAGCCTGTCGAAACCACCGAGGCCGACGCGGACCTGGTGGTTGAGCCTGTCGAAACCACCGAGGCCGACACCGGCGACGACGTCGAGGTGCTCTCGGAGGCCGACGCGCTCGGCGCCGAGCCGGCCGACGACGAGATCGACGACGACCCGTGGACCCGCCCGGGCCAGTGGTACGTCGTGCACACCCAGTCGGGGTACGAGAAGAAGGTCACCGCCAACCTTCACGCCCGCATCCAGTCGATGAACATGGAAGACCAGATCTACGAGGTCGTGGTCCCCATGGAAGACGTCGTCGAGATCAAGAACGGCAAGAAGGTCAACGTCCAGCGCAAGGTGTTCCCGGGCTACCTGCTCGTGCGCTGCGAGATGACCGACGAGTCGTGGTACTGCATCCGCAACACCCCCGGCGTCACCGGGTTCGTCGGCCAATCCGAGCGCGGCCAAAAGCCCGCTCCGCTGCGCCGTCGCGAGGTACGCACGTTCCTCGCCCCCAAGACCGGTGGCGTGGAAACCGTCGCCCGCCCCAAGCCCAAGCTCGATTTCGAGGAAGGCGAGAGCGTGCGCGTCAAGGAAGGCCCGTTCGCCGACTTCCTCGGCACGGTCGCCGAAATCAACGCCGACCACATGAAGCTCAAGGTGCTCGTCAACATCTTCGGCCGCGAGACGCTGGTCGAGATGGACTTCAGCCAGGTCAGCAAGCTCTGATCGCTAGCTAGAGAGAAAACACAGAGATGGCAAAGAAGAAGGTTGCTGCGATCGTCAAGATCCAGATCGAGGCCGGCAAGGCCAGCCCGGCGCCGCCAGTCGGTACCGCGCTCGGTCCGCACGGCATCGCGATCATGGACTTCGTCAAGCAGTACAACGCGCGCACCGAGGCCCAAGCCGGCACGGTCGTGCCCGCCGAAATCACGATCTTCGAGGATCGCTCGTTCGAGTTCGCCCTGAAGACCCCGCCGGCACCGGTGCTGATCCGCAAGGCGCTCGGCCTCGACAAGGCGTCGAGTACGCCCGGCAAGGGCAACATCGCCACGCTCAGCGAGGCTCAGGTGGAAGAGATCGCCAAGGTCAAACTGCCCGACCTCAACGCCAACGACCTCGAAGCCGCCAAGCAGCAAATCCGCGGCACCGCCCGCTCGATGGGAATTGCAGTCAGCTGACACCCCCACGGTGGTCGAGTGCCGGCGCCAGCCGGTGTATCGAGACCACCACCACCGCCCGTTCTGATCACCGACTCGGCCCCGGAGTACCTCGCCGGGGGAGTCCTACCACCTGAGGGAGACACACATGTCCGGTAAGAAGTTCACCGATGCGCTGAAGAAGTTCGATCGCGAGCAGTTCTACGCTCCGGCCGAAGCACTCGGCATCGCCAAGGCCACCGCCACCGCCAAGTTCGACGAGAACATCGACGTCGTGTTCCGGCTCGGCGTCGACCCCCGCAAGGCCGACCAGATGGTGCGCGGCACCGTCGCCCTGCCCGAGGGCACCGGCAAGGACGTCCGCGTGGCGGTGTTCGCCGCCGGCGAGGCCGCCGAGGAAGCCCGCGCGGCAGGTGCCGACATCGTCGGTGCCGACGACCTGGCGGCCACCATCGAGTCCGGCAAGATGGACTTCGACCTGGCGATCGCCACCCCCGACATGATGCCCCTGGTGGGTCGCCTGGGCCGCGTGCTCGGCCCGCGCGGCCTGATGCCGAACCCCAAGACGGGCACCGTCACCACCGACGTCGGCCGTGCGGTGGGCGAGTTCAAGGGCGGCAAGGTCGAGTACCGCACCGACCGCTACGGCAACGTGCACGTGCAGCTCGGCAAGTCGAGCTTCGACGCCCAGCAGCTCGAGAACAACTTCCGGGCCGTGCTCGACGAGGTGCAGCGGGCCAAGCCGGCGGCCGCCAAGGGCCGCTACCTGAAGAAGATCACCGTGTCGGCCACGATGGGCCCCGGCGTCCGCGTCGACACGAACCGCCTCAAGCCCGAACAGGACTGAGCTACCGGCGGCGGTCGCCGTCGCCTGATCCCGTAACATCGCGGGCGTGCTGGAGTTACCGCGTCACCACGTCGCGCGGCCTGCACTGGTCGACGCCCTGCGCGCGGCCGCGGTCGTGGTCATCGAAGCCCCGTCGGGGTTCGGCAAGTCGACGCTGGCTACCGAGTTGGCGCGCCCCCAGCACACCATCGACCTGGCGCTCACCGGCTCCGAGTCGGGCCGTCACACGCTGCTGTTGCCGCTCCGGCGGGCGCTCCGCCGGGCGGGCGAACACGGTGCCGCGGCCGCCCTCGGCGAGATGGCGGTCGACTCGGCCGACGCGCTCGACTCGATGCTCGACGCGCTCCACGACGCCGACCCGCTGACCCTCATCGTCGACGACGCCCACCACCTCGGCGACGAAGCGCACCTACTGGTTCGCCTGGTCGAGCGGCGGCCACCGGGCGCGCGTCTCATCATCGGTGCCCGGGTGCTGCCGCCGCGCGCGATCCAGCTGCGCACCGACCCGCGCGTGACGTACGTCGACGCCCACTCGCTGCGCTTCGGCGAGGCCGACGTGGCCTCCCTGCTGCGCAACGGGTTCGGTGTCTCGGTCGACGACCGAACCGTCGCCCGGCTGGCCCGCACCACCGAGGGGTGGCCGGCTGCGCTGACGTTCGTCGGCACCCGCATGCAACGCTCGGCGCTGGTCGATGTCGACGCTGCTGCCGCGCCGGGCGAGCTGTCGAGCGTGGTGCTCGCCGCGCTGCCACCCAGCCTCCGCGAGGTCGCGATCCAACTCGCCCACCTGGCGTGGCTCGACCACGAGCTCGCCGACGCCGCCAGTGGGCACCCTGAGGCACTCCGCGAGTTGGTCGACGCGGGCCTGCCGTTCGCGGTCGACACCGACGGGCGCTACCGGCTGCCCGGAGCGTTCGCCGAAGCGCTCGCCCGCCGAGCCCCACTGACCGCCACGGTCGCCCGGCGGGCCGCTGCATGGCACCTGGCCGAGCGACCGTTCGAGGCACTGGCGGTGCTCCGCCAGGCCGGCGAATGGGACGCGCTCGCGGAACTGCTGACGGCGCTCCCGCCGGCGGCACGGGCACGGCTCACCTCCGACGAGATCACCAGCACGATCGACGCCGTGCCCACCCACGTGGTCCGCCAGTACCCCAGCCTGATGATCGAACTTGCCCGCGCGCTCGCCCGGGCCGGGTTGCGCGACCGCCACCACGAAGTGCTCGCCCGCGCCGAGCGACTGGCGCCTACCCAATCTGGCGCCTACCGGCGCGCGGTCGAAGTGCAACGGGTCGCCGACATGCTCTACACCGGCGACCGCGCCGAGGTCGCCCGGCGCATCGACGATGTCCTCGACGCCGCCGGCGATCACGAGGACGGCACGGTTGCGCGGGCGCTCGTGGTGAGCGGCGTGCTCCACGCGTGGGCCAGCCGGCGGCCCGAGGCAAGCCGAGCACTGCGCCGCGCGGCCGAACTGTTCGTCGAGCTCGGCGAGCCGTTCGAGGCCTCGCGAGCGCTCGGCCAACTCGGCTACGGCGTCGACCTGCACGACGATCTGCGTGCCGCCGAGGACACGTTCGACCGCGCTGTCGAGCTGTCGAGCGACGATGCCCGGGCCCGCGCCGCGGCGCTGACCTACCGCGGCGAAGCCCGTGTGTGGCTCGGCCGCCGCGACGACGGTGCCCACGACCTGCGGACCGCGCTCGACCTGGGCCGCGCCGCCCGCGACAGCCGCGCCCAGGCCTATGCCCTGTGGGGCCTGGCCGTGCACGCGTCGCTCGAGGCCGACGCTCCACGCGCGGTGGCCTACGCCGAGGCAGCCGATCGCCAGCTCGCCGGGTGGGCCGACACGCTGGTGGGTGTGACGTTCGCGGCGGCGATGGCCGACGTGCTCGACCGTGCGGGTGCCCTTCCGGAGTCTGCGGCGATGTTGGCACGGGCACGCGCCCGCCGAGACGAGTTGCCCGATGTGGTCCGCCTGGCCGAGTTCGCCGTGCTCGCCCGTCACGGCGACCCTGCGCTGGTCGAGCAGATGTGGCCCGACGTCGAGGCCGACCCCGGCATCGAACCATTCGAACGCCTGCGCTGCCGCGCCCTGCGCGCCTATGCCGCGCTGCGCCGCGGGGCCCCGACCGTCGAGCGGCTGTACGCCGAGCTGCGCGCCCACGCCGACGCGCTCGGCCTACCCGACGTGCCGGCCAACCTCGAACCGGTCGCGGTCGCCGCGCTCGAGCACTGGTCGACGGGTGCGACCGGTTGGGAGATTCGTTGCATCGGCCCGCTCAGCGTCACCTACGCCGATACCGAGGTGCCGTTGCCGCCCGGTCGCCCAGCGGCGCTGCTCGGCCTGCTCGCGGCGACCGGTGAACCGATGCGGGTGCCGTGGGTGATCGACGTGCTGTGGCCAGACGCCTCCGAGGCGGCCGGACGCTCACGCCTGCGGCAGGTGCTCTACCGCCTTCGCCGGGCCGGTGTGGAACTGGTGGTCCGCGTCGGTGACGACCAACTGGCCCTGCACGGCGACGTGCGCACCGATGTGGAGCAGTTCGACCACCAGGCCGCGGCCGCGGCCGGGCGTGACGCCGACGCGGTGGCCGGGGCCAGGCGGGCTACCGAACTGGTGCGCGGCCCGCTGCTCGACGGCGTCGACCTGCCTGGTGAGCCGCCTGAGATCGAGGCGATTCGCGAGCGGATCCGTGTGCGTCACCTGGGCTTGCTCGACCGGCTGGTCGAGGCCGCGGCGGCCACCGACGACGAGCGCGGGGCGATCGAGTGGGCTGCGCAGGCCCACCGGGCCGACCCGTCCGACGAGGTCGGCGCGCTGCGCCTGGTGCGGCTGCTGGTCGCCGATGGCCGCGACCCCGACGCCCGCGCCGTCGCCGCGGCCACGGTGCACGCGCTGTCCCAACTCGACCTCGACCCCACCCCCGCCCTCCGCGCCGCCGCCAGCTCGTAAGGCCGCCGCAGCACAAGGTGGTTGAGCCTGTCGAAACCACCGAGACCCCAACGACCGGTAGTAACGACCGGCTCAACCACCTTGGCGGTGATGGCCGATCCGTCCGGGTCCGTAAGACGGCCGTGTGACGCGGGGGTTCTACCGTCCGCGCTGTGACGGGCAACGGTTCCAAAAGACGCGGCGTGGCCGCATGGTCGCTCACGGTGGCGCTGGTCGCCGCCGTGGTGAGTGTGGTGGCGCTGGTAGCCCCGGCGCCGGCGGACGCAGCGCGGTTCGCGCCGCTCGGCCCCCAGCCGCAGTGCGTGATGAACGGCGACGTCGCGGGCCTCGGCTGTGTGCCGGGCAACCTCGGGGCGGCGATCGGCGGGTACTACGCGTCCGACAGCTCGTTCACCGTGAAGACCGCGCCGAACGGGCTGGCGCCGTGCCTCACGCACGTGTCGACGGGGTGCTACTACTCGCTCAACGCGCCGTCGCTGGTGCGCTGCGTGTACCTCGCCAACAACGACCCGACCGATGTGCGCACGTGCCCATCGCTGAGCACCACGGGTTCGGTCACCGCCACCCGCCAGGGGAGTTGCAGCGGTGCGCTCGGCGGCACGTACGTCTACGGCGGCGACGCCCGGTTCCCGTCGCAGTGGTGGGTCGCCCGGGCCGCGACACTGTCGAACTGCACGTTCCAGACGTCGGGCGCGCACCAGATCAACAACCTCTTCGGTCCGACGTTCTATCTGGTGGCGACATCGGTGCGCGAGTGCATCGAACCGGGCGGCGGGTACGGGTGCGACGAGTCGTGGGCGACGCTCGAAACCCGCACCGAATACGGCTGGCTGCCGGTGCAGGGCACGCTCGCCCCGCACGCCGCGTTCGACGCGACCGAAACGTCCACGCCCGGCTACGTCGCGTTCTCGAACCGCTCGCAGCGCTGGGACAGCGGCGACACGACCTGGACGTGGAACTTCGGCGACGGCGAGACGTCGACGCAGGAGAACCCGCACCACGCCTACGCCGAAGCCGGGACGTACACGGTGACGCTGACGATGCACAACAGCCAACACCCCAACCGGTCGGCGACCCGCCAGGTCGAGATCACCGAGCCTCAGCTGACCGTGTCGGTGTACAACCCGGCCGCCGACTTCGGCCCGTCGGGCACGGGCAACCGGTACTCAATCGGCGACGAGTTCACCGTGCGGGTGACGGTTGGCACCGACACCAACCTCACCACCGTCGCCCCGATCGGCGACCTGCTCGACCTCGCCGACCAGGTCGAACTGGTCGACGACGAGCTTGCCGAGATCGCCCCGTTCGCGCTCGGCGCCGGCGGCACCGAGTCGTTCGACGTCAGGCTGCGGGCGCTCGCGCCCGGCAACTTCACGCTGCGCTCGACGTGGGGAGCGACCGACCACGTGGACCGCACGCTCGGCCCGGTCGACGCGACGATGGGCGGCGCGGTGTCAGGCCTCAAGGTCGAGGTCACCGCCGATCCCGAGAAGTTCTCGATCGGCGACGACAACAACGACGACGGCGAGGTCACCGACGAGGACGCCGACGTGGTGGTGACCGTGAAGGTCACGAACGTGTCGCAGGGCGACATCACCAACATCACCTACGACGAGCTCGACCTGGCGTCGAACATCCTCGGTGACCCGGCCGTACTGCTCGAACTCCAGGCCGAACCCGATCGCGGCTTCACCGACCTGATCGCCGGCGCGTCCGACGAGTTGACGTGGACGTTCCGGGCGACCGGGCCGCTCGACGCCAACGCGCACATCTTCGTCGAGGGCATGTCGGACGGCAACCTCACGCGGGCGTACGGCAAAACCGACATCAAGACGTTCACCGACAAGCTGATCGAAGCCACGATCACGTTGGACCACCAGACGCTGCGGTCGGGCCAGGTGGTGCGCTTCAGCGGCACGTTCAAGAACGTCACCGACGAGACGCTCGAGGAACCGATCACGGTCGCGTTCGGCGTCAACCGGGTATTGAACGGGGCCTACGGCGGCAACGACAACAACGGCGGCAACGGCTACTTCGCCCGGCCTGGCTCGGCCACGCCGACGGGCATCGCGATGTTCGAGCTGGAGCCGGGCGAGTCGATCGAACTCGCCTCGATCGTGCAGACGCTGGAGTCGACCGGCCCGTCCGGCTTCGCGATCCTCTACCAGATCCAGCCGTACGTCCTCGACGACAGCGCGGTACCCAAGTACGTGCCGGCCGACCCGGCGAACACCGAGATCGCCGATACCGACGGCTCGTCGGACCGGTTCACCGTCGCCCTCACCCCGGTGGCCCCCGAGTCGCAGATCGAGGCGTCGAACTTCATCAGCTGTTTCACCGACATGGTCGGCGACCTGTTCGGCAACATCGGCTACGTCGGCTGCAAGCTCGCCCGCGGGATCGAGACGTTCGGTCGCGGCCTGTGGCAGATCGGCGTGCTCGGCTTCAAGGCCCAGCAGGGCATCGTCCAGGCCAAGGCGTGGATGGCGCGGACCGCGTTCGAGTACCTGCTCGGCGACGCCGCCGCCCGCCAGATCATCGTCGACGAGATCGCCGCCGAGCTGACCGAGCTGAAGCGGCTCGGCCATGCCGCGCTCGAACACGTCACCGCCGAACGGATCGTCGAAGTCGTCGGCGGGATGGTGTACAGCTCGATCGACCGGATGTACAAGGTGTTCGCCACCGGCGACCTGGCCTTGATCACCGGCGAGGTCGCCGAGGTGGTCGGCGAGAACCTCGACATGCTCCTTGAGCCGCTCGTGGCGGCCCGCGCCACGGCCAAGACCCTCCAGGCCGTCGGTGGCAACACCGGCCTGCTGAGCGGTGTGATCGAGTCGGGGATCCGGCGCACCAACGCCGACTCGATCCAGGACGCGCTGGGGGTCATCAGAACCCGCGGCTCGGAAGCCCTGCCCGAGTCGCGGGTGCTGCCTGCCGGCGTGGACGTCACCAACGTCACCGCGATCCACCGTGCCTACGGGGCGGGGGCCGACGACATCCGCGCGCTTCAGAAGATCGCTGCCGACCACGGCGTCGAGATCGTGTTCCGCTCGCGGTCGCCGCACTCGATCGAGCTGCTCAAGTCGCGCCGGGCACTGCCCAAGCCGCAGGGCGTCAAGACCAAGGGCGTCAACGACCTCGACATCAAGTACCTCGGCTACCGCCGGGCCGACGAGGC
Source organism: Ilumatobacter sp. (assembly GCA_035556435.1). Taxonomy (GTDB): domain Bacteria; phylum Actinomycetota; class Acidimicrobiia; order Acidimicrobiales; family Ilumatobacteraceae; genus Ilumatobacter. The sequence goes on along the minus strand of DATMEY010000034.1, from coordinate 1,750 downwards.
ACTCGTGGTGGTCGTCGAGCCGCCCCTGCCCTATCACCCGAAGGGCCCTCAGCGCGACCAGGCGATCGCCGACTACCTGGCCCGCAACGCCGAGTTCCAGAAGGTGCCCGAAGGCCCCGGCAGGGAAGACCTGCGCAAGGCGTTGACCGAGCGGCTCCAGACGCGCATCAAGGAGTGGGAGGAGTTCGCCGTCATCACCGGCAAGGAGAACCAGCGCTACATCTGGGAGACCGAGGGCGTTCAGGTCGACTTCGACCCGGTGTTCAACGGGATGGAGCGTCACTTCATGCCGGAAAGCCCCCATGTGAAGTCCCAGCTCGTGCCGATCGATTACCCCGACGGGCGCCGCGCCTGGAAGGTGAAGATGGAGCACCCGGAGCGCATTCCCGGCCCCGACGGGTCGACGTTCTACGACATCACCGGCGACATCGACTTCCTCGCCATCTTGACCCCCGACGGCCGCGTGCTTGGCGATGTCGCCGACCCGGTGCAGCGCGCGCTCGAGCTCCAGCAGCGGGCCAAGATCTACGAGCAGATGCAGGTGATGGTGGGCATGCAACACGGCGAGTCGTTCACGATCGCCTTGCCGGACGTCCGCACCAAGTACGTCAGCCAGGGCGTCAACGCCGAGGGTGGCGAGACACTGCTGGCCGTCACCCCCAACGGACGGGTGATGACCACGTACTTCGACGACGCCCTGTCGACCCTCGAAGGCGGCCCGAACGGGAGGCTCGTCGACGGCGTGCAACGGTCGTACTTCCAGGGACTGCTGACCGAGACGGCCAGCCCGTACCGGGCGCTCAACCTGGTGACCCTGTCCGAACTCACCAGCCTGTACCAGGCCTGGGACAACGTCACCGCGTTCTTCAGCGCCTCGGTGCTGGCGCGCCTTGTGCACGCGCTCAGCCAGGGCCAGATCAGCCCGAACTTCGAGCGCGACGGGGTGATGGTGCAGCCGTCGCCCACCGGTGACCTTCAGCAGTTCGTGCCCGGCGATCACACCGGCCCCGTGCAGGGGATGACGACGCAGTCACTCGACGCGCCGGCTCGGTGGGCGCAGGCCACCAGAACGATCAGCGACCCGATCCTTGCCGAGTTGGTGGCCGCCGGCTTCGAGCTGCCGGTCGGCGCCCAGGGCGGCGAGTGGGTCACCGTTGACGTGGCTGCCTATGTGGCGGCTGGGCCGCTGAAGCTGGCCCCGTTGACGTACTTCAGCGACGAGGTCGAATCCGGCGCCACCCAGGTGCCCGTACTGAACCTGGCGGCGATGCAGATGCCGGCCGGCGGCCCGTTCTTCCGGGCCGGCGACCGGGTGGTGGTCGACCCGGGCGGCTACGACGAGGAGTACGCCACGGTCGCCTCGGTGAACCCGTTCCGGTTCACCGCGCCGCTGACGAGGAACCACGAGCTCGGCACGATGGTGCTGCTGCTCACCGACGTTGGCCCGGCGACCGCCAACCCCAATCCGAACCCCAACCCCAATCCGAACCCGAACCCGATCCCCACGCCGAACCCGTCGGTGCCGGCCGTGGTGCCGGTGGTGCCGGCGCGGGTGTTGGAGACCCGTGGGGGCCTGAACGATCGGACGGTCGACGGGTTGTTCGAGGGTGATGGCCGGGTGGCCGCGGATGGTGTGGTCGAGTTGACGGTGACGGGTCGCGGCGGTGTTGCCGCGGGGGCCGACGCGGTGATGTTGAACGTGACTGCGGTGTTCCCGGATGGGCCGGGGTTTGTGACGGTGTGGCCGTGT
>DATMEY010000033.1:0-34823 GCA_035556435.1 Ilumatobacter sp. | reverse complement strand
CCGAGTACCGCCACGTCTACAACCACATCCGACCCCACGAGGCGATCGGCTGGCACCGCCCCGCCGACGCCTACCGACAAGACCCCACAACCCTCAAACCGCTCTGACCAGGATCTGTGCCGAAAACTTGACTCGGGACACTCGGAAACCGTCGACACGATCGGAGGGAGCACGTGAGTTTTCGGATGCTTGACTACTTCCGCAGCTACCACCGGCAAGTCCAATTCTCGCGGGATCACTGGTTCTTGGCCGCGCTGCTGGGCGCGGCATTGTTCTCTCTTCCCGGGGTGCTACTCATCCTTCTCGCGACTCGTATCGATCTGGTTGCCCGGATCTGGATCGCGTCGGTACTGCTGATCGTCTTCTGCGCGACTTCGATCATCTCTGCCTTCTTCGAAAGGAGGCGGCTCCGTGGGCTCCCCCCGACAGCAGACGTCGCGGGTGCTCCGGCGGATGGTTCCGACGAGGACGACGAGCAAGCGCGTTGGAACGCGTTCGCGGCGATGGACGAGGAGTCGATCCCGCACCACTCCGTGCCGGTGAGGGTGGAGCGAGTGCACGTCGATCCGTCGTTTCGGAGGTCGACGAGCGAGGAGTCCGGAGGCCAGGGCGGCCTCGAGATTCGGCCGTCGTGGGCCGCGTACCGCGCGTCGAGGCCGTCAGTTTGGGCCGCCTACGGGTGGCCGCTCGGGTTGGCCGTGTTGGGCACGCTGAACCGCAGTTGGCTGTTCAGCGGCGTGGCCGCGGCGTGCGTGGCCGTGGCACTCCTGGCGCGCGACCTGCGAGCGCGGCGGTACGTGCGACACGCCAGGGTCGTGGTCTCCGAAGACGAGATCGAGTACTTCGATGCAAAGCGTTCCCGTCGGTGGCCCCGGGCGGCGTTCGGGCGTGCCCTCACGGTCAGCTCGCTTGCCAGCGCAGGTCGAGACAGCGGCCGCGTGATCGTCCTCGACCGAGAGGGTGAGCGGATGTTCGTCCTTGCGTTCGGTGTCTGGGCCGATGACGACCGCGCCCGACTGGTCGCCGAACTCGGAACACATGAGCGTTGGCCAGCCAAGACCAGGCCACATGATCTCATCCTGCAGCATCCCCATGCGTTGAGGAGGTTTGAGCCGAGGTCACCACGCGCCGCTCGGCTGGATCTCGCGGCGGTCGCGATCGTCGCCGGCTGGCTCGCCGCGCTGCTGTGACGCGGCGGGTCGCCGAGCAAACGACCCGCCGCTGGCTGGAGCGAGTTGGGGTAGCTCTCGCGCTTCGCGAGGTCGTGCCAAAGTTGTGGTCGTGACGACGCGAATCTCGATGCGCGATGAGTGCGCTCGCTCGCGTGAAACACGAACCGGTTGGGCGGGGTTCTCCCGGTAGTGGGGCAGTTGGGGTGAGTACGCTGAGGGGATGACGAACGCCCCGATCTCGCGGGTCTACTCGTTCGGCGAGTACGACGAGATCGAGTCCACGAGCGAGCTGCGCCACGAGTTCGTCGACGGCATCGTGCGGGCGATGGCGGGTGGCACCGCGCGGCACAACGAACTCGCGCTGGCGCTGGGAGCGTCTCTCCGAACGCCGGCGCGTGCCGCTGGGTGCCGGGCTCATGTGGAGGGCCGTCGGCTCGACATCGGCGGCACGGCCGAGGCCCCGACACGGCGCTACTACCCCGACGTGATGGTGGTGTGCTCGGACGACCACGACAGCCTCAGCGATCGCACCCCGTGCTTCGTCGCCGAGGTACTCAGTGACTCGACGGCGACGATCGACCAGGTCGAGAAGTTCACTGCGTATACGAACATTCCGTCGGTGCTCGCCTACGCCGTCGTGTCGCAGAGTGAGCATCGGGTTGTGGTGCACCGGCGCGTCAGCAGCGGGTTCCGGGCCGAGTCGTACACCGCCGGGCAGGAGTTCACGTTGGACTGCCCGCCGGTCACCATCGCCGTCGACGAGCTCTACCTCGGCCTGTAGCTCGAGCGCCGCTGGGCGCGTCGGGCCTGGCGGTCAGACTTGGTGGGGGCGGAACTCCCAGTGCCAGGGTTCGCGGTCGGACGTCTCGACGAAGCCGAACCGGGGGCCGTTGACGCGCAGCCACTGGAGCGTGCTCGGGTTGGTGACGTCGGCGTCGACGGCCAGACCCCAGCCGTGGTTCGAGCGGCCCGGCGTGGCGGCCAGGCCGCCCTCGGAGTACAGGCCCTTGCGGGCCGCCAGGTCGACCTGCTCGTCGTAGCCGCGGTAGCTGTCGGTGATCCGCATCGTGATGCCGTCGGCCGCGGCCGCCGACACGAGGCTGTCCCACGCCGCCGCGGCGGGTGCCGCCAGGCGGTGGTTGGGCTGGGTGGCTAGCGACTGAAGGGCGTGCTGGGGTACCCGCCCGTTGGGGTAGACCGCGATCTCGGCGGGCACGGGCATCGGGCCGTAGCCGCCGGGCGAGCGCACACCTGGGGCACCGGCCATTCCGCCGATCGCCGCCCCGATCTGGGCGGCCGTCGGGCCGCCGGTGGTGCTGGCCGAGTGGCCGTGCCGCACGCCCCCGGCCGCGGTCAGTAGCGCCGAGCCGAACGTGACGCCGGAAGGGGCGGTGAGACGGGCGACGGTGGCGGCTTCGACGGCTGCGTCGTAGGCGGCGCCGAACGGGTCGAACTCGGCCGCGGTGCCCAGCACGCGCAAGCCACCCGATGGTTCACGGTTGACGCCGACGCGGGATTCGATCGAGGCGATTCGACCGGTCAGCGCCACGGGCTCTGTCACTCGGGGGACCGTCCCCAGTAGGGCGGTTTAGTCAACGAACTGCGGGTGGTTCCGGTGGTTTCGACAGGCTCAACCACCTGGGTGGTGGGGGATTAACCAGCGATGGGGGCGGGGGTGCGGTCGGACTGGAGCTTGCGCAGCACGATCGGGTGCTGGAGCTTGGCGAGCGCCTTGGCCTCGATCTGGCGCACGGCCTCGCGCGACAGGGCCAGCGTGTCGCCGATGTCGGCGAGCCGGTCGGCGGGTTCGCCGTCGAGGCCGAAGCGGCGCACGATGACGTACAGCTCGCGAGGGTTGAGGGCCTTGAGGCCGAACGTCTCGAGCGCGTGCAACGTCAGCTTCGACACGAGGTGGTCTTCGGCCGACGGCTCGTTGCTGGCGATCGTGTCCGACACCACCGAATCGGTGTCGTCGTGGGCCGGCTGGTCCATCGACTCGAGTCGCGGCGGGGCGAGCACACGGCGAACCTGGCCGACGGTGACGCCCGCGGCCGCGGCGACCTCGGCATCGGACGGCGTGTACGAGGCGTCGACACCTTGCAACTGGCGGAACGCCTTGAGGATCGCCGGGCGCTTCTCGAAGTCGCCGATGTTGAGGTTCGGGTGATCGGTGTCGCGTACCGACTTGAGTACCTCGCGCTGGATCGGCTTGAACGCCCACTGGCCGAACGCGCCCGACTCGGGGTCGAAGCTGTTGATCGCCCGCATCAGGCCGAGCATGCCGGCGGCCTCGAACTCGGCCCGGTGGTCGGCGCTGGCGGCCCCGCCGAAACGGCGGGTGTACGAGCGCACCAAACCCATGTTGAGGGTGACGATCTGGCTGGTCACGTCGTCGAGCCGGCGCCGCAGTATGCGTACCCGGCGGCGCACCGACGGGTCCTCCGGGTCACGGGTCGCGATCCCGTCGAGCTCGGCCTTGAGTTCGCGGCGACGCTGGAACAGCGTGGTGTTGGCGTCGCGGTAGTCGTCGCCCGCCTGCTCGGTGTACTGGGTGGTACGCATGCGTCTTACCTCGGAGAGGGGCCGCGTCAACCTGAGCGAAAAAATGTCAGGAGAATGTTAAATCTTCTGGCGCACGCAACTACCTGCCTGGCGCCGGAGCGACGAGCGCGGACGGTACGCGCCATGCGAGTGCTCGTAACCGACGACAGCAAGGCCATGCGGATGATCGTCATCCGCACGCTCCGTCAGAGCGGCGTGACGATCGACGACGTGGTCGAAGCCGAAGACGGCGTGCAGGGGCTGGCGGCCGTGCGCGAGCACCGGCCCGACCTGATCCTGTGCGACTGGAACATGCCCAACAAGAGCGGCATCGAGTTCCTCACCGAGTTGCGCGCCAGCGGCGACCAGACCACGTTCGGGTTCGTCACGTCGGAGTCGAACCCGGCCATGCGCGAGCAGGCGATCGGCGCCGGCGCCGCGTTCTTGCTGTCGAAGCCGTTCGACGGGCAACGCTTCGCCGACGTGATCGGCGAGCTGGTGAGCTGACGGAGCACCCGTGCCACTCGCCACGCCCACCCGCCCGATGCCGCTGCCCGAGCAGCTGCGCGACTTCCTCACCGACCTGCTCGGCCAGCCGGCCGCGGTCGACAAGGCCAAGCGTGAGCTCGACATCGACCCCGATGCCGACGTGCCGGTGCTTACCGGCGTGTTCGTCGACGACACGGGCAGCGTCGCCGGCGCGTGCCTCGCCGACCTCGGGTTCGCGGCCCAAGCCGGCGCGGCGCTGGCGATGATCCCGCGGCCGGTGGCCGACGACGCCGTCAAGCAGGGCACCCTCGTCGACAACCTGCGCGACAACTTCTACGAGGTCGCCAACATCGCGACCAGCCTCATCAACGGGCCGAGCGTGCCCCACATCAAGATCTCCGAGCTGGTCGACGGTGTGCCCGACGCGGTTCGCGACCTGATCGTCCGTGCCGCCGGCCGGCGCACGTACCACGTCACGCTCGGCGACTACGGCACGGGCACGTTCGCCCTCTACGCCGGGTAACGCGGCTGATCGGCAGGAGTCAGACGGTGATGAATCAGATGGTGGAGGGAATGCGATGACCGATGTGAACACCCCCGTCGGGGTCGACGAGGCGACACTCGCCGAGATCGTCGGTTTCGTCTGGCAGACGTTCACCGGCGAGGAGGGCCTCGAACCGAACGCCGCGCCACCCCCCGGCGCGGTCGACGGGTGCCGGTTCGCCACGATCGCGATCGGCGGCACGTGGACGGCGACGCTGCTGGTGGCGATGGGGCCGGCGCTGGTCGGCCAGTTCGCCTCGGCACTGATGGGCGCCGCCCCTGACGAGCTCGATCAGCCCGACATCGACGACGCGTTCGGCGAGCTCGCCAACATCGTCGGCGGCAACGTCAAAGGTCTCATCGACGACGCCGCGGCGACGCTGTCGCTGCCCGTCGTGGCCCCCGCCCGCCCGTCGGTCACCGGTGGTCGGCTCACCGCCCAGGTCGCCTACCAGGTGGCCGGGCAGCCGATGGTGTGGGAGCTCTGGGAGCGGGTCTGACACACCGGTACCCTGTGTGCCGGTGAGGTCCGAGAGCCGCCGTGTCGATGGGGGCGCCGACGCTCCGGCCGCGGTGCGCACCACCACGTGGGCGACCAGTCGCGGCGGCAACGTGGCGCTCCCACTGTGGGTGTTCGTCGCCTGCGCGGCCGCGCTCGTCGCTGCGGTCGGGGTCGTCGCCTGGCACCCGCGGCTGTGGCCGTTGGCGGCCTGTGCGGCGGTCAGCGTGGTGGCCGTCGTGTCGGCAGTGAGCCGACGCCACACCCTGCGCGCCAGCCGCTCGCTCGGCGACGACCTGATGGCCTCGTTGCACCAGGCCAACGCGGTGGTCACTCTGGGCGACCTCGACGGCGGGTGGGTCGCCGAGGTCGACGGCGACATCGAGGCGATCATGGGCTACACGGTCGACGAGTGGCGTACCCTCGACTACTACCAGCTGATCCACCCCGCCGACGCGGCGACCTACTGGATCGACGCCGACACGATCGCCCCGGGAATGGTGGTCGACCGCACCGGGCGCCTGCGTCATGCCGACGGCCGTTGGGTCTGGATCCGCGAGGTCGCCCGGGTCAGCGTCGACGAGCGCGGGCGGCGCACCATCCGCGGGTTCTTCTTCGACGTGTCGGCCATCAAAGACCAGGCCCAGCGGCTGGCCGAACAGGCACGTACCGATTCGCTGACACTGCTGCCCAACCGGCTCGCTTTGGTGGAACGGATCAGCGCGGCGATCGACGGCGGCGACCGGTTCGCGTTGCTGATGCTCGACCTCGACCGTTTCAAGGAAGTCAACGACACGCTCGGCCACGAAGCGGGCGACCATGTGCTGCGGGTGATCGCCGAGCGGCTCGGGTACGTGCTCGGTTCCGGCGACACGCTGTTCCGGCTGGGCGGCGACGAGTTCGCCGTGCTCGTACGCGGCGGCGACACCATCGCCGAACTCGAATCGCAGCTGCTGGTGATCGCAGCCGAGGCAGCCCGGCCGATCGAGGCGTGGGGCATCCAACTCGTGCTCACCGTGTCGATCGGCGTGGCGTTCCCCCGCCCTGGCTCGGACCGGGCGATGCTGATGCGCCACGCCGACCTGGCGATGTACGCGGCCAAGCGCGCGGGCGAACCATGGCGGGTGTACGACGGCAGCCTCGATCGCTCGTCGACCGTGCGCCTCTCGCTGACTGCGGCGCTCGAGACGGCGCTCGTGTCGGGGCAGTTCGAGCTGTTCTTTCAACCCCAGATCGATCTCGACATGAACGCCGTGGTCGGTGCCGAAGGCCTCGCCCGCTGGCGTCACCCCGAGTTCGGGCTGCTGACCCCTGACGCGTTCCTCGACGTCGTGCTGATGTCGGAGTCGACCGCCGCGTTCACCACCGAGATGGTGCGTCAGGCGCTCGACCTGGTCGGCCGCGCCCGGCGCGCCGGGCGCGTGTTGCCGGTGTCGGTCAACGTGCCGATCCGGGCGTTCGGCGATGTCGGGTTCGTGGGCTCGATCATGGGTCAGCTCGAGGCGGCCGCGGTCGAACCTGAGTTGCTCACGATCGAGATCACCGAGGACGACGTCGCCGAGCCGAGCGCCGAGGTGCTCGCCACGTTGCACCAACTTGCCACCCACGGCATACGAATCAGCGTCGACGATCTCGGCACCGGCCATTCGTCGCTGTCGCGGCTCCAGGTGATCCGGGTGCACGAACTGAAGATCGACCGGGCGTTCGTCGAGCGGCTCGCCGACGACGAGCGCGACCGGCACCTGGCAGCGGCGATCGTGAACCTGGCCGACGGGCTGGGCTACCGGGTGGTGGCCGAGGGTGTCGAAACCGACGCCCAGGCCGACGCCCTCCGCGAGCTCGGCTGCGGCATCGCCCAGGGGTACCGGTTCAGCCCAGCCGTGCCCGCGGCCGACTTCGCGCGCCTGCTGGCCGACGCCCCGCCGGGCGCGGTCGCCGCGCCTCCGTGACGATTCCGGCCTCGCCCGCACGTTCTTCCTCGGATCTGAGTGCCCGAGTGGAGAGCGTTCATGCACGAGTCGTCAATCATCACCACGTCCGACCATGATCAGCTGGCCGCCCGCCGCGAGCTGTTCGAGCTGATGGACAGTTACCCGGCCAGCGACGAGGAGAAGGAACGCTCGCTCGGCCTGTTCGTGCGCGGCTCGCTGCTGGCACGGATGCTCGGCACGCTCGAGGTGTACCAGCGGATCGTCGGTCTGCCGGGCGCAATCGTCGACCTCGGCACTTGGCGTGGCCAGACCGCGGTGCTGTGCGAGAACTTCCGGGCGATCTACGAGCCGCTCAACTTCCAGCGGCGCATCCACGCCTTCGACACGTTCACCGGGTACGCCGGCTTCGGTGACGGCGACCCGCGCGACCGCGGGCTGTTCTCCGACGGCACGTACTCGCTGCCCGGCGACTACGCCAAGCTGCTCGCCGGCCTGCTCGAACTGCACGAGCGCAACAACGCGATGGGCCACGTGCACGGCAAGCACCGGGTGTGGGAGGGCGACGTGCGCGAAACGCTGCGCGAGTTCGCCGCCGAGCACCCCGGCGAGTCGGTGGCGCTGGCCTGGTTCGACCTGAACGCGATGGCACCCACCCGCGAGTCGTTCGAGTTCGTGCTCGACCGGCTGGTGCCGGGCGGCGTGGTGGCGTTCTGGCAGCTCGGCCGCGGCGGGCAGCTGCCGACCGAAGGCATGTTCTACGTCGACGAGGTCGTGCGCGAGTACCCGCACACCGCCCACATCACCGGGGCCTACCCGTCGCTGTCGTACCTGGTGTTCCCGCAGGGGGCTCGCCGGTGAAGGTCGCGATCGTCGGCAACGGCGTGCTCGGCACGATGACCGCCCGGGCCTGGCTGCGCGCCGACCCGTCGGTCGAGTTGGTGCTGATCGGCCCGGCCGCCCGGCCAGGCTCGGCCACGCGGGCGGCGGCGGCGATGCTGAACTCGTTCACCGAGCTGGAAGGCGACTCGCTGCACACCCCGCTCGACCGCTTCAAGTTCGACCTCAGCCGGGCCGCCACCGCCGCCTGGCCCGACGTGTTCGACGAAGTATGCGGCCCACCCGGCGAGGCGACCGTGCCGTACGGGTTCGGCACGTACGTACTCAACAACACGGCCACCGACGACCTCGACGACGAGAACTTCGCCGCCATGCAGCGGTTCTGCGCCGAGTACGACGAGCCGTGCCACGACGTCGACCCGGCCAGCATCCCGAACTATCGACCCGACCCGCGATTCCGTGCGCTCAAGGCCGTGCTGCTGCCGCGCGAGGGCTGGGTCAACCCGAAGCGCTTCCTCGACGCCCTCACCGCTCAGGTGACCGGGCACCCGAACGTGACCGCCCTCGACGCCACCGCAACCGGCCTGACCGAGCGCGGCGGGCGCATCGTCGCGGCGACGCTCGACAATGGGGCGCAGGTCGAGGCCGACCAGTTCGTGCTGTGCAACGGCGCGGCGATGTCGTCGTTCCTCGCCGGCTGCCTGCCCGAGCTGCCGGTGCAGCGCATGTTCTACGGCGTGGGCATGTCGATCGAACTGGCCACCGGCGCCGAGTCGCACACGCACTGCGTACGCACCACCAACCGCGGCCTCGCCTGCGGCGTGTACTCGGTGCCGTACGGGCCCGAGCGCACGCTGGTGGGTGCCACCAACTACATCAGCACCGGCCCGCTCGACACCGGCCACGTCGGCAGCGCCTACACGCTGCTCAAGTCGGCGATGGACCAGATCAACACGGGCTTCATGCGCGCCGGGCTGGTGAACGTCAACGTCGGCTGGCGGCCCACCACGTCCGACACGTACCCGCTGTTCGGTCGCACCAGCGTCGACAACCTGTTCGTGCTTGGCGGCACTAAGCGCGACGGGTTCCACCTGTCGCCGGTGATCTGCCGCGACCTGGTCGCCCTGATGCTCCACGAGCCGATCGACGCGCGCTACGAAACGCTCGCCCCCGAGCGTGCGCTGATCCGCAACCTGGGCCGCGAGGCAGCGATCGACAAGGGCGTGCGGCACCAGTACAACGCGGCGCTGCAGCACGACTTCGTGCCGGCCCGCAGCCGCATGCCCGAGCAACTCCGGGCGATGATTCGCAGCGACCTGGAAGCGTTGCACGACCGGGTCGGGGCGACCGACTGGGGCATTCCCCCCGAGCTGGTCGACATGTACCGCTACGGCCACATCGCCGCGCCGACGGTCGCCTCGCCAGCGGCCCCGAACGTCATCGCCGGGGTCGCCGCGTGACCCGGGTGGCGATCGTGCAGTCGAACTACATCCCCTGGAAGGGCTACTTCGACCTGCTCGACTCGGTCGACGAGTTCGTGCTCTACGACACGGCCCAGTACACGCGGCGCGACTGGCGCAACCGCAACCAGATCAAGACTCCCCATGGGCCGCAGTGGCTCACCGTGCCGGTGCAGGCCAAGGGCCAGTACCTCCAGGCGATCCGCGACACCCGCATCGACGGCACCGGCTGGGCCGCCGCGCACTGGCGGGCGATCCACCAGAACTACGCCCGCGCCGCGTACTTCGCCGACTTCGCCCACGAACTGCGGGCGCTGTACCTCGACCGCCGGTACGTGTACCTCAGCGAGCTCAACGCCGAGCTGCTCGGATGGGTGGCCGGGCAGCTCGGCACGAGCACACGCGTCACGTCGTCGGCCGACTACGCGTTCGGCGACGGCCGTTCCGAGCGGCTGCTCGACATCTGCCGCCAGGCCGGCGCCGACGTGTACGTGTCGGGCCCCGCCGCCCGCGACTACCTCGACGAGGCCATGTTCGCGGCCGCCGGCATCGGCGTCGAGTGGTTCGAGTACCCCGAGTACCCCGACTACCCGCAGCTGTGGGGCGAGTTCACACACCAGGTGACCGTGCTCGACGTGCTGTTCAACTGCGGCCCTGCGGCCCCCGACCACGCCCTTCTCAACCGCCACCAGGCCCTGCACCATGCCGGTTGATCTCACCGAGGTGGTCGAGCCAACCAAGCTGGTTGAGCCTGTCGAAACCATCGCAACCACCGGTCACCTGCTCGCCGACGTATCGCGGTACTACGACGCCAAGCTCGCCGAGTTCGGCGCCACCCCGCGCGGCGTCGACTGGAACGGCGCCGAGTCGCAGCACGCCCGCTTCGAGCAACTCGCCACTCTGTTCCCAGCCGACGCGCCGTTCTCGGTCAACGACCTCGGCTGCGGCTACGGCGCGCTCGTCGATTTCCTGGCCGACCGGTACACCGGGTTCAGCTACACGGGAATCGACGTCGCCCCCGGCATGGTCGCCGCCGCTCGGGAACAGCACGGCGCCACCCCCGGTGTGCGCTTCGTCGTCGCCGAGGCACCCGACCATCCGGCCGAGTTCGGGGTCGCCAGCGGCATCTTCAACGTCAAGCAAGGCGGCCCTGACCGCGAGTGGGCCGCCTACATCGAGGCGACACTCGACGCGCTCGCGGCCACCAGCACCCGCGGGTTCGCGTTCAACTGCCTCACCAGCTACTCCGACGCCGACCGGATGCGGGCCGATCTGTACTACGCCGACCCGTGCGCGCTGTTCGACCGGTGCAAGCGCCGCTACTCGCGCCACGTCGCCTTGCTGCACGACTACGGCCTTTACGAGTTCACGATCCTGGTGAGGTACGTGGGGTGACGGGCCGTGACACTCTGCGTTCAAGCGCCACGCAGGCTGGGTTTCGCCGCAGGCGCATCAGGGTCAACGTTCCCACGACAGCTGTGGGCTGGGGCAACGTCGGCGAGCGGCCGCAGCGATCGGTGGTTCCACGGTGAGCACTGCAGGCGTGCGTCCGGTGGTTCCACGGTGAGCACTGCAGGCGTGCGTCAGCGTGAGGCGGTGCCGTTCGGGCGGCCGCGGATCGTCGGCCACGAGCTCGACTACATCGCCCAGGCGGTCGCCGCCGGCGAGCTGTCGGGCGACCGCTCGTTCACCGCCCGCTGCCACCGCTGGCTGGAAGCGACCTGTTCGAGCACCCGCGCGTTCCTGACCCACTCGTGCACGGCCGCGCTCGAGATGGCGGCGATCCTCACCGAGGTCGGCCCTGGCGACGAGGTGATCATGCCGTCGTACACGTTCGTGTCGACCGCCAACGCGTTCACCCTGCGCGGTGCCACGCCGGTGTTCGTCGACGTGCGCGCCGACACGCTCAACCTCGACGAGCAGCTGGTCGCCGCAGCCGTCACCGAGCGCACCCGGGCGATCGTGCCCGTGCACTACGCGGGCGTCGCCGCCGAGATGGGCGCGCTGATGAAGCTCGCCGATCGGCACGACCTGTGGGTGGTGGAAGACGCCGCCCAAGCGCTGCTGTCGACGTTCGAGGACCGGGCCCTCGGCGGCATCGGCCACCTCGGCTGCTTCAGCTTCCACGAGACCAAGAACGTCACCTCGGGCGAGGGCGGGGCGCTCACCGTCAACGACCCGCGGCTGGTCGAGCGGGCCGAAGTCGTCCGCGAGAAGGGCACCAACCGGAGCCAGTTCTTCCGCGGCGCGACCGACAAGTACACGTGGGTCGACGTCGGCTCGTCATACCTGCCGGGCGAACTGATCGCGGCGTTCCTGTACGCCCAGCTCGAACGCGCGAACGACATCACCGCCGAGCGCCGGGCGGTCGTGCGCCGCTACGAGGAGGCGTTCGCCGGCCTGCACGCCGACGGCCGGATCGCGCTGCCCGGCGTGCGCCTCAGCGAGCGCGGCAACGGGCACATGTTCTACTTCCTCGCCACCGACCTCGCTGCCCGCACGGGCTTACTCGACCACCTCCGCGGCTGCGGTGTGGGGGCGGTGTTCCACTACGTACCGCTGCACAGCTCGCCGGCCGGTGAGCGCTACGGCCGCACCGGTTCGGCGATGCCGGTCACCGATGCGGTGGCCGACCGGCTGGTGCGCTTGCCGGTGTACGGCGGCATCACCGAGGCCGAGCAGGAGCGGGTCGTCGCCGCCGTGCTCGACTACTTCGCCAGGGCCACGCCGTGAGCGACCCGCAGGTCCGCCCGGAGCTGTTCGGTGCGCTGCGGCGCCCGTACTACCTGGTCGCTCCCGACTACACCCAGATCTCGGGTGGCGTGCGGGCGATGCACTACCTGTGCCACGCGCTCAACCTGGCCGGCGAGGACGCCTACATCACCACCACCGCCGTGCACCCCGAGCTGCGCACGCCGACGCTGGTGCAGTCCCAGGCCGAGGTGCACACGGCCGCCGGCCGGCGGCCGATCGCGGTGTACCCCGAGATCGTCACCGGAAACCCGCTCGGCGCGTCGACCGTGGCGCGGTACCTGCTGGCCGAGCCGGGGTCGATCAACGGTGCCCAGCTCGAGCTCGCACCGGGCGACCTGGTGTACACGTTCGGTCCGTCGCTGGTGCCGACCGGCTGGTCGGCGTACCTGTTGCGGATGCCGCTGGTCGACACGCGTGTGTTCCACGCCGACGGCGTCGACGACGCAACCCGGCAGGGGAGCGCGGTGTTCATCAACCGGCATCTCGACCGGGGCGGCTCGCTCGACCCGATCACGGCCGACTCGATCGAGATCTCGCGGCGCGTGAAGGAGCGTTCGGCGACCGAGTGCGCCGACATCTTCCGCCAGGTCGAGTGCCTGTACCTGTACGAGTTCTCGACGATCGTGTTCGAGGCGATCCTGTGCGGCTGCCCGGTCGTGTTCATCCCCAACGACGTGTCGCAGCCCGACCGCGACACCACCGTGTGGGGCGGCAACGGCATGGCCTGGAACCCGTCACCCGCCGAACGCGCCCGCGCCCGCGCGACCGTCGGGGCCGCCCGCGACTGCTACGCCGCCGAACAACGCGAGTTCTGGACCCAACTCAGCGCCTTCGTCGACCGCACCCAATCCCACACCCGCTGATCCGACGCTTGCAGGGCCACGTCAGTTCACCGGCCTACTCGTCGACGTGATGCCGTAGCGGAGCTTCTCTGCTACGCGCCGCGACAATGTCGATCCTGCGGGCTACGAGGCGCTTCAGATCGTCGATGGGCGCAGCCACCGAGTCGAGAGCCGCGCGGAGTCCATCGACGGCCTCGATCACAACCCGTTGAGCGCGGCCGGGACTCATCCCCCACGAACGAGCCTCGTCCACGAGATGTCGCAGTCGGACAGCGTCGATGTCTGTCTCGCCGCCAATGTGCATGCCGAGGGTGCGGACCACTTCGTCGCCGGTCGCTGTCTTCTCGTACATCCGGGTGGACATGGCGTCGTAGATCGGCGCAACGCTCACGCTGCCGTCGTCATCGATCAGCACCGAGACGTTCTTCCCGTGCCAGTCGGCGTTCCCGACGATCACGGTGAACGTGGCGATTCGCAGCAATGCGTGCAGCTCGCCGCCGTGTACCGAGATCTGCTTCGCGAACGCTTTGAGCGAGGGGCCGCCGCGAGCGGTCTGGTACTTCCGTGTCGGGTCGATCGACAACGCTTGACAAGCATCTTCCTGATGGATGCGTCGGGTCGAGCCGTCGTCGTGTCGAGCCCGGTCGTACCTCTCCGAGACGAGCACGGTGATGCCGTCGAACGTGGCAATCGTGGTGTTCGCGGCGGGCAGCCCGGCGTCTCGAGCGAGCCACTGGCAGTAGGCCTCGTTGTCGACCGTCGAGGCCCCGAGCGCGCTGATCGGTGGTTTCAGGATGTGGGTGGATGGCGCGCCGTCGGGCCGGTGCCATCCAGCATCGTCGAGCGTGAGGAGCAGTTTGTGCTGGTTGCCCGGCAGGGAGACGCGGAACCCTTCGCCAAACCCCATCGGTGATGTCGGCAGCGCGCGCAGCAGCGAGGCGATCTGGCCGTCGTCGAGCTGAGGGCCGACGTCGTCGTCGCCCGGTAACTCGCCCGCGGGGCGAAGCGACAGAGCGCCAGCGCAATCCTTGCCCAAGACGCGCAGCAACCCGACGACATCGTCGGCACCTACCCCGGCGTCGTAGGCCATCATGAGCCGGATCTGGCCTTCGGGGAGCAGCCCCCTGAACCACGGTCTGACCGAGTCGTCGCGATGGGCTGAGGTGCGCACCGGCAGAGACATCGAAATCGGATGGGCGTCGGCGGCGTACGTGAGGGAGAGACGACCGCGCCGTTCGGCCACGACCGCCTGAACGCGCCCGCTTCGCCACACATTCAGGTCATCGTTCATCGGTCGTCGCCGCTGGCGGCAGGCCGAATGACCAGTTCGAGATCGAGTACCCGCAGCATCCGCAGCAACCGCCCGAGCGTGTCGGCCGGCGTATCGTTCTCGATCTTCGAGACGTACGTCCGATGCAGGTCGGACAGTTCGGCAAGGCTGGCTTGGTCGATCCCGCGAAGTTCGCGGACGCGCCGGATCGTCTGGCCGAGTTGGGCCGGCCCTCGAACGACCACCTCACCAATGTCGGGATGTGCGGGCATCATGCAATCGTAGCAAGATGTCCGGATTCCCGGACGGCGCGACGTTCGGTGTCTGGGGTTGGAACGGGGCCTCGCCGGGGCTGGGTAGGTGGTCAGTACCAGTCGGGGACCCAGTCAGGTGGGTTGTCGCCACCCTGCCACACGTCGGTGACCACCCAGCCGATGTAGCTGGGGTCGTCGGGGTCGATGCCGCGGTCGTCGGAGCCGAGCCGCACCACCACCGCTCCCAGGTCGGGTTCGGCGTTCAGCATCACCGTGAACTTGGCGACCTCGAGGTAGTCGGTCGCCCCGCCGGCCCACTCGTCGAGCGAGTACAGCTGTTGGTCCAGCAGGTAGTAGCACACGGTGTGGAGCGAGCCGTCGGCGGTCGGGTCGAGGCAGCTGGTCACCGGGCCACCGTCAGGGTCGAACACGGAGAACAACTCGGCGACGGCATCGAGCACCTCCTGGTGGGGCGACGTCTGCCCGACCAGCTCGGCGGCGGCCACCTCGGTCGGGCTGCCCTCGGTGGGTGGCGCCGGAGGCGCGGTGGTTCCGGAAGCGGTGGTCGTGGTGGGCGCCGGGGGTCCTTCGGCCAAGCCCGTCTCGTAGCCCTCCTCGTAGCCGAAGAAGTACTCGCCCACATCGGGCTCCGGGTCGTCGTACGACTCGCCGTAGCGATCGACGCCGTCCACGGCGGACGCGTAGCCGTCGGTGTACCCGTCGTCGAACCCGGCCTGGCGGAGCGCGGCGATGTCGACCGAGGTGTCGACGGTGACCGGTGTCGGTGGAGGGGGCGGCGGCGGGATGGTCGCCGCCCCCGACCCAACATCGTCCGGTCCGGCACCGCCCTGGCCATCGTTACCGTCGTGAGTGCTGGTGCCGCGCCGGTCGTACGACGTGACCGTTTCGCCGTCGGCGAGCATGCGTCCGAAGCGCTCGTCGAACCAGCCTCCGCCGAGTTGCTCGGGGCGCACACCGAGTGCCTCGGCGAGCCGGACGATCGAGTCGACGACGTCGGTGAGCACGTCGTCGTCGGGGTCCTGGTCGACCAGCGCGAACGGGCCCTCACCGCGCGAGGTGTCACGGTCGAGCCAACCCGCCACCGACAACGTCGGGTCGCCGACCACGAACGACGCCGGGCCGGACACGAGGAACATGTGCACGAACGTGAACGTCTGGCCGCCGACCTTCTCGTCGGTGAGGAACAGGTCGCTCAAACCGCGCGGCGCCTGACCGATTTGGTTGATCGTGCCGGTGCCACGGGCCTGCGGCGACGTGCTCGCCCTCCAGGTGAGGTCGCTCAGCCCGCCGCTGGTGAACTCGGTGATGAAATCGGTCGAGGGGAACGTCACGTCGAAGAACGTGACGACGCCGAGCCGTTCCGGGTTGCCGGCATCATCGGTGTCGGCACGGTGCACAGCTGCGCCGCGGTACCGCAACGTCACGTTGTCGTCGGCGTTCAGCACCGTGCCGCGCCCGAGCAGCGACGCACCCGCCACCGACGTCGTGCGGTCGGCGTTGACGTCGACGTGAATGCACCCCGGAGCGAACGTGCGGTCGCCGTCCGATGGCGAGTCGAGTCGCTCGACGCCGTAGCAGCGCAGGCTGTGCGAGAACGGATACTCGCCGACGTGCACCGGCCAGTCCGCCGGGTCGGACGACGTCGAGACGCCCGCACTCGGCCCGCCGATCGCGCCCAGGCCGGAGTCGTCGGAGCCGCCGCAGGCCGCCAGCGCGAGCGCCGCGACCACCGCCACACATGCCAAGCGGGAGGCGCCCCGAGGTCGTCCGGTCCGTGCTCGTGCGGTGGTGTTCGTCATCGGTCGTTGCCTTGCTGCCTTCGGGGGCTGTCGTCGGGAGTCGGACGGCAGGGGACCGGCCACCGACAGCCGGAGCAGCGCTCGCGCCGCCCCGGCACCTGTCGCTCGACCGTGCGCCCGCCACGCCGCCGCGAACGAGATGTTCGTCCGCGCCGCCATCGCCGTCGGTTCGGGGGTTCCCGCTCATGGGTACCAGATCGAGTCGTCGCCGATCAACCCGGCGCGGCGGTGGCTACAGTCCGGCCATGTGCGGCAGGGGCCAGCCCGGAGGGAGCAGCAGCGTTGACTGACGTGGTGACCGACCAGACGGTGGCGAACGCGGCAGCGTTCGGCGACGCCGAGTTGTTGGGCCTGTTCGATGCGCTCGCGGTGCCCCGCGAGATCGAGCACAAGATGCTCAACATGCTCCGCCAGGGGCGCCTGTCGAAGTGGTTCTCGGGCATCGGGCAGGAGGCGATCGCGGTCGGGGTCGCGGCCGCCCTCGACAGCACCGACTGGATCCTGCCGATGCACCGCAACCTCGGCGTGTGGACCAACCGGGTCGGCGCCGGTGGCGACCTCGACCGTCTGTTCCTCCAGTTGCTCGGCCGCGACGGCGGGTTCACCCAGGGCCGCGACCGCACGTTCCACTTCGGCAGCCGCGAGCACCGCGTCGTCGGCATGATCAGCCACCTCGGCGCCACCATGCCCACCGCTTGCGGGCTCACGCTGGCGGCCCAGCTGCGCGGCGAGCCGACCTGCGCGGCGACGTTCTGCGGCGAGGGCGCCACCAGCGAGGGCGACGTCCACGAGGCGATGAACCTGGCCGCGGTGTGGCGGCTGCCGGTGCTGTTCGTGATCGAGAACAACGGGTACGGGCTGTCGACGCCGACGTCCGAGCAGTTCGCCTGCGAGCGCCTGGTCGACCGGGCGCGCGGCTATGGCATGGCGGGCGAGGTGGTCGACGGCAACGACATCTGCGCGGTGGTCGCCGCCGTGCGCCGCGCCGCCGATCGCGGCCGTCGCGGCGACGGGCCGACGCTGCTCGAGTTCATGACGTTCCGCATGCGCGGGCACGAGGAGACGTCGGGTACCGCGTACGTGCCCGACGAGCTGTTCGAGCTGTGGCGGCAGCGCGACCCCATCCTGCGCCTGCGACACGTGCTGGTCGAGCGCGGCATCGCGACCGAGGCCGAACTCGACGCGCGGGCCGAGGCGATCCGGGCCGAGATGGTCGCCCGCATCGACGCCGCGTTTGCGGCCTCGCCGCCCTCGTCCGATGCCGAGCGAGAACTGGCTGCCGTGCATGCGCCCTCGGTCGCCCCCCGGCCGCGGGTCACGACGTCGCTGACGGGTGACGCCGGTGCCCGTTACCTCGACGCGATCTCGGCGGCGATGCGCGACGCGATGGCCGACGACCCGGCGGTGCTGCTGATGGGACAGGACGTCGCCGAGTACGGCGGAGCGTTCAAGGCCACCGTCGGGTTCGTCGAGCAGTTCGGCAAGCACCGCGTGCGCAACACGCCGATCATCGAGTCGGGCGCGATCGGGGCGGCGATCGGGCTGGCCCTCGACGGGTACCGTCCGATCGTCGAGATGCAGTTCGGCGACTTCATCTCGTGCGGGTTCAACCAGGTCGTCAACCACCTCGCCACCACGCGCTACCGCTGGGGCGCCGAGTTGCCCGTCGTGATCCGGGCGCCGATCGGTGGCGGCACCGGTGCCGGTCCGTTCCACTCGCAGAACATCGAGGGCTGGTTCGGTCATGTGGCCGGGCTCAAGGTGGTCGCCCCCGCCACGCCGCACGACGCCTACCACCTGCTGCGGGCCGCGATCGACGACCCCAACCCGGTCCTGTTCCTCGAACATAAGCGGCTCTACCGCACGGTGACCGGCGCCGTCGACCCGGCTGACCCGGTCGCGCTCGGCGCCGCCCGCATCGTTCGCCCCGGCACGTCGGCCACCGTGGTCACGTACGGCGGAGCGCTCGGATGGTGCCTGGCCGCGGCCGATCAGCTCGCCGGCGACACCGTCAACGGGCGCCGGATCGACGCCGAGGTGATCGACCTGCGCTCGCTCGTGCCGTGGGACCGCGACACCGTGTTGGCCAGCGTGGCCCGCACGGCTCGGGCGCTGGTCGTGCACGAGGCGCCGCGCACGGGCGGCTTCGGCGGCGAGCTGGCCGCCGAGATCGGTGAGCTGGCGTTCGCCCATCTCGACGCACCGGTCCGCCGGCTCGGGGCGCTCGACACGCCGATTCCGTTCCACCCCGCGCTCGAACAGATCCACTCCCCAGCCGCCCGAGTCGCCGACACCATCCGCGACCTCTGCGCCTGGTGAACCCGAGTGCCTACTGGGCGGTCAGGTCGATCAGGTCGCAGTGGATGGGTGCTCGGGAGCGGGCGAGGCGACCGTCGGAGGTGAGGAGCGGTCGGTCGGTTCGCTCGGCAGCGGCGATGAACACGCCGTCGGAGTAGCGGATCGAGCCTTGAGCGAGTTCCCACGCTCGGTGAACGTCGGGCCAGGGCGTGCCTTCGATCTCGATGCCGTACTGCTCGGCGTCGAGGAGCGCGCTGGGGATGTCGGCGAGGTCGAAGTCGGCACTGACGTCGGCTGCCAGCCTCCTGAGCGCACTGAGCACCTCGACCGCGAGCAGGCCCGGGGCGAAGAGTCGGTCGCCCGGCTGGGACAACGCGGCGCGGGCGGCCGCGCCCCTGGCGCCCGAGTCGGTGATCGCGTCGACGAGTGCCGAGGTATCGACGATCACGCGTCGGCAGCCTCGCCGGTGTCCGCGGCGGCATCCCACGCGGCTTGGCGAGCGTCGTCGGGAATCGGTGTACGGCCGGCGAGTCGGCGCTCGGTGTTGGCGATCGCCCGCAGGCGACGGAGGTAGATCGCGTGCTGGTGGACGACCGACTCGCGTAGGTAGGCCTGAAGCGACTGCTGTGCGTCGTGCGCGGCGGCTTTGAGTTCGTCCATGTCCTCGTCGGGCACGTCACGGAGCAAGAAGTCGGTCACAGTCGAAACGATATCAGAATTGATATCGTCACGTCTGTCCAGTGAAGTGGTTTCGACAGGCTCAACCACCGGAGACAGGCGCTGACCAGGTGGTTGAGCTTGTCGAAACCACCGGGAGCAGGCAGTGACTGAACGGCATCGGCGTTGGGAGGGCAACGGGCCGACCGGCGTCACATGGCTTGGAACACGCCGTAGAGCTTGTAGCCGAGGCCGTGGCGGTACAACTCGTCCGGCGACTCGGGGACGAACGCCGCACCGCACAACCGGCCGGTGGTGGCGCGCACAGCATCGTCGGGGTAAGCGCGAATGCGGTCGAGTTCGCTGATGCAGTTGCCGAGTTCGACCGGGGCGAAGCCGGCTCTGGCGAGCACGGTCGTGAGAGTCGTGGCGGTGAAGTGCTGCCAGTGGCCGACGCAAAACGTCGAGTTGGCGGGGCCGTCGAGCTGGACGAGCAGGCTGTCGAAGTTGGGCACCTGTACGAGGAGGAGCCCGCGGTCGGTGAGCGCCGGGCGGATCGAAGCCGCAAAGCCGACCGGGTCGGGCATGTGTTCGAGCACGTCGAGCAGCGTGATCACGTCGAACCGTGGCCATCCGGCCGGCAGGTCGTCGGGGAAGTACCCGGTGGCGAAGCGGTCGCGGTGCTCGGCGCCGAGCGGGCCGGCCATCGCCAGGTCGGGTTCGATGCCGTACGCCTCGAACCCGGCGGCGACCGCGGCGGCCATCGTCGCCCCGGTGCTGGCGCCGATGTCGAGCACGTTGTGCACGGAGGTGTGGGCGGCCGCCCGGTCGAGCAGGTAGCGGGCCTTGTCGCCTTCGAGCCGCGCGTACACGGGGTGCCGCTTGAGCTCGACGTAGGCGCGCATGAAAGCGCTGTCGGCGTACTGGTCGGCGTCGGCGGTCTCGACGAGCACGGTCGCCGTGTACACCAGCTGGCAACCTGGGCAGCGGACGTGAGCCACGTCGTTCTTTGTGAACAGCTCGACCGCGTCGGTGGCGGGACGCGCGCAACAGGGGCACGCGGGCCGGGCAGCAACGAGCCCCGGCTCGGTCAGCGCGGTCTGGCTGGCGGCCTGCACCGAACGGAACTCGCGGTACACGTCGGCGAGCCGCTCGCGCATCCCGGGCAGCACCGCCACGTCGAAGTCGTCGACGGAGATCGCCGGGGTGATCATCGCGACACCGAGGCGAATAGGTCGAGGTAGTGGTGGAGGCCCTCGTGCAGGTCGCGCGCCAACACCTGCTTGCGCAGCTGCTCGGCCGCGGCCTGGCGGGTGTCGGAGTCGGCGAGCGCGCGCAGGTGCCGCACGAAGTCGGCGGGCCGCGCGGCGACGCGAACGCAGTCGCCCCAGTCGAGCGCGAGCTGGCGGTACGGGCCGGTGGGCGAGGCGACGAACGGGATCCCGCAGGCCGCGTACTCCAAGCCCTTGAGGTCGCTCTTGGCGTCGTTGAACGGGTTGCTGCGCAGCGGCACGACGCCGACCTGGAAGTCGAGCAGCGCCGGGTAGTCCTCGGCCAGGGCGCGCCCGACGGTGGCGACCTCGGCGCGGTCGAGGCCGACCTCGTCGGCGAACCAGCCGAACCGTTCGTCGTGACCCGAGTGCTGGAACGCGGCGACGTCGCGCAGTTGCGACAGCACCCCCTTCAGCTGGGCGAGGTCGCCCGAGCGGAACTCGACGCCCCCCGCCCACCCGATCGTCGGCTGCTCGACGTTGTGGTCGACGGGAGCGAAGCGGGCGACGTCGACGTGGTTCGGGATCACGACCGCGTCGCGGCGCAATCGTTCCGACAGCCGGTCGGCCAGGAACGGTGTGGTCACCGTCACCACGTCGGCCGCGGCCAGCCCGTCGGCGAACAGGCGCAACGCGGCCGGGTCGGGACGCCAGCCGCAGTTACGCGCGTCGAACCCCCACCACCAGTCGTCGACGTCCTGCACGACGACCTGCCCGTTCGCCCGGGCGCGGCGGATCGCTCCGGCCAGGTCGACCATCAGCCGTTGCAGGTACACCACCTCGGGGTTGACGATCGCCGTCTCACCGCCGGGAAGCACCGCCTCAATCTGGAGGTGTGTGCCGGCGTCGCGCAGCGTGCCGCCGTACACCTGGTGGTGCTCGCCCCACAGCCCGAACCACTGCGCCAGGCGCACCCACCCGGCGCCGTTCCAGTGCGCCCGGCCGTCGCGGGCGTCGGCCGGGGCGACGTAGTTACCGCTGGCGACACCGACGATCATCGACCGTGTCCCCGGTTCACACCAGCGCGCCGAGCGACGCGAACAGGTCGAGGTGGTGGCGCACACCTTCGGTGAGGTGCCGTTCGAGCACCCGCTTGCGGAGTTCCTCGGCCGCCGCCATCCGCGTGTCGAGGTCGAGCAGGCGGCGGAGCGACTTCACCGCGTCGGCGGGTCGCTTGGCGACACGAACACAGTCACCCCAGGCCGCGGCGAGGTCGCGGTAGACGCCGCTCGGCGAGGCGACGAACGGAATCCCGCAGGCCGCGTACTCCAGGCCCTTGAGGTCGCTCTTGGCCTCGTTGAACGGGGTGATCCGCAGCGGCACCAGGCCGATCTGAAAGTCGAGCAGCGACGGGTAGTCGACGACGCTGCTGCGCGGCCGCACGCGGACCTCGGCTGGGCTGAGCCCGACCTCGTCGGCGAACAGCGGGGCGCCGTCGAGATGACCCGAGTGCTGAAAGTGGGCCTGGCCGCGGAGTTGGCCGAGCGTGCCCTTGAGCTCGCCGAGGTCGCCCGAGCGCGACTCGGTCGCGCCGACCCAGCCGATCGTCGGCACGTCGACGTCGTGGTCCACCGGCGCGAAGCGGTGCACGTCGATGAAGTTCGGGATCTGCACGATGTCGGCCGGGAACCGCTCGGCGAGCCGCTCGGCCAGGTACGGCGTGCTGGTCGTGATGACGTGCGACTCGGCCAGGTTGGCCGAGAACGACTGCCGCGACGTCAGCGCGTTCTGCCACGCCTGGTTGCGGCTGTCGAGGCCCCAGTACCAGTCGTCGAGGTCTTGCACGAGCACCTGGCCATAGGCCTTGGCAGCGCGCAACACCGGCACGAGGTCCTCCTGGTAGAGGTGTAGGTAGACGACGTCGGGGGTGACGAACGTCGAGCTGCCGTCGGGGTGGTGGGTCTCGATCTCGAGGTGGTCGTGCTTGGCCCACAGCACGCCGTGGTGCACCTCGTGGTGCTCGGCCCAGTACGGCAGCCACTGCCCGAGCCGCACCCACCCGGTAGCGCCCCAGAACTCCGTGCCGTCAGCCGACTGCGCGGGGCCCCGCCAGTCGGCGCTGGAAACGCCGATGATCACGCCAGCGACAGTCCCGCCACCCTCCAATCGCGCCACCCGCCAGGGTGGCAGGTGAGAAATCTGGGGGACCTGCTTGCACGGTGGTGCGCGTTCCGCACGGTTCCACGTGTCCTCAACCGGGACCGGGCCCAACGGATTGGGCCTGCGATGCAATCACCGTTACATGGAGGTAACGCAATGCGTATCAACCAGAATGCCCTGGCGATCAACGCCTACCGCAACCTGTCGGCCACCAACGTCACGCTCGGCAAGTCGCTCGAGAAGCTGGCGTCGGGCTTCCGCATCAACCGTGCGGCCGACGACGCGGCCGGCCTCGTGATCAGCCAGGGCCTGCGGGCCCAGATCTCGGGTCTGCGTCAGGCCACCCGCAACGCCCAGGACGGCATCTCGGTCGTGCAGACCGCTGAAGGCGCCCTGAACGAGGTGCACACGATGCTCGAGCGCGTCCGCACGCTGGCCGTCCAGGCGGCCAACACCGGCGCCAGCAGCACCGAGGCCCGCCAGGCGCTGCAGAACGAGGTGGTCCAGCTGTCCGAAGAGATCACCCGCATCGGTCAGAGCACCAAGTTCGGCAGCGTGGCCCTGCTCGACGGCACCTTTACCGCCTCGGTCGGTGTGTTCCAGGTCGGGGCCAACGCCTCCGAGACGATCACGATCGGCATCGGCAGCATCGTCGGCGGGGCCGGCGCGGCGGTCGGCTCGGTCGACCTGGTGTCGGGTGCCGCGGCGGCGATCACCGCTCTCGACGGGCAGATCACCGCTGTCTCGACGTTGCGTGGCGAGCTCGGTGCCAAGCAGAACCGGTTCGAGTCGGTGGTGAACAACCTCAACGTCACCGTCGAGAACCTCGTCGCTTCCGAGAGCCGGATCCGCGACACCGACATGGCCGCCGAGATGACCACCTTCACCCGCAACCAGATCCTGTCTCAGGCGGGTACGGCGATGTTGGCACAGGCCAACCAGGTGCCTCAGACCGTGCTGTCGCTGCTGCGATAGCCCCGACGAGTACCAGGAACGTACGGAAACCGAGGGCCCGGCGGCGACGCCGGGCCCTCACCCGTCTCATGAATCGAGCATTCCCATGAACCGAGCATCCTCATGAACTTGGGGGGCATCGACGCCCAGAGCATCGTCAGCCAGCTGATGGCACTCGAACGGCAACCGCTGAATGCGCTGAACACGCGCAAGCAGTCGGCCCAGACGGCGGTCAATACGCTCAACGCACTGAAGACCGCGATCACCTCGATCCAGACCGCGGCCGGCAAGCTCGCCACCTCGGGGGGCGTCGCCCGGTACGCGGCGACCGTGTCGAACCCTGACGCGATCGCGGCCAACGTCACCGGCACTGCCGGTGCGGGCTCGCTGACGTTCCAGGTGCTGTCGCTGGCGGGGTCGGCGGCGACCCGTTCGGGCACCGTCGCCAACCAGAACGTGCCGATCACGGCCGCCGCTCGGCTGGCCGTCGCCGCCGGCACTCAGGCCATGGGCATCAGCAGCGTGCGCGCCGCCGACACGACCGCCACCGGTTCGTACGGCGTGACGACCACGGCCGCGGCCGGCGCCGGTGTGCAACTCGTCGCCAAGGCCGCGGTCGACGCGCCGGTGACGATCACCGCCGGCGACAACGCGTTCACGATGCTCGTCGACGGCCAGTTCCGGGCTGTGACGATCGACGCCGGCACCTACACCGACGCCAGCGCGGTCGCCGCCGCGGTGCAGTCGGCGGTCACCGCGGCCGGCATCGACGCCACCGTCGGTGTCGAGTCGGGGGCTCTCAGCTTCACCGGCGGTGCGGTGACCAGCCTCGGCATCGTCGCCGGGGGGAGTGCGCTCGGTGCGCTCGGCCTGAGCAGCGGCGCGACCGTGGTCGGTGGGGCCGCCGTCGAGATCAACGGTTCGGTCACCGCCGTCGATGCCTCCGTCGCCAGCGGAACGCTGACGGTCGCTGCCGGCACGAGCACACTCGACCTCAACCTCGGCGGCGCGATCCAGACCGGGCAGGCCACCGTCAAGGTCGTCGACACCGGCGACCAATCGCTGGCCGCAGTCGCTTCGGCGATCTCGGCCGCCAACGGCGGCGTCAGCGCCTCGGCCGTCAACACCGGCAGCGGCTGGCTGCTCCAGCTCGGCTCGAACGTCACCGGTACTGACGGCAATCTGGCGATCGACCTCGACGTGCTCACGCTGTCGGGTTGGCAGTCGACGGGCTCGGCCGCCAACGCCGTCATCCAGGTCGGCGAGGGGCCCGGTGCCTATACGGTCGAGGCCCAGGGCAACACGTTCACCGACCTGATCTCGGGCGTCACCCTCACCGCCAAGGCGGTCACCACCGGGCCGGTGACGGTCACCGTCGGCCAGAACAACGCGGCCGTCGCCGACGACGTCGAAGCGCTCGTCAACCAGGTCAACTCGGTGCTCGGGCAGATCAAGACGGCCACCGCCTGGAACCCGGCGACGAAGACCGGTGGCCCCCTGCTTGGCGACAGCTCGATCCGCCGGCTGGCGGCCGAACTGACGTCGGCGCTCAGCGGTGTGGTCGGCGACGTCGCCACCGGCCGCGTGCCGGGCACGTACGGCATCGACCTTCAGAAGGACGGCACGTTCGCGTTCGACAAGGCCAAGTTCTCGGCCGCGCTGGACGCCGACCCGGCGCTGGCAGGCGAACTGCTGTCGGGCAGCGACACGGTGCCCGGCGTGGCCTCGCGGCTCGACAAGCTGGCGGCCGAACTGGTGCACTGGGAACAAGGCCTGCTGACCACCACCACGAAGGCGGCCGAAAGCCGGATCACCCGTTTCACCGAACAGATCGAGCGGCTCGAAGACCGGCTCGCGATCCGCGAGACGAACATGGCTCGGCAGTGGTCGGCGCTGCAGTCGCTGCTCGCCCAGATGCAGAACCAGGGCACGTGGCTGGAGAGCCAGCTGGCCACCCTGCCCACGATCAAGTCGAACTGACGTGAGCGCGCCCCGTATTATCTTGGACCCACCGATCGCTGCAGCCGTACGTTGGCGTTGCCCCAGCCAGCGGCGGTTGCGTCAGCGTTGGCCCTGGCGCACTGGCGGTGAAGCCCAGCCTGCGTGGCGCTTGAACGCAAAAGTGTCACGGATCCAGGTTCATGGACAGCAACGGCGACGCGTGAACAGTTGCCGGCGATGAGCACGTTTGCCGACCCGCGCCTCCGGTTCTCATCCGACAGCCTGGCCACGTTGTCGGGGCCGAGGGTGGTCGTGATGTGCTTCGACCGGCTCGACCGCGACCTGGTCACCGCGGTCGACGCGCTGGCGACCGGTGACCTGTACCACGTCAACGCCGCGCTCACCCACGCCCAGGACCTGCTCCACGAACTGGCCGGGATGCTGAGCCTCGACGCCTGGGAACACGCGCCGACGTTGGCCGGCGTCTACGACTACGTGATCCGGCTGCTGACGGCTGCCAACGTCACGAAGAAGATCTCGAAGGTGGAAGAGGCCCAGCGCCTGCTCGGCAACCTCGGCGACGCGTTCCGCGAGGCGGCGCGGGTCGGGGCCACCGTCAACGCGGCCGGCGCGGCCGGGGTGAGTGGCCCGCCTGCCGAGGCCGCGGCGGGCCTCCCCGGTGGGTTTTCGGCGCAGGCCTGAGGCAGCGATGCACACGTGGGCCGCGGTACTCGACGACCTCGAACGTCGGATCGTCGCCCAAGAAGCGGCGCTCGGGCTGGTCGACGACGGTGTCTGGGTGGAACCCGACGAGCTGCGCGCACTGGCCGTGTTCACGCCACCGGCCGGCCTTCCAGCCCTGCCCGCCGAACATGCCCAGCGGGCACAGCAGTTGCTCGACCGTACGCACCGCGTACAGGACGGGTTGGCGAACGTGATCGAGACCACCCGTCCGGCGCGCCTCGCGCGGCCGCGCCCTGCAGGGGTTCGCGGTGCCGGCGACTTGGACGTGCGCGCATGACGGCGACCGTATTGACGGCAACCGTGCTGGCAGCCGACCTGGCACTGATCGCGCTGGCGGTCGGCGTGGTCGGCATGATCGGCTTCACGACCGCGATCTTGATGGGGATCACGTCGTTCGAGTTGCGTCGGAAACCCCCGCCGCGCCTGGCGTTGCCGCCCGCCCCGACCCGACGCGTCATCACAGGCACGCCGGCCCGGCTGCCTGCCGCGCCGCCACTTGTCGGGCCGCTCGTGCCCGACGCCGCGCCGGACGATGCGACCGCGTCCGCGGCGCCCGTCATCATGCCCACCGACCTCACGGCGGTCGAGTACGCCGAGCGGACGATCTTGCGACTGATGGACGAGAACCCCGATGTCGTCGTGCGTGTGATCAGCGCGTGGATCGCCCAGGACGACGAGCCGCGCCGGACGGCGGCGACGTGAGCCGTTTCGCGACCCCCACCACCGACGCGGCCCAGCCGTTCGCGGTGCCGACGCTCACCCGCCCGCGTCCCGGCGACGCCCGCCCCGGCACGGCCGAGGGTCGTGCCGCCGGCCACGCCGAGGGATACCGCGACGGGCTTGCCCAGGCGCGCGCCGAGGTCGACACGGCGGTTGCCGAGCAGTCGGCCGCGGCCGCCGAGCACGCTGCCGCGGCCCAACGGCTCCAGCACGAGGCAGCCCGGCTGGCGACCGCCGCCCGGGCGCTCGAAGCTGCCGCGGCCGACCTGCACGCCCGCGACACGGTGGCGGTCGGGCAGGTCGAGTCGGCGGTGGTCCAACTCGCGGTGGAGCTGACCGCGGTGACGCTTCAGCGCGAACTGGCCGCGCCGGGCGCGGTTGTCGAGGCGCTGCGCCGCGCCGCCCCGTTCACCCCCGACCGGGGTACCCCGGTGGTGCGGGTGCACCCCGACGCGGTGGCCGCGGTCGCCGAACACGTCGCCGGTACGACATTCGCCGGTGCGCAGGTAGTCGCCGACCCCGACGTGGCCCTCGACGGCTGCATCGTCGACGTCGGTGCCTGCCGCATCGACGCCCAGATCACCACCGCGATCGCCCGCCTCCGCGCCCTCGCCACCGACGACTAGCGCGCGTACCAGGTAGTTGAGCCGGTCGTTACCACCGGGGCCTGCCACGACCGGTGGTTTCGACAGGCTCAACCACCTTGGGGTACCTGCTTGCGCAGGCGGGCGACCCCGAACAGTTATCAGGCGTGACGAGCCTGATCTCGGAGACTTCGACGGTCACCCTCCGCCTCGCGCTGACCGGCCTCGACATGCGCCAGCAGGCGATCGCCGACAACATCGCCAACATCGAGACCCCCGGCTTCCTGTCGAAACAGGTCGACTTCGAGGCCAGCTTGCGGGCGGCCGTCGCCGGCGGCGACCCGACCAGCACACGCTTCGACGTGTCGCGGTCGCTGGCGCCCACTCGCATGAACGGCAACAACGTCAACATCGACGTGGAGATCATGGCCAACGCCGAGGTACGGCTGCGTCAGCAACTCGCGATCCAGGCGCTCAACTCCGAATACACGCTGCTGCGCACGGCGATCTCCGGGCGCTGACGGGAGGCCGAACGATGTCCGAAGTCTTTTCGACACTGTCCGTCGCCCGCACGGGGATGGGCGCCTACAAGCTGTGGATCGATGCGGTCGCCGACAACGTCGCCAACATCGACAACGTCACGTCGACCGACCAGCCGGCGTTCGCCGAGCGGTTCGTCGTCGTGCGCCCGCTCGACGACCCGGGCACCCCCGGCGTGCCCGGCCCTGCCGGTGCGGCGGCCGGCGACGGCATCGGGCGCGGCGTGGTGGTGACCGGCGTGCAGTTCGGCGACCCGAACGGCCGGATCACGTACGAACCGAACCACCCGCTCGCCGACGAGAACGGGATGGTGCGCCGTCCCGACATCGACCTCAGCGACCAGATGGTCTTCATCCAGGTCGCCCAGCGCGGTTACCAGGCCAACATCAACATCTTCGAGCGCGCTCGTGAGGCCTACGAGGCCGCGCTCCAGATCGGGAAGTGAGGGTGCCGATGGCGCTTCCAGCACTCGGAGCGATCGGATCGCTCGGACCGGTCGGTATCGGCACGCTCGGCCCGGCCGCGGCGCCGGCCGACGTTGCCGCGAGCGGCTTCGGCGACGCCTTGCTCAAGGCACTCGACGGTGTATCGGCCGCCCACGGCGAAGCCGACCAGCTGGCCATTCGCGCGGCCACCGGTGACCTCACCGCCGTGCACGACTACACGATCGCCGCCACCGAGGCGCAGCTGTTGACCCAGTTGACCGTCGAGGTGCGCAACCGGGCCGTCGAAGCGTTCAACGACATCATGCGCATGCAGGTCTAACCGATGGCCTCGACGTTCGCCGCCTCGATGAGCGGCAACCGTGTCGTGCGCTCGGTCACCGCCCTGTCGCCCATCCAGAAGGTCGGCCTGGGCGCGGCCTTGTTGACGATCGTGGCCGGTGGGTTCGTGCTCGCCCGCGGCGGCGCTCAGTCGTCGATGGCGCCGGTGTTCACCGACCTTGCACCGCGTGACGCGGCCGACGTCACCGACGAGCTGATCTCGCGCGGTGTTCGCTACGAGCTTGCCGACGGTGGCCGCACCGTGCTGGTGCCTAGCGATCAGGTCTACGAGTTGCGCATCAACCTCTCGGCAGAGGGGCTACCGGGTGCCAGCGAGGGCTATTCACTGCTCGACAAGCAAGGTATCACCACGTCTGAATTCCGCCAACGGATCGACTTCCAGCGGGCCCTCGAAGGCGAGCTGGGGCGCACCCTGCGAGCGATCAGTGGCGTCGAGTCGGCCACCGTGCACCTCGCCCTGCCGGAAGAGTCGGTGTTCATCGACCGGCCCTCGCAACCGACCGCCTCGGTGCTCGTCACCACCACCCGGGGGCATCAGTTGACGACCGACCAGGTCGCCGGCATGGTGCACCTCGTCGCCGCCTCGGTGCGCGACATGCAGCCCGAGAACGTCACGATCGCCGACGGGTCGGGCGTGGTGCTGGCCTCGGGCGGCGAGCAGCGCGGCATGACCGCCGACGGTGTCAGGTCCGACACCACCACCCAGTACGAGCGCGACCTCGAGACGTCGATCCGCGCGCTCGTCGCCAAGGTCGCCGGCCCCGAGAGCGTGGCCGTCACCGTCAAGGCGACGCTCGACCTCACCGAGCGGGCGGCCACCGAGGAACGCTTCGAATCGTCCGACCCCGACAACGGCGTCGTCGTCGCCCAGAACTCGTCGACCGAGACGTACACGGGTGCCGAAGCCGCTGCCCAGACCGGAGTGCTCGGGCCGGACGGGGCCACGGTCGAAGCCGACACGCCGGGCACCGAAAGCTCGTACGACAAGCAGGACTCGCAGACGTCGTATGCGGTCAACCGGATCGTCGAGCAGACCAAGTACGCATCCGGCGGTGTGACCTCGCTGAACGTCGCCGTACTCGTCGACGAAGCCCGCGTCACCGCCGCCGAACGCGACGAAATCGAGGCGCTCGTCGCCACCGCGGCCGGCATCGACGCGCGGCGCGGCGACCAGCTGTCGGTGACCCGGCTGGCGTTCGACACGAGTTCCAGCGAGGCCGCGATCGCGGCGGCCGCGACCGACGCCGCAGCACAGGCTCAGCAGCAACGCGAGTCGCTGATCCGCCTCGGCGTGATCGGTGGGCTCGTGCTGATCGCGATGCTCCTCGCCTACCGCAGCACCCGGCGGGCGCGGCGCGAGGTCGCCACGCCGATCGACATCGGCACGATTCGCAGCGGCCCGATCAGCGAGCTGCCCGGTGGCGACGCGATCGCCGAACTCGACGAGCCCGGCGCCGAGCTCGACCCCGCCGACGAACAGCTCGCGCTGGCCCCCGGCGACGAAGCGGCCGACGGGCCCATCGAGGATGCCGACGAGCTACTCGACCCGCTCGCGGCCGCCTCGCGCGAAGCGCTCGACGAACTCGGCGACCTCGCCGACCGGCGCCCTGAAGAGGTCGCCCAGATCCTCCAGAGCTGGCTCGCTGACGAAGGGGTACGGAGATGAGGAAGTCGACCGCTGTCGCCGAGCCGCCGATCGATGTGGCCGCGCTCGAAGTCGCCGAGCCCGAGCCCGACGTCGCGGCGCCCAGCGCCCTGCCGACGAGCCACCTGACCGGCACGCAGAAGGCCGCGATCGTGCTGCTCAAGCTCGGCAAGGACCGTTCGGCGAAGGTGATGCAGCTGCTGTCCGAGCGCGAGGTCACCCAGGTCACCGCCGAGATCGTGCAGGCCCAGGCGGTACGCCGCGAGGACGCCGACGCGTCGCTGGTCGAGTTCGCGGCGATGGCCCGGGCCAACGACCAGCTCGCGTCTGGTGGCGTCGAGCGCGCCCGCGACCTGCTGATGGCCGCGGTCGGCGAGGAGCGAGCGAACGAGATCCTCGAGAACTTGCGGGTGTCGTTTGCCAAGGCGCCGTTCGAGTTCCTGCGCAAGACCGACCCCCGCCAGGTGCTCAACTTCCTGGCCGGCGAGCACCCCCAGACGGTGGCGCTCGTGCTTGCCCACATGCAGCCCGAGCAGGCGTCGATGGTGCTCGGCGGGCTCGACGAGGAGACCCAGCGCGACGTGTCGATCCGCATCGCCAAGCTCGAACAGACGTCGCCCGAGGTGATCACCCAGCTCGAAACGGTGCTGGAACGGCGGTTCGGGTCGAGCGCGGCGGCGCAGCAGATGCACCGCTCCGACGGCCTGCAGACGCTGGTCGACATCCTCAACCGCTCCGACCGCGCCACCGAGCGATCGATCTTCGAGGGCCTCGAGGCGTTTGAGGAAGAGTTGGCCGACCAGGTGCGGTCGCGCATGTTCGTGTTCGAGGACATCGTGTCGCTCGACAACCGGGCGGTGCAGCTGATCCTCCGGCAGGTCGACACGAAGGAACTGGCGACCGCCCTCAAGGGTGTGCGCGAGGAGGTCCGCGACAAGATCATGGTCAACATGTCCGAGCGGGCCGCGCAGAACCTCGGCGAAGAGATCGCCCTGCTCGGCGCAGTGCGGATGAAGACCGTGGAAGAGGCCCAGGGCGCGATCGTGCGCACCATCCGTGCGCTCGAAGAGACCGGCCAAGTCGTCGTCACCCGCGGCACCGAAGAGTTCGTCACCTGATGCTGATCGACCAGGTCCGTGCCGAGGCGCGGCGGGTCGCTGCGCCGGTGGTGTCGGGGCGGATCGAATCGGTGCTCGGCCTGCGGTTCGAGGTCGCCGGGCTCGACATGCCGGTGGGCGCCAATGTGCTCGTCGACACCGGCCCTACCGGCACGCTGCTCGGCGAAGTCATCGCCTGCGCGGGCGACGCGATCACGTGCATGCCCTACGGCGAGGTGACCGGCCTGCGGGTAGGCATGCGCGTCACCGCCACCGACTCGACGCCGACCATCCCGGTCGGCCCGGCGCTGCTCGGCCGGGTCATCGACGCGCTCGGCAACCCGCTCGACGGCGGCCCCGAGCTGATGGGCGTGCCGCGCGAGCACATCGCCGGCACCCCACCCCACCCGCTCCGTCGAGCACGCGTGCAGGAGCCGCTGTCGCTCGGTGTGCGCGCCTGGGACACCCTCGCCCCGATGGGCCGTGGCCAGCGCGTCGGCGTGTTCGCCGGCTCGGGCGTCGGCAAGTCGACCCTGATGGGCATGGTCGCCCGCACGTCGTCGGCCGACGTCAACGTGGTCGCCCTGATCGGCGAGCGCGGTCGCGAGGTGCGCGAGTTCATCGAGTGCGAACTCGGCCCCGAAGGCCTGGCGCGGTCGGTGATCGTGGTGGCGACGTCGGACGAACCGGCGCTCGTGCGGCTACGCGCGGCGGCCGCAGCGACCCGCATCGCCGAGTACTTCCGCGACGAGGGGCAAGACGTCGTGCTGATGATGGACTCGATCACCCGCTACTGCATGGCCCAGCGCGAGATCGGCCTGTCGGCCGGTGAACCGCCCACGGCTAAGGGGTACCCGCCGAGCGTGTTCACGCTTCTGCCGAAGCTGCTCGAACGGGCCGGCACCGCCGAGCGCGGCTCGATTACCGGCATCTACACCGTGCTGGTCGACGGCGACGACCACAACGAGCCGATCTCCGACGCTGTGCGCTCGATCGTCGACGGCCACATCGTGCTGTCGCGACGGCTGGCCCAGGCCGGCCACTACCCGGCGATCGACGTGCTTGCCTCGGTCAGCCGCGTCACCGGGGCGGTGACCACCCCGGCCGACCAGGCCGTCGCCCGCACCGCCCGCAGTTTGCTGGCGGCATACGCCGAGGCGGTCGACCTGATCGAGATCGGCGCCTACGTGCCAGGTTCGAACCCCGAGGTGGACCGCGCCGTCGCCCTACGCCCCGCGCTCAACGCGTTCCTCCAGCAACCCGTCGAAGACCCCACCCCCGCCGAAGAATCCTTCCAACGCCTCACCGCAATCGTGGCCGCGTAGCCTGCGAAGCCCGAGGTCATCTCGATACAACGGAGTGGCGGCTTCGCCGCACGTGCGTCACTCGACGACCGGGTCAGGTGCCGGCGTTTGACCAAGGTGGTTGAGCCTGTCGAAGCCACCGGGGCGCAAGGGGCGTCAGGCCACTTCTTGGACGAGGCGTTGGCGGAGGGTGTCGAGGCGGGCGAGGCGTTCTTGGAGCTGGTCGTGGGCGATGGCTTGTTCGAACGTCGGTGGAGTTTCGCCGACGAACAGGACGAGGGTGCCGTCGGGTCTGACGTTGTAGATGCGGCCGTTGTCGGCACGCTGTGTTCGCCATCGGTGGTGGTGCTTGAAGCGGTTGTGTGGCCCGCACTCGGGCTGCGCGTTGCGCTGCGTGGTCGCCCCGCCCTCGGAGTGCGCCTGGTTGTGGTCGACCTGGCACTGATCGGCCGGGGTGTTGCAGCCGGGATGCACGCACGTTTGATGGAGCAGCGTGGCGGCGACCCGCGCCAAGCCGGTGAAGCAGCGCACTTTCTCGGAGAAGTCGATCGGCACGCTGCGGGCGTCGAGCACCACCCGCCGCACCCAACCGGTCAGAGCGGCCTGGAGCAGTTGCTTCGGGTGCACGGTGTGGCCGCTGGTGGTACGGATCTGGCGGGTGAACGCAGTGTTCGGATCGGCGACGAGTTCGGCCATCAACTTCTTGAGGTGCTTGCGAGACAGATCGTCGAGGTCGAGCGTGCCGCCATCGGCGAGCGTGATCCCTACCTGTTGCAACAGCTCGTGGAACGTCGCCTGATCGCACACGATGTTGACGACCGGGTCGGGCATCGCCGCCGGGCCGCGGCCGCTCGCGCGCCACGCATGAGCATCGAGGAAGATCCGCTTGAGCGCGTCGAACCGGCGCTGGGCGACTGTGCGGGGGAGTGGGAACTCGGAGGCCCGCTCGCCGTGTTCGGCCGTGCGGGCGGCAACATCGTGTTCGACCTCGTCGCCGACGAACTCCTTGAAGATGTTCGCCATCGCCTCGGCGGTGAGCGTGTCGCCGCCCTCGGCGACAACGTCGAGCCCGACCGCCTTAGACGCGACCACGTGCGCGGAGCGGGCCTCGACGGCAGCTTGTTCCTCGCGAAACGCACCGTCTTGGTCGGCCATCGTGAGCCAGTTGTCGACCTCGGTAGCGAACTCGCGCAACCGGCGATGCTCGCCACGCTCGACGAACCAATCGACGGCTGCCCGGGTGAACGACTCGGTTGTGCGCGGGTTGGCTTGGGCGCGGGCGATCTGGTCGACCTGGCTGGCGCCGAACCGCCCGGCCATCAACGCCTCGCCGACCTGCGGGTAGGCACCGACGAGGCGGGCCCGGCGCAGCGTCATCCGGCCGTGGCTCTGGTTGGTGGTGGCGCGCAGGTAGGCGAGGGTGGAGCGGTGCCCGTCGCGTGCGCCGGCCCCCTTGGCGTCGATGATCGCCAGCACAGCGAGACGCCGCGCCTCGCGTTCGCGGGCCTCGAGTTCGAGCCGCCGATACTCGGCATCGAGGGCCGCCGGCGACCACTCCGCCAGCTCCTCAAGCAGCTCCCCGAACATGAAGTCATGTTACGAACGAATGTTCCTATATATCAAGACTGATTAAGGGGCCGCGCGGGTAGGTGGTGGCCATCCACCAGTCGTTGGCGTGTCTCGCATTTGATGGCGAGTGCAACTCACGTCCCAACGACCGGTGGAGGCACTCATCATGGTAAGCGCTCTGGACCCCGCGGTGGTCTCTGTT
>DATMEY010000032.1:0-185724 GCA_035556435.1 Ilumatobacter sp. | reverse complement strand
GTTGGAGGCGTTGGGTGGGGTGGTGATGTCGGACGAGACGAGTTGGCCGTTGCCGGCGCCTTCGGCGAGTACCGGGGTGAGGTTGACGAGGGCCACGTCACCGGGGTTGCCGGCCACCGCGAAACACACCCGCCCACTCGGCTCGATCGCCCCGACCTGGTTGCCAGGCGTACCACTGCCACCGGGGTTGCCACCGCCGGGGTTGCCGCCACCTGGCCCGCCACCGCCGGGGTTGCCACCGCCAGGGGTGCCACCGCCGGGGTTGCCACCGCCAGGGGTGCCACCACCGGGGTTGCCGCCGCTCGGCGTGAACGTGTAGGCGGGGCCGGTGCGGCCGGCGGCGGCTTGGGTGTTCCATGCGTCCCAGATGCCGGCGTTGGCCGTCAGGTTCAGGCCGAGTGAGCCACCATTGCCCGTGCCCGCCGTGGCGGTCACCCGGTACCTGGCAGCCAAGCTGCCTGCCGGCAACTCCACCTCCTGCACCACCGGCGGCGCGTCGGGCGCGGCCTGGGCGGCCACCTGGCCGATGGGCGTCACCGACACGATCTGGGCGCCGGCGCGGCCGGAGGCGGCCAGCGTGAAGTCGCCGGCGTCGACGCCGACGACACCTTCGGAGAACTCGACCGTCCACGACACCTGGGCCGCGGTGGTGGGGGTGGCCGACCGCCGGGCGATCGCCGTGGCGGCGGGCGCGGTGCCGTCGGCGATCACCTGAACCGCGCCGGAGTCGCACGGCCCGGTCTCGGGCTGGAGCCGGTAGTTGGCGTCCCAGTCGGCCGTCGCCGCCGTCGCCTGGCCGCAAGCCATTCCCGCTCCGATCGCAGCCGAGCCGTGGAGCGGCACGTGCGTGCCGAGCAGCCGCGTGAACCCGCTGTGCAGTTCGCCCCACGACCCGAGCTGGCTGAACGGTAGGTTGGCGTTCCTGCGGTCGGTCGCGTGAGCGAGCCCGCAGCCGGCACCGTCCTCGACGTTCCCACCGTGGCTGACCAGCGCAGTCAGCGCGGTCGCACAGTTCCCGCCGGTGTTGCCGGCGATCACCGAGTTGCGGATCTGGATCGGGAACCCCCCGCCGCCGGTCGGCTGGTCGGCCATCACTGCACCGCTACTGGCGTTGGTGGTTCGGTTGCCCACCACCGTCAGGTTCGCCAGCCCGATCGACAGGCCGCTGTGGTCCACGAAGATTCGGGCGCTCGGCCGCAGCCGCAACGCTCCGGCATAGTCGGCCGCGTTCTCCGCGAACGTCGCATTACGAATCTGCACGAACCCGCTGAGCTGCACCGCGCCGCCGCTGCCCCGCAGCGTCCCGTTGGCCGCGGCCACCCGGTTGCGGGCGAACGTGACGTTGTACATCCTGGTGCGGCTGGTCTGGCTGTCGGCAATCGCGCCGCCATTGTCGTACGCAGTGTTGCCGCTGAATTCGGAGTTGGCGATGACCAACAGGCCACCTTGGTTGTATACCGCTCCGGCGCCGCCACCGACGGCGTGGTTGTCGGACACGACGCTGTTCATGATCGTCAGCTCTCCGCTGCCGAGCGGCGTGCCGTCACCCCGCACCATGAACGCCCCGCCGTGGCCCGTCGGCCCGCGCTGGTTTCCGTGGACGACCGAATTGTTCACCGTGAGCGTTCCCGTTTCCCACACCAGGACGGCGCCGCCGCCGGGAGCTCCCCCGGTCCCGCCGGTGATGGTAAGCCCGGTCAACCGTGCGTTCTGTGCGGTCACCTCGAACAGTCGATTGTTGGGAGCGGCCTTGAGCGTCACCAGCCCGCCGCCGTCAATCTCGAGGTCACGGTTGATGACGTGCGCCTGGGTGAGCTGGAGGGTCACCGGCTTGGTCATTCCGGTGGCCGCATCGCGCGGGCAGTCGAACGTGATCTGGTGCACGGATGGGTTGTTCAGGTAGCCGGTGAGCTCGGTGGCGGTGCACGGCACCTGCGCCTCGGGCCGGAACGGGTCGCTCGCGCCGACCACCTCGTGGTGGCCGAGCAGCGTTCTGAAGGAGGCCGACCATGGGGTCTCGACCGCCGTACCGGTCACCCAGGTGCTGCCGTTGTGGTACTCGGGGAAGTACCTGACGCGCCACTGGTAGGCCGTGTTCGGCGCGAGCTGCC
This sequence comes from Ilumatobacter sp., assembly GCA_035556435.1. Taxonomy (GTDB): domain Bacteria; phylum Actinomycetota; class Acidimicrobiia; order Acidimicrobiales; family Ilumatobacteraceae; genus Ilumatobacter. Next base: position 183,613 of record DATMEY010000032.1, on the reverse strand, counting down.
CGCTGGCGTCGGCGAACACGTTGTAGCTCGGGAACGTGTTGCGGTCGAAGCAGATCTCGACCGTGTCCCAGTTGGCCGGGGTGTTGTCACCGGCCAGGCGCAGCTGCAGCTCGACCCGACCGGTCGTGCCCTGCGGCTCCAGGAACGACCACAGCACCGCGCCGTCGTTGCGCAGGGCGCTGACCCGGGGGGTGTGGAAGCCCACCTTGGGCGGGCTGCCCGGGTACCCGACCCGCCCGGGCCCGAACCGCGGCGCCCCGCTCCCCGGGTTGCAGTACGGGTTGGCGGCCGGCGGGCTGCCACCGCCCTGCGGTGGTGGGGTACCCACGCCAGCGTGCGACCCATACACGGTCGCCGTGTGCTTCACCTGGATCCAGCTGCCGGCCGTGCTCATGCCGTCGGCGATCCGCAGGTCGAACCCGTAGTCGCGTGAGCCGGCCACCGTGGTGGTGACCGGAATCTCGATCACGAGCATCTCGCCGTTCGGCACCAGCCAGCTCCCGCCCCGGCCACTCCCCAGCGGGTCGAGCACGCGCAGGTTGTAGGGGGCGACGCCCGCCGCGGTCTGGAGCGCGTTCTGGCAGTTGCTGTAGTTCACGGGAGCGTTGTTGGCGACCTTGAAGTAGCCGCACCTGATCGGCCCTGTCACCGTCGTGTTCGGCCCCAGCGCGGCCGACACGCCGACCGCCTGCGTCGCGCACGGGTCGCCGGGCGCGCCGATCGCCACCCGCATCCGGTACTGCTGGTTGACGCCGGGGAACCCGGCCTGCGGGTCGGTGTAGTGCTCGGCCCAGGCATTGATGCCGGGTGACGGCAGCAGGGCGGGGATCGGCCCCCACACGCCCGGCAGGCTGGGGGCGAACCCCGGTGTGCAGCTCGCCACGGTGGTCGTCTGCGCCTGGCCCTGCGACAGGATCTGCGCCGCGTGGGCGGGGGTGGCGGGGGTGGTGACCACCGCTACGGCGGTCGCCAGGATCGCTGTCACGGCCAGGCGCAGCGCCCATCGGGGGAGGGTCATACATCTCTTGTAGGCGACGGCGCTTCCCGCGCGCATCCGTGAACCCCGCAATTCTCGTCCGCGATGTCTGCCTCTCGCTCTGCGATCGCAGCGAGAAGGTTGTCGATGTGGGCCGAACCGCTGGTGGGCGGACGGTCAGCGATGGATGCGGCGAGAACATCAGGGTGCTCGTGGATGTGGTCGGCCCAGGAGCGGATCAGCGTCCAGTTCAGTCGGTCCGCACCGCCGATCGAAGTCGCCAGTCCAGCCAGCGGGTACGGGCCGCTAAACCGCCGGAGCAGCGTGTGGGCGATTTTGTCAGCGCCGGGGTTGTCGGCCTCGTGGAAATCCAGCCCGAGTGTCGTCCCTACCGGGGTGCAGCCGGCGCTCGAACTGCCGGCGGCTTACCGGGCTACAGGGTGAAGTACGCCGTAAGTGCGTCGGCGAGGTGGAGTGGGTCGGCGGTGCCGCACAGCTCGCGGGCGCTGTGCATGCTCAACTGCGGCACGCCGACGTCGACCGTGGCGATGCCCAGCCGGGTGGCTGTCAGCGGGCCGATCGTCGAACCGCACGGCATGTTGTTGCGCGACACGAACACTTGATGGGGCACGCCGGCCGCCGCGCAGGCCCGGGCGAACAGCGCCGCGGTGGCGTCGGACGTGGCGTAGCGCTGGTTCGAGTTGAGCTTGATCGCCGGGCCGTGGTTCACGAGCGGGGCGTGGTCGGCGTCGTGACGCTCGGGGTAGTTCGGGTGCACGGCGTGGGCGTTGTCGGCCGACACGCAGGTCGAGCCGGCGAGTGCGCGCAGGAGCTGGTCGCGCGCACCGCCACGGGCGAGTACGTGGCGTTCGAGCACCCGCTCCAACAACGGCCCCGAGGCGCCGGTGGTCGACGCTGACCCGATCTCCTCGTGGTCGTTGAGGACGATCATCGCGATCTGCGGTAGCTCGCCGGCGGCGACAAGGCCGGTCACCGCGGCCCAGCACGACAGCTGGTTGTCGAGCCGGCCGGACGCGAGCAGCGAGCTGTCGGCACCGAGCACCGCGGCCGGTGTCACGTCGTAGAGCCCGAGTTCCCAGAACGTCGGCGGCTCGCTCAGCCCGGCCTCGGCGGCGATCCACTCGGCGAACGCCGGCCCGTCGGTGCCCGTGCCCCATACGGGGCGCAGGTGATCCTGCGGGTTCAGGGTGAGCCCGTCGTTGACCCCACGGTCGAGGTGGATCGCCAGTTGCGGCACCCGGGCGACCGGCCGGGCGACGTTCACCAGGGCGTGCGTACCGTCGGCGAGCGTGAGCCGCCCGGCGATGCCGAGATCGCGGTCGAGCCACGAGTTGTTGAGGATGCCCCCGTAGACCTCGACGTTGAGCTGGCGCCAACCGGCCCGAACGACGTCGGGTCGGGGTTTCACCCGCAGGCACGGCGAGTCGGTGTGTGCACCGACCAGGCGGAACGGGGTGGTGGCCGAGGCTCCGGCCGGCGTGTTCCAGGCCACCACCGCGCCGCCGTCGAGCACGAACCCCCGCTCGGGCACGTCGCCCCAGTCCGACGCCAACGTGACCTGACGGTACCCGACGGCTACCAGCCGGGACGCGGCCGACGCGGCCGCGTGGTGCGGCGACGGCGAGCCATCGAGGAACGCGAGGAGATCGTCGAGGCGATCGTCAGCACCCATGCCGCTGCACGCTACGGCCCGCGCCCGGAGGGCATGGCTACCGGTCATTACCTTCGCGCAGCTTGATCGATCCGGTAGACAAGAGGGCATGACCCGCCGCACGAAGATCGTCGCCACGATCGGCCCGGCCAGCGACACCCCCGAAGCGCTCGACGCGGTGCTCAGCGCAGGTGTCGACGTCGTTCGCTTGAACCTCAGCCACGGGCCGATCGAGGGACACCTCGAGCGGCTCGCCCTGGTCCGCGCGGCCGCCCGGCGGATCGGGCGCACCGTCGGCGTGTTGGCCGACTTGCCCGGCCCGAAGGTGCGCTGCGGCAAGTTCCCCGACGGCGGCGTCACACTCGTCACCGGGGGCACCGTGCGACTGCGGCCGGGGAACTCGGCCAGCTCAGCCGACGTGATCGAGATCGACTACCCGACGCTGCTCGACGACCTCCAGGTCGGCGACCGGGTGATGTTCGGCGACGGGGCGATCAGCCTGCAGGTCACCGAGGTCACCGGCACCGAGGCCACCGCGCTCGTCGAGACCGGTGGCAGGCCGCAGGGCCGGCCCGGTGCACACCTGCCGTCGGAACGCCTCCGCCTGTCCACCCCCACCGCCCAAGACCTGGAACTGGCCGAGGCCGTCGCCGCGGCGGGTGTCGAGTTCATCGCCGTGTCGTTCGTGCGCGGTGGCGCCGACCTCGACAAGGTCCGCGCGGTCGTGGGGAAGCGGGCCGAACTGGTCGCCAAGATCGAGACGGCCTCCGCGCTCGACCGGCTGACCGAGGTGATCGAGGCGTCCGACGCGATCATGGTGGCCCGCGGCGACCTGGGCATCGACTGCCCGCTCGAGGACGTGCCGCACCTCCAGAAGATGATCGTGCGGCGTTGCGTCGAGTACGGCATCCCGGTCATCACCGCCACGCAGATGCTCGAATCGATGGTGTCGGCACCGGTGCCCACCCGGGCCGAGGTCACCGATGTCGCCAACGCCGTGTTCGACGGCACCGACGCGGTGATGCTGTCGGGCGAAACCGCGATCGGCCACGATCCGGCCCTGGTCGTCACCACGATGGCCCGGATCGCCGAGCGCGCCGAGGCCGAGGCGTCGTACCGCCGCTGGGCGGCGCGGCTGGGGCGGATTCAGCGCGAGCGCTGGGGGTCGTTCAACGACCAGATCACGGCCTCGCTGACCCACGCCGCCTCGCAGGCTGCCGAAGACCTCGACGCCACCGCGATCCTGTGCTGCACGAACAGCGGGCGCACGGCCAAGGCGATGGCGCGGTTCCGCCCGGGCTGCCGGCTGATCGGCATGTCGCCGGCGCAGCGCACCGTGAACGCGCTGGCACTCACGTGGGGTGTCGACTCGGTCGCCACCGGCGTCTACTCCACCACCGACGAGATCGTGTGGTACGCGGTCGAAACCGCCGTTCGTGAGGAGATGGTGAAGCGCGGCGACACCGTGATCGTGCTGGCCGGTTCGCCCGACCGGCCCGAGGGCACCGCGGCCGACGTGCTGCGCATCGTCCAGGTGACGTGACCGGGCCACCCACGAGGTGCCCGCTGTGGACGGCTACGGCCGGTGACGGGCCGGGCGACATCGTGCTCGTCCACGGTGCGCTCGACCGGTCGGCCGGAATGCTCAAGCTCAGTCGCCGGCTCGACACCCACTGGCGGGTGACCCGCTACGACCGCCGCGGCTACGGCCGCTCGACTCCCAGCGACGGCCCGTTCACCCTCGACACCCAGATCGCCGACCTGGTCTCGGTGATTGCCGCTCTACGTGGTCTCGATACACCGGCTGCGCCGGCACTCGACCACCGGGGGCACCGGTCGTCGGGTGTCGCGCCCGATCGTGGGGGGCACCGGTCGTCGAGTGGCGTACCCGCGGCGCAGCCGCCACCCCGTTGTATCGAGACGACGCGCGCGACGGACGGGGTTGTGTTGTTCGGGCACAGCTTTGGGGGAAACGTCGCCCTTGGGGTGGCCGATCGGCATCCCGAACTGGTGCGCGCGGTGGTGATCTACGAGTCGCCACTCAGCTGGATGGACTGGTGGCCGAGCGACTCTGCGGGCGGCGCCGCGGCGCGTGTCGGGGGCGACGACGCCGGGGCAGCGGCCGAGGCGTTCATGCGCCGCCTGATCGGCGACCGGCGCTGGGATCGACTGCCCAACAGCACCCGTGCGGCCCGGCGCGCCGAGGGCCCGGCGATGCTCGGCGAGCTGGCCGACCTGCGCCGGGCCGCGCCGTGGCGGCCGGAGCGGATCGGGGTGCCGGTGCTCACGATGTTCGGCGAGCACGGCCGCCCGCATCACCGGCGGGCGATGGAATGGGTCGCCGGCGTGGTACCCGACGGCCGCTCGCAGATGGTGCCCGGGGCGCACCACTTCGGGCCGAGCACCCACGCCGGTGTGGTTGCCGAGCTGATCACGGGCTTCCTGGCGAGCTCGCCCGCCGGGTGAGGGCCGTCATCGCCAACGCCACCAGCGCGGCGACGGTCACCCACGTCAACGAGCCACCGATACCGAACGCCTCGTAGAGCTGGCCGGTCAGCACCACCGAGCCCGACCGGGCGAGGGTGCCGAACGCGTTGCTGACACCGATCGCCCGCCCACGGGCGTGCGGGGCGGCCTCGGTCACCAGTGTCAACGACGAGACGAAGCCGTACTCGAACCCGCACAGGAACAGCAGCAGGGCGGCGATCGCGAGCATCTTCGAGTCGCCCGCCGATGCCATTGCAGCGCACCCGGCGAGGAGCACCGCCAGGCCGGCGAGCACCGACCGCCGGGCACCCACGCGGTCCGACACAGTCGCAACCGCCGCCGACGACACCAACTCGACCGCACCGGACGCGGCAGCGATCGCGCCGAGCCCGGCGGTCGAGACCCCGTACCGGTCGTGGAGCCAGGCACCCGAGATGACGAACACCCCCAGCCCGGCCGCGGCGGTGGCCGCCGAGGCGATCATCGGCGGGAACGCGCTGCGGGGGAGTGGTGCCGGTCGCTCGGCCGGGGCGGGTACCGGCACACCCGGTGTCACCCAGCGACGCACCGCCGCGGCGCCGACCAACGCGGCTACGGCCAGCGCGACGTACGGGCCGCGCCACCCGAACGCGCGGATCAGCAGCGCCAGTAGCGGGGCACCGAGCAGCAACGCCAGGGCCCACGACGTCTCGAACGCACCGATCGCCCGGCCGCGGGCGCTGAACGCGATGCGGTGGCCGATCCACGCGTGCCCGGCGACGGTGAGGTTGCCGACCCCCAGGATCAGCACGCCGTAGGCGATCGCGAACGTCCACGTCGCCCCGGCGAGGGCGATCAGCGACGACCCGGCGATGGCACACATGCCGGCGAGGAAGACACGGCGTTCGTGGCCGCGGTCGAGCCAACGACCGGTGGCCGTCGTCGACAGGCCTCCCAGCTCGGCCACCCCCATGATCGAGGTGAGCGTGCCCGTGGTAGTGCCGAATGCCCGCTCGAGCGTCGGCAGGAACACGCTGACCCAGCGCAGGGCCACGTTCGACACCGTCTTCGCGCCGGTCAGTACCCCGAGCTGGGCCGCGTTGCGTTCGCTCGTCACGGCGTCGGACACGGCGAGCCCCGGTCGAGTGCGTAGGGGGCGGCGATCGTGTAGTCGCCGGGTTCGGTGACGCGCAGCACGGTCCACGCGTCGCCGTCGCGGGCCGAACCGCTGTCGGGTACTCGGTCACGGGCGATGCACGCGCGGCCGTCGCGCAGCAGCCGACCATCGGCGTCGACCACGCCCAGCCAGGGCGAGTGCAGCATCTTGACGACGAACTCACCGGCCTGCCGGGCACGCACCGTGAGGTGTGCCGGGTCGGCGGCGATCACCTCGGCCGGACCCGACACCAGCGGGCTCGGGTCGGCCACCGCGTAGACCTGCCAGCCGTGCCCGCCCCAGACCGGTTCGAGGTAGTCGAGCCCACCGGCCACGAGCTCGGCTTCGCTGCGGGCGTGCGCGTCGACCGAGCCGGGAGCGACGACGACGTAGCCGACCGCCCACCGGTCGAGCCACGCCCGGTACGTCGTGGCATCGAGCGGTGTGCGGCCGTAGAAGAGGGGGTTGCGAGCCAGGTCGGCCTGCCGGTTCCAGCCGCGGGCGAGTGTGAACTCGGGCGCCAGGGTGGGCGTCTCGACGTGGCTCCGGGCAGGGACCACCTCCACCCGGGTGAGGTCCGCGCCGCGGGCGTGCAGTTCGGCGGTGAGCGCGTCGACCCCGTCGGTCCACACCGGGTGGGGCCGCAGCTGGACGGCTTCCAGCGTGGGTAGGGCCAGTGCCCAGATCAGCGCGCCGAGCGCCCCGGCGGCTGCCGGTGTCGCCCACGCCGGCAGGTGGGTGAACCGCGCGAGCGGGTTGACCGCCCGGCCCGAGCACACCACGGTAGCGAGCAGCACGCCGGCGAAGATCAACCCGAGGCGGGTGATGTTGGTGCCGATCGGGCTGGGCACCAGCCACGACCCCACCACCGCGACCACGTACACCAGGCCGAGCGTGCGCACCGTGCGCCAGTCGCGCGGGGCAACGGTGTACGTCAGCGCGCCGAGCGCGGTGGGCGCGATGACCGACACCCACGGCATCGGCTGCTCGCCCGAGAACGGGAACAGGGCAGCCGTCCCCAGCACCACGATCGCGGGCGGCCCACCAAGCGCGTAGGCGAGCACACGGCGAGGCGCCAGGGGCCGTCGCACCACCGTCGCCGCGCGCGCCGTCCAGCGGGTACCCGGTTCGGCGTCGTCGGCGCTCAGCCACACCGCCGCGGCGAGCAGCCCGATGTACAGCCCGGCCACTGGGCTGCCGAGCGTGGCGAGGGCCGAACAGGTGGCGACCCCCAGCACCCGGGCCGCGGCCCCGCCGCGCGTGGCCGGAGTAGGAAGCGCGAACGCGAGCACCACCGCGGCGAGCGCGAACGCGGTGCCGATCGCGAACGTCGACCGCCCCGACACCGAGTTGCCGGTCAACACGACCGCGGCGACCAGGCTGGGTACCCAGGCCCGCTCGACGCGCGCGACCCGCACGACCAACACCGCGACGAGGGCTGCCGCGACGACGGCCGCGATCGCGGTCGCGAGACGGACACCTGCCCAGGCCATGACGTACGGCGAGATCAGGCTGTACCCGGCGACGTGCAGGCCACCGTACGTGGCGAAGTTGTAGGCACTGCCGGGGTAGCGGTCGGCGGCGTCGGCCCAGAACTCCTGCGCAGCGAGGTCGCCCCAACCGGTCGCCAGCCACAGCGCCCACGGCACATGCAGCACGGCCGTCACCGCAGCCGTCAGCGCGACGGTGAAACGCGCCCGCGACATGGACGGGCTAGCCGCGGGCGTTCGGGACGTCGATGTCTTGGCCGAACAGCGAGCACGTGGCGGTGGCCCCCGCCACGGTCGCGCTGACCTTGACGCGATCGGCGCACTCCTGAAGATCGGCACGCTGCCACCACACCACGCCGGCCAGGCCGAGCAGCACCACCAACCCGGCGACCTTCTGCACGATCGTCTTCATCAGCCATGCCCAGGCGAGCGCGGCCACCACCAGGGCGACGGCAACGACGACGGCGATCGTCTTGGCCTGGCCCAGCGAAACGGCCAGCAGGGTGGGAACGAGCGCGGTCACGACGAGCACGATAGGCGTCGCCCCCGTACATTGCGAGGATGGCCGACACACCGTCCAACCAACCGGCAGAACGCCCGATCCACATGTCGTCGGGGCTGCCCTCGACCGTGCTACCGCTGCCCGACCCGGCGCTGGCGAGCGCACTCGACCTCGCCCTCGCCGCCGGGTCGCGTGAGCAGGCCGCCACGGTCGTCGCCTCGGCGCCGCGGCTGCTCGACGGATGGGCCGCGCTCGGTGAGCTCGGGCGCGACCCGATCGAGCGCTACGCGTACTACCGGATCGGCTATCACCGCGGGCTCGACACCCTCCGTGCCAACGGGTGGCGCGGGTCGGGCTATGTGCGCTGGGGCGAGGGCGGCAACGACGGGTTCCTGCGGTGCCTGCTCGGCCTCCAACAGATGGCCGCGACGATTGGCGAGGACGACGAAGCCGAGCGCTGCGCCGTATTCCTCCAGCAACTCGACCCGCGCGGTGTGCCCGGCGCCTGACATGACCGCCGGGGTAGTGCTCACCGGCGGGGTGAGCCGGCGGATGGGCCGCGACAAGGCGCTCGTCGAGGTCGACGGCGTGGCGATGGCTGCCCGCGTCGCCGCCGCCCTGGTCGACGCCGGCTGCAACCCGGTGTGGTGCCAGGGCGGCGATGCGATGGCGCTCGCCGCGACCGGTCTGGCCGTGCACGCCGACTCGGCACCCGGCCAAGGCCCTGTCCCCGCGATCCTCGACGCGCTCGCCGCGCTGCCGTCCGGTGCCAGCGGGCTGGTGGTCGCCGCCTGCGACCTCCCCGACCTGACGGCCGACGCGGTGCGGTTGCTGCTGACCGACGCGCACCACGTCTCGATACACCGGTGGGGCGGCTGCGCCGCGGGTGCGGCACTCGACGACCGGTGGGGCGGAGCGCATGACGATCGGAACAGGCGCGCGCCGGTCGCGTTGGCCGTCGCCGGCGCACCACAACTGGTCAGCTGTTGGCCGGCTGCGGTCCGTGGCGAGCTCGCCCGCCTGGTCGCCGAAGGAGCGCGCTCGTACCGGCAGGTACTCGCCGCGCTGGATGCTCGTCTCATCGAGACCCCGCCGGCGATCGTCCGGAACGTGAACGCCCCCGGCGACCTGCAGCCGTGAGGTGGTTTCGACAGGCTCAACCACCTGGTCAGCCTGTAAGAGCGCCCCCGGTGGTCTCGATACATCTGGCAGAGCCGGGCACTCGACCACCTGGGAGGCTTGCGCCCGGTGGTTGAGCCTGTCGAAACCACCGCTGGCTACGCTGTGAGTATGGCAATTCCCGAGGTGACCGTCGACGAGCTCGCCGGGCTGTTGGCCGGCGGAGCCCGGCTGGTCGACGTCCGCGAGCCCGACGAGTACGCCCAGGCACGTGTGCCCGGAGCCGTGCTCGTGCCACTCGGTACGGTGCCCGAGCAGGTCGAGGCGTTCCGCGGCGAGGGGCCGGTGTACGTCATCTGCGCCCGCGGTGGGCGCAGCCTGAAGGCCGCCGAGTACGTCGCCGAGCACGGCATCGACGCCGTCAACGTCGCCGGTGGCACGCTGGCCTGGATCGACGCGGGTCACCCGGTCGACGCCGGCTGACCCGTGACATCTGTTACCTCCCACCGCTGGATCGACACCGACGACGAGCTCGCCGACCTGCTCGCCGAGCTGGTCACGGTTCCCCGCTACGCGATCGACACCGAGTTCCACCGCGAGCGCACGTACTTCCCGGCGTTGGCCCTGGTGCAGCTCGCGTGGGAGACGCCGGGCGGACAGCAGCTGGCCCTGGTCGACCCACTCAAGGTCGACGTCGCCCAGTTCGCCGACCTGTTCGAGGCCGACGTCGAGGCGGTGTTCCACGCCGCCCAGCAGGACCTCGACGTGCTCACATCGTCGGTCGGCGCGGTACCGGCACGGCTGTTTGACACACAGATCGCAGGCGGGTTCGTGGGGTATGGCACTCCCTCGCTGGTGTCGTTGTTGCAGGGCGAGCTGGGCATCACCGTGCCGAAGGGCGATCGCCTCACCGACTGGCTACGGCGCCCGCTCAGTGAAGCCCAGCGCGAGTACGCGGCGGCCGACGTGGCCTACCTGTTCGCCACCCAAGACCGCCTGCTCGCCGAACTCGACTCGCTCGGCCGTGTCGGGTGGGTGTACGAGGCGTGCGACGAGCTGCGCCTCCGCCCGGCGGGCATGTCCGACCCCAGCGAGGCGTGGATGCGCCTCAAGGACGTCAAGGGGTTGCGTCCGCGGGCACGCGCGGTGGCGCAGTCACTAGCGGCGTGGCGCGAGCGCACGGCTGCGGCCCGCAACGTCCCCGTCCGCCAGGTGCTGCCCGACCTGGCGATCTTGGGTATCTCGCAACGGCGCCCCGCCACCGAGGGCGACCTCAAGCAGGCCCGCGGGGTCGACGAGCGCTTCCAGCGCGGCAAGGTCGCGGCCGAGATCCTCGCCGCGGTCGCCGAGGGCAACGCCGCCGAGCCACCCGAGCCACCGGTGTCGACCGACGACCTCGAGCGCGACCTGCGCCCGGCCGTGACGCTGGTGTCGGCGTGGGTCAGCCAGGTCGCCAAGCAGGAACGGATCGACACGGCGATGCTGGCCACGCGGGCCGACCTGATCGCCCTGCTGGCCGGCGACCCCGACGCGCGCCTGCGTCACGGCTGGCGGGCCGAGCTGCTCGGCGAGGGCATCGAGCGCCTGGTGGGCGGCCAAGCCGCGCTGACGTTCGACAAAGGCGCCGGCCTGCGCCTCGTCGACCTTCCCGGTGGTTGAGCCTGTCGAAACCGACCCTGATGGCAGGGGTGGTTTCACAGGCTCAACCACCGACCGTGCCGCGGGCTTTGCGCCAGAGGGCGTCGAAGGTGGCGATCGGGTCGGTGGCCCGGCTGCCGTACGAGTGCACCGGGCGGCGTTCGCCGACCGCCTGGTTGAGGATCACGCGTTGGGGGACCGATGGTTGCCAGATCGCCTTGCGGCCGACGATGCGCGCCAGCTCGTCGATCCGCCGCTCGGCCTCTGCCGACACGGCCGGCACCCGGTTGAGGATCACCCCGGCCAGCTCAAGGTCGGGGTTGGTGGTGTCCCACACGTCGTCGATCAGGTCGGCGACGCCACCGATGCCACGCAACCCGAGCGCCGACGGCTCGACCACGACCAGCGCGTAACGCGCCGCGGTGAGTGCCGAACGGGTCAGGTTGCCCAGCGACGGCGGGCAGTCGATCAGGATCGCCGCGTACTGGTCGGCCACGCCGTCGAGTTGCTTGCGGAGCCGCTTCGACGTACCGGTCTCGTGGTCTTGCAGGCCCGGCACCGACGGTACGACGTCGATCTCGCCGGGCAGCACACCTCCCCACGGAGACGGCACCACCACGTCGGCCAGCTTCGGCCCACCCGATTTGAGCAGGTCGGCGACCGAAGCGGTCACCGACGCCGGTTCCACCCCGAGCACCCACGTGCTCGAGGCCTGTGGGTCGAGGTCGACCACCAGCACCTTGCGGCCGGCAGCGGCCGCGGCCGACGCCAACCCGAGTGTGACGGTGGTCTTGCCGACCCCGCCCTTCTGGTTGAGAATTGCCAGCGTGCGCCGCATGACGGGCATCGTAGGCGCGTCCCATGACGCGTTTTGTCGGGCCTCGCCGGGTAAACTGGCGATCAATGTCATTCCTCTAGTTGATGTGGGAGCCCTGTCGTGAAGAAGGGTCGTCATCGTCGCTTCGAAGAAGCGCGCAAGTTGAAGCAGTCGGGCCCAGGGGCCTTCGACCTGGGGTTCGGCGACCGTTCGTCGGGTGATGCTCCCCCAGACGACGAGTACGCCGCCTTGGCGGAGAAGTACGGCGTCACGTTCGAGGACGACGACGAGGACTGACTACCCCGAACGAACCACGGTTCGTTACCGGCGTACCACCGGGTGCGGGAGCGGCGTCCACCCAGGTCGCTCGAGGAGTTCCACCAAACGGCGGTAGTTCGCCGCGCCGATCAGTTCGGTGATCTCGTCGGCCGACGTCTGATACACCGGGCGGGCGGCCGTGAACGCCTCGGGCGCCTCGGTGCACCACCAGTGGAACTCCTGGCCGCCCTCGCCCCAGTCGCGGCGCTTCCACTCGCGCAGGTGTGAGGTCACGTGGCCGTTGTCGTCGGTGGTGTGGTCGAGGCGGATCGGCACCTGCCAGCACACGTTCGGCTTCCAGTCGAGCGGGCGTTCCCCAGCCGCCACCGCGGCAATGTGCAGCGCGCACCCGGCCCCTCCGGCGAAACCCGGGCGGTTGAGGAAGATGCACGCGTCGTCGACCAACCGGGTGACCGTGGGCGGCTCGACGCCTTCGGGTGTCGTGTCGTCGAAGGCATCGTGGGCGTCACCCGGCCGGAGGAACCCGCCGCGCACCGCCTTGGCGTGGAACTGCATGTGTTCGGGTCGTACCCGCACGAATGCCCGCACCACCGTTTGCACGTCGTCGTCATCGACGAAGTGGGCGCCGTAGCTGCAACACCCCTGGGCCATCTCGGTGGCGTCGTCGTCGAGCACACCCTGGCAGCCTTCGCCCCAGATGCAGTGGTAGGCCGAGCGGAGATAGGTGGCGTCGCACAACCATGTGCGGTTCTCGTCGGCGTCCTCGAACGACACCCACTCGTGCACGTCGTCGGAGGGCGGCCGCGTACCGGTACTCATTCCCCCGGAAGCTAGCTGCGGGTTGAGCGCCTAGGCTGCAACGACCATGTCTCCAGCGATCTCCGCCGACCAGCTGCGCGCCTCGTTCCTCGACTTCTTCGCTGCTCGCGATCACAGTGTGGTGCCGTCGGCGAGCCTGATCCCCAACGATCCCACGGTGATGTTCACCGTGGCCGGGATGGTGCCGTTCAAGTCGTACTTCACCGGCGACGAGGTGCCGCCGTTCGCCCGCGCGGTCGACGTGCAGAAGTGCGTGCGGGCCGGCGGCAAGCACAACGACCTCGACGACGTCGGGCGCACCAAGCGGCACCTCGTGTTCTTCGAGATGCTCGGCAACTGGAGCTTCGGCGACTACTTCAAGAACGAGATCATCCCGTGGAGCTGGGAACTCGTCACGTCCAGCCGAGAGGCGGGCGGGTGGGGCCTCGACGGCGACCTGATCTGGGTCACCGTGCACGATTCCGACGACGAGGCCGAGCAGATCTGGCACGAGCAGGTGGGCATGCCGATCGAGCGCATCCAGCGGCTCGGCGACAAGGACAACTTTTGGCAGATGGGCGACACGGGGCCGTGCGGTCCGTGTTCCGAGCTGCACATCGACCGCGGACCCGCGTTCGGGCCTGACGGTGGGCCGGCCAACGATCCCCACGGCGACCGGTTCATGGAGTTCTGGAACCTGGTGTTCATGCAGTACGACCAGGCGCCCGACGGGTCGCGGACGCTGCTGCCCAAGCCGTCGGTCGACACCGGGGCCGGGCTCGAGCGAGTGCTGGCCTTGCTCCAGGGCGTCGACTCGGTGTGGGAGACCGACCTGATGCTCCCGTTGATCGAGGCCGCCCAGTCGGCCACCGGCAAGCGCTACGCGGTCGGCGACTACGCCGACCGTGAGTCGTTCGCGATCCGCGTGCTCGCCGAGCACGCCCGGTCGGCCACGATGCTGGTCGGCGACGGTGTGTTCCCGTCGAACGAGGGTCGTGGCTACGTCCTCCGCCGGATCATCCGCCGGGCACTGCGCTACGCCTACCTCCTCGGTACCGAGCAACTCGTGATGCCGAGCCTGGTCGAGACCGCGATCGACGTGATGGGCAACGCCTACCCCGACGTGGTCAAGCAGCGCGAGTTCATCGTCGGCGTGCTCGGCCGTGAGGAAGAGCGCTTCCGCCAGACGCTGAAGAATGGCCTGTCGATCCTCGACCAGGAACTTGCCGGCCAGCAGTCGACGCTGTCGGGCTCGACCGCGTTCCTCCTGCACGACACGTACGGCTTCCCGCTGGAACTCACCCAAGAGATCGCCGGCGAGCGTGAGGTGGCGGTCGACCTGGCCGGATTCGAGTCGGCGATGGCCGACCAGCGCGAGCGCGCCAAGGCCGCCCACACCGCGGCCAGGGGCACCGACGACGGGCGCGTCGACGAATACCGCGAGGTCGTCGAGCAGTTCGGCATCACCGAGTTCGTCGGCTACGGCGCGGCCACCGTCGAGGGGCGCGTGCTCGCCGTGGTCGACGGCCCGGTGGTCGACGACGCGCCCACCGTCGAGGTGTTCCTCGACCGCACGCCGTTCTACGCCGAATCCGGCGGTCAGGTGGGCGACACCGGCACCATCACCACGCCGACCGGGCGCGTCGAGGTGCTCGATACCACGTTTGCGCTGCCCGGGCTGCGGCGTCATGTGGCGCGGCTGGTCGAGGGCGAGATCACGCCCGGTCAGGCCGCCACCGCTGCGATCGACGACGATCGCCGGGCGGCCACTCGGCGCAACCACACCGCCACACACCTGTTGCACTGGGCGCTGCGGCACGTGCTCGGCAACCACGTCAAGCAGGCCGGCTCGTACGTCGGGCCCGACCGGCTGCGGTTCGACTTCTCGCACTACGAAGCGGTGACGACCGAGCAGATCGCCGAGATCGAGCGGCTCGTGAACGACGAGACGCTGCGCAACGAGCCGGCGATCGCGTTCGAGACCAGCAAGAGCGAGGCCGAGGCGCTCGGCGCGATCGCGTTCTTCGGCGACAAGTACGGCGACATCGTCCGTGTGCTCCAGGCCGGTCCGTCGATCGAGCTGTGCGGCGGCACCCATGTATCGGCCACCGGCGACATCGGGCTGGTCAAGGTCGTCAGCGAGAGCTCGATCGGGTCGAACCTGCGACGGATCGAAGCGATCACCGGTGCTGCGTCGGTCGAGTTGCTCCAGCGCGACGAAGCCGCGCTCGGCCAGATCGGCCGCCTGGTCGGGGCCACTGGCGAAGCCGCGGTCGACGGGGTGCAGCGCAAGCTCGACGAACTCAAGGCCGCCCAGGCCGAGCTGAAGGGGCTGCGCGCCAAGCTCGCTACCGGCCGTGCCGCCGAGTTCGCCGCCGGCGCGGTCGACGGAGTGGTGGTCGAACAGGTCGACGGGTTCGAGCCGGGCGACCTGCGCGAGCTGGCGCTGGCCGTCCGCCAGCAGGCGGGCGTGCGCCGCGTCGTGCTGATCGGCGAGACCCCTGCTGGTGGTGTCGCGATCGTCGCCGCAGTGCAGCCAGCCGAGGGTCTCAACGCGAGCGACCTGATCAAAGACGCTGCCAAGGCCGTCAAGGGCGGTGCCGGCGGCAAGGGCGACGTCGCCCAAGCCGGCGGCAAGGACCCGAGTGCCATCCCCGAAGCCCTGAAGTTGGCCCACGAGGCCGCGACCGCGTGACGCACCGGTGGTCTCGATACAGCCGCTGCGCGGCCACTCGACCACCGTATAGCCACGCATGAGGGCGTTGGGGGTTGATCCGGGGACCAAGCGGATCGGGCTGGCGGTGTCGGACCTCACCGGCACGATCGCCTCGCCGCTGCTCGTGCTGCAACGCTCGAAGTCACCGCGACACGACCTCGCCGAACTGGCTCGGATCGCCCGCACCGAAGAGGCCGAGGTGATCGTGGTCGGCCTGCCGATCAACATGGACGGCTCGCACGGCCCGGCCGCCAAGGCTGCCACCGAGTTCGCCAAGCGCCTGGCTACGGTGGCGGGCGTGCCGGTCGAACTCCACGACGAGCGTCGCACCACCGTGACGGCCGAACAGGCCATGCGCGAGGGGGGCCTCGACGGCCGAGCCCGCCGTCTACGGGTCGACAAGGTGGCCGCGGCGGTGATGCTCCAGTCGTGGCTCGACTCACGACGGGCCCGCCGATGACCAGGTCGGGGTTCGACCCGGGCGTGCGCACGGCCGGCGCCGACCCCGACGACGATCGCTGGTACTCCGACTGGGCGGCCGACGACTGGGACGAGGTCGCCGAGGCCGCCGCGGTCGAGCCCGTACGCGGCCAGAACCGGGTCGTGAAGTGGGTGGTCTGGGCGATGCTCGCCCTGGCGATCGTGCTGATGCTCGTCGTCGGCTACGTCGGCTGGTGGTACGTGCAGCGGGTGACGCCCGGCGACGGCCCTCGCGAGCGGGTCGAGTTCACCGTCGCCGACGACGACACGGTCGACTCGGTGGCGGCCCGATTGGTCGCCCGCGGGCTGGTGGTCGACGCCAGTGTGTTCACCTGGTACGTCGACCAGCGGGGCGGCCTGGAACTGACACCCGGCTACTACGAGCTGCGCACGAACTCGCACATGGGCGACGTGCTCGCGGGCCTACGCAGGTCGCCGGCCGACACCGTGCAGCGGATCACCTTCCCCGAGGGTTTCACGCTGGAGCAGATCGCCAACCGGCTGGCGGCCGAGCAGCCGAGCCTGTCGGCCGACGAGTTCCTGGCCGCGACACAGACCGCGGTGGTGCCCGACGCGTACGGCCGGCCGGCCGGCATCAGGTCGGCCGAAGGCTTGCTGTTTCCCGACACCTACCAGGTGTCGAACGCCGACAACGAGGCCCAGGTGGTCGAGCGAATGGTCGGGCTGATGGAACGTGTGGCGATCAACCAGGAAGACTTGGTGTCGGGCGCCGCGCGGCTGCACCGCACGCCGTACGAGATCTTGATCATCGCCTCGATGATCGAGAAGGAAGCCAAGCTGCCCGAGGACCGGCCGAAGATCGCCCGGGTGATCTACAACCGTATGTCGGGCTTCATCGACATGCCGCTCCAGATCGACGCCACGCTGTACTACGGCAACGACCGCTCCACACCGTTCCCCGAGCTACGCGACATCGACTCGCCGTACAACACGTACATGTACCACGGGCTGCCGCCGACACCGATCGCCAGCCCTGGCCGGGCAGCGATCCAGGCGGCGCTCAATCCGGCGCCCAACCCGCCACCGGGCGACCCGATTTGCCAGGCCTTGCCCGACCCCACCCAGGGCTGCCTGTATCTGTACTACGTGCTCGCCACGAAGGAGGGCGGCCACGCGTTCGCCGCCACCTACGAACAGCATGAAGCCAACATCGCCACCGCCCGCGCCGCCGGAGTGCTGCCATGAACGACGAATCGCGCTCGGCGCGTCAACGTCAAGGCCAGTTCCGCCAACGGTCGTCGAGTAGGGCGCGCAGCCGATCGCTTTGGCTGTCAGCTCGCGGATGCGCTGGTGCAGCCGAACTACGGTCGTCGAGTAGGGCGCGCAGCGCCCGTATCGAGACGCGGTGCGCGCACGAGGTGTCAGTGCGACGGTTGGTGAGCCGGTGACGGCGATCAGCGGGGCGACCCGCGTGGTGGGCGTGATCGGTTCACCGGTGCGGCATTCACTGTCGCCGGCGCTGCACAACGCGGCCTTCGATGCCGGCGGGCTCGACTGGCGCATGCTCGCCTTCGAGGTCGCGCCGGGCGATGGCGCCGCCGCGGTCGCGGCGATGCGCACGCTCGGCATCGCCGGGCTGGCGGTCACGATGCCGCACAAGGCCGACGTGGCGGAAGCAGTCGATGCGCTCGATCCAGCCGCGGCCGCGCTGCGGTCGGTCAACACCGTCGTGCTGCACCCCGACGGCTCGACGTTCGGCGCCTCCACCGACGGCGACGGGTTCGTCGACTCGCTGGTGGCCGCCGGCTACGCGGTGGGTGGCCGCCGGGTGGTGGTGCTCGGTGCCGGGGGAGCCGCGCGCTCGATCGTGTACTCGCTCGGCACGGCCGGGGCGGCCGACGTGGCGGTGGTGAACCGCACCGTGGGGAGCGCCGAGGAGTGCGCCGCGCTGGCCGCCGTAGGACGGGTCGGCACGGTCGCCGATGTCGCCGACGCCGACCTGCTGGTGAACACGACCCCGGTCGGTATGGGTGGCTCGGGCGAACTACCGGTCGATGTGGCGGTGCTGCGCGCCGACCTGGCTGTGTGCGACATCGTGTACCACCCGCTCGAGACCCCGCTGCTGGCGGCCGCCCGGGAGCTCGGTGCGAGGACGATCGACGGCCTCGGCATGCTTGTGCACCAGGCCGTCCACCAGCAGCAACTGTGGACGGGTTCCTCTCCCGACCCCCAGACCCTGCGCGCCGCCGCCGAATCCGAACTCACCCCCCGAGCCTGAGTGGGCTCACGGATAGGCGACCGCCGCCAAGGTGGTTGAGCCTGTCGAAACCACCGAGACCCCCGACGACCGGTGGTTTCGACAGGCTCAACCACCTGGTGCCGCTGCTCCACCTATCCGCTCATGTCCGAAGACACCACGCGCTGGCATTCACGGTCCCGGGGGACCTAGCGCGGTTCGATGTGCGTGCGGACGACCCAGCGGTGTTTGCCGATCAGCCGGTCGCGGGTGAAGCCGAGCTGCTCGTAGGTCGACAGGGCACCGTGGTAGAGGAACCCGGCCGGCACCGCCTCGACCGGCTCGGGGTAGCCCTCGACCACCCCTCCGCCCAGGCGGGCGATCAGGTCGAGCGCGCCGACCAACGCCGCCTCGGCCACACCTTGGCGGCGGTGCCCTTTGGCGGTGAAGCAGCAGGCGATGCGCCAGTCGGGGAGCGGCGCCAAGGCCGCTTCGTACTCGCGCCGGTTCTTGATCCGCGGGAGCTCGTCGGGCGGCCCGAACTGGCACCAGCCGACGCACCGGTCGCCGCTGAACACCAACGCGGCGTGGGCGTCGCCGGCGAACACGCGGGCCTGTTTGCGGGCCCGGTTGGTGGCGACCCACCCGTCACCCTTGGCGACGCCTTCCGGATGGAACCCGATGCACCAGCAACCGCTCGGGAACGCGTCGGAGTGCTCGGCCAGGTCGGCGAACGCCTCCCACGTGTCGGCCCCCAGTGGGCGCACCGTGAGCTCCGCAGTCACGGCCCGACGTTACTCCGCGGCACGAGAACGGAATCGGGTACAGCGGGCTCGTAGGGTCGCCGGCATGCGTCGGGGGTTGATTGCGTTGGTGCTGGTTCTGGCTGCCTGCTCGGGTGGTGACGACGCGGCCGGGCCGGTGGCGAGCGACCCACCGGTCACGCCGACGCCGACCACCGAGCCGGTGCCGCCCTCGACAGCAGCGCCCACCACCACGAGTGCTCCGGCACCGAACACCACCGCGCCGCCGGCGACCACGGCCGCGCCGACGGCCACGACCGCGCCGACGATCAAGGTCGACTTGGCCGAGGTCGCGGCCATCATCGACGGGTTCGTCGTCGAGCGCGGGCTCAACGGGGCCGGGTTGGTGATCGTCGACGCCGAGGACGGGATCGTCGGCGAGTACTACACCGGCGAGTTCGGCCCCGACCGGGTGTCGTTCGTCGCCTCGTCGTCGAAGATGGTCACGGCCGGGGTGCTGATGCACCTCGCCGACCAGGGTCTGCTCGACCCCGACCAGCCGATTGCCGAGTACGTGTCGTGGGCCGCCGGGCACAACACGGGCATCACCGTCGCCCAGTTGCTGTCGAACAGTTCTGGATTGGTCGGGCTGGGGCCCGACCCGACCTACCCGCCGTACCTGTGCCAGTTCCTGCCCGACCGCGAGCTCGAAGAGTGCGCCGCCCAGATTTGGACGACCGACGGCGACGACGCCGACATCGTGTCGCCCGACACCGAGTACCGGTATGGCGGGGCACAGTGGCAGATCGCCGGGGCGGTGGCCGAGACCGTGTCGGGCAAGTCGTGGGCGCAGCTGCTCGACGAGGTCTACGTGCGGCCCTGCGGCGTCGAGTCGCTCGGGTACAACAACCACTGGAGCACGCTCGGGGGCGGCGGGTTCGGTTACCCGTCCGGGTTCGACGGCGACGTGTCGGTGCTGGCCCCGACCGACAACCCGCACATGGAGGGTGGCCTGTACATCGACCCGCGCGACTACGCCGAGCTACTGCTCATGCACCTTCGCGGCGGGGTGTGCGGCGACACCCAGGTGCTCTCGGCCGAGGCGCTGGCGGCGATGCACGCCGACCGCACGGGCACGGCGTACGCCGGCAACACCCAGACCGGCAGCGGCTACGGGCTCGGGTGGTGGGTGTACCCCGACCAGTACCGCATCGACGATCCGGGAGCGTACGGCTCGTACCCGTGGCTCGACGTCGGCGCCGGGTTCGGGGCGTACCTCGTGGTCGAGGCCGACGCCGGCCTCGGCGCCCAACTCGCCGGGCTGCTGTTCGAACCGGTCGAGGCGGCGGTAACGACCGCCCGTTAGCCTTGATCCAATGCTCCGCTACCTGACTGCAGGCGAATCGCATGGCCAGGCGCTGGTGGTGATCGTCGAGGGGTTGCCGGCGGGGTTGGCCGTCACGGTCGACGACATCCAGGCCGATCTGGCCCGGCGCCGGCTGGGGTACGGGCGCGGCCCCCGGCAGCGGTTCGAGGTCGACGAGTTGACGCTCGTGGGTGGTGTGCGTCACGGGCGCACGCTCGGCGCGCCGGTGGCGATCGAGATCAAGAACACCGAGTGGTTCCGCAGCGACAAGTGGCACGACGAGATGTCGCCCGAGCCAGGCCAGACGAAAGATCCGCTCACCCAGGTACGGCCCGGCCACGCCGACCTGGCGGGCATGCAGAAGTACGGCTTCACCGACGCCCGCGACGTGCTCGAACGGGCATCCGCGCGCGAGACCGCGGCCCGGGTGGCCGCCGGTGCGTTGGCGAAGTTGCTGCTGGCCGAGATCGGCGTCGATGTCATCAGCCACGTGATCCAGATGGGCGACGTACGCCTGCCGGCAGATGCCGCCCGGCCCACACCGTCCGACCTCGAGAAGGTCGACGCCAGCGAGGTGCGCTGCTTCGACGCCGGCGCCACGGCGGCGATGGTCGAAGCGATCAAGGCCGCCGCCAAGGAGGGCGACTCGCTCGGCGGTGTCGTCGAGGTGCTCGGGTTCGGCGTGCCGGTCGGGCTCGGCAGCCACGTGCACTGGGACCGCAAGCTCGACGCCCTGCTGGCGCAGGCGTTGATGTCGATCCAGGCGGTCAAAGGCGTCGAGATCGGCGACGGGTTCGACGTCGCCGGCCGGCTCGGCAGCGAGGCCCACGACGCGATTCGCTGGGACGCCGAGCAGAACCGCTACACGCGCTTGTCGACGCTGGCCGGTGGCGTGGAGGGCGGCATGACCACGGGTGAGTTGGTGGTCGCCAGGGCGGCGATGAAGCCGCTGGCGACGCTCAACCGGCCCACCCTCGAAACCGTCGATACCGCCACGAAGGAATCGGCGGTGTCGTTCAAGGAACGCACCGACGTCACGGCCGTGCCGGCGATGGGTGTGGTGGCCGAGACGATGGTGGCGCTCGTGCTCGCCAGCGAGGCCCAGCGCAAGTTCGGTGGCGACAACGTCGCCGAGTTCGTGCGCAACTTCGAGGCCTTCCAACGCACCCTGCCCTGATGCACCTGGTCGTGATCGGGTTGATGGGGGTGGGCAAGACCACCGTCGGCCGGCGCGTGGCGGCGTTGCTCGACCGTCCGTTCGTCGACTCCGACCACCACATCGAGGCCACCACCGGCCGCACCGTCAAGCAGATCCTCACCGACGACGGCGTCGAGGTACTGCGGACGGTGGAGGCGGCGGCGCTGTTCGACGCGGTCGACGCGCCGATGCCGTCGGTGATTGGTTGCGCGGCGGGAGTGGTGCTCGACCCGGCCAACGTCGACCGGATCAACGCCGCCCGTGACGAGGGGGCGTTGCGGGTCGTCTGGTTGACCGGCGACCCGGCGGTGTTGGCGCCGCGCACCCAATCGCGTGGCCACCGTCCGTGGCTCGACGACGATCCAGCGGCCACACTGGCGCGTATGCACGCAGAACGCGGCCCGCTCTACGAGCAGATCGCCGACCTCACCGTCGACGTCACCCCCGACGGCGCCGAAGGCAACCCCGACCTCACCGCGGCCGAGATCGTCGAGTGGTTGGTATGAGGCGGGTCAGGGTGCCGCTGGGGGAGCGGGCATACGACGTGGTGGTGGGGCATGGCGCGCTGGCCGAGTTGGGCGGGTTGCTGCCGCGTTCGGCCAAGCGGGCGGCGGTCGTCACCCAGGACGGCGTGCCGCCGGTCGGGGAGCTGTCACTCGCGCACGACGTGTTCACGATCGGTGCCGGCGAGCAGCACAAGTCGCTCGACACCGTCGGCGAGCTGTGCCGGGCCTTCGCCCGGGCCGGGCTGACGCGCAACGACGTGGTGATCGGTGTGGGCGGCGGCATGGTCACCGACGTGGCCGGGTTCGCGGCTGCCAGCTACCACCGCGGCATCCCGGTGGTGCACGTCGCCACCACGCTGCTCGGCATGGTCGACGCCGCGATCGGTGGTAAGACCGGCGTGAACATCCCCGAGGGCAAGAACCTGGTGGGGGCGTTCTGGCAGCCGTCGGGCGTGGTGTGCGACCTCGACGCGCTCGCCTCGCTGCCCGAGCGCGAGCTGCGTTGCGGGTACGGCGAAATGGCGAAGTACCACTTCCTCACCGGCGACGACCTGTTGGCGATGAGCCTCACCGACCGGGTCGCCCGGTCGGTCGAGATCAAGGCCGAGGTGGTCGCCTCCGACGAGCGCGAGGGCGGCCGCCGGGCGCTGCTCAACTACGGCCACACGCTGGCACACGCGCTCGAAACGGCCACCGAGCACCGCCTTGCCCACGGCGAAGCGGTCGCGATCGGGCTGATCTACGCCGCCCACCTGGCGCGCGAGCTGGGGCGCATCGACGACGCCCGGGTCGACGAGCACTTCCGTGTCGTCGCCGACGAGTACCAGCTGGCCACCGGCCTGCCCGCCGGGCTCGAACCCGGGCGCCTGGTCGCCCTGATGCATCGTGACAAGAAGGCCCTCGACGGGCTCACGTTCGTGCTCGACGGCCCCGACGGGGTCGAGGTGGTGCCTGGCCTGCCGGAGACTCCGGTACTCGCCGCACTCGGGCGGATGGCGTGACCTGCGATGGTTGAGCCGGTCGTCACCACCGAGCGTCTGGTGTTGCGCCGCTGGCGCGAGTCGGACCGCCCCGCGTTCCGCGCGCTCAACGCCGACCCGCAGGTGATGGCCACGATCGGGCCACCGATGTCGAGCGAGCAGTCCGACGCATTCATGGACCGGATCGAGGTCGGGTTCGACCAACACGGGTTCGGGCTGTGGTGCGTCGAGCTCGACGGCGAGCCGATCGGGTTCACCGGCTTGTCGGTGCCGTGGTTCCGCGACGGCGTCGAGGTCGGCTGGCGGATCCGCTCCGAGCACTGGGGTCGCGGGTACGCGCCCGAAGCTGCCACCGCCTGTTTGGGGGTCGCGTTCGGGCAGCTCGGTTTCGACGAGGTGATCTCGTTCACCGCGGTCACGAACCGCAACTCACAACGGGTGATGGCCAAGATCGGCCTCACCCGCGACCCGGAGGCCGACTTCGACCACCCGTCGGTGCCCGAGGGCAACCCGCTGCGGCCGCACGTGCTCTACCGGATCACGCAGGCGGCGTGGGCGTTACGCTCGCAGCCGTGACCACCGTCCTGCTCCTGCACGGGCCGAACCTGAACCTGCTCGGCCAGCGCGAGCCGCACATCTACGGCACCGACACGCTCGCCGACTACGTCGAGTACGCGACCACGGTCGCCGACAAGCACGGGCTGACGGTCGCGGCGCACCAGTCGAACAGCGAGGGTGAGCTGATCGGCCACATTCACGCCGCGCGCACGAACGGCACAGCGGCGATCGTCATCAACCCGGGGGCGTTCACGCACTACGCGTGGGCGATCCACGACGCGCTCAAGGCGTTCGAGGGCCCGATCGTCGAGGTCCACATCTCGAACCCGAACGCCCGCGAACCGTGGCGCCACACCAGCGTGGTGGCTCCGGCCGCGACGGGCTCGATCATGGGCTTCGGCAAGCACGGCTACGACCTCGCCATCCAAGCCGTCGCCGCCAAGCTGGGGAGCTGACCCGGGGTGCCCGGCACCTCGCGTTACCCGGGGATTTCCTACGGGGGGCGGGTGGATGCGCTGCGGGGGTTGTTGGGCGAGCGGGGGCTGGCGGCGATGGCGCTCACCAACCTCACCAACATCCGCTGGCTGACGGGGTTCACCGGGTCGAACGGGTTCGTGGCCGTGCTGCCCGACCGGCTCGTGCTCGTCACCGACGGGCGCTACGGCGAGCGGGCGACGGCCGAACTCGCCGCGGCCGGCGTGGCCGCCGACATCGAGATCGGGCTCACCCAGGCCGAACAGCACGCCAAGTTCGTCGGCGCCCTCACCGGCCCCGAGCGAGTCGGTGCCGAGTCGCTCACGCTCAGCCATCACCGCTGGCAGGCCTACGCCGCCGAACTGCCGGTCGCACCCGCCGACGGCATGATCGAGGACCTTCGGCGCACCAAGGACGACGGCGAGGTCGCCCGCATCGCAGCCGCGGCCGCCGCGGCCGATGCCGCGCTGGCCGAGGTGGCCCCGTTGCTGGCCACCGGCGTCACCGAACACGACGTGCGCACCGAACTCGAATACCGGATGCGTCTGCACGGCGCCGACGGGCCGAGCTACGACACCATCGTCGCCTCCGGCCCCGAGCACGCAGCCCGGCCACACCACGAGGTGACGCACCGCCCGATCGTGGAGGGCGACACCGTGGTGATCGACGTCGGCGGCCTGGTCGAGGGCTATCACTCCGACATGACCCGCAGCTACGTGGTGGGCGAGCCGTCGGCCCGCCAGTTGGAGATGTACGACCTGTTGCTCGACGTTCAACTCGCCGGATTGGCGGCCGTCCGTGCGGGGATGCCCGCCAAGGACGTCGACGCGGTGTGCCGCCAAGCGGTCACCGACGCAGGCTTGTCCGAGTGGTTCCTGCACTCCACCGGCCACGGCGTCGGGCTCCAGATCCACGAAGACCCGTTCGAGTCGCCGGTCAGCACGGCCGAACTCCGCGCCGGAGACGTCGTGACCGTCGAACCTGGCCTCTATCGTGTCGGATTCGGCGGCTTCCGCATCGAGGACCTGGTGGTCGTGACCGAGTCCGGATGCCGCATTCTGACCAAGACGCCGAAGGACACCCCATGCCCACCATCACCACCAACGACCTGAAGACCGGTATCACGCTCGAACTCGACAATGGACTCTTCCAGGTCGTCGAGTTCCAGCACGTGAAGCCCGGCAAAGGCGGTGCGTTCGTGCGCACCAAGCTGCGCAACGTCAAGTCGGGCAACGTGTTCGACCGTACGTTCAACGCCGGCATCAAGATCGAGCAGGCGATCATCAACCGCGAAGAGATGCAGTTCCTCTACCGCGACGGCGACGACTACGTGTTCATGAACAACGACACGTTCGAGCAGCAGAACGTGCCGCCGGTCACGCTCGGCGAGGCCGCCGACTACATGATCGAGGGCATGACCGCCCAGATCGCCTACTTCGGCACCGAGATCGTCGGTGTCGAGATCGCCGCTTCGGTCGAACTCACGGTCGCCGCCACCGAGCCGGGCGTGCAGGGCGACCGGGTGTCGGGCGCCCGCAAGCCGGCCACGCTCGAGACCGGCAAGGTCGTCCAGGTGCCGCTGTTCGTCGAGCAGGGCGAGAAGATCAAGGTCGACACCCGCACCGGCGACTACATCACACGGGTCTGACGGCCCGCCTGATGGAACGTCCCGACGAACGGTCCGACGCTCGCGAGCGCGCCCTGTACCTCCTGTACGAGGCGCAGGCCAAGGGCATCGACCCGGCCGACACACTCGACCTCCAGGTGATCGAGCCCGACGAGTTGACCCAACTGCTCGTGCGCGGCGTCAGCGAACACGGCTCGGCGGTCGACGCGCTGATCGCCGAGCGCGCCGAGGGCTGGACGCTGGCGCGCATGCCAGTGCTCGACCTGAGTGTGATGCGGCTGGCCACGTTCGAACTCGTCCACCGCACCGACGTGCCCACTGCGGTGGTGCTCAACGAGGCGGTCGAACTGGCCAAGCGCTACTCCACCGACGACAGCGGCCGCTTCGTCAACGGCGTGCTCGCGGCGATCGCCGCCGCTACTCGCTCGGCCTGAGCGAGTAGCGGGGTAGGCCGGCGACCGGCGGCGCGTCGGCGGGGTTCGGTATGGTCCGGCCCGTGACAAAGGGGATGGTGGTGCGCACGCTGTGGTGCGCGGTCGCCGCCGTGTTCGTGGTCGCGGTCGTGGGCCCGCGGTGGCGGAGTGGGTTCCCGCCGGTGTACCCCGACAGCCACTCGTACCTCGACGTCGCCTCACGCAACCCCTGGTCACCGAAGTTCTGGGTCGATCAGCGCCCGCCCGCGTACCCGCTGTTCGTCTGGCTGTTCGGGTCGTCGCCCGGGTGGATCGTGGCCGCCCAGACACTGTGCTGGGTGGCCGCCTGGGCGTGGCTGATGTCGACCGCCTGGCGCCGGCTCGCGTCACGACCGATCGCGGTGATCGCCGTCGTCGTGCTGGGGTTGCTGGCGGTCGAGAGCCGGTGGGCGATGTGGAACACCCAGATCCTCACCGAGTCGCCATCGGGTTCGCTGGCCGTGGCCGGCCTGGCCGCGTGGTGGCGCTGGTTCGCCGAGCCGGGCAGGTTCCGTACCACCGTCGCGGTCGCGCTCACGGTGGCGTGGATGTTGGTGCGCGACTCGAACGCCCTGTCACTCCTGGTGGTCGCGGTGCCGGCGGCTGCCGTCGCGGGCGTGCTGCACCTGCGCTCCGAACGCGACGGTCCGCGCCGGCGGACGATGACGTTGGCGCTCGCGGCGGTGCTCGTGGCGGGGGTCGCGTCGATCGGCACGCAACTCGCGGCCGACCGCAACACCGCCACGTTCCACAACAACATGGGCCTGCGCTGGTTGCCGTCGGCGACGATGCGTGAATTCTTCGAGTCGCACGGCCTGCCCGTGTCGCCGGCGTTGGAGGAACGCAGCGGGAAGGACGCGTGGGCCGACGGCGAAGCATTCCTGCGGGCGCCCGAGCTGGACGAGTACCGGGCGTGGGCTGCCGGCAGCGGGCGCGTCTGGGCCGCCTGGTCGGTGGTGGCACGGACAGGCTGGTACCTCGACCGGTTCCACGGCGAGATCGGCCTGCACACCGCGACCGACTTCGCCGTCTACGACAGCTACGCGGTGGGAGCGCACCTTCCCGACCGGCCACTCGGGCCGCTCGACCCGGCCGGCTCGGGCAAGGCGATGACGGTGTGGGGGGTCGCCATCGTGGCGCTGGCGGCGGTGAGTCTGTGGCGCGGGCGGCGTCGCGAGGTGTGCTTCGTCGGGATCTTGGGGGTACCGGTGCTGGCCGACCTGTACCTGTCGTTCGCCGGGGACGCGATCGAGGTCGGCCGCCACCTCAGCGGAGGTCTGCTGCGCTTCAGCATCGTGAGCGTCGTCGCCGTCGCGCTCCTCGCCGATCGGCTCGTCGCCGATGCGTGAACTGGGCCGGGCGATCGCCCGGCGTGCGGCCTGGCTCGATCGGTGGTACCTGCCGATCTCGATCGCCGCCCTCGCGCTCGCCGCCGCGGTGGCCGTGCTCCGGATGGAGCAGAGCACCGCCGACTTCGACCCGCAGTTCATGCGCGTGGTGGTCGAGCGCACGATGCGGTTCGGCGGCGGGTACTACGAGAACGCGATCCACAACAAAGGCCCGCTCGAACCGGTCGTGTACGAGGCCGCCGCGCGGCTCGGAGGGCGCGACGGGTTCTGGCTGGTCATCGCCGTCTTCACGCTCGGCTCGGCGCTGTGCGTCGGGGCCGCCGCAGCGCTGGTCGCCCTCCGTTCGGGAGCAGCGCGCGCCGTCGCCGCCGCTGTCGCAGCGGCAGTGGTCGCCCACCTGACGCTGTCCGAGGCGGACTACGCCGGCGTGCTGTACGCCCGCAACATAGCCGTGGCCCTGCTCGGCCTGGCGCTCGCCGTGACGGTGCTCGACCGTTGCTGGGCGACGCCGCGCCGTCGCTGGTGGGCGGTGTGGGCCGTCGGCACAGCGACGGGTTTGGCCGTGCAGACGATGTTCACCGCGTGCTTCACGGCGGTGCCCGTCCTGCTCTATGCGATGTGGACACGCCGCCACGAACGGGTCGGTGGCCGCCCGGCCTGGTGGTGGCTCCCTGCTGCGTCGGCGGTGGCGTTCAGTTCGGCCTTGGTCTGGTACGGCCTTGCCGACTTGGCCGGGCGGCGCTCGTTCGGCGACTTCGTCGACGGTTGGTGGCGCTACGCCCGGTTCATGAGCGACGCCACCGGGCGCGGCCCGGCGGGGCAGGCCGCGCTCGCCTGGAGCCGGGGCCGCGAGTACTACGCGGACCGGCCAGCGGTCGCCGGAGCGGTCGCGGTGTGGGCAGTGGTCGCGGCCGTCCGGTTCCGACGCGCCGGCGCGGCCGAGCGGGCGCTGGTGGCGCTGCTGGCTACGTGGTTCCTCGGCGCGTGGGTGGAGCTGGCGGTGTCGCAGCGCTACTCGTCGCACTACTTCTCGGTGCTGGTCGTTCCGACGTTGTTGATCGCCGCCCAGCTCGCCGGCTGGGCCACGGCGCGCTGGCGGGCACCGATCGCGGCCAGGCCGGTCGGCGCGCTGCTGCCGTTGGTCGCCACGTTGGTGACGGTGCAGGTGGGCGGCACCGCCCCGTTCGGCGTCGGCATCGAGACCTTGTCGACGACGCACTCCACCGCCGCGTTGGCGGATCGGGCGGATGCAGGGCGCGGCGGTCGGGTCCACTTCGAGCGTGCCGTGCTGAGCGCGTTCAGCTCGCCCGGCGACCCACTGCTGGCGTGGACCAGCTATCCGTGGGTGTACCTCGATCGGGAGCGCGTGTCGGCAACGCGCTACATCTGGAAGCAGTTCCTGCTCGGCGAGATCTATCTCGGCGGACGCTCGGACGACTATGTGTTCCCCGGTACGTGGGAGCGGTGGGAGGCCGACCTCGTCGCCGCCAACCCGGTCGGCTACCTCGTCGAGGCGACCAACCCGGTCGAACAGGGCACCCCGTTCGAGCGCGTGGTCGCCGAACGCTTCCGCCCGGTGCACGCCGACGACGAGGCGACGCTCGCACTCCGCAACGACCTCGTGGGGTGGCTGACGGGTCCACCGTCGGCAGCGACGCCGCTGCCTACGGAGGCTGGCAACCGGCTCGCCGACCGGGGCTGCGCGCGGATCGACGGCACGCTCGGTAGCGGCGAGACCACGTTCGTGATCGGTCCCGGTGCCGAGGCGACCATCGTCGTGTGGTTCGACGGCACCGGGGCCGCGACCGTCGAGTCGAACCGACTCGGAGTGGCCGGCTACCACGCGTTCGTCGCCCCGGGCACCACCGACTTCACGCTGGTCGCCGGTGCCCGGGCGACGCTGCTCGCGATCGGGGGCGAGGTCGTCGGCGCAGTCGAGGTCGGTGGCACCACGATCGACCTGACCGGCCCCGTCGCCGCCACCGGACTCACGACATCGGCCCCGCACCCCCTGAGCGGCTGCTGACCCGCGCGGCGCTAGCGGGGGCCGCGGAGGAGGCGGCCGGGGAGCGCGCCGGTGAACTCGTCGTCGGTGACGGTTTCGGTACCGGCGACGAACGTGTGGCGGTAGCCGCGAGCCTTCTGGACGAGGCGTGGCGCCCCGCCGGGGAGGTCGTACGCCATGCGGGCGGTGCCGAACGCCAAGCGGTCGTAGTCGATCACGTTGACGTCGGCCCGCTGACCCGGTGCCAGCAAGCCCCGGTCGGTGAGGCCGTACAGCTCGGCGGTCTGGCGGGTCTGGCGGTGGACGACGTATTCGAGCGGCAGCTTGGGGCCGCGGGTGCGGTCGCGGGTCCAGTGGGTGAGCATGAACGTGGGCGTACCGCCGTCGCAGATCACCCGGCAGTGCGCGCCAGCGTCGGCCAGCCCGAACCGGGTCGACGGGTTGAGGTGGGCCTCGTAGTTGAACGACAGGTCGCCGTAGCTGTAGTTGAAGAACGGGGCGTACAGCATCCCGTGCCCGTCGGCCGCGAGTAGTTGGTCGATGACGAGCTGGGTGGCGGGCACGCCGGTGCGGGCGGCCACCGCAGCGATCGAGTCGGAGGGCAGCGGCTCGTAGTCAATGTCGCCATCGGCCACCGCCCATGTCTTGTCGATGCCGGGGAGCTCGTCACCTGTCAGGAACTCGTCGCGGATCGGGCCGCTGGTCAGGGCGGCGATCTGTTCGGCCTTGGGGACGAACGCGATCTTCGCCCATGCCGGGTGGAACATCAGCGGGTGGTAGCTGCCCTCGAGGCACATCAACAGGCCCACCGTGCGGCCGTGCACCTGGGCGACGATCGGCAGCCCGTCGGCGCGGGCCTCGTCGAGCCGGGCGATCACGTCGCGCCAGTACTCGGGGGCCTTGTCGGTCTGGCTGAAGTTGACGCTGACCGTGCGACCGGTCTTGATCGCGATGTCGCGCATCCACGGCCACTCGTCGAGCAGGTCGGTGTGTTCGGGCGCGAACTGGAACACGCCGTGCCCCACCTCGGCCATCTTCTCGGCGATGCCGAGCAGTTCGTCGGCGGCGGCGAACGTGCCGGGCACGAGCTCGCCCGACTTCGATCGGTGCAGCGACGTGCGGCTGGTGGAGAAGCCGAGCGCACCGGCCCGCAGCCCTTCGGCAACCAGCTCGCCCATCGCCACGATGTCGGCCGCGGTGGCGTCCTCGTTGGCGGCGCCGCGCTCGCCCATCACATAGCCGCGCACGGCTCCGTGGGGCACCTGGGCGCCGAGGTCGATCACGTACTGGCGGGCGGCGAGCGCGTCCATGAACTCGGGGAACGACTCCCAACTCCACTGGATGCCTTCGGTGAGGGCCGCCCCGGGGATGTCTTCGACGCCCTCCATCAGCTCGATCAGCCAGTCGTGCCGGTCGGGGGCAGCGGGGGCGAACCCCACCCCACAGTTGCCCATCACCGCGGTGGTGACGCCGTGCCACGACGACGGTGTGAGATAGGGGTCCCACGTGGCCTGGGCGTCGTAGTGCGTGTGCACGTCGACGAAGCCGGGCGTGACGAGCAGCCCGCCGGCGTCGACCTCACGGTGCGCCGGCCCAAGGTCGCTGCCGACGGCGACGATGGTGCCGCCGTCGATCGCTACGTCGGCCGGGCGCGGGGGAGTGCCCGACCCGTCGACGACCGTCCCCCCACGAATCACGATGTCGTGCATCGCGCCACCGTACCTGTGTAGACAACGATGGATCGAGGTGATGCACCATCTTGGTTGAAGTGCTACACTCGTCCGCGTGCCCACCGTCCGGCCGCGACACACCATCACCGAGACCGACGAGATCGCCGCCGCGATCGACGCGATGTTGCGTGCCCAGCCCGAACTGACCCGTGCCGACGCGCTCCGTGAACTCGCCGTGCGGGCAGCCCGAGGAGAAGCGATCGAGTCCATCGACGAGCGTCGTCGGCGGATCACCGCGTTGGCGGGCAGCCTGACGGGGGTGTACCCCCCGGGTTACCTCGCCAGTTTGCGCGAGGACTGGCCCGAGTGACGTCCGAGCTCGTGCTCGACGCGAGCACGGTGATCGCGTTCCTCGATGCCCACGATGCGCACCACGCCGCGGCCGCCTCGCTGCTGGTGCCGCACGCGACCGAGCGGGCCACCCTGTACATGCACGTGGTGAACGTCGCTGAAGTACTCGTGCGCCCGGTGATGGCCGGTCGTGAGGATGCCGCGCTGAACGTGCTGGCCGAGCTTGGCGTGGTAACCGACGACGTCGCCGACCCGCCGCTCGTGCTGGCGAGGCTGCGTGCGGTGACCGGGCTGAAGATGCCCGACTGCTGCGCGCTAGCGGTCGCCCAGCGTCGCCAGCTCGAGCTGCTGACGTTCGACGACCGGCTTGCCGCGGCTGCCCGCTCCGGACGCTGACGGGCCAAGCTTGACGGGATGAGCGACGACAGCCTCCGGCAGGTCACCTTGGAACGCACCGAGCTGGGTGGGTACGTCATCCGCAACGCACGCGGTGGTGCGCTGGTGGTCGGGACCATCGAGGGGTCGCGGTTCACGCCGGTCGAGCTGTTGCTCGGGGCGCTGGCCGCGTGCGGGGCGGTCGACCTCGACCTGATCACGTCGAAGCGGGCCGAGCCGCTCTCGCTGACGGCCACCGCCGAGGGGCACAAGATCCGCGACGAGCTCGGCAATCGACTGGTCGACCTGCTCGTCACCTACGACGTGCAGTTCCCGGAGGGTGACGCGGGCGATGCTGCCCGGGCGGTCGTGCCACGCACGATCGGGCAGATCGAGTCGCGGTTGTGCACCGTCAGCCGCACCGTCGCTGTCGGTACCCCGGTCAAGACGGTCGCCGTGTGACTGGTCGCACCTGGGCGAACCTGCACCCAACCCCGACGACCGTTTCGTCCAGTTGTCGTTCGGGGGTGCCGACGGGTGCGGGATCCGCAGCGACGGTTCCGTGGCGTGCTGGGCGACGGTGCGCTGGGCGATGTCTGGCCGACGCCGTCGACGGGCTGGGCCCAGGTGTCGGCCGGCCAAGGACATGCGTGCACCATCCGCGCTTCAGCAACGACCGTCGTGACGCGTCGTGGGGTGGCGGCGGCGGTAGGGTGCGTGATCGACCGTGAAGCGGGTCCTGTGAGGCCCGGACGGCAGGAGCAAATCAGTGACGGCAAAGCAGGTGCTCTCACCTGACGACGTGCGCCGTGCGGTGACCCGCATGGCCCACGAGGTGATCGAGCGGAATCAGGGCATCGACGGTGTCGTGCTCGTGGGGTTACAGCGTGGTGGTGTGTGGCTGGCTGACGCGTTGGCCGCCGAGATCGCTCGGATCGCCGAGCCGGTGCCGCACGGCTCGATCGACGCTTCGCTGTACCGCGACGACATCGGCCTGCGGCCGGTGTCGCCCGGCAGCGTGAGCGACATCAGTTTCCCGATCGACGGCGCGATCGTCGTGCTCGCCGACGACGTGCTGTACACCGGGCGCACCGTGAAGGCCGCGCTCGACGCGATCGGCGACTACGGCCGCCCGGCCGCGGTGCAGCTCGCGGTGCTGGTCGACCGGGGGCATCGCGAGCTGCCGATCCGGCCCGACTTCGTCGGCAAGAACCTGCCGACCAGCTCGGCCGAGACCGTCGTCGCCTCGGCAGACGGGGTGACGATCGCATGAACGTTGACGTGGCCACGGTGGTTTCGACAGGCTCAACCACCTCGGGAGACGGTGGCCAGTGAAGCACTTCAGGTCGATTGCGGAGGCGGGGTCGGAGGCGTTGCAGCGGTTGCTCGAACTGGCCGACCACATGGCCGAGGTCAACCGGCGGCCGAACCCGAAGGTGCCCGCCCTGCGCGGCAAGACCGTGTGCAACGTGTTCTTCGAGGACTCGACGCGCACCCGGCTGAGTTTCGAGACCGCTGCCAAACGCCTCTCGGCCGACACGATGAACTTCGCCGTGTCGTCGTCGAGCGTCAACAAGGGCGAGAGCCTGCGCGACACGATCGAGACGATCGCGGCGATGGGCGTGGACGCATTCGTGGTGCGCCACAAGTCGTCCGGCGCCCCATGGCAGATCTCGCAGTGGACCACCGCCAGCGTCGTCAACGCCGGCGACGGCTGGGCCAACCACCCCACCCAGGCGCTGCTCGACAGCTACACGATCCGCACCGCGTTCGGCTCGCTCGACGGGCTGCGGATCGGCATCGTCGGCGATGTCCGCCACAGCCGAGTGGCCCGCAGCGACATCGAGGCGTTCACCATGCTCGGCGCCGACGTCGTGCTGGTCGGCCCGCGGACCCTCCTGCCACCCACCCCGCTGGCCCCGGCCACCGCATGCCTCGACGACGTGCTGCCCAAACTCGACGTGCTGTACCTGCTGCGCATGCAACACGAGCGGATGAACGAGTCGCTCGTGCCGAGCCTGCGCGAGTACACGGCCCGGTTCGGGCTGACCCCCGAGCGAGCCGCCCGGCTCCAGCCGCACGCGCTGGTGATGCACCCCGGCCCGATGAACCGTGGGGTCGAGATCGCCGTCGACCCGGCCGAACTGCCCGGAGCGGTCATCACCAAACAGGTCACCAACGGCATCGCCGTGCGGATGGCCGTCCTGTTCGACCTGCTGGGAAGCGGAGGCATGGAGTGAACCACGACCATCGAGTGCTCCTGGTGGTTGAGCTTGTCGAAACCACCACCACCACAGGTCTGCGGTGACGGCCATGGTTTCGACAAGCTCAACCACCTTGGAGGGCTCAACCATCTTGTTGACCGGCGGGACGGTCATCGACCGGAATGGCACGCGCGTTGGCGACGTGCGGATCGCCGACGGTGTGGTGGCCGAGCCCGGCCCTGCGGACGTCACCCTCGACTGCACCGGGCTGGTGATCTGTCCGGGGTTCGTCGACTTGCACACGCACCTGCGCGAGCCGGGGCAGGAGGAGGCCGAGACGATCGAGACCGGTTCGCGGGCCGCCGCGCTGGGCGGGTACACGGCGGTGGTGGCGATGCCGAACACCGACCCCACCCAAGACTCGGTCAGCGTCGTCGAATTCGTCCGCGGCCAGGGCCAGCGAGCCGGACTGTGCGACGTGCACCCGGCCGGGTCGATCACGATCGGGCGGGCGGGTACGCAGCTGACACCGCTCGCCGAGTTGGCCGGTGCCGGCGTGCACCTGTTCACCGACGACGGTACCGGGGTGCAGGACCCGCTGCTGATGCGGCGGGCGCTCGAGTATGCCGCCGACCTGGGCGTGACGCTCGCGCAACACTGCGAGGTCGCCCGTCTCACCGAAGGCGCCGTGATGCACGAAGGCGAGTGCTGCTCGCACCTCGGGCTGCCCGGCTGGCCGTCGCTGGCCGAGGAGCTGATGGTGTTCCGCGACATCGAGCTGTGCCGCCGCACCGGGGCGCCGGTGCACCTACTGCACTTGTCGACGGCCCGGTCGGTCGAGCTGGTGCGGGCAGCCAAGGCCGACGGCCTGGCGATCACCGCCGAGGCCACCCCGCACCACATCAGCCTCACCGACGAGCTGTTGCGCGGCTACTCGGCGCTGTACAAGGTCAACCCGCCGTTGCGGACGATGGCCGACGTGGTCGCCGTCCGTGAGGGACTGGCCGACGGCACGATCGACGCGATCGCCACCGACCACGCCCCGCACGCGGCCGACACGAAGGAACGCCCGCTCGACCAGGCGCCGCCGGGGATGGTGGGGCTGGAGACTGCGCTCGGGGTGGCGCTCGCCCATCTCGACATGCCGCTCGGCGATGTGGTGGCAGCGCTGTCGTGGAAGCCGGCCGCGATCGCCGGGCTCGGCGCGCTGCACGGCCGGCCGGTCGTGGCCGGTGAACCCGCCAACTTGACGGTGTTCGACCCGGCTGAGGAGTGGCAGGTGGTTCCGGCCCGGCTCGCCAGCCGGTCGCACAACACGCCGTTCGTCGGGGTGCCGCTGCGGGGCCGGGTTCGGCACACGTTCCTGTTCGGTACGCCGACGGTGCTCGACGGGCGGGCCCAGCGGTGAGCGGGGTGGTCTCGATACACCGGAGCGGCGGCTGCGCCGCGGGTGCGGCACTCGACCACCGAATCTCGGAATATTCATACGGTAGGGTGAATGATTATGCAACTGCGTGAAGGGGCACTCGTGCTGGCCGACGGGTCGGTGTTCGAGGGCGAGCTGATCGGGGCCGAGGTCGCCGGACCGGCCACCGGCGAGGTCGTGTTCAACACGGCCCTGTCGGGCTATCAGGAGATCGTCACCGACCCGAGCTACGCCGGTCAGATCATCACGTTCACCTACCCGCACATCGGGAACTACGGCGTGAACCCCACCGACGACGAGTCGCGCGGAGCGTTCTGCCGGGGAGTGATCGTGCGCGACCTCGCCCGGCGCGAGAGCAACCACCGCAGCACCGGGCACCTGTCGACGTTGCTCGATGCGCACGGCATCCCCGGCATCGCCGGCATCGACACCCGGCGGCTCACCCGCAAGATCCGCGACGTCGGGGCGATCCCCGGCGCGTTCGGTGGCGAGGACGAGGCCACCTTGCTGACCGCCGCGCAGGCCGAGCCGGGCACCGACGGCATCGACCTGGTCGCCGACGTCACCACCGCCGAGCCGTACGTGTTCGAGGCCGCGCCGGGGGCTCCCGGCCGCCTGATCGTCGCCTACGACTTCGGCATCAAGACCACCATCTTGCGTCAGCTGGCGCTGCTGGGCCGGGTCGAGGTCGTCCCGGCGGGAACCTCGGCCGACGACGTGCTCGCCCGCGACCCGGCCGGCGTCTTCTTGTCGAACGGGCCGGGCGACCCGGCCGAGGTGCAGTACGCGGCCGACCAGATCGGCCGGCTGATCGGGAACGTGCCGGTGTTCGGGATCTGCCTCGGCCACCAGCTGGTCGGCCGGGCGCTCGGCGCCGGCACCGTGAAGCTGCCGTTCGGGCACCACGGCGCCAACCATCCCGTGAAGAACCTCGTGAACGGCACGATCGAGATCACCAGCCAGAACCACAACTTCGCCGTCGATGCCGACTCGTTCGCCGGCCTCGACAGCTCGGTACGGATGACCCACGTGAACCTCAACGACAACGTGTGCGAGGGGCTGGAGGTGGTGGGCGAGCGCTGCTTCAGCGTCCAGCATCACCCCGAAGCCGGCCCCGGCCCCCACGACTCGCGCTACCTGTTCGCCCAGTTCGCAGGGATGCTCTGATGCCCAGGCGTGATGACCTTCACTCGATTCTGATCATCGGGTCGGGGCCGATCGTGATCGGGCAGGCGTGCGAGTTCGACTACTCGGGCACGCAGGCCTGCCGAGTGTTGCGCGAGGAGGGGTACCGGGTGATCCTCGCCAACTCGAACCCGGCGACGATCATGACCGACCCCGACTTCGCCGACGCGACCTACGTCGAGCCGCTGACGTGGGAGGTGCTGGCGGCGATCATCGAGCGCGAGCAGCCCGACGCGGTGTTGCCGACGCTCGGTGGCCAGACCGGCCTGAACGTGGCGATGGAACTGTACGAGCGCGGCCTGATCGGCGTGCCCGGCACGCCCGAGATGATCGGAGCCAACGCCGAGGCGATCGCGACGGCCGAGGACCGCGAGCGGTTCAAGCAGGCGATGATCGAGATCGGCCTCGACGTGCCGCGCTCGGGGTCGGCCCACACGATCGACGAGGCCCGGGCCGTCGTCGAGCAGCTCGGCCTGCCGGTCATCATCCGTCCCGCCTACATCCTCGGCGGCCGCGGCACCGGCATCGCCTCGACCCCAGAGGAGTTCGAGTTGGTGGCCGGCAACGGCCTGGCGGCCAGCCCGATCAGTGAGATCCTCATCGAGGAGTCGATCGCCGGGTGGAAGGAATACGAGCTCGAGGTCATGCGCGACCGGGCCGACAACTGCGTGATCGTCTGCTCGATCGAGAACGTCGACCCGATGGGCGTGCACACCGGCGACTCGATCACGGTCGCCCCGCAGCAGACCTTGACCGACGTCGAGTACCAGCAGATGCGCGACTCGGCGCTGGCCGTGATCCGCCGCGTGGGCGTCGAGACCGGCGGCTCGAACGTGCAGTTCGCGGTCGATCCGGCCGACGGCCGCCAGGTCGTGATCGAGATGAACCCGCGGGTGTCGCGCTCGTCGGCGCTGGCATCGAAGGCCACCGGCTTCCCGATCGCCAAGATCGCCGCCCGCCTCGCCGTCGGGTACACGCTCGACGAGATCAGCAACGACATCACCCGGGCCACGCCGGCGTCGTTCGAGCCGGTGATCGATTACGTCGTGACGAAAATCCCGCGGTGGGCGTTCGAGAAGTTGCCTGGTACCATCGGGGTGCTCGGCACGCAGATGCAGTCGGTCGGCGAGGTGATGGCGATCGGCCGCACGTTCCCCGAGTCGCTCCAGAAGGCGTTGCGGTCCTTGGAACAGGGGCGCGCGGGGCTCAACTGCGACCCGGCCGCGGCCGAGTTCAACGGCCGCGCCGATGCCGACCTACTGGCCGCGGTGGCGGTGCCGACGCCCGACCGGATCTTCCAGCTCGGCGAGTTGCTGCGGCGTCTACCCGCCAGCGGCACGGTGACGATCGAGGCGATCCACGACGCCTGCAAGGTCGACCCGTGGTTCCTCGACCAGATGTCGCTGATCACCGAGGAGCAGGCCGCGCTCGCCGGTCGTACGGCCGACTCGCTCACGCGCCGCGAGTGGAAGCGGGCCAAGCGGCTCGGCTTCTCCGACGCCCAGTTGGCGCACCTGTGGGGCACCACGGACGATGCCGTCCGGGCAGCTCGCGAGGGGACCGGCGTGCTGCCGACGTACAAGACGGTCGACACGTGCGCGGCCGAGTTCGCCGCCGAGACGCCGTACCACTACTCGACGTGGGAGGACGAGAGCGAGGTCCGCCCGTCCGGACGCCAGAAGGTGGTGATCCTCGGCTCGGGCCCGAACCGGATCGGCCAGGGCATCGAGTTCGACTACTGCTGCGTGCACGCATCGTTCGCCCTGCGCGAGGCCGGGTACGAGACGGTGATGGTCAACTGCAACCCCGAGACCGTCTCGACCGACTACGACACCAGCGACAAGCTGTACTTCGAACCGCTCACCCGCGAAGACGTGCTCAACGTGATCGCCGCCGAGCAGCCGCACAAGGTGATCGTGTCGCTCGGCGGGCAGACACCCCTGAAGCTGTCCGGCGAGATCCCGGCCGACCTGGTCGCCGGCACGTCGGCAGCCTCGATCGACGCCGCCGAGGACCGCCAGCTGTGGAACCAGCTGTGCGACGACCTGAACATCCCGCAGCCGCCCGGCGGCACGGCGACCACCGTCAGCGAAGCTCGGGCGATCGCCGACCAGGTCGGCTACCCGGTGCTCGTACGCCCGTCGTACGTGCTCGGCGGGCGAGCGATGCAGATCGTGCACGACGAGGGTGCACTCGTCGACGCGATGCACGAGCTGACCCAGGCCGGCTCGCTCGGGCGTGAGGGCGGCCTGTCGGCGTCGCGGCCGGTGCTCGTCGATCGGTTCTTGGCATCGGCCACCGAGGTCGACGTCGATGCGATCCGCGATCACACCGGCGAGGTGTTGATCGGCGGGGTGATGGAGCACGTCGAGGAAGCCGGGGTGCACTCGGGCGACTCGGCGTGCGCGATCCCGCCGCAAACGCTGCCCGACTGGGTGGTCGAAGTGATCAAGGCGTACACGACCGCGATCGCCGACCGGCTCGACGTGCGCGGGCTGATCAACGTCCAGTACGCCGTGGCCGGCACCACCGTCTACGTCATCGAAGCCAACCCGCGTGCGTCGCGGACGGTGCCGTTCGTCGCCAAGGCGACCGGTGTGCCGCTCGCCAAAGTGGCCACGCGGGTGATGTTGGGAGCGACGCTGGCCGAGCTGCGTGCCGAAGGGCTGCTGACCGAGCCGGTCACCGGGCACGTGTCGGTGAAGGAGGCCGTGCTGCCGTTCAACCGGTTCCCGCAGGTCGACCCGGCGCTCGGCCCGGAAATGCGTTCGACCGGCGAGGTGATGGGCATCGACGCCACGTTCGGCCGGGCGTTCTTCAAGGCCGAGTTGGCGGGCGGCAACGGGTTGCCGCGTGAGGGCGTCGTGTTTCTGTCGGTGAACGACCACGACAAGCCGGCCGGGTTGGCAGTGGCGCAGCGCTTGCGCGAGAGCGGGTTGGAGCTGGCGGCGACGCAGGGAACGGCCGACTATCTCGCCGGGTTCGGCGTCAAGGTCGATCGAGTGCTCGGCAAGGTGCAGGACACCGACGCCGGGTCGGCCGCGGCCGGTCCCACGGCGGTCGACCTGATCGCCGACGGCACGATCAAGTTCGTCATCAACACCCCGCGCGGGTCGCTCGGGCGGTCCGACGGCGCGCACATCCGCAAGGCCGCGGCGATGTACGGCGTGGCGTGCGTGACGACGGTGAGCGCCGCGCTCGCCGCGGCTCAAGGCCTCGGCGAGACCTCCGAACGGCTAACCGTCCGGCCGCTCCAGGAATGGCACCGCCGGTAGGCGGTCCGGTGATGAGCATCGACACCCGGGTGCGGGTCGGCTCGGTCGAGTTGGGGCATCCGGTGATGACCGCGTCGGGTACGGCGGGGTACGGCACCGAGCTGGCGTCCTACCTCGAGCTGGGCGCGCTCGGGGCGGTGGTGACGAAGTCGCTGGCGGCGTTCGCGTGGGAGGGCAACCCGGCCCCCCGGCTGCACCCGACGCCGCAGGGCATGCTCAACTCGGTCGGCCTGCAAGGCCCCGGTGTGGCGAGTTGGCTCGAACGACAGGTGCCGCTGCTGGAGGCCGCCGGAGCGACCGTCGTGTGCTCGATCTGGGGGCGCTCGGTCGACGACTACGCGGCCAGTGCAGAACTGTTGGCCGATGCCCCGGCGGCGGTCGTGGCGGTCGAGGTCAACCTGTCGTGCCCGAACCTGTCGGGCCACGGGCGCGCGGGCATGTTTGCCCACGATGCGTCGTTGGCCGCCGAGGCGATCGCCGCGACGGCCGGGTGCCGGCGACCGCGGTGGGCCAAGTTGTCACCGAACACCGACCGTCTGGTCGACGTCGCCGCAGCGGTCGCCGAGGCCGGCGCGGACGCCGTCACCCTCGTCAACACCGTGTTGGGGATGGTGGTCGACCGGCGCACGCTGCGGCCGGCGCTCGGCAGTGGCGCCAACGGCGGCGGCCTGTCCGGACGGGCGATCCACCCGGTCGCGGTGCGGGCCGTCCACGATGTGCACCGAGCGCTGCCCGACCTGGCGATCGTGGGCGTCGGTGGCGTGTCGTCGGGCTGGGACGCGGTGGAGCTGATGCTGGTAGGAGCCTCGGCCGTCCAGGTGGGTACGGCCACGTTTGCCGATCCGGCGGCCTGTGCCCGGGTGGCGACCGAGATCGAGACGTGGGCGGCTGGGCGGGGTATCCACCGGTTGGCCGACATTGCCGGTATCGCCGACGCTGGGGGAGTAGCGTGACGGTATGGCTACACCACCGGTCCTGACGCCAGAACAGCGGGCGGCGGCGCTCGCCAAGGCTGCCGAGGCGCGAGCTGCCCGTGCCGACATCAAGGCGCGCCTCAAGATGGGGTCGATCACACTGCGCGAGGCCCTCAGTTCCGACGACGTCAACATCGGCAAGCTCAAGGTCGTGTCGCTGCTCGAGTCGTTGCCGGGGGTCGGCAAGGTGAAAGCCCGCAAGCTGATGGAGGAAGTCGGCATCGCCGACAACCGTCGCGTGCAGGGTCTCGGCGAGCAGCAGAAGCGTCAACTGCTGAAAATCCTCTGAACCGGCGCCTGATCATCGTCGTGTCCGGCCCGGGTGGGGTCGGGAAGGGCACGATCGTCGACGAGTTGGTGCGGCGCGACCCCGGCCTGTGGCTCAGCCGGTCGTGGACCACGCGTGCCCAGCGTCCTGCCGAGGCCGATGACGCCTACGTCTTCACCACCCCAGCCGCGTTCGAAGATCGCATCCGCGCCGGTGGGTTCGTCGAGTGGAACGAGTTCCTCGGCAACTACTACGGCACGCCGCGTCCCGATCATCTCGACGAACCCGACGGGCCCGACATCGTCTTCGAGATCGAGGTCAACGGTGCCCAGCAGGTGAAGGCCAGCTATCCCGACGCGGTGCTGATCTTCGTGTTGCCACCCTCGCGTGACGAGCAGGAACGGCGCCTGCGCGGGCGCGGCGACCCGGAGGACAAGGTCTACGCCCGGTTGCGCAAGGCCGAGCAGGAAGAACCGGTCGGATTGGCGATCGCCAACCACGTGATCGTCAACGACGACCTCGACCGTACCGTCGGCGAACTGCACGAGATCATCGAACACGAGCGTTCCCGGCTGCCCGGCCGGTAGGCTTGACCCGCCTTTTCTACCGCAAGGGAGCAGTGATGGCCCGCAGCCACGACACGATGATGACGCCGCCGATCGAGGGGTTGCTCGATCGCGCCGACTCGAAGTTCGGACTGGTCACGCTGGCGGCCCGGCGGGCGCGCAACATCAACTCGTACTTCAATCAGCTCGGTGACGGGCTCGGTTCGATGGTGCCACCGCAGGTGTCGTCGACGTCGCGCAAGCCGCTGTCGATCGCGTTTGAAGAGATCGCCAGCGACAAGATCGTCGCCACCGACGCGCCCGAGGTTGCCGAGGGCAGCGAACTCGATCTTCCGGCGGGCGACGCCGACGTGGCCACAGCCGACGACGCCGTCTGATCAACCGGGCGATCCGCGGGGGCTGGCGTGGCGACGCTCGAGGGCAAGCGCATCGTCGTCGGGGTCACCGGGGGGATCGCCGCCTACAAGGCGGTCGAGGTGTGCCGTCGGCTGGTCGATGCCGGGGCGCACGTGATGCCGGTGATGACGGCCGCGGCCGCGCGGTTCATCGGTGAGACGACGCTGTCGGCGTTGGCGAGCGAGCCGGTGCGCACCCGCCTGTGGGACGACCCCGAGACGCCGATTCCGCACACCCGGTTGGGCCAGTCGGCCGACTTGATCGTGGTCGTGCCGGCGACCGCCCGGCTGCTGTCGGCGTATGCCACCGGCCTGGCTACCGACTTGCTGACCAACGTGTTGCTGGCCACCCGGGCACCTGTCGTCGTGTGCCCGGCGATGCACACCGAGATGTGGGAACACCCCGCCGTTGCCGACAACCTGGCGGTACTGCGGGCGCGCGGGGTACATGTCGTCGAGCCAGAGACCGGGCGGCTCGCCGGCGGCGACTCCGGTGCCGGGCGGCTGGCCGCACCCGAAGCGATCGTGGCCGCGGCCGAGCGGGCGCTGACGCCTGGAGACTTGGCGGGTGCGCACGTCGTCGTGTCGGCGGGCGGAACCCGCGAGCCGATCGATGCGGTACGGGTGATCGCCAATCGCTCGTCAGGCAAGCAGGGGTATGCGATCGCCGCCGAGGCAGCCGCCAGGGGCGCGACGGTCACGCTGGTGTCGACGGTCGACCGGCCGGTGCCGCCGGGGGTATCCGTCGAGTACGTCGAGACCGCGGCCGAACTCCAGGCGGCGATGGGTCGGCTGGCACCCAGTGCCGACGTGATCGTGATGGCGGCCGCGGTGGCCGACTTCCGGCCCGTGGCGCCGGCGGCAGGCAAGCTCAAGAAGCGCGACGGCACTCCGTCGATCGTGCTCGAACCCACTCCCGACATCATCGCCGGCCTCGGTGCGGCCAAGCGCTCCGATCAGGTGCTCGTGGGCTTCGCTGCCGAGACGACCGACCTTGCCGACAACGCTCGGTCGAAGCTGGCCGCGAAGTCGCTGGATATGATCGTCGCCAACGATGTCGGCGCACCCGCCACCGGCTTCGGGCACGACACCAACGCGGTCACGATCTTCCTCGCTGACGGCGCTGCGGTGGCGGTCCCGTTGACGGGTAAGCGGGCGGTCGCCGCGGCGGTGCTCGACCAGGTCGTTACCCGCCGAGCGCAGCGCTGATACCCCAAATCCGATTTACCTGAGACAGGAGACAATCCGTGGCCCGTTGGACCTTCAGTTCCGAGAGCGTCACCGAGGGACACCCCGACAAGGTCGCCGACCAGGTCTCCGACGCGGTGCTCGACGCGATCCTTGGCGACGATCCGAACGGTCGGGTGGCCTGTGAGACGCTGGTCACGACCGGTCTGTGCGTCGTGGCCGGCGAGATCACCACCTCGGCCTACGTCGACATCCCGAAGATCGCCCGCGAGACCATCAAGGGCATCGGCTACGACAACCCGGGTGCCGGGTTCGACGGCAACACGTGCGGTGTGATCGTGTCGATCGACGAGCAGAGCCCCGACATCGCCCAGGGCGTCGACTCGTCGGAGGAACTCCGCGGGGGCATCGCCGGCGAAGACCTGCTCAACAGCCAGGGCGCCGGCGACCAGGGCATGATGTTCGGGTACGCGGTGGCCGACACCGACGACTTGATGCCGCTGCCGATCTGGACCGCGCATCGCCTGGCCGAGCGGCTCGCCGAGGTCCGCAAGTCGGGCCAGATCCCCTACCTGCGGCCCGACGGCAAGACCCAGGTCGCCTACGAGTACGAAGACGGCCGGCCGGTGCGGTTGCTCAACGTGTTGATCTCGACGCAGCACCAAGATGGCGTCGACCGCGACACCGTCATCCGGCCGGACCTGATCGAACAGGTGATCCGGCCGGTCGTGCCGGCCCAGTTCGCCGACGACGACTACGAGATCTACGTGAACCCCACCGGCAAGTTCGTCGTGGGCGGGCCACACGGCGACTGCGGGCTGACCGGTCGCAAGATCATCGTCGACACCTACGGTGGCATGGGCCGCCATGGTGGCGGTGCGTTCTCCGGCAAGGACCCGTCGAAGGTCGACCGCTCGGCGGCCTATGCCGCTCGGTGGGTCGCCAAGCACGTCGTCGCCTCGGGCGCCGCCGAGCGGTGCGAGATCCAGGTCGCCTACGCGATCGGTGTGGCGCACCCGCTGAGCATCCTGGTC
The DNA here is from genome assembly GCA_035556435.1 of Ilumatobacter sp. Taxonomy (GTDB): domain Bacteria; phylum Actinomycetota; class Acidimicrobiia; order Acidimicrobiales; family Ilumatobacteraceae; genus Ilumatobacter. The sequence goes on along the minus strand of DATMEY010000032.1, from coordinate 139,138 downwards.
GAGACGTTCGGTACGGCCAAGGTCGACCCGGCCGCAATCGAGGCCGCCGTGCGCGACGTGTTCGACCTGCGGCCGGCGGCGATCGTGCGCGACCTGGAGTTGAAGCAGCCGGGCTACCAGGCAACCGCTGCGTACGGCCACTTCGGCCGTCCGGGCTTCACGTGGGAGACCACCAGCAAGCTCGACGACTTCAAGGCCGCCCTCGGGCTCTGATTCGACGTTCGCGGGCGTGACCGTCGCCCGGGTACTGCCCGACGTCACCGGGCTCGACAAGGCGTTCGACTACGTCGTTCCCGACGGCATGGCGGCCGGCCTCGGCTCGGTCGTGCGGGTGCCGCTGCACGGGCGACGGGTTGCCGGGTGGGTGCTCGAACTCGACCCGCCCGATGCCCACACCGCCACCACCGGTTTACTGCCGGTCGCCAAGGTGACCGGCAGCGGGCCTTCCGCCGATCTGATCGACCTGGCCGGCTGGGCCTCGGTTCGGTGGGCCGGTCGGCTCCGTCACTTCCTCGCTGTGGCCTCTCCGCCGCGTGCGGTCGTGCGGTTGCCGGCTTCGCAGCGCACCGGGCTGGCGATCGAGCCTCGCTCGCCGGCGTCGACGCGCCTGCTCGGCGACGGTGGTGGCGTGCTCCGGTTGCCGCCGACCAGCGACCCGTTGCCGGCGGTGCTCAGCGCGGTGGCGGTCGGCCCCACGCTGGTCGTCGTTCCCAGCGTCGATCAGTCGTTGCTGCTGGCGGCACGCCTGCGCCGGTCGGGAGTCACCGTGGCCGTCGTACCGGGCGACTGGGCGGCTGCCGCCGGGGGAGTGGACGTCGTGGTGGGGCCGCGATCGGCGGCCTGGGCGCCGTGTGCCGGGTTGGCCGCGGCGGTGCTGCTTGACGAGCACGACGAAGCCCTGCAGGAGGAGGCGTCGCCTACCTGGCATGCCCGTGACGTGCTCGTCGAACGCTGCCGCCGGGCGGGCGTGCCGCTGCTGGCCGTGTCGCCGTGCCCCACGTTGACCGCGGTCGAGGTGATCGGGCCTGCGGTCCGCCCACCGGTCGACCGCGAGCGCGCGGGGTGGCCGATCGTCGACGTCATCGACCGCTCCGACGAGGAGCCGTGGAAGCGGTCGTTGGTGACGTCCGAGCTCGTCCGGCACCTCCGCGACCCGGATCGGACGGTGGTGTGCGTGTCGAACACCACTGGCCGGTCGGCGTTGCTCGCCTGCCGGGCGTGTCGTGAGCTCGCCCGGTGTACCCGCTGCGATGCGGCGGTGGCGATGCGCACCGACGACGAGCTGGCCTGCCGGCGGTGCGGCCTGTCGCGGCCTGCGGTGTGCGCTCGATGCGGGGCCGGGCGTTTCGCCAACTTGCGCCCGGGTGTGGCCCGTCTGGTCGAGGAGTTGGCCGCGGCGAGCGGTCGCCCGACCGAACTCGTCACCGGCGGGTCGGCCGAACGACCCCCACCGGCGGATGTGTACGTCGGTACCGAGGCCGTGCTGCACCGGGTCGAGCGCGCTGACACGGTTGCGTTCCTCGACTTCGACCGCGAGCTGTTGGCCCCGCGCTATCGGGCGGCCGAGCAGGCGATGGCCTTGCTGGCCCGGGCCGCGCGCCTGGTCGGGCGGCGCGATCGCGGCGGGCGCATCCTCGTGCAGACGTTTCTGCCCGATCACGTCGTGCTGCGGGCCGCGCTCGTCGCCGACCCAGGCCGGCTGGTCGAGGCCGAGCGGCCGACCCGCGCCGAGTTGCGCTTACCGCCGTTCGGCGCGCTCGCCGAGATCGGCGGGGTGGGCGCGGGCGAGTTCGTCGCCTCGCTGCCGACCGACGATGTCGAGCTGTCGCCGACCGGCGAGTCCGGCTGGGTCGTGCGAGCGCACGACTGGATGACGCTCGGGCGCACGTTGCAGCGCGGCGTCCGCCCACCCGGGAGCCGCCTCCGCCTGGCGGTCGACCCGCCCCGGTGAAGTCGCCCGCGGTCCTTGGCCCTCACCCCAGGCGGCGTGACACCAGGATACGGAAGCCCTGGCGGCTGGCGATTCGCTCGGTCGGGTACCCCTGCCCGGCCAACCACGCTTGCAGCGAGTCGGCGCCGAGGTGCTTCTGGACGACCAGCGTCGCCGACCCATCCGGTTCCAGGCGGGCCAGCCACGTGGCCAACAACGAGTGCAGGGCAGCCTTGCCGATGCGGATCGGCGGGTTCGACCAGATCGCCGCGAACACGATGTCCGCGGGCACCTCGTCGGGCGCGACGACACGCACGTTCGTTATCCCGTTCCGCTCAGCGTTGAGCGCTGTGAGCTCGCGGGCGCGAGCGTTCACGTCGACGGCCCAGACGGTGGCCGACGGAGCACGTCGTGCGAGGGTCATCGTCACGGGTCCGGCGCCACACCCGAGATCGAGCAGGTTTCCCACGGCGGGCGGAGCCGATGCCTCCCGCAGCAGCAGCCCGGTCCCCGCGTCGACGTGACCGTGGCTGAACACGCCCCGGTCGGTGGTCAACGAGAACGCGACGTCCGGCAGCACGACATCGAACGTCACCGTGGCGGATGCCACCGACGGGCTCGGATCGAAGTATTGGGGCACCTCGGTAGCCTGGCAGGTCATGGCGTTCCCGATCCGCACCTTCGGAGACCCGGTGTTGAAGACCGAGGCCGCACCCGTCACCGACATCGACGGCAAGGTCGTCCGCCTCGTCGACGATATGTTCGAGACGCTCGCCACCAGCGACAACGGCGTCGCCCTGGCAGCACCCCAGATCGGCGTGCAGAAGCAGATCGTCGTGTGGGACCTCGGCGAGGGCGATCGCGACGTGTTGTTCAACCCCCAGGTCGTCGAGAGCGACGGTGAGTGGGTCTACGAGGAAGGCTGCCTGTCGATCCCCGGCCTCTACGTCGAGATCGCACGGCCGAAGACGGTGCTGGTCCGCGGCGTCGACCGCGACGGCAACGAGATCGAGATCGAGGCCGACGAGTTCGAAGCGCGCATGTTCCAGCACGAACTCGACCACCTGCACGGCGTGTTGATGTTCGACCGGATGACGCCCGATCAGCGCAAAGAGGCACTCGCCGAGTACCGCAAGATGCAGCGCGAGGCCACCGAGGTGGGTGCCAAGGCGCCCATCCGGCGGCGTCTGCGCCTGCGCTGAGACTCGATGCGCCTCGTCTACCTCGGCACACCCGGCATGGCGGTGCCAACGCTGGACGCGCTCGTCGCCGCCGGCCACGACGTCGGGCTTGTCGTCACCGGTGCCGACAAGCGGCGTGGCCGCGGTACCGACACGTCACCCAGCCCGGTCAAGGCCGCCGCCGAGCGGCTGGGAATCCCCGTCGTCCACACGGTCGACGAACTCTTGCCGGAACATGCCGCGAACCCCTTCGATCTCGGTGTCGTGGTCGCCTACGGGCGGATCATCAGGCCCCACGTGCTCGCTGCGGTGCCGATGGTCAACCTCCACTTCTCGCTGTTGCCACGCTGGCGCGGCGCGGCACCCGTGGAACGTGCACTGCTGGCCGGCGACGACGAAACCGGGGTCTGCGTGATGGCGGTCGAAGAAGGGCTCGACACCGGCGGCGTCTACGCCCGCCGCACCGTACCGATCGGGCCGCGCCAGACCGCCCCCGAACTCCGCGCGGAACTGGTCGCCGCGGGCACCACGTTGCTGGTCGACACGCTTGCCGCGGCCGAGCGACACGGCGGCCTACCCACTCCCGAACCGCAGACCGGTGAGCCGGTGTACGCGGCCAAGATCGACCCCGCGGAGCTACGGATCGACTGGTCGCGCCCGGCTGCCAAGACCGACCGGCTGATTCGCCTCGGCGGCGCATGGACGACCTGGCGCGGCAAACGGATCAAGATCCTCGCCGCCGACCTCGACGAGCCACGCAGCACCCTCGAACCCACCCTGGTGCAGCCCGAGGGCAAACCGGCAATGGCCTACTCCGCCTGGCGCAACGGGGCCCAGCCGCGCCCTGGCGAGTGGTTCGAGTGACGGCAACCGGTACGGCGCGCCAGCTCGCCTACGAGGTGCTGGCCCGGATCGAGCACCACGGCGCCTACGCCAACCTCGCACTCGGTCCCGCGCTCGAACGCTCGCGGCTCGACCCACGTCAACGCCGGTTCGCCACCGAAATCGTCTACGGCACCACGCGCATGCGCCGCGCCTGCGACGCTCTCGTCGACCGCTTCGTCACCCAACCACCCGACCCGGCGACGCGGACCGTGCTGCGGATGGGTGCCTACCAGCTGGCGTTCATGGAGGTACCGGCCCACGCCGCGGTCAGCGAATCGGTCGCCCTGGCGCCCCGCCGTTCGCGCGGTTTCGTCAACGCCGTGTTGCGCCGGGTGGCCGACACGCCGATGGTGTGGCCGTCCGGATGGGCCCAGCTCAGCTACCCGGACTGGATCGGGGCAACGCTCGTCGCCGAACTCGGTGACGTCGACGCGATCGCCGCGCTCGAACGGATGAACGAGCCGGCACCGGTGAGCACGCGCGCCGACGGGTACGTGCAGGACGAGTCGTCGCAGTGGGTCGCGGCAGCGGTGGCCGCGGAACCGGGAGAACTCGTCCTCGATGTCTGCGCGGCACCCGGCGGCAAGGCGACTGCGCTGGCAGGCACCGGGGCCACGATCGTCGCGGCCGACGTGCGTCCTGCCCGGACAGCACAGATCGCCGACAACGCCCGGCGCACCGGTACCGCGGTCGCGGTCGTCACCGCCGACGCTCGGCGCAGCCCGTTCCGGCCAGCCGGCGCCGATGCAGTGCTGCTCGACGCCCCGTGCTCCGGGCTGGGGGTGCTGCGCCGGCGCGCCGACGCCCGCTGGCGGATCACACCCGACGATGTCGCCGACCTGGTGACCTTGCAACGCGAGATCCTGGCGGCTGCCGCCGAACTCGTCCGCCCTGGTGGGCGCCTGGTCTACAGCGTCTGCACACTGACCTCGGCCGAGTCGATCGACCACCCGATACCCCCTGGTTTCGAACCGGATCCGGTACCGCCACCCGTCGGGCAGTGGCGGCCGTTCGGCCACGGGTGGCGGGTCCTGCCCCACGATGCCGACACCGACGGGATGGTCCTGATTCGGTACCGTCGCGCGGCATGAGCGACGCACCACCCCTGCTCGCCAAGGTGCTCACCGTCTCCGACGGCGTGTTCCACGGCACCCGCGACGATGCCGGCGGGCGTGGCGTCGCCGAGCACCTGCGGGCTCACGGCTTCGACGTCGTCGACCACCAGGTCACCGAAGACGGTGCGGCGGCGGTCGCGGCCAAGTTGACCGAGTTGTGCGACGGCTTCGCCGGCCTCGTCGTCACCACCGGCGGCACCGGCTTCGCACCGCGCGACCAGACCCCGGAGGGCACCGCGGCCGTACTCGAGCGCGACGCTCCCGGGCTCGCCGAGGCGATGCGGCTGGTCAGCCCACACGGCCGCCTCGGCCGCGGCCGCGCCGGCATCCGCGGCACGGCGATCGTCCTGAACGCTCCCGGCAGCCCCAAGGGGGCAGTCGAACAGCTCGACGCGGTCCTCGACGTGCTGCCCCACGCCCTGCGCCTACTCGCCACCCAACCCACCGAGCACTGACCAGCCACCGGGGACGACGAACTGCGATCGCGATCTCGTTGGGTGGCGTGATGGCCGGCCCGGTACCGTCTCGTCCCGTGCTCAAGGTCGTGTTGCCCAAGGGATCGCTCGAACGGGCGACGTTCGACTTGTTCGAGGCGGCCGACCTCTCGATCAAGCGCTCGTCGGACGTCGACTACAAGGCGACCATCGCCGACCCGCGGATCGACAGCGTCCGCATCCTGCGCCCTCAGGAAATCCCGGTGTATGTGGCCGAGGGCCTGTTCGACATCGGCATCACCGGCCGCGACTGGGTCGAAGAGACCGGCAGCGCCGACGGCGTGGTCAGCTTGGGCGAGCTGAAGTATTCCAAGGCCACCACCAACCCGATCAAGGTCGTCGTCGCCGTCGCCGGCGACAGCACCTACGAGCAGGTCAACGACCTGCCCCCCGGCGTGCGGGTCACGTCGGAGTACCCGGTGCTCACGAAGCGCTTCTTCGCCGAGCGCGGGGTGGACGCCGACGTGCGCCTCAGCTACGGCGCCAGCGAGGCGAAGATCCCCGATATCGCCGACTGCGTCGTCGACATCACCGAGACCGGCCGAGCCCTCCGGGCGGCGGGGTTGCGGGTGATCGACACGATCCTGCTCAGTTACACCGAGGTCGTCGCCAACCCCGCCAGCTACGCCGACCCGGCCAAGCGCAAGGCGATGGAACAACTGATGACGCTGCTCAACGGGGCACTCGATGCCCGCGGCAAGGTGCTCCTCAAGGTCAACGTGCCCGGCCATGCCAAAGACGCGGTGCTGGCCGTGCTGCCGGCCGCCAAGTCACCGACGGTGAGCCAACTCGCCAACGGCGACTTCGCGATCGAGACCGTCGTCGCCAAGGCCGGGATCAACCTGTTGATTCCGGAACTGCGCGACGCCGGTGCGACCGACCTGCTCGAACTGCCGATCGTCAAGATCATCCCGTAGTCACGATGGTCGGCACCGCGACGATCTACATGGGTAGCGGGGGAGCGCTGCTGCACGGCACCGTCGCCGAGTTCGATCGTGCCGCCGGAACCGGCACGGTGACCGCCGACGACGGCGCGCAGTACCCGTTCCACTGCATCGAGATCGCCGACGGCAGCCGCACGATCGAGCCGACCACGCCGGTGGAATTCAGCTTGCTCGCCAAGTTTGGCCGCTACCAGGCCGCCCAGATCCGCCCGGCATGAACGACGTTCAGCGGCGCATCGTGGATGTGTTGCTGGCGCTGGGCGAGGGCGAGGTGACGACCTACGGCGATGTCGCCGAGGTCGCCGGCTACCCGAAGCGAGCCCGGTTCGTCGGCCACGTGCTCGCCCATTCAGGCGAACTCGCGGTCGACGTGCCCTGGTGGCGGGTCGTCAACTCGGCTGGCCGGCTGGTTCCCGGCCACGAGGCCGAGCAGGCCCAACTCTTGCGAGCCGAGGGCGTGTCGGTGGCCGCCGGCCACGTGCGCAACGCCCCGGTGGGACGCTTCAGCCGTCCGCCGGCGACGCCTCGGCGGCAGCCTTGATCTGGACGAACGCCATGCGAATGTTGCCGAGCGCGTCGCGCAGCGTCGTCGCCTCGGGCCCGAGCCGGTCGCCGAGCCCGTCGACCAGATAGCCGACCGCGTCGATCGCCAACGCCGCGTCGCCCAACCGTGGCGGGTCGGCCGACAGGTGAATCGCGGCCAACTCGTACAACCCCATCACGTGGTTGACCACCACGGTTTGGGCGGGGGCCTCGGCCACCCGGGCGCGAGCTTCGCGCAGCGCATCCTGGGCGTCGTCCAACACGTCGGATTCGTCGCTCACCGGCGCTAGCCTACCGATGCCGAATCCGGGCGACCGGATATCGGTGATCTACAACAGAAGCGAAGCGGGCCGCCCCGGCGGCTCCACCCGGCCACACACCGTGCGCCCGGGTCGATGAACGATCACTCCGGCATCCACCGGTCTGCTCCGCCACCCCTTCGCGTCGAGCAGTACCCGCGAAACCGTTTCAGGAGGCAGCCGCCCTTGCACAGGAGTGATCAGTCATAGCTGCGAACACCGAGCAGCATCGTGTCAACGACCGTATCCGGGCCCGCGAGGTCCGCTTGATCGGCCCCGACGGCGCCCAGCTGGGAATCAAACCGGTTCCCGAAGCGCTGCGGATGGCGAGGGGCCTCGACCTCGACCTGGTCGAGGTGGCCCCCACCGCCAAACCGCCGGTGTGCCGCATCATGGACTACGGGAAGTTCCGTTACGAGGAAGCCCAAAAGGCCAAAGAAGCCCGGCGTAAGTCGATCCACGTCACGATCAAGGAAGTCAAGTTCCGTCCCAAGATCGGTAAAGGTGACTTCGACACGAAGATGCGTCACCTGCTCCAGTTCATCGGTGAAGGCCACAAGGTCAAAGTCACACTCCAGTTCCGTGGCCGCGAGATGGCCCACCCGGAACTGGGCCGCAAGATTCTCGACCAAGTGATCGAAGCCGTCGGCCCGATCGCCAAGGTCGAGAACCAGGCCCGCATGGAGGGACGCACGATGTCGATGGTGCTGGCGCCCGACAAGAAGGCCCAGGATGCTCTGAAGAAGGCCCAGGCGGAAGCCGACGCCGAGGCAGAAGCCGAGACTGACACAACCGAACCGTCAACCCCCGAAGCAACCGCAGCGGCGGCGGTTGACGGTGCAGTGGCTGAGGCTGAAACCGACGAGACCCCAGGAGACGAATGATGCCGAAGATGAAGACATCCAAGACCGCCGCCAAGCGGTTCAAGAAGACCGGAACGGGCAAGCTCCGCCGCCAGCAGGCGATGCGCCAGCACCTGTTCGAGAAGAAGTCGTCGACGCGGACCCGTCGCCTGGCGAGCGACCAGGACGTGCACCCCACCGACGAGAAGAAGATCAAGCGCCTCCTGGCCGAGCGCTGAGCCCCACTTCGCTACCAGTCAGCACACGCACGAGAGGAAATTGAGATGGCACGTGTCAAGCGCGGTGTGACCAAGTCCCAGCGTCACAAGAAGGTCAAGAAGGCCGCCAAGGGCTACTACGGCAACAAGAGCCGTACGTTCCGCGGCGCCAACGAGCAGCTGCTCCACAGCGGTCAGTACGCGTTCCGCGACCGGCGCGCCAAGAAGGGCGAGTTCCGGGCGCTGTGGATCCAGCGCATCAACGCCGCCTGCCGGCAGAACGACATCAGCTACAGCCGCTTCATCGCCGGGCTCAACGCCGCCGGCATCGAAGTCAACCGCAAGGTGCTCGCCGACTTGGCGGTCACCGATGCACCGGCCTTCAGCGCGATCGTCGCTCAGGCCAAGACGGCACTTGGCTGATCCGCTCAGCTTCACCAATCCACACGTTCAGCGGCTGCGGCGCCTTTTGGGGCGCCGCGGTGCGCGTTCCGACGAGGGCGCGTTCGTCGTCGAAGGGGCAACCCTGATCGCCGAAGCGGTCGCCGGAGGGTGGACGGTGGAAGCCGAGTACCTGGCGCCGCACGGCACTCCGGCGACGACCGCCCCGTCGTACCTGCTCGCCGACGGCGTCCTCGAACGGGTCGCCACGACCGAGCGACCCCAGCCGAACTTGGCCGTCGTCGCGATGCCGGAACCGGTGCCGTTAGCGGGGGAGTTCGTCGTCGTCGCCGACCAGCTCGCCGACCCCGGCAACCTGGGCACGATCCTGCGTTCGGCCGAGGCGGCCGGGGCCGACGCTGTGGTACTGACCCCGGGCTCGGTCGACCCGTTCAACCCGAAGGTGGTGCGGGCCTCGGCCGGTGCCCTGTTCCACATGCCGGTGGTGGCCGCCACGCTGGCCGACGTGGCGGGGGCCGGGTTCCGGATGCTCGGCACGTCGTCGCACCTCGGCACCCCCCACACCGACACCGACTGGAGCGGGCACGTCGCGCTCGTGCTCGGCAACGAGGCCCACGGGCTGCCCGACGACGCTCCGGTCGACGCGTGGGTACGGATCGAGCACCGGGGGAGAGCCGAGAGCCTCAACGTGGCGATGGCCGCGACCGTCCTCCTCTTCGAAGCCGCCCGCACCCGCCGTTCAGGCCGCTGATTACACGGATGTCATTTGTGGGGTAGAGTTTCCGGCGATGGCGGTACGCACTCCGGTTCAGGTCACCACGGCGGTCTACGAGGGGCCGTTCGACCTGTTGCTCCAGTTGATCTTGAAGGAAGACGTCGACATCTACGAGATCGACCTCGCCAAGATCGTCGACGCCTACCTTGCCGAGATCGAGCGGATGCACGCGCTCGACCTCGACGTCGCCACCGAGTTCCTGCTGATCGCGGCGACGCTGGTCGAGCTCAAGTCGCGTCGCCTGCTGCCGGGCAGCGCCGATGTCGACCTCGACGAGGAGTTCGCCCTGTGGGAAGAGCGCGACCTGCTGCTCGCCCGGCTGATCGAGTGCAAGACGTTCAAGGACGTCGCCCAGGTGTTCGCCGTGTTGGCAGACTCGGCCGATCGCTCGTTCGCCCGGGTGGTCGGCCCCGACGAACGGTTCGCCGACCTGTCACCCGACCTGCTCGAAGGCACGAGCGTGCGGCGTCTCCAGAGCGCCGCGATCCGCGCCCTCACCCCGCGCCCCGAACCGATCGTCGACCTGTTCCACGTCAACCCGATCCGTCTCACCGTCGCCGAGGCGATCGGCGAGCTGGTCGACGAGCTTCCTCGGCTGGGCACCACGACGTTCCGCAATCTCACCGCCCCCCACGGCGAGCGGCTGGAAGTGATCGTGCGCTTCCTCGCCGTGCTCGAGCTGTACAAGCAGGGGTTCGTCGAGATCGATCAGCCCGAACGGTTCGGGGACATCGCGATCACCTGGGCCCCCGGCGACGACTGTACGCCCGAGAGCATCCTGGTCGACGCCTACGAGGGCTGACTTCAAACCACCCGTGGCACCTGGCCGCTAGCCTTGATGCGCCATGAATGACGAGCTGCTGGACGCCGACGAACGCATCGCCGAGTTGAAGCGGGCGATCGAAGCGGTCGTCCTCGTCGCCCTCGACCCGGTGCCGCCGGAACTGTTGGCCCAACTCTTGGAACAGCCGGTCGCCCTGATCGAACAGTGGTGCCGCGAGCTGCAAGACGAGTACAAGGCCGCGGCCCGTGGCTTCCAGCTCACCCGCGTGGCCGGCGGCTACCGCTACCAGACGCACCCCGACCAGACCGCCTACGTCGAACGCTTCGTGCTCCACGACAGCAAGGCCCGCCTGTCGGGTGCGGCGCTCGAGACGCTGGCGATCGTCGCCTACAAGCAGCCGATCTCGCGAGCCCAGGTCGCGTCGATCCGTGGTGTCGACCCTGACGGTGTGATCCGTACGTTGCAGGCCCGCGGCTACATCGACGAGGTCGGCCGCGACGACGGCCCCGGCCAGGCGGTGCTGTTCGGCACCACCGCGCTGTTCCTCGACAAGCTCGGCCTCGACTCGGTCGACGACCTGCCGCCGATCGCCGAGTTCATCCCGTCGGCCGACATCGTCGAAGCCCTCGAACAGGGGTTGCGTGTCAGCCCGCTGCCCGACCTCACCGAGCTCGGCGATGGCGAGCACTCCACCTGAACCACCGCTGTGGGAACAGTGGGCCGAGCAGCGCAAGCAACTTCCGGGTGGTGAACGCCTCCAGAAGGTACTCGCGGCGACCGGGTGGGGGAGCCGCCGCACGTGTGAGGAGCTGATCGCCGCCGGGCGGGTCACCGTCAACGGTGACGTCGCCGAACTCGGCCGCCGGGTCGACCCGCAGTCCGACCTGATCGAGGTCGACGGCGCCCCGGTCGGCGCCAAACCGGGCCTCGTCTACTACCTGCTCAACAAGCCGGCCGGCATCGTCACCACCGCCAAGGACACCCACGACCGGCGTACCGTGGTCGAGTTGGTGCCCGCCGAGCCGCGGGTGTTCCCGGTGGGCCGGCTCGACCTCGACACCGAAGGCCTGTTGCTGCTCACCAACGACGGCGAGCTGGCGCATCGGGTGACGCACCCCAGCCACGGCGTGGAGAAGGAGTACCTCGCCCACGTCCGCGGACGCCTCACCAACGGCGAACTCAGGCAGCTCCGTGAAGGTGTCGAACTCGACGACGGCCGTACCGCACCGGCCGAGGCTTCGCAGCCCACGCCCGGTGTGCTGCGGATCACGATCCACGAAGGGCGTAATCGCCAGGTGCGGCGGATGTGCGAGGCGGTCGGGCACCCGGTGATGCGGCTGGTGCGCGTCCGGATCGGCCCGATCAGCGACCGCAACCTGCGCCCCGGCGACTGGCGCGAACTCAGCACCGGCGAACGTAACACCCTCGCCAAAGCCGTCCGCTGACGACCGGCAGCGATCGGTAGCCTCGACCGACGTGACGGTGCGTAGGGCGAACGTGATCGGGCTCGGCCTAGTGGGGGGGTCGATCGCGGTCGGGCTGCACCAGCGCGGCTGGCACGTATACGGCGACGATGCCACCGACGGCGTGGCCGAGCGGGCGGTCGAGCTCGGCGTGATCGACGCCACCGGCCTGCACCCGGATGCCGCGATCACGTTCGTGGCAGTTCCCGTGGGCGCCGTAGCCGACCAGGTCAAGCGCGCCCTCACCGAGACCACCGGCGTGGTCACCGATGTCGGCTCGGTGAAGAGCGTGGTGTGTGCAGCGTGCGACGACCCCCGCTTCATCGGCGGGCACCCGATGGCCGGCAGCGAACTCGACGGGCTCGACGGCGCCGACGGCGACATGTTCAACGGGGCGATCTGGGTACTCACACCCACTCCGGTCACGGCCGACCGCACGCTCGCCGACGTGTCCGGCATCGTGCGTGCGCTGGGCGCCGAAGCGATCGCGCTCGCGCCCGAGCAGCACGACCAGGTGGTCGCCGTCATCAGCCACGTGCCGCACCTGACGGCGGCGACGCTGATGGGCCTGGCCGCCGACCGTTCCGACGAGCATGCCGCGCTGCTGCGCCTGGCAGCCGGCGGGTTCCGCGACATGACCCGCATCGCCAGCGGGCACCCCGACATCTGGCTCGACATCTGCGCCGAGAACCGCCCGGCGATCCTCGCCACGCTCGACGGCTTGATCACGCGCCTCCAGGCTGTGCGTGGCATCGTCGACACCGTCGACCGCGACGCGCTGCTCACGACGCTCACCGCGGCCCGCGAGGCGCGCACCAACCTGCCCTCGCGGGTGGCCCACCCCGAGTCGCTGGCCGAGGTGCGGATCCCCATTCCCGACCGCACCGGAGCAGCCGCCGAGGTGTTCACCCTCGCTGCCGAGATCGGCGTCAACATCGCCAACTTCGAAGTGGTCCACGTGCTCGAGGGCAAGGGCGTCGCAGTCGTGCTCGTCGACGCCGCGTCGGCGGAGCTGTTCCGCGGCGGGCTGCTCGCCCGCGGCTTCAAGCCCGCGGTGACCCCGCTCGCCTGATGCCCCCGGTCGACGCCCGGGTATCGGTTCCCGGATCGAAATCGATCGCCAACCGGGCGCTGGTGTGTGCGGCGCTCGCCGACGGCACGAGCACGCTGACGAACCTGCCCGACGGCGACGACACGACGGCGATGCTGGAGTGTCTGCGGGCACTCGGGCTGGCCGTCGACGGTGCCGCACCGAGCGCCACGATCGCCGGCTCGCCGGGGCTCGCCGCGCCGTCGGGCACGACCGCGTTCGCCGGGTTGGCGGGCACCACGTCGCGGTTCGTCACCGCGCTCGCCGCGCTCAGCCCGGTGGCAGTCACCATCGACGGGTACCCACCGCTGCGAGCCCGTCCGTTCGGCCCGCTCCACGACGCGCTGAGTCAGCTCGGCGTGACGGTGACGCCCGGCGACACGGTCGGCGGTCTGCCTGTGCGCGTCCAGGGGCCACCCACCGGTTCGCTGGTCAGCTTGCCCGGCGACGTGTCGAGCCAGTTCGTGTCGGCGTTGATGATGATCGGTCCGCGGCTTCCTGCCGGCTTGCAACTCGACCTCACGACCGAGCTGGTGTCGCGGCCGTACGTGGAGCTGACCACCGACGTGATGGGCTGGTTCGGTATCGACGGCGTCACGGTCGGCGAGCGGTCGATCAGCGTGCCAGTGGGCTTGTATCGAGCGGCAGACGTGTTCGTCGAGCCCGACGCTTCGTCAGCCAGCTATCCACTGGCTGTGGCGGCGGTGGCCGGTGGGCGCGTCACCGTCGCCGGGCTGGGCACCGCCAGCCGCCAGGGCGACGCCCGCTTCGCCGACCTGCTGGCGCTGATGGGCTGCACCGTCGAGTGGCAACCCGACTCGGTAACGGTGTGGCGCGACCCGGCGACCCCGCTCGTCGGCATCGACATCGACATGGCCGACATCTCCGACCTGGTCCCCACGGTGGCCGTGGTCGCCGCCTGCGCCACGACCCCCACCCGCATCCGCGGCGTGGGCTTCATTCGCGGCAAGGAGAGCGACCGGCTCGGCGACCTCGCGCGCGAGTTGACGCAGGCCGGCGTACGCATCGCCGAGACCGACGACGGACTGGCCGTCGAACCGTCGGCCGATCGACTGCGTCCGGCCGCGCTCGGCACGCACCACGACCACCGCCTGGCGATGGCGTTCGGTGTACTCGGCCGGGTGGTGCCGATCGAGGTCGACGACCCCGACGTCGTCTCGAAAAGCTGGCCCGCCTTCTGGACCATGCTGGACGGCCTGCAGTGACCGCAGCTGTCGTGGTGGCGTTCGATGTGGACGGGACGTTGACCCGCAACGACAGCGTTGTGCCGTTCCTGAAGCGCTTTGCGCGGCGACCGGTGGTGCTCGTCCGGTCGGTACTTCAGCTGCCCGCGGTGGCGGTGGCGCTGGTGCGGCGCGACCGCGACCGGCTCCGGGCGGCTGCCAGCAAAGCGGTGCTCGCGGGCCTCGCCTACACCGACGTGCAGGCCGCGGGCGAGCAGTTCGCGGCCGAGATCGTGGAGGGACGCTTGCGCGACGACACCCCGGCCCGGCTGCGCTGGCACGTCGCCCAGGGGCACCGTGTCGTGCTGGTGTCGGCGTCGTACGACGTGTACCTGCACGGCCTGGCCAGCGCGCTCGGGGCCGAGGCGGTGCTCGCCACCCGGCTGACGGTGCGCGACGGCCGGTGTACCGGACGGCTCGACGGGGCCAACTGCCGCGGCGCCGAGAAGGTCGCCCGGCTCGACGCCTGGTTGCACGAGCAGGACTTGACCCGCGACGACATCGAGCTGTGGGGCTACGGCGACTCTGCCGGCGACCGCGAGCTGCTGGCGTGGGCCGACCATGCCGTCTGGGTGACCGGGCCGCTCGATAGCGTGGCGCCCGCCTGAGGGCCGCCCGCGCCCCACGTTTCCCGCACCGAACCGATGCCTGCCACCCCCGCCCCCGTAACCCCCGACGCAGCGTGGGCTGCGGTCGCCGACGTAGCCGGTTGGATGAGCCGGGGCCAGTCCGATGCCCTGTTCGCCGCAGCAGCGGCAGCACCCGACGACGCGCAGATCGTCGAGATCGGCAGTTTCCAAGGGCGCTCCACGGTCGTGCTCGCGTTGGCGGCCCCCGCACACGCCCGGATCGTCGCGATCGACCCGCATGCCGGCAACGACCGCGGTCCGCAAGAGATCGAGGGCTACATCACCGAGGCGGAAGGCGACCACCAGCGGTTCCTCGCCAACCTCGACCGGGCCGGCGTGGCCGACCGCGTCACGCACATCCGCAAGTTCTCCGACGCCGCGCTGGGCGACGTGGCGGGGGCGATCGACGTGCTCTACATCGACGGAGCCCATCGCTACGCGCCGGCCCGCGCCGACATCGTCGCCTGGGGCAATCGAGTCAACGTGTCCGGGCGGCTGCTGATCCACGACTCGTTCTCGTCGATCGGTGTCACGCTGGCGATCCTGCGCGAGCTGGCGTTCGGCCGGCGCTTCCGCTACGTCGGCCGGGCGCGCTCGCTCGCGTCGTACGAGGCGGTTCCCGGTGGCCTCGCCGGGCGCGAGCGGGTCGGCAACGCCGTCCGCCAGCTGGCACAGCTCGGCTGGTTCGCCCGCAACGTCGCGCTCAAGGTGCTGCTGTCGGCGGGTCTCGGCAGGGTGCTCGCGCGGCTGGGCAAGGAACCACCCGAATGGCCCTACTGACCGGCAGGCGCGAGGCCCTCGCCGGGTGGGGGCAGGCGGTACGCAGCGTCGCCGAAGTGATCGACGTCGACACGGTCGATGCCGACACGGTCGCCGCCGCGGTGCGCGGCGCCGGATCGCGCGGGGCGATCGCCCGGGGGCTTGGCCGCTCGTACGGCGACCCGGCCCAGAACGCCGGAGGCCGCGTGCTGGCCTGCGCCGGCACGCGCACTGCGGGGGCGATCGTGCTCGATGCGGTGGCGGGAACGGCGACGGTGTCGGCCGGGGTCAGCATTGCCGACCTGCTCGAGGTGATCGTGCCGCAGGGCTGGTTCGTGCCGGTAACGCCGGGCACCCGCTTCGTCACCATCGGCGGGGCGATCGCCAGCGACATCCACGGCAAGAACCACCATCAGAGCGACGACTTCGGCGGCTCGTTCGGGAACCACGTGACGTCGCTGCGGCTGGTACTCGCCGACGCCTCGGTCGTCGACGTCGGCCCTGACCGCGACCCCGAACTGTTCTGGGCCACGGTCGGCGGGATGGGCCTTACCGGGGTGATCGTCTCGGCCACGTTCCGGCTGATTCCGATCGAGACCGCCAAGATGGCCGTCGACACGTACCGGATCGGCGACCTCGACGAGTTGATGGCGCGCATGTCCGACACCGAGGCGACGATGCGCTACTCGGTCGCCTGGCTCGACCTGCTGGCCGCCGGACGACACCTCGGGCGGGGTGTGCTGACCAACGGCGAGCACGCGACACGGACGCAGGTGGGGGGCTCGGCCGACCCGCTCGCGTACCAGGCGCGCCAACTCGTCGGTGTGCCCCGCGTCGTCCCGCCGGCCGGCGTGATCAACGGCCTCACCGTGCGCGCCTTCAACGAGCTGTGGTATCGCAAGGCACCGCGCTGCCGCGAAGCAGAGTTGCAGTCGATCCCGGCCTACTTCCACCCGCTCGACCTGGTCCGCGACTGGAACCGGGTGTACGGCAAGCGCGGCTTCCTCCAGTACCAGTTCCTGGTGCCGCACGGCGAGGAGGCCACGCTGCGCACGGTGATCGAGCAGATCTCGGCCGCCCGGGTGCCGACGTTCCTCACCGTGCTGAAGCGCTTCGGGCCTGGCAACCCGGCCCCGCTCAGCTTCCCCACCGGAGGGTGGACGTTGGCGATCGACGTCGCCACCACGTACCGCGAGTTGGCCCCGCTGCTGCGCCGGCTCGACGCACTCGTTCTCGACGCGGGCGGGCGTCACTATCTCGCCAAGGACTGCCACATGTCACCCGACGCGTTGCGACGCGGGTACCCGCGCCTCGACGAGTGGCGCGCCGTGCGCGACCGGGTCGACCCGTCCGGAGTGTGGGCCAGCGACCAGTCGCGCCGGCTCGGATTGACCGATTGAGGAGCATCACCATGGAGAACGCCCTGCAAGAAGCCCAGACGATCGTGTTGTTCGGGGGAACCAGCGACATCGGTCGGGCGATGGTCGCCGAGTTGCTGACCCCGTCGGCCCGCACGCTCGTACTGGCCTGCCGGCGACCTGGCGAGGCCCGGCCCGACGAGTTCGCCCAGGACGGGCTGGACGTCGTAGCGATCGCCTTCGACGCCGCCGACACGACCGCCCACGAGGGCGTCGTCAAGCAGTTGGTCGAGCAGTACGGCGACCTCGACGTGGCCGTCATCGCGTTCGGCCAGCTTGGCGAGCAGGCCGACTACGACGCCGACCCGGCCGCCGCCGCCGCGCTGGTCAACGTCAACATGGGCGGCGCGGTCAGCACTGCCACCGCGGTCGCCCAGCAGATGAAGACGCAGGGACACGGCCACCTCGGCATCGTCGGCAGCGTCGCCGGCGACCGTACCCGCCCCGCCAACTACACCTACGGGGCCACCAAGGCCGGGCTCGACGCGTTCGGGCAGGGCCTCGCCGACGCGATGCTGGCGCACGGCGTGACGGTCACGATGATCCGCCCCGGGTTCGTGCACTCGAAGATGACCGAAGGGCGCAAAGCCCAACCATTCGCCACCACACCCGACGTGGTGGGGCGCCAGGCGGTGGCCGGCATGCGGTCGGGTAAGCACACCGTGTACACACCGGGGCTGCTGCGCTACGTGTTCACCACCCTGCGCCACCTCCCCCGCTGGGTGTGGCGCCGCATGCCCTTCGACTAGCAACAAGAACAAGGTGGTTGAGCTTGTCGAAACCACCGGTGTTCGAGGGTCCCGGTGGTTTCGACAAGCTCAACCACCTGGGGTGGGCCCGCTCAGGGGGTGGAGGGGGCGATGGTGGTTTCGCCGAAGGCGGCGAGCGACTCGGCGGGGTCGCGCCAGTGGACGAACGCGGGGGCGATCAATCGGTCGACTCCGCTCGCCGCGGCCTCACCGACGGCGGCCAGCGGGTCGGTGCCCAAGAGCCCCTCGGCGAACGCGCTGACCTCGATCGCCTCCGGGTCACGCCCGGCGTCGGCGGCCGTCTGGCGCATGATGTCGATCAACTCGGCCAGGCGATCGCCGCTGCGTCCCGGGAAGAACCCGTCGCCGAGCCGCCCGGCACGTTTGGCCGCGGCGTCGCTGTGCCCGCCGACGTGGATCGGGATCGTGCCCCCCACGGGCTTGGGGTTGACGCTGACGTCGGCGAACGAGAAGAACTCGGACTCGTGGGCGATCTCGTTGGCCGACCACGCCTTGCGCAAGATGTCGACCGCGTCGTCGGTTCGCCGGCCGCGCTCGCGGAACGGCACGCCGAGCGCGTCGAACTCCTCTTCCAGCCAGCCCACGCCGATGCCCAGCTCGACTCGTCCACCCGACAGGTCGTCGAGCGTGGCCAGCTCCTTGGCGAGTACCAGTGGGTTGCGTTGGGGGAGGATCAAGATGCCGGTGGCCAGACGGATGCGCTCGGTGGCAGCCGCCACGAACGCCAGCCACACCAGCGGGTCGGGGAGCGGGGTGTCGACGGCCATGGCCATCTTGCCGCTCGGGTCGTAGGGATAGGCCGACTGGTAGGCCGTGGGGAACACGACGTGCTCGACGGTCCACAGCGACTCGACGCCGGCAGCCTCGGCGTGCTGGGCGAGCGCGACGAGCCCATCACGCCCGGCGAACGGGCCGGTGTTGGCAAAGGCGAGGCCGAATTTCATGGCGGCAGACTGCCACGTCGCCGCGCCGTCGGCCGCAGCGGGGAAACTCGTCGGGTGGCTTAGGGGCGGGCGACGCCGCCGCCGCCGATGCCGGGGGCGCGGCCGGCGAGGTCGGCCGGGTTGGGCCCTCCGCCGCCGTCGCAGCGGGCGTACAGCAGCACCAGGTTGGTTTCGTAGCTGTGGGCGAGGCAGAAGTGGTCGGCGACCGCCTGGTTGTGCTCGGGCGACCCGAACTCGTTCGACGCGTTCGGCTCGGTCCATCCGCCCCACGTATTGGTCAGCACGACAAAGTCGGCCGAGGCGATGTCGTCGGCCATGCCCGACCCGGCCTGGTCGGCCAGCCCGGGGTCCATCTCGATGTAGTAGGTGGCCGGTTCGAGCTCGCTGAACAGCCAGTAGATGTACGTGTCGGCGTAGACCGTGCGGCGCAGGTCGCCAGGGCCGACGAACAGGCGGTCGCCGGGCTGGGAGAGTGCTTCGAGGTCGGGCATCATCTGCGTGATCGCCCGGGCCACCGCCGGGTCGCCGACCCAGAACCGGTGATCGCCGCGCACGATTTCGTACGGCAACGGCAGATGCTGGGCGGCAACCCGGGTGTGCAGCAAGTACGTGCGGTACGTGAAGAACGGGCACACCACGAACATCGTCAGGCCGAGCACGGCGGTGCCGACCAGGCCCGCCGTCCCGGTTGCCCACCTGGGGCGCCAGGTGGCCAGCCGCGGGCGCACGGCGGCAGCGATCAGCGCCACGAGCACCGACCACGACACCACCGCGACCCAGGCGAGGTGGGTCGAGTCGGGCCGTTGCAGCGCCTGGGGAAGGATGCCCAGGCCGAACAACGCGCCAGCGGCGAGCACGAACGCGGTGGGGCGGTCGGCGGCCGGGGCCCGGCGGTAGCACCACACCGCCAGGACGGCGACGCCGAGCGCAGCCAGCGTGACCGCCCAGAACCAGATGAACAGTTGCTTGCTCGCCGACATCGCGGGCATGCCCCACCACGGCGGGAGCGACTCGGCCACGGCCTGGAGTGCTCCGTCGACCTGACCCCAGCTGGGTGGCCGGGGGAGCGAGCGCCCGGGGCGCAGACGCACCACCGGGTCGACCAACATCCCGTCGAGCGCCGGACCCACCCCCGCCCGCACGAAGTGCACCCACATCGGCAACAGCCCGACGACGCCACCAGCGACCAACCATCCGAGGCGCGTCCTCAAGGTGGTTGAGCTTGTCGAAACCACCGTCGTGGGCATCTCGGTGGTTTCGACAGGCTCAACCACCTTGGGGGTGGGCGTCCCGGTGGTGGTAACGACCGGCTCAACCACCTTGGTAGCGACCACCCAGGCGAGGGCGAGGACGAGGGCGACCGCGAGGTCGGGGCGGAAGCCGAGCGCCAGGCCGCCCAGCCCACCCGCCACCCACCACAGCCCGACCGACCCGGTCGCCCGGGCGCGCAGCGCGAACACGGTCGACCACAGCCCCAACGCCAGTGCGCCGTGCCAGGCCAGCGCCGACAAGCCGATCGGTGTGACGATGAGGAACGTGGCGACGATCGCTGCCCCCGCGGCGGCGACGTGACCGGCGACACGGCACAGCGCGTAGATACCGAACACGATGCCGAGATGTTGCAGCAAGCCGAACGTGCGCTGGCTCTCGAGGCTGTCGCCGAACACCCGGAACCACAGCGCCAGCGAGTCGAGCGAGGCCGGGCCGTAGAGATGCAAGAAGTCGACGTTGGGCACCTTGCCCTGGCGGACGAGGTTCGGGAAGACGAGCATGAAGCCCTCTTCCATCGACGCACCCGTGGCCCGGTACAACCCGCGCAGGGGCACGGCGACCACCGCCAGGACGACCGCGATCGCCGCCCATCCGGGCGCATGCTCGCGTGCGCCACGCCAGCGCAGGCTCCCTCCCACCACGAACGGCACGGGCCGAGGGTAGCGACATGCACACGTCGGAGCTGGCATCACGGCGTAGCCTCGCCTCCCGTGCCCGCACCCGACCGCGCCGACCGCGCCGACATGGCCTGGTATGCGGCCGACATGCGCGAACGTGGAGTGCGGCGGATTCACGTGCTCGCCTGGCGCGACCTCGACGACGTCGACGCCGGCGGTTCCGAGGTCCACGCCGACGAGTTCATGCGGCGCTGGGCCGAGCACGGCCTCGACGTCGTGCACCGCACGTCCGCTGCTGCGGGATTGCCCGTGCAGGCGCACCGCAACGGATACCGGGTGGTGCGGCGGGGCAGCCGCTACAGCGTGTTCCCACGCGGCGTCGCCTCCGAACTCACCCGCCGGATGGGTCGCTTCGACGCGCTCGTCGAGGTGTGGAACGGGGTGCCGTGGTTCTCGCCGGTGTGGTGCCGGCGCCCGCGGGTGGTGATGCTGCACCACGTGCACGGCCCGATGTGGGACCAGTTGTTTCCACGGCCGGTCGCCGCCGCGGGGCGGCTGCTCGAGGCCCGCCTGGCGCCGCCGTTCTACCGCCGCGCGCTGACGGTCACGCCGTCGGACGCGACCCGCGACGAACTGCTCGAACTCGGGTTCCGGCCCGATCGAGTGGTCGCCGTGCCGAACGGTGTCGACGCGTTCTTTCGCCCGGGTGGCACGCGCACACCGGCACCCTCGCTGGTGGCAGTGGGGCGTCTGGCCCCGGTCAAGCGCTTCGAACTGGTTATCGACGCGGCGATCGAGGCGAGGGCACGGGTCCCCGGGCTGACCCTCACGATCGTGGGCGAAGGCCCGCTCAAACCCGACCTCCAGGCCCGCATCGACCGCGCCGGTGCCGGGGAGTGGATCACGCTCACCGGGCACGTCACCCGCGAGTGCCTGGTGGGGCACTACCGGTCGGCGTGGCTGGTGGTGAGCGGTTCGCTGGCCGAGGGGTGGGGCCTCAGCCTCACCGAGGGCGCGGCATGCGGCACGCCGTGTGTGGCCACCGACATCCGTGGCCATCACAGCAGCGTCCGCGACGGCCACAGCGGCATGCTGGTGGCCCCCGAGCAGCTCGGGGCCGCGGTGAGCGACGTGCTGACCGACCCGCAGCGGCTGGAACGCTTGCGGCAGGGAGCGCTCGCCTGGGCGAGCGAGTTGACGTGGGACGCGTCGGCGCTCGGCCTCACGCGAGCGCTCCACGGCGAGGTGGTCCGGCGCGGTTCCGCGGCGGCGAACGACTCAGCGGGTAGGCGGTAACGGTCGTCGAGTGGCGCACCCGCGGCGCAGCCGCCACCTCGTTGTATCGAGACGCGGTGCGCGCGCCGATGGTCTCGATACACCGGCTGCGCCGGCACTCGACCACCGGGGCCGAGGCCCCTACTCGCTGAGTCCCCAACCTGGATTCACCGTGATGGCGGCGAGGAACGAGTCGCCAGATCGGTGGATCCGGGCTAGCGTGCCAGCGCCATGCGCGCTGTGATCGTGCTGCCCACGTACAACGAACGCGAGAACATCACCACGTTTCTGCGGGCCGTTCGCGAGGTACCGCTCGGTGCCGACGACGTGCTCGACGTGCTGATTGTCGACGACTCGAGCCCCGACGGCACCGCCGACGTCGCCCGCCAGGCGGCCGCCGAGTTCGACGCCGCCCCCGACCACAATCGAGGGACCACCGCCGTGCTCGTGCGCCCGGGCAAGCAGGGCCTCGGCAGCGCCTACCGGCAGGGGTTCGCGCAAGTGCTCGATGACGCGGCATACGAGGTCGTGATCTCGATGGACGCCGACCTCAGCCACGACCCGCAGGTGATCCCCACGATGCTCGCCGCGCTCGCCGAGGGTGCCGACTTGGTGGTGGGGTCGCGGTACGTCCGCGGCGGTGGCACCACCGATTGGCCGGTGCGCCGGCAGCTGCTGTCGAAGTGGGGGAACACGTATACCCGGCTGGTGCTCGGGCTCGACACGCACGACTGCACGTCGGGCTACCGGGCGTACCGGGCACCAGCGCTGGCTGCGGTCGAGCCGGCGTCGACCGCAGCCGAGGGCTACGCGTTCCTCACCGAACTGGTGCGGCGCCTGACGCGGCAGGGCTACAAGGTGGTCGAGACGCCGATCGTGTTCCGCGATCGCACCGCCGGACGCTCGAAGATGTCGGGCCGGATCATCGCCGAGTCGATGCTGTTGGTCACCCGGTGGGGCCTGCGCGACCTGTTCACGGGCAGGCGCCGGGGCCGCTGAGGGTCACCGCCAGCCACATCGACGGCCAGCCCGGCGAGGTGCCGGTGGGTGGTACCTGCAACACGACGCAACCGGTGGCGGGCGGCGACTCGGCGGCGTCGTCGTGGAACTGGGTGAGCGTGGTCGGTTCGGTGCCGTCGGCCCGGCGGCGTTCGCCGAGGTGGCGGACGAGGAACTCGGAGTCGACGCGGAAGTCGATGCCGCGCTCGCGCAGGTGTAGCTGGATCGCCGACGTGTGGGGTGCGTAGACGCGTTCGTTGGCGAGGTCGAAGTACACCGGGCCGGCGAACGTGGTGGCGTCGAGCTCGGCGAACATGGCCCGCAAGGCCGGCCGCGCCTGTTCGTCGGCCGTCGGCCCGTGGGCCTGCGCGAACCGCGGCAGGTTGAGCAGCGAGAACACGACGAGGACCAGCAGCGGTACGAGACGCCCTGAGGTGGTTGAGCCTGTCGAAACCACCGGTGGCACATCGCCTTCGGTGGTTTCGACAAGCTCAACCACCTGGGAGCCGCGTCGCCTCGACCTGATCGCGTCGGTGGTGGCCCAGGCCAAGGTGACGTAGACGAGGAGCGACACGACGATGATCCAGCGGGTGTGGTGGGGGGCGAACCCGAGCACGGTGACGGTGAGGCGGCTCAAGGCGACGACCGAACCGACCACACCGACGAGCGCCAGCGTCGCCAACGCCTGGAGCGGGGCGATGGCTCTCCGCCCGGCCCACCACCAGGCACCGCCCAGCAGCGCCAAGGTGACCGCCAGAGCCACCGCAGCCAGCCACGTCGCGGGCATGCCGGCCAGCTCGACCACCTCGCGGCGGTCGGGCAGCGTGGTGATGCCCGACGGTGCGATCGTGTCGGCGAATCCCTGGCGGCCGGCCCAGGGTGGCAGGGCGATGAACGCGGCCGTGAGCCGTACGGCGTTCCCGCCACCGAGCGTGACGTCGGTGCCGCGCGACGCCCGAGCGAGCCGTACCAGGTTGCCCTGGCCGTCGCCGAAGATCTGCTCGAACACCGGCTGAAACCAGGTGACGGCAAGCACCAGCGCGGTCCACCCGGCAGTGCGCCGCACCCCGCGGTCGGCCGGCCATGCCCGCACCCGGTCACGGCGCGGGGCGGGCAGGCGAACTACGGCGGTGACCACCGCGGCGGCGACCAGCGTCGGCAGGATGTAGGCGTAGCTGAGGTGGGTGTGGACGATCAGCGTGAGCACGAACGCGAGCCACGGCCATACCCATCGTTGCCCGAGCGCGGCGCCCGCCAACAACACGCACGCAGCCAGCCAGGGGAACAGCAGCGCGTGCGCCTGGAACATGTCGAACAGCAACTCGCTGCCCATCGTCCACGCCAGCACGGCGCACGCCGCCAGCACCCACAGCTCGAACGTGGCGCCGTGTTGCGCCCCGCCGACGCGGCGGGCGGCCAACCCGGCCAGCACCAGGCAGGCGACGTTCACGGCGGTGACGCCGAGCACGGCCCCCGGGCCGGGTGGCAGCAGCCGCGCGAACGGACCGATCAGGTCGTAGTACAGCGGGCCGGCGTTGTTGACCTGGAACCCGAGCGAGGTCGACGCTGACGAGCCCGAACCGATCCACGGATGGTTGCGGGTGAGCACGTCGGTAGCCCGGATGTACAGCTGCGCGGCATCACCGATCGGGAACCAGTCGTTGGCCAACGCCCGCACCGCGGCCACCACGAACGGCACGATCGCCACCCCATAGGCAGCCACGCGGCGCCCGATCGCATCCGGGTTCGGACCTCCCGTGAACCGCATCTCAGAACGTGCTACCGGGCGGGCCGAGGAAGATCGCCAGCGGCTCGCCGATCAGCAGCATCTCGGACAGGTCGGCCACGACGTCGGGCGGCAACGCCGGGTCGAGCGAGGCACCGAACAGGTTGGTATCGACGACCTCGAGCAGGTCGGAGCGCCCGAGTTCGGTCAGCCGGGCGGCGACGTGGGCGTCGAGTTCGTCGAACCGGGCCCGCTCGGCGTCGGTGCGGGCGTCGTGCAGCAACAGCTGTTCCACCCCCGGGTGGCCCGCCGGCCAGCGCTCGATCCATCCGCCCGACACGACGTGGACCTCGGCGTCGTAGGCGCCGTTGGCGAACACCCGGTGGGGGGTGGCGGGCACGCTCCAGGTGGGGTGCACGCCGACCTGGAAGCCGTGACGTTCGAGCTCGCTGAGCACCGCGTAGCCCTGCGAGCCGGGCACCACCGACTCCTGCCAGAACACGACATAGCGGGCGTCACCGTCGAGCGCCGCGGTGAGCCGCGGCATGATGTCGCCGACCGCTGCGCCCTGCCCCTGCTCGGGCGGTTCCTGGCCGACCGCGGCGACGATCGAACCGAGCGTGGCCAGGCCGACCGCCACCGCGGCGGCCAGGTCGAGGCGCCGTGTCACCGCCGGCACCGCGGCGCGCTCGGTGAGTACCAGCCAGGCTGTGGCGAGCACGGCAACCAGCACCAGCAACGACGTGGCGGCCATCCATAGCGTCAGGTAGTACCAGACCTTGCCGAAGATGCGCGTCGACGAAGCAAACCCGGCGAACAATGTGGTGGCGATCACCGCGTGCAGGGCCATCAACGTGCGGTGCCGACGTCGCCAGGCCCACCCCACCGAGGCCACCCAGGCGGCCAGCACGATCAGCCCCCCGATGCTCACGCCTTGGGCCGGGTCGCCGGCCAGGCCGGCCCGGTGCACGAACGCGTCCTTGCGGCGCACCAGGTCGAACGTCAGGCCGAACCAGTCGAGGTGCTGCACGACCAGCCGGCCCGCCGCACCGACCCCGATCGCCGGTTCGGGCTGCTCGGTGGTGAAGTGCCGGATCAGCTTGCCGATATTGCCCGGCGACCGGAACAGCTGCTCGAGCAGCGGCGGTAGCCACAGCACCGCCCCGACCCCAACCGCCGCCCCGAGTGGTGCGGCCCTGGCACCGCCGCGCACTCGCCAGGCGAGCACGCCGAGTACGACGACGTCGAGGATCACCGCGTTGACCAGGTACGGCACGTGGGTCTGGGCGGCGATGCTGGTGAGCACGACGACCGCGACGGCCGGCCAGTGGTCGCCGGCGAGCACCAGCCACGCGGCCAGCAGCGCGGCCAACCACAGCAACACCGGAAAGTACGGGTTCCACGGGTGGGTCAGCACGTTCGGGCCGTACCCGCGCACCGCGATCGCCGCGATCGCCGCGAACACGGCCGCGCCACGCACACCCCAGCGGCGCCACCCGAGGGCGACGATGAGGCATGCCACGGCCGCGTTGATGACACAACTGGCCAGTTCCATCCCCCAGGCCCGGCTGCCCGACAGCCGGTAGAACGGGGCGACCAGGTAGAACGACCACGGGCCGGGGTGGCTGCCCTGTTCCTGGATCGACTGGCCGATCCGGCCCGGCAGGCCGACCAGGGGAGTGTGGCGGCCACCGACGTCGCGGACGCGCAGTTCGGTCATCGCCATGTCGAGCACGGGCACCCAGGGCCGTGTGGCGAGCGCGATCGCAGCGACGACGAGCGGGCTGAGCACGCCGAGCGCGAGCAGGGCCGCGGGGCGGCGGTCGAACCTCACGGCGCCGAGGGTAGTGAGCCCGGCGCCGCCTGTTCGGGTTTCGTGTCGTCGGCGCAGACCGCGGCGACGACCACGCTGGCGATCGCGAACATTCCCAGGCCGTGGTACTGCTCGAACACGTGCGGCCAACCGCCGTCGGGCAGCGGTGCCAAGCGTCGCTCGCGGATCAGTACCGCACCCGCAAGGGTGAGCACTGTCGCCGCGGCCGTCAGCTCGGGCACCCGCCGATCGCGCAACACCAGCAGCCCCACCGTCCCGAGCACCCCCCCAACCGCCCCCCCAGGCCCCACAAGCAGCCCGCCAGCAAGCATCCACACGACACCCACACGAACCACCTCCCCCCAGCCATCCCCACGGTGGTCGAGTGGCGCACCCGCGGCGAAGCCGCCCCTCCGTTGTATCGAGACCCGGTGCGCGGACCACGTCTCGATACGGGCGCTGCGCGCCCACTCGACGACCGGTGGTGGCGGTGTGCGTCGACGCCGGTCGAGGACCACAAGAGCGATGCAGGCGGCGATGGTCGCAGCGGACAGGGTGTAGGCGATGGTGAGGGGGCGTTGGGCGGTCCAGCGGGCGTGCAGGGTGAACGTGCCGTCAGCAGCCTGCTCGGGCCCGACCCACCAGCCGGTGAAGCCGCCGTCGAGCAGCGTCGGAGGGCCGAGATCGGTGCCGCCGACCGATGCCTGCCAGGCCTGGTTGTAGCCCTCGCCAAGGATCACCCAGCAGCCGTCGGGGCAGCCGGTGACGGCGAGCTCGCGATCGCGCCGCCCCGCACCGTCGACCGTCACGGACGGCGTGGCCGGCGCCGGGGTGAACGGCTGCGCCAGCACCAGCCGGTCGAGCTGGACCGGCACACCCGCGTCGGCCGCGGTCACCAGGTGTGAACCGGCCGCGAGCTCGATCGTGCGGTCGGCGCTGTGGCCGCACGGTAGGGCGACCAGCTCGGCCGACCCGAGCCAGCTCGGCCGGGCCGGATCGGGCTGGGTGGTCAGGGCCACATCGAACGTGGCATCACCGATCGCCACGATCGGCAGGCACTCGGTGAGCGCCGTCGCCTCGGTGTAGTCGGGCAGCGCGGGAAGCCCGGCGAGGGCGACCTCGCTGATCGCCACCGGCAGCTCGAAGCGGTCGCCGAACCGGCGGTCGATCGTGGATTCCGGCTCGGTACCGGCGATCGTGAGTGCCAGTTGCCCAGCCGGCAACGGTGGCTCGACGACAGCCCGGGCGACCCCCGAAGCGTCCGGAGCGAGCACGACGGTGCGGGTCTGCCCGTCGGCTGCGGTCAACTCCAGCGCGGTGGCGCGGGTGAACCGACCCGGCGGTTGCGTGACGGTGAGCTCGGTGACCGGCTCGGTGACCTCGCCGATCACGAGCGTCGCGGTGGCGTCACCGAACCCAGTGACCCAGCTGGTGCTGGGGTCGCCGTCGATCGCGGCCACGCCGGCGTGGTCAGGCCGCCCGCCCACGCGCGACGTGGCGTACGCCGGCCAGTTCAGCAGTCCGGCGAGCTGCTCGTCGCCGGCTCGCGCGTCGAGCCGCACCGTCGGCGTCACCGTGAACACCCGCTGCTGCGGTAGTGCGAACTCGCGTACCAGTGTCGGCTCGGGGTCGTCGCGCCAACGGTCGGCCGGGTCGACCCGCAGCCGTGTCAGCGACAGCGTCACGGGTGTGCCCGCGCCAACGACATCGAGCGCGTCCGACGGCGTGCGCACCACCTCGGTGGTCGAGCCGAGGCCGAGGTCGACCGTGGCGAACCCGACGCCGGCGACGGCACCAGCCGTGCCGGGGTGGCCACCCTCGACGGCGTCGATCGTCAGCGTGATGCGTGCCGTGCCGGCCGGGAGGTCAAGCGCGACCTGGTCGAACGGTGAGGGGGTCTCGCCAACCTGGCGAGTCAGGGACTGCGGCTCGCCGAGCAGCTCACCGGTGGCGTCGTAGGCGCGGATGCTGAGCGCGGTGATCTCGCGTTGGGCCGACTCGCCCGCGTACTGCGCGGTGACGAGCGTGGTCGGCACGACCCCGGGCTCGGTGAGCGTGAGGTCGAGCACGGCCCCGACGGGGTCGCCGTGCTCACCGGCGATCCAGGCCGTGGCCGGGTCGCCATCGACCGCCATGAACGGCCGGTGCTCGGGCAGCAGCGCGAACGGCTGGCCGTACGTGTTGGCGCGGGCGACGACCGGGCCACGTTGCTCGGCGGTGGTCTGCGTGCCCGGGTCGACCGGAGTGCCGGCATCGGCGAACACCGGTAGTCGGGCGTCGCCCACCGCAGGTTCGGTCAGTTCGGTGGGCGCGGCGCCGTCACGGCCGGCCGACTCGGTGAACCCGGTGGTGTCCTGGCTGCTGCGCCAGTGCCGGGCTCGGGCGCGGTTCGAGTCGGTGACGAGTAGCCCGTCGCCGTCGGCGAGGGTGGCCGTAAGGTCGTCGGCCTCGATCGCCGCGCTGTAGACGAGCGCGGCCTGCTCGGGAAGCAGCCCGGCCGCGGCAGCGTCGACGACCCCGTCGCCGCTGCCGGATATCACCAGCGTGCCGGCCGCTGCCCGGGCGATCTGGGGGAGGCTCTCGACCGGGTAGAGCACGACCGGCGCAGCCGGGTCGGTGACGGCCGGCGTGGCGAGGTACCGCGCGTCGGCCATCTCGACCTCGGTGTGGTTGAGCTCGGGCGAGCCGTACGCGGTGGGCATGCCGACGCCTGCCGCGGCGTCGAGCCAGGTACGCACGATGCCGGGTGCGGTGACGTCGAAGCGGTCGTAGGCGGCGTCGTTGCTGAGCCAGATGTTGCTCGTGCCGAGCAGCCTGGCGAGCGTGGCGACCGACGCGGGTTCGAGCACGCCGTCCTGAATCCGGTCGTCGAGCGCGTACAGCAGGTCCATCGCTGCGGCAGCACCGAGTGGCAGCAGGTCGCGGGTGACCAACCCGCTGGTCGCCATCGTTGCCAACGGCTGATCGACCGTATAGCCCCACCGGAACGCGCCGAACTCCAGCCCGGGTAGTTGCAACACCCGCGTCGCCGGGTCGTCGAGCGCGCTGGCTGCGGCGGTCCACGCGGCGGGCGGATCGGGGTCGCGTTCGAGCGCCGGGTCGACCAGCTCGGCCCGCCACAACGCCGGCAAGTTCGCCAGCGCCACAACGCCCACCACCCCAGCAGCCACCCATTGGGCGCTGAGTGGTTTCGACAGGCTCAACCACCTTGGCCACCGGTGGTTGAGCCTGTCGAAACCACCTACCGCTTGGACGGCGGCGGCGAGGGCCAGGGCGAGGCCGAGCACGGCCAACGGCACGGCGCGGGTACTGCTGCGCAGCGCGAGGGCCAAGCCTTCGTCGCCGTTGCCGGTGAAGGTCCGCATCAGTGGCGAGCGCTCGTCGATCGGGTGGACGCCGACGCCGAGGATCAGGCCCGTCGCCAGCAGCAGCGCGGCGAAGCGGCGATGCCTCCAACGCACGGCGACCAGCGCGATCAAGCCGAGCACCGGCACGGCGAAGCTGACGAGGATCGTCGGGCTCGACGACAGGTACGGCAGCGCCGCGGTGGTGGTCGGCGCGAACCGGTCGCGGACGTAGAACAGCCAGTACCCGAGGCTCCGCCACACCTCGGTCGACGTGGCCGTAAACGAGACGTCGGCGAGTGACTCGGAGTAGGGCAGTACGTCGCCGCCGTGGCGCCCCTGGATGACGAGCATCACCACCCACCACAGCGACACCCCGACTGCCAGCACAGCGGTACGTGCGGCGACCCCGACGGCCGCCCGCCAGCGCGTGTCGCCGAGCCACACCGAGTGCACCAGCCACAACAAGGGGGCGGGTACCACCATCGCCAGCGCGGTGGCGTTCACCGCACCGACCGTCAGCACCACCAACGCCAGCGCGGCCGGGTCGCCCCAGCGAGCCCAGCGGCTGGGGGCGTCGCCGCGACGGGTCGCCCGCACCGTCAGCCCGACGATCCAGCCCAGGCCGGCCCACGGAAGCAACATCACCGACGTGCGCGACACGTACGGCAAGAGGTAGGGCGAGAGCTGGTAGACGAGCGCCGCGGCAAGTGCGGCGGGGGCCCCCAGACCGAGCACACGGGCGCACCAGCGCACGCCCAGCCCGGCCGCTGCGAGCAGGGTGCCGATCCACAACCGGTGGGCCACCCAGTCGGGCACCCCGAGCGTGTCGAACAGCCAGAACCACGGCCCGGCCGGCCAGAGGTAGGCGATGTGTTGGTGTGGCACCCAGCCGGCGAACTGGTGCGGGTCGAACGTGGTGGCCGCGTCGCGGAGCAGCCGCCCCGGGTCGAGGTACAGGTACAGCTTGCTGTCGGCCGGCATCCGCCCGGGGGCCGACAACAACGCCGGCACGTACGCGAGCAGCACCAGCAGCACCCACGAACGGTGCCTGGGCATTACGGAATCGCGCCGAACACGCCGTAGAGCCCGGTGAGGACGGCCAGGCCGGCGCCGCAGGCCACCATCGTCAACGTCCACAGTTGGTCGTCGCCGGCGTCGTGGCGCGAACCGGCGTCGGCGCCCGCGCCGGGGGACGCGATGTCGTGCTCGGCGGCGTGCAGTTCGCGGCGTTCCACGTACCACTTGGCGGCGCCGATCAACAGCGGGAACGCGGTGAACAAGAATCGCGGGCGGGCGGTGACGGTGGCCGGGGTGAGCATCAGCGCCAGCACCGTCCACGAGTACGCGTAGATCGGCCAGCTCAACCGGGCCCGCCAGGCCAGCCAGACGAGCACCACGGTCGTGACGACGCTGATCGCGGTGATCGTGTCGGTGGGCGAGCTGACCGGGTGGAGAATGGCTTCAGCGGTGTTCTTCACTGCCGTCCAACCGAAGCTGACCCCTTCGCCCCAGGCCTCGCGCTGGACGCGGAACCACACGCCTGGCTCGTCGGCATGCACCCCGACGTACATCTGGAAGGCGATGAACCCGAGTGGGGCCAGCGCGGGGGCGATCAGCGCCCGCCAGTCGCGGCGTTCCCGAATCGCGAGCGCCGCGGCGACCGCGCAGGCGACCACGATCGCCACACCGTTAGGACGCGCCGCCGTGGTCAGCGCGGCGAGTACCCCGGCAGCAACCCACTCGCGCTCGTGGAGCATCAGCAGGGTGCCGGCCGCGAGGGCGATCATCAGCGCCTCGGAGTAGGCGAACGAGAACACGAAGCTGCCCGGGAACACCGCGGCGAGCACGGCCGCGGTACGCCCGACCCGTTCGCCGAACATGCGTTGCGCGAGCAGCCCGATCAGCACCACCGCGAGCAGGCCGAGCAGGTGGTTCAGCACGAGCACGGCGGCGACGTCGCCGAACGGGAGCACCGCGTCGGCCGCCCGGCCGAGCATGGGGAACAGCGGGAAGAACGCGGCTCGGGCCTCGTCGATGTGGTACGTGACATCTGGCGGGACCCGCCGCGGGTAGCCGTTGCGGACGATGTCCATGTACCACTTGCCGTCCCACGACGTCAGCACGTCGACCATCGGCCGGATCGCGCTGCCGCTGTTGAGGCTGCTGTGCGGGTCGCCCGGCGTGCCGTTCGCGATCGCCAGGTTGTTGTCGACGCGAATCTCGGACGCCACCACCGCGGCGCCCACCAGCACGCACAGCCGCGACACGACGTAGGCCGGCAGCACGGCCACGAACAGGTGCCACCAAGGGGTGCGACGCAGCGTGGCCCAGCGGCCCGCGACGGGGTCGGCAGCGGCAGGGTCGGCAGCAGCGGGGTCGGCGGTCATGCGGGGCCAGATGGTAGCGACGCGCGCCGGCCGTAGAGGGTGCTGCCGGCTGGGAGGCGCGAGCGATCGCTCGGCAACCTCACCCCAACCAGATCGTGGTCGGCCAGATCGTGCTGTTTTGGGTGCACGCCAACGCGATGCCTTCGGGCGTGGTGCGTTCGCATACCCCGTGCACGTTGTCGGAGAACACCTGCGCCCACATCGTGTGCGTCATGAACACGTACGTGTAGGCATCGTTGATCATCTGCACCATCTCCTGGTAGGCGGCGATGCGGGCG
This sequence comes from Ilumatobacter sp., assembly GCA_035556435.1. Taxonomy (GTDB): domain Bacteria; phylum Actinomycetota; class Acidimicrobiia; order Acidimicrobiales; family Ilumatobacteraceae; genus Ilumatobacter. The sequence continues at coordinate 106,695 of DATMEY010000032.1, read as the reverse complement.
TCGCGGTCGGTGGCAGCCTGGGCCTGGAGCAACAGTTGGTCGCGGTCCTCGTTGCAGTCACGGGGGAAGTTCAACGACAGCCCACCGATCGAGCGGCACGACAACCACACGCCTTCGGTCATCGGCTCGACCGCCCCGAAGCCCTGCCAGATCACGGCGTTGTACTGGCCGAAGGCGGTCTGCTGAATGTGTTCGTCCTGGAGCAGTTCCTGTCGGGTGACGTTGAAGGCCACGCCCCAGGCATCGGTGACCAGGTCGGCAATCCGCGTCTGGAGCACCTCGGGTCCGGTGTGTTGGTACTCGAAGTTGACGCGACCTCCGGTGCAGGTCGGGGTGCCCGTGATCGGGTTCGTCTCGGTGCCTCGCTCGGCGCAGTACTCGGCCACCAACGTCGCCGCCTGGTCGGGGTCGTCGCCGAGCTGGCGCACGTCGGGGTGGTAGTACGGCGATTCGGGGATGAACATCTGGTCGGCCGGGCGCACGACGTTCTGGGCGATCAGGGTCACGTAGTCGCGACGTGGGGTGGCTGCCGCAAGCGCCTTGCGGACGCGCAGGTCGTCGAACGGTGGGGTGGTGACGTTGAGCATGAAGAACGTCTCGTCGCTGGCGTCGTTGAACATTGCCGAGAATCCGCTGGCATCGCGGAAGGCAAGGATCGACTCGGGGGCGACCGAGTGGAAGCCGTCGAGGTCGCCGTTGCGCAGCAGGTCGCCGCGGGTGGCGGCTTCGGTGATCGGGAAGAACTCGACCGCGTCGAGGTACACCGAGCCGTTCCACCAGTTCGGGTTGCGTTCGAAGCGGGTGACCGAGTCCTCGCTGCGGCTGACGAACGTGAACGGCCCGGTGCCGACCGGGCGCTGATGCAACGTCGCGTCGAGCTTGGCGGCTTCGACCCAGGTGGGCGACGCCATCATGCCCAGCTGCGAGGCCATCACCGCCGGCCAGTACACGTTCGGCTCGAGCAGATGGAAGCGCACGGTGAGCGGGTCGATCACCTCGGCCGAATCGGGGCCGGCGTACGAGGTGCGCAGCGCCAGGCCCACCAGCGCATTGTCGTACTGGGCGGCGAAGTTGTAGCGGACGGCCTCGGCGTCGAGCGGGGTGCCGTCGTGAAACGTGACGCCCTCGCGGAGGGTGACGTCCCACGTGGTGAAGTCGTCGTTCGGCGTGAACGCGCTGGCGAGGTACGGCACGGCGACGCCATCGGGGGTGAACTCGGCCAGCTTGTCGAACACGGCCGCGGCCATCGCCACACCCGCCGCGGCGGTGAGCGCCGACGCGGTGGGGTTGAGCCCGTCGACCTCGGCGTTGAGCCCGAACCGGAACGTGCCTCCGGTGACCGGGTCGGGGATGGTGTCGGGTGGCAGCGTGACCACGATCGGATCGCGTGTCGGTGCCGGGCTGGTCGCCAGCCGTTCGGCGCCGGTGTCGGTGTCGGTGGCAGTGGCAGTGGTGTCGCCCGACGGCGTGCTCGCCGACGGCGCCGTTGCATCGGTTGCCCGAGCGGTGGCGGCCGGCGACGCGGTGTCGTCGTCGTCTCCTGCGCACGCTCCGGCGAGCAGCGCGATCGTGATGGCCGCGGCCGCGGCCCGACACACGGTCGACATAGGTGTCCCCCTTCTGGCGGCGCCTCCCCAAGGCGTCCGCCGGGTGACATTTGACCCGGGACTGGCGCCCGTGTCCAATCGTGGCGTCAGCCGACCGCGACCGCCACCGCCGGAACCAGCGGATGGTGGCAGGCGACGTAGTGGTCGCGGCCGGCGTCGCCGACCTGGCGCATCACCGGCTCGCTGGTCTGGCACACCTCGTCGGCGTACGCACAACGCGTATGGAACCGGCATCCGGCGGGCGGGTTGACGGGCGACGGCAGTTCGCCATCGAGGTCGACCGCGACCGCTTCGTGCTCGGGGTCGGGCACCGGGATGGAGTTGAGCAGCACCTCGGTGTAGGGGTGCGCCGGCTCGCTGTACAGCGCCTCGCTGGAGCCCACCTCGCACATCTTGCCGAGGTACATCACGGCCACCCGGTCGCTGATGTTCTTGACGACGGCGAGGTCGTGGGCGATGAAGATCAGGGTCAGGCCGTACTGCGCCTTGAGATCTTCGAGCAGGTTGATGACCTGGGCCTGCACGCTGACGTCGAGTGCCGAGACGGGCTCGTCGCAGATGATCAGGCTCGGGTCAAGGACCAGCGCACGGGCGATCGAGATTCGCTGGCACTGGCCGCCCGAGAACTGATGTGGGCGGCTTTCGGCGGCCCGCTCGGGGTCGATGCCGACGTGTTCGAGCACCTCGTCGACCAGTGTGGCCCGTTCGGCGTCGGTGCCGCGGCCCCAGATGTCGAGCGGCTCGCGCACGCTGTCGTAGACCTTGCGTCGCGGGTTCAGCGACGAGATCGGGTCTTGGAAGATCATCTGGATTCGTGTGCGTGCCTCGCGCAGCACCTCGGCGGGCAGCGCGGTGAGGTCGGCGCCCTCGAACACGACCGAGCCACCGGTGGGGCGGCTGATCTGCATCACCGCCCGGCCGGTGGTGGACTTGCCACACCCCGACTCGCCCACGATGCCGAGTGTCTCGCCTTTGCGTACGTCGAAGCTGATGCCGGCCACCGCCGACACCACGACCTTTCTGCGGCCGGCCCTCCGGCCGATCGGGAACTCGACGACGAGGTCGTCGACGCGCAGCACGATGTCGTCGGCGTCGTCGCGCAGGTGGGCCTTGCCGGTACCGGCCATCAGCCGGCCGCCCTGGATGCTGATGCGGCGACGGTGCCGGCGGCAAGGTCGTTCATGATCTGCTCGTCGCGCTCGGCGAACTCGGGAGAACCGACCGGGTACCAGCAGGCGTAGGTGTGGTCGCTCGTGCCCGGGGCGGTCACCAACGGTGGCTCCTCGACCGTGCACCGTTCGCGGGCGTACGCGCATCGGGGTGCGAACCGGCAGCCGCTGGGCGGGTTGACGAGGTCGGGCGGGCGTCCGGGGATGGTGAGCAGCCGGGTGTGGCTGGCATCTTCGAGCCGCGGGATGCTGCGCATCAGCGACTTGGTGTAGGGCATCTTCATGTTCGCGAAGAGCTGCTTGGTGGGCGCCTTCTCGACCAGCCTCCCGCCGTACATGACGGCGATCTCGTCGGTGTGCCCGGCGACGACGCCGAGGTCGTGGGTGACCAGCACCACCGACATGTTGCGCTCCTGGCGCTGCTCGTTGATCAGTTCGAGGATCTGCGCCTGCACGGTGACGTCGAGCGCGGTGGTGGGCTCGTCGGCGAACAGCAACGTGGGCCCGCAGGCCATCGCGATCGCGATCATCACGCGCTGGCGCATCCCGCCGGACAGCTCGTGCGGGTACTGGCGCACCCGCTTGTGCGGCTCGGGGATGCGCACGTCGTCGAGCAGTTTGACGGCGTACTCGAGCGCGGCCGGCTTGTCCATGCCGAGGTGGATCTGGAGCGGCTCGGCGATCTGGTGGCCCACCCGCATCAACGGGTTCAGCGACACCATCGGGTTCTGGAACACCATCGACATCTCACGGCCCCACAGGTGGCGCAGCTGGCGCGAGTCGAGGCCAAGCACCTCTTGTCCGGCGAACCGGACCGACCCCGACAGCACCGCGGTCGACGGCAACAGGCCCATGATGGTGCGCGACAGCACCGTCTTGCCCGAGCCCGACTCGCCGACCACCCCGAGCGACTTGCCGCGCTGGAGCGAGAACGTGACGCCGTCGACGGCCCGTACCAGCCCGCGCTCACTCCGGAAGTGGGTCTTCAGGTCGGTGACGTCGAGCAGCGGGCCGTCGGTGCCCTGACGCCGTTCGGTCTGGAGCTGTGGCGCGCTGGTCACAGACTGATCTCCTTGACGTCGAAGTGTGCCCGCAGGCGGTCGCCGCAGTAGTTGAGGGCGAGGACGGTGATGAACAGCATCAGGATCGGGCTGAAGGCCATCCAGGGCGCCTCTTGCAGCTCTCGGCTGCCGGCACCGTCGACGATCACCTTCCCCCAGGTCACGCCATCTTCGACCGACAGCCCGAGGAAGGCCAGGCTGCCTTCGGCCACGATCGCCACGGCCATGCCGAGCAGGCCGAGCGCGCCCATCGGGATGACCACGTTGGGCAAGAGCTCGCGCACGATGATGCGGGTGTGGCTGGCGCCGATGGTGCGGGCGGCGACCACGAACTCGCGATCGGCGTACTGGATGGTGGTGGCCCGGGCGAGCCGCCCGACGGGTGCGATCGCGAGCACGCCGAGCGTGGCCGACACGGTGAACAGGCTGCGGTTGACGAGCGACGTGATCAGGATCGCCAGCACTAGCGACGGGAACGACAAGGCGATGATGAACACGAACGAGATCAGCCGGTCGGCCAACCCCCGGAAGTAGCCGGCGATGATGCCCAGCGAGCCGCCGACGATCATGCCGAACCCGATCGCTGCGAAGCCCACCACCAGCGACACCCTGGCGCCGTAGATGGTGCGGGCGAAGATGTCGCGGGCGAGCGTGTCGCTGCCGAACCAGAAGTCGCCCGACGGCGAGTACGGCGGGAAGTCGGGTGGGGGCAGGATGCGCTTCTCTTCGATGCCGCGAATGGGCAGCCACGGGGCCAAGATCGCGGCCAGCGAGAGCACGACGATCCACGCCAAGGCGATCCAGAACATCCATCCGAGCCGGCGCCGGAGAACCCCCTCGGTGGTGGCCGACGGTGCCATCGCGTCGGCGGCCTCCACGACAGGGGGCGCGCCGGTTCCGGTGCCGAACGCCGCGCTCACGACGCCCGCACCCGCGGGTCGATCAGCGAGTAGAGCACGTCGATCAACACGTTGAGCACGACGAACGCGGCGGTGACGATCATCACGATCGCGAGCACCACCGGGAAGTCCTCGCGGGCGATCGACTCGACGATCGTCAGGCCGAGGCCGGGGATCAAGAAGATCTTCTCGACCACGAACGCCCCGCCGATCAGCGCCCCGGTGTTGATGCCGAACACCGTCACGAACGAGAACAGCGACGGCCGGAGGGCGTGCTTGTAGAGCACGTCGCGCCGCGACACGCCCTTGCTGCGGGCCATCAGGATGAAGTCTTCCTGGAGCGTGGTGATCAAGTCGGTGCGCAGCAACCGCTGGTACACCGCGGCCGCGGGGAGCGCGATCGTCAGCGCCGGCAGCACGGTCTGCCAGAGCCGTTTGGGGAACGAGTCGCTGGCACGGTAGGCGAGTGGGAACCACCCCAGCTTGATCGCCAGCAGGTACTTCAAGATCACCGCAAGTGCGAACGCCGGCAGCGCGATCATGGCGAACGAGGCCAGCGTCGACACCTTGTCGGGCGTCTTGTTGGCCTTCGAGGCCGAAAACAGCGCCCACGGCACCGCCAGCACGACCGCGAACGCCTGGGCCATCACCAGCAACGTGAGCGTGCGCGGCAGGCGTTCCTGGATGAGGTTCGTCACCGGCGGCTGGCCCGTGCTCGAGAACTGCACGCCCATGTCGCCGGTGACGAAATCGCCCAACCACTTGACGTACCGCACCGGGAGCGGGTCGTCGAGGTTGTACTCGGCCCTGGCCGCCGCGATCTTCTCCGCGTTGGCGGGGTTGTTCACGTCGGCCGCGGCCGGGCCCAAGATGTTGAACAGCGGATCGCCGAGCACGTTCATGGCTCCGAACGTGAGGGCACTGACCGTGAGCAGCAGCAGGACTGCCATGCCCACACGTTGAAGCCAATAGTTCATCGCGTCCGCCGGCCCCTTACCGGTCGAGCCAGAGCGTATGATGCCAGGTGGTGCCACCGATCGCACACGCCAACGACGTGCCGTCGGGAGCGGTGCGGTCACAGATGCCCTGGACGCTCTCGTCGAACGCCGTCACCCACATGGTGTGGGTGAGGAACACGTAGGCGTACGAGTCGTGCATCAGGCGGACGACCTCGCGGTAGTGGGCGGCCCGCTCGGTCTCGTCGGTGGTGGCCTGGGCAGCGAGCAACGCCGCATCGCGGTCGGGGTCGCACAACCGGGGGAAGTTCAGGGCCAGGCCCTCGTCAGGGGCGGTGCGGCACATCAACCACACGTTGTCGGTCATCGGGTTGAGTGCGCCGAGCTGGCGCCACGTCGACACGTTGTACCCCGAGGTGACGACCTGGAGGATGTGCGTGTCCTGGAGCAGTTCGTCGCGGGTGACGTTGAACGCCGGGCTGAACGCGCTCTGGAGCATGTCGGCGATGCGGGTCTGCACCACGTCGGGGCCCGACCACTGGAGCTCGATGTTGATCTTGCCGTTGGTGCACGTGGGCTGGTTGGTGACCGGGTTGGTCTCGCCCCCGCGCTCGGCGCAGTACTCGGCGGCCAGGGCAACGGCACGATCGGGGTCGTCGCCTTCCTGGGTGATGTCGGGGTTGTAGTACGGCGACTCGGGGGTGAACATCTGGTCGGCCTGGCGCACCACCCCGAGCCCGATCAGGGTGAGGTACTCGGTGCGGGGAGTGGCGTACGTCAGTGCCTGGCGGGCACGGATGTCGTCGAACGGCGGCACGTGCGTGTTGAGCATGATGAACGTCTCGTCGCCCGAGTCGTTCTCCATCCGCGTGATGCCGTCGGCCGCACGGAGGTCGCGGATGGCTCCCGGTTCGCTGGTGTGCAGGGCGTCGACCGCGCCGTTGATCAACAGTTCGGCGCGGGTGGCCGAGTCGGGCACCGGCAGGAACTCGATCGCGTCGAGGTACACCTCGCCGTTCCAGTAGTCGTCGTTGCGCACGAACCGGGTGACCGAGTCTTCGCTGCGGCTGTCGAACGCGAACGGGCCGGTGCCGACCGGGCGCTGGTTGAGCGTGGGGTCGGCGATCGCCGCGGCGAGCCACGTGGGTGAGGCGACCATGCCGAGCTGGCTGGCCATGTAGGCCGGCCACTGTGCGTTCGGTTCGAGCAGGTTGAAGCGGACGGTGAACTCGTCGACCACCTCGATCGCCCCGGTCTCGGGGTAGAACGGCTTGACCGCCAGGCCGACCAGGGTGTTCTCGTACTGGGCCTCGAAGTTGACGCGCACGGCCTCGGCGTTGAACGGCGTGCCGTCGTGGAACGAAATGCCCTGCTTGAGAGCAACCTCCCACGACGTGTTGTCGGCGTTCGGTGTGAACGATTCGGCCAGCACCGGCACGGGGGCGCCGGTGGGGGTGAGCTCGGCGAGCTTGTCGAACACGGCTGCTGCCATCACCAGGCCGGGTGCCGCGGTGAGCTGCGAGCTGGTGGGGTTGAGCCCGTCGACGTCGGCCTCGATCGCGAACCGGACGGTGCCCCCGCGGACCGCTTCGGCTTCCGGTGGTGAGGTGTTCGGCGCAACGGTGACGACCACGGGGCCACCGGTGTCGGGCTTGTCGGTGGCCGGCGGGGGGGTCGCGTCGGTCGGTGACGGAGCGCTCGTGTCGCCGGGTGTGGCCGGGGCTTGGGTGGCCGGTGGCGTGTTGTCGGTGCTGTCGTCGTCGTTGCCGCCGCAGGCGGCGACCGCCAGCGCGGCCACGACCGCGCTGGCTGCCAGGCGCTGCGCGCCGCGGTGCCGATAGTTCGTCCTCATCTGATCTCCCCCTGGATCTTGTAAGTGGATGGGTCCCGCCCGATGAGCGTCCTGGCTCAATCGATCCAGACCGTCGTCGGCCAGAAATTTCCCTGGCGAACACACATTAGGCGCGTTCCTTCCGGTGACGTCCTATCGCAGAGCCCGTGCACGTTGGAGGCCAACGCGTAGTCCCACAGGACGTGCCCGAGGAACACGTACGTGAACGATTCGTTGATCCGCGCCTCGGCCTGCTGCACCAGTTCGGCCCGTGCCGCGTCGTCGACCGTGGCGGCCGCTTCGACCAGCAGCGCGTCGCGTTGCTCGTCGCAGTAGCGCGAGAAGTTGAGGGCGATGCCTTCGGCGGGGGCCGTGCGGCACAGCACCCACACGTTGTCGTTGATCGGCTCGGGGTCGTTGAACTGGGTCCACGACACGGCGTTGTAGCCCCCGGTGACGACCTCGAGGATGTTCTGGTCCTGGAGCTTTTCGTCGCGGGTGACGTTGAACGCCGCGCCCCAGCCGTCGACGAGCACGTCGGCAAGTCGGGTCTGTGACACCGACGGACCCGACCACTGGTACTCGATGTTGATCTTGCCGTTGCTGCACGTCGGCTGGTTCGTGACCGGGTTGGTCTCACCGCCGCGCTCGGCGCAGTACTCGGCGGCCAGGGCGACGGCCCGGTCGGCGTCGTCGCCCACCTGCACGAGGTCGGGGTTGTGGTAGGGGCTCTCGGGGATGAACCGCTGCGAGGCGGGCCGCCACTGGCGTACCGCGAACAGGTCGAGCACCAACTGCCGCGGCGTGGCGTAGGCGAGCGCCTGGCGGGCACGGACGTCGTCGAACGGCGGCTTCGCCGTGTTCATGATGATGAACCGGTCGTCGCCCGAGTCGTCGAGCAACTGCTGCGGAAACGCATCGACGTTGGACCGCAGGTCGGCGACGGTACCCGGATCGGTGGTGTGCAGCGCGTCGACCTCGCCGTTGTACAGCAGGTCGGCCGCGACACCGCCGTCGGTGACCGGCACGAACTCGATCGCGTCGAGGTACACCTCGCCGTTCCAGTAGTCGTCGTTGCGCACGAACCGGGTGACCGAGTCTTCACTGCGGCTGTCGAACACGAACGGGCCGGTGCCCACCGGGCGTTGGTTCAAGGTTGCATCGGCGATCGCTGCGTCGAGCCAGGTGGGCGAGGCGACCATGCCGATCTGGGTGGTGAGCCGGGCGGGGAAGCGCACGTTGGGCTCGCTGAGGGTGTAGCGGATCGTGTACTCGTCGATGATCTCGGTGGCGCCCTCGGCCGGGTGGAACGGCTTGACGGCCAGGCCCACCAGCGGGTCGGCGAGTTGGGTCTCGAAGTTGCGCTGCACGGCCAGCGCGTCGAGAGCGGTGCCGTCGTGGAACGTGATGCCCTCGCGGAGCTTCACGTCCCAGGTGGTGAAGTCGTCGTTGGGGGTGAACGACTCGGCCAGGTAGGGCACCGGGTCGCCGGCGGTATCGGTGGCGGCGAGGGTGTCGAACACGGCCGCCGCCATCATCAGCCCGGCCGCCGCGGTGACCTGGCTCGACACCGGGTTGAGCCCGTCGACTTCGGCTTCCAGGGCGACCCGCAGCGTGCCGCCGGCCACCGCCGCAGCCTCGGGCACCGTGCCGGGCGGCAACGTCACCACGATCGGGCCGTCGCCACCGTCGTCGTCGCCCGTGCCGTCATCGCCAGCCTCGCCCGGGTCGCTGACGCCGGGAGCCGCGGTGGGAGCAGGTGCGCCGTCACCGCCAGTGCCTGGCGCGGGAGTGGTGCCGGGGGCGGTCGTGTCGTCGTCACCTCCTCCGCAGGCAGCCAGCGCGAGCGCGGCGACGAGTGGAAGGGCGGCAAGCCGAGAGCGGGACATCGGGGGGTTCCTCGCTGTGTTCTTTGTTGGGGGTACGTGGTGCCGGTTACCCGCGGGTAGGGCACCGACCGGCGACCTTACACAACCGCGCCGGCCGAACACCTAAGTTGACGTGATGCCCGACACGGCCCCGACCCTCCCGTCCACCAAGCGCGCCCGGAGTGGCCCGAACGTCGTCGCCAAGTGCCGGGCGGGGGCGCGGGTCGACCTCGCCAAGTACGACCCGGCCGAGACGTTCGGGTGGGAGAAGGAGCCTGCCAAGGCCGAGCTGGCGGTCGAGCAGGCACAACTCGCCGAGCTCGTCCTCAAGCTGTACGCCGAGGAGCAAGCCGGCCTGCTGGTGGTGTTCCAGGCCGTCGACGCGGGCGGCAAAGGCGGCACGATTCGCACCGTGTTCGGCGGGCTCGACCCGGCGGCCGTGAACGTGTCGGCGTTCGGCGTGCCGTCGAGGGAGGAGATCGCTCACGACTACCTGTGGCGCATCCATGCCCACGCCCCGCGGCGCGGCACGATCTCGGTGTTCGACCGCAGCCACTACGAGGACGTGCTCGTGGTGCGTGTCAAGCACCTCGCGCCCGAGCCGGTGTGGAAGCGACGCTACGGCCACATCCGCGACTGGGAGCGGATGCTCACCGACGAGGGCATTCGCATCGTCAAGTTCTTCCTCAACACGTCGAAGGAGGAACAGCGCGAGCGCTTCCAGGACCGTATCGACGACCCCGACGAGCGCTGGAAGTTCCGGCTCGGCGACCTCGACGACCGGGCGCTGTGGAACGACTACCAGGCCGCGTTCCAGGCTGCGCTACGCGAGACGTCGACCGGCTCGGCGCCGTGGTACGTCGTCCCCGGCGACCGCAAGTGGGTGCGCAACCTGGTGGTGGCGCGCATCCTGCGCCACCACCTCGAGGCGATCGACCCACAGTGGCCCCCCGCCCAAGACGACATCGACGGCCTCATCGTCGAATGAGCCTGGCGGCCTCGACCTCATGCGCCGTTGACGTTTTGTACAGTCTTTCCCGATGCCGGTGTTGACCCCGAACTCGTTGGCTGACGCGGTCGCAGCCCTGGCCGAGTACCCCCACGCGGTGCCACTCGCCGGTGGCACCGACCTGATGGTGCAGGTCAACGAGGGCCATCGGCGGCTCACCGGCGACGAGATGGTGCTGGCGCTGGGCCGGGTGCCTGAACTGACGTCGTACACGATCGACACCGAGGCCCAGCTGGTCACGCTCGGCGCGGCGGTGCGCTGGTCGGTCGTCGAGCGCGACCCGCTCAAGTCGCTGCTGCCGGCGCTGGCCGAAGCGGCCCGCACGGTCGGCAGCCCGCAGATCCGCAACGCCGGAACCGTCGGCGGCAACCTCGCCACCTGCTCCCCGGCGGGCGATGGGCTACCGGTGCTGAGCGCCCTCGACGCCCGTGTAGTGCTCGCGTCGCCGGGTGGTGGGCGCACGTTGCCGGTCGCCGAGTTCATGCGCGGGGTCAAGCGCACGGCGCTCGAACCGGGGGAGATGATCGCCGCGATCGAGGTGCCGTTGCTCGAAGGTTGGCAGGGCTACAGCAAGGTGGGGGTGCGCAATGCGATGGTGATCGCCACCGCTTCGGCATGCGTCGCCACCGACGTGCGCACCCGCTCGGTGCGGATCGCGCTCGGTTCGGTGGCGCCCACCATCGTGCGGGCGCCGGTCGCCGAGGTGCTGGCCACCGACGCTGCCGACTGGGCGGCACTGACGCTCGACCCGGCGGTGGCTCGCGAGGCGGGGGTTGCGGCCGCCGCCGCGGCCAGCCCCATCACCGACCACCGTTCCACCGCCGACTACCGCCGCCACGCCGTCGCGGTGATGGTCGAACGGCTGCTGTTGAGGGCGTTTCATGCCTGAGTTCTTCACGCTCAACGTCAACGGGGTCGACCGCGAGGTGCAGGACGCGTGGCTCGGTGAAAGCTTGCTGTATGTGCTGCGCGAGCGGCTCGGCCTGGTTGCCGCGAAGGGCGCTTGCGAGCAGGGCGAGTGCGGGTCGTGTTCGGTCGAGGTCGGTGGCGAGCTGGTGTGTTCGTGTCTGGTGCTGGCCGCGTCGGCGGTCGGGCAGCCGGTGCGCACCGTCGAGGGGCTGGCCGAGCCGGCGGCACCCACCGACGTGCAGCAGGCGTTCGTCGACGCCGGCGCCGTGCAGTGCGGGTTCTGCACGCCAGGCCTGGTCATGGCCAGCCATCACCTGCTCGACACCAACCCCGAGCCCACCGAGATGGAGATTCGCGAGGCCCTGTCGGGCAACATCTGCCGTTGCACCGGCTACGGCCGCATCATCGAAGCCGTCCAGCAGGTGGCCGTCTCGCGTGGAGCATCCGGTGGCTGACACGCTGACCATCACCGGCAACCGGCACGGCACGTTGGGAACGTCGCCGCGGCGCCCCGACGGGGTCGCCAAGGTGCAGGGGTCGTTCGAGTTCTCGTCCGACCTGGGGGGCGACGGGGTGTTGTGGGGGGCGACGCTGCGCTCACCGCACCCGCACGCCCGGATCGTGTCGATCGACGTCGGGCCGGCGTGGCGGATCGACGGTGTCGCCGCCGTCATCACCGCCGACGACGTGCCCGGGCATCCCACGTACGGGCTGATCGAGGACGACCAGCCGGTGTTCGCCACCGACGTCGTCAACTACGTCGGTCAACCGATCGCGGCGGTCGCCGCCGACCACCCTGAGACGGCCCGCCGGGCGCTGGCCGCGATCGCGGTCGACTACGAGGTGCTCAACCCACTGATCGACGCCGAGGCCGCGCTGGCCGCCGGCAGCGTCTTCCGGCACCAGCGGATCGTGTACGGCGAGCCCGACGCCGCAGCGGCGATGCCTGGCGTGGTCGCCGTCGAGGCCACCTACGAGATCGGCATGCAAGACCAGGCGTTCCTCGGGCTCGAGGCCGCCCTGGCCGTGCCCGACAGCGGGGGCGGCGGCGTCGAGCTGTACGTCGCGACGCAGTGGCTGCACGAGGATCGCAAGCAGATCGCGGCCTGCCTCGGCCTGGCCGAAGAGCAGGTGCGGCTGGTGCTCGGCGGCGTCGGGGGAGCGTTCGGGGCCCGTGAAGACATCTCGCTCCAGGTGCACTGCTGCCTGCTCGCCCTGCGCCTGGGGCGCCCGGTGAAGATGCACTACAGCCGCCACGAGAGCTTCCTCGGGCACGTGCACCGCCACCCGGCCAACATCTGGATGAAGCATTGGGCCACGCCCGACGGCGACATCGTGCGCATCGACGCCCGCTTCGTGCTCGACGGTGGGGCCTATGCGTCCACGTCCGAGGCCGTACTCCTCAACGCGATCACCCATACCCAGGGCCCGTACCGGTGCCCTTCGGCGGTGGTCGACGGCTACGCCGTACGTACCAACCACCTGCCGTGCGGGGCGATGCGCGGGTTCGGCGTGGTGCAGGCCTGCTACGCCCACGAAAGCCAGATGGACCTGCTCGCCGAGGCGCTCGGCATCGACCCCGTCGAGCTGCGCCTGCGCAACGCGATCCGCACGGGCGACGAGCTGATCCACGGCCAGGTGATGGACTCGGTGGCACCAGTCGAGCGGTGCATCCGTGAAACCGTCGCGCTGCCGTTCCCCGACGAGCCGGTCGGCGGCCACGACGGCGACCCGTTACGGCTGCCGGGCGGCGCCGGGCGCACCGCCGACACGCAGCACGTGTACCGGGGCATCGGCTACGGCGTCTCGATGAAGAACCTGATGTACTCCGAGGGTTTCGACGACTACTCGACGGCCCGGGTACGCCTTGCCGACGGTGTCGCCGCCGTGAAGTTCGCCACCGCCGAGGTGGGCCAGGGGTTCGTGATGCTCGCCCAGCAGATCGCCCGCACCGTCCTGGGCGTCGACGAGGTGGTGCTCGACCGGATCGACACCGATGTCGGTTCGGCCGGCTCCACGTCGGCGTCGCGGCAGACCTGGATGAGCGGGGGCGCGGTCGAAGCGGCCTGCCGGGCGGTGCGCGAGCGTCTGTTCGAGCACGTCGGCGCGGCCCACGGCATCGACCCGCTACGCCTGGCGATCGACGGCACCGACATCGTCGATCTGGGAGTGGACACCCCGGGGGAGTTGCGGATCTCCGTCGTCGAGGCCACCGCCGGGCTGGTGTTCGACGAGACACTCGAATACCACCACCGGCCGACCGAACGGCTCGACCACAACGGCCAGGGCAACTGTCACACCGCGTGGGCCTTCGTGGCCCATCGGGCGGTCGTCGACGTCGACCCCGACCTGGGCTTGGTGAAGGTGGTGCAGGTCGCCACCGCCCAAGACGTCGGAGTCGCGCTCAACCCGCTGTCGGTCGTCGGCCAGATCGAAGGCGGCATCGCCCAGGGACTCGGGCTGGCGGTGATGGAAGAGATCGTCCAGATCGACGGGCGTATCCGCAACGCCAGCTTCACCGACTACCTCCTACCCACCATGCTCGACATGCCGCCGGTGGTGGCCTCGATCGTCGAGGAATACGAGCCCCAGGCCCCGCTCGGCGCCAAGGGGGTCGGCGAGCCACCGTGCATTTCGGTCACCCCGGCAATCGCTGCGGCCATCCGCGACGCAGTCCGCCAGGCCGGCCGCGACCCGAGCACCCTCAACCGCGTCCCGGTGCGCCCCACCGACATCGTCGCCTGCCCGCACGGGTAGCGTGAGGGCGCATGTCTGAAGAGCGTGAAATCCTGACCTGGGAGGCCTTCGGACAGGCCTCCCGCGAACTCGCCCAGATGATCGCCGATGACGGGTTCGAGCCCGACATGGTGCTGTCGATCGCCCGGGGCGGCCTGTTGATCGGCGGGGCGATGGGGTACGCGCTGTCGGTCAAGAACACGTACACGATGAACGTCGAGTTCTACACCGACATCGACGAACGCCTCGACGTGCCCCAGATCCTGCCGCCGGCCCCCGACTTCGTCGACATGAGCGACGCCCGCATCCTGATCGTCGACGACGTCGCCGACACCGGGCACACACTGAAGACGGTCGAGCAGTTCTGCGAAGGCAAGGTCGGCGAGGTCCGCACGGCGGTGATCTACGAAAAGCCGCGCTCGGTGGTGAAGTGCGACTACGTGTGGAAGCGCACCGACTTGTGGATCAACTTCCCGTGGAGCGACAAGCCCCCGGTGGCGGTGCGCGAGGGCGCCGTCCGCGAAGCGATCACCACCGAGTGACCGACCGACCGGCCGGCCGATGAGCGTGCCCGTCCCCGCCACCCGCCAGTTGGCCGACCTGCGCGCCCCGCAGGTGGCCGCCGCGCTGTCGCCGGCGTCGATCGTCGTGCAGCCGCTCGGCGCCGTCGAGCAACACGGCCCCCACCTGCCGTTCGTCACCGACCAGCTGATCGCCAACCGGGTCGCCGACGCCGCCGTGGCCGAGGCTGCCCGGCAGGGGATCGACGTGTGGTTGCTGCCGTCGCTGGCGTACACGAAGTCGAACGAGCACGCCTGGTCGGCCGGCACGATCTGGCTGTCAGCCGACACGCTGCTGCGGGTACTCGACGACATCGGGCGCTGCGTCGCCACCACCTCGGCCCGCAAGCTCGTGTTCTTCAACGGTCACGGTGGCAACTCGGCGCTAGTGGGTGTCGCCAACCGCGAGCTGCGCCTGGCGCACGGGCTGATGACGTTCCTCGCCCACCCCGGCGTACCTCCTGACCAGGGCGGCAGCTCGCCAGCCGAAGAGCTGGGCATGGGCATTCACGGGGGCATCGACGAGACCTCGCTGATGCTGTACCTGGCACCCGAGCTGGTCGACATGTCGGCCGCCTCCCGCAACGTGCCCGAGCACCTGGCCGGCAACCGGTACGTGCGCTTCGGTGGCCGGGTCGGGTTCGGCTGGCTGTCGGACGACTTCGGCCCCGACGGCCACATCGGCGACCCCACGCTGGCGACGGCCGAACGCGGCAAGGAACTGTTCGAAGGCAGCGTCGCCGCGTTCGTCGAGGCCCTCGGCGAGATCGCCGCCTTCGAGTTCCACCCGTGACCGTGTCCACCAGGAGCGGTGCCCAAGGTGGTTGAGCCAGTCGTTACCACCGAGCTGCGCGTCGACGTCGACCGGCTGATCGCGCGCATCGAGGCGCTCGGCGAGGTCGGCGCGGTGCACGGGCCGAACGGCGTGCGCGGGTGCGCCCGGCTGGCCCTCACCGACGCCGACCGCGACGGACGCGACCTCGTCATGACGTGGATGCGCGACCTCGGGCTCGACGTGGCGATCGACGCGATCGGCAACGTGTTCGCCACCCGCCCCGGTACCGACCCGACGCTGGCCCCGGTGATGACCGGGTCGCACATCGACACCGTCCGCACCGGCGGACGCTACGACGGCAACCTCGGCGTGCTCGCCGGGCTGGAGGTGCTCGAGACGCTCATCACGGCCGGCGTTGACACGCCACGCGCGATCACGGTCGCGTTCTTCACCGACGAGGAGGGCGCCCGTTTCGCCCCTGACATGCTCGGCAGCCTCGTCTACGTCGGCGGGATGAGCCTGGAGGACGCGCTCGACGTGCGCGCGGCTGACGACCACGCACGGCTCGGCGACGAGCTGGAGCGAATCGGCTACGCGGGCCCGCTCCCGTGCCCCGGTGCGGCGTTCCCGCACCGCTTCGTCGAGCTGCACATCGAACAGGGCCCCGTGCTCGAAGACGTCGGTGTCGACATCGGTGTCGTCACCGGCGTGCAGGGCATCTCGTGGACCGAGCTCACCGTCACCGGTCAGTCGGCGCACGCCGGCACCACACCGATGCGATTGCGCCACGACCCCGGCTACGTGGCCGCCGAGGTAGCTGTTGCGGCCCGCCGCATCGCCACCGAACTCGGTGGTTCGCAAGTTGCCACCGTGGGGCGACTCGAGCTCTCCCCGAATCTCGTCAACGTCGTGGCCAGCACCGCGCTGCTCACCGTCGACCTACGCAACACCGACGAGGCCGAGCTGCAGCGGGCGGAGTCGATGTTGGCTGCACGGTTGGCCGAGCTGGAGCGCGACGAGGGCGTCACCATTGCCCGGCGGACGTTGGCGCGGTTCGAACCGGTCGCCTTCGACGAGGCGATGGTCGCCACGGTCGAGGCGACGGCCCAAGCGCTCGGCTACAGCACGCAGCGCATGCCGAGCGGCGCCGGGCATGACGCCCAAATGCTGGCCCGGGTGTGCCCGACGGCGATGATCTTCGTGCCCTCGGCCAACGGGCTGAGCCACAACATCGCCGAGTTCACCGCTCCGGCCGACCTCGCCCGCGGAGCCAACGTCCTGCTGCACACGCTGTTGCAGGCGGCCCGCTCGTGACGCTGCGCGCACCAGGTCTCGATACACCGGGCAGAGCCCGGCACTCGACCACCGTAGGCCAAGGTGGTCGAGTGCCGCCCTCTGGGCGGTGTATCGAGACCACGCCTGGGAGGTCGCGGTGACACCCGACGCGATCGTCGTCGGCGGTGGGCACAACGGGCTGGTGTGCACGGCGTATCTCGCCCGGGCAGGGCTGACGCCGCTCGTGATCGAGGCCCGCGCGACGGTGGGCGGGGCGGCCGGCACCGACGACGCGGTCGGCGCCCGCGTCAACATCTGTAGTTGCGACCACGGCATGGTGCGCGGCAGCCCGCTGCTCGACGAACTCGACCTGGCGACGCACGGGCTGGAGTATCTGCCCGTCGACCCAGGCGGCGTGGCGCTCGGCTGGGATGCCCCCGGCCCGGCCCCGATCTTCGCCGACGTCGACCAGACGCTCGACGCGCTGGCGGTGCACTTCCCGCAGCAGGTCGACAACTATCGCCGCTACGCCAAGGCGGCCGTGCCGGTGGCGCGGTTGCTGCGCGACCTTGCCAACGCCGACCCGACCGGACCGTCGCTGCTGCGCACCGCGTTGGCGAAGCACTCGCCGGCCGCGGTGCGGCTACTGCGCTGGTCGCGGATGTCGGTCGGCGACGTGCTGCGCGGGTTCTTCACCGACGAGGGATTGCTCGGCCCGGCGATGGCCACCGGGCCAGCCGTATGGGGCGTCTCACCCGACACCCCAGGCACCGGGCTGGGCGCGATCGCGGTGGCGACCAAGCACGTCAACCCGGTCGGGCGGCCGGTGGGCGGCAGCGGTCGGCTCACCGACGCGCTGGCGGCCGCACTGACCAGCGCTGGGGGAGCAGTACGCACCAGTACCCGCGTCGCCGCGATCGTGTGCGTCGGTGAGGCGGTGCGCGGGGTCGAACTCGACGATGGGACACTGATCGAGGCACCAGTGGTGGTGGTGGCCTGTGACCCCCGTGAGGCGATCGTGCGCTACCTGCGCGATGCCCCGGCGGCGGCCGGCGAGTTCGTGCGGCGCTGGCGCGACACGCCCCAGCCGGAGGGGTACGAATCGAAGATCGACGCCCGCCTCACCGCGCTGCCGGCATGGCGTGGGCGCGACCCGCGGTTGGCCGAGGCAGGCTTCACCGATCAGCACTCGGGCACCACGTTCGTGGCACCGAGCCTGGCCGCGATCGGTGCTGCGCACGCGCTCAGCCAACGCGGCGAGATCGCCGAGCGGCCGATCTTCCTGATCAACTTCCCGACCGCGCTCGACCCGTCGCTGGCGCCACCCGGCGAGCATGTGCTCAGCCTCGAGGTGCTCTACACGCCGTACGCGTTCCGGGGCGGGTGGAGCACGGCGGCCGAGCCGGAGCGGTGGCTCGACGTGGCGGCGACGTTGTTCGAGGACGGGTTCCGCGAGGCGATCGCCGAGTGGCGGGCGAACACGCCGGACGTGTACGACCGCGAGTACGGCATGCCGAAGGGCTACGCGACGTCGTTCCCCGGCGGCCCACTGGCGGCCCTGCTCGGGCGCCAGCGTGAGCTGTCGCGCTACACCACACCGATTGCCGGGTTGTACCTCACCGGCGCCGCGACGTTCCCCGGCGCCGGCGTGTGGGGCGCCCCCGGCCGCAACGCCGCCAAGACCATCCTGCGGCGTGCCTGAGGGTGGTTTCGACAGGCTCAACCACCGGTGGTTGAGCCTGTCGAAACCGGGGGGTTACGGGAGGCCGATGCTCTCGTCGATGAACTGGTTGGTGACGATGTCTTCGGACACCAGGCCCTCCTTCGGCGGCTGGCCGAGCGACTCGTACACCGGAATGGCGATGTCGATCAGGCCCTGGACCCGGTCGAGGTCGAAGTTGCCGAGCGTGGAGTCGGGGCCGTTCGACAGCAGCCCGTCGGCGAGCATTGTCGCCACGGCGTACTCGGCGACACCTTCGGTGTACACCCAGCCGTTGTCGAACGCTTCGACGGCTTCGATGATCACCGTGTTCGTCTCGGCCGGGTTGGTCACGTAGTCGACCGACGACTGCTGGATGACCGGCACGAGCAGTTCGAGGCACGGCGACAACTCGTCGAGGCGGTCGGCGCGCACGGCGATCGACTCGGCGTAGTTCTCCCAGCCGGCGTCGTTGATGTACGCGTAGGCGATCGGCTTCATCCAGTCGCCGACCTCGTGCTCGTACACGTACGGCTCGGCCGAGCCGAAGCCCTGCTGGGCGAACGCGCCTTCCTGCGACGTGAACACGGCCGGCGTGCCGTTGTACGAGCCGTCGACCTGGCTGGCCGACAAGATGCCGGTCTGGGTGAAGTAGTCCATGTAGGCGGCGCCGCCGAAGTACATGACGGTGACACCGGCTTCACCGAGGTCGGCGATCGACTCCACGTCGGGGTACGTCTCGGGGTCCCACATGATCATCTGCGGGTTCTTCTCCATGCCGGCCATCACCGCCACGGTGGGGAACTCGGCCGAGTTCTGGATGGCCTCGTCGGTGTAGACGTAGCCGAGCGTGATCGAGTCGTCGGCGTAAAGCTGCGACGTGACGGTCTGGAAGCCGATCGCCGGGCCGCCGGAACGGATCTCGATCGTGACGCCGGTGTCGGCCCCACCTGCCACGAGCGGGCCGCGCACGGCCACCGCCCCGGTGTCGATCTCGTACGGATCGCCGATCATCTCGTAGATCCAGCCGTGCTCGGCCTCGGGGTTCCAGTCGGTCTGGATCACGACCGTGTCGGGACACACGCCGGCCAACGACACGCCCTCGTCGGGCGCTTCGGTGGTGGGAACGTCCGGTGCTTCGGTGCTCGGGGCATCGGTGGGCGGGGTGTCGGCGGCATCGTCGTCACCGCCGCAGGCCACGAGGGCCAGGGCCGCGACCGATGCGCAGGCGATCAGCCGTGTGCGCTGCTTGTTGGTATGCATGCCTCTCCTTGGGTTGTTCACGCTGTTGTTCACGCTGGGAGCCGAAGCTCGGGGGTTGCGGTGGGCGATGCTGCATCACCCGGCGCTCTGTGAGTGGGGGGCCTCAACCGGCGCCCCACTGAGTGGGGAGCCTCAACCGGCCCCCTGGCGGGTCTGCTCGTGCCAGCGGCCGATCACCAGCTTGCTGAGCCACCCGAAGAACACGAACACGGCGACGCCGAGCAGCGACGACAGCACCAGCGCGCCGTAGGTCTGGGGATACATGTTGCGCGACCGGTACTGGTCCATGAGGATGCCGATGCCCTTGCCGCCCTTGCGGAAGAACAACTCGCCGACCACCGCACCGATCACCGACAGGCCGGCCGCGATACGGAACCCGGTGAAGATCGCCGGCAGCGCGCCGGGCAGTTGCAGCTTGAGCAGCCGGGTCCAGCGCGACGCCCCCTGGAGCGTGAACAGGTCGTGCTGGCTGCGTTCGGCGCCGAGCAACCCGAACAGCGTGTTCGACACGATCGGGAAGAACGAGATGATCACACACACGAGGATTCGCGACCAGAACCCGAAGCCGAGCACCACGCCGATCAGTGGCACGATCGCCAGGATCGGGATGGCCTGGGCGGCGATCAGGTACGGCCAGAACGCCTGCTCGATCGGCTTGGCCTGGGCCATCAGCACGGCCAGCGCGGTGCCGAGCGTGATCGCGATCATCAGGCCCACCAGGGCCACCAGCGCGGTCCACCCCAACCCGGCGATCATGTCGCCGCGGGGGATTGGTTCGAGCGATCGGCGCACCACCACGTGCGGCGCAGGAACGAGATGGTTGCGCTTGCCGAACACGTTCTCGAGCACCCAGTAGTGGGTGAAGTACCACAGCCCGACGAAGAACGCGAAGCCGAGGACCGGGCCGACGATCGAACCGAGGCGCGGTCCGCGGCGGGCGGCGGGCGGCACGGCCGTGTACACGCTGGTGCTGTCGACGGAACTCATGCGTGGGCGCTCCGCAGGGCCTGGCTGACCTCGCCCGACAACCGCGCGAACTCGGGGTCGAAGCGCAGCTCGGGTGGGCGCGGGTAGTCGAACGGCACGTCGAACTCGGCGATGATGCGGCCCGGCCGGGCCGACATCACCAGCACGCGGGTGGACATGAACACGGCCTCGGCGATCGAGTGGGTGATGAACAGGGCGCCGAACTGCTTGGCTTGGAACAGCCCGATCAACTCGTCGTTGAGGCGCTCGCGGGTGATCTCGTCGAGTGCGCCGAACGGCTCGTCGAACAGGAACACGTCGGGTTCGAGCACCAGCGAGCGAGCCAGCGACGCACGCATCCGCATGCCGCCTGAGAGATGCTTCGGGTACTTGTCCTCGAACCCGGTCAGGCCGACCAGGTGAATCGCCTCGGCGACCCGCTGGCGCCGCTCGGCCTGGGCCATGTCGCCGAGCTCGGCGAGCAGCTCGACGTTGCGGCGTACGGTGCGCCAGGGGAGCAGGGTGGCGTCCTGGAACACGTAGCCGAGCGCCCGGCGATCGACGGTGACCGTGCCGGCCGTGTGGGCGGTGAGGCCCGAGGCGATCCGCAGCAGGGTCGACTTGCCACAACCCGATGGCCCCACCACCGACACGAACTCGCCGGCGTCGACGCCGAACGAGACCGGGTCGACGGCGTGCGTGCCGTCGGGGAACGTCATCGCCACCTCGTCGAAGGAGAGCAGGCGGCCGGTACCGGACGCAGCAGGGGAGTCAGCGGGCATCGTGTCGAGGCTCAATGGACGATCATCCCTCCGGAGACGTTGACGGCCTGGCCGGTGAGGTAGCCGGCGGCCGGTGAGGCGAGAAAGGCGACGAGGTCGGCGACGTCGGACGTGGTGCCGCAGCGACCGAGCGGTGAGCGTGCCGACCACCCGGCGACCTGCTCGGGCGAGCGTGTGTCGGCGCCCATCTCGGTCAGCACGTAGCCGGGACACACAGCGTTGACGGTGATGCCGTGCTGGCCGAGTTCGGCGGCAGCGGCCTGGGTGAGCGAGATGACGGCCGCCTTCGACGCTGCGTAGGTGAGCTGACCGCCTTCGGCGACCTTGCCACCCATGCTGGCCATGTTGACGATCCGTCCCCCGCGGCCCTGGGCGATCATGACCCGGGCGGCGGCCTGAATGGTGACGAGCATCGCCCGGGCATTGATCGCCATCGTGCGGTCCCATTCGGCGGGGGTGATGTCGAGCAGGGGGGTGATCTGGAACACGCCGGCGTTGTTGACGAGCACGTCGACGCCGCCGAGCTGGGCGACGGCCTTGCCGACCGCGTCGTCGGTGGCGGCCGGGTCGGCGAGGTCACACGTCACGGCGACGCCACCGAGCTCGGCCGCCAGCGGGGTTGCGTCGAGCACGTCGATCAACGCCAGCTGGGCCCCGTCGGCAGCAAACCGGCGCGCGATATCGGCGCCGATACCTCGGGCAGCCCCGGTGACGACGACGCGAGCCCCTTCCATGGCGCCGCCCACCGTAGTTCGTGGTCGCGCCACGGAGTGCGGGGCACGCGTGACGGCAGTGTGAATTCGACCGGTGGCAACGACAGGCTCAACCGCCTTGGTGGAAGTGGACCAAGGTGGTTGAGCCTGTCGAAACCACCGGGCCGGCCATCCAGCGCCGGCGCTCGGGCGGGGCGAACGCGATCGCTTCGCGCTCGGTGCTTGCCGGGACCGCCAGCAGGTCGGCCGGTGCTCCGGCCCGGATGCCCGCCGCACCTGGTCGTCCGAGGACTGCCGCGGCCTCGGTCGACACCGATCGCCAGGCGTCGCCGGGCAGCAGGTGGGCGGCCATCACCATCAGCCCGGCGGTCTCGAAGGGGCACGCCCGGCCGACCGGGTTGAACGGGTCCTGCACGTTGTCGGCCCCGGCGGCGAGGGTCACCCCGGCGGCACGCAGCGCGGCCACCGCGGTGAGCCCGCGCGGCATCGGCACCAGGCCGCGGCCCTGGAGGAACAGGTTCGTGTGGGGGAGCGCCACCACGCCTACCCGCGCGGCGGCGACCCGCTCGGCCGTTGCCCGCTGCACGTCGTCGGGTTGCTGGCCGAGGCTCACGCAATGGCTGGCCGTGGCCGGCAGGTCGAACCCGGCGAGCACCCGCCGGGCGAGCACGTCGAGCCCGTTGGCGTGGGGGTCGAGCGTTTCGTCGGTGTGCAGGTCGACGCCGCACCCGTGGTCGCTGGCGATCTGGAGAAACACGTCGGTGGCGGCCTCGATGTCGCCCTCCAGGTGCGGGCAGCCGCCGACCAGGTCGGCGCCGGCAGCGAGCGCGTCGGCCAGCAGCGCCCGCTGCCCGGCGCCGGCAGGCCCCACCACACCGATGCCCGACAGGGCGACGATCTCGATGTCGATCACGCCGCGCACGCGCTCGCGCACCTCGGCCAGGGCGGCGATGCTGGTGAGCCCGTTGCCGTGTCCGTCGGCGAACACGGTGTCGGCGTGGGTGCGCACGGCGACGTAGCCGTTGCGTGCCATCAGCCGCGCTGCCCGCTCGGCCCGGGCGACCGTGTCGTCGTAAGTGAGCAGATGCCGGTGCGCCTGCATCGCCTCGATCGCCCCGTGCAGGTCGCCGGCCGGGTTCGGCACCACCTCGGCCAGAAACGCCTTGTCGAGATGGGCGTGGGGCTCGACCGCAGCGGGTAGCAGCACGTGCCCGGACAGGTCGACTTCGACCAACTCGACGAGATCGGTGCCGGGCGATGGGGCCAGCGACCCGGCTGCGGCGACCGCCACGATCGTGCCGTCGGCGATCAGCACGTCGGTGGGTTCGCCGTCGACCGTCGCGTGCAACAGGTGCGTGATGGGCACCTGTGGGATAGTACGGGCATGCACTACGGAGCGTTCTTCTTCGGCGGCGTGGAGATGGACGACGCGGGTGCCGGGCCGCCGGCACCGATGGACCGGCGCTACGACAACGCCCAGTGTTGGCAGGCCGTGCTCGACTACGTCGACTCGGCGCTGGTCGCCGAACAGGCCGGGTTCGACTCGTTCTGGACCACCGAGCACCACTTCCAGTACGAGGGCTACGAGGTGATCCCGAACGGCATCCAGCTGTCGACGTGGATCGCCGCCCGCACCAGCCGCCTCCGCCTCGGCACGATGTTCAACGTCGTGCCGCAGTGGAACCCGCTGCGCCTCGCCGAGGATTTCGCCACCTTGCACAACCTGTCTGGCGGGCGCGGCATCCTCGGGGTGGGCCGCGGCACGGTACCGCGCGAGGTGCTGCACCTCAACGACAAGGGTGTGTCGATCGGCTCGCACGACAACCCCGACCAGCGCGCCGACGACGAACGCAACCGCGAGGTGTTCGAGGAGTCGATGGAGATCGTCCGCCGGGCACTGAGCCAGGAGACGTTCGCGTTCAGCGGCAAGCATTTCCAGATCCCGGTGCCGGGCATCCCCGACCGGGGCACCACCGTGCAGCACCTGACGCTGGTGCCGCGGCCGGTGTTCCCGTACGAGATCTGGCAGGCGGTCACCAGCCCGCCCACGCTCGACTACGTGCCCACCGTCGGCCACGGGGCGGTGTTCTGGAACCAGCACTACTCGTTCATCAAGCGCATGTGGGACCGCTATGGCGAGGTGTACGAAGGCGCACACGGCACCACGCTGACAGCCGGCGAGCAGCGCATGCTCGTCATCGCTGTGCGCATCGAGGACACCTACGAGGAGGCGGTGCGCACCGCCACCCCGGGCCACGACGAGTTCTGGAAGTTCCTCGGCCCGTACGGGTGGAGCCGCGGCTACATGGGTGCCGACGGCAAGCCGGCCCAGCCCGGCCTGATCCCCACGCTCGACGAGTCGATCGCCAACAAGACGATCCTGCTCGGTACGCCCGCCGACGTCGCCGAGGGCATCCAGTTCTACCGCGACCTACTCGGCGTCGAGCACCTCACGATCTTCCCGCACCTGCTCGGCGACCCCTACAAGAAGGCCGACGAACAAATGCAACGCTTCATGGCCGAAGTAGCCCCCCTGCTCACCTGACGCAGTGGTCTCGACACGGGCCCTGCGCGCCGACCCTGGGCACCGGTGGTCGAGTGCCGGCGCAGCCGGTGTATCGAGACCCCGCTACTGGACTTCCCAGGAGTTCACGGCATAGGCGCCGTTCTGGTTGACCTGCACCACCGCCACCGAGCGCTCGCGACCGGTCGTGACGGTGGAAAGGATCATGAACTTGCGTTGCACCTCGACCGGCCGGAGCCCGACAGGAACGATCTCGGGCGCGTCGGGCACACACCCGGGCGGCGCCGATCCAGCGCACGTGGAACGGCTGTCGTCGATCGCCATGCTGGAGGCGAGCACGCCGCCGCCGATGCGCACGTCATAGCCGCTCGGGTTGTCGAGTACGAAGCGGCCCTGGGGGACTGCCACGTAGCTGGCGATGTTGATCACCGCGGTCGCATCAGGGTTGATGAGGTTGAACTCGACCACGGGGATCGGCGGGCCCGGAGCTGGCAACGCCGCCGGAGGCGGCGCGTGGTCGGCGTGCGGCTCCCAGGCGGCCTCGACGTAGGCAGCCAACAGCCCGTAGTACGGGTCGAGTGGGTCGATCGTGTCAAGCGCCGCGTGATCGGGAGCGCCCGCGGCGACCGTCCCGGCGTCGGTCCGGTCGTAGACAGGGGAGGGGCTTGGTGAGGCGGTCGCCAGGGTCGACGTTGCTTGCGCCACCACTCGGAATTCGTACGACGCGGTCGGGTCGAGCCCGGTGACGTCGCAGTACAGCGTTGCTGGGTCCAGTTCGGCGACGGTCGCGTTGACGTCTGGCGTTTCGTCACCGTTGCACGACTCCCACAGCTGGGTCACGGGTGCGCCGTCACCGTCGGTGATCTGGCGGTGCTCGATCTCGTATCCACTGACGGGCGTGCTGCCCTGGGTGGGTGTGGGGAGCACGAACTCGACGTGAGCCACGCCAGCGGCGCGCGGGTCGGTCTCCGTTTCGTCGCGGTACATCGCCACCGTGGGAGCGGGTGGCTCGAACGGGGCCGGTAGGGAACTACCGGTTGGCTTCCAGGTCGCCGTCGACACCCACGGGTTGGGGGTCCGCGGCGGATCCTGCTGGGTCATCCAGTGGTTGATCGCCTCGACACTCACCTTGTGGTCGAGCGCCGGGTTGAGCCCGGTGATCACACATTCCAGCGCACCGTTGGTCGCGCACGTGCCCGCCTCGATAGCGCCGTTGTTTGTCGTTGCGCGAGCCACGTAGCCGACGATCGGCGAGTTGCCGTCGTCGCTGGGCGCCGACCAGCGGACGATCAGCGTTTGGTCATGTGTCTGGACGGACACACCGGTTGGGCTACCTGGTACCCGTGGCTTGGGAGTGAACACCGATGGTACGTACCCGGCAGCCGTCGCGCTCTCGCCGGTGTCGCGGACGGTGTCCGACTCGTTGACATCGGGAGTGTCGGGGTCGTCGGCGACTGCGCCGATGAACTGCTCGGGCACGTGCAGGATCGGCCGAGCCGGATCGGCCGGATCGTGTACTTCGAGATAGCGACCCTCGCCGGGCAAGTCGGGCGTGCGTTCCAGGTCACCGTTGACGGTCACGATCGACACGTCGGCCGAGGGCCGGCTCGCCAGATCTTTCGGAGCGACGTAGCGCTGGTTGAACGTGAACTCGATCGGCTGTGCATTCGGTGAGCCGTCACGCGTCCTCGTGTTGTCGAACACGACACGAGCCGCGTCGCCAAGTACCCACGTCGCGCCGAGTCCGTTGACGTTGTGGGAGCCCGAAGGTGGTGGCTCTGCGTAGAACACCGCCTCCTGCGAGGTTGTGCACCCTTCGTGAGTGCCGTCGCCCACGACCACGCGCGCGCCCCCGAGGATGGTGACCGGCTGGGTGAAGTAGTAGATCCCGCTGACGAAGAACGCCGGGCCGTCGAGCGTCAGCGCGTCGACGTACTTGCCCGGGAAGAACACCTTGCAGCTGTCGTATCCGTCGGGTACGTAGTCTTCGGGCATCTGCGAACCGAGCGGCGAGCGTGGGCTGGTGCCGTACACGGGCAGGTTCGGCAACATGATGTTGCCGGTGACCGAGTCGAGCGTGGTGTCGGCCAACCAACCGGTCGCCGAGTCAGGGTCGACCGGCTCGTACCGCGACCCGGCAAGGTACGGCGGCGCCGACTCGCCGACCTGTGTGGTGACGATTCCGTAACGGATCTCGGTCTCGGCGAGCGCCTTGGCCGCGTACAGGAAGCGACACTCGTTGTACACCGTCATCCCGTTGACGTCCACCGAACTGAGCGACTCACCCTCGCCGCACGTCTTGTAGAGGTCGAGCGGATTGGCCAGCGAGGCACGTAGGCCGCCCTTGACGGCTTCGATTCGTTGGGTCTTGTTGCTGAGTACCGAGTTCGCCCGCAACACCGCCATCGAGTACGACAGCAAGGGCAGCACGATCATCGCTCCAATCACCATGAAAACGAGCGCAAGGATCAGCACCGAGCCACGATCGCGTTGATCGGCGATGGCCCGGTGTTCAGGGTGACGGAAGCGGCCCGGGATGGTCACGAGGTCTGCGCCACCCGAAGTGTGCACGAGACGGCCTCGTTCGCTCCGATTCGTACCGAGATCTGGCTCCACCCAGACAGCACCGTCGTGGTCGTACCGTCCGGATTGGTGACGACGAGCTCGATCGGTTGTTCGTTCATATCGGCCGCGCCCAGCACGCGCGCGCCAGCCCGGCATTCCCACCCGAGCGGCTGGAAACGCAGCAGCACGGACGAGGCCTGCGGCCGAATCTCAGTCGTGATGAACGTGCCCCCCGGCACCGCGTAGTCGAAACCCTTCTGGCGATCATGGGCATTGGTCGTGACGATGTTTGGCTGGAACGGCTCGACCGCGGCGCCGTCGGCGTGGAAGACCGCCGAGTTCTCGTAGGTGAATGGTGCCGAGACGCTCTGGCCGTTCGATGTCTTGGTCGAGAGTGTCAGGGTGCCGCCACACTGGCCGAGCGCGATGGCCCTCATCGCTGGTGTCAGTTCTGCCCAAGCTGCGTCACTGTTGCCCTGGATCACGAACATGTTCGCCTCTTCGGCGTTGTCGTTGCCCTCTGCGTCCGCAGGCACGTACGGCAGACCGGTGTCGTTGCCGGCGACCAACCGGGCGAGGATGGTCTTCCCGGACGTGGGCGCCACCGAGCGGTCCTGGATGCCGTCGTATGGCCCGTTGGCGGGGTAGACCTTCACCTGCCGGTAATGGTCCTCCGGCGTGCCGCGGGCGCCGACCACCTCGAACTCGGCGCCGGGTGTCGTCACAGGCAGCGACGTATTGGTTCCGGTGTCGCGGAAGCTGTCCGGGTCGGTCGCCACGCCCGCGTCGTACACGGCCTTCGATACCCACGACCAGGTCATCGGGCTCCAGTTCACCGAGGTGTCGCCACCGTGGTACGCGTTGAACTCGGCTTCCGTCACGGTGTACCAGGCGCGAGTGCCGTTGATCCGCCAGTTGTCGGGTGCGGCCGGTTGGCCGCTGTAGTACTGGGTGGGCGTACGGTCGGCCCAGTTCGCATCGAAGTAGGTCGGGTTGAGATGGGCGTAGGCCGCGAATTGGGCGGCAGTGATCGTGGTCCAAGTCCCGCGTGTGCCGTTGATTCGCCAAAGTCCGGGCGCCGACGGCTGACCGGCGTAGTAGTCGGTGACCGTCCGGTTGGTCCAGGTCGCAGTGAAGTACGACGGCTCAAGATGGGCGTACGCCGAGAACACCGCCTGGGTGATGTTGTAGGCCGACCGTGTGCCGTTGATTCGCCACTTGGTGGGTGCCGACGGCTGGCTCGTGAAGTAGTCGGTCGGGGTCGCGTCGGTCCAGGAACTCACCCGGAAGTTCGACGGTGACGATTCGCGGTGCGCGTCGTAGAGAGCCTCGGTCAGCGTCGCCCACGAGGTGGTGCCATTGATGCGGTAGCCGTCGCTGTCGTCCGGCGTGGTGTTGTTGGCGTAGTACGTGGCGGCGTTCGTGTTCTGCCAACTACCCGATTCTCGCCGTTGGAAGCGATGGTTCGTCTGGAACCCGTTACCCCGCTCGAAGTCGCCCGTCGACCGCCAGTTGCTGGTCGCCTGCTGATAGTTGCCGTTGGTGCGGAAGGTGCTGGCGTATTCGAAGTCGAGGTTGCTGCGGTATTCGGTCGTTCCTTGTTGGTATCGGCCGTAGGCGTGCTCCCACGCGTTCTGATAGCCGGCGCCTGGGTTGCTCACCCACTGCGAGTTGTCGTTGATGCCGCCCACGCCAACACCGATGATGCGGACGTACCCGCCCTGCTCGGCGCGGACCTTCATGGCGATGTTCTCCGCGCGGTGGAAGGCCCCCTGGTTGTAGTTCGCGCCGCTCTCGCCGTTGGTCCACCTGCCGTTGCTGGGATTGTAGGTCTGCCAGAGGCTGCCGTCGTAGAGCGGTGACGCCGGCGGCATCCCCAAGGCGTTGCGGTAGCTCTGTCGGCTGTAGGTCGGTACACCGTCGGTGAAGAACACCACGGTCTTGGGCACGATCTGCGGGGTGGTGCCGTCAGGGTTGAAGAACGTGTGGAACAGCGCGTCCTCCCAGTTCGTACCTCCACCGAATGTCATCCCTGCCAACAGCGACTCGAGGCGCTCCCAATCATCCTGCTCGCTCATCTCGAAGTACTCGTGCCACCCAGGCTCGGGCCGGACCGACTCGCCGTCGCCGAGCACGTTGGCGGTCGTGTCGAACTCGATCACCTGGATGTCGACAGGAGTGCCACGGAGGAGCCGGGCGAACTCGATCGCCGCCTCGCGCACACGCCCGGGGCCGTAACCGGTGTTGACGATCGAGCCAGACTGGTCGATGATCAGCGTCAGCGGGCCACCACAACGGCTCTTCGCCTCGAGGAAACTCGGTGCGCCAGTCATGCTGTCGGCACTGATGGTGCGGCGAGCAGTACCACCGGCGGTGATGCTGATCTGGTTGATGCCACCGCCCGAGCCGCTGCTGTCGCCACCGCCGTTGATCGAGACGATCACCCTGTTGGCGTTCTTGATCGTGCCGCCAGGTTCACCGACACCGATGCATGCTGTGAGTTCGCTCGCCTCAAGGCCGGCGCACGGGTCGAGTGGCTCGCTGACGATGATGACCCAGGTAGGTCGAGTGCAGTTGGTCTGGGTTGGATCATTCTCGCGCTCGATGCACTCGACAGCCCCCATGCCCACGCCAGGCACGAAGTCGACACCACCGGGAGGCCCGGGCAACTCACGCAAGATGACGTTCTGCGAGCACGACCACGCCACCAGATCGGCGGAGACACACTCGACGCGACGCAACTCGTACAGGTTGCCGTCGGGTGCGGGATAGAAGTTGTACGACACGCGGGTCACGGTGCAGTTGTGCATGCCTTCTGGGGGGCACAGCGCGTCACCCTCGCCGGCCTCACTCCATTCCAGCATCAACACATTCGATCCGTCACCGAGGTAGATGTCATCGCACATGGCGCTGCCGCACGGCGTCAACCACGGGCTGGTGTTGACCGTGTCGGCCGAGGCCAGGTCGGCCGGCATCCACATGCTGACGTTCTGTTCGGCGCGGGCGACGTTCAGGCGACCCTCGGTGTTGTCACGCTGGCGCATGGTGACGATGATCGAAGTCGCCAGCACGCCAGCGATCAAGGCCGCGACCGTCACGGCAATCATCAGCTCGGGCAGCGTCATGCCGCGGTCGCGGGAGTCGCCGATTCGGGTGTCAGTACGCGGGGCGCCGGTGTCAGACATCGGACTTCACCACCTCGATCTGCCGGGTCACGGCACCGTTCGGGCTGGAAATTGTGACCAGCACTTTTTGGACGATTAGGTCGGGGGGCCGAATGTTCACCCCGCACCCGCTACCTGCTTGCCAAGGCACCGGACTAGCGGGCTCCCAGCGGCCAGGGCTGGCCGACGTCGCGCCGGGCACCCAGTACTGCATCAACACGCTGGCCTGTGAAGCGTCCCAGCCTTCGCTGAGTACGGCAGCCTGGGCGTACATCGTGTAGTTGCAGCGTTTCGGGGCCCGATTGATTCGGTCGGCGGCGTTCACGATCGCGGTCTCGACGCGAGCAGCGTTGTGACTGGTGGCACTCGCCTTGATACCGGTGATGACTGCATTGAGGATCGCCACGACCAGGATCCCGAGGATCGCGATCGTGACCACGATCTCGACCAGTGTGTAGCCATCGCCGCGCGCGATGCGGCCATTGACCGGTCGCGCTCGGCCCTCGGTTCCCACACGCATCCTGCTCGCGTCCTCGCTTCCCGGCTCCCAGCCGGGCGGCTGGGTCGAGCAGGGGTTGGGGCCCTGCTACTGCGAGGCGTTCATCGGCCGGCGCGGCACGTCCTTGACATGGACGGGACACGTCTTGAGGAACACTTGACCGAGAGCACCTGGCCGCGGCGGGCGCCTGGCGGACTGCTCAGGGCTGACGTCTGCCTACACGGTGTCGCAACTGCCGACGACTGTCCGGGGGTCGGCGGCACCCGCCAGCAGGCCGTCACTGCCGACCACGATCGCGTGGGCGTGACCGAACGCGGTGTCGTAGCGCCCGAGTTCGGCGACGCGATGACCGCGCGCAGCCAGGTCGGCTGCCCAGCCGGCGGGTGCGTGACCCTCGACGTTGACGGTCAGGCGCGCACCGTCGGGGACGGCTGCTCCGTGTTGCCACGTGTCGAACCCGGTGTCGGGCCCGGCCAGGGCCCACCGCCCAGCCGGTATCGCCTCGGCGGGCGCCTGCCCGGCGGCGAACAGGCGCGCCGCGAGTTGCAGCAGGATCTGCGGCTGGGCGTCGCCGCCCATCGTGCCGAACACCGAGGCCAGTGCCCGGCCGCGTGTGGCGATGGCCGGTGACAGCGTGTGGGGTGGGCGCTTGCCGGGCGCCAATTCGGCGGGGTGCCCGGGCCTCAGCGAGAAGCCGAGCCCGCGGTTGTGGATGTTGATGCCCGTGTTCGGCTCGGCCAGCCACGACCCGAACCCGGACGCGTTCGACTGGATCAACGACACGCCCATGCCGGTCGCATCGGCCGTGCACAGATAGGTGGTGTCACCGTCGAGACCGGGCGCGTTCAGGCCGCTCGCCCGCAGCGTGTCGACGTGGCCCGCGCGCTCGTCGATCGCGGCCAGCAGCGCCTCCCCGTCGGCATCGTCGAACAGCACGTCGGGCCGGTCAAACCCGGCCTGCTTGGCGCACTCGGCCAAGGTGTGCGCCCACTGGGGGTCGTCGGGGTCGTCGGGCAAGCCCACCGCGGTGGCCAGCCGGGCGGCGGCGATGGTGAGGTAACCCTGCGAGTTCGGCGGCACCGTGTGCAGCGTCACACCGAACGCGTCGGCGCTCAGGGGCTGCACCCACTTGGCCTGGACGTCGGTCAGGTCGTCGGTAGAGAACCACCCGCCACCGAGTTGTCGCAGCCCCTCGCCGAACTCGCCCTCGTAGAACGCGGCCCGGCCGTCGGCACCTACGGCGGCCAACGCACGTGCCACACCGGGTAGGCGCACCGGGGCGTCGGCCCGCGTGGCCTGGTCGGCGAGCACCGCCAGGTTGCGGCGGGCGGCGTCGTCGACACGGCGGATCGAGAAGGCCAGCAGCGGGCTGGCGGGAAAGCCTTCGGTGGCCAACCGGGTCGCCGGGGCGAGCAGGTCGGCCAGTGGCAGCGACCCGAACCGGGCGTGCAGCGCGACCCAGCCATCGATGCATCCGGGCACGGTGACCGTGCGGATGTCGTGACGGAACGGCATCTCGGTGAAGCCATCGTCGCGCAACGCGGCAGCCGAAGCACCCGACCCGGCGCGTCCACTCGCGTTCAGGCAGTACACGGTTCCGTCGACGTGGACGAGCGCGAACAGATCGCCGCCGATGCCGCACAGATGCGGCCCGACCACAGCCATCGCCGCGTTGGTGGCGATCGCCGCGTCGACCGCGTTGCCCCCGCGGCGCAGGATCTCGATGCCGGCCGCGGTAGCCAGCCGATCGGCGCTGGCGACCAGGCCGCCGCGGCCGCTGGCAGAGAACTGGGCGGGAATGTCGGTGAGGTGTGGGTTACTCATACCAGGTACCACGTTCGCGCAACACGTCGCGCAACACCGCAGGCCGGTCGGTCATGATCCCGTCCACCCCGAGGTCGAGCAGGGCGTGCATCTCGGCCGCGTCGTCGATCGTCCACACGTGCACCTGGAGCCCCTGAGCGTGCGCCCGGCGCACGAACCGCTGCGTCACCAGCCGCACCCGCCCGCGCCCGGTGGGCACCTGCGCCGCCTGGCCACCCCCTATCAACCAGCGGGGCACGCGCCCGCCGGCCGTCAACACGGCGACCTGCTGCGGCCCGAAGCTGGTGCACAGACGCTCGCCGACCGACGCCCGGATGCGGCGCAGGCGGGCATCGGAGAACCCGCCGATCAGCACCCGGTCGAGCAACTCGGGGCGGCGCCGCAGCAGGCGCACCAGCGGGGCGACACCGGTGTCGGCCTTGCAGTCGATGTTGAAGCGGGCCGCGGGGAACTCGTCGAGCAGGTCTTCCATCAGCGGGATTGGTTCGGTGCCCGCCACCCGCGCCGAGCCGACCTCGCGCCACGGCAGCGCGTCGATCCGGCCCGGCCGGTTGCACGTGCGCAACAAGTCGGCGTCGTGGAACGCCACGAGCATCCCGTCGGTGGTGGCGTGGACGTCGGTTTCGAGGTACGTGTACCCGAGCTCGACCGCGTGCCGGAACGCGGGCAGCGTGTTCTCCGGGTGATCGCTGGCCCCGCCCCGGTGGGCGAACGCCAGCGGCCCCGGCCAGTCGAGGAACGGATGCACGCTAGATGGCTCGGCCGGCGGCGGCCCAGTATTCGTCCTTCAGCAGGCGCTTGTAGAGCTTGCCGGTCGGGTGGCGGGGGAGTTCGTCGCGGAAGTCGACCGATCGGGGGCACTTCACGTCGGCCAACTGGCTGCGGCAGTAGGCGATCAGCTCGGCCGCGAGCGCGGCTGCGGCCGCGTCGTCGGCGGGCATCTCCACCGGCTGTACCACCGCTTTGACCTCCTCACCGAACTCGGTGTTGGGCACGCCGAACACGGCCACGTCGAACACCGCCGGGTGCATCGTCAGCACGTTCTCGGCCTCCTGCGGGTAGATGTTCACGCCGCCGCTGATGATCATGTACGCCTTGCGGTCGGTGAGGTACAAGAAGTTGTCGGCGTCGAGGTAGCCGATGTCGCCGAGCGTCGACCAACCCTGCGGGTGCCGCGACGAGGCCGTCTTGCCGGGGTCGTTGTGGTACTCGAACGACGTGCCGCCTTCGAAGTACACGGTGCCCTGTTCGCCGGCCGGCACCTCCTCGCCGTCGTCGCCGACGATGTGCACGGTGCAGCCGATCGGCATACCGACCGTGCCGGGGTGGGCCAGCCACATCTCGCTGTTGCAGTAGACGAACCCGTTGCCTTCGGTGCCCGCGTAGTACTCGTGGATGACCGGCCCCCACCACTCGATCATCGCCCGCTTGACTTCGACCGGGCACGGCGCGGCGGCATGGATGACGGTTTCGAGCGAACTGACGTCGTACGCCGCGCGCACCCCGTCGGGCAGCTTGAGGAGCCGCACGAACATCGTCGGCACCACTTGGGTGTGGGTGGCCCGGTAGCGGGCGACGTTGGCGAGGTACTCCTCGGGGTCGAACCGCGGCATCACCACGACGGTCGCCCCGATCGATAGCGACGACATCGAGAACCGCAACGGGGCGGCGTGGTAGAGCGGCGCAGGGGAGAGGTAGACCTTCTCGTCGGTCATCCCGAACAGCAGCAGCAACAGGCCGCGTACGCCCATCCCGCGCTCTTCCAGCGCGGTCGGTGCGAACGTCGGCAGCACGCCCTTGGGGCGCCCGGTGGTGCCCGACGAATACAGCATGTCGGCACCGGCCAGGCGTCCGTCGAGCGGCGTCGCGGGTTGCGCTGCGAGCGCGGCCTCGTAGCTGTCGTAGCCGTCGATGGTGGTGTCGAGCATCAGCCGCAGTTCCACCGCAGGCGTCTGGCCGCGCAGCTCGGCGGCCTGGTCGGCCTTGTACCCGGAGGCGATGAACGCCCGGGCGCCACAGTCGTTGACGATGTAGGTCAGCTCTTCGGTGGTGAGGCGGGTGGAGATGGCCGTGTAGATCAGGCCGGCGTACTCGCACCCCCACAGGATCTCGAGATACCGCGGATGGTTCTCGAGGCACAGCGCGATGTGGTCGCCCGGCTCGAGCCCGGCGTTGCGCAGCACCCGGCTGAGCTGGTTGGCGGCAGCGTCGAGTTCGGCGTACGTCTGGGTCCAGCCGGTGTCGGCCATGACGACTGCGGGCTTGGAACCATGGGTGTCGACAAACTCGCCTGGGAACATGGGCCCGCACCGTACCGACGCCGCCGGCCCCGGACCGAAGCGGCGTGAGGGGGTCAGCGAGTAGGCACCTCAGGCTGGCGGTGGATCGAGGCTCACGCACCGCTGGTGGGCGGTGCTTGGGGAACCGTGGTGGTCGGTGCGGTGTCGGCGACCGTGTCGATGCCGCCGGAGGGAACGGTGGCAGCCGGGCCCGGGTTGGCGTCGATCCGGGCACAGTGCTCGGCGACGTACTCGGCCAACTGCTCGCCGGGCGTCACGACCACCACCGGTGGGGCAACGTTGTCGGGGGGCAGTGTGACATCGGTGCCCGGCACGGTGGTGATCACCGGCGAGGACAGCCCGAGCGAGGCGACCAAGGCCTCGATCGACGGCACCAGTTCAGCGGGCGCGACGGGGAGCAGGTCCTGATAGGCGTCGGCCAGAAAGCCGTCGAGGTCGGCGGGCAGGTCGTCGCCGGCAAGCCGGGCGGTGACCTCGGCGATACCCGTGCAGAACGGCGACGTCATCTCCGGTTCGGTGGTGGCCGGGCCCGACACGCCCGGGGCGACCGGTTCGCCCCCGTCGTCGTCACCCGTGCACGCGGTGGCAACCACCACGACCGCCGCCCAGGCGACTGCCACGCGGCGCCGGCGGGTCACGAGCCGGCCGTCAGCAGGTAGCCGCAGAACATTGCACCCAGAGCGCCGAGCAGACCGAGCGCGCCGCCCAGCGCGAGCGCCAGCTTCGAACGACCCACCGAGTGCACGGCCGCGGCGCCACCGCTGACGGCCACGAGCAGCAGCT
This sequence comes from Ilumatobacter sp., assembly GCA_035556435.1. GTDB lineage: Bacteria > Actinomycetota > Acidimicrobiia > Acidimicrobiales > Ilumatobacteraceae > Ilumatobacter. Next base: position 70,958 of record DATMEY010000032.1, on the reverse strand, counting down.
TCACCAGCAGCGTCTGTTGATACGCCGAGGTGGTGTCGGTGACGTCGACCGCGGCGAGGTTCCACACGCCGGTGATCAGCAACACGCCGAACGCCGGCCACGCCAGGCGGGCATAGGCCCGGGCGGCGATGCGCGGCGCCATGTCGAGGCCGCGGCGCCGGAACGCCGGCACCAACCCGGCCAGCACGACCTGGCCGCCCACCCACACGGTGGCCGCGAGCACGTGGAGGAACAGGCGGATCATGTTCCAGTTGGGAGCGAGCATCGTGGTCCTCGACGTGGGGGAAGTGGGTCAGTCCGCGAGCGCGGCGAGCACGTCGCTGGCGGGCAGGTTGCGGTCGTCCATGATCGGCCGCTCCAGCAAGGCCCCGCCGAGCAACGTCGTGGCCGCGTGCTCGATCGACGCCTGAAGGTCGCGGATGTTGCGCGGCGGCGGGAAGTACTCGTCCTCGTCGGTGATGCGCACCACCTCCACACCGTGGGCTGGGTCGAGCCGGGCGAGCACCTGCTCGACGAGTTCCTCCGGTGCCGAGGCGCCGGCCGTCACACCGACGACGCCGCTGATCCCGTCCGGCAGCTCGTCGGCTCCGTTGACGCGGTACACCTGCTCGCAGCCGCCCTCGCGGGCCAGCCGTTCGAGCGCCCGCGTGTTCGACGAGTTCGACGACCCGATCACCACGATCGCGTCGCAGCGTTCGGCGATCGACAACAGCGAGGCCTGACGGTTCGTGGTGGCAAAGCACAGGTCGCTGCGGCCGGGCGTCCACACGTCGGGGAAACGTTGCTTCACCCGCACGGCGACGCCCTCCCAGTCGCGGTGCGACAGGGTGGTCTGGGCGAGCAGTGCGACCGGTTCGTCGAACTCGGGCAGCGCGTCGACCTCGGCGGCCGTCTCGACCCGGCTGATCGCGGTGGGGGCGACGGCCATCGTGCCGACCGCCTCTTCGTGGCCCTCGTGGCCGACGTAGACGATGCGGTAGCCCTTGTTGGCGCGGACCTTGACCTCGTGGTGCACCTTGGTGACGAGCGGGCACACCGAATCGACCACGAAGCTGCCCCGGCCGCGAGCAGCGGCGACGACATCGGGGGCCGAGCCGTGTGCCGAGAGCATGATCGGGCTGCCCTCGGGCACGTCACCGATGTCGTCGACGAACACCACGCCCTGGCGTTCGAAGCGGTCGACCACGACCTTGTTGTGGACGATCTCGTGATAGCAGTAGACGGGCGGCTCGAACGCCCGCACCATCCACGCCAGGGCCTTGATGGCCATCTCGACGCCGGCGCAGAACCCTCGCGGCTCAGCAAGCAGCACCCGTTCGACCCGGGCTTCCGTGGCAACCGTCATACCGGTGTCCCAGGGTACCCGGGAGGCCCACCGGTAGCCTGGGCAGGCCCTTCGCGCAAGGGCGTGCTATGCCTGCCACCAGCTCCACGATCGTCGCGGTCGCCGTCACCCCTGACTCTCCTGCGGCACGCGCCGGGGTGCAACCCGGCGACGAGATTGCTCGGGTCGACGGCGTGGTGCCACGCGACCTGATCGAGTGGCGCGTGTTCACCGACGAGGCCGATGTGCAACTCGACGTGCTCCGTCACGGTGAGCTGTTCGACCTCGAAGTGCCCAAGCGGGCCGGCGAACCGCTCGGGGTCGAGGTCCAGTCGGCCGTGTTCGACCGGGTCCGCACGTGCGACAACCACTGCGAGTTCTGCTTCATCTACCAGCTCCCCAAAGGCATGCGCCGCAGCCTGTACCTGAAGGACGACGACTATCGCCTGAGCTTCCTGTACGGGAACTTCACCACGCTGACAAGGTTCACCGAGGCCGACCTCGAACGGGTCGTCACCGAGGGGCTGTCACCGCTGCACGTGTCGATCCACGCCACCGACCACGACGTACGTAACCGGATGCTGAAGAACTCGCGCGGGGCGATGAGCCTGCGCTGGCTGCGGGCCTTGCTCGACCACGGCATCGAGGTTCGCGGTCAGGTCGTGGTGTGCCCGGGCGTGAACGACGGGGATGTGCTCGACCACACGCTGGCTGGCATCCTCGACCGGTTCCCCGAGCTGGCGTCGGTGGCGCTCGTGCCGCTCGGCCTGTCGCGGTTCAACACCGAGGCAGCGATGCGCCTGCACACCCTCGACGAAGCCAACCGGGTCGTCGACCTGGTCGAGGAGTGGCAGCAGACGTTCCTGTCGGTGCTCGGACGCCGGATGGTCCACGCCGCCGACGAGTACTACCTGATGGCCGACCGCCCGTTCCCGCCCGCCGAGGCCTACGAAGGCTTCCCCATGCACGAGGACGGCATCGGCATGGCGCGCACGTTCGAAGCCGAGTTCACCGGCACCACCACCGACGCCACCGGCGTCCGCCGCGGCTTCTTCGCCGCCGTCGACGCCACCCCGCTGCCCGCCAACCCGACGTCCTACATCACGCAAGGTGCCAGGCCCCTCGCGTTCGAGACACCCGTCACCATCACCTGCCGACCCTCCCTCACGCGAGGCGCCCGGCACGGTTCGTTGCCGACGGGGGTACTAACGGGAGTGTTCGGGGCTCGGGTGCTCGAGCCGCTGTTGGCGCCGATCGAGCACGTGCGCGTCATCCCGGTGGCGAACGAGTTCTTCGGTGGCAACACCGGCGTGACCGGGTTGATGACCGGCGCCGACCTCACCCGCGTGCTCGCCGCCGAGCCGGCCGGGCACCGCTACCTCCTCCCCGACGTGTGCCTGTCCGACGACGGCCGGTTCCTCGACGGGCTCACCGTCGCCGACCTGCCACACCCCGTCGAAGTCGTCGCCACCGACGGAATCGCTCTGCGAAAGGCCCTGTCATGAGTCTCGCCCCGCCGAATCTTCCGACGGTCGTCGTCGTCGGCCGCCCGAACGTCGGCAAGTCGACGCTGTTCAACCGGGTCATCGGCGAGCAGGCGGCCATCGTCGAAGACCGGCCCGGCATCACCCGCGACCGCAAGGAACTCGAGGCCGAGTGGCTCGGCGTGCCGTTCCGCATCATCGACACCGGCGGGTGGATGCCGAAGGGCTCCGACCTCGACGACAAGGTCAGCCGCCAGGTCGAGGCCGCGGTCACCGAAGCCGACCTGGTGCTGTTCGTGGTCGACGCCTCAGTGGGCATCGTCGACCTCGACGAGTCGATCGCCGACTGGCTGCGCCGCCTCGACGTCCCCGTGATGGTCGTCGCCAACAAGGCCGACAGCAACCGCCGCGAGGACGACCTGTGGCAGTTCCTCTCGCTCGGCCTCGGCGACGCGGTGCCGGTCAGCGCCCTGCACGGCCGGCGCGCCGGCGACATGCTCGACCTGGTCCTCGAACAGCTCGGCGACAAGGCCGTCGTCCCCGCCGACGACGCCGACGGCGAGGCCTTCCCCGCGCCCGGCGAGCACAGCGGCGGCACCTGGGACCCCACCAGCACGGCACCACCCCGCGTCGCGATCGTGGGCCGTCCGAACGTCGGCAAGTCGACGCTGTTCAATCGGCTCGTGGGCGAAGTCCGCTCGGTGGTGCACGACCTGGCCGGCACCACCCGCGACGCGATCGACACGCTGGTCGAGACCGAGGACGGTCCGATCGTGTTCGTCGACACCGCCGGTATGCGCAAGCGGGCCCGCATCGACGACTCGGCCGAGTACTACTCGATGGTGCGCGCCCTCCGGGCGATCGACGACGCCGACATCGCCCTGTTCGTGATCGACGCCACCGAGGGCGTCACCGGCCAGGACCAGCGGCTGGCCGAGCGGGTCGACGCGGCCGGCTGCCCGATCGTGGTCCTGCTCAACAAGTGGGAGTTGCTCGAACACCAGACCGAGCGACGCCAAGAGGTCGAGGCCCGCGTGCGCCAGAAGCTCCAGTTCCTCGGCGACGTGCCGATCCTCAAGATCTCGGCACTCACCGGCAAGAACGTCCACAAGCTGCGCCCGCAACTCGCCGAAGCGGTGATGCAGTACCACCGCCGGGTGCCCACCCGCGACGTCAACAAGGTGATCGCCGCAGCCCAGCAAGCCCAGCCCGCGGGCGGGGGGGCGAAGGTGCTGTACGCCGTACAGGGCGCCACCGACCCGCCCACGTTCACGCTGTTCGTCAACCGCGAACTGCCGCAGACCTACATGCGCTACCTCGAGCGCAAGATCCGCGAGGCGTTCGGCTTCGGGTCGGTGCCGATCAAGTTGCGCGTCCGCAAGCGCACCGATTAGGCCTGGCCCCGATGCCGTTCTGCGAACCGTGTGAGCAGTACTGGGCGCCGACCGCGCTCACCGTCGAGGGCAAGTGCCCCACCTGTGGCTGCGACGTCGGGGCCCACCAGCCCACCGACCACGATGCCGACGAATCGACGCCCTGGCACTTCAAGCTGCTCGTGGTGATGCTCGTTGCCTACCTCGGCTGGCGCCTCCTGGAACTGTTCGGGATTCTCTAGATCCCAACGCAGAGCCAATTCGGGCCGGCCAGCTGCGTGACGAGTGCGGCGACCGAACGTCAGTCAGGGCTCGTATCGGTTGCCAGCGGCGAGCAGGACCCTGCGGGCCGCCTGTTCGCGAGCATCGTCCCAGTCGTTACCGCGCGTGGCTGACACCCAGTACGTGTTGCCGTCGACCAGGAACATGTAGACCCCGTTCGACTGCAGCACGTCGCCGTCGGGGCCGTCGAACGTGTCGGTGATCTTGTCGGTCGCGGCGGCCAGCCGGTCGTACATCTCGGTGCCGGCGTAGACGGTGACGCGCAGCTCGACGACACCGGTTGCGGCACCGGACGTGATGTGCGACCGGGATTCCCACACGCAGCGGTCTGCGCCCTGCTGGTACTCCGTCAGCCTCGGTTCGGGGATGAACGCGGAGACATCGTCACGGCTCCACGAGTTGCAGAACGGAGCGTCGGCGTCGGTCCACGTATCTGCACTGCCCCCACCTCCGCACCCCGTGATGCCAAGCGCTGCCGCAGCGCCAACCCAGCGCGCACACCTGGTGAACCTCATCCCGCCCGCTCCTGTCCTTGTGAGGAAACGGCCGAATGTAGCGACCGGGGTCGCGGCTCACCTAAACCACCCCGCGCACCGGTCGACGGCGCGGGTTCGGCGTCGCGACCTTGGCGGACGGTTCCTGCAATGTTGGGAATTCTGTCGGTAGAGTTGCGGGCCGCACATACATTTCGGGACGTGGCGCAGCCTGGTTAGCGCACCAGTCTGGGGGACGGGGTGTGGTCCAGACCGTTCATGTGCATCTACCAGGCAGGATAGCACTCCGAGCAGGTCGGTTGCCCACACCGCTGCCCACAACTGGCGGTATCGGCCCAGGTGGGTGGCTTGTCTCAGTCCCCGTGAGCGGACGTGAGCTGGAGCGTGGTCGGCTGACAGATCACCTACGGTTCGAGGTGGTGACAGACGTGCGGTTGATCCCCGGCGGCGGGTGATGGGCGAGGATAGAGCCCCGTGGGGTGGTGGGGATTCGTAGGTCCACCTGCCGGTGAGCCATCGGCGTGATCCTTGGTGTGTTCCAGCAAGAACGAACCGAGGAGAACACACCGATGGCTCTGTCTGAGTCTGCCCTGTCCGAACTTCTTGTCGCGCTCTCCGACCGCGATCGCGGCATCGATCTGGTGCGCGAGCTGGCCGAGTACCTGGCCCAAGAACTGATCGAAGTCCAAGCCACGCAGGTGATCGGCGCCGGCCGCTATGAGCGCTCGGCTGACCGGGTGACCGAACGCAACGGACACCGGCCGCGCACGTTGACGACCAAGGCCGGTGATCTCGAGTTGGCGATCCCGAAGCTGCGTAAGGGCTCGTTCTTCCCGACGATCCTCGAGCCGCGCCGCCGTATCGACCAGGCCCTTCACGCGGTCGTGATGGAGGCCTACGTGTCCGGGGTGTCGACCCGCTCGGTCGACGCGCTCGTCGAGTCGATGGGCGCCTCCAGCGGGATCTCCAAGTCCGAGGTCTCCCGGATCTGCGCCGGCCTCGACGAACGCGTCGCCGCGTTCCGCAACCGCACGCTCGGCCACACCGAGTTCCCGTACGTCTACCTCGATGCGATCTACGTCCACGTCCGCGACGACGCGCTCGGCCAGGTCGTGTCCCGGGCGGTCGTGGTGGCGACCGGCGTGAGCGCTCAGGGCGGGCGTGAGGTGCTCGGCGTCGACGTCGGCGACAGCGAGGCCGAGACGTTCTGGACGGCGTTCCTGCGGTCGTTGAAGGCCCGCGGCCTGACAGGCGTGCGCCTCGTCATCAGCGACGCGCACGAGGGCCTGCGGGCCGCGATCCGCAAGAACCTCCAGGGCTCGTCGTGGCAGCGGTGCCGCGTCCACTACGTCCGCAACCTGATGGCCCCGGTCCCCAAAGCCTCCCAGGAGATGGTCGGCGCGGCGTTCCGGTCGATCTTCACGCTCACCGACCCCGACGACGTCGCCCAGCGTTGGGACGAAGTCGCGGTGATGCTCGCCGAGCGGTTCCCCAAGGCCGCCGCGCTGATGGACGGCGCCCGCCACGACGTGTTGGCGTTCACAGCGTTCCCCCGCGAGCACTGGCGCCAGATCTGGTCGAACAACCCGCTCGAACGACTCAACAAGGAGATCCGCCGCCGCACCGCGGTGGTCGGCATCTTCCCCAACGACCCCGCCGTGATCCGCCTCGTCGGCGCCGTCCTCGGCGACCAACACGACGAGTGGGCCGTCGCCCGCCGCTACTTCTCGGAAGCCTCGATGGCCAAGCTCTACGCCACGCGCGATACTGCCGACGTCGTCACCGCCGATCTCGAACCCGGAACCTGACGACCACCAGGGATCGCGTCACGCGAACCCCACCACGCCGCGGGACTCATACTGGGCGAGCGACCTGATCCTGAGACGGCGCCGTTGTCGGAGCTGGATCGTGGGCTGGCTCGGTTGGTGAAGGAGTACCGAGCGGCCAGTCACGTCGTCGCCGAGCAAGGCTTGCGGCCCGACGGCATTGACGACGACACCTTGCAGTGGTGGGTCGCCGCGCACCACGCGGCGTGGCGTCGACGCTTCGAACTCGTCAGCACGCCGCGGCGACAGCAGCCGTCAACGGGTGGACCAGTCGTCGCTCCACGCCGGCAGCGCGACCGCGACCCGCGGCACTGAGAATGTGTGTCCCGACGGTGATCGGGTCATCGCAGGCACCGCCGCGCGGCAGCGAAGTAGACCGTTGGCCATGAGCACCGACGTCGACAGCGTTCTCAGTAGCGCGATGGCGCTGTCGCAGGACGAACGTGCCCATGTCGCCGCCGAGCTGTTTGCCAGCCTCGAAGGTCCGGACCCTGACTACTCACCCGAACGCGCACAAGCGTGGGCACGCGAGGTCGAGCGACGGATCGAGCAATTTGCCAGCGGCGAGTCGGTAGGTGTCGAGCCGTCGGTGGCGCGGCAACAGGTCAAGGCTGCGCTCGCCGTCGAGTGAGTCGAGTAGTTCGTCTCGGCCCCCGAGGCGGTCAACGAGATCGCCGAGGCCGCACGCTTCTACGAGGAACGCGATCGCGGACGTGGTGACCACTTCGCCGACGCCGTGTTCGCACGGATCGAAACGCTCAATCGTTTCCCGAATGCGGGTGCCCCGGTGTGGGCCTCGCCGGCGTCCTACTCGCCCGACAGGTGAGATTGAGGCGCTACCCGTACCTGTTGGTGTACGCGGTCTCCGACGACGAGATTCGCGTCGTCGCAGTCGCTCACGAACGTCAGACGCCAGCCTACTGGGCATCTCGGCTGACTCCGTAGCAGCGCGCCGATTGCACGCCCTACGTAGGTAGCGAGTTGAACAGCGCGAACAGGTCGACCGCGTCGAAGAACTCGTCGTCCTCGATCAGCTCGCCGGATTCGTCGCGGAACGCGTCGGGGAAGTTGCGTTCGTCGAATCCGGGGTGCGCGGCCTTCCAAGCGTTCGCACGCGCGCGGACCTCATCGTCGGTGACCCGTGTTCGGGTGATCGGCGGGACGGTCCTCACGGAACGCGAAGCTAGCTATGTGGTGATCGTCACGCCCGGCGCCTTCCGTGGTCAGGAAGCGAGTGCTTCAGTGTCGAGCGGGGCCAGCCCGAGAAAGACACGTAGGTCGGCGAGGCGGAACCGGACCACACGAGCACCGAACCGGACGACCGGGACCGGTGCCGTGTCGTTGGCTGCGAGCGTGTAGAGCGTCCGTTCATGCAAGCCGAGCACGGCGGCGGCGTCGGGCACGGTGATGAGCAGGCCACGCTGGCCCGTGAGCGTCTCGTGAATGCGGTCCTTGTCAAACGTCGACATCGTGTACCTCATCGGTGGGCCGAGGGTTCGGTCGGTTCTTCGCGGTGGTCTCGGTGCCCCTCATACTCGACTGTGAATCACCGTCGCGGGTGCGGGGACGCACCGCCGAGAGTGCGTCCCGAGCGGCGTGTCCGTGGCCCTGTAGCGGTCGATGGCACCGCCTGCCCGACACTCCGACCAGTCTCCACTCGGCAGCCCAAGTGGGCGCAACGCTGACGAACCGTGCTTGCGAGTTCTGTCGTTGGGAGGAGGTACTCAGTCGTGTGCGTTGGCGCTGATGTCAGCGGCCGGTGACCTGCCGCTGTTGGACCACATCGTGTTCGCCGACACACACGGCGAGCTCCCAGAGACTTATGCCTACCTGAGCTACCTGCGTCCGATCGTTGAGGCCGCCGGGATCGAGTTTCATGTGGTGACCGCCGGCAGCTTGGAGCAGGCTCTGCTCTCACCGGTCCCGACGTCGAGCAACCCGACCCCGCCGGTACACGTCCTCAATCCCGATGGTTCCAAGGGTCGCATCGGTCAGTACCGGTGTTCCTACGACTACAAGCGTCGGCAGGTGACCCGCAAGGTCAAGGCGTTGTGTGGCGGTCGAGGAGCATGGAAGCGCGCCACGGTCGAGCAATGGATCGGGTTCTCGCTCGATGAGATCGGCCGGATGAAGCCAGGCGATGAGTGCCGGTGTGGCACGACGCGGGCTGCGCACGCCGGCGGCGCGGGGAACTGTGCAGGGTTCGATCCGTGGCAGAGCAATCGCTGGCCGTTGATCGAGTTGCGGATGCGTCGCGAGGACACGATCCGCTGGTTCACCGAGCACGGGCACCCGAGACCGCCGCGTTCGGCATGTTGGTTCTGCCCGAATCAGGGCAACGGCCGTTGGCAGGCGCTACGCGAGGAGCACCCTGACCTGTTCGAGCGCGCGTGCCAACTTGACGACAGCATTCGCCACGGTGGCGGGTTCAACGCCCGCGGCAATGTGGCCTTCGCCGGAAGCATGTACCTGCACGGTTCGCTCGTCTCGCTCCGCGAGGCCGATCTGCGCACTCGCCGCCAGGTCATCGCTGACTCCGGCCAGGGCGAGCTGTTCGATGTTGACGCCCTGGCGTTCGATTGTTCAGCGGGTGCGTGCTTCACATGATGCGGATGCGCGACCGGCGGACGTTGATCGTGCCGCACCTCGACGGCGATGTGCTTCACGAGACCGCGCCGGTTGAGGAGCTGTTGCTGTGGTTGCGGCCGGACGCGGCCGACGACGCGGCGGCGTTGGACCCGGATGGTCTGTTCGCCGCTGGAGCGGAGGCGATCGGTGTGTTGCGGTCGGCGCTGGCGCGGGCGGTGCCGATCGGGCTGTATGCGCCTGATGGGCGTTGGGAGCACGTTGAGGTTCAAGTGTTCGACGTACCGGCAGCGGCCGTGGACGACTATGCCGCCGCGGTCGCATCGCTGACGGACGCCCGCGGCGGCTTGGCCGACGACCTCGAGGAGTACGCCCGATCGGTCGGCACGACGTCGACGGCGCTGGTCGGGACAGCCGACCGGTTCCGCGCGTTGACCGCGGTCGGGTTCGGGTCCGAGCGGCGCGTGTTGGCGGCACCGCTTCGGCGGGCGGTCCAGGGCGGAGAACGTGTGGCGCTGACCGAGGCGGAGAACGCATCGTTTCTGAGGTTGTGCGAGGGTCTGGTTGCTGCGTGGCATGAGAACGACTCGCTGACGCGTTGGATGTACGGGCTCGGCTTCACCCGGCCGAGCGCGTCGACGCCAACCCGGACGCGGGCGACCGCGGCCCGCCCACTGCCGGTGCGCCGCGAGGGCTTCTGGCGGTAGCGGAGAGCGGGACGCGCAAAGGGTCCGCGGGCGGCAGGCGGTCGGGCGGTACGTTGGTGGGCCTTCTCGAAGAATCGTGCGTCCCCACGCCAGCCCGAGGGTGCCTGTAGGGGGTGTGATGGCTTCTTCCCGCGTGGTGATCCGTGCTGTCGACAGTGATCGACGGGAGTGCGGGTCGTGAGTCCGCCGAGTGGAGGCCATGATGATGAAGCGAACGATCGGGGTGTGTCGTCGTTGGACACGGCGCGCCGCAACCGGGCGGCGAGGAGCAAGGTTCCCAATGAGCAGCTATCCCTATTCGACACCGTCGCTCCCGCCGAACAAGACGCTGGCGGACATGGTGTTGTTCTACGCCTCCCCAGCTTTGAGGGACCGGCTGATGATGCCGTGGCCGGAGGACGCGGAGCTGCTGGACGATCTGGTGGAGGAAGTGATCGGCCTCGCGGAGACGTGGCGGCCGAGCACGGAGTGGCACTTCTTGAAGGTGGTGCGTCAGGGCCGGACGTTGGAGTGGATGGTCTGGCAGGTGGCGACGTCGGCGGACGAGGACTTGGGGCCGATGTACCGGGGCGACGCGATCATCCCGTGGGCGATCGACCTGGACACGTTGCCGCGGTACGCGACGCCGCCGACGATGCTCGTCCGCGACGACGACCTCGACTGACATCGGGCGGCACCGTTCGCGATCGTGCGAGGGCGGCGACGAACGCGGCACGCCTCGCGGCCGAGCTGCCTGACCGGGCGTTGACCGCCAACGAGAAGGCCGCGCTGCGGGCGTGGACGAGCTTGGCGCAATGGGTGGGCACCGAGCGCGGCGTGCGGGCGATCGACCGGATCGAGGAGCACTGGCCGGGCTACGGCGCGGTCGCCGCACGCTCGGTGCTGAACGCCTACTACACCGACGAGGACGTGATCGCGGTCGTGTGGGACTGGCTCGAGGACCGCGGCGTCGACCACGGTGTCGGGTTCGAGCCGGGCTGCGGCCGGGGCGACTGGATCGACCTCGCACCGCGCGGGTTCTCGTTCGATGCGGTGGACATCGACCCGATCTCGGTGCGGATCGCTGGTGCGTTGACCGGAGCGAACGTGGTCGAGTCACGCATCGAGGAATGGCATCTCGGCCGCTCCGAGGCGGCGCTGGCGAACGGCGGCTACGACGTCGTGACGGGCAACGTGCCGTTCTCGGCACACAAGCCGGGGATCGGCAACCCGCACGGTGACAGCTTGCACAACTTGGCGATTGCCCGCTCGGTAGGGATGCTGCGACCGGGTGGCGTGGCCGCGGTGATCACGTCGCGGTTCTCGCTCGACTCCCAGGACGCTCGCTGGCGGCGTCGCCTCGCCGCGGAGGTCGACCTGGTGGCCGCCATGCGGCTGCCCTCGCGGACGCATCGTGAAGCGGGCACCGACGTCGTGACCGATCTGTTGGTGCTGCGCCGTCCGCTGCCCGGCGAGGAACGTCCGCCGGCGGAGTGGCTGAACGTGACGCAGGTCGCGTTGGACGACGAAACGACCGCCACCGTCAACCGCTACTGGGTCGACCACCCCGATCATGTTCTCGGGGAGGTCACACCTGGTGGCGCGTACCGCCGCGAGAACTTCAACGTTGTCGCCGACGAACGGGCGCACGTTCCACTTGCCAGCGCGCTCGCTGGCGTGCGGCTCGAGTGGGCACCGACCGGGACGGCACCAGCCGTTGGCGCGCCCGAGCCGACCGCCGTGCGGAGCGCTACCGGGCGTGCGTTGCCGGTCGGCTCGATCGTGGCCGACTCCGACTCGGCGACCGGGTTCTCGCGCGACGGTCGCGAGCACCCGTGCGCAGCGAAGAACCGCAACCAGCTCCGCATGTTGGTCGGCCTGCGCGACCGGGTGTTGGACTACTTCGACGGGCCAACCGACGAGGGCCGCGCCGAGCTGGCCGACCTGTACGGCGCCTACCGCGCCCTGTATCCGCCGCTCAACGCGTTCACGCTGATCGAGACGAAGGCGACGGGCCGCGACGTCGAGGAGGCCGACGACGACAGCGGCGAGCGGTCGAGCTTCCGGCGTCGCTACCCGCGCCTGGAGGGGTTCCGCAGTGACCCGTCGTGGTGGTCGGTGGCGGCGTTGGAGGACTTCGACGACGACACCGGCGACGCGACGCCGGCGCCGATCCTGCAACGCCCGATCATCGATGTCAGCGACAACGTGTGGCCCGACTCGGCCGCGACGATCGAGCAGGCCGCGGCGAACTCGCTGGCCCGTTGGCACCGGATCGACCCGGCCTACATCGCGGGGCAGCTCGGCGTCGACCAGGCCGAGGCGGAACGCCAGCTCGGCGAGGTCGCGTTCTTCACGCCGGCTGGGGCGTGGGAGCTGAACGCGCACTACCTCGCCGGTGACGTCGTTGGCAAGCTCGACGAGGCGCTCGCCGCGGTCGAGATAGACGCCCGGTTCGCCCGCAACGTCGACGCGCTACGCGAGGCGTTGCCGACCCCGTTGACCGCGGCCGAGATCACCGCTGAGTTCGGCGTCACCTGGCTGAGTCCCGACGACATCGGGGCGTTCCTGCGTGACCACGACGGTGGAGGTCCGAACCTCACCGTCAAGTACCACCCGCCGACAGGTGTGTGGTCCTACGACGGGTACGCGACGTTCGGGCCGGCGCAGTTCCGCACCGACCGCTACTCGATGGCCGAGCAGGTGATCCGGGCGTGCAACGCGAAGCCCGTGACGATGCACAAGACGATCACCAGCGGCGGGCACGAGGTCACGATCGTTGATCCCGAGGCGACAGCTCGTGAGCAGCTCTGCCGCGACAACCTCACCGAAGCCCTCCAGGTGTGGTGCTGGGCCGACCCCGAACGGGCCACGACGTTGGCAGGCCGGTACAACCGGATGTTCAACCGGTACCGAACCGAGCACTGGGACGGTGCCCATCTGGCGCTGCCCGGCCTGGCGGCCGACTTCAACCCGCGGGCGCATCAGAAAGACGTGGTGTGGCGCATCCTCGCGTCGGCCGACCGGGGCGTGTTGATGGCCCACGGTGTCGGGGCGGGCAAGACCGCGGCGATGATTATCGCCGCACAGGAGACCCGCCGCACCGGGCGGATCGACGGGACCGCGCTGTTCGCGGTGCCGGGCAACATGGTCGAACAGTTCGCCCGCGACTACCTCCGCTTGTATCCGGCGGCGCGGGTGTTGACGCCGCACGGGTCGACGCAGAAGGACGCCGTTCGCGAGTTCGCCGCCCGGCTCGCGACGGGTGACTTCGACGCGGCGATCTGTTCGCACAACCATCTCAAGACGATCCCTCTGTCGCCCGAGGTCGAGGCGGCCACGTTGGAACGCCGGCTTGCCGACTTCAACTCGGTCGATCCCGACGCGACGTTGTCGCGGGCGGCCTCGAAGCGGTGGGCCAAGCAGATCGAGAAGGAACAGGCACGCCTGGAGGCGCTGAAGGAAGCGGTCGAGGACTCGGCCGCTACGTACTTCGACCGGATGAACGTCGGGATGCTGGTCGTCGACGAAGCCCACCTGGCGAAGAACATCCGGCTCAACACCGCTCGCCAGGGCCTGCCGCTACCGGAGGGTTCGCAGCGGGCCGAGGCGATCCTGGCGCGGGCCGACTATGTACGTTCCCAGCGCGGGGCGGGAGCGGTCGTGATGGCGACCGCCACGCCGATCACCAACAGCCCGGCCGAGATGTGGGTCGCCGCCCGCCTGGTCGCCCCGCACGCACTCGCAGAGGCGGGCCTCGAGCACTTCGACGCGATGGCGGCGAACTTCCTGGCTCCGGTCGAGTCGGTCGAACACGGCGCGGACGGCAAGCTCAGAGTCGTCACCCGCCTGGGCGAGTACAAGAACTTTCCCGACCTGGCCCGCATGTTCCGCAGCTTCGCTGACGTGCGCCTGACCAGCGAGCTCGGCTTGCAACTCCCTGAGCTGCACGGCGGCAAGGCGCAGGTGCATGTTGCCGAACCGACCTTCCAACAGATGGCGGTCGCCGCCTGGTGCGCTGAGCGCGCCGAGGGTCGCCACATACAGCGACCCGACGAGGGCAGCGACCCGGTGATCGCGATTCTGTCGACGGCGCGCGCCGCCGCCCTACACCCCGCCACGATCTCGGCCGAGACGTGCCAGAAGTGGGCCACCGCCGGTCACCAGTACACGGGGTTCGACTGGGACGAGCCGAACCACAAGCTGATCGCCGCCGCCGATCAGATCGCCGCGATCCACCACCGCAGCACCGGCTGGACGTACCCGGACTCCGAACGCGCTGGCGCGGCCCAGGTCGTGTTCTGCGACGCCGGCGTTCCCCGCGCGGATGGTGGCTCGTCCGTGTACTCGACGCTCACCGATCTGCTGGTCGAGCGTGGCGTGGGGCGTGGCGATATCGGCTGGGTTCACGACATCGCCGACCCGAACCGTCGCCAACCGCTGTGGGATGCGGTGCGTTCCGGGCACACCCGCGTGCTGATCGGCAGCACGGCGCAGATGGGTGTTGGCGTGAACATCCAGACCCGGCTCTACGCGGCCCACGAGCTGACCGCCCCTTACCGTCCCGACTGGTTGGAACAGGCCGAGGGCCGCCTGCTGCGTCAAGGCAACACGCACGACACGATCGAGGTGCACCGGTACGTGACCGAACGCACCGCCGACGCGAACTCGTGGCAAATCCTGCGCCGCAAGGCCCACTTCATCGCCCAGGCCATGTCCGACCCCGAACAGATGACCCGCGACCTGCGCGACGAGTCGGTCGCCTCACCGGCCGAGGAATACGCCACCATCGCGGCGATCGCGACCGGCGACCAACGCCACATCGAACTCGCCGCGCTGACAGCGGCGGTCACTCGCCTCGAACGGGCCGAACGCGCTCACCACGCTTCACGCTCCGCTCAGACCAACCAGGTCCAACACGCCGAGCGCGTCATCGCACAGCTCGGCAACGAGATCGCCGCGATCGACCAGCTTCGCCCCGAACCCGCCGACCCGCAGAACGTTGGTCGTCAACTTCTCGCCCTGCGTTGGAACCAATCGGCCACGATCACGCTCGCTGGTGTCCCGTTCGACGCGCACCGCGCCGATGGCCTCCGCCTCGAGATCCCAGGCACTCGGATCATGCAACGCATCGAGAACGACCGCCTCAACCCCGCTGACGGCGGCCGAGGACTCGGACGCAGCGTGCTCAACACGCTCGCCGACCTCGGCCAGCACCGCTCCAACCGCGTCCGCAACATCGACAGCGCCCACCGCCAGATCGCGGCCGAACGCGCCCGGCCCGTGCCTGCCGCGTTCGCTCGGGCCGATGAGCTGGCCGACTGCCGTCGACGCCGCGACGAACTCCGAACCGCGCTCATGCCCGCACCGCCCAGCGACGACCAGCCGGTGTCGACCGGAGCCGACCCTGGCGACGACCCCACGCCAGCACCGGAGCCGACCGGACCCGCGCACCCGGTGTTCGGGCACCGCCACGTCACCACCGCCGAACGACACGCCTGGGCGGGCGCCTATCAGCGTTACGACCACCACGCGACCATCCACTGGGGAAACCGCGCCAAGGGACACGAGGCGTGGGCCGAAGCCGTCAATGCGTTCAGCCTCGACCCCGCCGTGTGGCACCCCGACCGACGCCACGACATCGGCCAGTTCCACGGTGTCAGCCTTCGCGCCCGCATCGACGACACCACCATGCGAATCGAGCCACACCACCCCTACACCCGCCTCGGCCCGTATCCGACGTTCACGACGACGACCGGTGGTGTCGATGTCGCCGGTCTCGCCGTCTGGCTCCAGACCCAACACCGCCACGCGACTCGCGAACTCGACCGACTCCGCGGGGAACGCTCCACGATGACCTCGCCGCGATCGGACCTCGCGCGCCGGCCCGGCCCCGAACGATGAACGCACGAGTCGCAACGAACGCGACTCAACGAGCGCGAGGTCAGCTCGGGTCGGCGACGCGGCGGCGCAGCGTGTCGACCGACACGCCGAGATCGGCGGCGATCGCCGCCCAGGTGTCACCGCGCTGTCGGCGCTTGACCACCAGCTCCGGGTCGATCGTGGCGACACGGGGTCGCCCGGCGGTGCCGAGCGGCTCGATCCCAGCCTCGAACAGCCAGGTCCGCATGACGGCGGGCGAGATGCCGTACTCGTCCGCGAGTCGGCGCATCGAGCGCGTGCGTTCGTAGTCCGACGCCATCTGCTCGGGCGCAGGCCGTGGGCGCTGCCCGCGGCTGGCTTGGAGGCCGTGGCGCTTCAGCCACGCGTTCGCGGTCTGGCGGCTGACACCGGCCGCGGTGCCGAGCGCGGCCACCGTGTCACCGGCCGCGAGCCTTGCCTCACACCAGTCACGATCCTCGATTCCGGGCGTCATCGTGCTGGTCATCCTCGCGCGCCGCGCACGGGTGCCGGTAGGAAAGACGGCCGCGGGTGGCATCAGAACAAGCTGATCTGCTCGGGAGCAACGGTCGCCACCTGCGCGACGCTGGCGATGGTTCCGGCGCAGACGTCGTAGTACCGGCCGTTGTGGTGAGAGCGCGTCTGGAACTCGGCGCGCATGTGCGGATCACGCCGCCGTTGCCGGGTGCGAGACGGTCATCGAGCCCCTGCGCCGCGTACAGCTTGCCCACACGGTCGAGCCAGGCGACCCGCTGCTTGTCCGACGAGTCGTGGCCGACTCGCTCCACGACGGGCACCTGCCGCCACCCCGGCAGGGCGTGGTCGAGAGCGTCGGCAAGCGCCTCGTTGGAATCGTCGTGGACGTGCTCCGCGGCCCACCCGCATCCGACGCACGCGCCCCGGTACGACAGAAAGCCCCCGCGCTCGCCGTGAGAGTGGCGGTCCTCGACCGTCGCCTGGCACTCCCGACCTGTCAGCACCGGATCGCGGTCCCCGAGGCGACGACCCGGCCAAGTGATCCCGATCTCCCAACGCCTACCCACATGAAGCACGCGCTCGTTGCACTCGACATCAGCGGCGGCATCGCAGATCATGCACTTGGCGAGCTGCGCCCGATCGGCACGAGTCTCGCTCCACAACCTCTGATCGCTCATACCCACAGCGTACCGCATAATCGTCTTGACAGTCAAGACAAATATGCGTATCGTCGGGGTATGAGAAGGAAGCCAACCCAACAGCGCCCCGACGACCTCGACGTCGCCACCGTCTTCACCGTCACGGTTGACGAACAACCCCGCACCCGCCGTTTCCCCGCTGGCATCGCGATCGACATCGGAACGCACGACGGGCTCACGATCCTCACGCCCGTGCTCGGCCCAGCGAGCGTGGTCGTGCTGCGGCTCATCACCGCACAACCCGGCCGCACGTGGCACATCGCCGACGTCGCCGGTCAACTCGGCCTCGCCGTGCGGTGGACACGCAACGCACTCGTGCGACTCGAAGCCTTCGGATGGCTCCAAGAAACCGCCCCTGCCGACGAGACCAGCCCCGCCGAGTACCACGTGTTCCGCTCGTCGCCGCTGTCGATCAACCAGACCCAGCGCCTGCACCCCGAAGTCGCCGCCCGCTACGCCCGCCTCAGCGGCCTCGCCGGAAGCACCGCTCCCAGCGAACACCTCCCGGCGTGACACATCCACGCCGCTGATCTCGCGGGACGGCCCCGGCCACATATCGGGGAAGTCGGTACCAACCCACCGTCGAGGCCGTCCCGCCTCCAAGGAGCCAGTCAGACCGACATCGGCCGTTGCGGGTCGAGATCGCCCCGGCCCGCAATGGTCTGAGTCGCGCGCAGCCGTCTTTCGGCGATCGCCAGGTAGGCCGGTGATGTGTCGAGCCCGACGAACCGGCATCGGTGGTAGAGCGCGGCGATACCGCTCGTGCCCGACCCGACGAACGGGTCGAGTACCACGTCGCCCGGCGTGGTCGACAACGCGATGCACCGGCCCGGCAACGCCACCGGGAACTGCGCCCCGTGCCCGCCGCCCCCGCTCGAGCTGCTCAGCGACCACACGTCACACAACGCCTGTGGCTCGCGAGGAGTCCGCCCGCCCCACTCCGCTGGCGTGTCGTTGTACGCCGCCCGCGAGAACTTGGGCGCGCGCCGCTTGGACAGGTGGAGCACGTACTCGACGTTGCGGCTGACCCGTGAGCCGTGAGGCTCCCGTAAGCAGGCAGGCTTGGCCCAGGTGATGACCGACCGGACGTGCAGTCCAATGCGGCTCGCACGCTTGGCGATCTCGTGCGGGATGAGGCACTGCTCGCCGTCGACGATGTAGGAGTGCCCGGCCGAGTAGCGGCGCGACGCGTGCTCGGACCAGCGCCGCCGGTCACGGCCCTGCATGGCCCGCAGCGTCTCGACCGCACTCGACCGGACCTGGGTGCGCGTGTTGAACGTGACCATCACGTTCCACCACACCGACCCACCATCGGCCAGCACACGGTCCAGCGCGGCGAGCACCTCGACCGTGTGGCGCGCGAACCCTTCCGGTGTCTGTTCATGCCCGTACGCGCACGCCTCGCCGTCGGCCCACTCGACCAGGTGGGTGTCGCGGTAGACGCGCATCCCCCAGTACGGCGTCGACGTCACCACACAGTTCACCGAACCGTTCGCCACGCCGTCGAGCAGGTCGAGGGCGTGCCCGCACCGCAACTCCCACTCGCCACCCATCACCACGGTTGCTCCGGCCGGCCGTGCAACTCGACCGGCGAGGGTTCGTAGGTGGGCGATGATCCGGCTACGCGGGACGTAGGTCTCACCGAACGCGTCCTGATCGAGAAGACCCAACACGTCGCGCTCGGACAACGCGCCGACGGGGCCGACGACCATGCGGACGAACGCCGCCGACATGCCGACCAGCCGAGCAACGTCGACGACCTCGAACACACTGTCGTCGCGAACGTCGGCCCGGTCGAGCGCTGCGACCGGGGTCCGTGGACGGATCACCGATACGCCCGCATGGCCGGTTGCAGTATCGGCGGTCATGCCGCCCACCCGCGGTCGCGGCGCATGTGCCACACCGACTGGTGACCCCGGTCGCGGGCCCACTCGCTGCGATACGCGTAGTAGGTCGAGTGCCCGCCGCGGCGGGCGAGCTGTGCCCGTCGCCGTCGACCAGCGTCAGTGCGCGCCTCGGCAATCGCGGCGAGACACGTTCGGACGTACCACTCGATCGCTGCGTCGACCGAGCCCACGCCCGGCACCTGCGACGCGATCAGATCGGCCGCCACGTCCGGCTCGAGCCCGCCCGGACGCAAGTAGCCCGCGCCGAGCAACCGGCGCCGCACCCGAACAGGCAGCGCCCGCAGCGCATCCCACTCACCACCCGGTCGACACCCCGACCGCGACGCGATCGCGTCCCCGCGCATCACCCGGTCGAGCTCGTCCAGCGCCCACACGCCGCCCGCCTGACCGCTCCGGTTCATCGCTCGGCCCTCGCGACCGGTTCGCCGCCCTCGACGGAGCCGATCGACGGTTGGCCGGTCGGCCGCTGCGTCGTCGCCGCGGCCGAGAGCGTCTCGTTGCTGGGTCGAGTGGGGCCAGCCGAACGCGGGAACAACGATGCCGCGCGGGTGCCGACGTCGGCCGCCAGCTCGTTGCGTGAACGATGCTCGGCGGCCGCCAACGCCGCGGCGCGCACCCCGTCAACCGCGCCAGCGAGCTGGGCGGCCACTTGCAGCAACCCGTCGGCGTCGCGCAGCGGATCACCGTCAGCGGCGCGGCTCGCGAACTCACTGAGGCGTTGCCGTGCGGCGGCGAGGTCATCGAGCCGGTCGAACAAGGCGTTGATCGCGTTGACCGCCCGTTCGTGTTGCTCAGTCGCCGAGCGTCGCCGTGCCTCGCTGCCTCGCGTCTCCGCACCGGTTCTGTTCGTGGTGTGCGCCATGCCCGTTAGGGCTGCCAGTCATCGTGCCGGGACGCATCCGCTGCGCCCCTGGTGGCCCGCCGTCAGCCCCGACCGCCTGCCGCTGGCAGCGCGCGCCGTCAGGTGCCCGCTGGCGTCCGGGTTCGTGGCGGTCGGGGCTGATCTCCGGTCACACCCTGGCACTGAAAGTGCGGGCGGGCGTTCGCCCGCGGGCCCGGCCTGCGTCCGGGTGCCGTGCCCGGCGTCCCTGTCCCGGTGTGACCGCTCGCGCGAACCGCCACCGAAGGAGCGGACCGTGGTCGCCTCGGTAGGGCGCATCACCGCCGGGACGGGCTACGACTACCTCACCCGCGAAGTCGCCACCTCCCGCCACGACTACTACACCGGCCGCGGGGAAGCCCCCGGACAGTGGGCCGGGCGTGGGGCCGGGCTGCTCAACCTGTCCGGGTTCGTCGACGCCCCCGACATGGAGGCCCTGTATGGCCGCTTCGTCGTCCCGTCCACCGCGGGCGGGACACGGTTGCCGTCGGGGCGCTGGTTACCGGAGCAGGTACTCGGCCGCAAGGTGTCGGCTCGCCCGCGCCCGGACGGCACGCTCGCCGAGCCGGTCGCCGCGTTCGACGTCACCTTCTCGCCGTCCAAGAGCGTGAGCCTGCTGTGGGCGCTCACCGCCGACCCCGACGTGCGCGCCGCGGTCGTAGCCGCTCACGACGCGGCCGTAGTGGCGGGGCTGGAGTACATCGAGGACAATGCCGGGCACACCCGCGCCGGGGTCGCCGGCGTCCGCAAGGTGCCCGGGGACGGGCTGATCGTCGCCAAGTTCCGACACCGCACCTCGCGCTCGACCGCGCCCGGCGAACGTGTCGGCGACCCCCAGGTCCACACCCACTGTGCGATCTTGAACCGGGTCCGCGGCAACGACGGCGTGTGGCGCACGCTCGACTCGCGGGCGCTCTACCGCCACGCCCACGCCGCCGGCGGCCTGTACGGCGCAGTCCTCGAACGCGGGCTGACTGAGCGCCTCGGCGTCGCCTGGGCGACGCCCGACAAGCGGGTGCCGATGCGCGAGATCGCCGGGACACCGGAACGACTAATCGCTCAGTTCTCGACCCGCCGGGCGGCGGTCCTCGCCACCTACGAGCGGCTCGAACAGGAATGGCGCGCCGAATACGGCCGCTCACCGACACGCGACGAACGCGCCGAGATGATGGACCAGGCCACCGTCCGCAGCCGCCACCGCAAGACCCGCGGCGATGTCGACCTGCACGAACAGTGGCGCGCCACCGTCCCCGCTAACGACCTCACAGCGATCGCTGGCCTCACCGACCAGGCCGCCCCGGTCAGCGACGGCGGCCGCCTCCCAGCGGGGAGCGACGGGTTGACCGCCGCCGTGTTCGCCGAGCTCAACGAACAACGGGCGTGGTGGAGCCGCGCCCACGTCACCGCCGAGGTTGCCCGCCTGATCGCCGGCCCGACCGCGGAAGCGATCGAAGTCGAGACCGAACGGTTCATCGCTCAGTGCATACCGCTCGAACCCGACGACGACCCCGAGTACGCCGACCCGAACGTCGCCAAGTACACGTCAACGGTGATCCGCGACGCCGAAGCCCGCGTCCTCGCCGCCACGACCGAGCCGGCCGAGTTCACCGTCACCCCGCGCCGTGATCCGCAACTCGGCGACGACCAACTCGACGCGGTCACCGAGATCGCCGCCGGCCAGGGGCGCGTCGCGACCGTCGTTGGCCCGGCCGGCGCCGGCAAGACCACGATGCTGCGCTCGGTCGCCGCCTCCTACGCCGACGCACGCCGTGACGTGACGGTGCTCACGTTGTCGGCCGCCGCTGCGCGCGTCGTGACCGACGGAACCGACCTGCCGGCGTTCACGATCGCGAGCTGGCGGATCGGAGCGATCGATATGCCCCGCGACGGCCTGGTGATCGTTGACGAGGCGTCGATGGTCCCGACGTTGGTGCTCGACGAGATGCTGCGCGTCGCCGGTGTCTACCGCACCAAGGTCGCCCTGCTCGGCGACTTCGCGCAGATGGGCGCACCCGAAGCCGGAGGACTGTTGCGCGACCTGGCCGCGCTCCCCGCCGCGGTCGAGTTGACCACGGTGCGCCGGTTCGCCAACCAGTGGGAGGGCGACGCCTCCAAGCAACTCCGCGCCCGCCAACCCAAGATCACCGGCCTCTACGAACAGCACGGCCGCATCCACGCGGCGACCACCGACACCGTGTTCGACGCGGCCGCGGCTGCATGGTGGGCCGACGTGCAGACCGACGCCACGTCGCTGGTCGTCGCTGACACCGCCGCCGACGCGGCCGAGATCAGTACCCGCTGCCAACACCATCTGATCGTCGCCGGGCGCCTCGGGCCGTACGTCGCCGACGCCGCCGACGGAACTCGCATCCACATCGGCGACCAGATACAGACCCGCCGCAACACTGCCGAAGTCACCGCCAGCGACCATCACCGCATCCTCAACCGCGACGCGTGGACCGTCACCGGCCAACTCGCCGACGGCTCACTGGAAGTCCGCCGCCTTGGACGATCCGCCCGCGCCGTGCTGCCGGCCGAGTACGTCGCCGACGACATCGTGCTCGCCTACGCCACGACCATCGCCGGCGCCCAGGGCCGCACCGTCGACCGCGGCCACGTCGTCGTCACCCCGCGCACCATCTCGGCCGCGCTCTACGTCGGCATGACCCGCGGCCGACACAGCAACCACGCCCACGTCGTCACCGACGCCCACGACCACACCGAATTCGAACTCGGCGACCTGTCCCCCGAAACCGCCTTCGCCGCGGCCGTCGTGCGTGACCCCGACAGCCAACTCTCGGCCACCACGATCGAACAACGCTGGACCGCCGGAGCACCCAAGCGCGACGCCGAACGCGCCGAGGACCGCCACCGCCGTCACGTCACCGCCTGGTGGCAACAATGCCAACGCACGCTCCCCAAGCCGGTCCTGGCCGCCCTCGCCGCGCACCACGGCCGCGTCCTCGACGTCCTCGTGACGTTCGGCGACGACCGCCAACGCGACCGCGCCGTCGCCGTTGCCCTGACCGGCAGCGACTGGCGCTCCCCACGCGCCCCGGACCGCTTCGTCGCCCGTCTCCGCACGCTCCGCCGGTCGAACAACAAGCAGGACGCTACGCCGACGCGTACTCGCAGCCGGCCACAGGCCCACCGGTAAGACCGCGACCGTCGTCGCTCAGTCTCAGGAATCTGTTCATAGGAACGTGCGTACAAACCACGGCGAGCGGCTCGCCCGCCGGGCGCGAATACCGTGTCGACGTAACACATCGAGGACGTTCGAGGCGCTGTGCCCGGTGAGCAGCGCGATCTGTGTCGTCGACAGGCCGATCCGGCGATAGAGGTCGTCAACGAGACCAGCGTCGAGCGGTGCCGGGCGCGGGAAGCGGCGCGCGAGGTCTCCGGCGCGACGCCGCACCGGAACTCCGCCGCGCTCGAGGACCGACACAATCTCTGGATCGGCGTACAGGGCATCCAGCAACACGACCGCGTTGGCAGGCGAACCCTGGCCGCCGTGACGCACCGCGATGCGGTGCGAGTGCAGGGCGAAGTTGACCAAGCTCGGATCGACCCCGAACTCGGCGCCAATCTGACGAGCCGTCCACTCCTCATCGACGTACAGATGACGGAGCAACTTGGCGTCGATCACAGGACCGTCCCTGCTCGACGTCGGCCGCGAACCGGCGACGTCGATGCCGTAGTGCGCGCACCACCGGGTGACGGTCGCCAAGCCGACGTTGTAGGCGGTGGCGATCTCGGAGCGTGTCCGTCCGCCAGCGAGTTGGCGTTCGAGCTGGGCGCGCCCGATCGGAGGCTTCACCTTGTTCGACGTCGGCCGTCGCAGCCCGGCTTGCCGGCGCCGCCTTGTCACGGCCCACACGGCCACGCCGTGACGGCTTGCGATCTCGGCGTCACTGTGACCGGCGGCGATCAGCGCTCCGAGCTGGCGGTCGCTGATCGGCAGTGCACGGTGGGTAACGGGTAGCCGGCGCGGCAGGTCGAACGACCGCACTGCGGTGCCGACCTGGTGTCTGGTCAGGTTGAACTCCTCGGCCAACTCGGCGATCGTGGCGCCTTCAGCGTGGCGCCGGGCGAACTTGGTTCGATTGATGCCCGACGGATCGAAGCCTGACCGCAGCACCCCGAGCCGGCCGACCACCTCACGCACGCGTCGCACCGAGACATCGAGTTGTTGCGCGGTCGCCTGCAACGACAGGCCCTCGTCGACGTAGAACTCTACGACCGCGGCATCGCTGAGGACGGCCATGCGCGGCCGTGCTGGCCGCCGTTCAATCCCAGCAACCTCCAAGGCCCGCAGCACGGCATTGGCCGTTACCCCGAACGTCGCCGCGATCTCAGCGCCCGATTCGCCGCCGATGACGTAGCGGTCAACCCAATCAGCCACGGGGGGCAGCTTGCGCCCGGACCGCAACGCCACCCCTGCTCGGCGCAACACGTCATCGACGGTGGCCTTGTGCAACCCGAGATCTGCTGCGACTTCGGCCCGCGAAGCTCCCGAGCGATATCGGGCGATGATCCGATCGATCAGTTCCGGTGGACGCCGCCGGGCACGCTCGGCTTCAGCCCGTTCCGGACGGATGCCGCCGGGGCGGCGTTCGATCCGGTGACGCCTCAGCAGCGAGTGCACGCGGCTTTCGCTGATCCCAAACCGCACGGCGAGTTCCGCGGACGTCAGCCGCTGCTCGACATAGCCGGCGGCGAGCTCGGTACGCGTCGGTGTCCGCACGCCGCGGCGCCCGTCCTGCAACGCGATTTGGTCCCGGCGCGAACGCATCACAACACCGGCCTCGATCAGCACTCTCCGCACCGTGCTCTGGTGCATCCCCAGCCGGCGACCAATCGTCAGGCTCGACTCGCCGCTCTCATACCAGCCGATCATCTCCGCCATCGGCAACGCATCGGCAACGCGTGAACCCGCCCTCACACCCACCAGTCTCGCTCGCGCCGCAGCGCAGCAACCAGCCAGGCTGCTGGCTACAGGACCATGCCGCGACGGCGTTGTCCTGCAAGCCCGTTCGACTCCGATTCAGTTCCGGTCGTTGCCATCTCGGGTCCGCTTGGCGTGCCCTCGTCATCGGCATTGACAAGCTGGTTGAGGCGGCGATCGACGTTGGCTCGGAGGATCGCCGGGTCCGATGTGACGGTACTGGCAAGCCCGGCGCCGAACATCGCGGTCAGGCGGTTCAGATCGTGCTTGAGGATCGTCCACGGCCCGTGGCTGTCGGTGATGACTTTGAAGATCGCGTCGTGTTCGGCCGCCATTTGCGCGGCGATCGAGAGCAGTTCGTCGTAGAGCCGTGTGAGGCGGTCGGGCGGGATCGGCTCGGGCATCGGGTAGCCGGACTTGAGCGTGTTCTGGAACTCGCCCCACCGTTGTTGGGCCGGGCTCGGAGACCAGCCGCGCTGACGATTTGCTGCACGTGGCATGACTTACCCTGTCGGTGCGCCTGACGTCTCGATCAGGTGCATTGCCTCATGCACCCAGTAGAACGTCGGGCCCGCCGACCACTCACCGGTGTCGTCGAGCGTCGCGACCGCAACCCCGCCGGGCCAACGCTGCCCGCGCTCATCCAACCACCAACTCGACGGCTGGACCCGCCGCCGGCGGTGTTCAGGGTGCGTCCACACCTTCGTATCGTCATCGAGTCGCTCAAGATGCCAACCGCGGGCTGCCATACCAATAAACATAGACGAACACATGTTCGTAGTCCAGGGCGGCAGATTCTCGATGTCCCGGTCACGCCGGCGTACCGCTCCGCGGCGGCGATGCCAAGACGCCCGCAATGCTCGGTCGACGCCGCGGCGACCCTCGGCACGAACGCTGACGCACCTGCCCGAGCAGCAACGGTGGCCGGCAGCGGGCGTTCAGATGACGACGAGGTGACGCCCGTCGGCGCCGGGTACCGCCGACAGCGGGATCGCCGAGTCGAACGTGACGAACCTGCCGTCGTTGGCGACCGCGGTCGCCAACAGATACACGTCGGTGACCTGCTTGGGCCCGGTCAGGTGGGCCGGGTCGACGCTGGCCGGGTCGACGACGCTGACCGCGCACGACCAGAACTCGTGATGCCCGGTCGCGCACGCCTGCGCCAGCCGCTCGATCGCGGCCGCGATCGGAACCGGGCTCGGATACTTGGGTTGGCTGATGATCCGCACGAAACCGTTCTGAGTGATCGGGCACGACGCCCACCCATCGGCGATCTCGGCACTCAGCCACGCCCGTGCCCGGTCGTGATGGTCGTGGTCCTCGTCGAACAACGCCAGCAGCACGTTGACGTCGAGCAGCGCCCTCACGCAATCAGCTCGTCACGAAGCTGGTCGATGATCTCGTTCGTGATGGGGGTGCCGCGCTTGGGGAACGGTACGAAACCGAAGAACTCGCCGGTCGGCTCGGCACGACCCGGGGTCTGCGGCGGGGTGGCGGGGAGCCGGGCGCTCATCTCCGCGACCATCTCGGCGGCCAACGCGTCGACGGTCATCCCGCGACGGGCAGCCTCGGCTTCCACGCGGCGTAGCACGTCCGGCGCGAGCTCGTCCTTCAACGACATGACCGAAGTGTACGCCTGCCACCCGGCCTGGCCGGCGGCGCTTCGCCTGTGGGTGGGGTTGGCGGGGTGGCGGTTCATCAGTCGCGGTCGAGGCGCATGAGTTGGTCGATCGCTCCGGCGATCTGGATGCCGCGGTTGCCGTTGCGCCGGTTGGCGGTGGTGGTGCCGGTGCCGAGCCGGGAGAACGGCTCGATCTGGCTGCCCTGGGCGACCTGTGCGCCGGCGCCGACGGTGGTGCGGGTACCGATCACGCTGTGTGCTCCGATCGTGGCGCCGGGACTGACCCGGGTGCGTGGCCACAGTTCGGAGCCAGGGCCGATCCATGACCCATCTTGGATAATGCAGTGGGTGTCGATCATCGTGCCGCGGCCGACGTGCGCGTAGGGCCCGATCCTGCTGTGGGCACCGATCACCGCGCCAGCTTCGATGCGGGCGGTCGGGTCGATGTCGGCGGTCGGGTCGACGACGACGTCGGGGTGGACGCCTGCGTGGTGGAAGCGTTGCCCGTTGGGGGTCGTGACCGAGACCGCGTCGTCGTTGAACCACCACCCCGACTGGTATGCCTCTCGACGCGAGTCGGCGGTGAGCACGATGATCTCGCCGGTGGCGAGGTGGTAGCGGCCCGGGTCGCCGGCGAGCAGGTCGAGGCGCTGTTCGAGCGATTCGACGTACGCCTCGGCGGTGTGGACGCCGCCCTGGGTTTCGAGCTGGTCGGCGTGTTCCGCGTAGTAGGCGTTGGCGTTCGTGATCCGCTCGGTAAGCGCGCGACGTTCCATGTCGAAGTCGACGAGTTCGACGCCCAGCGCGGCGGCGTCGTGCCACGTCGGTAGGTCGTCGCGGGTGGTCAGGCGATGGATGAAACGTTCGGTGCCTGTGAACTGCTCGGGTGGTGTTGCCATGCGGGGGCCTTCTTGCGGTAGAGGGTGGTCAGGTCGTGGTCGTCGGGCAGGTCGAGCAGGCGCACGTCGTGCCCGTCGAGTTGGTGGTAGAGCCGGCGGGCCGCGGCGCGGCCGTCGCGGTCGCCGTCGAGGGCGATCACGATCTGTTGGCCGGCGGCGTGGGCGGCGATCTGCTCGGCGACGGTCGAGGTCTTCGCCCACGGCACCGAGGAGGCTGACGAGAGGGCCGCGCAGCGGAACCCGGCCTGGGTGACGACCAGGCCGTCGAGCACGCCTTCGGCGACGACGAGTGGTCCGCCGATAGGGCCGCCGCGTGGGTACGACACGGCGGGGATCGGGACTTTGGCGGGGTTCTTGTATTTGCCGCGGCCGGTGGCGTCGAGGATGCGGAGTTGCACGTAGGCGAGTTCGCCGCGGCGGTCGAACGAGCACACGGTGACGCCGGTGAAGTCGGTCAGCCGGATCGGCCGGGCGGTTGGCCGGGCGAGGTTGTAGCCGACCCGGTTGGCCTCGAGTACGGCGTCGTCGAGCCCGCGGGCGTGCAGCCAGTTCAGCCCACGCCTGCCTGCGGGTTGCCAGAGTCGGTGTTCGCAGTCGTGGACCCAGCGGCGCAGCGAGTTCGACAGGTCGCGGTGCTGTTGGGTGGTGGTGGGTCGGTGTTCGGCAGGCGGCAGGTTGCCGTAGTGCTCGGCGAGCCAGCGCATCGCGTCGCCGGTGCCAAGCCGGTGGGCGACCATCACGGCGTCGATCGCGGTGCCGTTGCGGCCGTCGGACCAGCAGCGCCACCGCTCGACTCCGCGCCGGTCGGTGAACATCGTCACGGACGGGTGGGCGTCGTCGTGGTCGGGGGCGATACACGGCCAGCGGGCGTGGTGCCCGGAACCGACGGGTGGACCGCCGAGCGAGGTCAGCAGGTCGGCCAGCGAGGTTCGGTCGAGCAGCTCACGCACCGTCAACATCGCGACACCACCGGGTCGGTTCCGGGCCGGCCGCTACCGGCCCGCCTGGGCGGTGGCGGTGCGTAGGGCGGTGTGTTGTCCGGCGGAGCGCCAGTGGGCCTGGTGGTGCTCGACGGTGCGGGCGACCAGGTTGATCTGCTCGCGCTGGTCGTCGTGCTGGGTGACCCAACGGTGCTGGCGGGCGCTGCCGTCGAGGCGTAGCGGGTCGCCCTTGTGGGCGTTGGCGAGTTGGGCGAGGGTTGGCGGGTCGAACACGGCGACGGTGAAGAAGTCGGCGTGTGCGGAACCGGGATGGTGCGACGCGACCCGGAGGCGTGCCATCGGTGCGTTGTCGCCGTAGGTGGTGAACTCGGGGTCCGCCGCGAGGCGGCCGTAGAGGGTGAACTTCAACATGGTTTGCTTCCTCCCAGGAACGCGATGGGTGGGTCGGCAACGGGGTGGTCACCAGGCGGGGTCGGTGGGGGTGAAGTTGTCGAGTGACCACCACTGGCTCGTCAGCGGGCGCACACGCGCGCTCGGGCGGATCGGGGTCGGCTCGGTGTGGTTGTCCAGGGTGCAGGGCACCTGCCAGCGGGTTTCAATGCGGTGCAGGGCCGAGTCGAGTTGGTAGAGCCAGTGGGCCGGGTTGGCGGGGTCCATGCCGAGCCACGCTTCGCACCACAACAGCCACAGGGCTTGGGCTTCCTCCACGAGCGCCGGGTGGCGTAGCCAGCACGGTGGGAACCAGCGCGAGAGCCGGAACGTGGCGATTGCCCATTCGGTCCAGGCGGTCACGTCGGCCCACCAGGCGTCCTCGGCGTCGCCGAGCAGTTCGGCGCGGCGCGGTGTCGGGCTGGGTGGCCCGTCGTAGGCGGGGGAGCTGCGCCAGGGGTACTGCACCTCGCCGAACGCGAGTTGTTCGCCGCTGTAGTCCGGCCGCTGGCCCGGCCCGCTCGGGTCGTTGTCGTTGTCGTCGGTCATGGCGTCGCCTCGTTGGGTGGGCGGCGGGTGAAGATGCGGTCCTGGCGCAGCAGGATTCCGCTGCCGGAGCGGGCGATCAGCAGGGCGTGCCCGCGGCGTTCGGAGTCGATCCGGCGGATCTCGTCGGGGCGCATCACGGGTACCTGGCGCCACGACCAGGAGTGGTCGCCGACGTCGAGCACACCGAGGCGGCCGGAGCGGCTGGTCTGCACGACGCGTTCCTCGCGCTGGCCCAGCAGGGCCGACAGGTCGGCCAGGTCCTGCGCGTCGGACAAGCCGCCCAACACCACCTTGGCGTTGTTGAAATCCAGCAAGGCGTCGCCCATCTCGCGGCCCCACGCGTTGCGCGCCGCCGCCAAGGACTGGAGCACGACGATGGTCTGGATGCCCGAGCCGCCGCCGGTCGACAAGAGCTGCTCCAGCCTCGGGATCGGGGCGACGTTGACGGCCTCATCGAGCGCTAACAGCAACGGCGGTCGGAGACGGCCCTGTTCGCGGCCGAGCTCGCGGGCGGTCTCGACGACCGCCGCGGTGAGCGCGGTGCAGACACCCGCGGCTTGGCGCTGATGCGACTCGGAGCCGAGCATCCAGATCGTACCCGACGCCCGGAGGAACTCGGCCGGGTCGAACGACTCGCCGATCGGCACGTCGCACATCCGGCGGATGTGCGGCAAGCGGAACGGTTCGAGGGCCTGCAACGCCTGGCCGGTGACGCCCGCCTTGTACCGCGGATCTTGGGCCACGGCGGCCTCGACTTGCGCGGCGACCGAGTTGACGGTGTCGCGTTCGATCGGGTCGTCGATCTCGTCAGCCGCGGCGCGCAGCACGTCGGCGGGGGAGCGGTCGCTGTCGCGGTCGGCCCAGCCGAGCACGTCACGGATCGAGCCGTCCCGCGCGGCGGCCGCCATCAGGTAGCACGACAGGATCGTCTGGCCGGCGTTGCGCCAGAACTGATCGTCGGCGCTGGCAGCGGGCAGCGCCGCGAACAGTGCTTCGGCGCGCAGCTTGGCGGTCAGCATCGACTCGCAGCCCGACAGCGGCGACCAACGCACCGTCTCGACCCCGGCCGGCAACACGGTGCCGGGCGGCAGCATCGGCTCGCACCGCCACATCGGCGCACCAGTCGCGGCCCGCCACGGATGCGTCCAGTCCATGATGTCGCGGCGCACCCCGGTGGCGACGACCGGGCCGTGATGGTCGACAATCGCCGGGGCAACGGTCCCCGACGTCTTGCCGCTACGCGGTGGGGCGAGGACGAGCACCGTCGATTCCTTGGGCAGCCATATCTCGCGGCCGGTGTGGACGTCGCGGCCGACCATCAGCCCGGCCTGGCGGGGGTCGCGTTCGTGGCGGCCGAGGATCACGTCCGAGGCGGCCACGATCGCCTTGGGCGAGAACCGGTCCAGCTCGGCGCCATAGGCGAGGCCCCGCAACGCGGCCCGCCGTCGCCGCTGGACCTGACCGGCGGCGAATGCTCCGGCGCCGACCAGCACGACCGCGACGGCGACGGTGGTGGCGCCGAACAGGATGCCGTGCAGCCCGGACCCGGCGATCTGTTCGGGGTCGAACAGGTGGGCGTAGGCGGTAGCGAGCGAGCCAAGGTCGCGGCCGGGATGCCACCCGGTTGACGACCAGACCCGGGCGGCGACGCTCGGGGCCGTCCACACCACCGCGGCGATCCCGGCGAGCACGGCCAGAGGGAGCCATTCGTTGATCGGTGACCGGCCAGCGGCCGAACGGGTGTCGGTCACCAGCGGCCTGCCCAGTCGAACACGGCCACACCGTCGGCGAGCGTCCACGTCGCCCCGGTCGGCCCCGACAACAACACCGACCCCTCCCCGCGCAACACCTGCCAGCCGGCCAGCGGCCCACCCAGCAACGCGTCGGCCGCGTCGGTCGGCGTGCCGGCGGGCCGGGTGACGTGGACGGAGATGTGCAGCGTCGCGGTGTCCGGCCCGGGCGCACCGAGGCGCACCTCGACGAAGCCGACCTGGCCGTCGAGCAACTCAACCAGCGGGCCCACCGTCGGATCGACCACCTCGGGCGGCGCGCTCGTCGGCCCGCGCCGGGTGACGCCGACTGCGACCATCTGCGGGTACCGCGGGTAGCTGCACCCCTGCACCGTCCACACCACCCCGACCGGGTCGGGCGGGTAGGTGTCGGTCGCGCAGTCGCCGCCGTTGTCCGTTCCGGGTGTCCGGTCGGCCGAACCGTCGACCCCGGCCGCGGCAGCCAGTTCGGCGAGTAGTTCGTCGCGGTCGGCGGTGGCGACTGCGAGCCAGGCGGCCTCGTCCACGCGCGCCCACCCGGCTGGGGAGTGGTCGGCTCGGTGGGTCGCCTCGACCAGCCGGACACCCGGCCCGACCAACTCGGGCAGGCCCGCGGTTCCGTAGCGGGCGGCCCACTCGGCCGGGTCCACCAGGTCGCCGCCCCCGGCCCGGTAGGCGTCGGTGATCTCCGCGGGCAGGTCGCCACCCGACACCGTCACGATGCGAGCTGCCGGTTCGACAGCCAGCACGGCGTCGTCGCCCCGGCCGTTCGTCGCCGTCGCCGTCGGCGTGAGGTCGGCGTCCCCACGCCCAGCGATCGAGGGTGACGTGTGGGCGGTCGTGGTGGTCGCAGCGGGGGTGTCGGTCGCGTTGGAGCACCCGGCCAGCACGGCCGCCGCGGCCACCCAGGGCGCCAACCGGTACCGGGAGCGGAGCAGGTCAGGCGGCCGCATCGACGGCTCCGATCTGCTCGCGGGCGTGCGCGGCCCAGCGTTGCCCGGCCGACTTGGTGCCGCTCGACAGGCGACGGCCGGTGGTCGCCGCGGTCTTGCGGTCGATCCACTCGCGCACCGCGGCCGGGGGAGTGCCGAGCGCTGCGGCGAGGCGTTCAGCGTCGACCCGTTCGGCCACCCGGTCGGCGGGATCGTCACCGCGCTCCTCGTCGGCGACGATCCGGCGACGGTGGCGTTCCTCGTAGCGGCGCAGCCGCATCAACGCCCGCCGGGCAGCCGCGTACAGCGCCCGGTGGTCGCGTTCACCGGCCACGATCGCCTCCCACACCGCGGCGGTGGCGACTTCGGGGGCATCGTCGAGCCAGCGGGCGTAGCGCCACACAACGGCGTGGCGCCAGCGGCCGGTCTCGGCGAACAACGCCTCGCACTCGCTCGCTGCGCGGCGTCGCCGTGGCGACGCACCAGCCGCCGGTGACGCCGCAGCGGCCGGCGGGGTGGGGTTGGGGGGTTCGGGACGGGTGGGTGTCGGTGCCGTAGAGGTCATGGCGGCGACGATCCGCAACGACCCCCCAGTTGGGTGCCAACTGGCAACGCCCGCTGTGCCAGCGGACTGCCAGTAGGTTGCCTGGCACCAGGTCAGAGCACATTTTCGGAATCCGAGCGGGGAGCACCGCGCACGGCCTGGTTCGTGTCTGCCAGCGCCAACACGCGCGGCGACAACACGACGTCGAGGAGTGCCAGGCGGCCGCGGACGTGGATCACGCAGCGCCGCGCCCCGAGCTGCACGAGCGGGTCACGGAGCGCTTCGGGGAGCCGCAGACGTTCGACCGAGTCGTCGGCGTCGGCCCGGTCGCCCTGGCGGAACATGACGTGCAGGTCGGCGTCGGACACCAGCCGGTTGGCGATCTCACCGGTCACCCCGGCAGCTTGCGCGCCGATCTCAGCGAACCGGTGCACGACGAGCACATTCGCCAAGGCGTCGACGCGGCCGAGCTTGAAGCTGTGCTGCATCCAACGGGTGCCTTCCAGCGTGGAGGCCACGCGCCAGCCCTCGTCGTTGACGTTCAGGGTCGGCCGGGTCGAGCGGGCCAGCATCTGCGTCACGGCCCGCTGGCCCGCGAGCATCGCGAACCGCAGCACCCGGTCGTCGGTCCCACCCCCGGACACGTCGGCCACGAAGCCGACCTTGGAGGTGGACGGCTCGACCGTCGAGGTGCCGTCGAACATACCCGCCAGCGACCCGTGCAGCAGCTCGCCGAGACCGAACCGCAACGCCTGGGTGCCGGTCAGGGCCTCGTCGCGGCCGAGCACCAACTCGTCACACACCGTCGCCGGCATCGCCCGCAGTACCCCGAGCAGATCGCGCATCACCGGCTGCTCCGGCAGCGCCCGCACCGCCGCGGTCAGCGCCGCCCGCTCGAGCGCGTCGAGCGACCGGTCGACGCACAACGACGCCAGCGCGGCGGCGAACTCCAATCGACCGTCGGCGTCTTGCAGCGGGTTGATCCGGGTCGGCCCACCAGGGCGCAGGTCCAACACCGGGGCGCCGAGCGCGGCTGCGAGATCCCGGTACTCACCCTTCACATCGGTTGTCACGAACCGGTAGCCGAACGAGCCGACCAAATTCCATAGAAGCTGTTTGACGAGTGCGCTCTTGCCGTTGCCGGGCGCGCCGGCGATCACCATGTTCGGGTTGGTCGCCACGCCCTGGGTGACGAGCCGCAGCGGGTCGAGACCGAACGGCGAACGCCCGGCAAGGCGGTCGACGCCGAGCACCGGCCCGCTGGACGGGACCGACCCGCCGAAGTGCCACGGATACACCGAGCGCCACTCGGCTGTCGTCGCCCGCAATTTGGCTACGCGCATCGCAACGCTCCCGGGTCAGGCCGCGTCGGCGGCGACGTGGGCGCCGATCGGCAGGGCCGCGGCGAGCGCCCAGTCGTGGGCCCCGGATAACTCGCGCAGCGATGCGTGCCCGCACTCGCGCAGTCGGCGCCGTAGCGTGTGACAGCGCAGCTCCAACTCGTCCCGGTTGGCCGCCGAGACGACCATCAGCACGTACCCGTCGAGCTCGGTGTGCCCCTCCGACACCGCCCGTTCGGCACGGTGCAGGGCGGCGACCTTCTTGAGGTTCTTGACGGCGACGTGGCCGTCGCCCTCGCTCGCCGCGGCCACGTTGTTGCGTGATCCGATCGAACGCCGCGAGTCCCGCTGGCGATCGGCCCGCGACGGCGGCACCGGCTCGAACACAGCCGTGATCACCTTCGGGCCCTCGACCGCGAGCGGCTTCCACAACCACGTCCCGTCGACCGCGACGGTCGGCCACCCGATCGCGAACACCCGATGGAATGCCCGGTCGACCATCACCACGTCGCGTTCCACGGTCACCTGACTGTCAGGAATCGTGCGCTCGGCAAGGCTGAACCGCTCCCGGTTCGACGTCGCCTCAGCGGGCCGGTAGGGGTCCATCGCGTGCACCAGCACCCGCCCGATCTCGGCCGGCGACAACAACCCGCCGACCGTGAACCCCCGGTCGGCCAACTCGCCGCGCAGCGCCGCACCCGCGCGCACCGCGGCCGCGCCCATCACCTCGCCGACCGACCCCCGCAACCCGGCCCGGCGGGCCACCCGCAGCCGCCCGGCCTGGGTCACCGTTGCCCACACGATCACCTCGTGCGCGGCGGCCAACGCCCCGAACGTCGCAATGTGCTCGGCGTAATCCTCGCTGCCCGGCCCCGGCACACCGTGGGTGTCGTGGTAGCGCGCCAACGCAGCCGGGTCGGCGGCCCGGTGCAGGTCGGTCCAGCCGACCCGCTCGGCCACCAGCTCGGTGCCGCGCTCGACGCATAACGCCCCGAGCACCTCTGACCAACTCGTCAACGCCTGCGCCTGTTCGGCGTCGCTGGAGAACGTCAACGCCGCCCGATCGACCCGGAACATCACCGTCCACGCCCGCCGGTTCACGACCACCCCGACCGGGCCGCCCCCAGCCACGTCGTCCGCCAACGCCACGTCGACACCGGCCAGGAACGGCGGGGGAGCAGCCCGCCCCCGCAACGGCGCCCTCCACAGGCGGTCCCGGCGCAGCCGCCACCTCACCCACGCCGGCACCAGCACCCGCAACGGGCGCCGCCGCGTCGGCGCGAACGTCCACACCAACACCGCCACCGCGGCGCCGGCCGACTCGATCAGCAGCCCGACGACGATCCCGCCGGTGAACAGCATCGTCGCCACCGCCGCACCGAGCAGCTCGCCGCGCGAGAACGACCCGTACAGCGACACACGCTCGGCCGGAGGGAACTCGACTGTGCTCACTCGTCGGCCCCCCGATCGAACATCGACGACACCGACGCCGCCACCGTCGCCGCCCGCCCCTGCCCACCCGAGACCCGCGGCACCGCACGGACGGCCAGTGCCCCGGCATCCGAGGGACCGCCACCCGAGGCGGAGCCACTGCCGCTCGCACCGGCGCCAGCCGACGCCGCCGCCCCCATGCCGCCACCCGGGAGTGTCGGGCCGCCCACCCCCGACACCCCACCCACACCACCGATGCCGCCCGGCGGGCTACCCGGCGGGGTGCCGGGTGAGCCGACCGCGACGAACTGCGACAAGCCACCGCCCGCGGCCAGCGCGGCCCCGCCCGTGGCGACCATCGCACCGGCCGCGGCGACCTGGGCGCCGGTGCCGATCAGGCTCCGCCCGGCCGACGTCGACTGCCCACCCAACGGCAAGAACTTGTTGACCGTGACCGGCATCAACACCGACACCACGATCCCGGCCAACGCCCCCAACGCCCGCCCGAACGTCAACACCGTCGCGTCCTCGAGCCGCCCGAGCGACAACGCCAACGACGCGACCCCCAGCACCGGAGTCACCGACAACGTGACCAGGTTGCGGATCATCTGCCCCGACACGCCCCGCAGCGGGCGCACCGGCCGCAGGGCGATCGCGACCTGGCCGATCAACACCCCGAACGTGAGCATGTGGTTCAACACCAACAACTCGATGAAGAACACGATCAGGAACACGATCAGCAGGAGCGCCACCAACGCCCGGATGAACGCGGCAATCCCCACGTCGAGGCCGATCCCCCCCGACAGCCCGTCGACCAGGGCATCGGTCGTCCACACCGCCATCAGCGCGGTCATCGTCTCGACCCACAAGGTCATCAGGCCGAACCAGCCGGCCATCAACACGAGCGTGATCGGGATTTCCCGCAGCGTGTCGCCGAGCGACCCCTGCGGCGACACCGCCGCCATCGCCGCCGAAGCCATGATCGCCCCGACCGCGACCGCCATCGCGACCCACTTGAAGACGCCACCCATCTGCTGCGCGGTCTGAGACCCCAGGTCGACGTTGGCGAGGCCGGTCAGCTCGGCCGCGATCGCCCCGGCGACGTAGCGCATCCCGTCCTCGATCCAGCCGACCAGGCCGTCGAACACCGACCCGGCAACCGACCCCACCACCGCCCCAGCAGCATCGGTGATCCACGACACCGGGTTCAACGAAATCCCCAACATCGCCGACCCCATCAGCCCGACACGAACGTGACGATCTGCGCCGCCGAACCGACGATCACCAAGGCGATCACGCCCTTCATCACCGACCCCTTGAGTTCGGGCGACATCCCGCCCCCGTACCCGCGGTCCCCGGCGAGCGAGATCATCCCCGCCGCCAACAGCAGCCCGAGCACCGCCATCAGCGAACCCCACTTGACCATCCCCAACACGACCTGGGTCTTGGCCTTCAACCCGGCCGGGGCGTTCGCCGGGGGATCGGTGACCTGCGCCAGCACCCCTCCGCCGAACTCGCGCAACACCTCGACGCTTGCAGCAACCAGTGACATCAGCACTCCCTTGTCGGGTCCGGGCGACGCACCAACACGTCGCCAGCGCCCAACAAGGGCGGCCCGCCCCGACCCGGGGACGCACCCCACCCGCCACGTCGCCGCACTGCGTCCCCGGGCGCGTCCGAGGCGCACCTATGCCGGTATGAACGGACGTCTCGCGCTCTGCCTCGTCGCCCTCGCCGCAACCCCACCCGCCGGCCTGCTCGGCATCGCCGTGATCGCCGGAGCCGCCACCACCGGAGGCGCGGTCGGCGCCACCGTCGCGGCGGCCGCGGTCTGCACCTACGCCTACCCCGACGCCGACCGCATCGCCGCCACCATGCGCGCCCTCACCCCCGAACCCGTCGGCCCGTCACAATGGGCCGATTACGCCGCGCTCGCCGGGATCGACCCCACCACCGTCGCCTGGGCCGACGCCACCACCACCCAACGCGACACCGTGCTCGACGCCGCGGTGCGCTCGCTGCTCTACACCCACACCCCAGCCGCCGTCACCACCCCACCGTTGATCTGGTGGTACGGCAGCGTCCCAACCGACGACGACACCAACTGGCAGACCGCCCCGGTCCCCGGCTGGCACGGCGACCTCGACGACTACCTCGGGGCGTTGATCGACACCTACGCCACCATCGACGACGGCGACAACAGCCCCCACGAATGCATCCCCCCACACGCCACCGCCTGCCCCCAACCCGCCAACCTCAACGCGATCCTCGCCACCATCCGCCACCTCGAATCCGGCAACAACTACACCGAGAACCACCGCTCGATTGCGGCCGGCGGGCCGACCGGCAGCGGGCATCCCTCCGGCGCCTACCAGTACCTCGCCAGCTCGTGGGACGGCTACGCCGGCTACACCGAACCGTTCCTCGCCCCACCCACCATCCAAGACGCGCGCGCCACCGCGGACGTCGCCGCGATCCTCGACCGATACGACGGCGACCCCGCCTGGGTCCCCGTCTCCTGGTACGTCGGCCCCACCGGCGCCGAACGCGTCCGCACCGGCCAATGGTCACCCGCCTACATCCCCAACCCCGCCCACAACACCATCTCGATCGGCGACTACCAAACCCGCTGGCTCGACCACTACACCACCGTCGCCCTCCCTACCGCCGGCACAACCCCCAACGAATGCCCGCAAGGCGGCCTCGCCGCAGTCGCCTGGGCCGAAACCCAACTGGGCGCCCCCTACGCCGCCATCGACCCGTATCGCTTCGGCACCCCGGTCTGGCCCGGCGGCACCCTCACCGGCTCACGCGGCAACACCTACACCTTCGCCGCAGGGACAGCCGTGTACGACTGCTCCGGGTTCGTGATCGCCGCATGGCGCGCAGCGGGCGTCGACCTCAGCGCGCAGTACGGCCTGTACGGCAGCCAAGCCTTCCCCACCTCACCACTGCCCGAAGTCCACCCCACCGCAATCGCGCCCGGTGACCTGGCCGTCTACTCACCCGTCAACGACGTCGGCCACATCGTCATGATCCACCACATCGACCCCGACGGCACCGTGCGCACCATCGAAGCCTCACCCAGACCCGGCGTCCACATCGGCACCGTCGACTGGTCCCGGGTCACCAGCATCAAGCGCCCTGGCGGTGACCGCCAGTAGGCACCCGAGACTCCCGTCCGACTACGTGGAGTGGGGCTACGGTGGAACTGGGCAACGGGGCAAGGAGACAGTGACATGGGGCGACGCTCGTGTTCAACCGAGGGGACGCGGTCGCGTCCTCGGCGACAGCGAACCGCGACGGCCCGCCGCGGGAGCTGCGCCCGGTGAGCTACCGGACACTCGCCCCGCCGCCGGCCAGGCTGAGCAGCACGGCCGACTACATCACCTGGGCGCTCGACAACGCGCTCCTGATGCCCGTGGCCGGCCTCGCCGCCGACCGATGCGAGCACTGCTTCGGGTCGGTCGGAGAGGGGTACTCCAGCTGCCGACAGTGCCAGAGGGCCGAGATAGACGACCGTAGACGCGCCTCAGTGGTTTTCATCACCGCCGCGAGCTGCGTGTCCGTATCCCAGTTCGTCGCGGAGATGGAGCAGCACGACGCGAATCAGGCGTGGCTGCTCCGGCTCGAACTCGCCCGGCTCCCGCAGCGGGCCGCCAGGGAGGGCGGAGAGCTGCTTGTAGAGGCCGGTCACTCGATCGGGATCGCTGACGCCGAGCTGACCGGCGCGGTCCACGAGGGCTTTCATCGGAATTCTCTACCTGCTCTTGAGCCCGCCAAGATCGCGGAAGTCGAGCCGGCGTAGCTCTCCGACGACGTCTGCCGCGGGCAGCAGCAGGGCTCCTGCGTTCGCCACAACCGCCACTACAGCCCCAGTGCGTCGGCGAAATCGCTCGACGCAGCGAGCTGTTCTCGGGCGGCCATCGCCCGGGCGACCCGTTGGACTTGGGCCAGGGCTCGATCGTCGTCACCTGCCACTTCGGCGGCTGCGGCGAGGAGGCATTCGGCGCCGCTCACCCACGGGGACTGACGGACCTGCTTCACCACGTGGGCGTAGGGGATCAGGCTGGCGAGGCGGCACAACTCGTCGGTGAGTTCGCTCGGCCTCACGAGCGCGTGCAGGTTGGGTGCGGATAGCCACAGTTCGCTGAGCGCGAGCGCGGCCTCGGCGACTTCGGTTTCGGCTTCTGTGCGGGCCGGGACGTCGCCGGGGAACTCGTCGACCCATCCCCAGGTGCTCGCTGTCGAGCGGGGACGGTCGCGGACGGTGGGGAGCACGGCGTAAGGGCCTTGCTCGATCATGCGGACGGCTTCGACAGCGGCGCGCATCCAGCGGGCGGCGTCGGGTGATTCGGGGGTGTCTTGCATCGCGGCGGCGAGTTGGCGGACGCACTCGGTCGTCCAGCGATGATCGGTCCAGACGTGATCCCGGAGGCGCAGCGTGCCGTTCTCGCGTTCGACCAGCGGGTGGGTGGTCGTGAACACGGACGAGACCGACTTGGCGGCATAGCCGGTCAGCTCGGTCAGCTCGGCGGTGTGGATCGGGCGGCCAGCGGCCGCGAGCACGAACACGACGGCGGTGAGCTGCGGCACCGGGTGACCGAGCACTCCCACCGTGCGGCCGCACACGGTGAGGATCACTTCGGGGAGGTCGACAGCGTCGCCGCGGCCGGCGCCTTCGACGGCGATCGCCGGTAGCGCCGGCTCGGCAGGCCGGTCGACGTCGTGGCCCCCGCCGGGTGTCGGCTCGGCGTCGGCGTCGGCGAGCATCGTGGCGGTGAGGCGCAGGGCGACCGCTTCGGCTTCGGCGTCGGGCACGACCGGGAGCGCCCCGGCCGCGGGCGCGGGACGACGGCCGACCGACACAGCGGCGAACATCTGGCTCAGTTCGGCGTCAGCCCGTTCGTCCAACTGGGGCGGGTCGAGCACTATGCCGTCCCACACGCAGCGCTGCGCAGTGGGGACGTGGACTTCCTCGCTGGGCTGCTCGCACGGCCCCGCGATCACGACCGCCTTGCCGCTCCCCGCTGGGCAGGCGGCGACGAGATCGCCGAGCGCGGTCGGGGTGTCGTCGGGGGCGGCAAACGGGTCCACGAGGAACACCCGCACTGGTTCGCCGTCGGCGTGGGGTGGCGCGGCGAGGGCGACGGCTTCCTCGAGCGTGACCAGGCTGGCGCGGTTGGCGGTGTGCTGTTCGGCCGCGCACGTCAGGCCGACGACGTAGAGGTCGACCGGCGTGCCGAGGGGGCAGGCGGCGAGTTCCCACAGCATCGAGCACACCAGCCGTTCGACGGCGACGCGGTCGCCGGTAACCGACACGGTGCCGGCGGTCGCCAGGTCGAGCACGATGTCGCCGACGTCGGGGCACTCGCCGATCGTGACGAGCGCGGGTGACATGAGTCGTGGGGTTGCCGCGTCGGGATCGCTGCGCCACCACACGCCAGCGCGAGCGTCCCAGCCGGTAGGGGGTGCGGGGGCGTCGGCGCGGACGCGGAGTTCGGGGTCGTCGCCGAGGATCACCCCGCGCACGGTCGAGCCGATGGCGAGGCTGGGGTCCACGAGGTCGCCGAGCGCGGTGAGATCGTGCCGGACACGTTCTTCGCGGTCGGTCGGGTCGGGAGCGCTGACTGGTGCCGGTGGTGTAATGCCGAGCCAGCGGCGTCGCCGGCGGCGGAGCTGGTGGAGCGTGACCCAGGCGCCGCCGAGGGCGAGGCTGGTAACTGCGGCGGCACCGAACATCCAGCGGGCGTTGAGCACATCGTGGGCGTCGACGTCGCTGGCGGCGGTGACCGGCGGCACTGTCGCCGGTGGTGTGATGCGCTCGTCGGTCGTGTCGTGGGTGACCGGCGTGGTGACCGGGCGGGCAGTCGCTGGCGGTGTCGTGGTGTGTGGAGCGGCGACTTCGGGTTCGGTCGGTGTCCCCGTGGTTGGCGGCTGCGTCACTGCCGGTGCGGGCGCGGTGTCGGCCGGTTCAGGTTCGGGTGCTGGGGCCGGGGGATCGGTCGGTGCCGGGTCGCCGGGTTGGGGGATGGGCGTGTTGTCGAAGACGGACGGGTGGGGGAGCGCGACCTGTTGGCCGGGGTGGATCACGTCGGCGTCGGGGATCGCGTTCAACTCGGCGACCGTGTCGACCATGTGGTCGTCGACGTGGCCGTAGTAGCCGTCGATGATGCGCCACAGGGTGTCGCCCCGCTTCACGACGACCATTTCTCCCGCTGCTGGCGCGATCGGCGGGGCGTGGTCGAGGGAGGTGGGGAGCAGGACGTGTTGGCCGGGGTGGATCACGTCGGCGTCGGGGATCGCGTTCAACTCGGCGACCGTGTCGACCATGTGGTCGTCGACGTGGCCGTAGTAGCCGTCGATGATGCGCCACAGGGTGTCGCCCCGCTCGACTGTGTAGGTCACGTCCCCGTCGACCGACTCGCTGTGGGCCGATGGGTTGCCGAGGGTCGTGCCGCCTTCGGTCGCTGTTGGGGCGGGGGAGCGGTCGGCGGGTGCGGTCGCGCCGGCGGGGAGGACGACCACTTGGCCGCCGCGCAGTGGTCGGGATGCTTGGACGGTGGGGTTGCAGGCGATTAGTTCGTCGACTCGGCCGCCGTCGCCGAGGCAGCGTTCGGCGATGTCCCACAGGGTGTCGCCGTTGACTGCGACCCACGTCGCCGCGGTGCTCGCGGTCGGCCGGGTGGTGTCGGAGGCGTGGTGGACGAGTGTGGTCGGGGCGCGGCCGAGGTCGAAGGGTGGCGCGGCGGCTGCGGCGAGGTCGGCGAGCGAGGGCGCGGCAGCGGTGATCGACGGTGTCGAGGCAACGGTGGTGAACGTCATCACGGCCGTCACGAGGCGGCGGGCGAAGCGCGACATCGGCGTGGGCGCGAGCGGGGCGGCGACTTCGGGGTGGCCCTTGCCGAGTCGTGGCAGGTTGACGAATAGCTCCCACAGCAGCGCCCAGGCGAGTTGCGCCCAGCCGAGCCATACGACGCAGGCGAGCGTTTTGACGACGACGGTGGCGCCGATGTTCCCTTGGCGGATGTCCCAGTAGAGCTTGTTCCAGTCGGGCACCTGACGGGGGAGCGGCCAGCCGGCCATCTTCACGAGGGCGATCGGGATGCCGACCATCAGCACAGCCGCGGCGACGAGGCCGGCGAGGGCGCGGGCGATCCTGCCCATCAGCGTCCGTCCAGTACGCCGCGCTGCACGGTGGCGGTGCCGCTGGCGGTCAACTCGTCGGGGAACCCGCCCGCCGGGTAGGCGTAGTCGACCGCGCCAGTCACGGTGACCGTGACGGTGGTACCGCTGATCGCCAGCACGCTGGTGTACCCCGACGCCGAGGCGACGTCGGCAGCGCGTTGGCCGGCGAGCACCGGGTCGATCACGACCTGGCCGCCGCGCACCTCGACCGCGCTGACCTGTACCGCTGCTCGGGCGGCGGCCTGGGCGACCGCTTGGGCGTCGCGGCGGGCGCCCCACTGTTGCCCGGCCGAGACCAGCGCCCACGCGCCGATCATGAGCGCGGCGACGATGATCGTGGTCATCAGCATCGTGTCGCCGCGGTCACGCGTCGCCGGATCACACCGGGCGTGAGTGATCATCCGTCGCCTCCCCGGAGCGGGTCGACCCGCTCCGATGCGGTGGCCGTGAGGGTTTTGATCGTGAACCCGGCCAGGTCGACGTCGTCGAGGTTCACCACGCAGGTCACGCTGACGGTCGCGAGACCGGCGGCGTTGCGGTCGACCGCCACGTCGGGCCCGCCCGCGCAGGCGACGCCCCGGTCGGCGAGGGCAGTCGCCACGACCGCCTCGGCGGCGGCCTTCCCGCTGGCCGGGTTACGCGCGGTCGCCGCCGCGCGGGCACCGACGCGTGCCGCGGCCTGCACGTCACCGGCCGTGTTCGTGACCCGCAACGCGCCGACCGTGAAGAAGCCGACGAGCAACAACGCGCTCACCGAGAGAGCGACCTCTACGCCACCCGACCCGCGGTCACGCAGCTTCCCCGACCCCCGGCTGGTCATGGCTCGCCCTGGGGCCGGAACCGCTCGACCGTCGCCGAGAACGACGCCGACGCGGTGAAGGTCGGGAACAACGGGAACACCTTGACGACCGTGCCGGTCGCCCGGACGGTGACAACGTCGCCGGTGCGGTCGCCGGTCACCGTGGTCGACGACAACAGGTTCCCCGCCGACCCGGCGATCAGACCCTCGGCGATCGCGACGCCTTGCTCGGGGGTGGAGCCGAGCATGGCTGCGCTGGTGGCTCCGTCCTGCACCGACCCCGACACCACCCGGCGGGAGTGATAGGCGAGGCCGACCTGAACTGCCAGGAGCATCGCGAGCAGGATCACGGGGATCGAAATCACCGTGACCGTGACCTCGCCACGGTCACGGTGGCTCGACATGCCCGCAGGGCGGGTCACGGGTCGGGCACACGACTGGCGTTGTTCGTGATCTTCGAGGCGATCACCCCGGCGGCCGCGATCGCGGCGACCACGAGTATGAAGATCAACGCCGTCGTGGCGGTCACCTCGCCCCGGTCTCGCTCGGCGGCGCGGCTGTGGGTTGCCCGGAGGCGGTCGCCGGCCGCCCACCACAGGCACATGACCTGCACTTGTGCTTCCAACATGATGATGCTCCTTGTCAGTTGTCGTGATGAAAGAACCCACGCCCTACCCCGGACCTGTTACGGCGCACTCAGGCCAGCGATCGCCGGCCACCCAACGAGCAGAATGAACCCGGCGAACATCGCCGCTACCGGCAGGACCATCGTCTCGGACTTCGACTGGGCCTCGGCCTCCTGTTCGTACACGTCGCGTTCACGGAGTGCCGCGGCCCGGTTCGCCAACGACTCCCGGACCCGTGCCCCCTCGTCCGACGCGAGGGTCATCGCGGCCTCCAAGTCCTGAAGCTCCTGGACGCCGAGCCGGCGGCCGAGTGCGCCGAACTCCTGCCACGGTCCCTGCCGCCGTGCCTGCGCGGCCGAGAGCGCGGCCCGAATCTGGCGGTAGCCGCGCCCACGACCGATCAGCCCAGCCTCATGTAGCGCGGTCTCGACCCCGGCCCCGCCCGCCATCAAGATCGCCACCAACTCGAGATACGACGCCAACGAGGTGACGAACTCGCGGCGAGCCTTCACCGCGTCCGAGCGCAGGTCGACCAACGCGTAGAACCAGCCCGCCACCCCGCCGACGAGACTGAACGCGAGCCCCACCGGGACCGACACCCAAGTG
Organism: Ilumatobacter sp.; assembly: GCA_035556435.1. Taxonomy (GTDB): domain Bacteria; phylum Actinomycetota; class Acidimicrobiia; order Acidimicrobiales; family Ilumatobacteraceae; genus Ilumatobacter. The sequence goes on along the minus strand of DATMEY010000032.1, from coordinate 26,421 downwards.
AGCCCCAGAGGGCGCGCGGCGACCGCGAGCAACCCGGCCGACGCTCCCAGCAGCGCCCACACGAGCCGGTCCTGCGCAAACTCGGCAGGGGAGCGTTCGCACACCGCCAGGTCGGTGCTCCGACCGTGTAGCCCGAACAGGGCGAACCGCTCGAACGACGTGTCGAGCCGCTGCCGGCGCGTCGGCGGCACCGCCGACCGGGGCCGGTGCAACTCGGCCACCACGTCCCCCAACCGCGGCGCCGGCGACATCGCCCCACGGATCACCAGCAGCAACCCGGTCCCAGCCAGGCACCCGGCGAGCACCATCGCCAACAGCGCGATCACGACGCCGCCTCGGCGGCCACGTCCTCGATCCCGGCCAACACCCGTGGCACCGGGACCGGCCGCGACATCTGGATCAACGCCCACACCGCACCCGCGAACAGGCCACCGGCAATCAGCAGCACCACCTGGCCGGTGAACGAATCGTAGGGCTCCATGAACTCCGGCGAGAACGACATCAGCATCACGACCATCAACAACGTCAGGCCGACCATCGCCCGCGCCGACGCATACGTTCTCGCTCTGCCGGTCTCCACTCGTTGGCGCATCGCGGCCTGCTGGCGGGTCGACGCGGCGACCCCGCCGAGCAGCTCCGGCAAGCTCTGCGCCTGGTGCCGGTCGGCGATCGTGACAGCGGCCACGATCAGGTCGGCAACCGGATCGGCAACCTCTGCGGCGAACAAGCCGAGTGCCCGGGTGAGCGGCATCTGGCTCGACCGCGCCGCGAGCCGGCGCACGTCCGAGCGGATCGCCTCGGGAGCGACCGCCGACGTGACAGCGATCGCCTGATGCAGACCGGCGTGCGAGGCGATCGTGTCGCGCAGCATCTCGGCCCACGACGCCAGCGCCTCGGTGCGCGCCAGCGTCACCTCGCGCTCGCGGTGGGCCGACACGAACAACGGCGCCATGACCGCCACCGCGGCCAACGACACCCCCGCCGCCGGCCATCCCGTCAACACCCACACGACGACAAACACCACCAGCGCGACCAACGCGGGCAGCGCCACCCGGCGAACGTCGACCCGAACCCGATCGCGGCGCGGCGCCCGCTCGGGACCGCCGACGACACCGGCCACGACCAACCACACGCCGACCGCGGCGAGCATCGCCAGGACCGCCCCGGACAGGCTCACCACGCACTCCCCAAGGCAGTCACGTCGAACCCGGCCCGGGTCAGCTTGTCGGCGTGCGCACTCGTCAGCCGGCCGAACGTGCGCCCACCCTCGGCCACCGAGTAGATCGTGTTGGTGGTGCAATGCTGACCGTCGAACCCGGCGATCTCGACGACCTCGGTGACGAAGCGGGCGCCGTCGGTGCCCCGGTCGACATGGATCAAGAAGTCCACAGCCTGGGAGAGCTGATGGTGCGCCGCCTCGAGCGGAATCTTCTCCGACCCGGTGCCGAGGAACAGGGCCAGCTTGTCGAGCCCGCCCCGGGCGTCGTAGGCGTGCACGGTTGTGACGCTGGCCTGGCCGTGCGTCAGATTATGACCGTGTAAACGCCCATCAGTCCCCGGCAGAGGCAGATCAGCAACCTACGCTTCGACCGATGCAATCCAAGGCCGACAGGGCCATCGCCTTCGCCCTCAGTGTGCTACTGACGATCGGGGGCGGCTTGCTAATCGCATACCTCAGCCAGCCCAAGGCCGACCGAGACCGCAGATTGCTGAGTTGGAGTTGGTGGCTCTTGGGCGCCTTGGTGATCGTCGGCGTTCTGTACTACCTCCTATGGCCCGCACTGACAGCGCTAGCAGGGGTTCGAGCGGGGTGGATACAGCGGAGCAGGGCACGCCGGGCAGTCACCAACCGCAATCGCAACGAGCTGCTGAAGGCAGAGTACGGGTCGGGAGATGTGTGGATCGACGTCACCGACTTGGTTCGGGGCTTCATCGCTTCTGGCCGAACCAACTTCCTCGTCACCAACGATCTGATGGGAGACGATCCCGTGTTCGGGCAACTCAAGCAACTGAAGTTGGTCTACAACATCGACGGGATCGAACAGCCGGTGGAGTACAACGAGGGGACGCTTGCGACACTGCCGGTGCCGTAGCACTGCACGGAGGGGGTGCAACAGGGTTCCGCCGCAGCGGGGCAATCCGACGTACGGTTCTGCCGATGCGACACGGGTTCGCCTCGAAGTTCATCGAAGTCACCGGACGACCACTGACTTCGATCGGCAAGCACGAGGAGTCGGAGTCGGTGGGGAGGATCGGCGGCGAGTTTGCCGGACGAGGGATGCTCCAATCGGGCATCTACGGGTCAGCGTTGAGCGATGCCCGGTTTACGATCCGGCTGCGTCGGTTCTACAACCGGCTGGCGGTCCTTCTGATCTTGTTAGCAGCCGCTTTCGCAGCCGTGGCCGCCTACACGGATAGGAAGTGGGCCGTGGCTGCTGCCGCTGCCCTTGCCGTGCTCGCCGGTGGTGCGGCGTTGCTCCCCCGACTCAATCGCTGAGGGTCTCCGATCAACTCGCCCCGGCGTAGATGCGGTGAGGTACCGGAAGGTGGTCATGCCGGGCCGAGATCCTCTACGACGATCGACCCGTTGCGCCCGTCTGCGCCGAGGATGTCGACGGTGCCGCCGGTGGATGCGATGCGTGCCCGGCGGGTGCGGTTGGCGATCGGGCCAGCCCCGGTGACCTCGACGCGGACGGCGACGAGGGTGCCCTGCTCGGTGTTGACCAGGCTCTGCGACGAGCGGTGCACCACGGTGCCTGAGCCGTTGTCGATCTGGAGAGTGACGATCCCGCCGGTGGTCTTGCTGACGGTGACCTGCACGGTGGTGCGGTAGACGCGGTTGGGTTCGGGGTCCCACGTAACAGCGAGGTTTGTGATGGCGGTCGCTCCACTGATGCCGGTCTGCGAGTCGTTACCCGGCGAGTGTGCCCAACCGATGACACCGCGGGGCAAGTCGGTGTTGATGGCGTCGGCGACGCGGTGTTGCCAGTCGCGTAGCAGGCCCTGTTTCTCGGAGTGGGGGATCATGGGATGCGCCAGAACGCGTAGAACGACCAGTGGTTGAACGCTCCGGGGCTGGGGATGTTGTAGGCCCCGTTGCTGTTGATGGTGCCGATGCCGGTTGCGCCGTCCTCACTGCGGAACATGAGGATGCGCCGGTTGGCGGGTGGCCGGAATGCGGCGTCGATCGACCCGGAGCCGCCGGAGCGTCCGCCGTCGACTTCGGTGCCGATCCAGAACACGGTTCTGCCGACCCGCCACATGGTCGTGCCGCTGGGTGCCGTGTCGGTGGTCTCGTCGGTGAGCTTGGCGTTGGTGACTGCGCCGTTCTGGATCGCGGCGGTGTCGACGGCGTTGTTCGCTAGCTCGTCGGCGCCGACGGCGTTGGTGCCGATCTGGGTGGCGGTGATCGAGTTGTTGGCGATCTTGGAGCCGGCGATCGCGGCCGACGCGTTGATGTCGGCGTTGACGATCGTGCCGTCAGCGATCTTGGCCGAGGTCACCGCGCCGTCGGCGATCTTGACGGTGGTGATCTGGCCGTTGCCGATCTTGGCCGTTGAGACTGCGCCGTTGGCGAGGTCGGTGGTGGCGATCGTGCCGTCAGCGATCTTGGCCGAGGTGACCGAGCTGTCGGCCAGCTTGGCGGTCGTGACAGCGTCGTTGGCGAGGTTCGAGCCGGCGACCGGGAAGCGGGCCTCGAGTGCGGCGATGTCGGTTTCGTTGTCGTTGATCTGGTCGGCGATCTGGTTGCCCCAAGTGGAGGTGATCAGGGTGGCGGTAGTGACGTTGGGAACAGGCATACGGGGGCTCCTCAGGTGGGCAGGTGGTTGACGAACGGCACGGCGGTGGGTGCCAGTTCGTAGGTCGCGGTCCAGAGCGGGTGGCCGGGCGTGTGGAACGTGATCGTGTGCGTCATGGTCGTGATGTAGGCGCCCATGGCGACGCTGGTGCGCGAGTGCAGCGACCACGACGGGACGGCCCGCCAGTGCACGTCGGCGTAGATCATGAACAAGCTGTCGGGCTCGGTGACCTGAGTCATCAGCAGGCTTCCGGGCCACACCTCCAGGGTTTGGATCGCGGCGTGGGCAAGGGCCTCGGTCAACTCGTCGCTCTTGTTGATGAGGTCGAAGCGGCCGGTCGTGGCTTTGCCGTGACGGACGATCGACGCGGTGTCGCTGGCCTCTTGGGCGGTGCCGCCGCGGCGGGCCATCTGGACGCTGTTGATGACCTTGTCGCCGTTGCTGGTGATCACCGACTCTTGGTTCGAGCAGGCCGGGAGGCCGACCTTCCACTCGTGCGCCGAGCGCGACGGGTCGCCGGGAGGTGGCAGCTCACCGACGACCAGGGTCGGTCCGGCCGGGTACGACCACCAGCCGCCTCCGTCGAAGTCGAAGTTGGGGGTCGGCGGTACCTGGGGCCACCGGTGGGTGGTGGCCTCGGGCGATGCTTGGCGGTAGGCGGTGATCCGGCCGTCACGACCCGCGCGGACGACCGCGCCGACGCTGTCGCCGGTCTGGTAGATCTCCCCCAGCCGGTTGAGCGCCATATCCGTGGACTGGAGCGGGAAGCTGTCCCACTCGGCGAAGTAGGAGTCGTCGGCGGGGTTGTCGGGCGTGTGGAAGTGGTAGCCGAACGGCCAGTCGGCGGCGTCGGCCAGCCGCTCGATCCGCTCCGAGGCGGTGTCGTCGTTGCCCTCGACGCCCGGCAGCGCCAGCTCGTCGACGCGGGCGAGGAGCGCGAGCGTCTCGACGACCGTGATCTCGATGAAGGACTCCCGGCCGGCGTGTTCGTCGTGCTGGTCCCACGACTCGACCACACCGGTGAACTGGTGGATCAGGCCGACGGTGGGGCCGTAGGTGTCGATCAGGTCGGGGTGGAACACGATCACCCTGATCGGCATCCCCGGCCGGAAGTAGGTGTTGGTGGCGCGGTTGTCCTGCGCCCACGTGTTCGAGCCCCAGCTCCTGTACGGGTCGATCGACGACAGGAACGGGGGCGTGGTGTTGTCGACCGAGATGGTGCACACGCCGACTTCGGGTCGCGGGTAGCCGCCTCGTGACCATGCCAGGCCGCGTAGCCGCGGCGTGAGGTCTTGTAGTTCGCCTTCGCCCCACTGCCCGGCGTCCCAGTTGTCGGCGTCCCATACGGCTTGGTTGGCGCCGGGCCAGACCGCCTCGACGGCCAGCCGCCAGCCGGTCAACGGCCCGTTGTGGTGCGACCCGGCGGGCTCCCCATCAAAGAGGTATTGCATCCGCTCGAACGGCCGCAACGGCGTGCCGTGCGTGGGGTCGGGTATCTGGGCGAGCAGGTCGGCTACGGCGGTCATAGCCCGTTCCTTCGGCGGTGCCGCTCGATCGCCCGCACCACGTCGTCGGGCCGCGAGCCCTGGGGCATGTTGACGTACACGTTCGTGGTGCCGGCGTTGTTGCCGAGGATGCGGCGGGTCTGGGCGGCGGTATGCACGCGGGTGCCGGCGGGTAGCTCGGCCAGCTCGGGCCCGTCCTCGCCGAGCACCGCCAACCCACCCGGATGGTTCGGCGTGCCCTTGGCGTAGGCGCGCACGCCGCCGGTACTGGTGGTACGGACGTTGACGTTCACGACCCGTTCGGTCGGCATGTTGTTCAGCTCGTCGATCACCCCGCGGATCTGGTCGCGGACCTGCGGCAGGGTCGACCGGCCAGCGCTGTCGGCCATGCTCTCGTTCCAGAGCTGTTGGTAGGCGGCCGCGTCACGGACGGTGCCGTTGGCCTCGTCGGTCTCCTGGGCCAGCCGCACGGTCTCGTCGGCGAGCCGGATCGCGGCCTGGGTCGAGTCGTCGATCGCGGCGGCCCGGTCGTCCTCGCTGCTTTCGGCGTCGAACAACACGTCGACGGTGCGTTCGACCGCGGCCCGGTAGTCACGTTCGGCGTCACGCACCGCGAACCCGGCATCGACCGCGGCACGCCGGGCAGCCGACGCCCGCTCGGTCGCCTCCGTCAACGCCTCTTCGGCCCGGCGGGTTTCGTCGGCCTCCCGGCCCCGCTGTTCGAGCCAACGCGTGTAGTCCCGCTCGGCGGTGCTCGCCCGGCCGAGCGCGGTGACCTGTCCCTCGGTGGCCTTGGTGCCGTTCTTGGTGATCTGCTCCAGCTCGGCCTGGCGCTTGCGGGCGTAGTCGGCCGAGTCGGAGTAGCCGACGAGTTGCCTTTCGACCTCGGCCCACTCAGCGGCGTTCTTCTCGACTTCGGTGGAGCCCATTGCGATCGCGATCGCCAGGTTCCGGGCGCCGACTTCGCCTTGGCCCAACTTGGTGATCACGTCGTCCCACGTCAACCCGGACGCGGCGAGGGACTCGCGGAACAGATCGTTGGCCGAGAGGGCGTCGATGACGTTGTTGCGGAACGTCTCGATCGGGGTCGGCGACGCCTTGAGGGCGTCGTTCATCGCCCGCACGGCCTCCTCGGACTTCGAGGTTGAGCCGCCGAACAGGTCCATCGCCTTGGCCGCGGTCGACAAGGCGAGCACCGCGCCGGTCGCTGCGGCGACCCACGGGTTCGACAGCAGCGCCAGCTTGGCGGCCTTCAACGCGTTGACGACCTTGACCAGCGCCACCGACGCCAGCGCCGCGGCGGCACCCATCCCACCGAGCCCGCCGATCCCGGACTTGATCGGCCCTGGCAGCGAGTCGAGCACCCCGACCATCTCCGACGCGGTCTTGGTGAGGCCGGTCATCATCGGCAGCGCGCCCCGGCCGATCGCGTCGCCGAGGTTCTCCAGGTTGGCCTTGAACTGGACCTGTTGGCCCAACAGTTCGCCGGACTCGCGGCGCCACTGCCCTTCGATCTGGGCGTGCTTCTGCTTGAGTGCCAGGTTCACCCCGAGCACCCGCTCTTGCTGGGTGAGGGTGCCGGTGACCTCGATCCCGGCCTCGTTCAACAACAACGTCTTGAGGGTGCTCTCGCGGGCGTCGACCTGGTACTTCTGAAGCGTCTCGCTGGAGCCGTTGTAGGCCGAGCGGAGATCCTTCATCACCTGGTCGGGTGAGGTGTCCGCGAACGCGGCGAAGTCGGCCGACATCCGTAGGTGCTCGTTGATGAACCGGCTCAGCTCCTCGCCCGACAGCTTGGCGGCATCACCGATCCCGGCCAGCGTGGTCGAGTGCGTGTAGATCGCCCGGTCCGACATGCCGAACGCCTCGACACCGTCCTTGGCCCACCCGGCGACATCGTTGGCGACGGTCTCCCCAGCGATCTGATTCAGGCTGGCGAACGCGGCATCGGTCGACGCCGCGCCCTCGGACAGCTTGTAGAGACCACCACCGATCGCCAGCCCCGCGGCGGTGATCGCCGCCGCGTTGCGCTGCACGAACGTGCCCGCCCCGGACCACGCGGCCTTGAACTTGCCGGTGACGCCCTCGGCCTCGGAGATCTCCTTCTTCAGATCCTTCAGCGACTTGCGGGCGTTGTCGGCAACGACGTCGATCGTGACCTTGACCTTCTTGGCGAAGTTCATGACCACACCTCCGCGAGCACGCGGCCCATCTCGTCGTCGACACGCTTGGGGGTCTCCGCGTCGATCTTGCGGACCGCGACCGACCACGTCCGATGGCCCCGCGTTGAGCCCTGCCGGAACGGGCGCTCCCGGCTGGCCGTGCGCAGGCCGGCGGGCGTCCGATACACCTTGTGGGTCTTGCGCTTCGGCTGGCCGGCGGGCTTGGCCTTGCGGCCGTGCTCGAGCACACCCCACGGGCCCGACGGGCGCGGCTCCAACTCGGCCGTGTGGTCGCTGGTCAGCTCGTAGCCCGCGTTGAACCGGACCCGGCCCCAGCCCGACATACGCCGATCGCTGCCCACGTCGTTGCCGACCTGGTCGAGCACGTCACCCTTGGCGGCGAGCGCGACCCGACCAGTGATCTCCTTGAGGCGCCCGCCCGACAACGCGTCAGCCGTGCGACCGACTCGCTCGGCGAACCCCAACATCGTCAGGTCGCCGGCCACCGGTCAGCTCCCCGCGGAGGTCACCTTCGTCGGCCGGTCGAGCAACCGGAACGTGACTGTCTCACGGCCGACCGTGTTCTGCGTGCCGCCGATCGCGCTCGCGTTCACGAGCGCCACGGCCTCGAACGCCGGGTTCGCTTCGCTGATCGGACCGTCGCGGAACGAGCCCGAGATTTCGAGTGTGCCCTCGTCGTCGGCGAGCGCGTCCCAGAACAGCATCGCCATCGCCTCGGTCGCGTCGGTGTCCGACAGGTACTCAAGCTCGACTTGGTACTCGTCACCGCCGCCCGCCCACGTCTTGCGACGGCCGGCGGTCTCGGGGATCTCGATTTCGGCCCGCGAGCCGGAGATCTTCATGCTGATCAACTGGTCGTTGACGTCGACGTCACCGACGAAGAGGTTGTGACGGAGGATGAGCGGGGCAAACATGGGTAGGGGTCTCCTTACGAGATGAGAACTTCGAGGTTGACGACCGCGCCGATGTGCTCGGTCTGGCCGATCGTGATCGGACGGAATGAGTCGATGTCAGCCCACGTCGCCGCCTTGAACGTGGAACCGGCCAGGCCGAGCAGGTCGGCGGCCGAGGCGACCCCGGCCAAGAGTTGGGCCTCGCCCTCCGGCGTGTACGGGTTGCCGACGATCACGAACACCGGCAACAGCACGCGGAACAGGCGGGCCGACTCGGCGGTGATCCGCTGCGGCAGGCCAACCACCCACGCCGGAAGCTGAGCGACACCGGGCAGATGGTCGTAGCCAGTGAACCCCGCTGGCGCGAGACCGGCCAACTCCGAACGAGCGGCGGCGAGATCCATCAGGCGAACCCCACCGGAACCGACAGGCGGCGCTTGAGCCCGTAGTCGATCGACTGGGCACGCACCAGCGGGCCGCCCTCGAACTGGGCGACGCCCTGGGGCGCGTTGCGGCCAGCTATCCAGGTCTCCGCAGCGACCTCGATCACGGCTTGGGTCTCGTCGGGCCTCCAGCCGGCAGGATCACCGATCAGCCCGAACAAGGTCACGGCCCGCTCGGTGACCGCCGCGATGACGCGCTCCAAGACCTCGGCCTCAGGCGAGACGTCGTCGGGGGCGGGGACCCGGGCCCACAACGCGACGTCAGCAGCGGTCACCATCTCGGGTCAGCTCCCGACCGGGTCCGAGAGGTTGACGAAGCCGTCCTCGACACCGTGGAACGCGATGTAGCCCGAGTAGGCGACGTCGGTCGTCAGGTTGGTTGGCTTGACCATGCTCAAGAGCCCGTGGCGTTGTTCGTAGCCCTCGACCAGCTCACCGGCACCGATGATCCGGGTACCCGCCGGCAGGCGGCGCGAGGTCACCCACGACACCGACGAGTCGAGCGCCTCCAGGGCCTCCTTGACGACCGCCCAGCGGGTCCGATCGGTGGCGCCGGTCGGCACCGTCAACTCGGCCGCGGCGTCGGTCGACAGCCAGATCGTCAGCGGCACGTCATTGTCGATCGCCTCGCACACCGCCAAACAGCCCTGCACGAACGAGTCGACGACCGCGGCCGTGGTCGAGTCGTCGTAGCTCTCGTCAGCGGACGCCAGGTCGAGCAGATGCTCGACGGCAGCCGCCTCGGTGAACCGGGCGTAGACCTTGACGAAGTCGGCGACGACCAGGCCGAGCGCCTCCGGGGTGCTCCAGTCCTGCATTTGGCGAGACACTTCGAGCGTGCCGCCGATCGTGCGCTTGGTGACGGTCGCGCTGTCGACCTCGAACTTCTGGCTGGCGAGTGCGGTGGCCTCAGTGAGTTGCTCGCCGACCTCGACGTGCTGGGCGACGAACGGCCGCTCGAACGTCTTGCCGGCACCCGGCATGGTGCGCGGCGTGAAGCTCGACCACACCCGACGCCGGGCGTCGAACAGATCCAGCAGGGGCCCGACGATCGGCTCGGGCAAGATCCCAGCCACGTCCGCGGTGACGCCGGTGGCGCGGTCGATGTAGCGGGCCGCCCGGTTCACGAACTTCGCTTCGTCGCCACCGTTGAGCAACTCGGCCACCGCAGCGAAGTACTCGCCAGCGGTCAGCTCGGGCGACTCACCAGCCGGCGCCGAACGATGCACGGTGCCGTTCAACTGGCCGAGCAGCGAACCGGCTTCGAGCACCGACATGCGAGCGGTCGTCGCCGTCTTGATGCTCTCGTTGAGGGCGGCGGCCCGGTTCACCAGGTCGCCGTACGAAGCCTGCTCGGCCTCGGTCAGATCGCCACCGCGGGCAGCCGCGGCAGTGTCGATCGCGTCCATCTCGGAACGCAGCTCGGTGAGCTGCGACTCCAAAGCGAGAATGCGGGGAGTAGCCATAAGAGGGAATCACCTTTCGGGGACTCGACCTCGTGGTTGCTCCGGTGGCCCTCATGTGGTGGCCCTCACGGGCTCCGAGACGTGGACCGGGCGACGCTCCGGGGAGATCGTCAGGTTGTCGATATTCGGCCGGGCGGCCATGCCCTGGCACCCGGCCTACGCGTCAACGTAGCGAGCGCGCTCGTGCGCGCGGTTGCAGATGCCGCTACGCGTGTCCGTCTGCGATCACGGCTTCGACGACGGCGACAAGATCAATCAGTGCCAGATGTAGGTCCGTGAGCGCTCCCGACACGGCGACGAAAGCCATCGTCGGACGGTCCAGCTTCACCCACTCGAGCAGACTGTCATTCGAGCTAGCCAGTGCGTCGATGCTCCGCCGAACACGGGCCAGGCCCTCGACTTGCTCAGGCGTCAGCGCCATGACAAGGAACCTAGCTCGTCACAGGGCGAGCGACTGCCGGCGTCGGCGCAGTTCATCCAGCCGCGGGGTTCCCGGCTGGACCGATCGCACGAGCGTCACCTCGGCACCAGCGGCCAGCCCGGTGCCGACCGGCGAGAGGGCCAGTTCGGCGAGGCGGATTTCGGCCCGCTGCGTGATGCGCCCGTGGTACTGCGTCGACCGGTAGGTGGTGCGGAGCGGGTCGAACGTTACCGAGGCGTCGCGCCACTGGTCGATCTCGGCCAACAGGTCGTCACCGTCGCGGCCGAGGTCGACCACCGCCCGGAACAGGAGGGCACGCTCGTTGTCGCTCCGGTGGAACGACACCTCCCCGACCGCGACACCGCCATGCGCGGAGTGCAGTCGGGTCAGCGGGAACGCGGCGCGGTGCGAGAGCGTGCGGGCGTCGCTGCCGCGAAGCAGTTCCTCGTAGTAGCTCGAATGCCAGCCGTCGTCGGTCACGCGGCTGGGGTGGTTGTACTTGTAAGCGATGCCTTCGAGCGTGCGGCCGACGTGGTCGGCGATTTCGGTGGAGCGGTTGATCATGGGTGCTCGTCCTCCTTGGTAGACGGGCCGTTTACGTCGTCGTCGGGCTCGATCGGGTCGGGGTGGTTGCTACGGGGGCGACGCTCCTCCTCGCGCAGCTCCTCGTCCGTCCAGAGCCCCAGCGCCTTGCCCATCGTGTAGATCTCGTAGCGCTCCTTGGTCGAGACCTTGAGCAGCGCCTCGGCCTTGGCGCGGACGTAGTGGCCGGCCGGCAGTAGGTCGCTCATTGCTTCCTCGACCGAGCGGGCCCACGGCTGAAATGAGTGCATCAGCCGGGCGAGCTGGCGGTCGGTCAGGTTGGTGTAGTCGAGCGAACCGCCGAGGCTCGCGCCGAGGTCGGCGGGGTGGAGCCCGACCATCAGCGCCGCCTCGGCGACCGAGGTCTTGCGTGCCTCGACGTACTCGGCATCTTCGGGCGTCCACGAGATCGGCTCGACCTTCATCAACTTGCCGATCACGGCCGGCTTGCGGGTGCCGGAGGTGTGCCGGTCGATCCAGCGCTCTTGGACCGTCTCGGCCTCGTCGTTGGTGACCACGTCCTTGTCGAGCGAGATCACCGCCGAGGGGACGCCACCGCTCATGAAGCCGGAACGCGACCATTCGGATTCGGCAAGCTGGCGTTGCAGCGCGGAGCGGTAGCGCTCGATCACACCACGGCCCCAGAGCGAACCCCACGCTGCGCCGTGGCGGACGTGGAGCACGTCGCCGAAGTCGTAGCCCTGACCGTTGATCGTGTACTCGGGGACGCCCTTGCTGACGTCGAGGGCGACGGCGTCAGGGTGCGTCGGCACAAGTTGGCGGGCTTGGCCAGTGGCGTCGAAGTCGGCGAGCACCGCGAGGCCGTTGCCGCGCATGATCGTCACCGCGACCAGTCCGGTGTACCACTCGAACGCTGGCATCAGCGACGACGGGCGGGCGATCACCGTGGGCGTCGGGACCAGCTCGCCGCGGGCGTTGAACACCTCGGCTTCGACGAGCATCGACGCGACCGCGTGCGAGACGAGATCGACCGCGGCCTGTACGGCGGCCAGCCCCGACACCGTCGTATCGGTCACCGTCGTTGCCGACTGGGCCAGCTCAGCGCCGAGGAACGTCGCCAGTGCCTCGGGGGCGAAGATCCCGGCTTGCGGGATCGGAGCCGGTGGTCGCAGGCCACGCGGGGCGGCGCGGTCGATCAGCTCGGGGCGGCGGTGGCGGAGAACAGGGGCGGGTCGCATGGGTACCTCAGATTCCAGCGAGGAAGTCTTCGATGGGGTGGTCGATCGTGGACAGGTCGTTGGCCGCGGCCCAGCACAAGACGAGTGCGATGCACGCGTCGATCTTCGAGCCGAACGCGGGCTTCTCGAGTACGAAGCCGCGGTTGCAGTAGCGGCGCCGGGCGTTGGTGACGTGGAGCGTCAACGTCTCGTCGCCATTGTGCGTCACCCGTGTGCGCCGGATCGCCTGGTATGCAGCGCCGCATACCGGAGCCATCCGCTGCTCGGTCGGCGGCACCGAGACCATCGGCAGGCCGTCGCGCTCGAGTTGCGGCGCGTTGTAGAAATAGCTGGGATCGAACCACACGGCCTTGAGGTCGTAGCGGCCAGCAAGCATCGTCAGATGGTCAGCGATCTCGGCGAGGTCGATATCGGCGTCGGTCGTCGGCGTCCACACCCTGCACGCGACGTGGAGCCGGCCGTCGTCGCGAAACTGGCCGTGCACGACTGCGGCGTGGTCGCGTGACTTCGCCACGTCGACGCCGGCGAACACCGGTCCGCCCTCCCGGAACGTGTGCGCCTGTTCGCCACGCATCCAAACCTCGTACCCGTCGCCGGTCTCCTGGTCGTTGTCGTCAAGGGAGTTGAGCCAGCACGATTTCGAGCCTTTGGGTTGCTGGCACAATCTGTACGCGCGGAACTGCTGTTCGGGCAACAGGGCGAGGTCGGCCCGGATCGCTCCGATGCCAGGCATCCCAAACGGGAGACCCGGCGACGCCTGGTGCCACTGGCGTTCGTCGCGGTGGTCCTTCTGGTCGGAGATGTACTCGGTGAGCCGCACGCCCTCGATCGCCTCGGCCTCGCCGTGCACCGCCCGCTGAACATGCAACAGCGCGTTGTCGGGCGTGAACGACGGCGTCGTGATCCCGATCAACTTCGCGCCAGCCGGCGACGCCTCACGCTTGCCGAGCCGGTTCATCAGCGCGCCGAACGTGTCGACCGAGTGCTCCGACACCTCCTCGAGAACGGCGCGGCTCGGGTTCAGACCTTGGAGGCCGGCCGGCTTGCTGGCGATCGGGAAGCAATGTGAGCCCATCCCCGGCACGTACACGCCCCGGCGGGTGCCCTGGCCCTCCAGCACCTCGGCGCGCTCGGCCAGCTTCGGGTTCAGCTCGACAAACCGCTTGACCTTCCCCCACGTCGTCAGCACCGCCTGCGTGATCGTCTCGGCAACCACCGGGACGTTCGCCTCCTCGTCGAGAAACAGGTGCGCCGTCACGTAGGCGCCGAGCGTCGTCGTCTTGGCGTTCCCGGCGGCGATCACGGCGATGTCGCACGTCGTCGACGAGTCATGCCACGCCTCGACCAGATCGAGCTGATACGGGTGCAACGTCATCGACTGGCGCGACTCGGGGAGCACGCACTCGCGCTGAATGAAGTCCACGATCGACCCGACCGTGACCGGCCCCGGCCGCACCGGAGACAGCTCGACCGTCGAACGCCTCACGACGCCACCGCCGCGGGAGTGTGTGGAAATCTTGAAGCGGCGGGGTGCGGTGGGGTGGCGCTGCTCAAAGAACGACGACCCATGCGTAGCTCTCGGCGCTCCCGGGCGGTGGTGCCGCCCCACACGCCGTACGCCTCGTGGAGGTTGGACTCCAGGCAGGTCTGGCGTACTGGGCAGGGCTGGCAGATGGCTACTGCGTCGGCGTAGCGGGCGTGCTCGCGAGGGAACATCACCTCGGTGGGCACGTCCCGACAGGCGGCGTCGTCGTGCCACTGCGGGCGGCGGGGCAGGGTGATCACTCGGGCGTGCCCTCCAGCGCCGTCAAGCGGGCGCCGTGCTCATCGAGCCGGGCGAGGATCTCGGTGGTGCTGGCCTCCAGGCGGTCGAGCACGTCACGGGCGGACGAGCCGTGGTTCGGGCGCAGTTCTTTCGACGCCCGGCGTGAGCCGAGGTACGAGCCGCCAAGCGCGACGATGCCCAGCGCCACGGTGCGCAACTCCGGGCCGATCTCGATCACCGCGGCGATCATCGGCGGGCCGCCTTGCGGGTCGAGAGCCACCAGCCCAGGGCATGAGTTGTCGTCCAGGCCGCGGTTCCGGTGGCGGCGATAGCGAGTACTTCGATCATGGTTGGCCCTCCTCGGGGTCGGTGTCGAGCTGGTCGGCGCCGGTGAGTGCGGCGACCTGGGCGACGAACGCCGAGGCGTCGACTTCGATCTCGACTACGGCGGCCTCGGGGTCGTCGACCGGCTGGCACCAGCGCCAGGCGTCGAGCCGGGCGAGGTAGCCCTGACGAGATTCGCCGGCCTCCCAGATCGGCTTGCGGTCGCGGTCACTGGTCATGTCGAGCGGCCTTTCGCTGGTTGCCGACGACGCCGCCGGCGGCCTCGTTGCATCGGGCGTGTGCGGGTTCCGTCGAGCCGTCAGGCAGGTGGTCGAGTTGCCAGCCGCCGTGACCTCGGTGCGTCCCAGCCGGGATCACCGGGGACGGTTCCAGGCACTCGCCGAAGCGAGCCCGACCGCACACGGCATCGCGCTCGGCGATCGACGCCCGCCACGCCTCACCGGCACGTACGAAGGCGGGATGTCTGTACTTGACCTTCGTCGCCCGGCGTGCTGGCTTGCTGTCACGTGCTCGGTCGTACGCCCGCCGGCAGGACGCGCAGCGGCCAGAGCGGTGGCGCTCGGTGAGCTGGCCGCAGCCGATGCAGGTGATACGCACGGCCTCAACGGTGGCAGGCTCGGCGGGCTCGACGGTTGCAGATGCAATCAACTCGGCCCGCCGGTCCAGGCAGCCCGAGCACACCAACGGCGCCCGCTTCTGCCCCGTGAACGGATCAACCGGCCAGTCGACCCTGTGAGCCCGGAACCCAACCCCCGCCAGGACCGTGCGCCCGCAGACATCGCACGAGCCGTCGAACGCGGTCGGAACATGCTGGGCGGCGGTCAACGCAACCCGGCCGTGGGCACTCAGCGTGAGATCCGAGAGTGAATCAGCAGACCCCGGCGAGAGAGCAGAGAGAGTGTTTGTATACCCCGACGAACGCGGCTCGATCGGGCGACCACTGTCCGCGGTCGTATCGGGATCGAGCAACACCACCAGGGCGCGCCGGAGTCGGTTCCCGAACGCGCTCATGCGCGATCGCCAACCATCCGAGTGAGCGCCATCAGCGCCTCGGTGATCTTCGGGCCGCGCTCGGGATGTCCGCGCTCCAGCTCGACGGCGTCGAGCAACGTCACGACGACACGCCGGTAGTCCGCTGCACTCGGGCCCGAGCGCTTCACCGGCGCGTCGGGCATCCGGGAACGCAGTTCGGCGAGCACACGCTCGGGGCGCGGCGACGAGAGCACCGAGCGGCCAGCATCGGTTACGGCCCGGCGGGCACCACGCGGGCCGCGGCCGATCGACTGCACCAGGCCGAGTCGGTGCAGGGTGTCGCTCAAGCGGGCGGCGACGGTCGTGCTCGCATCGAACGGCGCCCCGAGTCCCTGCCGGATTTGCTCCGGGTCGGCCGGTCCGTGGCTGGCGATCCATTCGAGGATGACGACGCTGTCGTCAGCGGCGTCACGCTGGCCGCGAGCCGACCGGCGGGCCGCGGCGCGGTAGTCGTCGGTGCCGCTCATTTCTTGCCTCGCGGCTCGACGATGGCCAGCAGTCGTAGTGCGACTGCCGGATCGCTCGGCGGACGCATCGTCAAGCCCTGGGCTTCGCGGCTGCGACGCGCCAGCTCGACGCATCGCGCTACCTTGTCGGTGGGGGTCGTCGGTTGCATCGGCGACCCTCCTTTCATCTTTCTGGCCGGCGCCCTATGCGCCTCGGCGGCAAAGCAGTGACCTCCTCTTTGGTCGCTGGAGCAGTCAGGTCGGGGCGCACGATGCCAGGCCACACCGGCCCATTTCAAGGCTGTGGGGGGTGGAGCCTCGTGATTCTTTTCACGAGACGCGTAAACGTCTGTATACGCGACAATGCCGCCCCTTGTACGGGACGGCATTGTTCGTTCGCTGGTGAGGCGTTTACACGCCGTATACGGCTAAAAGAGCCACTCGATACGACCGCCCACCCACTCCTCGGTGGCCTCGTCCTCATAGCCGTTGACCCGAACCTCGTCGAACTGGTTGCCCGGTCGACGCACACGCGCCTTGGCGATCGTCACCGACGCGATGAACATCGTCAGCACCTCGCGGCGCTGGGCGAACGTCAAGCCGTCCCATCGCTCCGGCGTCACGGCGTCGAGCAGCTCGGCGGAGGGCACCGGCCGGTCGAGCGCGGCGAGCGCTGTCCGGGTGGTCTCGATCCGCTCGACGATCGGCGCCCGGGCGGCGAGCCACTCGGACCGGGCGATGCGCTTCGCCCCGAGGTCGTCGGCCAACTCGGTGAGCATCCGCTCGTCGTCGGCCAGGTCGGCGGCGAGTTGCGCTCCGTCGGCGCCGGCGAGTTGGGCACGAGCCTGGCGGAGGTCGATACCAGCCACGTAGCCGAGCAGAGTCTCGATGACGATCCGCTCGACGCTCGGCGCCGAGGCCGTGTTCGAGCCGCAGCCGTGGTCGGCGGGGCACTGGTACGCCAACTGCCCGGCGCCGAAGTGCTTGCGTTGCATTCGGGTTCCGCAGACGCCGCAGACGGCGAGACCACCCAGCAGCGCGGCCCGAGGGCGGGCGCCACGCTTGGCATGCGTGAGCGCCGAGACGAGCCGCTCATGGGTCGCCCGATCGAGCACGGGCTCCCACTCGCCCGGCCCGACGACCTCCCGCTTGTACGTGCGGATCGCCGCCAGGGTTGGCGACTTCATGCACCGGCTAAGCACCGTGGTTTGCCACTTGTTGCCGAGCGTCGTCGTGATGCCGCGGGCGTTCAGCTCGCGGCACAGCGAGGTGAGCGACTCCCCGGCGAGCAAGCGCTCGGCCAGCTCGCGGACGATTGGGGCCGTCTCGGGGTCGGGCTCGATCGTGCCACCCACGCGGCGGTAGCCGAACTGGAGCGTGCCGGTCGGGGCCTTGCCCGCGTGGGCCGATTGTGCGTGCTTGGCGCTCATCCGCTCTCCCATCTGCTCACTCTCTTGGCGGGCGATGACGCCCAACATCCTGGCAACCATCCGCCCGCCCGAGGTTGACAGATCGAGCGAGCCTGCGCGTAGCGCGTGAATCGTCACCCGCTTCGCCTCCACCACGTCGATGAGGTCCTCGATCACGCGGAGGTTGCCGCGGGTCAACCGGGTGACCTCGGTGGTCAGGATGTAGTCACCCTGCCCGAGCGACGCGAGCAGCGCCTCGAAACCCTTGCGCCGCCGGCCTCGATAGGCGCTCACGTCGTTGTCGATGAGCACCCCCGCGACGACGAGGCCTAGACGCTTGGCCTCCGCCCGGAGCGACTTCTCCTGGCGGGCGATCCCCAGCTCGTCGTTCTCCCGGTCCTCCGAGATTCGAAGATAGATCCAGGCCCGAGCAAGGGCGGCGGCGGTGGCAACGGCGGTGCTCATGCCGGAGACAATACAGGTTTATTGTGACTCTATGTTGGCCGTGTGTCATCGCCTTCAGCATCGGGACGGCCGCGACCGAATCGCGGCACTCGCCAACCGTGAGAAGGTCTGGTCGGTACCGCAACGCGTGGGCGACCAGCTCATCGTGACGGATCGCGCCCTCACCCTCGCTGTTCGGTTCGCGGATCTCCCACGACTCCACGTTCGGGTGCCGAACCATGTCGAACACATCGAGCTCGGCGGTGTCCTCGATCACCACGATCCGCCGCTCCGGCGGGAGCGCATCGAGCATCGCCCGCAACAGTGTGGTCTTGCCCGCGGCCGTTGCGCCGACGATCACCCACCGCATCTCGCGGCCCAGTGCCATTGCCCGGAAAAGATCACCGAGCACCGGCGGGAACATTGCTCGCCCGACCAGGTCCTCCAGGCTGACCGTGCCCAACACGTTACGGCGCAGGGCGAACGAGACGTGTTGCGACACGTCACGGCTGGCGGCCAGGCGCAGCCCGTCACCGAGCCGCATCACCAACAACGGGTGCTGCGAGTTGAACTGGCGTTCCGTGCGGCCCTTCGTCCGGGCAACGAACCCGAGCCACTCGGCCAGCTCCGGCTCGACCCGCCACGGCGTCGACCCGAGCAGACGAACCGAACCGTCGGAGTGATAGGAGAACCACAAGTCCCACCGCGTCGCCACCAACTCCTCAACCGTGGGGTCGGCGAGGATCACATCGACCGCGCCCAGGCCGGTCGTCGCCGCCATCACCGCAGCCCGGATGCCCACCTCGTCGGCACGGTCCCACAACGCCGTTCCGGCCCCGGCCCGTTGCTCGGCGACCTCCGCCAGCGCGGCCGTCAGGGTCTTGACCGCCAGAGCCTCTTGGGCGGTGGGGCTCAGACCCGGCAGGTTGGCGTCGGCTCGCCGGGTCGCTTCGTCGGCGAGCGCGTCCAGAACCTGCTTGGTCAGTGAGCGCACAAGGTCGTCATGCACGGCCGGCCTCCGGCCCGAGCGACACCCGGTACATCACCGGCTCAGCCACCGCGGCGGCCAGCGACACTGCCGCACGCCACACCGGCGACCGCCGTGCGGCCCGCGAGGTCCAGACCTGTCCCGACAGCTCGACCACATCGGGCGCGGCCGGGACGACCCACGCCTGGCGGACCCCGAAGAACTCGGCCAGCTCGCTCGCCCGGTAGGTGGGGTTGCCGACCACGACTACCGCCACCTCGGCGGTGATCTCACGCAGCGCCGCAACCCGCGCCGGGATCTGCACCACGTCGGCCGGCTGATCCCGGCAGAACAGCAACGCCAGGCTGGCCTCGCGCACCAGCGGCGCCGTCGGCGACCCCGGGGTAACCCGTCCGAGGTCGCACAGCCACACCCGTTGGCGGTCGACGGCCAGCACCGCAGCGACCGCACCGGCTGCGCGATCGGCCGACCACAGGCGTAGTGCGGCCTCACCGGTCTCGGGACCGGGCACCAGCCACGCCCCGTCCGCCAGCCGCCGCCCGGCAGTCTCCAACGCGTCGCTCGGGTCGCCGGCCTGGCGCACCCTGGCGACCAACGCCTGGGCGCCGGGCTGGACACCGACCGCGTACCGCGCCCCGGCCACACCGCCGGCGACGTCGGCCTCGAGCACCACCCGGCCCAACGCGTTGTCGACCGGCCACCCCGCCGCGAGCAGCATCGCCCACGACGACACACCCGGAGCGCCACGCACCGACCCCAGGGCGACGATCACGGCACCAGCACCAACCGCAACCGTTCATCCGCGGCGGCCTGCGAGATCGCCGTCGACGACACCTCGTCGACCAGCAGCGACACCCACAAGCGCTGCGACGACGACTCGACCGACACCTCACCGTCGACCGACCACACCATTGCCAACCCCAAGTCGACAGCCTCGACCTCGACATCAGCGTTGGCGACCTGGGCGCGTTCCGACACGACCCGGTGCAACCCGACCCGTACGCCGGGCCGCAGGGCGGCAATCGGCACCGCCCCCGCCGGGAACG
Organism: Ilumatobacter sp.; assembly: GCA_035556435.1. Taxonomy (GTDB): domain Bacteria; phylum Actinomycetota; class Acidimicrobiia; order Acidimicrobiales; family Ilumatobacteraceae; genus Ilumatobacter. Next base: position 6,454 of record DATMEY010000032.1, on the reverse strand, counting down.
CGCCCCCGACCACGACCTTGCCCGCGGGGACCGCCTCGGCCTCGGGCACGAACAGACCGGTGTTCAACACCGTCCCCGCGGGGATCGGGCCCAACGCAGCCAACCCGACGATCAGGTTCTGTTGATCGGCCTGCACGGCGCGCAGCTCGCCCGTGCGACCCATCTCGACCACGCGGATGTCAGCCGGGCCGAGCACGTCGCCCGGCGCCAGGTCACGCGCCGCCACGGTGACCGCCAGCGTGTCCGACGCCGCCGCCAACACGTACGCCCCAACCATCCCGGCGAACCCGACCAACACCATCCCAAGTACGATCCACGTCGGCCGCCGTCGCGACGGCGGCGACAACGAGACGTCAGACAGACCCGGCTCGGCCAGGCCGTCACGGCCGGCGAGACGGCGACCGCGCCCCAAGACGGTGGTCATCCCGTCACCACCGCCTGCACCTCGGCGACGGCTACCTGCGACGACGACCACGTACGCACCGTGTCGATGTCGAACGTCGGGTCGGACGTCTCGATCCGCCACAGCACCGAGGCGTGTACCAGGAACATCGCGCCGACGGCGATCGCGGACGAGTTCCGATAGGCCACCGAGCACGCCCCCGGCGTAGCCGCCGAGTACGGAGCGGTCGCTGCGGCGATCGGGCACACCACCGGCACGCCGCCCGGCTCTCCGGGCTCCAAGACGATCGACTCCGGTGTCGCCGACACCGTGGCAGTGACCGTCCCGGTCACGTTTGTGACGGTGGCCGTCAGCGAAACGGCTTCGACCATTTGCATCCGGAAGTCCATCGGTGCCTGCACGTACAACCAGCCGAACTCCCGGTCTGCCGATGGCCAGGTCACGCTCGGCGGGCTGAGGTACTCCCACAGCCGCTCGAACAGCGCCGGCACTACGGTCTCCTGAGACACGAACGGGACCCAGTAGAGCCCATATGTGGCCGGGTCGTAGTCCTCCGTCCGCGGGTCGTAGCAGTACCGTTCGTACATCGCGTACGCGGCAATGACCCGGTTCACGATGTCGGGTCCGTAGACCGAGATTGCCCACTCGCGGCCCATGTTGTTGGTCAACTGTGCAGTGGTGACCTCCGTCTCAGCGTCGCGGAAGATCGGTGGGCGGATTGCCCCAGCGTGGTACTCCGAAAACTGCTCGCCCGTGCATGGGTCCTGCCAGTGAATCGACGGAGTCGCGAAGCCGGGCAGCGACACCGATACGCCGAGCACGGCACCGCCCTCGCTGTTTCCCGCCTGCACCGCCTGGTTCGGCAACAACAGCACGGACGCGAGTACCACGCCCGCTACCCGCCAGCGCACACGTTCTCCTGCTCGGTCTCGCCGACCTCGAGGTTCTCGAATCCGGCGACCTTCCAGGCGCCCTCCTCCAACACCAGGGTCGACGCCCGGCGAATGCTCTCGAACGCGTCGGTTACCGCCTCGCCTGCGGCGTTGTAGCGCACGCTGTCGTCGACCTCGCACGAGATCACCGACGCCTGTGCGCCCGACGAGTCGATCGTGACGGACTCGATCGTGAGCTGCCGCCGATCCAGGTCGCTGGTCGTGTGCCCGGCGTCGACGTATCGGCCGATCTGCGACTGAGACATCAGCAAGTAGTCGCCGGTGCGGTACGGGGCGAGGCTCGCCGGGTCGCAGTTCGGCAGCGCCTCCAGGCAACTCGTCCACGACTTGAACGCCTTGGTGTAGCTGGCCGCAACGGCCGCCTCGATCTCGTCGAGAGCGAGGGTCGCCATCGGAACAGCGGTGGGCTGAGGCTCGGTCGCCGGTGACGACGTCACAACAGGAACCGTGGACGGTGGAGAGGTGGTGGCCGGCGTCGTAGGTTCCGTGGTCGCCACCGTGGTCGCGGGCCGCGGGTCGGTCGACGGCGGGGCGGGCGCTGTCGAACCTGGGCCCTGTGGGGCGATGGCGCTGATCGGTATGGAACTACTCGCCGGGCTTGCTTCTTCGTCACCGCTACACGCGGCGATCGGGCCGAGTCCTACGAGTGCGGCCAGGGCCGCGACCGGCCACCTCTGCGTCCCGAGCACTGGCACTCGTCGCCCGCCCGAGCGAGAGTTCTTCTGCTCACCTTGACTCAGCATCGTCCTCCTCTAGCGCCGGTGACCGCTGCGGTCAGCGAGTTGGTGTCCGAGAATGGCCCCCACGACGGAGCGGTCGGTGTCGAGATGTAGACCCACACCTCTACAGAACCACTCCCTTCGGCCGTGGGACGCAACAGACTTCTGTAGACCAACTGGACTGCCCACTCGCCCCAGAGACGGCAGGGCGGAGCGCTCGCTCGCACCTACTTCCACTCAAGCTGTCACCCTGGGCGGACGCCAGTACCGACCGTGTCGTACCCCCGTCTTCTCGTGATTCTCGTCGCCATGTGCCCGGTGCCTGTCGCGTAACGGGCATCTGTGACTCGACCGCTCTAGTTGTCATGACGCAGCGCCGCTTGGGCAGCGATGGCCGGGGTAACGCCATGTGTTGCTCATTGCGCGCGGTCCCCACTACCTACGGGTGAACTGGTGGGGCCAGAAAGTTCCACTGAGCGCCCAAAGGTTGCGCCGCCGTGGCGGCCAGGCCGAGGTCGTCGAACCGGAAGTGGAGTTTGAGTGGCCCGCTGGCGGAATCGTCCGCCGAGTTGGGTGTGGCGAGGGCGTCACCGTCGACACGTGCGGTGACAACGTTGGTGCCGTCGGGATCGGTTGACGAGGTGACGGAGCGCGCGGGGTCGGCGGCGGTCGCTAGTTCGGTCGGGCCGCTCGGCGGTGAGTCGGCGAAGGCGTTACTGGCGAGGGTTGGATCGAGCACAGCTGCGAGGGCCTCGCGCTGTTCGAGCGGTATGGCGTCGGTGATCGTCAACCAGTCGAGCGGATGGCGTCGGTGACGGTGTCGGCGCGTAGGAACACGGTGTCGGGGTCCAGATCAGGATGACCGGGGTGATAGCTGAATGCGGCGGTCGACCGATCGGTGTCGACCCAGCCGACGATCGTGCGATCGGTCCCGGCGCAGCTTTGCAGGCCGGCGGCGTCGGGGATGTCGCGGAACGCGAAGGTGCTCGGGTAGCCGGCGCGCTGCGCGCCGGCGAGGAGGCCGCGTGGATCGGCGTCGGACGGGGCGCACCTTGGGGGCAGCCCGGCTCGTCGTGTGCATCCGTTCAGGGGAGCAGGTCGGTGAGTTCGGGTGGGATCGGTGCAGTCTCGGTGAGCTTCATCGTGGTTCGGCCGGTGTTGCCGGTCGGGTAGCGGCCGGTGAGTGATCCGGGGGCGGCGACTGCGAGGCGGATGAGCTGGCCAATGATCTCGTGCAGGTCGCGTTGGCGGGTGGCGAGGGCGAGCATCGCGGTGTGGGTTCGCAGGTGCCAGCGGGCCCACGGTTGAGAGAGGATGTGGGCGGCTTCGAGTGGCGGCCAGGGGTCTTCTCCGGGCTGGCTGCGTCGTTGACGTGATTCGGTGAGCAGCTCGCGCATCGCTGCTGTAGTGGCGGGCGGAGGTGGGTTGCTCATGCCGCGGCGGGCTCCGCAGCGGTGTGGTCTCGGTGTCGACGGGAGGTTCGGGCGTGCACGCCGTGGTCGTGGTAGTCGAGGTTGGTGCGGGCGGCGCGTAGGCCGTTGGCGATCACGACGACTTCGGCGACCTCGTGGACGGCGACCACGGTAGCGAGGCTGAGGACGCCGAACAGGGCGAGCGGGAACAGGGCGGTGACGATCATCAGGGACAGGACGACGTTCTGGGTCATGATCGTGCGGGCTCGGCGGGCGTGGGTGATGCCGGCGGGTAGGGCGCGTAGGTCGTGGCCCATCAGGGCGATGTCGGCGGTTTCGATGGCGACGTCGGTGCCGGCTGCGCCCATCGCGATGCCGATACTGGCGACGGCGAGGGCGGGGGCGTCGTTGATCCCGTCGCCGACCATCGCGGTCGGGTGGCGGCGTTCTAGCTCGCCGACTATGTCGGCCTTGTCTTCGGGGCGCAGGTCGGCGCGTACGTCGCCGATCCTGGCTTGGTCGGCGAGTTCGCGGGCGGTGGTGGCGTGGTCGCCGGTGAGCATGATTACGTCGAGGCCGGCGTCGGTGAGCCGGGTGACGACGTCGGCGGCTTCGGGTCGCAATTCGTCGCGCACGGCGATCGCGCCGATGGGCCGGCCGTCGAGCTCGACGAGCACGGTCGTCGCGCCGGCGGCTTGGAGCCGGGCGACGTCGTCGGCGAGTGGGCCGGGGTCGATCCAGCCGGGTCGTCCGAGACGGGCCGCCCTGCCCCCGACGATGCCGGTGAGCCCGGCTCCGACCACAGCGGTCACGTCGTCGGCGGCCGGCGGGTTCGGGGCGGCCGCGAGGATCGCCGCTGCGAGGGGGTGTTCGCTGCGGGCTTCGAGTGCGGCGGCGACGCCGAGCACGGTGTCCCGGTCGTGGCGGTCGGTGACGACGTCGACGACGGTGGGCTGGTTGCGGGTCAGCGTTCCGGTCTTGTCGAGCGCGACGGTGCGGATCCGGGCGAGTGTTTCGAGCGCGGCGCCTCCCTTGATGACGACGCCGAATCGGCTGGCGGCGCCGACCGCGGTGACGACGGTGATCGGCACGGCGATTGCCAGCGCGCACGGGGAGGCGGCGACGAGCACGACGAGTGCTCGGCGGATCCAGGTGTCCGGGTCGCCGAGTAGCGAGCCGATCACGGCGATCGTCAGCGCCGCGATCGACACCGCGGGCACGAGGGGTCGGGCGATCCGGTCGGCGAGGCGCTGCTGGGGGCCCTTTGCGGCTTGGGCGTCCTCGACGATGCGTACCACGCGGGCGAGCGAGTTGTCGGTCGCGGTGGCGGTCGCGCGGGCTTCGAGGACGCCGCCGGCGTTGACCGACCCGGCCAGCAGTTCGTCGCCGGCGGTGACCTCGACGGGGAGCGACTCGCCGGTGATCGCGGCGGTGCTGACCGAGCTGGTTCCGGTCGTGACGACGCCGTCGGTGGGGACCTGTTGGCCGGGGCGCACGACGAACGTGTCGCCGAGCCTCAGTTCGTTGACGGGCACGTCGACGTCGCGGCCGTCGCGGCGCACGCGGGCGGTGTCGGGGAGCAAGCTCAGCAACGCTCGCAGGCCCTGGCGGGCGCGGCGGAAGGAGAACTCCTCGAGGCCCTCCGTGATCGAGAACAGGACGGCCAGCATGGCGGCCTCGGTGAACTCGCCGAGGGCGACCGCGCCGAACAGGGCGATCGTCATCAACAGGCCGATCCCGATCCGGCGTCGCTGGAGAGCGGCGAGGCTGGCGGGCACGAACGTGGAGGCCCCGGATGCAGCCGCGCTCAGCGCGAACGCGTTGGCCCACGTGTCGTTGCCGGCACGTTCGACGATCAAGCTGACGAGCAGTAAGAGCGCGGCGAAGGCGGCCACCCGTAACTGCGGTACTTGCCACGCCCGCTGCGGGGCTTTGTCCGGAGCGCCGCCGCCGTCGGCGTGGTGGTTGTGGTCGCAGCAGTCGGTGCTCATGCCGACTCGCCGAAGATCGGGCACGCTAGGACGGCCTGGTCGGTGCGTTCGAGGATCGTCTCGGCGTCGCTGAGCAGGTGGACGAGCTCGGGGATGACGAGCCGGTAGAACACCTGGCGGCCGGTCGGGCGGCCGTCGATCAGGCCGCAGTCCTTGAGGCAGGCGACGTGGGCCGACACGGTGGACTGGGCCAGTTCGAGGTCGGTCACCAGGTCGGTGACGCGGGCCTCGCCGACCGACAGGCGCCGCAGGATCGCCAGGCGGGTCGGGTCGGACAGGCTGTGGAACAGGGTCGCCAGGGCACGTAGCTGGGTCCGCTCCGCCTCAATCATCGTCATATATCGATGATAGCGTGATTTCCCGATCATTTGGATCGGTGGTGATGGTGGGTTCCGGGGGCGAGGTGGTCCGGTGGCTGGCGGTGAGTGCCAGGGTGATACAGCCGACAGTGAGGGCCGCGTCGGCGAGGTTGAACGACGGCCACCAGCCGAGGTCGAGGTAGTCGACGACGGTGCCGTCGACGACGCGGTCGCCGAGGTTGCCGATCGCCCCGCCCAGGATCAGGCCGGCGGGGAGCCGCCCGGGGAGGGTGCCCCGCACGGCGGCGACGGCGATCGCGACGGTCACGGCTGCGGTGAGGATCGTGACGGCGCCGCTCGGCAGGCTCGTGCCGAGCCCGAAGGCGATCCCCGGGTTGTGGCTGAGGCGCAGGGTGAGCAGCGATCCGAGCCGGTACGAACGGTCGGCGAGGGCGCTGCTGGCGGCGGCCTTGGTGAGCCAGTCGGCGGCGACGACGATCGTCGCGACGATGGTGATGGTGCGGGCTGCGTGTCGGCGCATCTCGGTCGATTTCACGGTGTGACGTCACCGTCGAGGCGGGCGGCGTCGGGACCGGTCGTGGGCGGTGGCTGCGTGGTCGCCGGCGGCGTCGTTGTGGCGGTCGTCGTGGGCGTGGTGGTCGTCGTGGCGGTGGTGG
>DATMEY010000031.1:0-21012 GCA_035556435.1 Ilumatobacter sp. | reverse complement strand
GCGCGCACATACGCGTAGCATCCGTTTCCAAGCAGGGGCTCCTCGACTCGACCGGCGTAAGACACCGTCAGAATCGCAGAGCCCCTGCCCCGCGCCCGGGACCTCACCCGATCGTCATCCCACCCTCAAACGCGGAGCGCCGGTATTCGCGTTGGTTCTGAGTGGATGCGGGTCAGATAAGCTGCCCGCGGGGTCATCCGCGGCTTCCCCACATCTACTGACACCCGCCGACCCGCACAACTCGTCAATCGTCACTGCCCCTGATTGTGAATCATGGAATCGTGCCGATCTCGTCGAGCATCTGGCAAGGACGGAGCGCTGGATTGTTGTCTCTGGAGCAACCGATGACGGCATGCGAACTCTTGTCAAGGGCGCAGAGGGCTTCAGTTCGGTCGTGTTCGTCGCCTCCTTTGACTCCGCGGTCGGTGGCCCAGATTCAGCAGTACCTGTCTTGGTTCACCAGTGGGAAATGGCAGACATCCTTGCTGCGTTCGAGCGTGGCACCACGGTCACCATAGGAGCCGCAGCGTATCCAATGTCGCCCGAGGAGAGTTGGATTATCGTTGCTGCGACAACCGACGAGAATACGGTGAGGTTCATCGCGGACTGCAACGATGGTTCGGGGGCATACTGGCGTGCACGTTTCGGCGATGGGGCTGTCGCGACTTTCGTAGATCTGGTTCCACTCACCGGCTCTGAGCTGCGTGTTGCGCTGGGACTCTCAGCCACGCCCGAATCGGCACCGACATTCATTCCTCCTGCGGAAGGGGTCGACAGGATCGATCCGATCCCCACCATCGTTCCTGACGGCGAGGAACGGCAAGTGATGTTCTCCTATCCACACGATCCGCTCGGGCTCCACGTGGTCTGCCTGCACACATCGGCCGGGTGGAGCGGCTGCGTGTCGACAGCGGTCGAGCCGTCCGGTCTGCAGCCGCAGCTTGCGTGGGCTCAGGGCGACGAGCCTGTCGAAGTCTGGGTACTCGACGCTTCCGCCGACACGTCGGCACCCATCGCACAGGTCGCCTCGCTTCATGAAGAGGCGTTCTCCAACGGCCAGGTGCCAGTCGTTGAGGTGTTCTTCGACGCCGACGCACCGTAAGACGCAGGTGGAGGCGCCGGGCGCCAAGAGCGCAACGCACGGCGACGGACGCGAACCGCACGAGGACCCGCGCGTACGGTGGGTGGGGTGAGCGACACGTTCCCCCGCCAGTACGCGCGCACCCAGCGACTCACGCTCGGTGCGCCGCGCAACCTCACGGTCGTGGCCGACGACTCGGCCGTGCTGTTCCTCCGTAGCCAGTCGGGCAGCGACCCGGTCAACCGGCTGTGGCAGGTCGACCTGGAGACGGGGGTCGAGACCCTGCTGGCCGACCCGCCGGCCCTGCTCGCCGGCGACGACCCCGCCGACCTGCCCCCCGAGGAACGGGCCCGCCGCGAGCGCATGCGCGAAGGGGCCGGTGGCATCACCGCCTACGCCACCGACCGCGCCGGCGACACGGCCGTGTTCGCCCTCGCCGGCCGCCTGTTCGTCACCGACGTCGCTACCGCGAGCACCACCGAACTGGCCGTGCCCGGCCCCGTGTTCGACCCGCGTCCCAGCCCCGACGGACGGTATGTCGCCTACGTGCGGGGTGCCGAGCTGCGCGTCGTCGACCGCGACGGCGGCGAGGTGGCGACGATCGGCGAGCCGGGTCGGCCCGGCACCGTGTCGTGGGGCTCGGCCGACTTCGTCGCCGCCGAGGAGATGCACCGGTTCCGTGGCTACTGGTGGAGCCCCACCAGCGACGCGCTCGCAGTGTGCCGAGTGGACGAGGCGGCGGTGGCGACGTGGCACATCGGCGACCCAGCCAACCCCGGCTCGGCTCCGCGGTCGGTGCGCTACCCCGCCGCGGGAACCACCAACCCGGCGGTGACCCTGCACGTCGTGCAGCTCGATCGGCCCGCCGACCCGATCGCGGTGTCGAGTCCCACGCTCGGCGACCCGGCTGGCGACGGCACCGAGTGGCCGTACCTGGCCAGCGTCTGGTGGACCGGGGCTGGGTTGGTCGCCGTGTCGCAGCGCCGCGACCAGCGCCACACGTCGACGTGGCAGGTCGACCCCACCGACGGCAGCACCATCGAGCTGTTCGCCGACAACGACCCGGCCTGGGTCGAGCTCGTCCCCGGTGCCGGTGTGCTGATCGGCGATGCTGCCGCCCCCGTGCTGGTCACCTGCGCCGACCGCGACGGCGCTCGCCGCCTGCTGGTGGGTGGCCAGCCGGTCAGCCCGCCCGACGTACAGGTGCGTGCCGTGCTCGACGCCCGCGCCGACAGCGTCGTCGTCGCCGGGAACCCGCTCGACGACCCCACCGTCGCCCATGTGTACCGCTGGACGCCTGGTGCTTGGGACCAGCTGACCGTCGGCGACGCGATCCATACCGCGGTGATCGGGTCCGACCTCGTGCTCGTCAACCGCTCCACGACGGCCACGCCGGGCTCGGTGTGGAAACTGCCGGGCGGAACGACGCTCGACAACCTCGCCGAGGCCCCGCTGGTCGAGCTCAACCTGACCCTGCTGCGCTCGGCCGCGACCGAGGACGCTCCGACCGGGCTGGCGGTGGCCGTGCTGCTGCCCGTCGGCCGGGCGCCCCACGACGGCGGCCCGGCGCTGCCCGTGCTGCTCGACCCCTACGGCGGGCCGCACGCCCAGCGCGTCGTCCAGTCGTACAACGCCCATTGCAGTTCGCAGTGGTTCGCCGACCAGGGGTTCGCGGTGGTGGTCGTCGACGGGCGCGGCACACCAGGGCGGGGCACCGCGTTCGAGCGGGCCGTGCTCGACGACCTCGCCGATGGTGTGCTCGCCGATCAGGTCGACGGCCTTGCCGCGGCCGCCGACGCGGTCGGGGTGCTCGACCTCAGCCGGGTGGGCATCCGCGGCTGGAGCTTCGGCGGCTACCTCGCCGCGCTCGCCGTGCTGCGCCGGCCCGACGTGTTCCACAGCGCGATCGCCGGCGCGCCGGTCACCGAGTGGCGCCTGTACGACACGCACTACACCGAGCGCTACCTCGGCCACCCGGGCGAGCAGCCCGACGTGTACGACGCCAACTCGCTGCTCCCGCTGGCGCCCGCGCTGGAGCGACCGCTGCTGCTGATTCACGGGCTCGCCGACGACAACGTCGTCGCTGCGCACACGCTTCAGTTCTCGTCGGCGCTGCTCGCCGCCGGGCGCCCACACGAGGTGCTGCCGCTGGTCGGCGTGACGCACATGACCCCCCAGGAGGTCGTCGCCGAGAACCTGCTGCTGCACCAGCTGGCGTTCTTACAGCGCACCCTCGGCGCCACCGAGCCGGCCGCCGACAGCGCATGGCTGGGCCAGGCTGACGCGGCCGACGAGTTGGGGCTCGATACCTTGTACCGCGGCGTCGCCGTCGAGGCCACCGCCGGCGACGAACGCACCGCCGCGCTCGAACTGCTGGCGTTGATCGTCGCCGCCGACGCGCGTCTCGACGCGGCTGAGCTGGAAGCGTTGACGGCGATCTCGCTCGACTGGCAGACCGAGGGGTTCCCCGACGGGGCGACGTTCGAGAGCTACCTCGAACCGGCGCTCGCCAAGGCGCAGGCGGCGATCGACGCCGGTCAGGCAGTGGCACTGATCGACGAGGTCGACCGCCGGATCAGCAGCCGCGTGCTGCGCCGGGCGCTGTTCTCGGCCGCCCGCGAGCTGGCCGGTATCGACGACGACGTGTCACCCACCGAAGGCGGGCTGCTCGCCGAAATCGCCGTCCGCTTCACCTGACGGCACGCTGGAGACGCCGCTCGCTGCTGGCGGTGGTTTCGACAGGCTCAACCACCATGGTGGTTGAGCCTGTCGAAACCACCTTGTTCGGTCAGGGGGCGGTGATGGCGGCGACCATGTCGGCGGGGCGGAACGGCTTCTGGAACATGATCGCCTCGGTGCCGGCCCGGTCGAGTTCGGCCTGAATGTGCGACTCGGGGTGACCCGACATCACGATCGCCTGCATCGCCGGGGCGAGCCGGCTCAACGTGCCGAGCAGTTCGGCGCCGTTGGTGGAACCGAGCTGGAGGTCGCAGATCGCGGCGACCACCGCGTCGGGTCGGGTCGAGGCGACGTCGATCGCGTCGCGCGGGTTGCTGGGCGTCAACGGTTCGAATCCAGCCCGCCCGAGCACGACCGAGAGCAACTCGCCGATGATGGGGTCGTCGTCAAGAACGAGCACCACTCCACGTGACGAATTTGCCGCACCCACCGCTCCAAGCGTATCGACCGCCACGCTCCGTGTCGATACGCCGAGAGAAACAACGCCGCGTTACCTTCGTCACATGCGTACTGCGATCACCGACCTGTTCGGCATCGACGTTCCCATCCTCGCCTTCACGCATTGCCGCGACGTGGTCGTGGCGGTGTCGAAGGCCGGTGGGCTGGGCGTGCTCGGGGCAGTCGGCCACAGCGACCGCCAGCTCGAGATCGACCTCGACTGGATCGAGAGCGAGCTGGGCGGCGGCCAGCCGTACGGCGTCGACCTGATCGTGCCCGCCAAGTACGCCGGCAGCGACGCCGGGGGCATGCAGGTGGGCGACCTGGTGGCGATGATTCCGCCCGAGCACCGGGCGTTCGTCGACGACATCCTCGCTCGCTACGGCGTTCCCGAACTGCCCGACGACGTACGCCAAGGCCGCGGGCTGGTCGACAAGGACGGGGCTGCGCCGTTTTCGGCCCAACAGGCCGATTCGCAGATCGAGATCGCGCTCGCCCACCGGCCGGCCCTGATGGTCAACGCGCTCGGGCCGCCGCCGGCTCACATGATCGAACGGGTGAAGGAGGAGGGGCGCCTGGTGGGGGCGCTGGCCGGTGCCGCCCAGCACGCCGAACGCCACGTCAACGCCGGCGTCGACGTGATCATCGCCCAGGGCTCGGAGGCCGGGGGGCACACGGGTGAGATCGGCTCGATGGTGCTGATTCCCGAGATCGTCGACGCGGTGGGCGACCTGCCCGTGCTCGGCGCCGGCGGCATCGGGCGCGGCCGGCAGATGGCGGCGGCGATGGCGCTCGGCGCTCAGGGTGTGTGGTGCGGGTCGGTGTGGCTCACCACCGACGAGGCCGAGACCCATCCGGTCGTCAAGGACAAGTTTCTCGCCGCGCGCTCGTCCGACACGGTGCGTTCGCGGTCGCGTACCGGCAAGCCGGCGCGCCAGCTGGTCACCGCGTGGACCCAGGAATGGGACCGCCCCGACACGCCCGACCCGCTCGGCATGCCGCTCCAGCCGATCCTCGTCGACGACGCGATCCGCCGGATCGACCGGGCCGCCCACCACGCCGGCTCGGGCGCGGCCGAGCTGACGAACTATTTCGTCGGTCAGGTGGTGGGCCAGATGAACGAACCCAAGCCGGCCGCCCGCGTGGTCTACGAGATGATCGAAGAGTTCATCGAAGCCGTAGAACGCCTCACCGACTGGACCAACGGGTGACCCCAAACAAGTGGTTTCGACAAGCTCAACCACCTTGGTGTAGGCGCTGACCAGGTGGTTGAGCCTGTCGAAACCACCGGGAGTATCAGGCCCGCTCGCGGGTAGCCAGGGAGCGGGTGACGAGGTCGACGAGGGTGGCGACTGCGGTGTCGTAGTCGAGGCCGGCCTCGACCAGGAAGCCGCTCTGGCTGAAGTGCGCGGCGCTCGCCGCGAGCGCTCCGGCGACCACCGCAGGCGGGACGTCGCGGAACTCACCGGCGGCGATGCCGCGCCGCACGATGCCCTCGGTGACCGCCGTGACGTACTCGAAGTGGCGGTCGAACAGGCGCCGCGCGGCGGGCTCGTCGGCGAGGTCTTCGGAGAACACGTGGGTGAGCCGCTGGAGCTCGGCGGCACCGAGGATGTACCGCGCCACCTGATCGGTGAAGGGAGCCTCGGTGTCGATCTGGTCGAGCGCCGCCCGCCCTACCCGGTGAAGGAACCGGTCGAGCACGATCAGCACGAGGTCGTCCTTCGACGGTGCCAGTTCGTACAGCGTGCGCCGCGAGCAGCCGACGTGGGCAGCCAGTTCGCGCACGCTGCGCCCGGCGAAGCCGTCGGCGAAGAACAACGCTTCGAGCTCGTCGAGCACCTCGCGGTGGCGCGGCCCCAGCCGCTGCTCGGCGCGCTGCGACAGCAGCGGGCGGGGCGGTTCCGGCGTCATCCCCCCAAGTGTTGCATTGGGTCAGACCTCGGCTGCAACACGGGTGTACCAGAGATCGGTGGGTACGCGGCCGGCGTCGAGTCCTTTGCGTTCGTAGCGGGTTTCGGGGCGCCACGCCGGGCGATCGATCGGCCCGCCGCGCAGTTCCGGGTGGGCACCGCACACGGCGAGCATTTGCTCGGCGTAGTCGTCGATGTCGGTGGCCAGGTGGACGAACCCGCCGGGCGCCAGCAGCGGTACCAGCCGGTCGAGGTTGGCCGCGGTGACCAGCCGCTTGTGGCGCTTGTTCGTCTTCGGCCACGGGTCGGGGAAGAAGACACGGATGCCGGCCAGCGCACCGGGCGGCACGCGGTCGATGAATTCGAGCACGTCGCCGTGGACGAGTCGCACGTTCGTCAGGCCGGCCGAGGTGATGCCGGCGACCGCGGCGGCGATGCCGGGGGTGTGCACGTCGACACCGATCACGTCAGTGTCCGGGTCGGCGGCGGCCATCGCCAGCAGCGCCTCGGCCCGCCCGATGCCCACCTCGAGCACGGTGGGGCGATCCAGGCGGAGCGGCGGCCCGCCGATGGCGATCACCCAGGCTGGGCCTTCGGTGTCGAGCAGGCGCTGGCGGGTCGCCGACAGCTTGCGCCGGCGCGGCTGGAACGTGCGGGTCGGCGGATACACGCGCTCCAGGATGGCGAGCCGGTAGCGGCAATGCACCGGAACGGAAGGCGCCGCGGCGAAGCACGCTGTCGGGAGCCAGGTACGTAGCGTTGCCAACCAGGCAACATTTCGTGCCTGGCTTCGCCCGACGCCGCGGTCAGTAGCCCTGGGTGATCTCGGCCGCCACCAGGGCGGGGGCCTCGCTCAGATCGATCGTCGGGATCACCCCGTCGGCCCTACTCGGCGTACTCGTGCTCGGGTGCCGGGTACTCGCCCGAGGCGACCTCGGCCACGTACGTCTGGGCCGCCTCCAGCAGCACGTCGCCGATGTTGGCGTAGCGCTTGACGAACTTGGGGACCCGGCCGCGGCTGAACCCAGCCCAGTCGCTCCACACCATCAGCTGGCCATCGCAATGCGGCCCCGCACCCACCGAGATGGTGGGGATCGACAGCTCCTTCGTGACCTGACCGGCAATCTCGGACGGCACCATCTCGAGCACGACGGCGAACGCCCCGGCGTCCTCGATCGCCTTGGCATCGGCGAGCAATGCTGCGGCGCTCTCGCCGCGCCCCTGGATGACGTGCCCGCCGAGGCCGTGCTCGCTCTGGGGGGTGAACCCGATGTGGGCCATCACCGGAATGCCGGCCCGCACGACGCGGCGAATCTGCTTGCACGAGCGCTCGCCACCTTCCAGCTTGACCGCGTGGCAGCCGGTCTCCTTCATGAACCGGGTGGCCGTGGCGAGCGCCTCGTCGGGGCCGTTCTCGTACGACCCGAACGGCATGTCGGCGATGACGAATGCCCGCTTGGCGCCGCGCACCACGGCCGCGGTGAGGGGGATCAGTTCGTCGACCGTGACCGGCAGCGTGGTGTCGTAGCCGAACACGGTGTTGCCGGCCGAGTCGCCCACGAGGAGGAAGTCGATGCCGGCCTCGTCGAAGATCTGCGCCGACAGCACGTCGTAGCTGGTGAGCCCGGTGATCTTGACGCCCTGCTGCTTGGCCCGCTGGAAGTGGCGGGTGCGCACTCGGGCGCGGCTCGGGTCGCTGGGCACGCCCCCGTACGGGCGCTCGGCGTCGGTCATGTAGCGAGGCTACGACGCACGGATAGTGCCAGGCACTATCCGTGCGCGCCATGCTTGGGAAGATGTTCGACACCAGCAAGCTCGGGCCGTTGTACGAGGACTTCGTGGTGGGCGCCACGCTGCCGCCGCTCCCCCCGGTGACGCTCAGCGACGCCGACAACGCGGCCTACCGGGCGATCACCGGCGACCAGCACCTGCTCGTGTCGGACGTGCCTGCCTACCGGGCCGCGACCGGCAGCGACGGGCGGCTCGCCAACCCGGGCATCGTGATGCACTACGCGATGGGTCAGACCACGATGGCCACGCGCCAGGCGATCGCCAACCTGTACTACCGCTCGGTGCGGTTCCTGCGAACGGTCGAGCTGGGCGAGACGCTGCGCACCACCACGACCGTGCTCGGCCTGAAGGACTCGGCGCCGAAGAGGGCGGTCAGTCCGACCGGCGACAACGTTGACCAGTTCCGCGGCAAGGTGTGGCTGGGCATCGCCACGGTCGGCGACAACGGGCCGGTCGTCGAGTTCGAGCGGTGCGCGCTGATCCGCGGGCGGGGGCCCGAGCTGCCCGGCCACGACGACGACATCCCCGGCCCGTCCGACCCCACACCGCTCGCCGACCTCGCCGGTGCGGTGCCGGCGTGGGACCTCAGCGGCCTGCCGGGCACGCCGTGGGAGCTCGGTGAGGCGCGAACCGACCCGCTGCGTGACCACGTCGACCTGGCGGCGCCGTTCGCCCGGCTGACGTTCAACCAGGCCGCCGTGCACCGCGACCACACGGCCACCGCCAACGGGCAGCGGCTGGTGTACGGCGGGCACGTGCAGGGCCTCGCCCAGGCGTCGCTGACGCGGATGCTGCCCGGCCTCGCCCAGGTGGTGGCGTGGGACGGTTGCGACCACGTCGGCCCGGCGTTCGAGGGCGACCTGATCGAGTTCACACACACGCTCGCCGAACGCGCGCCGGCCGGGTCGGGTCACCTGATGCGGTTCGAGGTGACCGGCACGAAGCTCACCGGTGGGCTCACCGACGACCGCACCGACATCCTCCGCTGGACCCCCATCGTCTGGGCCCCCTGACCGACCGGCCCACCGGTGGTCTCGATACAACGAGGTGGCGGCTGCGCCGCGAGTGCGTCACTCGACCACCTTGGTTGACGGTGGTAACGACCGGCTCAACCACCTTGGGCGTGTAGGGGTGGGCGTTCCCAGATGTTGAGGATCAACTCGGAGCCGTCGGCGCGGCGGAGCACGGGTCGCGGTTCTCCCAGCGCGCCGGCCCGGCCGAGCGCGGTGGCGGCCACCTCGGCGGCCTGCACCGCCAGCGATTCGAGCGGGCGGTGGCGGTGTTCCCGGACGCCCACGTCGACCTGGGCGATCGCCTCGGGCCCGTGCCGCCGAGCAATGTCGATCAACAGGGCGATCTCGACGCCCCACCCCTGTACGAACGGGAGCTGACCCACCACCGAACGGCGCACCGCGTACTCGCCGGCCAGCGGCTGGTGCAGGCCGGCCAGCTCGGGGAAGTACAGCGAGATCAGCGGGCGCGCTACCAGTTCAGTGGTGCGGCCCCCGCCGCCCATTGTGGTGGGCCGGTGGGCGTGGGCCTTGACCAGTGCGACCGAGTCGTCGGCCAGCAGCGGCGCTGCCAGGCGCACCACCCAGTCGGCAGCGAAGCTGGTGAGGTCGCCGTCGAGGTACACCACCACGTCGCCGGAACTGACGGCCAGCCCGGCCCACAGCGCGTTGCCCTTGCCCCACCCCACACCGTGGAGGGCGTGGACCTCCTCGATCGGCACCACCCGGGCGCCCGCGCGGGCGGCCACCGCGGCGGTGCCGTCGGTGCTGCGGTCGTCGACGACCAGCAACTCGTCGACCAACCCGCCGTCACCCACCAACTCGTGACGGATCGCGGTGACCAACGAGCCGACCGTGCCAGCCTCGTCCCGGCACGGAATGCAGACCGACACGGTGCGTCCGCGCTTGGCCGCCAGCGCGGCGGCGAGGTCGGCGGCGGGAAGTGTTCGGATGCCGCCGAATGTCTTGGTCGGTTCACTCACTACCGTGGCCTCCGTGTTCTTGTACGGCGTGGTGAACGCCAGCCCCGACTCGCTCAACACCGACTCGATCGCCACCACGGCAGCGGCCGCGGTGGCGCGAGCCCGGCAGTTGCTGGCCGACGGCGCCGACGGAATCGACCTCGGCGGGCAGGGCAGTACCGACAACGCCACGGTGGTGCCCTGGCAAGCCGAGTGGGAACGCTTGGTGGACGTGGTGCCGGCGGTGGCCGCGCTGGGGGTGCCGCTGAGCATCGACAGTTGGCGCCCCGAGGTGACCCGGCTGGCGCTGGAACACGGGGCGACGGTGATCAACGCCGCCGACGGCATGCAGTCCGACGCGATGTGGGAGGTGGCTGCCGAGTTCGGCGTGCCGATCGTGCTGCCGTTCCTGTCGGGCCCCGATCCGCGGCGCATGGCGCACGTGGACGGCGACCCGGTGCAGGCGATCGTCGACTTCTTCGAGGCCCGCCTGGCCGACGCCGACCGGTACGGACTGCGCGGCAACTGCGTGCTCGACCCGGGCACCGGCTTCGCCCCGTCGAACTGGCCGTGGGAGCAGCGCTACGTGTACCAGAAGCGGGTGTACTCGAACCTCGACGCGCTGCGCGTGTTCGGCCTGCCGCTGTACATCGCCCTGCCGTGGAAAGAGACCGAGCAGCACGACGAGCTGCTCGACCTGGTGGTGCGCCAGCAGCCCGAGTTCGGCAGGTGCCACTACCCCGCCAAGGTGCGTCGCTTCGAGCACGCCGCCCATGGTGCTTGAGCCGCCGATGGTGGTTGAGCCGGTCGCTGCCACCTCGTCGCCGGTACTCACGCGCCCAGGGGGCCGCGGCGGGTAACGGTCGCGGGGGGCAGCGACGCGTCCCAGCCGGCGGGGGTGCGCTCGGGGGCCACCTCCGACAGCGGGGCGAGCACGAACCGGCGCTCGTCGATGCGCGGGTGCGGCACGATCAGCTCGGGTGAGTCGATGCGCATGTCGTCGAAGAACAAGACGTCGACGTCGAGCGTGCGGGGGCCCCAGCGGACCACGCGCTGGCGCAGCGCCAGCGCCTCGATCCGGCGGCACCGGCGCAAGAACGCGAACGGGTCGAGCGAGGTCTCGACGACGGCGACCATGTTGAGGTAGGCGCCCTGCGCGTCGGGCCCGCCGATCGGCTCGGTCTCGTACACGTCCGACACCGCGGTGACGCTGCCCAGCTCGCCGACCGCGAGCCGCAGGAACCCTTCCCGGTCGCCGAGGTTCGAGCCGAGCGCCACGATCGCGGTGTGGCTGCGCAGCGGCGTCGAGTTGGCCTCGGCCCGGTTGCGGACGACCCGCACTGCGGTGCTGCCGAGCTGGGTGGGTACCGGGGGGCGCAGCTTGGTGACGCGCACGTCGGCCTGCTCGACGCGGTCGAACGCGAGCACGATGTCGGCGACCTCGGCGGCGAAGCGTTCGAGCAGCACGAACTTCGACTCGGCGGCCATCGCTGCGACCTGCTCGGCGACCAACCCGTAGTGCACG
Organism: Ilumatobacter sp.; assembly: GCA_035556435.1. Taxonomy (GTDB): domain Bacteria; phylum Actinomycetota; class Acidimicrobiia; order Acidimicrobiales; family Ilumatobacteraceae; genus Ilumatobacter. Next base: position 9,553 of record DATMEY010000031.1, on the reverse strand, counting down.
GTGTCGTCGAGTTCGTCGGTACGCCCGGCGTCGCGCAGGTCGACCCCGATCGCGATGTCGACCTGGAGCGGTTGGGCAGCCTCGCGCTCGTGCGCGAGCGCGCCGATCACGCACAGCACGCGCAGGTCGTCGACGTAGATCGTGTCCATCGGCAAAGTCTGCCGTCAGTTCTCGGCGGTCGCAGCCGGCGGGCGCCAGCAGCTGGCCAGGAGGGCCGCCCCACCGACCAGGCCGAGGCCGGCCGACAGGTAGAGGCCCGTCGCGCCGAACAGGTCGTCACGCAGGCCGAAGGCCTCGTCGAGCGACCACTCCCCCGGGCCGATCGTGCCGAGCGTGATGCCGACGAACAAGAGCACCATGACGAACTCCCAGCCGCCGCCAGGCAGGAAGATGAAGAACCCGTTGTTGCGGTGGGCGATCACCCAGGCGACCAGCATCGTGCCGACTACCCCGGCCCCGGCCAGCGGGGTCAGCAACCCGGCGACGAGCAGTGCGCCCGAGCCGATCTCGGTGACGGCCGCCGCCCGGGCCTGCAGCATCGGCGCCCGCATCCCCATCGAACCGAACCAGCCGGCGGTGCCGGCCAGGCCGTTCTTGACCTTGTTGTAACCGTGCATCACGAACGTCGCGCCGATCGCGACGCGGAACACGAGCAGGACCAGATTGAGCGCGTCGCCGTCGGACATTTCCTCAGGCTTGCATGACGAATTGTGTCCGACACAATTCGTCATCGGGAACCTGGTGAGGAATGGGGACGTCCAACGGGTGTGCCAGATCTAGGGTGGTCGCGTGTTGAGAGGGCTCGCGTGAGGCGTCGGCTGGTCGCGGTCGTGCTGGCGGGCGGGCTGCTCGCCGGTGCGTGCACGCGCGACGGGGGGCGCACGCTGGCCCCGCCCGCCATCGCGCCCCCCACGACGGCGCCGGGTGATACGACTCCTGCCGTAGTGATCGACAACCCACCCACACCGCGGATCGTGCTCACCGACGGCAGCCCCGAGCCGCTGCGCGCCGACCCGATTCCGGTACTTGCCGGCGAGCCGCTCGGCGACGACGAGATCGACGACGCGCTCGGCCGGCTGCCGGCGTGGGACGTTCCCGGCGACGACACGGCCGACACCAACTTCCCGGCCGAGCGGATCGATCCGCCGATCCCGGGCGAGACGGTTGCGACTCCGTTCCCACCACCGGTCGACCCGCCGCCCGACCCCGCCGAGCAACCGGCGACGGGCCCGTTGATGGTCTTGCGCTACCAGCCCGAGGGCGAGGTCGCCACCGCCCCGTTCCTGTCGGTGACGTTCGACCAGCCGATGGTGCCGCTGGCGACGCTCGACCAACTCGACGATGTGGACGTGCCGGTGACGCTGACGCCTTCTGTCGAGGGTCGCTGGCGCTGGATCGGCACACGCACCGCCCGGTTCGAGGTGGTGCCGGCGGGTGACGGTTCGCCCGACCGGCTACCGGCGGCAACCGAGTACTCGGTCACCGTTCCTGCCGGCACCACCTCGGCCAACGGGGCGGTGCTGGCCGAAGCTGTCACGTGGACGTTCGCCACGCCGGCGCCGACGGTCGCCTCGTTGACCGGCGTCAGCGACAGCATGCCCGTGCGGCCGGTGTTCGTCGCCGTGTTCGACCAGCAGGTCGACCCGGCCGCGGTGCTGGCCACCGTGACGGCGACCGCCGGCGGCGAGCCGGTGGATCTGCGCCGGGCGACGGCCGCCGACGTCGACGGCAACCCCGCTGCCAAGGCAGCCAGCGACGGCGCCCTGCCAGGCCGTGCGGTGGCGTTTACCGTGTCGGCCGCACTGCCGTCCGACACGGTGGTCAAGGTCGCGATCGGGCCGGGTACGCCGTCGGCGGAGGGGCCACGCGCATCGGCCACGGCACACGAGGTGTCGGGCCGGACGTTCGGTGCGCTGCGGGTCGTCGAGCACGGGTGCCAGCGCTCGCAGCGCCGCTGCCAGCCCGGCGACACGCTGTACGCCAGCTTCAACAACCAGCTCGACACCGACGGGCTCGACGCCGCCGGTGTCGCCGAGTTGATCACGGTCGCGCCGGAGATCACCGGCATGCAGATCCGCGTCTACGAGTCGTGGGTCGAGATCGTCGGGGCCACCACCGCGCGCACCACCTACACGGTGACGTTCGCCGCCGGGCTGGCCGACGTGCACGGGCAGACACTCGGCGAGCCGGTGGAGTTGACGTACGAGATCGGTTCGGCCGACCCGGCGTTGCAGGGTTTCGCCCGCGAGTTCGTCACGGTCGACCCGATGGACGCCACCGCCCAGGTGTCGTTCAGCTCGATCAACCACGACACCGTGCACGTCACCGCATGGGCGGTCACGCCGGCCGACGCCGGCGCGTTCCGCGAGTACCTCGAACGCACCTACGGCGACGCCAACCCGGCCGCCCCGAACTGGCCGGTCGTGTTCGACCGCGACGTGGCTGTCGACGCCGAACGCGACCGGTGGGCCGAGACGTTCGTCGACCTGGGCGATGCGTTCGCACAGTCCGGGGGCCAGCTGGTGGTGCGGGTCGCTTCGAAGCTCGACATCGGCCCACGTTCCGACCAGTGGTGGCAGAACCGCCCCACCGTCGCCTGGGTGCAGCGCACCACGCTCGGTATCGACGCGTTCACCGACGGCCGCAGCATGGTGGTGTGGACCACCGACCTGGTCACCGGCCAGCCGGTCGGCAACGCGACGGTCGAGCTGGTCGGTTCGGAGCGCACGGTCACCACCGACGCCGACGGGCTGGCCTCGATCGACGGCGCTGGCCAGATCGGCGTACTGCACGCCACCGCGGGCGACCGCACGGCCATGTTGGTCGGCGACTGGTGGAGTTCGTGGAGTGCCCACAGCGAGCGGCCCGCACAGAGCCGCTGGTACGTCGTCGACGACCGCGGCATGTACCGCCCGGGCGAGACGGTGCGCCTGGCCGGGTGGGTGCGCGAGTTCGCCTGGGACGACGACGCCCAGCTGCGCCAGTACGGCCGTGCCGGCGACGAGCACAGCATCGACTACGTGGCGTACGACGGGTACGGCGCCGAGCTGGGGCGCGGGTCGGTGGCCACGAACGCGCTCGCCGGCTTCAACCTCGCGGTCGAGCTGCCTGCCGGGGCCAACCTCGGCCAGGGGTGGGTCGAGCTGCACGTCAACGGCCCCGGTGTCAACCAGAACAACACACACCACCATTCCTTCCAGATCCAGGAGTTCCGGCGCCCCGAGTTCGAGGTCAGCGCGCGGGCCGAGACGCCCCCGCCGTACTTCCTCGCAGGCGGGGCCACCGTCGCCGTCGACGCCACGTACTACGCCGGTGGCGGGCTGGCGAACGCCGAGGTGCAGTGGTTGATCTCCACCAGCGACACCACCTATGCGCCCCCCGGCTGGGACGACTACCGCTTCGGCGTGTCGACGCCATGGTGGTGGGGCGGCGGGCGCAGCGCGGTCGCCGACATCGGGTGCTGGGACTGCCCGGGCACCAACACGACGCACGAAGAGTTCACCGGCCGCACCGACGCCGAGGGCACGCACCTGCTCCGGATCGGGTTCGCCGGCGACGACGGGGCGGAAGCGGCGGACGACCTGCCGCGGTCGGTCACCGCCGAGGCGACCGTGTACGACGTCAACCGCCAGGCGTGGGCCGACCGCACGAACCTGCTCGTGCACGCCGCCGAGCAGTACGTGGGTCTGCGCAGCCAGCGCAGTTTCGTCGAGCAAGGCACGCCGATCCGCGTCGACGCGATCGTTGCCGACATCGACGGGGCGGCGGTTGCCGGGCGGCCGGTCTCCGTCACCGCCGGTCGTGTCACCTGGGACCTCACCGGCGGCGAGTGGGCCGAGCGGGTGGTCGACCCGCAGACCTGCGAGTTCGACAGCACCGACACGGCGCACGAGTGCGAGTTCGTCACCGATGCCGGTGGGCAGTACCGCATCACCGCCGTGGTCACCGACGCCGATGGGCACCACAACCGCACCGAGCTGACCGTGTGGGTGGCCGGCGGCACCGGGCGCCCGGTCCGTGGCGTCGAGCAGGAGCAGCTCACCGTCGTGCCTGCCGCCGACGAGTTCACCCCCGGCGACACGGCCGAACTGCTCGTGCAGGCACCGTTCGCTCCGGCCACCGGCACCTACACCGTGCTCCACGGTCCGATCCGCGAAACCCGCGCGTTCAGCACCGACGACGGCTCGGCAGTCCTACGGATCCCGATCGGTGCCGACGACGTGCCGACGTTGACCGTGTCGGTCGAGATGGTGGGCGTTGCACCGCGCACGAACGACGACGGCACCCCGGCACCCGATGCACCCGCCCGCCCGGCGTACGCGTCGGGGCGGATCGCCCTGCCGGTGTCGCTCGCCGAGCGCACGCTCGACGTCACCGCCGTACCGGCCGACGATGCGCTCGAACCAGGCGCCGAGACGTCGGTGACGGTCACCGTCACCGGCCCGAACGGGGCGCCGGTCGAGGGTGCTGGGGTGGCGCTCGTGGTGGTCGACGAGGCCGTGCTGGCGCTCAGCGGGTACGAGCTGGCCGACCCCCTCGGCGTGTTCTACAGCGAGCTCTACGACGACCTGTGGGGTGCCCACGCGCGCGGCTCGATCCTGCTCACTCGCGCCGACCTCGCCGGTGGCACGGCGGCGTCCACCACCGCGCCACCCGGCGCGCCGGCTCCTGCCGCCGACATGGCGTACGCCGAAGAGTCGACCGCACTCGGCGGCGAGTTCCGCGCCGCGGCCGCGAGCGACGGCGACGACTCGGCAGGTAGTAGTGGCCAGCCGATCGAGGTCCGCGAGAACTTCGACGCGCTGGCCGTGTTCGCCCCCAACGAGGTCACCGGGGCCGACGGCACCGTCACCGTCGACGTCGAGTTGCCCGACAGCCTCACCCGCTATCGCGTGATGGCGATCGCCGTCGACGGGGCGACCAACTTCGGCAAGGGCGAGTCGACCATCACCGCCCGGCTGCCGCTGATGGTGCGCCCGTCCGCGCCGCGGTTCTTGAACTTCGGCGACACGTTCGAGCTGCCGGTGGTGCTCCAGAACCAGACCGACCAGGCGCTCGACGTGTTGGTGGCGGTCGAGACCGCCAACCTGACGCTGATCGGGCCGGTCGGCAAGCGCGTCACGGTGCCCGCCAACGACCGGGTCGAGGTGCGCTTCCCCGCCGCCGCGGCCGAGCCGGGCACGGCCCGCTACCGGGTGGTGGCCGTCAGCGCCGACGCAACGCTCGGCTTCGCCGACGCGGCCGCCGGTGCGCTGCCGGTCTACACCCCGGCCACCGCCGAGGCGTTCGCCACCTACGGCGTGCTCGACGGCGGCGGCGTGGTGGGCCAGCCGGTGCTCGCGCCCGACGGTGTGCTGCCCCAGTTCGGCGGGTTGGAGGTGACCACCTCGTCGACCGCGGTGTCGGCCCTGACCGACGCAGTGCTGTACATCACCGACTACCCGTACCAGTCGAGCGATGCGCTGGCCGGGCGGATCATGTCGATCGCCACGCTCGGCGATGTGCTCGAAGCGTTCGGGGTCGAGGGGTTGCCCGCCCCTGAGGTGCTCGACCAGCGCGTCGTCGACGACATCGCCGCGCTGGTGCGGATGCGCAACGACGATGGCGGGTGGGCGTGGTACACCCGCGGCCGCCCGTCCGACCCATGGCTCAGCGCCACCGCCACGCACGCGCTCGTCGTCGCCCGGGCGGCGGGGTTCAGCGTGCCGCAAGGCGACCTCGACGCGGCGCTCGCGTTCCTGGCCAACATCGAGGCGTACATCCCAGCCGAATGGGGGCCCGAGGCGCGCACCGCGGTGCGGTCGTACGCGCTGTACATGCGCGATGCCGCGGGGGCCGGCGACCCCGCCAAGGCGGCGGCCGTGTACCGCGAAGCCGGCGCTGCGCTCCAGCTCGACGCGATGGCGTGGCTGTGGACCGCGATCGACAACCAGGGCATCCGCGCCGAGATCGCCCGCACGCTCGCCAACCGGGCGGTCGACACGGCCGGGGCCACCACGTTCGCCACCAGCTACGGCGAGCAGGCGTATTTGATCGCCGCCTCCGACCGGCGCACCGACGCGATCGTGCTCGACGCGCTGATCACCGAGGCGCCCGACAGCGACCTGATCGCCAAGACGGTGGCCGGGCTGATGGCCGGGCAGACCCGCGGGCGCTGGAACAACGTGTACGAGAACTCGTTCGCGCTGATCGCCCTGCATCGGTACTTCACGACGTTCGAGTCGGTGACGCCCGACTTCGTCGCCCGGGCATGGCTCGGCGACACGTATGTGGCCGAGCACCAGTTCGCGGGCCGCGGGTCCGACCGCAGCCACACGCTGGTGCCGATGGAAACCCTGATCGACACGGGCGACACCTCCGGGCCGCTGGTGGTGGCCAACGACGGCGAGGGTCGCCTGTACTATCGGCTGGGTGTGCGTTACGCCCCGGCCGACCTAACGCTCGCTCCGCGCGACGAGGGGTTCGTCGTCGACCGCGTGTACGAGGCGGTCGACGACCCGGCCGACGTCACCCGCGACGCGGACGGCACGTGGCACATCCGGGCCGGCGCCAAGGTCCGCGTCAAGCTGACGATGGTGGCCGACGCCGTGCGCACCCACGTCGCCCTGATCGACCCGCTCCCGGCCGGCCTGGAAGCCCTCAACCCCGCCCTCGCGAACACCCAGACGGTGCCCCCTCCCACGGTGGTTGAGCCTGTCGAAACCACCTGGTGGGGCTGGCCGTGGTGGAGTTGGTACGAGCACGAGAACCTCGGCGATGACCGGGTCGAGGCGGTCGCCGGCTACCTGCCCGGTGGCATCTACGAGTACGACTACATCGCCCGGGCCACCACACCTGGCGAGTTCGTGGTGCCACCCACCCGCGCCGAGCAGATCTACGCCCCCGAAGTGTTCGGCCGCTCCGCCTCCACCACCGTCGTCGTCGAGTAGCCCAAGGGTGGTTGAGCCCGCCCCAGGTGGCTGAGCCTCCCCCAGGTGGTTGAGCCTGTCGAAACCACCGCCACTCCCCGCCACCGCAACTCGACGCCCGCCGGCCCGGCGTTTGTGTCCCTGGGGAGCGGGTACGGATCAGTTGACCAACAGGAGGCGCGGGCGGTTCGCGCCACCGATCCCGATCCGGAGTCCGTGAACATGACACACCGACGAGTCACCTCCACCACCGCAGCGGCCATCGCGCCCAGTTCAGGCGTACGGAATCGCCATCGCCGATGGGCCGTGCCAGTCGCCGTCGTGCTCGCCCTGGGGACGGCCGGCGCCGCCTGCGAGGGCGACGACGATGACGGCGACAACGCCGGCACGGTCGTGAACGGCACCGACGTCGCCGACCCGCCCGATGATGGTGGCTTCGACGAATCCACCATCGTCGGACTGCCGTTCACCGAAGCCGAAGCCGTCACCGAGGCCAACGGCTGGGAGCTACGGGCGACCGTGATCTACGGCGAGGAGCAGCAGGTCACCCAGGACTACGTCGACAACCGCGTGAACGTCGCCCTCGAGAACGGCATCGTCACCGAGATCACCTTCCTCGGCTGACCCGGGTCTTCACGCCGACAAGCCGGCCGTCCGGCTTCGCCATCGCTGCTGGCCGGGTCGTAACTTGTTTACATGAGTGAGTACTTCGACGTCGTCGTGGTGGGTGCTGGCATCTCCGGCATCGGGGCCGGCGTGCACCTCCAGCGCGACTGCCCCGACCGCACCTACGTCGTGCTCGAAGGGCGCAGCGAGCTCGGCGGCACCTGGAGCCTGTTCACATACCCGGGCATCCGCTCCGACAGCGACATGCACACGCTCGGCTACAGCTTCAAGCCGTGGATCCACGAGCGTTCCATCGCCGACGGCCCGTCGATCCTGGCGTACCTGAAGGAGACCGCGGCCGAGTTCGGCGTCGACCGCCACATCCGCTACGACAGCCAGGTCACCCGGGCCGAGTGGTCGAGCGACACCGCCCGCTGGACCGTGTCGGTGACGGGCCGCGAACCGATCGAGTGCAACTTCTTGTTCATGTGCTCGGGGTACTACTCGTACAAGGGCGGCTTCACGCCCGAGTTCCCCGGCATCGAGCAGTTCGGTGGGCAGGTCGTGCACCCGCAGGAGTGGCCTGACGATCTCGACTACTCGGGCAAGCGGGTGGTGGTGATCGGGTCTGGAGCGACGGCGATGACGCTCGTGCCGGCGATGGTGGCGCCCGAGGCGCCGCAGCGGGCCAGCCACGTCACGATGCTTCAACGCTCCCCCACCTACGTCGTGGCCCGGCCCGCCAAGGACGCGATCGCCAACCGGTTACGAAAGGTCCTGCCCGAGAAGCTCGCCTACCGCATCACCCGCAAGAAGAACGTCGCCCTCCAGCAGTTCTTCTACGGGGCGTCGCGCAAGAACCCCGAGAAGGCCAAGCAGCGGATGCTCGAAATGACCGCCAAGGCGCTCGGCCAAGAGACGGTCGACCAGCACTTCACGCCCACGTACTACCCGTGGGACCAACGCCTGTGCCTGATTCCCGACGGCGACCTGTACGAGGCGATCACGCGCCGCGACGCCTCGGTCGTCACCGACCACATCGACACGTTCACCCCGTCGGGCATCCGCCTGACGTCGGGCGCCGAACTCGAGGCCGACATCGTCGTCACCGCCACCGGCCTGCAACTGGTGACGATCGGCGAGATCGACTTCACCGTCGACGACGTGCCAGTCGACTTCGGCCAGACGTTCACGTACAAGGGCCTCGGGTACTCCGACGTGCCCAACCTGGTGTCGTCGTTCGGGTACATCAACGCCTCGTGGACGCTACGCAGCGACATCACCTGCGGGTTCGTGACGCGCCTGCTCAACCACATGCGGGCGACCGGCACCGACACCGCCACCCCGCGCCTGCGGGTGGGCGAGCGCGACATGGCCCAGCGCCCGATGTTCACCCAGTTCAACCCGGGCTACATCAACCGGGTGCTCGACAAGCTCCCCAAGCAGGGCGACCACGCGCCGTGGCTCAACCCACAGGTCCTCAAGGCCGACAAGGCGATGATCGTGAAGGCCCCCGTCGACGACGGCGCGATGCAGTTCACCAAGTCCAAGTCACTCCTCCCCACCGCCGGCCACTAGAAGACCGCCCGGTGGTCGAGTGCCGCCTCACCCGCGGTCGACAAGAACCACCGGTGGTCGAGTGCCGCCTCACCCGCAGTCGGGGCCCTCCGGTGGTCGAGTGCCGCCCCCGCGGCGTAGCCGCCCCCTCCGGTGTATCGAGACCACCCCCGATCACCAAACGCGATACCAGCACGCCCGCGATCTGAATGAACCATACCCAGCTCATAGCCATATAACAGGAACACCTGTACCCTATTTACATGGACACCATGGTCCGTGATCTCGACGCACAAGCTGCGGTGATCGCCGGACACCTCAACGTCCAACACGCCCACGCGGTCGCCCTGATCGCCGAACTCCTCGACACCGGCGAATGGCAAGGCCACGGCATCGCCTCCCCCGAACACTGGACCAAACTCCGCTTCGGCGTCTCACACCCACGAGCACGCACCCTGGTTGCCGTCGCCCGCCACTACCAC
>DATMEY010000030.1:0-142581 GCA_035556435.1 Ilumatobacter sp. | reverse complement strand
CGCCGGGCGACACCGCACCGACAGCATCAACAGCGGCTCAGCCGCTCACACCCGACAGCCCACTACCCGCAACGACTGAGAACCCGATGCAACGACCGACCATCACCGCCCAATCAACCGATTCGGACCCACGGTCCTAGTCACAGCACGGCGTGCTCGTCAGTGCCGCCACACCCTGAACGAACTGATCAACAGGATCGCTGCCAGGATCGGCACCAGCACCCCATCGGCGACGACCCCGACGAGCAAGCCACCTGTCACCGCGCCGACCGCTGAGCCGGCGGCCAGCAGGACGACGAACTGGCGGTTGTCGCGTAGGACCACGAAGCTGTCGTCGCGGCTGTAGCGGCTGAACGCCACGACCATCGTCGGCAACGAGACGACCAGCGACATGCTGCCGGCGAGCTTGACGTCGAGCCCGTACAGCATCACCAACGTTGGGATCAGCAGCTCCCCGCCGGCGACCCCCATCACCGAGGCCACGACTCCGATCAGGAACCCGGCGACGATGCCGAGCACGAACAGCCAGGCGCCGTCCACGCCGAGCGCGGACAGCTCGCCGCGGTGCGACAGGAACAGGGCGACGGCCATCAGCACGAGCAGCCCGGCGAGCACCCGGTACAGCAGCGCGGTGCGCATCCGGGTCGCCCATGACGCTCCGATCCAGGCGCCGAGCAGGCTCCCAGCGAGCAGGTTGACGGCGACGTGCCAGTTGTCGACCAGATCGCCGACCGGGACGGACAACGCCCGCACCGGGAGCGCGGTGAGCACGACGATGAGGCTGGTGGCCTTGTTAACGATCACGGCGTGCAGCGCGGCGAAGCCGAACATGCCGATCAGCAGGGGGAGCCGGAACTCGGCCCCGCCGAGCCCGATCAGCCCGCCGAGCAGCCCGACAGCCGCTCCGCCGACGACGACGGCTACGGGGCTTCGCACCAGACCCGTTCGACTGTTCGGCACGGGAGCAGTCGTATCGGTCATCGGGCCATCATGACCGGGGCCGATCCGCCCGCCCGACATCCAGGCCCGGCCCAGATGGGCAGTCCGGTCGAGCGCGCTATCCGGCGACCGGTGCCGGCAGGGCGAGGTCGGGCACGAGCTCGGCGAGCAGGTCGCGGACGCGTCGGTCGATGTCGTCGCGGATCGGCCGGACCGCGTCGAGGGCCTGGCCGGCGGGGTCGTCGAGCTTCCAGTCGAGGTAGCGGGTGCCCGGGTAGTAGGGGCACTCGTCGCCGCACCCCATCGTGATCACCACGTCGCTCGCTTGCACGGCGGCGTCGGTGAGCGATTTGGGGGTGGCGCCGAGGGCGTGCAGGTCGATCCCGAGCTCGTTCATCGCGTCGACGACGGTCGGGTTGATCGTGGTGCCGGGGGCGGTGCCGGCGGAGCGCACGACGACGCGGTCGCCGGCGTAGTGGGCGAGCAGGGCCGCGGCCATCTGGGATCGGCCGGCGTTGTGGATGCAGACGAACAGCACTTCCGGGGTCGCGCCATTGGTGGTGACAGGTTCGGTCATCAGGGGGTCTCCGTGAGCGGGTGGGGGTAGAGGAATCGGATCAGGACGAACGCGACCGCAGCGCCGACGAGTTGCATGACGATGAACATCGGTGCCGAGGCGGGTTCGATCCCGGCGAAGGTGTCCGACAGGGTGCGGGCGATGGTGACGGCGGGGTTGGCGAAGCTGGTCGATGAGGTGAACCAGTAGGCGCCGCCGATCCACACGCCGACCGCGAACGGCACTGCCGCGGCCCGGCCGGAGCGGACGCAGCCGTGGATCACGAGGAGCAGCCCGATCGTGGCGACGACCTCGGACAGCCACAACGCCCCGGACGAGCGCTGCTTGGTGGAGAGCTCGATCGCCGGTAGCTCGAACATCAGGTTGGCGATCACCGCGCCGACGCACGCCCCGACCGTCTGGGCGATCACGTAGAGGCCGGCTTCGCGTGTGCTGATCGTGCCGAACAGCCGGTCGACGAGCGTGACGACCGGGTTGAAGTGCGCCCCGGACACGGCGCCGAACATCAGGATCAGGCCGATCAGCGCCCCGGCGGTGGCGGCGGCGTTCTCGAGCAGTTGCAGGCCGACATCGTCGGGCGATAGGCGGCTGGCCATGATGCCCGAGCCGATCACGGCGATGATCAGGAAGGCGGCCCCGATCGCTTCGGCGGCGAGGCGCCGTTCGAGCGGGACGCGCAGGGCGCCGGTGCCGGTCTCCGGGGCGACGCTGAGGTTGGCGTCGAGGCCGGTCATGCGGCGTGGAGTGACCGGATGCGGGTGCGCAGCTCGTCGACGGTGCGGTCGAACGCATCGCGGGAGCCGTCCGGGACCGGGTCGGGGATCGACCAGTGCAGCCACTCGCCGCCGGGGTCGAGTTCTTCGTAGGCGCGGTCGCAGACGGTGACGACGAGTGCCGGCCGGTCGGTCACGTCGTCGAGTCGCCGTGGCTCGGCGCCGCTGAGGTCGAGTCCGGCCCGCTTGGCGGCGGCCTTGGCGCCGGGGTGCACGGCCGGGGCGGGGTGGGTGCCGGCGCTGAGGGCGGGTTCGCCGAACACGTCGGTCCACATCGCGGCGGCGAGCTGGGAGCGGGCCGAGTTGGCGGTGCACACGAACAGCGCCGGTTGCGGCTCGACCGGCAGGCGCAGGCCGAGTTCGTCGAGGGCGTCGGTGAGCAGGTGCACGTAGCGGCGGCGGCCGTCGCCGCTGGAGCGACCGCGCACGATCAGGCCCACGCTTTCGAGCACGTCGAGGTGATGGGCCAACAGGTTCGACGGGATCCCGGCCAGGCGTTGCAGCTCTTGGGGTGAGCGGTCGGTGTTGGTCAGTCCGTCGACGACCGCCAGGCGTACGGGGTCGCCGAGCGCGGCGTGCCGGGCGGCGCGCTCCTCGAACGACAGCGGTGTGATCATCGCCTCATCCTCTCAATCAGTTGCGGTTGACACAACTTGTCGTGAGTGAACATTCGGTGACGGGCAATCGACAGGCAACCGCTGGTGGAGGTCTGATCGACGCGTGTCGATCCTGCCGCATCAGCGACCTGTCCGCCCGAATTCATCTGTCGTTCACTCAAGGCCCCTTGAGATTCCATCCTCAACCTCTATTGTCTCAGTCTGCATTGATTCAATTTCCATCGCTCAAAGGAGCTTACGCGTGAACACCCTCAAACTCCGTCGAACCCTCGCCGTGCTGGCCGCCAGCTCGGTAGTCCTGGTCGCCTGCGGCGGTGACGACGATGACGACACCGCCCCCACCCAGCCGCCAACCGCCAACACCGACGCTCCGGCGCCGACCGACGCTCCTGACGACACGGACGCACCCGCCCCGACCGATGCACCCGCCCCGACCGATGCACCTGCGCCGACGGACGCTCCGGCGCCGACCGACGCTCCGCCGGCGACCGGTGGTGACGAGCCGGATCTGTCCGGGCTGACCGGGCGGGTGTTCGTGTCGGGTTCGTCAACGGTCGAGCCGATCTCGATCGCCGTCGGTGACGCGTTCGCCGACCTCGCTCCCGGGGTCGCCGTCACCGTGGAGGGACCGGGCACCGGCGACGGGTTCGCCAAGTTCTGCGCCGGTGAGACCGACATCTCCGACGCCTCCCGCCCGATCCGGGCCTCGGAGGCCGAGACCTGCGAGGGCAACGGGATCGAGTTCATCGAGTTGACCGTCGCCGTCGACGGGCTGTCGGTGATCACGTCGGCGCAGAACGATCTGGTGGAGTGCCTGTCGTTCGTCGACCTGTACGCCCTGCTCGGCCCCGACGCGACCGGCATCAACAACTGGGCGGACGCCAGCGCGCTCGCCGACGAGTACGCCGCCACGGCCACCGACCTCGGTGCGGTGCACACCCCGTACCCGGATGCCACGCTGACGGTCACCGCCCCCGGTGAGGAATCGGGCACGTTCGACTCGTTCGTCGAGATCGTGATCGCCAGAGTCGGCAGCGCCCTCGAAGTGGACGGCGCCAACGTCCGCCCCGACTACACGGCCAGCCCGAACGACAACGTGATCATCGAAGGTATTGCCGCCAACCCGACCTCGCTCGGCTGGGTCGGTTTCGCGTTCGTCGAGGAGAACCTCGACGTCGTCAAGCCCCTCTCGGTCGACGGCGGCGACGGCTGCATCGAACCGACCCCCGAGTCGATCGCCTCGGGCGAGTTCCCGATCGCGCGTGACCTGTTCATCTACGTCAACGTCAACAAGCTCGCCGAGAACCCGGCGTTGGAGGCGTACGTCGACTTCTACGTCAACCACGGGATCACCGAGCTGGTCGGCACCGCAGCGGGCCAGGTGCCCTACGTGCCGCTCAGCGCCGAAGCCGTCGGGACCACCCGCGGCGTGTGGGAAGCCCGCACGACCGGCACCGTCCACGGCTGACCCAAGTTCGTCGGAGAGGGCGGTGTCTTCACGCTGCATCCGCCCTCTCCGGCGGCCCACCCGCCCCCACGGCGCCACACGGAGACCACGACCCGCATGACCACACCATGACCGCCACCAGCCCGCCGATCCGGCTGACGACCCAGCCGCGACGGCGCCGCAGCGACAAGATCGCCCGTTGGGCCTTCCGGCTCGCCGCCGTCGCGACGCTGCTCGTGACGACGCTGATCATCGTCACGCTGTTCCGCGACGCGATCGCGTTCCTCCGCAACCTTGCCGACACCGACGACGGGCTCGGCTCGCTGCGTGAGCTCGGCTGGTTCCCCCGGCGTGGCATGTTCGACATCCCGACCCTGCTGGTCGGCACCCTGCTCGTCACCGGGATCGCCATGCTGGTCGCCGTCCCGCTCGGGCTCGGGGGCGCGGTGTACCTCGCCGAGTACGCCCGACCGAGCGTGCGCCGTGTCATCAAGCCGATCCTCGAAGTGCTCGCCGGGATCCCCAGCGTGGTGCTCGGCTACTTCGCGATCTCGTTCATCAACCCCCAGATCGTCGTGCGCATCTTCGACGGCGCCCACCGCTCGTTCACCCTCGCGGCGGCCGGGATCGGCGTCGGCATCCTGACGATCCCGATCATCGCCTCGGTCGCCGAGGATGCCCTGCGAGCCGTGCCCGGGTCGCTGCGCGAAGCCTCCTACGGGCTCGGCGCCGAACGGTTGCAGACCACATTCCGAGTCGTGTTCCCCGCCGCCATCTCAGGCATCGTCGCCGCCCTGATCCTGGGCATCTCGCGGGCGATCGGCGAAACGATGGTGGTCGCCATCGCCGCCGGAGCGGTCGGCGGCGGCCTGTTCCGCTGGACCCCACTCCAACCCGGACAGACGATGACCGCAGCGATGGCCGCGCTCGGGTTCGGCAGCGACCAGGTCGCCGGCGACAACCTCGCCTTCCCCAGCCTGTACTTCGTCGGCCTGCTCCTGTTCGTCATGACGTTCCTGCTCAACGTGGCCAGCGACTGGCTCGTCAACAAGGTCCGCGAGGTCTACTGAATGGACGTGAACTGATGGCACTCACCAGCCCCGCCACGGTCGGCGGCACAGCCGCACGGGACATCACCGCCGGGATGACCAAACGCGGGCTCGATGTGCGCGGCAAGCTCGTCGAAGCCGTCCTGGTCGGCCTGCTGGCGTTCTCGATGGCGGTCCTCGTGACGCTCGTCGTCGACCTGTTCGTGCGCAGTTGGTCACTGTGGTCGGACCGGCCGTGGGACTTCATCACCACCAACCTCAACGCCCAGAACGCCGCCTCGGCCGGGATCGGCCAGGCGATCCGCGGGACGCTGATCCTGTGCGTGATCGTCACCGTGATCGCGTTCCCGCTCGGGATCGCCTGCGCCGTGTACCTGGAGGAGTACGCCAACAAGGGCCTGTTCGCCCGCCTGATCCGGGTCAACGTCCGCAACCTCGCCGGCGTCCCCTCGATCGTCTACGGGCTGCTGGGGCTGGCGATCTTCGTGCGGCTCCTGTCGGGCATCAACGGCGGCCGCAACATCTTCGCCGGCGGCCTCGCTCTGTCGGCGCTGGTCCTGCCGATCGTGATCATCACCACCTCGGAAGCCCTGCGCGCCGTGCCGCGTTCAATCAGAGAGGGTGCGCTCGGGGTCGGCGCGACCCAGTGGGAGACGATCCGCAGCCACGTCCTGCCCTCGGCCGCGCCGGGCATCTTGACCGGCACCGTCCTGTCGCTCGCCCGCGCTGCCGGCGAGGCTGCCCCGGTCCTGCTGGTCGGCGCCGCCACCGGGCTGCTGCGGACCGGCAACCAGAGCTTCTGGGAGCAGCTCCAAGGATCGTTCACGGCGATGCCGGTGGCGATCTTCTCCTACGCCCGCCAACCCGGAGCCGACTTCCGAGCCGTCACCGCCGCGGCGTCGCTGGTGCTGCTGGTGCTGGTTCTGTTCATGAACGCCATCGCGATCGCGTTGCGCAACCGATACGAGAAGAAGTGGTGACCCGATGACCGATGTCCCGTCCACGAAACGAGCCACCGTGACCGAAGAACACACCGACGACCGGCTGGAACCCGAAGTCGGGCTGGCACCCACACCGGCCCGGCAGCTCTCCGACGACGCCCCGGTCGTGTTCGAGACCCGCGGCCTGGAAGTGTTCTATGGCGAGTTCCGGGCCGTGCGCGAAGTCGACCTCGACATCCGCGAACACGAGATCACCGCCTTCATCGGCCCCTCCGGGTGCGGCAAGTCGACCGTGCTGCGCTGCTTCGACCGTATGAACGATCTGATCGAGATCGCCCGGGTCGGTGGCTCGATCAAGTACCACGGCCTCGACCTGTATGGCACCGATGTTGACGCCGTCGAGGTTCGCCGCCGGATCGGGATGGTGTTCCAGAAACCCAACCCGTTCCCCAAGTCGATCTACGACAACCTCACCTTCGGCCCCCGACTGGCCGGCATCAAGAAGAAGTCCGAGCTTGATGACATCGTGGAACAGTCATTGAAGTCGGCGGCACTGTGGGATGAGGTCCGTAGCCGCCTCAAGTCCTCCGCGCTGGGTTTGTCCGGCGGGCAGCAGCAACGCCTGTGCATCGCTCGCTGCGTCGCCGTCAAGCCCGAGGTGATCCTGATGGATGAACCGTGCTCGGCGCTCGACCCGATCGCCACCGCCAAGATCGAAGAACTGATGCGCGAGCTCGCCAACCAGTACACGATCGTGATCGTCACCCACAACATGCAACAAGCCGCCCGCGTCTCGGACCGCACCGCGTTCTTCACCACCGAGGTCAACGACGAGAGCGACCGCCGCACCGGTTTGCTCGTCGAGTACAACCCGACCAGCAAGGTGTTCTCCGGCCCCGACGACCCCCGCACCGAGCAATACGTCACCGGGCGGTTCGGCTGACCGATGAGCGATGAGTTGCGCGTCGCGTTCCATACCGAGCTGGAAGCGATCCGCGGAGAGATCGTTCAACTCGCCAGCGCCGTCCGCGACGCGATCGGGCGGGCAACGACGGTCCTGCTGACCGGGGATTTCGAGGCCGCCCGACTGCTGATCTTCTGGGACGACGAGATCGACGCCCGCGCGATCGAGCTCGAAGAACGCTGCGGCCGCGTGCTCGCCCTCCAAGCCCCCGTAGCCGTCGACCTGCGGCTCGTGCTGGCGGTCATCCGCATCACCGCCGAGATCGAACGCACCGCCGACCTGCTCGTCAACATCTGCAAGACCTCCGTGCGGATCGGTCGGCCTCTCCCGGCCGCGCTGCACGCCGATCTGCTCGCCATGAGCGAACAGGCCACCGAACTCCACACGGCTGCGATCTACGCATTCGCCGCCGACGACGCCGACCAAGCCGAAACACTCGACGAACAAGACTCTGCCCTCGACAATTCCCACCGAGCCTTTGTCCAATCACTCCACGGACACCACAGCGCCGGCGACATCGACCTGGACACCGCGATCCAGGTCGCGATCGTCGCCCGCTTCTACGAACGCATCGGGGACCACGCCGTCAACATCGCCGAACGCGTCCGCTACCACGTCATCGGTGGATTGCCCCACCACGTCGGCGCAACCCGCTACCGCACCGCACATCCCCGGCCCATCGGCACCGAGGGCGACGAACACCACCTTCCTGACGGCTGACATGCCCGCAGACTCGCCCGCGCCACGCGCCGTACCGGTCAACGACCCTCGGGACACCCGATGATCGGCAGCGCCGTGCTCCTGGTCGAGGACCATCAACGAGCCCGCGACAGCGACCTTGCCCGTGTCCTACGTTCGGACGGTTTCGATGTCACCAGCGTCTCGACCGTGGACGCCTGCCTCGACCACCTCGCCGCCGCCCTGCCGATGATCTTGCTCATTGACCTCGGCTACGCCGACCCTGTCGCACTGGACGCCTGCCACCAGGTCCGTCGCCGCCACTCGGTCCCGATCATTGCGATCGCCGACAACGACAGCCCGATCGACGCGATCACCACTCTGGAGATGGGTGCCGACGACCACGTGATCCGGCCCTACCGAAGCAGCGAACTGATCGCCCGCATGCGCGCCGCGGTGCGCCGCACCCGCAACCAACCCGCCGGCATCCCGATGGCCGACGCCGCCCTCGCGATCGGACACGTCTCCATCGACCCCGAGGCCCGCAGCGTCCACGTCGAGGGCCGTCCGATCCAGATGTCGCTCAAAGAGTTCGACTTGCTCTACTTGCTCATGGCGAACGCCGGCCGCGTGCTCTCCCGCGACACAATCATCCGCTGCGTCTGGCAACGCGAACCGGGCAACGACACCAGCACCGTGGACGTTCACATCAAACGCCTCCGCCAGAAGATCGACGTCGACGGCCAACCCAGCCTGATCGTCACCATCCGCGGCCTCGGCTACAAGATCGACCGAGCCGTCAGCTCATCGAGCCCCGTCGGCGCCGTCCACCAACACTGCGTCTGACGGCCCCGCTTGGGACGGTGCTGGGTTTCCATCCCGGGATCAGCACGTGCGGTTGGACGGAGGTTTACGGGCTGACCCTCGCCGACCGACGCAGTTGCTGGTAGAGCACGACGGTGGTGTCGGCGGGCTGGTCGAGGTCGAGCTGCGTCAGCGCAGCGACGTGGGCGTGGTACACGGCGTCGACGCCCGTGTGGTCGCCCGCCTGTTGGTGAGCGCGCATCAGCGCCTCGGTAAGCCCGCTGTGGGCGGGGACGATCGAGAGCGCCCGCTCCGCCGTTTCGATCGCCGTCGTGGTGTCGCCACGATCGAGGCAGAGTTCGGCGAGGTGCTGGGCGACGGAGGCGATCTTGGGTTCCCACCGGGCGCCCCAGTTCTCCAAGTCGACCCATGCGTACGACCAGCGTTCGGTAGCCCGGTAGGTAAACACCGGACCGCGTACGAGGTCGAGCGCCCCGCGCAGTGTGGCGATCGCCTCGACTGGAGGTTGGCCGGCGGCGTGAGCGACGCGGCGCTCGAACAGGTCGATGTCGGTCACCACGGTGGCGGGGACGCTGTAGCGGCCGTCAACGGCCGCGGGGAGATGCCGCGCGCCGAGCGTGCCTCGGCACTCCGACAGAATGTTGGCGAGGCGCTTGCGGCGCGAGCCACCGGTGGGCGCGGCCCAGATTGCGTCCTCGATGCGGTCGCTGGTGACGGGGCTGTTGAGGGCAATGTAGGCGAACACCGCGGTCTGCTTGGTGGTGAGGGGTCGGGCGCCGCCCTCGACGGTGATGTCGCCGAGCACCCGTACGACGACCTCGGCGGGCGGGTCGCGGTATGGCGCGGGGGCGGTGCTGTTGGCGGTCACGTCGGTGTCGCGCTGGTCGTTGGGGGCGTCACCCGGCGGCTCGTCGTGCAGGTCAGGTGCCGTTGCCGGTGGACGCTCGTGGTCGCCGTTCGTCGTCGGGAGGGGCGCGGTGATCTCGGCGCGTTCGAGCAGATCGGCGATCCGGTCCACTGTGTCTGCATCGAGGCCCTGTGGTTCGCAGGTGAGGCCGAGGTCGGTGACGGTGAGCCGGTCGGGTTGGCAGTCGATCACGGTCGCCGCATCCAGCGGTGCTCCGACCGTGACGACGGCGATCGCCGCCGGGGCGAGCCCGGCGAGGCGTTCGAGCGTTGCGGGTTCGTCGGGTGGGTGGTCGCCGACGACAACGAGCGGAGTCAGCGCGTCGTGATCGTCGACAGCGCGAGCGACGAACGAGTTGGCCCAGCCCTGCTCGGCGTGGACGTTGCGGGACTGCTCGGCCCACGCGGTGAGGTCGGCGGTCACGTCGGCCCAGCTGGGGACCACGGTGACCCGTTCGAGATGGGCCGCGGCGTGGGCGTCGAGGTCGCCGACGAGGACGAGGTTGATCGTGTCGGCGAGCGGCGAGTAGGCGAGTTCGGTGACGATCGAGCGGGCGACACTACGGGCCGTCGACGGGTCGCCGGTGAGGCTGACGAGTGTGTCGGCCTCGAGGTCGAAGTGGAGTTGACCGCCAGTAGCGTCGGGCCGGCCGAGTGTGACGAGCAGCGGGGCGACCGGGCGAACGGCGAAACGCGCCGCGGTTGGTGAGGCGGGAGGGTCGTGGGTCCAGATCGCGCCATCCGCCTCCGCGGTCCAGCCAGGCGCGGCGGGGGTGACTGCCGTGGTCAGGAGCACGTCGAGGTGGTCGTCGCCCTGCTGCACGATGCGGGGCCGGGTCGCCGCGCCCGCGGCGGCGAGCGCCCTTGCGAGTTGTTCGAGGGTGGCCTCCAGACCGTCAATGCGGTCTGTGTCGGCGATGAGCAAGGCTGCGCGTTGGAGGTCGGGATGAGGGTTGGTAGGGATGGCTCCCGGGTCGAGGTGGCCCGCGCGTCGTCGTCGGCGGCGGAGCGTGCGCGTGATGCCGACCCCGAGCCCGGTCCCGGCGACGCCGAGCAGCCCGACGCCAGCCGCGGCAGCGAGCACGTCACGGGCGGTGTCGGCCTCGCCGGCCGATGCTGCGGCTGGCCGGGCAGGGGGGTGGTCGACAGTCGGGCCGGATGGTTGCGGGGCCGTCGCGTTGGTGGGGGATGCGTTGGTGATCGGCGGCGTCGTGGCGGGGGTGGTTGCCGGGGCCGCCGGCTGGGTGCTGACCGGCGCCGGCGGGGTGTCGACCGTGGTGGGCGGTGCGGGTGCGGTGGGCGTGGTACTGGTTGGGCTCGGTGCGTCAAGGGCCTCGTCGCCGGCCGGGGCGGCAGGTGGCAGGTCGACGGGTGGTGAGTTGGCGGCGGGGGTCTCGCCGTCGAGTGGCGGGAGTGTGACCGCCTCGCCGGGGTAGATCAGGTTTGGGTCACCTGAAGCGAGGAGAGGCCGGTTGGTGGTGACCAGTTCGCGCCAGTAGACGACGGTTTCGCCCTCGGTGGGTGGGTGGCCGAGAGCTTCGGCCAGGTGACGTTCTGCAATCCTCCACAGGTTGTCGCCCCTCGCGACGACGACGGTGCCTGGTACGAGTGGAGGTGCCGGCTCGCCGTCTACCTGCTCGCCGTCTATCGGCTGGGCGGGGACGGGCGCGGTAGTGGGCGGGTCGGGCGGCGCGGGGTAGGTGGGCAGCGTTGTGGTGGCCGCGGTGGAGGGCAAGCTGAGCTGCCAGCCGGGGTGGATGGTCTCGGTGTCGGCTGTGATCGTGGTGCCATCGGGCATCACGCGTCCGAGGTTGGCATCGCGGATCTCGTGCCAGCGGGTGCCGTCGCCGAAGGTTCGTTCGGCGATCGCCCACAGGCTGTCGCGGGGCCGGACCTCGACGGTCGCCACCGGGTCGGCAGTCGTCACCGGCGGCGGGTTGGCAGGAGCGGCGGTATCGGGAAGCGTGACGGTGACGGGCGCCCGGTAGGCGTGCAGCGCGGCGACGGGTGGGGCCGCACCGGTGGCGGCGACAGCGGCGCTCGCGGTCGGCAGCAGGGCGATGACGGCCAGCGCGGCGGTGGCGACCAGCCGACCGACAGCGGGTTGCAGGCCAGGCAGGAAGCGCAGGTTGGGGGCGCTGCGGCGGCGCAACAAGGCGACGGTCTCGACCAGCACGGCGCCGGCTATCTGCGCCCACGCGACCCAGGCGACCAGCGCCAGCGCCTTGATGATCACCTGGGGGTCGATCCCGGTACGCACCGACTGTTCCATCTCGGCGAGGCTCGGGATCACGGTCGGGAGCGGCCAGCCCACGTGGCGGGCGAGCAGGACCGGCGGGAGCACTGTCAAGGTGGCGAGCGCGGCCAGCGAGACCAGCCCGGCGGCGAACTCGGCGAGCCGGCGGGTCACGGTCCCTCACCGGTAGCGGTGGCCGAGTTGCGGGCGCTGATGGTGCGGTCGCTGACGGGGAGGATTCTCATCGGGGCGACGGCTGTGACGGTCACAGTGATCGTGGCCCCGGTGACTTCGGCCGTGCCGGTCGCCCCGGCTTCGGTGAGGTAGGCGAGCGCGGCCGCGGTTGCGGCGTCGCGGTCGAGCACGATCGCGCCGGTCTCGCGCAGTGTGTCCCGGTCGATCCGTTGCGCGCCCGCGCGGGCGGCCTTCTGCGCGTGGGCGCGGGCGTCCCCGTGGGTGGCGACGACGTTGCCGCCGTCGTACGCCATCCCAGCAACCATCACGAGCGCGGTGGCGACGACCGCGACGAACGCGGTCACGCTGCCCCGATCGGATCGGAGTCGGGCCGTCACGTGACGGTGCTCCTGAACGTGTCGATCACCTCGACCGAACGGGCGTAGTACGACCGGTCGCGGGCGACGCGGAGCAGGGTGACCGCGTCGAGCGTGGCGACGCAGGTGACCTCGACCGTGACGGTGCCGCCGGGCACGAAGTTGTCGGTGTCGACGTCGACGGTGAGCGGGTCGCAGACGATTCCCGCCGCGGCGAGGTTGGCGGTCGCCGTCTCGCGGGCCGCGTCGATCGCCGCGTCGGGGTGCTGGCGCAGCGACGCCGCTCGGGCTGCCTCAGACGCGGCCCGGCGAACATCACCGTCAGCCTCGGCGACGTGGCCGGCGTAGACGACCAACAGCATCAGGATGAGCAGGGCGGGGGCGATCACCGCGACCTCGGCAGCCACGGACCCGCGGTCGTCACCGCGGCTCGCCAGCCATCGGCGGGCGCCCGGGCGCGGCGGAACCGGCGGCGGGCTCATCGCTCGCCGGCGGGAACGAACCGCTCGACGGCGGCCTGACTGACCGCGGTGACGCTCCAGGCGAAGCCGGGCACCAACCGCGGGGCGTGACCCGAGATGATGGCGACCACGACCTCGCCGTCGCGAGTGACCTCGACCTCGACGTGGGAGAGGTTGCCCGACTCGGCGAGGTAGCCGAGCGCCGCCTGTTCACCCGCCAGGTCGGTTCCGGATGGTGTGCGCGCTGCGGTGACCGCCTCGGCGGCGGCACCGTTGGCAACCTGCTTGGCGTGCCACCACAGCCCGAACTGCACGATCAGCATCAGCCAGAACAGCACGACTGGGAACAGGACCGTGAGCTGCACGGTCGTCATCCCGGCATCGCCCCGCACCCGCCCCCGAGCGCCGACGTGAGTGTTCATCCGCTGGGCACTGTGGGGACGGGGATGTTCTCGGCGTTGTTGCGCGCGGCGACGAAGATGATGCCGAGCACGACGATCGCCGCGCCGACCAGCAGCAACGTCACGACGGCGACCTCGGCGGTGGTCATGCCCTTGTCGCTGCGCCAGTCATAACGGGCCGGGTCGAGCCGCAGCACCCGGCACAGGTAGAACCAGCAGAAGTTTATGTCGGGCGTCGGCACGGGACGCCTCCTTTCGGTCGGGCTCTCGGCGAGCCGGTCACGGCGCCACCCCGGTGATCGAGGTGACCTGATGGATCGCCGGATAGGCGATGAACAACAAGAACCCGGCGAGCAACACGGCGACCGGAATCGTCATGCGCTCCGTGGCCGCCTCGGCGTCGGCCTCGGTCTCGGCGATCTGGTGTCCACGCAGCGTGTCGGCCTTTGCGGCGAGTGACGCGCGGATTCGCGCGCCGTGCGACCCGGCGAGCGCGACGCTCGCGCCAAGCTCGGCCAACTCGCTGACTCCGAGTTCGTCGCCGAGCACAGCGAACGTGTCCCACGGCGAACGCCCGGTGAGGCGGGAGCGGTGCAGCGCCTGGCGAATCGTCGCGAACCCCCACCCGTCGCCGGCGTCGGCCGCGGCGAACAACGCCGTCTCGATCCCCGCCCCTCCAGCCAAGACCACGTTCACGATGTCGAGATAGGCCGACAAGGCGTGCCGAAAATCTCGCCGCCGCTTGTCGGCCGTGTCCTTCAGTGACAGCTCGGGGAGCATGAACCCGGCCACCGCGCCCACCAGCGCCAACCCGACCGGGGCGCCCAACGGGATGCCGACACCGGCCGTGTAGGCGCCGATGCCAGCCAGCAGCGGAACGAGGGACCCGACGACCGCGCCGGCCAGACGGATCAGCGCGTGCTGTTGCTCGCTGCGACCCGCCAACCTCAGCGCCCGCCCGTGCGACGTGACGCTGGCCCCGGTCGACCGGAACACCACCAACGCGAGCCGCCCCACCCCAGCCGGTCCGGCCGCTGAGCGCGGCGGCCCCTCAACGACGGCGGGACGATCGAGTCCGGCGAGCACGGCCGCGATCGGGCGCGGCCGCCGGACCAACGACCGCGCCACCAACAGCCCACCAGCACCGGCGCCTGCGCCGAGCAGCATCATTACGATCATGTCGAACCGCCGCCCGGTGAAGCGTTGGTGCGTGCCGTGAACCGCTCCGGCAGCTCGGTGGCTGCCATCCGCTCGAGCAGCCAGGCGCCCAGCGCGAACACCCCGGCGATCACGACGAGCACGAGCTGGCCGGTCGGCGTGTTGTAGACCGCCAGATACGTCTGATTCGTGACCGCCAAGAACATGGCAGCCACGGCGACGACCCCGACGATCACCTTGGTCGCCGTACGCACGCGGGCCCGGCCGACCTCGACCCGGACCCGCATCCGGGCATCGCCGCGGATCGCGTCCGCGAGCCGCGACAGCAGCCCGGACAGGTCGCTGGCCTCCATCCGAATCGCGATCACCAACGACGTGACCACCATGTCGGCCGAAGGATGCCGCAGCGACGCGCCGAACTGAGCGAGCGAGTCCGCGAGCGACTGATGCTGGAGCCGGTTGACGAGTGCCCGGACCTCGACGCCGATCGGGGCCGGGGCGACCCGCGCAGTGGCGACGATCGCCTCCTCCAACCCCGACGCCGCCACGATCGAGTCGCGGACCATTTCGGTCCACGACGCGATCGCCTCCGTTCGCGCGATCTCGGCGCGCCGCCGCGCACCGCCACCCATCAACCGTGGCGCGGCGACCGCCGCCCCACCGGCCAGAAGGCCCCCGGCGATCCACCCGGTGACCGCCCACACCACCAGGGCAGCGAACACACCCACCCCCAGGCGCAAGCTCGTCAGCCCGGAGCCGAAACGGGCGCCGCGCCGACCCGGCCATGCGTTGAACACCTCGCGGCCGGTCAGCCCGGCCGCGATCAGCAGCACGCCGACGCCGGCTCCCGCGCCCAACCCGGCCATCAGTGCGTAGCTCATCGCCAGAATCCCTCGGCGGCGCTGACCCGCGACCAGTCGAAACCGGCAGCGGCCAGCGCGTCGACGGTCTCGGCCGAAGCCGGCGCGGCCGGGCGCGTCACGCCGCTCGTGTCGGGTCGCCACAACTCGTTCGAGGCGACCTCGTGCCCGGTGTCGGTGAGGCCGGTCACCTCACGGACGCTGGTCATCCGGCGCACATCGCCGACCCAGCCGAGATGCAGCACCAGGTCGACGGCGTTGGCGACCAACAGGTTCGTCACGGTCGGCTCCAACCTCTCCCTGGTCATCGCCGCGTACATCGCCAAACGGGAGAACACACCCTTCGAGCTGTCAGCGTGGATCGAGCACATCGACCCGTCGTTGCCCTGGCTCATGGCGAGCAGCATCGGCAGCACTTCGGCGCCGCGGACCTCGCCGACGATCACCCGCTGCGGGTCCATTCGCAACGCGGCCCGCACCAGCGCGGCCAAGCTGAACTCGCCGACCCCCTCGGTGTTCGCCTCGCGGGCTTCGAGCGTCTCGTAGTCGGGGTGCAGGTCGGCGAACCGGTCGAGGCCGATTTCGAGCGAGTCCTCGACTGTGATGAGGCGCTCCTCGGACGGGATCTCGTTGATCAGGCAGCGCAACAGCGTCGTCTTGCCGGTGTTCGTCCCACCCGCGACCATGATGTTGAGGCGCGCCCGCACCGCCGCCGCGAGGAACCCGGCAAGCAGCTCGTCGCACACGTCAAGCTCGACGAGATGTGCCAGGCGGTGCAGGTCGAAGTCGTGCCGCCGGATCGTGATCGTCGGCCGCCCGGACACGGCCATCAGGGCGTGCAACCGGTCGCCGTTCGGGAGTTGCAGGTTCAGTTCCGGGTTGGCGTGGTCCCACCGGCGTTCGCTGCGGCCCAGCCGCCGCGCGGCGGTGGCGATCAGCTCGATCAGTTCATCGTCGGAGTCCGCCACCGCCGGCCCGCGGACCTTGCCGCCGGTTCGTAGCGACAACCACACCCGGTCGTGCCCCGAGATGTGGATGTCACGCACGCCCGGGTCGTCGACCAGCGGTTGCAGGCGGGCCAGGCCGTACAGCCGGTCGAGCACTGCCTCGGTGACCTCGGCCTCCTCACCGGCGCTCAGCAGCTCGCGACCGTCGCCGAGCGCGGCAGTCGCCTCCCCGGCCAGCTCGTCGGAGATCAGCTTGCGCGCCAGCGCCCGCTCGTGTTCATCCGTCAGCCGCCGATGCCCATCGGCCTCACGTTCGGCGTTGTGATCGGTGAGCGCGTCGCCGACCCGCCGATGCAGCCGGGCGACCAGCCCTGAGTCGACCGGCGAGCCGACCGACGCGCCGAATGGGCGAACCCGGTCGGCGAGGCGCCGGTCGCCGCCGTTGACGTTCACCGCGCGACCTCGGATGACCCGGACTCGGAGGATGTGGACTCGTCCGGCGGTGCGCCGACCAGCCGCTCGGCGAGCGACCGTGCCGCCCGAGCCAGGCTCGAACGGGCCAGCACCCGGCCGCTGCCGCCTTCGTTGACGATGCCGCCCGCGCGGCGGTCGATCGGGATCGCCGCCAGCACCTCGACACCGAGTTGCTCGGAGACATCACCGGGCCGGTACGGACCGGCACCCGCAAGAACCACGCCGATCGGTGTCGGGTTCGTGGGCCACGTCATCAGGCGCTGCGCCAGCACCGCCAGCTCCTCGGCCACCGGGTGAACGAACACGACCAGGCGGCTCACCGAAGCGAGAACCGCCGGCGGCCACCCTGGTCGGAGGCGCCCAGCGTCGACCACTACGTCGGGTGCGGCCCGGTCGAAGCTGGTCGTCACCGCGGCCACCAGCCGTTCGCCACCGTGCGCCCACAGCCGCGCCATACGCTCGGGCGACTCGGGGCCGACCAGCACCGGCACGCCGGCGACGAGCTGGGTGTGCGACTCCCACCCGGCACCCGGCCCGCGGCTCCCGGCCAGGGTCACCAGGCCCGGCTCGCGGTGCAGCCCGTGTCGCAGGGCGAGCACGCCGCCGTCACCGTCAGCCTCGACCAGCACGCCCCGCCCGAAGCACCCCGCCGCCAGCACCGCTGCCGTGGTCACGCCCGGCGACCCACGCAGCGAACCGAACACGAACACGCTCATTCGCCGACCAGCACCAACCGCAACCCACCGGTCGACCCCGAACCCGACAGCGACGCGATCAGCTCGGCGTCAGCCAGCGGCGCCCGTAGCGACAGCAGCGCGCGACCGTCTGAGCGCGACCGGTCGACCGATACCACCTCGGCGCCGCGCACCACCACCGGATCGGCACCGTCGCCCGTTGCGGACCGCACGACATTGACCACATCGCCCAGGATCAACCCCGGCGGGAACTGGCCCGCCTCCAATGACAGACCCGCCAACCCGTCGCCGTCAACCGCCAGGGCACCAGCCGTGACGAACGCGGGTGACCACAACACACCGGCAGGAAGGTCGACCAGCGCCACCTTGCCGACGATCGAGGCGGTGTCAGCCGCGACCACCCGAGCGATCTCGTCGCCGGCCTGGACGTAGACGACCCGTACATCGCCGGCCGTGACTGTCGCCCCGCGCTCGACCGGCGTCGCCACCGCCAACGCCGGCACGCGCTCGGTCGACCCGAGGTGCCACAACACCGCGCCCAACGAGAACCCGACCGTCACCAACACGCCGACCGCCAACTCCGGTAGGCGCACCCGGCGCGGCGGGTGGACCTGCGGATCGCGGACACGCCCGTCGCCGTTCACCGCCGCCGTCGACGGCGAGCGGCGCCCGGCCGTGGCCGCCGTGGTGCGGGCTGCCATTAGCCGGTCCCGATCGCTTGAATCTCACCCACCTGAACCGCTTGGGCGGCCGAGCGGTTGATCGTCGGCAACGTGCCTGCCTCACCCACGTTCGAGGTCCACGTCACCTCGATCTCGACCGTCACCGACAGATCGAACCCTCCGGCGGGCGACACCGATCTGTACGTGTGCGAGCAGGTCGCTTCGCTCTCGGCCAGGCCGCGTTGCCACGGCGTGCCCGCGCCGCACTCGACCGTTGTGCCGTCGCCGGTCGACCACACCGCGCTGATCGGCGTTGCCGTGACCGTCGCCGACACCCGCCCTGCCGTCGCCGTGGCTGAGTAGTCGTGCCACCAGTCGCCGTCGATCCACAGCCACGTCGGCACCTGTACAACGAGCCGGCCGGCCGCCGGACTGGTCAGGGTGAACGGCGCGCCGATCGGGATCGACTCGCTCGCCTCCGCGGCGAGTTCGCCGGGGATCACCAGTCCCTCCTCGGGGACGGCCGACCAGCCGTCGACCATCACCGGGCCGAGGTCTTCGCAAATCCGCATCAGCCAGCGCCCGGTCTCGGAGAACAGGCGCGTCCCGGCCATCCCGAACACGGTGACCGCGGTGTCGTCCTCGACGTACACCTCCCACCAGCACTCCGGGTCGCCGCCCCCCGAACCCGGCGTAGTCTCCTCGGTGTCGGGAGTGCCGGGGTCGCTGGCGGTCGCGGTCGGATCGCCATCCTCGTTGATCTCACCACCACCCCCACCACCGCCGTCACCGCCGTCGCCGGAACCACGGCCACCAGCGAACGACACCGGTCCCGGCACCAGCGCAGCATTGGCGGCGACAAGTACACAGGCCACCGTCAGGCAGCGCACGATCAGTTGGCGAGCGCGCATCCTGACACCCCCTCTCCACGTTGGATCACTCGAATCTCGGTCACCTTCCACACTCCGTCGACCTGACGAAGCCGGGCGGTCGTGTTGAACGTGACCACCTGATCGTCGAGCACCGCACTCGTCACCCGGTCGACGACCAACCCATCGTCGACGAAGCACTCCTGCACCTGCGCCGCGTCCCCGTCGACCGACACCACCCGCACCTGTTGGAACCCGTGGGGCTCGGCCGGGGCCGCCAGGCGCTCACCGGCATCGCGCATCCGCTGCGTCTCGGCGACCAACGTGGCGAGCTGGGCATCCGCGGCGTATGCGGCCAGCCGGGGGTCGTTCGGGTCAGGGTCGGTCTCCGAGGAGTTCACTGCGAAACGGGTTTCCCAATAGCCGAGGTAGCCGGCGACGATCGCCTCCTCGACCGACCCGTACACCGGCGCGCTGCTCGACGGCATGACAGGAACCGCCGTCGCCACCGCGGTCGTCGGAGTCGGGGTGGCGGTGGGAATCGGCGTCAGCGGGGCGGTGCTGGGTGTCGTCGGCGTGGCTGTTGTCGTCACGGTGGAGGTGGTCGTCGTGGTCGAGGTCGGCGTCGTCGTGCCCGGCGGTGGCGCGGTCGACGGTGGCGGGACGGTGGTCGACCCCGTGCCGGCGCTGTTTACCTCGTTGCCGTTGCACCCCGCGCCGACGACCAGCGCGACGAGCAGCACCGCACGGCCGTGGCCGGATGGCCCCCGGCGCCAGGTCGATCGACAGAACATCGGTGACGTGAGCACGCAACACCTCCTGTGGGAGACGACCGTTCCCGAGTGACCAGGCGTTGGCTCAACCCGCCGTCGATCCGAGCCGAGACGTGCCATGCCACTCGGGAGGCCAGCCCCATCACGGTCAGGCTGGCGAGACCGGGCACCCCCCAGGCGCCACCACCGATGGTAGTCGTCCTGCGACCGACCGTCCATCAACTGGCCCACTGGAGGGCACGTAACCGGCACTCGGCCCGCCACCGTCGCTGCGCCAATCTATGTACGGTCACGTCGTGCTCGGCGGCGAGGTCGGCCAGCGCCTCGCCGTCCAGCCGCGTTCGCACGATCAGCGCCAACGCCGAGTCCGAGATCACCCCGTTCCGACGCGCCTGGTGCAACTCGGCGAGGGCGACCCCAGCGAGCACGGCGTCTTCCACCGGTTCCTCGACGGAGACAGCCCACTCCTCCACGTCGTCGAGCGGCACCGAACGGGGCGCCTCGATCACCCGGTGCCGCCGGTACCACTTGCGGACGTCCCACAACACGTTCGCGGCGACCGACCCGCGGCGAGTCGTCGGATACGTGCGGATGCGCTCCCACGCCAGCGACACCATCTCGTCGAGCGCGTTCGGATCGTCGTAGCCGGCGTTTGCCGCCAGCCGTACCAGCCCAGGCACGAGCGCCTGGAGCAGTACCCGCCCGGCCAACTCATCGTCGGGTGCGAGTGCGGCGAGTGCGGCGAGCACGCCGTTGGCGGCCATTGGGTCGCGGCGCCGATCGAGCAGCGCAGCGAAATCGACCAGCCCGCCGAGCGCGGCGTGGCTGCGGGACCAACGGATGAGAGCACGCCGGGCGGACGGGCCACACGCGAGCGTGGCCCACTCGGCGTCGAGCAGAGCAGTGACGGACATCGGAACCTCCAGGTGTCGAACGGACACCCGGCACCATCCGCCCCGCGATTCACGGTTGCGTTCCGGTTCGCGTTCCCGGCTCAGAAGAAATCGGGCCAATCGCCGTCATCGGCGGGCCGGGATTCCCGGTTCAGTTCCCGGTCGGCTTCCCGACGATGTGCGTCGATCCGAAACGGTCGAGTCGCGGCCATGAAGTGGTGTCGTCGTTGAGGTGGTGTCGTCGTTGTGGACCCGGCGCGGCCTAGTTCGACATGGACGATCAACAGCAACTCGTGCTGCGCGCCAGCCAGCACCCCAACAACGTCATCGCCCGGCTCGGCTTCGACCTGCGGCACCGCTATCTCGAGGAGTGTTGGGCGCCGGTGATCGGCCCAGCGTCGGTCCTGTTGCTGCGCCGCTTGCCCGACCTATGGCGCAACGAGGAACCCGCCCGGCTCACGGCCGGCGACCTCGGCCGCCACCTGGGCCTCGCGGGTAGCGGCACCGAGCACACCCTGCGTCGCCTCGAACGGTTCGGCTTCGCCCGCTTCGGCCAGACCGGCGAGGTCGAGGTGTTCACCACCGCCGGGCCGGTCCACGCCGACCAGCTCGACCGGCTCCCGCCCGCCAGCCGCGTCGAGCATCACCGCATGGTCGCCGACCAATTCGCCACTGCCCTCGACCCCGACCGGAACAGCGCGACCGTCAGCCGTCGACTCGACCAGCTTCAGAATCGCTCCCGCCCACACCTGCACCTCGTCCGATGAGCAGCCCGCAGCCCGCAGCCCGCCTACCCGTTCCCGGCCGCATTCCCGGTCACCAGTCCCAGAACCCGGCAATTCCCCGGACACACACTTGCAGGTTTCCCTTCGGGAAACCTGCGGTGCCGTCCGCGACCGGCTGGGTGACGCGGTGAGGTTCACGATCACCCCGCTCGGTGGGGTCGGCCACGGCGTCGACGAGCTGGTCGCCGCGATCGTCCGCTACCTGTGCCCCGACGAACCGTCGCCACCGGCTCCGGCCGCCGTCCAGCCGTCCAGGCCGGGTGGGGGAGGGGCGGCGCGCTACTACGCCGATCGTGGCGACGAACCGGGCCGGTGGCTGGGCCGTGACGCCGCCCACGCCGGGCTGGTGGGCGAGGTCGATCCCGTCGACTTCGGGCGAGTCCTGGCAGGACGCGACCCGCTCACCGGGCGCCGCCTCATCACCGCCCAAGGCTCGGCCGGGCGGCGCCCCCAGCTCGGCGTCGGAGCCGCCACCCGCACTGGCCCGGACGGCGAACCGTGGTACGACGAACACGACGCCGCCGCGGTGCTCGGGACTACCGCCGACGAAATCGGCCAGATGCTCGACATCGGCGCCACGCTCACCGCCGCGGGTGGCAGTGCCGTTCCCGGTTCCATTCCCGGTCGCGTTCCCGGTTCTATTCCCGGTTCCGCGAACGCCCAGGTCACGACCCATCCGCCTGCCTCGTATCTGATGCCGGTGGTCGACGCCAACGGGGACCGATGGGTGACCGATCGCGAACTGTCACGCTGCGAGACAGCTCGCGCGGCGGGGGTCAGCGCCGACCAGATCACCGCCGCCGGAGGGGCCGACGATCAACTCTCGTTGAAGGAGGCCGCCCGCCTGGCCGGGGTGACCGCGCAGTACCTCGCGCGCCTCGCCCGCAAGTACGACCACGATCGTGCCCGGATCGACGCCGCGACCGCCGCCGGTCGCCAACCGCGCGGCGCCCACCTCGTCGCCCACCGTGGCACCCGCGGGCGCTGGCTCGTCACCCGCCAGCACCTCGCCGAGTTCCTCGAACGCCGCCAACCGCCCGCGGTCCGGGTCGGCTACGACGTGACCCTCAGCACCGAGAAGTCGCTCGGTGTGCTGGCCCTGCTCGGCGACGACGCCACCCGCACGGCCGTGCTCGACGCGATCCGCCACGGCAACGACACCGCCCTGCGGTGGCTCGAAGACCACGCTGCCGCGGCCCGCGTGCGCGGCGAGACCGTGCCCGTTGACGGGTGGACCGCGGCGTCGTTCCAGCACCTCACCTCACGCGCCCTGGACCCGTTCCCGCACCACCACAACGTGATCGCCAACACCGTCATCGGCCCGGACGGCGAACGCCGCGCTCTCGACGCCCGCGGCCTGTACGCCCACGCACAAGCCGGCTCGGCGATCGCCACCGCCGAAATGCGCTACAAGCTCACCTACGGGCTCGGGGCGCGCTGGCGGCCCGGCCGCAAGGACGGTTGGGAGATCGACGGCATCCCCGAGGCCGTGCTGCGCGACTTCTCCCGTCGCCGCAACGAGATCGACGACGCCCTGCGCGAACTGGAAGCCGAGATCGGCCGCGGTGTTAGCCCCGACGAACTCGAACACGTCGTGCTCGCCACCCGGCCACCCAAGCAGCACGCCACCGTCGACGCACTCCACGCCGAGTGGTGGCAGCGCGCCGCCGCGCTCGGCTTCACCCCCGACCAGCTCGCCGCCGTTACCGGCCGGTCGATCCCGAAACGGCCGATCGACATCGACGCGATCCACGTCGCGCTAGCGGCCCCGAACGGCATCTGCACCAACCTGTCCGTGTTCAACCGCGGCGACCTACTCCAGCACCTCGTCAACCTCCCCGACCCCACCACCGGCCGAAACCTCGACGACCCCAACGACACCCCGCAGCCGCTGATCGTGAACGGCGCCCAACTCGAAGCACTCGCCGACTCCTTCCTCGCCTCGGCCCATGTGGTCGAACTCCCCGGCGGCCGCTACACCACCGACGACATGCTCGGCGTGCAACGCCGGATCGTCGCCCGCTACCGCGCCGGCCTCCACCAACACACCGCAGTCGTGCGGCCCGAGCTTGTCGACGCGGCCCTCGCCGCCCGACCCGAACTCAGCGACGAACAACAAGCCCTCGTGCGCGCGTTCTGCACATCCGGCCACCGCCAACAATGCGCGATCGGGCGCGCCGGCTCCGGCAAGACCACCGCAATGGCCGCCGCCGTCGACGCCTGGACCGCGGCGGGCCGCCGCGTGATCGGCGCCGCCGTCAAAGGCGAAGCCGCGCGCACCCTCGCCGCAGCGACCGGCATCCACACCGAAACACTCGCCTGGTACCTCGCCCACCCTGACCCCCACACCGCGCCGCTCGACGCCCGCACCGTGCTGATCGTCGACGAAGCCTCCACCATCTCCGACCGCGACCTCGACCGCCTCGGCTGGCTCGCCCACACCACCGGCGCGACCCTGCGCCTGATCGGCGACCCCGCCCAACACGGCGCCGTCGAAGCCGGCGGCATGTACCGCGTGCTGTGCGAACAGAACTCGAAGCACACCCCCGAACTCAAACTGACCCACCGCCTGCGCGACCCACACGACCGCGCCGCCGCCGACGCCCTACGCGCCGGCCAAGTCGACGAAGCACTCGACCAACTCGCCCAAGCCGGACACCTCCACATCGTTGGAGACGAACTCTCCGTCTACCGCGACGTCCTCGCCCGTTGGTGGAACGCGCACCTCAACGGCGCCGATCACCCAATGGTCGACCGACGCAACAGCACTCGCCGCGAACTCAACCGTCTCGCCCACCTTCTCCTGCACACCCACGGTCACATCGGCACCCAAGAACTCATCGCCAGCGGCGACCGTCGATTCTCCATCGGCGACCGCGTCATCGCCCGCGCCCCGGCCCGACAACTCCACCCACCGGGCCAACCCCGCAACTACATCCGCAACGGCGCGACCGGCACGATCACGATCACGGCCCTCGACCACCGTGACGGCGAGGGGCAGGACGACGCGATCCAAGTCGCCTTCGACGGGATCGGCACCATCACCATCCCGCGCTCGTTCTACGACCACCACACCGCGCCCGGCGGCGGCACCGAAGTCGGCATCGACCACGCCTACGCCCTCACCAGC
Organism: Ilumatobacter sp.; assembly: GCA_035556435.1. Classification (GTDB taxonomy): domain Bacteria; phylum Actinomycetota; class Acidimicrobiia; order Acidimicrobiales; family Ilumatobacteraceae; genus Ilumatobacter. Next base: position 117,970 of record DATMEY010000030.1, on the reverse strand, counting down.
TACGCCGTCCAAGGAGCCACCAACCCCGTCTCCACCAGCCGCATCGACCCCACCGCCACCCGCGCCGAAACCTATGTCGACATCACCCGCGGACGCGACGAAAACCACCTCTACATCACCGCCCCCAACGACCCCCTCGACGGCGAAGCCCTCCCAACACTCCCACCCACACCCGTCGACGAAGCCGCCGCCCACCGCCTCCGCACCTCCCGCGGCGAACGCACCGCCTACGAACTCCACCAAGCCGCCCGTCGACACGCGCTAGACGGTCCTGAGCCTGGCCAGGCCGTCGGCCTGTAGGCCAGGCGACGTCTCCGGCATCCAGCGATCGAGGGGACATGGCGTCGCGCCAGGAACCGACGGCTGGGAACTGCGGCGACTAGCGTGCAGCCCAGCATGGCTGCGCCCCAACCCCGCAGAGTTCCCGCCATTCGTGTTCACCAATGGCTTCAAGCATGGGAAGATGTCGACTTCGACGACGCCGGTCGACGGCGGAGACCGCCCGCTCACTTCCACGTCCTGTCGATGCGGGCGAGCGACCTTCGACGACTTGCTGGCATCTACCGTCGCTCGACCAAGGACTCAATGCCGCGTTCGACCGACGAGGGCGTGCAACGGCGTCACGACCCGGACCGCAGCGCGGAGATCGCTGAGTACGTTCGTCACGGCTTCCCGTGGTCGACGCTCAGTAAGCAGAAGCGAGTGTCCGGGGAGTTCAACGATCTCAAGAAGCCCGGCTGGCTACCAACCGGCATCGTTGTGAACGTTCTAGGCGGTGACGATGTGCGCCTGGGTCAGCCAGTGCATGCCCAGGACTGCATGAAGTTCGTGGATGGGCCAGACGTCGACTCACTCCTCTATCCCGCTCAATTCGACGACGATTGGAAACCGCGAAAGCAACCACCGATCGAGATCATCGACGGTCAGCATCGACTCTGGTCGTTCGATGTGGGCGATTCCGACCTGAACGACTTTGAGGTGCCGGTTGTTGCGTTCTACGGCCTCGATATCGGGTGGCAGGCATACCTCTTTTACACGATCAACATCAAGCCCAAGCGGATCAACACCAGCCTGGCCTACGATCTATACCCGCTACTGCGTGGAGCGGATTGGCTGGAGCGCGCTGAGGAGCATGTCGTCTACCAGGAGACGCGGGCTCAGGAGCTGGTCGAAATTCTGTGGTCCTATCCAGAGAGCCCGTGGCACGACCGCATTGACATGCTTGGCGAGCATGGACGACGATTTGTAACGCAGGCGGCGTGGATTCGAGCGCTGATCGCCGCGTCGATCAAGCCGTATGAGGGCAGGCGTCGAATCGGCGGGTTGTTCGGTGCCGACGACTCCGACGCAGCCTTGGGGTGGAGTCGCGGTCAGCAGGCGGCGTTCCTCATCTACACCTGGATCGCGCTGAGAGATGCTGTTAGCCAATCGACCGAGGACTGGGCCGAAGCTCTACGTGCAGATGGGGAGCCCGCCGATAGCGACCCAGCATTCTTCGGGGACTCGACCCTACTGAACACGGACCAGGGCATTCGTGGGGTGCTGAGGGTAGCCAATGACCTCTGCTATCTCAAGGCTGCATCGCTCCGACTCCACCACTGGCGCACCGACGCACTTCGGGGTGAGATGTCGTCAGTCGCCGTCGAGGTGGCCCTTGATGAGATTCAGCAGGAGCCGGTTGGCGGGTTCCTCCGCGAGGTCGCGGAGGGCCTCGCGTCCTGGGACTGGCGAACTTCGAAGGCGCCCGGCCTTACCGACCTTCAAGCCCAGCTCCAGTCTCGATTTAGGGGCAGCGCCGGGTACAAGCAGATGAGGCTTGCACTTCTGGAGCATCTGCGGGATCGCGCAAAGGGCGACGTGCGCGACGCAGCCATCGAGGCACTCGCGCTCGAGAACTGAACGATGGCACCTCGGGCGTTGTCCCCGGTTGGGAAGCACCTCGTCGCGCAGGCGTCGACGTCTGCGGTTGACGACGCCGCGGCAGCTCTGAGGCCGTACATCGCAAGCGGGCGCTGGCTGGGGGGCAACAATCGGTACCAGAGCGACTCCGCAGGGCGGTTCACCCAAGACGTGAAGGATCAACGGGCCTTCACGCCCCGCGATCACAAACACCTTCGGGAACTCCTTGCCGCGTCCGCCCCAGTGCATTGCATCGACGCGTGGGGCTACCTCGGACGATCCGCCGCAGCGGCACTTCGGGGCGACGCCGATACCGCTCGGCACCTTGCGTACTACGCCGAACTCCGCTCAGCCATGTCGCTACTCGCACGGTGTGGCATCGGAATTTTGAACGCTCGACACTTCGTTGTTGACGACAGCGGCATCACCACGCCCCTCACCCGCACCGCGGTTACTGGAGATGGCGGTGCAGGCACTCACGTCACCACCTGGCTAGTCCTTGAGCAGTGGTCTAAGAGTACCCAAGCGGCTGAGCTGCTATCCGATGTGATCCGCCCCGAGCGAGTGCATCTCCGCGATTGGATTGACGCGGTTCCCGGGCTTGGCGCGTATGCGCCTCTCGCGCCGCAGTGGTTCAAGCTGTTTGGCGCCGACATTAAGCGTTTTGCGCGCGATCGCGACGCCAGGAACTTTGCGAGCTACCGACCCAGCAGGATTACGCAGCGGACCTTCGGGACTGCGGGCCAGACGGCCGAGTTCGTCGCCAACCTGTGGCAACTCATTGACCAGGACACTGCGTCATTCGCGCGGCTCGATCGGCACCTCCTACGCATAGCGACCGAGCAGGCATTCGTAGTCGCGCAGCACGGAGCAGCCGGCGTCGGCTCCCCCGCGTTCGTTCAAGCCGTGGATCAACAGATTGCGGGCTTGCAGCTCACCGAGGTGCAAGCGGCATCCATGCGCGCGTTCCAGTTGCGGCAGGCCAGCCCAACAGACTCGTTACTAGTCCATCACGGCCGCCAACCAGTTCGCCGGCTGGCGGCCGACCATCATCTCGACGTGATGGCCCGCGCTGCCGTCCTTGCCCGTATCGCGACGGGAGCGAGTCGGGCACTGCTGGACGTGGCCGGAATTCAGCTCCCCCAGTTGCACTTCTGGTGGGGCGCAGTGTTGACCGATCGCGGCTTCAGCAACACCGCGTCCATTGAAGATCTCGAGGATGCCGCCGAGGACGTTAGAGCCGCCGCGGCGGACCTTGACGACTGGAGCAAGGACCCCGGAGTCGACACCTACGAGTCGCTTCGGGTCGTTTGCCGTGACGCCATCGGCCTGGTTGACGCGCCTGAGCTCGCTGGCGTCTTTGGTTTGGCCTCGTGAAGTACATGGGCGCCAAGCGCGCCCTCCTACAGAACGGGCTCGGCAAACTTCTCATGAGCGAGGCGCCGCGCTACGAGCGATTCGTCGACCTCTTTGCCGGATCGGCGAGCGTGTCATGGTTCGTGGCCGCCAACACGCCTGTACCCGTGCTCGCCAATGACCTACAGGAGTACTCGCGTGTTCTCGCTGAGGCCGTGATCCTTCGCCGACGACCGGTGACTACCACCTCGAAAGTCGTCGCTGATTGGATCGCGCGGACAGAGGCCACCCGGTCGCGCACTCGAGCTTGGAAGGACGCTGCGCTCAGTGTTGAGGGCCTCACCGCGGCTGATGTCGAACACTGCCGTCGATGGTCGGCGGCGGCACCGCCTGGGTCAATGCTCCAAGCGTACGGCGGCCACTACTACTCGCCCCGACAGGCGCTGACATTCGACGCTCTCATCGCAGAGTTGCCCAGCGGCCGAGCGCTCCGCCAACTCTGCCTGGGGTCGGTCATCTGGGCTGGAACCCGATGTGCGGCCGCGCCCGGACATACGGCGCAGCCCTTCCAGCCCACCATCAGCGGTCTGCCCTACATCGAAGCGGCCTGGCGTCGAGACCCGCTCGACGTGGTTAAAGGTGCCGTGGCTGAGATTGGAGCGATCGCGACTCAGACAGTCGGCCGTGCAACGACGGCCGATGCCAATGAGGTGGTGACCACCCTCCGGCCGAACGACCTCGCATTCATCGACCCGCCCTACTCAGCGGTCCAGTACAGCCGCTTCTATCACGTCCTGGAAGCGTTGAGTGTTGGGTCGCCGGGTGTCGTGTCCGGCACTGGCCGTTACCCCGATCTCGATCATCGCCCCCGTTCCGAGTACAGCCTCAAGACCGGTGCCGTCCAAGCAATGACCGAACTACTCGACCGCCTCGCGGATGTTGGCTGCGGGGCGATCATCACCTTCCCGCGCCACGACGGTAGTAACGGGCTGTCCGGGGATCAGATCGTCCAGATCGCGAAGCGGAGGTTCATGACGGACGTCCACTCGGTTGCCAGCAACTTCAGCACGCTCGGAGGGAACGGCAAGGGTCGAGCTGCGCGTTGGCGGTCTGCCGAGATCTTTATCTCACTCACACCGCGCCGAGGATCGGGGTTGACGCGGACGCGTTTGGCCCACCGCGGCGAGTCACGTAGAGGATAGGGCGCGGGCTGTCGAGTACCTGATGGGACGGCGGGTGACGGTCTGGCACGCCTTCTGCCGAAGGCCAACTTTGTGCGAAGAATTGTGCGAAACGACGTCCATCGCGGCGGCCTATACTGCCGAAAGCGTTAGCCCACAAGGCGCACGCGGATGTGGCTCAGTTGGTAGAGCATCACCTTGCCAAGGTGAGGGTCGCGGGTTCGAATCCCGTCGTCCGCTCCAAGAAAACCCCCTGCTCGGCAGGGGGTTTTGTCGTTTCTACCAGGGAGTTCGCGGATCTGGCTGGCCATGAGCTGGTCCATGACGTCCCATCCCGTACCTGTGGATAACCCCTCGTACCACTCAGGTTTTTGGCAAGTATTTTGGCAAAGTGATGGGTAGCGGTGATGGGCAGCCAGAGGCAGGCGGTGGTGATGGTCGCGCTCTTTGGGCGCGCATGTCGGCCTAGTGGATCGACCCCAGAAGCGGACCCGGAGGTACGAGCGTGCAGAGTGAGCGACTGACGATGACCGTGGACGAAGCGGCGGCGGCGCTGGGTATCTCACGAAACCTCGCGTACGAGTTGGTGGAAAGAGGCGAGTTGCCCAGTGTCCGGCTGGGCCGCCGGCTGGTGGTGCCGAAGCGTGCGCTGGAGCGGTTGCTAGAGGTCGAACCCGCCGGGGGGCACGCGAGGGCAATTGGGTGACGGTCTGAGGTGCTCCGCTCAGCCGCGGGGTGGGCGGGTGAGCGGTTTGGCTCTCGAGCGCAGCGCATCGTCTCGCCGAACGGCCGAGCAGCCAGCGTGGGATGACGCCGTGGCGTAGTGCTGGCGCGGATCGCGGCGATGCTGGTGCCCGTCGTGGCCGCTGGATGTGGCGTGCCGGACGCGTGTAGTCAGCGGGCGGTGACGGTCTGGGTTTCCTCGGCCGGTTCGCCGGCCTCCAACCATGTGAAGTGGACACGCCACTGGCTCGCGACACCGGCGTAGGGAATCAGCATGAGTGCGACGGAGCTGTTCGGGATCAGCCGCTCGATCGGTTCCTTGTCGTGCAGGATCGGTGCGTCCCCTTCGCCGACAGGGCTGATCGTCACGATGACCTGCTCGGCCGGAGCGTCGCCGATGTTCTCGATGACCAACCGTTGCCGACGGTTGCGCATGCGTGTCTTGCCGCGGTTGTCCGTGTGGGGCTCGCGGTCGAAGTCATAGCGCGCACGCAACACGGCCCGTGGCGCCGCGGTGGAGGCGGCCCTATCGTCGACGGCGACCAGCGCCGAGGTGTCGACGTCGAGTGCTGTTCGCACTTTTGCTGCAAGGTCGTCCATCGAGGCGTAGCTGCCGAGAAGGCCCCTCGATTGAAGTTCCGATTGGAAGTCGTTGAGACGTGCGAGCTCGGCGGGATCGGTGTCACGTGGGACGGGCATTTCGGAGAAGTAGACGTGGACGCGGGCGCCCCGACCGTGGGCGCGTTCGATCTCCTCGGCGGTACCGCTGGCCGCCCGCGGGGTCGGTGCACCGAGGCGGGAATGGAACACCGCGATGACGATGTCGCACTCGTCGACGAGCTGGCGGTTGATGACCGACTGGGCGTCGGCTCCGAGTTCGGGCACAGCGTCGGTCTCCCAGCGGATCGGCAGCAACACGACGCGGGCCTGCCGGGACCGGTCACGGTTCCATGCGGTGATCGCCTGCTCGATCCGGTCGCGGGCAGCGCCGGTGTCGCCAGGCGATGCCACGAGTAGGACCAGGACGCGGGCCTCGAACGACATGGGCTGATCTTGCCACCTCGCCATGCGATCCGGGCCTGAGCACGACCCACGGGCACGGGGAGCTGAACGCCGCGGCGGGCACGGGCGGCGGGCTGCAATGCTTGGGGCGTGCGTGAAGGAGTCGGGATCGAGTCGTCGCTGCGTTGGGTCTCCGCCCGATTCGCGCAGCGCGCGCTGACTGACTTCTTCGACGGTGGGCAACAGCGTGAGTTCGTCATCGACGCGGCAGCAGCCGCCGAGTTCACCGCGAAGACCATCGTCGCGCGGCACGACGTGACCGCGCTGTTCGATCCCGATCACCGGAACTTCTCACCTGCGCAACTGCACCTGCTCGACCCACACGACAACGCTGGCATCCTCGTACACGGAAGTCCGGAACGTATCAAGGCACTGGATGGCCTGGTTGCCTCGATCACGATCACGGGACTGGACGCGGCCAGGGCCGCGCGTTCCCTCGCCGACATCGAGGTCGACCTTGCCGCCGCGTCGCGGTTGTTCGACGCTCGCAACGCTGCGATCCATCTCGGAGACCTCGACGAGTCGCACGCCGATCGCATCGCTCGCGATTTCCTGTCGGTCGTCAACGCACTGTGGGCGGGCGTCGGCTTCAACGACCGAGCGCTGTGGGGCGATCTGCGCTCGATCGCGACACCGAAGCACCTCCGCAGCAGTCGCACACCCGTGCAGGACGCCGAGGTGCGCGTCGCGCGGGCTCGGCGCGACCACTTCTCGTCAGTGATCTCGGCCAACCGCCGCGGCAGGCTGCCGCTCGCCGACGCCGATACTCGCTGCCCGGCGTGCAACAGCCCAGCGTTCACGACCATGCAGCCGGTCGGGACAGCGCCGGAGCGATGCATCCCGCCGACCCGCCGCGAGCAACCGGTCGAGGTCTTGGACTGCCTCGTGTGCGGTCTCGTTCTTTACGGCACCAAGCAGATCGAATGGGCAACCCATGCGGCTCACCGATGGCATCAGCCGGCACCGCTCGACGTGGCGGGTATCAAGCTGTTCTGACCTCGAAGATCCCCGTCCGGGCGGGTCAGCCCGCAAGTACCGTTCGTGAGATGCCGGACGGGGCTGGTGAGTGGGTGCTGGTCAAGTCGGTGCGTAACCCTTGGGGCCATGTACCGCTGACCGATGGTGGTCGGGCGTTGTCGGGTCGGGCGCGTGAGTACATGGATCGGTTGCTCGCTCAGCAGCGGGCGAACGATCCGGTAAGCCGCCGTCACCACTACGTGCCGCAGTCGTACCTTCGTCAGTGGTCGCACGACGGCCGGCGGGTGTGGTCGCTCGACACGAGCACCGGCGATGTGCGGCAAGTGGGGATCAAGGATGTGTGCGTGAAGGAGAACTTCTACCGGGTGGTCGGCCCGGACGGCGAGGCGCACAACCGTGTCGAGTTGCTGTTCCAGGTCGTCGACGCCGAGCTGCGCCGCGTGCAGGTGTTGTTCGACGAGCTGGACGACCCCGATGGGCTCGAGTTCGACGATCTGATCGGGCTCGGGGTGACGATGGCGGTGCAGCGGACGCGAACAGTGCAGCAGCGCCGAATTCAGCTTCAGTACAACGCCTGGATGGTCGCGCAGAACCCCACCCAGTTCCGGAACTTCGATGGCGGTGACGACGATCCGTACCGTGCCGCTGGCATCCACACGGAGATGCTGTTCAGGGCGATGTGGGACTCAGCCGACGAGTTCACGACGCGTCAGATCGAGGTGTGGCATGACCCGCAGGGCCGGTTCATGACATGCGACGCGCCGGTGCTGGTCCCGTTCCGCCGCAACGTCCGGCCGAGCTTGGCCGCGGCGCCGTACATTCTGTGGCCGGTCAGCCCGCGTCGGGTCGTCGCGCTCAGCAACGACCCGCAGGGCGAGAAGGCTGTCGTGCGGCACGCGGACGGGAAGCTCGTTGGTGTCGTGCGCGAAGCGATTCAGCAGGGTCGGGAGCGACGGATCTTCGCCAGCGACGAGCAGCACGAACGGCTGCCGAAGACCAAGAAGTTCCAGCGCCGGGCACAGGCCAGGCTCCGATGCTCTCCCAATACGCCCGACGGCCGCGAGATCCCGCCGCCCGGCTGTTGCGTCGAGTGGTCGGAGGTGTTCGCCGAAGGTCCGCAGCTTACGTTGTGCGGCCGAGGTCTCCACTCGCCGGCACCGGCGATGCACGATCACGCGTAGCGCCTACTCGAAGCGGAAGTGGCGTCGTCGGGAAAGGCGGCCGCGAGGCAGGTCAGTCAGCGACCGCGGAACCTGGCGTTGATCGATCGGGTGGACTCGCGCGTCGCGGCGACGGATTCGCGGTGCGGTTTGGCACAGCGGTCGAGGTGGAAGGTGTGGCCGTTGTCCCATGCCTGTTCAGGCTTCTCGATATCTGGCAGGCCGAGTTCGAGCTGGGTCTTGCGGACCATGAGCGGCCAATCGAATCGGTGACCGCGCACGGACCCGCCTTGCGTGAGCTCGGTGAGCGTTCGGACGCTTCCGATGGTGCTATCGGTGGCGAACACGACCACGACATCTGCCGACGGGCCGACGACCACGATCGCCGAGAATGGCGTGCAGATCTCGAACACGGTTCGTTCGTGCTGAGGGCCGAACACTCCGCACGTGGCGAAAGCGACGTCCTCGGGCGGAAGCTGACGAGCAGCGAACGCTTCGCGGATCGGCTCCAGCCGCCGGCTGCACACCCAGGAGTAGCCGAGTACCGCGAACGCGATGATGTACGCGCTCTTGAGGTCGGCCAGCGTCACCGGAACGTGATCGACAATCCACCCGAGATCGAAGCCCGTGGAGGGATGCTCGGTGCCGTGCAGCACACATCCCGGCGCACCGGCAGGATGAGCGGCATCGTCGCGGGCGATCATCGCTGCTTCGCTCTCGAAGGTCTTGCCCGCGATCTTCGAGTTGCACGTCTCGCACGACGACACGAGTACCCACGGCGGTCCGAGTCGCGACTGCTTGGACCGTTGCGGCGCGTGCTCGAGGTTGAACTCTGACCTCGGCAGCCAGCGCAAGCACAGGGGGCACCTCAAGGTTGTGCGCGCGTCTGCGATGGGGAACCGCCCGTCGCAACGTCCGAGGATGTAGTGATCGAACGCGTGAGCCTGCACGAGCGGCGCTTGAAGCTTCTCGGATGTCGGCAGGCGAGTCGGCACAATGCGGAAGGTACCGGAGGGTCACACATGCAGCGGCCGAGGTTGTGGACGCCGCCGCCAGCGGCCTCACTGTGGCGGAGGGGATCAGGTCATGCAGTAGCCGGAGTCGCAGACGTCGAGGCCATCGAGGGTGAGTTGGTCGTGGGCGAACACTTCGGCGAGGGGACGACCGTGGCGAGTGAGGTAGACACGGTCTTTGCCGAGTTGCGCCCGGCGCTGGTTGAGGGTCGTCTCGATGTGGACTGGACTCCACCGCCGAATGAGACTGTGCGCAGCATGGACCGCTAGACCCACTGGGCAGCACGGCGCCCTGCGGGCTGTTCCGGGGCGCAGCGGCGGATGCTACGGGTTCTCAGCTTCTCGCCCTCACGTGCGCGGATACAACGTCGCGTGTCGTGGACCCGTTACGGTGTCTCGCTGTGGATCGCGGGCAGGTGGGCACGGCACGAAACATGGCCGACCTCACATCCCAGTTGCATGCTCTTCGGCGTAGCTACAAGCGGTTGGCCTCCGGAGCATCGACCGAGACGGAACGTCGAAAGGCCGATCTCCTCTGTGCCAACATCGTCCGCGCCCTGCGCAACGGGACGGTGAACGCCGAGTTTGTCGCCGGTGTGGCGGAGGGATTTGGCCAGGTGTCCGGCGAAGGGCCGTCGAGCCCTGACTCCCCGAGCGGTACAGGCGAGAACCACGGCGGTGCCTATGAACGCGTTCGGGTGTCTCTCGAGCGACCGCGCCGTCGAGACGTCTTTGGCTCGTACCGCCGCAGTGGCAGTGCGGAAGCGACTCTCAGCGATACCGAGCGGGCGGTGTTAAGGCGGCTGCGATCCGGACTGTCGGTCAGGGAAGTGGCCAAGGATCTCAGCGTTACGACCACGGCCGTCGGGCGGATCGCGATGAAGCTTGGCAAACTGAAGCTGCTCGCCGAGGTTTCGGATTCTCGTCCTGAGTCGACCACGTCATGAGGGAACGCGACTATCAGCTCCTCAAGGGCCGACTAGACGAGGCTGGCGACGACGCACTCCACGCGGAAGCGAGCGCTGCCGGAATCCCGCTCGGTGAGGTAGACAGCTACGCACAGACGTTTCGCCGCGGCTCTGCCGACGAGGTTCCGTTTCCGGCTTCGCCCGAGGTACTCGCCGACTTTGTCGAAGTCGCTCACGCCGCGATTATCCGCTCTATCGAGTCCGTTCCGCGGCTGCCGAAGAAGCAAAAGAAACGGGTCAAGAGCACGGTGGCCAAAGCCGGTGTGTCGGCCGTTGGTGGCACCCTGCTGACCATCACCAATGTGGCGAACCCGGCCGCGCTTCCAATCTCGTTCGCGCTTGCCGGCGGAGCATTGATCCAGGCGTTTCGTGACTTAGCTGACCTGATCGAGTCGGAATAGAGATCGGAGCCGAACCCATCGGCTCGCGGCACTCGGTCGGCAGACCGTGGGTACGGTTCGGAACCGGAAGCGGTCGACGAGGGCCGAGGAACCCTAGGGAAACGTTCCGGTAGGCGTCGTCGCAACACTGGGCTGCGTCGGCCGGCCGTCACGAAGTGCTTCGAAGAACTGCGTTGGCGGACCACACTCCTCGTCGACGTTGCCCATGCTGAGGCCACCTTCGCCGAAGAGCCTTGCCGGATTGGCGGCGGGGCTCTGTTGCTGGAGTTCGCCGAGCATCCGGGCGTACTCGATGCAGTTTGGGCGCGGCTCCTCTTTCATGATGGTCGGCCAGACAACAGTGAACAGCACACCGACGAGCGCGACGAGCGCTCCGACGATCACGCCGTGCTCGGCGAGCCATCCCTTTCGTTCGTGAGGTACTTGCGCGGAGGTGTGTGCCGCCTCGACGATCTTCCCCACCTCCACCGCGGTGACATCGTCGGGTGACGCAACTTCGACCTTCGCTGCGGCCTCCGACTCATCTGTCGGCGATGTCGTGTAGAGGAGTTCGCCTGCTTCGGAATAGATCTCCACCGCTCGACTGCGTTCAGCGCCCGTGAGCTTTGCCCGCAGCGCGCCGAGCGACGCAAGCACGGCGCCGAACATCGCGACTCCGAGTCCGGCGAGGGTCAGGATCACTTCCACGATGTCGTTCACCGTCACAGTTCCTTGAGCTTAGAAACGCCAAGGAGTCGATGACGCGACCCACACAGATGGAGGCGCCACGCGACGCGCTCGGTCGCCGGACGGCCTAGCGGTGTGTGGAGCGCGACGGCACTGGGGCGTTGGAGCGGATGATCCTGGCGGTGGGCGGGGTGCTCGCGGTCGGGGTGCTCGGGGTGTGGGGCGGGGCAATGTTGGCTGCGGTCACGGCGGGGTCGCCGACGGCACTGAAGCGGCTGCCTGACTCGCTGGGTGATCCGGCTGGGGTTCGCAGAGCATCACCCCGCGCAGGTGACGCTCTGCGGGATCGCGGCACCGACCCGCCAGGACACCGTGGGACCAGGCGAAACGCGCTGCCACGGAGTCCCGCCCGCGCCGACTTTGTGGGAAGGACTATGGGAACGAGTGCCTTGTTGTCGCTGGACATAGCCATCTACCTGGGGCGGAGCCGATAGGGGTCGGCTTCACAAGCGCATTGCCAAGGTGGAGGGTCGCGGGTTCGAATCCCGTCGTCCGCTCAAAACGAAACGCCCCAGGCTCCTCCGAGCCGCCATCAGCAAGCACCCCCATCAGAAATGCGTTGCGATCACCGGTTGAAGCCAAGTGCGGATTTGGCAACTCTGGGTGACAACCTCGTCGGGACGTGGGGAGGCTTGTCAGGTGACGAGTTCGAAGGTGGCGGCCAGGTCGACGCCCAACTGCTGGCCGGCGGCGGTGGCTGCTTCGCGGAGGAAGGTGTCGGGGTCGGCCATCGGGCCGCCGAGGTGCTCGAGGTAGGCGCGGTGGGCGGCCAGGGAGCGGACGCCGATGTCGAACGTGTCGGTGACGTCGACTCCGTGGCTCGATTGCGGGCTGCCTCCGAACGCGGCGAACTCGACGCCCTCCCATGCCGGCCCGCGGTCGGGGAAGATCCACGGATTGGCGGCGTCGCGGATCGAGTCGATCAGCGCTCGCCCGACGGCGCGGTGGTCGGCGTGGTTCCAGCCGCCGGTGCCCCACGTGTCGCGGAAGTTGATCGAGAGCACCACCTCGGGTCGGTACTGCCGGATCGCGGCGGCCAGGTCGGCGCGCAGTTCGAGGCCCTCGACGATGGCACCATCGGGCCAGCCGAGGAACTCGACGTCGTGCACGCCGACGATGTCGCAACTGGCGATCTGCTCGTCGCGGCGCAGCGGCCCGACGACGCTGGGTTCCATCGTGCTGATGCCAGCTTCGCCGTCGGAGACGAGGACGTAGGCGATGTGCTTGCCTTGCTGGGTCCAGCGCGCGACCGCGGCCGCAGCGCCGTACTCCATGTCGTCCGGATGGGCGACGACAGCCAGCCCGCGCTGCCAGTTCTCGGGAAACGGTTCGAGTCGGCCATCGGCTCCCGGTGTGTCCATGTGTTGAATGGTACGGGAGGCAGGCTGACGGTGCCGTTCAGCGGAGGACGCCCGACACGCTGCTCAAGCGCGACCGAGGATCCGGTCGACGGTGATCTCGATCGCCACGCGGTCCGCCCGCTCGCCCGGCTGGCGGTACCTGGCGGCGTACATGTCGACCGCGGTGGTCACCGCGGCCGGGTCGTCGGTGACGCGGACTTCGCCCTCGAGTGTGAGCCACCTGCCGCCGTCGACCTGGCATACCGCGGCCCGGCCGCCGCGCGCCGCGTTGCGGGCCTTGACCGAACTTGCAAAGGTGATGACCCGAGCCAGGCGCTCGGCCGCCGAGTAGGTGAACCCGACCGCCACCACGTGCGGGCTGCCGTCAGGGCGCAACGTGGTCAGCGTCGCCAGGTGGCGCTCGGCCAGGAAGCCGAGGGTCGAGTCGTCGGGTGCGCCAGGGTCGATCATTCGGCCGAAGGTACTCGGACACGGCCGCAGGGCCCACTGAAGCGAACCCGCCGCGGCACGGCGGGCGGCATCACGGAACGGCTCAGATCCGATCGCCGAGTTGGCCCGACCAGGGGTCGCCGTGGCCCCACCCGCTGGGACCGATCGAGCCCACCTCGGAACGTTCCCGGTTGGCGGCCGCGAGCACGTCGTCGCGAAGGCTCACACCCAGCCCGGGCCGTTCGGGGACGGCAATTCCCGTCCCGTCGACCAGCGGGGGATCGTCGACGATCTCGGCGAAGAAGCCCCTGGTGAAGGCCCGCACCGATTCGAGCAGATACAGGTTGGGGGTCGCCGCCGCGGCGTGGATGGTGGCCATCGCCCCGACCGGGCCGTGACAGTTGTGGGGGGGCGACGGGTAGCTCGTGCAGGGCGGCGAGCGCGGCGACCTTGGTGAACTCGGTGAACCCGCCGGTCCAGCACAGGTCCTGGTTGACCACGTCGACCGCGCCGGCGTCGAGGTAGGGCGCGATGCCCCACCGTGTGAACGCACGCTCGCTACCGCACAGCGGTATCGAGGTCGACTCGCGCAGCTGCGCCCACGCCTCGGGCCGGCGGGCGTGGAGCATGTCTTCGAGCCACATCGGGTGGAATTCCTCGAGCGCGGTGGCGATGCTGATCGCGGCCGGCAACCCCCAACACGAGTGCCCTTCCAAGGCGATGTCGATCTGGTCACCGACCGCGTCGCGGATCGCTCCGAAGGCGCGACAACCGGCGAGCAGCTGGGCACGGTCGATCCGCTGGCCGTCGCTGGCGGTCGACAACACGTCGAACGGCCAGATCTTCATCGCCGGATATGCCTCGTCGATCAGCTCGCGCGCCAGCCCGACGGGGTCGTCGGTGAAGCGTTCGTGGTCGCGGATCGCGCCGGTGCTGGCGCAGCTGTTGTAGGCGGGGATGCGATCGCGGCAGGGGCCACCCAGCAACCGGTGCACCGGCAACCCGGCGGCTTGACCCACGAGATCCCACACGGCGATGTCGATCGCCGACAACGCCCGTAGTTCGGCGCCGGCGTAACCGTGGTACGAGATCGTCTCGAAGCTGCGCGTCCAGATCGCCTCGGCAGCGACGTCCGCACCGAGTACGACCGGCGCCAGCACGTCGTGGACGACCCGTTCGACCGAGCCGACGCGCGGCATCGTCTCGCCGGTACCGACCAACCCCTCGTCGGTTTCCAACCGGACCCACAGGTACTCGGGATGAGCGGGCAGACGCACGGTCTCGACCGCGGTGATTCTCATGATGCCGGTGCCTCCTGGTAGCTCGCGTCGGTCAGCCGACCCGCTTGCGTTCCACCATCTGAGCCTTGAGGAAGCGCGTCGAGGCATTGTCGACGGGGGACTCGACTGGGATGTCTTCCCATTCGCCGTTGTGACCCCAGTCGTACATGTCGAGCAGCGGTCGCGACACGCTGCCGTCGGGGCCGACGAGGGGCCGGTGGTAGTAGTACGCCGGCTCGAGTACGGCCTGCTGGGCCTCGGTCAGCTCGTCGGCCCAGGTGGGCAGGTCGAACGTGTGGACGCCGCCGCCGAACTGCACGAACTTCGGCGCGTATCGGTAGTGCATCGCTCGCCGCTCGTGTGCGGCGGTCCACGGCAGCGTGCCGTGGGCCACCGCCTCGGTGAAGATCAACAGGTCGCCGGCGCGCACCGTCGGGTTGTGCATCAGGCTCTGGTCGTCCTCCCAGCGCGTGATCGAGGCGGGACGCGGATAGTTCGCCTTGTGGCTACCGGGGATACAGGCGAACCCCCCGTCGCCCTCGTTCTGGTCCGAGAGGGTGTACTGGAAGACGACCACGCCGTTGTGCATCCGGCCGTTCTTGTGTACGTAGTAGGCGCCGGGATGGAAGAAGTGCTCGCCCTGGTGCACGAGCAGCCCTCCGGTTCCTTGGCCGTAGTGGAAGTACACCGGCTCGGTATCCATGTGCCAGCCGCGGCCGAGCATCGTGTTGAGGTAGGGCACCGCTGCGGTGGGGGCGAGGAGCTCGCGGAATGGTTCGCACCAAGGGCGCTCCCAGGCGAGCATGCCGGTGTACTGAAGGCGCGGCGACCCGGTCAGGGTGGACGACCCATCGATGCTCTCGCCGCACGCCTCGCGCTGGTCGGCGTTGGCGTCGACCGCATCGTTGAGGCGGGCGACCTCGGCATCGCTCAGGAAACCCTCGACCACGACGAAGCCCTGGATGTCGAACAGGTAGAGCTCGCGATCGGTCATGGTGCGCATCAGGATCCCCGTTCGGGTGTGGAGTGCGGTGTGCCCGCGCGTAAGGAAACCTAGATTACAAACATCGATCGGTCAAGCGGGGCGACCGGGTGGGCATCGACGCGAACGACATAGTAAGGTCGAATAACGAACTGTAGCCACGACACCCCGAAGCAGGAGGAGCAGGCGTGCAACCAACCGAACGAGGCTCGAGCTCACCCGGCGGCGGTCTTGGGTTTCCCCTGGTGACCGAACTCGATCATGAGTTCATCTACCACGACCTGGCCCCCGACGGTGCCGAAGTGCTGGCCGGCTCGTTCACTCCCACCGGCGATCGCGTGATGATCGAGGTCGACGCGGCGTACTCGGTGCTCGGTTGCACGCGGGCGGCGCTGCTGCTGTACGTCGGCCAGCCCGACGCACCGGGGGAGCGGCTGTACGACTCGGGTGGCAAGGAGGTGTCGGGAGCGCAGGTGCATTCGGTCGGCTCGGTCGACGGCGAGAGTTCGTGGGCCTCCACCACGTCGCGGCGGATGGTGTTCGACGTCGAGCCTGGCCGGCCCGTCACCTGGCAGTTGCTCGTCGGGATCATCGGTGGCGGCGACACCGTGCCGGTTCCCGATGCGCGCAAGATGGCGATCACCCCCGACGGCGTGCGCGGGTTCGTGACCAGCCCGCGGACAGGCACGGTCACGCCGTTCCTGCTGGGCCGCCCCGGCTACAGCTACCTCCGCGATGCGGAGGCACTCGACCGGGCACTCGACCCGGTGTCCACCGGTGCCGGTGCGCACGACGTCGTGGCCGACGACGAGCACGTGGTCGTGTCGAACCGCGACGACCCGACCGCCCACGTGACGATCCTGTCGGCGACCACCTACGAGATCCTCCACCAGGTCACGATCGACGGTGGTGCGCCGCGGGCGGTCGCGCTTGTGCCCGACGGGTCCGCGGCTCTCGTCACCACGGCACACGGACGGGTGGTCCGCATCGACCTCCCTAGCGGCGACACAGCCGGCGTGGAGCTGCCAGGGGCGCCGGAGTTGAGCGGGATCGCTGTCACGCTCGACGGCGCGGCGGCGTTCGTCGCCGACGTCACCAACGGTTGCGTGCATCGTCTCGAACTTCCGGCGATGACGGTGAGCTCTACCACGCCGGTCGCCGACGGCCCGGTCGTGGTGCGCACCGCCGCCGATGGCAAGGTCTGGGTCGCCTGCCGACCGGCCGCACCGACGCTCGGACAGCTGTGCGCGCTCGACCCCGCCACCGGCGCGCTCACCGACGACCACGAGCTGCCGTACAGCGGGCCGACCGACCTGGCAATGGTCCCGGTGGCGGGGCAGACCTCCGACATCGTACGTACGGCCTGGCTGGTGTACGACGACGGCAACTACAGCGAGATCAACATCGCGTCCGAGTTCAACGGGGTGCCCCACAGCTGGCACTGCGCGACGTGGGGTGGCGGTACCGACAGCACCACCGGCCTGGCGATCAACGACTATGGCGAGATCTGGGTCGCCCGAGCCGAGGTCGACCTGGTGTGGCGGTGGCTCGGCGGCCGGATGTTCTTCCGTCCTGGCTTGTTCTACGGCGAGTACTGCACGGTGTCGGTGTACGGCGCGCACGACGACGCGGCCGCAGCGACGTAGGGGTCGATTCCGAGTTCTGCGAGGGACGGGAGGACTGCCGTGTCAGGCCAGCCGGTGAGCGAGGAGGCGATCGCCGACTTCGAACGCGACGGATTCGTCGTGGTCCCCGACCTGTTGAGGTTCGAGGAGCTCGACCAGCTGGCACCCCACGTCGATGCCGCCGTCGCCGCCCGCCAATCCGGGGATCACCGGGGGCTCGATCAGAAGTCGCGGTACGAGCAGTCGTTCATCCAGTGCATCAACCTCTGGGAGGACTGGCCCGACGTCCGGCCGCTGACGTTTCATCCGGTTGTGGCCGCCGCGGCAGCTGCGCTGTTGCGGGCCGACGTGGTGCGGATCTGGCACGACCAGGCCCTGTTCAAGGAGGCCGGAGGTCGGCCGACCGACGCCCACCAGGATCAGCCGTACTGGCCGATCGCCGAGCCGCGAACCGTCACCGCCTGGATTCCACTCGACGGGGCGACGTTGCAGACCGGTTGCCTGGGCTATCTGCCGGGGTCGCACCGGGCGGGGCTGCGGAAGTACGTGAACATCTTCGACGGTCAGCCCGAAGATCTCCTCGCCGACCCGGCACTTGTCGGCAGCGAGCCCGAGTTCCGTGAGGTCGGGCGCGGTGGGGTGGCCTTCCATCACGGCCTGACCGCCCACTGTGCGGGCGCCAACAGATCGGCACAAACCCGCCGCATCCACACCGTCATCTACTTCGCTGACGGTTGCACGCGGGGCACCGACCTCGGTCACTTCGCGGTCGATCGACCCGGCATCGCCGTGGGGGCGGTGATCGACAGCGACCTCACCCCGGTCGCCCACCCGCGCCCCCCGGGCGACCTGCCGACCCCGCCACCGTTCTGAGGGCCGGTCGCGATACCGCCCACCTCGCTCGACATCCGCGTCGTCGCAAAGTAAGGTCTTATTCCGAACTCGACGCCGGGCAGGTGTCCGGGTCGAAACCCTTGGTTTCAATCGTGGGAGGGTACGCGAGTGCAGGAACCGACCAATCCGATCGCACGTAGGGGCTTCCTGGCCGGCGTCGGTGCGGGGGCGGTGGTGCCCGCCGCTGTACTGGTTGGGGGGAAGCAGCTTGGCGAAGGGGCCGCCGAGCAGCCCGCCGGCGTCGTGACGGCCCGAGCGCTTGCCTCGGGCCGGGTCACGCAGATCCAGCTGCCCGAGACGAAGTCGTTCTCGAGCAGCCGTCAGGAGGGCGCCAAGACGGTCATCGCGGGGTCGTTCACGCCGGAGGACGACACGGTCGTCATCGACGTCGACATCGCAGCGTCGTTCGGTGGGTGGGGTGCCGGGTACTTCGACTTCCACATCGGCGTGCTCCCCGACCCGGCGCCCGAGCCGTGGGAGCCGGGCGGTGACAACCGCATCGTCCTGGCCGACAACGTGTCGCGAACGCCGCTCCCGGGCGTCACCGAGTACCACCACGACGTGGTCGGTCTCGCCAGTGCCAACACACTCGGGGCACACGTCCGCCGCCAGATCGTGCTCGGCGACCTCACGATCGGCCGCGAATACCAGTGGGAGCTGCGCTGCGGCGGGATGAGCTTCTTCAAGGAGTACACGTTCCCCGAGGGCGCGCAGCCGAAGCTCGTCACGACCGCGGCCGACGACCTGTACGCGTGGGTGTCGTGCGTGGGGAACCATCGCCTGGCGCTCGTGCAACTCGGGTGGTCCGAGTTGTGGAACCTGTTCGGCCAGAGCCAGGAGATGCTGTGCATCGCCGAGATCCAGCTCGCCGGCGAGCCGGGCCGGCCCGCCCTGCAACCCGACGGGCCACTGCTCGCGGTCGTCGACGCGACGAACAACGAACTCGTGATCGTCGACACCGAGACACTCGAGATTGCCGGGACGCACGCGGCCCCGAGCGGGGTCACGTTGATGCCGCAGAAGCTCTGCTTCGATCACTCCGGTGCCAAGCTCTACGCGGGCGGCGCCGACGACGGCACCCTGCACCGGTTCGACGTCGACGCCGCGTCCTGGGACCAGGCCACCACGATCGACTCCGGCGGCATGCTCGTGCTGCTCGACACCAGCGCCGACGGCCGCTACCTGTGGTGCTCGTCGTTCTGGTCGCGCAAGGTGTTCCGCATCGACCTCGAGCCGGCGACGCCCGCCGCGTCGCTGGTCTACACCACACCGGCCGGGTCGCTCGGGCCGGCGTGCGGCGCGGTCCGCAACCTCGACGGGAGCATCGTGTTTCCCGATCCCGTCAACGACGTCATGCGTCACGTCACCAGCGCGGGTGCTCTCGCGGCAACGTGGCCGCTGTCGATCCCCGGGCAGGGCTCGCAGAACGTGCACGGCTCGGTGCACCTGGACGAGGACGAGGTGCGTGCGTTCTGGACCGACGACGGCGTGGTCGGCTGGGCGTGGATCGACAGCGCCAACGTGATCAACGCGACCCACAGCTTCTTCCCCGACATCCCCTACGGCGACGTCGCCCTGACCTCGAACGAGGGCACGCTGCTGGCGTTGCCCGACTCGGGCAAGGTGGTCCAGTGGCCGGGCGGACGCACCTATATCAGGCCGTCGAAGAACCATCCGGGCACCTACGGCTCCGAGCACGCCCACGTCACCTTCACCGGGGCGGAGGCCTACCTTGGCTAGGAGCCCGCACCTCCCGCAGATCATCCAGGGGCCGCTGGCCGCCCGCCCGTCGGCGGCCTCCACCCCCGACTGGGTGTGGTACTTCGCGTGGGACGACGGTGGGGGAGCGTTCCACCGCGCGACCCCCGACGGTTGGGTGCGCGCCACGCCACCTGCCGCGCCAGACCCCTGGGAGCAACCGGTGCTCGAGAACGGCTGGGCGCCCGCCGATCCGCCGATCGAGGTTCGCCGCAACGGACATGCCGTCGAGTTGCGCGGCGGCGTCAGCCGCTCGTCCGGGCCGCTGCCGAGCGTGGTGACCACGCTTCCCGAAGGCCTCCGGCCTGCTGGCCAAGCCTGGTTCCCGGTGGTCGTCGCCGATGGGTTGGCGTCGGTGTCGGTCGACACCGACGGCACCGTCACCGCCTTGGCCGCGTTCACCGGCGGAGCCGCCGACCCCAATGGCCTGATCACCTTCGACGCCGTCCGGTTCCCGTTGTAGTTCCGTGAGCCGTCCCCACCCACCTCCAGGAGGATTCTCGTGCTGACCGATGAGCAGGTTGCCCGCTTCCGCCGTGACGGATTCCTGTTGCTGGCCGGTGCAATCCAGACCTCCGAACTGGCGCGGTTGCAGCGCGCCAGTGCCCGGATCGTCGAGGCCGCGGTCGCGTTCGGCCGCGACCTCGACCGGCAACGGCCGATCCCTACCGGAGTTCACGACATTCCGGTCGACATGGCCGTCTACCGCGACCCCGGTTACCTCTACGCCGCCGACGGCGACGGGCGGCGGGTGTTCCGCCGCGCCGAGTGGCTGTGGCAGGACGACCCGGTCTTCGCCCTCACCACGGCCAACCCAACGATCCTGAACGCCGTGTGGCAGCTGCTCGAGACGCCGTTCGCCCCGACCACCGAGTCGCTCGTGGTGAAGCTGCCCGAGGCCGGCGCGGCGGTGCCGTGGCACCGCGACGTCGAGTTGGCGGCGATCCAGGCGGGTGGCGGCGACCCGTGTCACGACTTCACGATCGACATCTACCTCGACCCGTCGACACCCGACAACGGGTGCCTGTGGGCGATTCCGGGCAGCCACCTCGGGTTGCCCGAATCGGTCGAGCCGAACGACTGGGGGCGCACCGACGCGGTGCTCGTCCCGCT
Organism: Ilumatobacter sp.; assembly: GCA_035556435.1. GTDB lineage: Bacteria > Actinomycetota > Acidimicrobiia > Acidimicrobiales > Ilumatobacteraceae > Ilumatobacter. Next base: position 97,061 of record DATMEY010000030.1, on the reverse strand, counting down.
CGAGCCGGGTGACGTGCTGGTGCACGCGACCGGGTTGCTGCACGGCTCGCCTCCGAATCTGTCGTCGGACACCCGGCGCACGTTCTACATCCACTACCGCGGGCCGTCGGGATTGTCGGCGCCGTCGACGCAGCGATCGATCCGCGTCGCCCGCGAGTGCGAACCCCAGCAGTGGGCCGAGCGGCAGGTCGCGTTCCTGGCCGAGGCGATCGACGCGCGCGAGTCGGCAGGGTTCGCCGATCCGGAACGCTACGCCGGCCCGGTCGAAGTGCCGGCGCTGCTCCCCGCCAGCTGAGTCGCCGAGCCGGATCGACCGGTTCAGCCGTGGCGGAAGTCGCGCCAGTCGTTGTCGGCCTGGTTCGACACGAAGTCGTAGTCGAGGCCGATGCCGAGGCCCGGCGTGTCGCCGAGGTGCAGCGCGCCGTCGCGCACCGGTAGGTTGCCGGCGATCGCCGCGTCGTACTGGTGCAGCCACTTGCTGTTGATCTCGAGTCGGTACAGGTTCGGCACCGTCATCGCTACGTGCCCGCCTGCCAGGATCTGGATCGGCCCGAGCGCGTTGTGTGGGCTGATCGGCACGTAGTAGGCCTCGGCCAGTGTGGCGATCTTCTTCAGTTCGCTGATGCCTCCGGTCCAGCACACGTCCGGCATCACGTAGCCGGCCACGCCGGCTGCCAGCACGGGGGCGAAGTCCCAGCGCGTATGGAGCCGTTCGCCGACGCACAGGTCGACCGAGGTCTGGGTTCGGATCTGACGTAGTGCATCGAGGCTCTCTGGCGGCACCGGCTCTTCGAACCAGGTGATGTCGAACGGCTCGAGCGCACGGATCGCGCGCAGCGCCGATGGCACGTCGAAGTTTCCGTGGGCGTCGATCAGGATCTCGAGGTCTGGTCCGGCCGCGTCGCGCACGGCGGCGATGATCTCGGCTGCCTCGCGTACGCCGCGGCGCGAGATCCGGCCGTCGAGATAGCTCGTGAAGCGCGGGAGCATCTCGATGAACGGATCGAACTTGACGGCCTCGAAGCCTTGGTCGATCAGTTCGCGCGTGTTGGCGACCGCCTCGTCGGGGTCGCCGCCGCCGGGGTGGGTGTACAGCGGCACCTCGCGTCGCAGCGCGCCTCCGAGCAGGTCCCACACCGGGCGCCCGAGGGCTTGGCCCTTGATGTCCCACAGGGCGATGTCGATACCGCTGATCACGGCGGTGATCAGGCCGCGGCTGCCGAGGTACGTGCTGGCGCGGTAGAGGTCGTTCCAGATCGCCTCGATCGCGGCCGGATCGCGGCCGATCAGTTGGCGACCGACCGCGTCGACCGTACGGGCGACGATGTGATTGCCCTGGCGCGGCCAGTTCGAACACTCACCGACCCCGATCAGGCCGTCGTCGGTCTCGACTTCGACGAACACCCACCCGAGCCGGCTGCCCTCGACGAGATCGATGTGACCGAGTGGGGTGACGACGTGGACCCGGACGTCACTGATCCTCACGACGGGGTCTCCTCGTCGTTCTCAGTCGCCGTCACGTCCTCGCTGGAGCCGGTGTCACCGGAACGGGCGACGGCGCGGGCCGAGGTGCCCAGGTAGCTGCTCACCACCGCGGGCGCCGACAGCACCGAGTCGGGGTCGCCGTGGGCGATCACCCGCCCGAGGCCGAGCGCGTACATCTCGTCGGCGAGCGAGCGCAGCATCGGTATGTCATGCTCGACGACCACCATCGTGCACCCGAGCGTGGCCTGGACGCGTCGCAACAGCTCGGCCAGGGCGCCCACCTCGCTCTGGGCGATACCGCTCGACGGCTCGTCCAGCAGGAGCAGGCGCGGCCGGTGGGCGATCACGCACCCGAGGTCGACGATCCGGCGGGTTCCGGTCGACAATTCGGAGATGAACTTGTCGTAATAGGCGTCGAGGCCCATCAGGGCGACGACCTCGGCGACCTCGGCCCGCAGCGTCCGTTCGCGGCGACGCACCCAGGGGGCGCCGAGGGCGGAGCTGACGAAGCCACCGGTCGGCCGGCGCCGGTCGAAGGCGACGGCGATCGTCTCGGCGACCGTCATCGTCGGGAACAGGGTCGCGTTCTGGAAGCTGCGCCCCAGGCCGAGTTCGGCCCGGCGGTGGGGGCGCAGGCGGTGCAGGTCGTGCGTGCCGTCCATCACGATCGAACCCTCGCTGGGCGTGACGAACCCCGAGATGGCATCGAACAGGGTGGTCTTGCCGGCCCCGTTGGCACCGACGATGCCGACGATCCGGTCGGCCGGGATGTCGATCGCGTCCACGTCGACCGCGGTGACACCACCGAACCGGACGTGCAGGTCGCGGATCTCCAGGGCACCACCGCGAGCGGTCACCGGCGCAGTCATCGCTCACCTGCCGGTGAGAGATCGCCGATGTCGCGGGCGCCGGCCAGGAACACGGAACGGAGGATGTCGTCGCGCCCGAGCAGATCGGCGGCCGGCCCCTCGTAGCGCACCTGACCCTTCTCCATGAAGTACGCCCGGTCGGCGAGCGACAGGGCGATGTTCACCGACTGCTCGACGAGTAGCACGGCGACACCGTCGGCGTTGATCTGCTCGACGGTCTGGAGCAGGTCCTCGACGACCACGGGGGCCAGCCCGAGCGACAGTTCGTCGATGATCAGCAGCTTCGGTTTGGCCATGAACGCCTGAGCGAGGCACAACATCTGCTGCTCGCCGCCCGACAACGAGCCGGCGGGCGTATCGAGCCGCTCGCCGAGACGCGGGAACAGGTGCAACGCACGTTCGAACGCCTCGGCCGCGTACTTCTTGTCGCCCGCGTACAGGTGCGTGCCGAGGTTCAAGTTGCGGCGGACGGACATGCCGGGGAACACGCCCCGCCCGCCGGGGACATGGACGATGCCGAGCGCGGTGGTCGCCTCGGCGTCGATACCGGTGACGTCGCGGCCCTCGTACAGCACCGCCCCGCGCGACGGTTTGACCAGGCCCGACACGGCGCGCAGGAGCGTCGACTTGCCGGCGCCGTTGGTGCCGAGCAGCGCGACCGTCTCGCCTTCGGCCACCCTGAGGTCGACGCCGAACAGCACCTGCACGGTGCCGTAGCGGACCTCGAGGTCGAGCACTTCGAGCAGGTCGATCTTCTCGCCCGCAGCCCGGCGGCGCTGCACCTCGGCCTCGGCCGCACCGAGCCGGCTGACCCGTTTGATGTCGTCGGCGATGTACTTGCCGGCGCTGAACGCGACGGCTGCCCCGATCAGCAGCGGCACTACGCCGATCAGCAGGCTCACCCGATAGCTGTACTTCTCGCCGTAGCTGAGGCCGATCGGCAGCAGGCTGAAGCCGGCCGCGAAGTACAGGCCCGCCAGGCCGAACGCCTGCCCGCGGATGCGCGCCGGGACGACCGCCGACAGGATCGCCGCGACCGGCGCGGTGGCGAGCGTGCGCAGGCTGAAGTGCACGATCGCGGCCGCCCACGCCACCCCCAGGTTGGGTGCCCAGGCCATGCCGACGAGCGACACCGCGGCGATCAGGATCGACCAGCCGAGCAGCGCCGAGACCTTCTGGAAGTCGCTGCGGGCGAGCATCCGCTGCCCCCACAGCCCGCCGATCAGCGAGCCGATCACCCCGGTGACGGCGGTGACGCTGAGCACGACGCCACGGCCGAACGGGCCGACCCCGAACGTGGCGTCGAAGTAGAACGGCAGCACCGCGGTCATCCCCAGCCCGGCCGCTAGGAACAGCCACACCCAGGCGAAACGCTTCCACGACTGGCTGTTGTAGAGCAGCTTCACCGACTGGCGCAGCTTGAGTGGCTCGGGCAGATCGGCGTAGTCGGTGTCGGCGACCCGTTCGTAGTGACCGCGCCGGGGCTCGCGCAGGCGGAACAGCATGACGATCGCCACCAGCGCGGGGAGCGGGACGATGAGGAACGCCCGCTGCCAGCCGTACTGCGACACGATGTAGCCGCCCGCGAGCGTGCCCACCGCCACGCCGACCGCATAGGTGTTGCGGTGGATCGCGTAGGCGAAACCGCGCCCGTGCAACGGGTAGTAGTCGGCGATCAAGCTGTTGTGGGCCGGCTCGCTGACCGACTTGCCGATGCCGGCCAGCATGCGTACCACGAGCAGCAGTACGAACGCCGGCACCACCCCGGTCAGCAGCGCGAACACGAGCCAGACCAGCGCCCCGACGATCGACAGGAACACCCGGTTGACCCGGTCGGTGATCCACCCCATCAGCACCGGGACGAACATGCCGAACACGATGATCGGCACGAACGAGAGCCCGTACGTGGCCGCCGAGATGTTGAAGTGGCGCACGATCTCGGGCCCGACCAGCGAGTACACGGCCTGATCGAAGTCGTCGAGCAGGTTCATTGCCGTCAGCGCGCCGAGCGGGTAGATCGCGGCCCCGCCGAGTTCGTGGCGCAGCCGCGCCACGGGGCGCCGTACCGCCGATGGGGCCTCCGTCGCGGCGGGGGCGGATACGGCGCTCACCCGGGCACCGCGTCGGGGGTCGGGGCGGATGGTTCGAGCCGGACGTCGGAGAGCGCCACGTCGGGGGCGCCGTCGCTGCCTGGGGGGCCGCCGAAGTCACCGCGGTCGGCGGTGAGGGATGGCACCTCGATGCCCCATCGTCGGGCGAGCACCCGCAGCGCCGCGTCACGACCGGCGAACAGCAGCCCGCCGATGCCCCCCGGCAGGAACATCAGCACCACGAGCAGACCCAGGCTGGTCGACACCAGCTGGATCTCGGGGGCGAAGTACTGGATGCCGCGCAGGTAGAGCGCAGCGATGATGCCACCCGTGACGGTGCCCATGCCGCCGATCACCACGGCCGAGAACAGGAGCAGTGAGGTGGTGACCGGGAACGAGCGGGTGCCGACTGCGGTTTGGTGGAGCATGTAGAGGTAGCCCGCCATCGCCCCGAGGAAGCCGGCGGTGGCGAACGCCGCGAGACGCGGCCACACCGACCCGACACCGAAGGCTGCCGCGGCGCGGTCGTTGTCGCGGACGGCGAGCATGTGGCGTCCCCACCGGCTGACGCGCACGTTGCGGACGACGATCCCGGTCAGCACGAGCATGCCGAAGCACAAGTAGTAGAACCACAGATCCTTGTTGAAGTCGATGCCGAAGGCGACCGGGCGCCGCACGTAGCCGCCGAACTGGAACCATTTCAGGCCGAACACGTAGCCGGTGCAGGCGACCGCGAACGCGAGCGTGACGACGCCGAGGAACAAGCCCCGGATCCGGAGCGCGGGCAACCCGATCAGCACCGCCACGAGGGCGCCGCACAGGCACACTGCCACGGCCGTCAGCAGGTAGTGCCAACCGCGCTCGTTGATCAGGTGACCGCCCAGTAGGGCACCGAACCCGGCGAACGCCCAGTGACCGAACGAGATCTGGCCGGCCTGCCCCGACAGCAGCGTGAGCGAGAGGGCCGCGATCGCGTAGATCACGATCAGGGCCGCCAGGTTCTGTTGGGTCACCGACAACGGGAGCGGGATGATGATGCCGACGACGACGGCGAGCCCGATCAGACAGCGTCGCGTCGACTTCACCAGGCGGAGGCCCGCCAACTCGCGGGGGATCGGACGGACCAGCGCCTGGGCCGCGAACGAAGCCTCTTCCGACTCGACGGTCCGCGTCGCCCGGCGCCGGCGCACCAGCAGGGCGCCGACGATCACCACGAGCAGCACCAGGTTGCTGAACCCACTGCTGCCGGTGTTCCAGACGAACGCCTGCTGCATCACGCCCAGCGCGAGCGCCGCGGCGACCGTGCCCGACAGGCTGCTCATCCCCGCCAGCATCGCCGGGGCGAGGGCCCGCAACATGATGTCGGGCCCCGACGCGGCGCCGAACGTGAACCCGACGATTGGGGCCTGTAGGACGGCCGTGATACCGGCCAGCAGGCCGGCGATCATCCACACGATCAGCGACACGCGGCGGACCGAGATTCCGAGCAGGCGGGCCCGGTCGGCATTCTCGGCGGCGGCTTGCACGGCGGCGCCGTACCGGCTGTACCGGAAGAACGCAGTGAGGCCGATCAGCACCAGCGGGAACACGATCATGATCGCGATGTGAGCGCCGCCGAAGATCGTGCGCCCGATCGTGTACGACGCCGAGATCGGAGAGTCGAGGTTCGGGCGGACGGCGAGCGGATCGGTCCAGAAGCTGGCGGCCGCGACCTCGAAGCCGCTGAACAGCTGCGCCATTCCGATCGTGGCCACGGTCAGGATCAGGCGCGGCGCCTCGAACAGGCGCTTGACGAACGCCAACTCGGCCGCCCCGGCGATCGCCACCGACGCCGCCAGGCCGATCGCCACGGCGAGGAAGTAGTTGAGGTCGTTGTTGGCGATCAGCTTGCCGGCGATGACCGCCCCGGCCGCGCCGATACCGCCCTGGGCGAAGTTGACGTACTTGCCGGCGCGGTAGATCACGACCAGGCCGAGCGCCACCAGCGCGTTCAGCGCGCCGAGGTGCAGGCCGAGCACGACGACACCCATCGGCAATCCGTCGGGCGCCAGGAGACGAGTCGCGGCGATGGCGAGCACGAAGGCCGCCACCCCGGTCGGCCACCGCACGGCGGGACGTGTTGCCACGCGGTCGTAGAGCACCGAGATCGCGTTCACGTGTGTGCGCCGCCTTCCTGGGGGACGAACCACAGCGGAGGAAACCCCTCCGTGTCGAGGGTGTCGAACACGACGTAGACGCGTCCCGGATGGAGGTGCACGTGGAACGACGCGTACGCGTACTCGAACTGCAAGGCGTTGACCAACGAGGCCCGCCGGCCGCGCATGTCGCCGGTCATGTCGATGATCCGGTTGTCGTCGCGGGCGAACTCGGCGTCGAGCAGTTCCTGGGGCAGCTCGCCGATCGCGTCGACCTCGGCGAGCACCAGCCGGCGCTGCTGCTCGCTGTTGTTCATCAGATTGATGATCGTCTCGCCACCCTGGGCCCGGACGCGGTCGGCGTCGCTGCCGAACGTGACGCCACCCGCGCCGGCGACGATGCGTACCACGGGAGCGTCCCAGACGACGCCGCAGGCGCCGAGCAGGAGGACGACCACCGACGTGAACAGCACGACGACGCGACGCCTGTCGCTGGTCTGTGCCGCGGTTTCGCGCAAACGCCGCCTCCGGTCGAGTTGGTTCGGCGACCCCCTACGGGCCGAACGGGTAGGTTTGTAACGGTACCATACGAAGTGCTTGGCCCGCACGTCTGGAGCGAAACCGGACCGGAAACCGCCGAAGGGACGGGTCGCACCGGCGGATTGCCGGGCGACCCGCCCCTTCGCTCAGGCGGAGAGAACTCGGGTCAGCGGAGACCGAGTTCTTCGCAGGTTGTCCACGGGTGCACGCCGATCGGCTCCGGCAGGGGGATGTCGGGCGGCGTCACCGAGGTGTCGTGCGACGGCTCGGCCGGCAGCTCGTCCATGCTGTCGACGTAGGCATAGTTGTCGTACGACTCCCAGATGCCGGGCAGGCCGAGGTCGGTCGGCTCGGACACCCAGTGCACGGTGGTGAACTGGGTGATCGGGCCCCGGACATCGCCCTTGGCGAACGACGCGTTCGGGATGAACTCGGAGTCGGTGCCCGAGTAGAACCGGTTCAACGTGCACCGGTTCGGCTCACCTACGGCGGTCGACCAGAGGCCCTCCGCCCACGACTCGGCGGTCAGCTCGTCGCCGCTCTCGAGGATGCCGGCCGCCAGGATGCCGAGGCCGAAGACGATGTTGTGGCCTACCGTGACGGCGTCGGCGTGGCCGAGGTATTCCCAGATGTCGACGACCGGGTCGACGTTCTCGTTGATGTCGGCGTAGGCGGGGTCGTACCCGAACGTGCCGTCGTCGTTGGCGACGAGTGCCGCCCGCAGGGCGAGCGGGCTGAACGACGAAATGCCCTCGGCGTGTTCCCACACGGTCGGTTCCCAGAGCGGGCCGAAGATCGCGGCCAGGCCCTTGGTGCCCACGTAGATGTCGGGCCGGTAGTTCTGCTCGGCCATCGTGTGGGTCAGGGTGCTGCCTGAGCTGGCGCCGGCGAGGCTGAAGAAGTCGAACAGCAACGAGTTGATGCCGTCCTCGGCCATCCGGGTGACCAGCGTGGCGACGTTCTGCCCGGCGACTGCCGGGTCGGGTGACAGGAAGTAGGTCTGCTCCAGCTCGAGCCCGGCGGCGTCCATCGCAGCCGACACCTGATCGACGATCTCGTGATACTCGGGCAGGTCGATCGTGACGTACCCGTAGCGCCGCTCGTCGACCTCGTCGCGGGTTGCGGGGTCGTGACCCGGGGTCCCGTCGACGCGTGCCGAGATGTAGTCGACCAGGTTGGTCATCGCCGTTTCGGCCAGGTGCACCAGCCCGAACGCGTAGTAGGGGCGCTCGGCATAGGGCGCTGTGGTGTTCCAGGCGAGACCGATGTGGCGGATGCCTGCGGCCGTGACCATGTCGGCCACGATCGGGCCCTGGTCGAGGTTCTGCGAGTCGCCGATCACGGCGAACGGCTTGATCTCCTCGACGATCCGGCGGCCAGCCGCGCGTGCCTTCTCCGGGCAGTACACGCCGCCGTCGTCGACGATCTCGGCGTCGAGCGAGTAGCCCGACTCGGCCAGCACCTCGTCGTTGAAGAAGGCGATGTACTCGGCCAGCCCATCGCGTGCCTCATCGTCCATCACGCTGGCGCTGGCGGTCGCCTCGTCGTCGCCACAGGCCTCGAGCTTGGCCGGGATCACGATCTTGATCGTCTGCCCGTCGATGCCGGTGGCCGGGATGATGTCGGCGCCCGGTTCGGAGGTGTCGGTCGTGTCGGGCGCCGGCTCGGTGTCTCCTGTCGGTTCAGTGGTAGGGCCGTCGCCCTGGGTGGTGACGCCACCCCCGGATGTGTTGTCGGTGCCATCGGTCGTGTCGTCGCCGGAGCACGCCACCGCCACCATTCCGACGGCAACCAAACTTGCGATCAGTTTGCGCACGCTTTCCCCCTCGTTGTTCGTGGTTTGTAAGTAATCTTGCCTGATTCCGCAGCTCCACGTCAATCCGGGGCCGAACATACTGCTCGGTGGCCGACCGGCGGGCCGACGAGTCAGGGGGCGAGCGGGTTGCCGCCACTCCCGGAGAGCATGTCGGGGCCGGCCGTTCCACGTAGTACCCGGAACGTCGCCAGGTTGCTCGCGCCCGACGTCGGACTCGACCGCGACACCGTCCGGTAGGTGGTCGTCCACTGCTCCGGCGTCAGGTCGCACACCGTGTACCCGTGGCGCTCGCATTCGTAGTAGTGCATGTGGCGGTTGATCGGATAGATCAGGAGCCGGCCGAGGAGGTTGTTGAGGTCGTTGTTGGAGCCCTGACCGTTCGACGTGACCGCTGTGCACGTGAACTCGCTGGCGACCACCGGCGCGAGCAGGTCGTCGAAGTCGACCTTGAGGCTCGACACGATCGAGCGATGCCAGTCGCCCGACAAGACGACGACGTCCGGGATCCCGTTGGCGACAAGATGGCCGAGGATGTCGGTCCGCTCAGCGGTGTAGCCCTGCCAGGCGTGGGCGTAGTAGGTCAGGCCGTCGGGGCCTGGGATCAGGTCCTCGAGGCGGTCCGGCAGGCCTCCCACGATCTTCACGTCGGCCATCGTCATGGCGCTCGCCAGCCCGCGCCACGCGGTCGTGCTCGACGACAGAGACGACAGGACCCATGCCTTCTGGTCGGCGCCGAGCATCGACCGGTTCGGGTCGTTGTGGTTGTCGGTCGGGCCGGGCGGCTGGTCGCGGTACTGGCGTGTGTCGAGCACCAGAAGGTCGAGCAGGTCGCCGAACTGGAGGCGTCGATAGAGCTGGAAGCCGTCGAGGTCGGGCGGGCCGGCCGGGGCACGGATCGGCAGGTGCTCGTAGTAGGCCTGGTACGCGTCCCGGCGACGAGTCGGGTTCACCCCGGAGTCGTAGTCGTTGTACACCTCGTGGTCGTCCCACGTCAGCACCCAGGGCAGGTCGCGGTGGGCGTGGCGAAGCTGCGGGTCGGCTCGGTAGAGGGCGTACCGGAAGCGGTACTGGTCGAGTGTGACGGGTTGGGGGCGGACACCCTCCGGGTGGTTGGTTCCAAAGGTGTTCTCGTAGATGTAATCGCCGACGTGGAGGACGAAGTCGAGGTCCTCCTCGCGCATGCGATCGAACGCGGCGTACCGATGGCTGTTGCCGTCGAAGATCTGTTGGCACGACGCCAACGCGAACCGGAGGTGGCTCGTGGAACCCGCCGGCGCCGTCCGCGTGCGGCCGACGACACTCGACTGACCGCCGGTCGCGAACCCGTAGTAGTAGGTAGTACCGGGGTTCAGGCCGGTGACGTCGACATGAACCGTGTGGGCCCTGGTGGCGTCGGTGACGACCTGGCCCGACGCCACCACGTTGCTGAGCGCCGGGTCGGTCGCCATCGCCCAGTCGACCGTGACCAAGCCGCTGACACCCCCGCCCGCCACGAACGGCTCCGGCGCGACCCGGGTCCAGATCACGACCGCCTCGGGGGTCGGGTCGCCCGAGGCTACCCCGAGCGTGAACGGCGCGGGATCGAGTGAGAATCGGGCCGGGAGCACCGGGTCGGCGTGGGCGACGGACCTCCACCACAGGTGCTCGGGCAGCACCAGTGCCGCGGCTCCGGCGCCGGCTGCGCCCTTGAGTAGCTGTCGCCGTGTGGGCATGCCGTTCCCCTCTCTTGGCATCGCCCCGCGCTGGGGGGAGCCGCGCGTCGCCGAACGCTGACGTTCGACATCCCGCCCCCACGGGACTCACGTTAGTTAGTATGGAATACTACCGAACTTGTCGAGCCTGTCAAGCTTTCGCGCGTGTGCTTGTTCGACAAGGTGTCGATGGTTCGGTATGATTTCTTCCAAACTCTGGAGATCGAAAACGGAGTGCAACGTCGAGGAGGGGGTGACGGATGAACGCGCTGGTGCCGGTGGGCTCGATGACCACCAATTTCACCCAGCACGACCTGTCGCCCGACGGTGCCGAGATGTTGACCGGCATCTTCACTCCGGCCGGTCCGACGATCGAGTTCGCGGTCGCCTCGGCGCTGTCCAACCTGGGCACCGCCCGGGCCGCGTTGCTGCTGTACGTCGGCCAGCCCGACGTGCCGGGGACGCGTCTCTACGACGCCGGCGCGCAACCGATCCCGGCGTACGACGTACAGACCTTCTCGGTCGGTTCGGTGGGATGCGAGACCGGTTGGGCGCTCACCAGCTACCGCACCGTCCGGGTCGACGTCGACCCGGACAAGGACGTCACGTGGACGGTGCTGGCGGCGATCCTCGGTGCCGCCAACATCATCCCCACGGGGACCAACCCGGTGGGGCTGGCGATCACGCCGAACGGGACGAAGGCCTACATCAGCAACTCCAGCGACGGCACCGTCACTTCGGCAGTACTGGGTCGCCCCGGCTACAGCGTCTTCAACGAGTTGCAGCCGCAGGATGAAGCCGTCGCCACGATCGCCGTTGGTGCATCGCCGCTCGGGGTCGCCTGCAACGACTCGATCGCGGTCGTCTGCAACTTCGACGACTCGACCAACCGGGTCACGGTCATCGACGTCGCCACCGACACCGTGTTGCGTCACAGCGCGTTGGCCTCGGGTCAGCATGCGACCTCGGTAGCGATCTCGCCGGACGGCCTGTACGCCTACGTCGCCACGTACGAGGGTGTGCTGTTCCGGGTCACGATCGCTGATGGCAGCAGCACCAGTGTGGCCGTGTCGGCAGGCAATGAGCTGCGCGGCGTGGCGGTGAGCGAGACGGCCGCCTACGTCGGCAACCACGCCACCGGCGAGGTGCATCGGGTGCCCCTGCCCGACATGACCTCGCCGGCATCGACCAGCGTCGGGGGGAACCCGGTGGCGGTGCGCCTCGCCCCGGACGGCGTCGTGTGGGTGGCCAGCAGGGGCACCAACACCTTGCGTTCGATCAGCGCCGACGGGGTGCTGGCGGCCGACTACACGCTGCCGTTCGGAGATGTCAACGACTTCGCGATCAGCCCTCCGGTGGCGCCGCCGGTCGTGCCCGCCGACGAGGCCCAGCCGGTCCGTACGGCGTACGTCGGCTTCGACGACAACAAGTGGTGCCAGTTCAACATCGGCGGCGACTTCGCCGGTGAGGCCCACACCATCCACCGCGGTGATCTGCCCGGCGCAGCCAGCCCGAGCGCGGCGATCGCGGTCAACGACTACGGCGAGATCTGGATCGTGCAGACCGCGCTCGACCGGGTGTGGAAGTTCCCCGGCGGGAGGATCTACTGCCGCGCCGGCACCACCCCAGCCGTGCTCTACGGCGAGTACCTCGACGTTTTCGCCACCGCAGCCGCCGAGCCCGGGCGAACGCACCCGACATGACCATCATCGGCCAAGAGGAGCCATCGAGTGAGTGAGACAGCTGTGACGCGGTACACCGACGACGACATCGCCGCGTGGAGGACCCACGGGTACGTGGTGATCGAGGGGTACCTCCAACCCGCCGAGATCGAGCGCGCGTTGGAGGGGATGTACCGGCTGATGCCGAGTGGAGACGAGTACGAGGCCGCCCCGGCCCGCTACGCAGCGCTGAACACCATGGTCGAGTTTCCGTTCTGGGGCGACGAGCTGCACGACCTCACGCTGCTTCCCGACACCGTCCGGCTCGCCGAGACGCTGCTCGGAACTGACGACATCGTGCTCGATCAGTCGCTCGTGTGGGGCAAGTACCCGGATCAGCCGAACCTCGAGCAGCCGATCCACCTCGACTACGGGAACAACACGCTCGTCTACCCCCGCTCGGACTCCACGTTCGGCAAGGTCGTCATGATCACCTACCTCACCGACGTCACCGAGGACCTCGGCCCGACGTGGATCCTCCCGCGCGAGCACGAGCCGGAGGGGGAGTACTGGTACCCGTCGATCCGCCCCCGTGAGATGGACCCGCGCCTGTACGAGCACGAACGGCCGGTGGTGGCGTCCGCCGGTTCGATGCTCGTGTACGGCATCGACGTGTTCCACCGCGGCTCGGCGTTCACCGCCACGACCGGCGCCCGGATGACCCACCACAGCGGATGGCGGGCACGCGACTCGAGCTGGATGGTGTGGCGCGGCTACGCCCACGACGGCGACAAGCCGGAGATGCAGCACTTCCTCGAGCGGGCCACGCCGCGCGAGCGCAACGTCGTCGGTTTCCCCCCGGTCGGACACCCGTACTGGAACGAACACACGCTGGCCGGGGTGGCGGCCCGCTACCCCGGAATGGACATGACCCCCTACCGGGAGGCGCTCGAGGCGGGTCGCGCCTGATGGCCGTCGAGCCGGCTCTGCGGCGCGTGCCATCCGAACCGGTTGGGGCCGCGCCCGACGCCTACGAGCGGGATGGCTTCGCAGTGTTCCCGCAGGTGCTCGACCCCGACAGGGTCGCGGCCGCGCGCGACCACGTCGCCTGGCTGCAGGAGCGCCACCCGGAGCGGCGCCCGGAGCAACTCGACACCCGCCTGGTGGCCGACGACCCGTTCTGGCTCGACCTGGTCGCCGACGACCGGTTGCTCGACGTGGCCGCCCACTTCATCGGCGGCGACATCGCCCTGTTCGCCTCGCACTACATCTCCAAGCCGCCGTTCGACGGGCAAGCCGTGTTGTGGCACCAGGACGCTGCCTACTGGCCATTGGAGCCGATGGAAGTGGTGTCGCTGTGGCTCGCGGTCGACGACGCCACCACGGAGAACGGCTGCCTCCGGGTCGTCCCCGGGTCGCACCGTTGGCCGGTCGCCGCCCTGCGTGAACGCACCGATCTCGACAACGTGCTGTCGACCGAGTCGGCCGTCGAGGTCGACGAGTCGGCCGCGGTCGACGTCGTGTTGCAGGCCGGTGATGTCGAGGTCCACCACGCGGCAATGCTCCACGCCTCGCGTGCGAACCTCTCGCCGCGCCGGCGCTGCGGCCTGACGATCCGCTACATCCCCACCACCACCAGGGTCACCGACCCTGGGATCGACCTGTTCTTGTTGCGCGGCAAGGCCGTTCCCGGTGTCAACGAGTACCGCGACCGACCGACGTTCGATCCGGCACGGCACTTCGCCCACTGACGTTGATCCAGATCGTTAAGAGTCCTACCATACTCTTCGTGAACGAACTGCACGAGTCGTCGACGCTGCTTGGCGACGGACCCGGCCTTCGCGATCGGCTCACCACCGACGGGTACCTGTATTTTGCCGGGCTCTTGCCCCGCGAGGCGGTGGCAGCGGTTCGCGCCGACGTGCTTGGCGTGCTCGACCGCAGCGGCTGGCTGGTGGCTGGCAGTGACGTGGCCGACGGGGTGCCGGGGGTCGAGTGGATCAACGAGGGTGACGACCTCTTCTTCCCGATGTACCGCGAACTCCAGTCGCTCTACAGCTTCCACGCGCTCGCCCATCACGACGCGCTGGTGGCAGCGATTGGGCGACTGCTCGGCGACGAGGTGCTCGTGCACCCGCGCAAGATCAGCCGGGTGACGTTTCCCGATAACCCGTTCGGCACCACACCGCCGCACCAGGACTACCGCTTCATCCAGGGCACGCCCGACGTCATCACCGCCTGGGTGCCGCTCGGCGACCTTACCGCCGGCGAGGGCGGGCTCCGGGTGCTCGCCGGCTCGCAGCATCAGGGCTTGCGGCCGCCGGTGTCGTACGACGCGGTCGGCGGCATTGGCGTGGCCGCCGACGACACCCTCCCGGGCTGGGCGACCACCACCTTCGAGATGGGCGATGTGCTGCTGTTCCACAGCCTCACGGTGCACGGTGCGGTCCCGAACCGCTCCCACCATCTCCGGATTTCCGCCGACTACCGCTACCAGGCCGTACGTCATCCGGTCACCGAGGGAACGCTCCATCCGCACTATCACCCGAGCATCCCCGACTGGCCGGCCCTCACCGGCGGCTGGGCTTCGACCGACGTGATCGAGGCACCATCCGGCACCCGCGTGGTCGCCGCCGGCTCGCCGCTCGACGAGCTTCCCCTCGACCCGTCGCCGTTCGCCCAGTACGCCTGAATCACGCGCCGTCGGTGGCGGTTCGAGCACGTTCCGGCGCGTAGCCGTCGGACACCGTTTCGTGGCCTACGTGACGACGGGCTCGACCGAGCCGGTCTGAACCGAGCGGTAGGCCGCGAGCACCACGGCGAGGTCGCGCAACCCTTCGTCGCCACTCATCGTCGGCGCCTGCTCGCCGCGGCACGCCCGCACCCAGTCGTCGATCGTGGGGGCGAACGTCTCGTCGTAGATCCGGCCGGTGTCGAGCCATTCGCCGTCGGGGTGCTCGGGGGTGTAGCGCACCAGCCCGCCGGTCGGTTCGACGTAGCCGGTGTGGATCTCGAGCGACCCGGCCGTGCCGTAGAAGTAGGCCTCGGCCCCGAACGCCGGTGTCGCCGAGGCGAACGTGTACAGCTGCTGGCCGATCAGGCCACCGGCGAACCGGCAGTTGACGACCGCGCTGTCGTCGGCCCGCCAGCGCGGCGCGCGTGTGCTGACGAACGCCTGGACGGCCTCGATCTCGCCGACCGTCCGCCGCAGGATGTTGGTGAAGTGGCAGCCCTGGTCGAGCAACACACCACCGCCGGCGTCGCGGTCGAGCCGCCAACCATCGGCGAGCCAGACGTCGTCGAGGTATGCCACCCGATGGGTCCGCACAGCGACCAACTCGCCGATCGTGCCATCGGCGAGCTCTCGGGCGGCGGCGAGCACCGGCTCGTAGAACGTGTAGTTCTCGGCCACGCTGAGCACGACCCCGGCCGCCGCCGCGGTGGACACCAGCGAGCGTGCGTCGTCGAGCGAGGTGGCCATCGGCTTGTCGACCATCACGTGCTTGCCGGCCGCGATCGCCTCGGCGGCCACCGCGGCGTGGGCCCGGTGCGGAACACGGACGTCGACGGCGTCGATCTCTTCGTCGCGCAGGGCTTGGGCCAACGACTCGTACGGGCGCGCTCCTGTCTGCTCGGCGACGGCGCGGGCGCGCTCGATGCGCAGGTCGATCGCGGCGACCAGTTCGACCGACTCGCGCAGTGCGCCGTAGCCGCGCTCGCCGACGACCGCCGATACCGCCCCGCAGCCGACGACCGCGACCCTCAGCCGGCCGGTCACAGCGCCCCGGCGTGAAGCGCCAAGCCGGTCGCGTCGGTGGGCACGCGCCACAACCGCCCGGCGTCGGGGTCGTTGACGAGGTCAGGCCCGAAATCGGTGACGATCAGGTCGCTGCCGACGAAGCAGCAATTCGTGACCAGGCCGTCGTCGCCACACGGGAGGTGATCGAGCAGCTCGCCGTCGGGGCTGATCACCGTCACCCCGTGGGAGAAGACCGTGGCGATGAAGATTCGCCCGTCGGACGCGACCGCGAACCCGTCCGGCACGTGCTCGTCGGGGAGCTGGCAGATCACCCTGCGGCCACCGTCGTCGTCGAGGGTGCACACGTAGCGGCCGTACGACTCCACCCACACGAGTGCTCCATCAGCGAGGAACCCGATGCCGTTGCAGTAGCAGGCGTCGAGTTCGATCAGCACGTTGGCCTGCCCGCCCGGCCCGGCCACGAACAGCCGCCCCGGCGTGCCCGGCGCGTCGGGGTTGTAGGCGTGCGCCGGGTCGGTGAAGTACAGCTGCCCGTCGGGCCCAAAGGCGAGGTCGTTGGGCGCCACGGGAGCCGTGCCGCCCAAGCTGGTGGTGACGCGGGCGACGCTGCCGTCGAGCCCGATTCGCTCGATGCCAGCGGTGTGTACGCCGCGGTCGGCCCAGCCGCCAGCGGCGCCACCGTTCTGGGCGCCGTACAAGGCGCCGTCGGCGCCGAGCGTCAGGCCGTTCCACGCGCCCGGCCCGGTGGCCACCACGTCGACCGAGCCTCCGTCCCACACCGATACCTGTCCACGCGCTTGCTCGACGAAGGCGATCCGCCCGTCGGGAAGCAGGACAGGCCCCTCGGGCGCCCGTACGCCGGTCGTGATGATCTCGGTCATGTCATCTCCTTGTGGTCATGAGTGGTGGTCATGAGTTGCGTGTCATCCAGCGGTCGCGGGCACGTGCCGGAGGTGCTCGTCGAGGAATGCGGCCGCGAGCGCGTACGACCGGTGCCAGTCGTCGGCCCCGTGCAGGTCGAAGGCGTGGTCGCGGCCCTCGAACACCTCGACGCGGTTGGTCACGCTGGCCGCGTCGAGCTGCCGATGGAACGCCTCGATCTGGCCGCGGGTGGTCAGCTGGTCGGCCGAGCCGGTGATCGTGAGGATTGGTGGGCAGTCGGCGTGCACCCAGGTGACCGGCGAGGCGTCGCGCAGGCCGTCGGCGGGCGGTTGGCCGAAGTAGGTGTCGAAGATCGGTTGCAGGTCGGCGTTGGGCTCGACCACGGTCAGATCGGTGGCGGGGTACCACAGTACGGCCGCTTGCACGTCGCTGCGCTCGCCGGCGTGCCCGCCCGTGCCCTCGTGGGCGCCGGGCCGGAGTGCGACCATGGCCGCCAGCTGACCGCCGGCCGAGCCTCCGGCGACGGCGACCCGGTCGGGGTCGGCGCCGATCTCGTCGGCCACCGCCCGCGCCCACCGCACCGCGCAGGTGACGTCCTCGATCGCAGCCGGCCACATCGCCTCGGGGAACAGGCGGTACCGCACCACCGCGGTCACGTAGCCGGCGGCCGCCAACGCGTGGGCGTGGCGGATGTGGAACCACGGGTCGCCCCCGCCCCATCCACCACCGTGGAAGAACAGCACGACCGGGGCCTTCTCGGTCGCGTCGGTCCGTCGGTACAGGTCGAGGGTCAGCGGGCGGCCGCCGGTCCCGGCGGTGCCGTACACCACGGCGGGCTGGAAGGTTGCCCCAGCCGGGCCCGGTGGCCGGGCGTGAAACTCGATGACGTCGGCGATCGACACGCCCGGTACGACCTCCCACGCCATCGGCATGGTGACCGCCGTCTCGAGCCACGCCGAGCCGCGCACGTCGAGCGGGCCCCGGAAGCGATCGGTAGTGCGCCGGGGCACGTCGACCACGTATGCACCGCCAACCTCGCCTGCGCTCACCCCGCGCAGGTGCAGTTCGACGCGGATCGGGCGGGAGGGCTCGTCGACGGTGACGTCGAACGACACCCCACACCGGACCGGCGTGGTCGCCTGCTCGATGCCGTCGACCAGCACGCCCGCGAGCCGATTGCCGGGCACCTCGACCAGGACCCTCAGCACTCGGGTGCCAACGCGACGAACGAGTGCCTCTCCCGGGACCCAGTCAGCGACGACATCGACGTCACCGCTCACGATCGGTAGGTAGCTGTAGGCCCCGACGGTGGTTGCCCACGGCCCGATCAGCGTGGTGATGCCATCGGGCTCGAAGACGATCACCCCGGGATGGTGATCGTCGCCGGACTCATCGCGCACCACGACGTCGGCCGTCGCCCCGGGCACACCGCGCGCGGCGGTGACCGTTCCATCAGCGTCGACGGACCCGTGGGCGCCCAAGAGGGCGGGCGTGGGGTAGTTGCCGTCGGCGATGGCCTGCACGACCGTGACGGTGCCCGGTTCGACACTGACCGTCGCGCCCCACAGCCGGCCCGGCTCTGGCTCGATCTCTCGGAACACCGCTCGATAGGGGAGTGGCAGCGACCGTGAGACGATTGCGCCGGTGCTGCTGACGAGCACGAACACGCCGTCGGCGGCACTCCACGCGCGCACGCGCTCGTCTGCATCGTCTGGTACCGGGAGCACATCGACTCCCTCGCCCGCACCGGCACGTCGCGCAGCGGTCCGCACGATGTCGTCGATGTCAATGTCGATCTCCGTCTCGGGCACGACGACCCCCTTCTCTCGGGCAGCTGGGCGGAGCTTTGTTAAACTTCTGTCCAAACTAGCCTGTCGCGTCGTGCGATGGGAACGGAGGCGGGGCGCGTGAGCCAAACGAGTTGGACCAGCACCATCGACGACCCGGCCGAGTTGCGAGCGGCGTTTGCCGGCGACCCCGATGCGCGCTACCGGCCGCTGCCGCTGTGGTGGTGGTCGGGCGAACGGCTCGACGAGGAACGCCTGCTGTGGCAACTCGAGCAGATGCACCAGCTCGGCTGCGGAGGCGTCTGCATCACCGGTCTGGCGCTCCACGGCCCGGCGGTGGGAAGCGCCGGCGACGACCCGGAGGGCTACACCGACGAGTGGTTGCGCCTGTTCCGGGTGGTCTGCGAACGCGCTCGCACGCTGGGCATGAAGGTCATCTCATGGAGCCCGTTTCAGGTAGGCGGGCCGCTCGAGGCGTACCGGCTGGTGGCGGAGAACCCGGCCTTACGGGCCGAGGTTCTCACCGACGAGGGCCCGGTGCCGTGGGGACTCGACTACGGCAGCGAGGCCGCCGTACGCGCCCTCATCGGGCCGGACACGTTCGCCGGAAAGTATCTCGACGCGATCGACGACCTGCTCGGTGACGTGGTGGTGGCCAGCTTCGAGGACGAGTTCCCGTTGATGCCGCGCTGGTCGCCGACGTTCGCCGACGAGTTCCGAGCAGCGAAGGGCTACGACGTCCCGGTCGAGGCGTTGGCAAGCGATGTCGGCCCGCGCACGCCGGCCCTGCGATGGGACATCCACGATGTCGCCGCGGGCCGAATCGAAGCTGCCTACACGCGGCATCAGCGCGAGTGGGTGGCGCGTCACGATCTGCTGGCCGGGTTCGACCAGATGGACCGCACCGGCGACCCCAAGGTGTCGGTGACGGCGTACGTCGACCCGTTCCGCACGATGGCGTGGGCCAGCGCCCCGGGCACCGATCAGATGGGCGACGCCCGGTTCGCGCTGTCGCTCGCCGACATCCACGGCGCCCCGCGCGTCTGGCTGGAAGGCTTCCACTCCCACGGGTGGGGGCATCAGCCCGCGTTGCAGGCGCGGTTGCTGTTCGAATGGGTTCGCGAGGGCGTCAACCTCTACCTGCCGCACGGCGGCTACTACGCCACCCGGGCCGGCTGGTGGGAGTGGGCGCCCCCCGAGATGCTGTGGCGCCAGCCCACCGGTCGCCACCATCGGGCCTTCGCCCAGGCTGTCGGGCGTTTGCTCACGGTGATGGCGGCCGGACGGCACGTGCCGGAGGTGGCCGTGCTGCACCCGCTGTCGACGATGTGGGCCGGCGCCGAGGGCGACGGTTGGACCACCGCCGCCGACGAGGCGGCCGAGACCTACCTCGACCTGTTCGGCCTGCACGGAACCCCCTCGGCGTGGGTGCCCGAGGCGGCCCACCGCCCGAGCCTGCTCGCCGAGGCGGGCTACGACCGCGTGGTCGTCGACGAAGCCCACGTCGACCTGTTCGACGTGCCGATCCTGGTGCCTGCCTGCCGGTGCCTGCGAACCGAGACGGTGCAACGCCTGCTGGCCGCGGCGGAGGGTGGGCGGCGCGTCGTGCTGGTCGGCCCGCTGCCGGACATGTCGGCCGAGCACGGGCGCGACGACGCCGGGTTCGGCGCCCTCGTCGAACGGCTGCTCGCCGTGGCCGCCACCGCTCCGACGGCGGCCGCCGCGGTGGCGGCCCTGCCGCCCCCGCGCGTGGCCGGCCTGAAGTCGCAGTGGCGACGCGTCGGCGACCTCGACGTGGTGTTCGTCACCGGCACCGGGCGGGCGCGCTTGGCGGGGATGGCAGGCCGGCGGCCCGAGCGTTGGGACGTGAGCACCGGCTCGGTGGTCGCCCACGGGGCGCTGACCGACGGCGACGACCTGATCGTCGACGTCGACGGGCCAGCGACCATCCTGGCGCTCCCGCCCGGGGTGGCCATGCCACCAGCGGCCGCGCCCGAGACAATCGAGGTGGCGCTGCCCGAGGTGTGGGAGTGCGAGTACCTGCCGTGGGGCGAGAACCGATGGGGTGACTTACGGCTCCCGGCGAATGCCGGATCACCGCCCGTCGACCGCCGCACGTTCGCCCACCGCGAGGGCGACGGTGACGGTTGGCAGGTTGCCCCGGTCGTGCCCGAAGACGTCGAGCATCCGATCGTCGACGTCGGCTTCGAAGATCGCATGTGGGGCGCCACGGGTCGCCCTGTGCCCGCCGAGCGCACGCTTACCGACGGCTGGCACGAGGTGGTCGCGACGTACGGGCCGAAGGCGGTGATCGACGGTGAGCGGCTGGCCGAGTACTCCGAACGCTTGGGCGTGGAAGACCTCGTGCTGACCTCGCACATCGGATTGAAGGGCCGGGTCGAACCGGTGAAGGTCGACCTGGGGCCGGGCGGTCGGGGGCGGGTGGTGTCCCACGGTCACGTACCCGCGGCGGTTGACACCCAGCTCGTCATCGAAGCCGGGGGCGTCGTCACCGTCGAACTCGACGGCGACACGGTGGCCGGGCCGGTGGACGCCGGCATCGTGGCGATACCCGTCCACGTCACCGCCGGGTGGCACGAGGTGGCCGTCAGCATCGCCGGTCGCTCCGTTGCGCCCTCACCGCTCGACGACTACATGACCGGGCCGCGGGCGCGTGTGGCCTGGGCATTCACCGAGCCGTACCGGCGCGACCCGGTGTCGATCTGGGGTGCCCCGGTCGTGCACCCGGACTACAAGGGCAGCCCCGGCCCCCGGCGCTTCCGCCGCCGGCTCTCGGTTCCCCAGCGGGCGACCGTCGCCGTCACCGCGGCGGCCTCCGGCGAGGTGCAGTGGAACATCGGTACAGTGCTCGAGTCGGGGGAGCACGAGGTGGTCGCCACCGTCGCCCAAGGCCTGGGCGCACCGTCGTTCCGGTGCGAGATCGTGCTGACGATCGCGCCGGCCGACGGCACGCCGGAGCGGTCGCCGACGACCGTCACGATCGTCAGCGACGAGCAGTGGGAGACCGCCGATGGCGACCGCGCCGACCACGACTGGCAGGCCGCCTTTCCGGTCGGCACCGCGTCGTGGGTCAACCCTCCGTTTCCGGGCGCGCCGGTGCCGTGGCGTAGCCCATTGCTCGACACCGGCTGGCTGGAAGGTGACGCTGCCAGCGCGGGGCACCGCGCCGACGCCTGGGCCGACTCGCCCAGCACGCCACCGCCGTCATGGTTCTGCTTCACGGCGGCTCCGGGGGCGCGTTCGATCCACCTCCCGATCGACGGGGCCGTTCAAGCGTGGGTCGACGGCGAGCCGACCCCGGTCGTCGACGATGTGCTGGCGCTGCGCGAGCACGCTCGCGTGGCGCTACGGGTGCAGCCGCCCGCCGGCCGCCGCGGCGCGGCTTGCTTCACCGAGCACCCTCAACTCGAGCTCGGCCCCGGCACGATCCGGGCCGGCGTCTCGTGGCACCGGCAGGGTCTCGACAGCTTCGCCGGGGTGATCGTGTACCGCACCGAGGTCGACGTCGCGCTCGGGGGTGATGCCGTGCTCGACCTCGACGACGTCGCCGGCACGGTCGCCGTGCGGGTGAACGGGCGCGACGCCGGCACTCGCACGTGGGCGCCGTGGCGCGTCCCGGTCGTGCTGGACCCCGGCGTCAACCGGATCGAGATCGAGGTGGCCAGCACGCTCGGCCCACTGATGGCCCGCGGCATCCCGACCCCGTTCGGCCCCGAGGATCAACGCGCCGCAGGCCTGCTCGCCCGCCCCCGCCTCGAAGTCGTCGCCGCGCATCCGCAACCCGGTGGTTGAGCCTGTCGAACCACCCCCAGGTGTGAGCCTGGTGGTTTCGACAAGCTCAACCACCTTGGTCAAGATTGGTTGAGGTAGTCGAAAACCACCGTTCAGAACGTCACGACGGTGCGGACGCCTTCGCCGGCGGCTGCGATCTGGAAGGCGCCGGCGATGTCGTCGATCGGAACGGTACGGGTGACCAGCGCCTGTAGGTCGAGCAGGCCCCTCGTATACAGCCGGAAGTAGGCGTCGAAGTCGACGTGGGGCCGCAGGTTGCCCATGTTGCAGCCCAGCACGCGCCGGTGGGTGATCACCAGTTCGAGCGCGTCGATCGAGAACCGCGCCCCCGGTCGTGGGGCGCCGATCAGGGTCGTCGTGCCGCCCCAGCGCGTCATCCGGACCGCCAGCTCCATCGCCTCGACATGGCCCGATGCCTCGAACACGTAGTCGTAACCCGAGGGTGCCAGCTCGCGCAGTACGCCCTCGTCGGGCTCGACGGCGACGGTCGCCCCGTAGGTGGCCGCGGCCGTCCGGCGCGCTGGGTTGGGGTCGATACCGACGATCTGTTCGGCGCCGGCCAGCGCGGCCCCGAGCAGCACGCTGGCACCGATGCCGCCGCAGCCGAACACGGCGACCGTCGAGCCAGCCCGAACCTCCGCGACGTTGAGCACCGCGCCGAGCCCCGTGGCCACCGCGCAGCCGACGACCGCGGCCACGCCGAGCGGAACGGCCTTCGGGATGGGCACGGCCGCCGACTCCTGCACCACGGTCAGCTCGGAGAAGCCGCCGATGCCGAACCCCTGGATCAGCGTCGCACCGTCGAGTGTGAGCCGCGGCGGGATGTCGTAGCGGGTGGTGCACAGGACCGCGTCGCCGCGCTCGCAATGGAAGCACTGACCGCAGTGGTTGGTGACGGCGAGCACGACGTGGTCGCCGGGTGCGACGCGGCGCACGCCCGGCCCGACGGCTGCGACCACGCCGGCGCACTCGTGACCGAGCACCACCGGAAAGCCGGCCGCGAACGTGCCGTCCTGCCAGTTCAGGTCGGTGTGGCAAACCCCTGTGGCGGCGACCCGCACGAGCACCTCGCCCGGCCCCGGCTCGGTCACGTCGATGTCGACCAGCTCTGGGGCGGCGCCGGCCGTTCCCACGACGGCGGCACGCGCGCGCATCACGAGCCGAACAGGATCGGGCTGCTTGCCCGATCGGTGAGGTCGAAGCCGAAGACCTCTCCGGCGTCGGACTTCGAGGGAGCGTCGTCGAGCACCACGTGCACCGCGATCGCGCGTCGGGGCGTCGCCGCGACATTGGGCATGCTGCCGTGCACGGTCATGCAGTGGTGGAGGCTCACACCGCCGGCGGGCAGCACCGCGGCCTGCTCGTTCCATTCGGCGCCGGGCGGCACCGCGTAGCGCTCGCGGAGCGCATACATGTCGGTGCCGAAGAAGTCGCCGCCCTCGACGAAGCCCCACCGGTGCGACCCGGTGACGAATCGCACCGGGCCCGACTCGACGGGCACGTCGACCATCGCGATCCACGCGGTCATCACGCCGCCGTCCCAGTGCTCGCGCCAGTACTGGAAGTCCTGGTGCCAGCCGACGTTGCCGGTGCCCGCCGACCCGCCGAACTTGTGCAATAGCTGCGTGGCCCACACCTGCACCCTTCGGGCGCCGGTGGCTGCGGCGACGACCGCCCCGATCGCCGGGTGGCCCACCAGCTCGAGGATCCGTTCGTCGGCACGATGCACCTGGTCGATCTTGACCAGCGTCTCGGTGGTGGTGCCCGGTTCGGCGTTGCGGTACTTCGGTGCCTGCCCCGTCGCGTACTTGCCGGCCAGCACGGCGTCCATGCCGGCGTTGGCCTGGGCGAGCACGTCGGGCGGCACCACGCCTGGTACGACGAGGTATCCGTCGCGTGCGAAGCGGTCTGCCGCGTCAGCCGGCAGGTCGGGCGAGACCCCGGAATCGAGCACCACGAGTCGCCACATTAGCCGAGTTAGTTCAGATAAGTTGCCAACCTATGAAGGGGACGCTGTGAACGGGCCGGGGCCGGCGGGCCGGATCAGCGCGGTGCGCGCCACCACGGTGGCGGTTCCACTGGAGGCTCCGCTGCGCCACGCGGTCGGTGCCCATTGGGGTCGGTTCGTGCGCACGATCGTCGAGGTCGAGACCGACGAAGGCCTGATCGGGCTGGGTGAGATGGGCGGCGGAGGCGAGAGCGCCGAGCTGGCACTCGCCGGCCTACAGCAGTACCTGCTCGGCCACGACCCGTTCCAGCTCGAGGCGTTGCGGTGGAAGATCATGAACCCGACCGCGTCGCTGTACAACAACCGGATGCAGCTCCACGCGGCGATCGAGTTCGCGTGCATCGATCTGATGGGCCAGGCGACGGGCCTGCGCGCGTGCGATCTGCTCGGCGGTGCCCTGCGCGAGTCGGTGCCGTTCGCCTCGTACCTCTTCACTCGCTACGCCAACGAGGCGACCGGGCGCGGTGGCGAGGAGACTCCCGACGAGATGGTGGCCCACGCCCGCCAACTCGTGGAACTCCACGGGTTCACCACCCACAAACTCAAAGGTGGTCACTTCCCGCCCGAGTACGACGTCGAGGTGTTCCGGGCGCTCGCCGCGGCGTTCCCCGAACACCGCCTCCGGCTCGACCCCAACGCGGCGTGGACGGTGGAGGAGAGCATTGCTGTGGCGCGCGCGATCGGCGACCTGCGCAACGACTACCTGGAGGATCCCACGTGGGGGCTCGACGGCATGCGGCGCGTGCGCGATCGCATCGACATCCCCACCGCGACTAACACCGTCGTCGTCAACTTCGAGCAGCTCGCGGCGTGCATCCGGCTCGAGGCGGTCGACGTGATCCTGCTCGATACCACGTTCTGGGGAGGCCTGCGCCAGGCGGTGAAGGCCGCCAACGTGTGCGAGACGTTCCAGTGGGGGATCGCCGTGCACTCATCGGGTGAGTTGGGCATCCAGCTGGCGACGATGCTGCACCTCGGTGCGGTGTTGCCGAACTTGAGGTTCGCCGGCGACGCCCACTATCACCACCTGCTCGACGACGTCATCGAGGGTGGCCCGATGCGCTACCGGAACGGCGAGATCGCGCTGCCCGCCGGCCCGGGGCTGGGTGTGCGGATCGACCGCGACAAGCTCGGTGAGTACGCCGACCTCTACCGCTCGGAGGGCGGCTACGCGTACGATCGCGACCCCGGCCGGCCCGGCTGGTATGCGACCGTACCCGGCAGCAGCTACGCCGTTCCGCCGACCCGGTAGGAGTCGGTGGTGCGGCGCGGGAGGTGGGCGATGCGGACGCCGCGCAGCTGTCCGGCCCACTGCAGTTCCACCTCCAACTCGACGCGCCACGGTTCCGTCAGCGCAGCGCCCGATCGGAGCCGATCGGTCAGGTCGACGTAGTGGCCGAGCATGTTGTTGGTCATCGGGGCGAGGGCCACATCGGTCACCTCGGCGAACGTGCCCACGTACGCGGTCGCGACCGTCTGCTCCTCGCCGTCGACCCACATCCGAACCGGTGACGCCTCGGGGTCCAGCAGTTCCGGGAACAGGCGCAGGCGCGACGGGTCCGACCACGGGTTGAGCACATCGTCGCCGATCGGTGGTACGCCCGGGGCGAGCTGATCGAGCAGGCTCGGCAGGGCCGCGCCCGGCGTCCAGTCGCAGTGGACCCGGACGCGCCCCACCGCGTCGATCAACTCGACCGGGTTGCCGTCGCCGTCCAGCCATGGCCCGAGCGTGGGCGACACCCCGTCGGAGGCGAACTCGAGCGTGACCCGACGATCGCCCGACGGCGTACGCACACAGGCCGTCGCCTCGGTACCCGGGGTCCCCTCGGCGTGCGCGATCGCGCCGTCCTCACCCACCGCGCCGGTCACGCCGAACAGCGCGGGGAGCGCGATCGACGCCTCGTCGACCACTTCCAGCACGTGAACCTGGTGCGGTTCGACGTCCACCTGCGACAGCCAGAGCCGGCCGTCGCTGGGGTACAACTCGCGCAGCACACGGCCTGCGGGAAGCGGCACCTGCACGGTCTGGCTGGTGAAATCGGGGTTGCAGAGGAACATGAAGCCGTGGCCGTCGTCGTCGAGTGCAACCGTCCCGTCGACCGCTCCGGGGCGAGCCTCGTCGAACAGGTCCTCGAGCCGCGCGAGCACGGTCGCGTTGGCCTTGGCCCAGTCGGTCCAACGGCGGATGAACGCCACCTCGCGGGAGCGCACCGCCTCCCATTCTTCGCTGTCCCAGCAGGGCACGAAGCCGAGGCACAGCGAGGCCGGCCCGGTGGCGATCGACGAGAGCAGGTTGAACGCCGTGCCCTCCCAGTCCCAGCCGCGCTCGGGCGTCCACCAGCGGATGCGGTTCGACTGATGGCCGAAGATGCCCGGGATCTTCCATGACGGTACGAACGCGAAGTTGCGGTACCAGTACGCCGTCCGGCGCTGGAAGTTGGCGTGGACCCGCGACGTCGACAGGTCGGGCCAGGCCGGGATCCACTGCGGCTGGTTGTCGCCCATCGCTTGGCACGGGTGTGTCATGTCGGCGGCGCCCCACGGCATCATCTGCGAGGAGCCGATGAGGGTTTCCAGCCACATGCCCGGGTTGTTCACCCGGTAGGCGCGCAGGGCGCGGCGGTAGCCATCCCACTGCGCGTACCTGGAGTTCGGCCCCGGTTCGTGCCCGTGGTCGGTGGCGTGGCAGTGGGCCCACGCCACGAAATCCCACGACATGCCGCCGAGCCGATAGTGGTCGGCGAACGCCTGCCCGTTGGCGACGAGCCAGTCGATCACCTCGCGATGGCCGAAGCAGGCGTGGTTGGCCAGTGTTCCGTCCTCGTTGCGGACCGCCCAGCGCGGGTCGCGCTCCCAGAGGTACTGCGGGTTGACGTAGGCGACGGGGGCGACGCCGCGGGCCCGGATGTCGTCGAGCACGCGGATCGTCCCGGGCAGCTCGCGGCCTGATTCCCACTCGTTGCGTCCGAACGCCATGCCCATGCCGAGCCACATCGCCCGCTGCCACGGCCCGTCGCCGACGTCACCCCAGTCGCTGCCGAGCATGTCGGTCGGCAGCACGTCGGGGAAGACGTAGTCACCGCCCGGGCTGACGAGGTACACGTCGGCGCCCATCTCGGCGCAGATCTGGGCCGACCTGGCGAAGACCTCCTGCGTCTCGGCATCACCGATCTGCAGCCGGTAGAGGTTCTCACTCCAGTCCCAGTGCGAGACCCACGCGCGCGCCGGCTCCCACGGGATGCGCGCCGAGACGGCCCGCCGGATCGCCGCCACCTCACCGGCGTCGAGCCCGGTGGGCAGTGGGCCGACCCTCCTGCCGTAGCCGGGTACCCGGCCGCACACCACGTCGCGCCCAGGTAGCAGCTCGCGGCGCATGACTCGACCCGTCGCCTGAAACGGGCCAGTGACGAGCGCGTCCGACACGAACATCGGCTCGGCGACATCGATAGCCGGGCGGTACGAGAGGCGGAGGCGGGTCGCGTCGTGCTCGAGGTTGCCGAACGGGTTCGCGTAACAGGCGAAGAAGCCGCGGCCGTCGGCGCCGCGCACCAGGGCGACCGCGGTCTGCTGGAGTTCGGCTTCGTCGAACCAGCGGTGGTTGTAGATCTCGGCGGGCGGGGGCTGGACCTCGACGTCGAGCAGGCAGACCTCGGTGACGTGACGCACCCCGGTGGCGCGCAGCGTGAGCGCCCGCGACCCGTCGGCGGTCTGGTCGACCACGAGTTCGACCTCGACGTTGTCGCGGACCCACCGCTGCTCGCCGAGGGCCTGCATCGTCGCCGGGGTGAACGTTGCGTCGTCGGCGATCAGCGTGAACGCGGGACCGTCGAGACGCATGTCGACATGATCGAAGTTGCCGTTCATCGACTGGTCTCCCGTTGTGGACCGTGGGCAGCCATTCGTAAGTAATCATAACTATACGGTGAGGGTCCGGCAAGGCTGCTCGTCGCGGGCTTTGTTAGTGTTATTGTCAATGCTCGACCGGATCACACTCACGGCTGGCGAGGTGCGGGCCGAGCTGCGCCCCGATGCGGGTGGTCGAATCGGCCAGATCGAGGTTGCTGGGCGACGTCTGCTGCGCGGCGAGCACGACAGCGACGGGGGATGGCTGGCCTGGGGTTCGTATCCGCTGGTGCCGTGGTCGAACCGGATCGCTGCGGGAAGGTTCGTGTTCGAGGGGGCGACCTACCAGATGCCCGTCAACTTCGACGACGGCACGGCGCTGCACGGGCTCGGGGCGCAGGCGCCCTGGGAGGTCACCGCCCACGACGCGGTAGCGGCCGTGCTGGAGCTGTCGATCGACCACAGCCCGTTCCTCCTGTCGGCCCGCCAGGAGTTCCAGCTCACGCCAGACCGGCTCGTGCAGA
The DNA here is from genome assembly GCA_035556435.1 of Ilumatobacter sp. Classification (GTDB taxonomy): domain Bacteria; phylum Actinomycetota; class Acidimicrobiia; order Acidimicrobiales; family Ilumatobacteraceae; genus Ilumatobacter. The sequence goes on along the minus strand of DATMEY010000030.1, from coordinate 68,157 downwards.
CGCTGCAGGTGACCAACCGGGCATCCCGGCGCGTGCCGGTGGGGTTGGGCATCCACCCCTGGTTCCCGGCCGGGCCGATCGCGGTGCCGGCGAGCGCCCACTGGCCCCTCGTCGATGCCCTGCCGGTCGGCCCGATCGAAGCCTTCTCGCCAAGGCCCGGAGTACCCGAGTTGGCTGTACCGGGAGTGCTCGACCATTGCCTGACCGGCCTCACAGGGCGGCGGGCGAACGTGCCCGGCCTGACGCTCGAGTGGTCCGACGAGATCGCCCACGTCGTCGTCTACACGGCCGTGCCCGGCTGGCAGTGCGTCGAGCCGGTCACCAACGCCAACGACGGCTTCAACCTGGCCGCGGCCGGGGCAGCGGGCCACGGCGTGGTCACCCTCGGCCCCGGCGAGAGCAGCTCGGCCACCTTCGGGTTCGTGTGGGAGCCGGCACATGCCGTCTGAGCGGTCGGACACGACGCTCGAGTCCGACGCGCTCACGGTCGTCGTCGCCCCCGAGCGCGGCGCCGACATCTTGTCGATCGTCGACCGACGCACCGGTGTCGACCTGCTGTTCCGTCCGCCCTGGCCAGCCGAGCCGGCGGGCCGGGCGCAGGCCACGAACTCGGCGACCGCCTGGCTCGACGGCTATCCCGGGGGATGGCAGCTGCTGCTGCCGAACGGCGGGGACGCGTGTTCCGAACGTGGCGCCGAGTGGGGCTTCCACGGCGAGGCGTGCGTCCGGCCGTGGCAGGTCGATCGGGCGACCGCGCGCGACATCGGGGTGTCGGTCACGCTGCAGCGGGCGCCGCTCGCCGTCTCTCGCCGGATCTCGCTGACCGGTGCCGTGCTGACCATCGACGAGACGGTCACCAACACGTCGCCCGACGCGGTCGAGCTGATGTGGTCGCACCACCCGGCGTTCGGCGCTCCGTTCCTCGGCGGTGGCTGCGAGATCGTCACCGGTGCTTCCCGGTACGTCGCCGACGAGGTCGCCCCGGGCTCCGTGCTGGCTGCAGGCTCCGAGCATCGGTGGCCGCACGCGCACCGCCCCGATGGCAGTGTCGTCGACCTGTCGGTCGTTCCGGGCCCCGACCAGCGGGGCGCTCAGTTCGGTTACCTGCGCGACTTCAGCGAAGGCTTCTTCGCGATCCGCAACCCACAGACGCAGCTCGGGGTGGCGATGACCTGGCCACTCGACGTGTTCCCCGAGGCGTGGTTCTGGCAGGAGATCCACCACACCGCCGACTACCCGTGGTTCCGGCGGGCCTACGTCACGGCGATCGAGCCGTGCACGACCAGCCCGGGGCACGGCATCGCCCACGCCCGGTCGGTCGGAGGCCGGCCGATGCAGATCGACGGTGGCGCCTCGCGCTCGGCGCGGATTGAAGCCGTCGTGTTCCATTCCCGTCACCGGGTCCGCCGCGTGCTGCCCGGTGGTGACATCGAGTTCGAGGAGGATCGATCATGACACTCGCTTCCCCACCCGACCGGGTCGCGTTGGTCACGGGCGCCGGCAAGGGCATCGGCGCCGCGTGTGCGCGGCGGCTCGCCGCCGAGGGTGCTGCGGTCGGCCTGATGGACCGCGACCGGGCGGCGCTCGACGGGGTGGTCGCCGACATCGACGCCACCGGCGGCCGGGCGCTCGCCGTGGTCGGCGACGTCAGCCAGAGCGCCGATGCGGCGGCCGCGGTCGAAGCCGTGGTCGCCCGGTTCGGGGGCCTCGATGTGCTCGTCAACAATGCCGGCATCCAGCGCTACGGCAGCGTCGACACCACGGATGAAGCGGTGTGGAACGAGGTGATCGGGGTCAATCTCACCGGTGTCTATCTGATGTCGCGCTACGCCGTCCCGCAGTTGCGGGCGCGTGGCGGCGGGGCGATCGTCAATACCGCCTCGGTGCAGGCGTTCGCCAGCCAGGCCGACGTCGCTGCCTACTCGGCGTCGAAGGGCGGCGTCGTCGCCCTGACCCGCACGATGGCGCTCGACCACGCGGCCGACCGGATCCGGGTCACCTGCATCGCGCCGGGGTCGGTACGCACACCGATGCTCGAGTGGGCCGCCGAGCAGTTCTCGCCCGACGACCCCGAGGCGGCGATCGCCGAGTGGGGGTCGAAGCACGCGCTCGGGTCGGTCATCGACCCCGACGACGTGGCCAGGCTGGTCGCCTTCCTGGCCAGCGACGCAGCCCGGGCGATCACCGGTTCGTGTCACGTAATCGACGCCGGCCTGCTCGCCAAGGCGGCGATCTGAATGGCCGATGACCTGACGGCCATGATCGGGCTCGCCGAGGTGGGCGTGCTCGCCGACGGGCTGGACCATCCCGAGGGCGTTGCGTGGGGCCCGGACGGGTACGTCTACGCTGGGGGCGAGGCTGGGCAGCTGTACCGGGTGTCGGTCGACGGGGCCGTCGAACAGGTCGCCGACACCGCGGGGTTCGTGCTCGGCGTGACGCTCGACGGGGCGGGCCGGGTGTACGGCTGTGATATGGCTCGGCGCGAGGTGGTGCGGTTCGACCCAGCTGCCGGCCGGCTCGAGACCTACTCGGTGGGAACCGCCGAGCGGCCGCTGCGCAACCCGAACGTCGCCGTCTTCGACTCGGCGGGGAACCTGTACGTCACCGACTCGGGTACGTTCGACGGGGACGATGGCGTGATCTTCCGCGTGGCGCCGGGCGGTGCCACCGAACTCTGGACCGATGCGGTGCCGCGGTTCCCGAACGGGGCATGCCTCGATGTCGACGGCCGTGCCCTGCTGGTCGTCGAATCGCTGCTCCCGGGCGTCAGCCGCGTGCCCATTCTCGCCGACGGGAGTGCGGGTACGCCCGAGATCGTCGCCGAGCTTCCCGGTCACGTCCCCGATGGGATCGCGATCGACGTCAACGGCGCGATCTACGTCGGCTGCTACCGGCCCGATCGAATCCTGCGCATCAGCGCGACCGGAGCCGTCGAGATGCTCGTCGACGACCCGCGGGGTACCACCCTGGCAGCACCGACCAACCTGGCGTTCGTCGGGAGCGGGCTCGACCGGTTGGCGATCGCCAGCCTCGGACGTTGGCACCTCGGCGTGGTGGACGTGCACGCCGAGGGTCACCGACTCGAATATCCCGACGTCTCGTGAGCACTGGCAGGGCTCCGGGTTAACAACTATTCTGAACTAACTCGCTACAGTGCAATCCGTGGGGGATGACAGCATGGCTGGTACCGCCGTCGCCGACAGCGACGTCATCTGGAGGATCGGAGACCCTGACCAGGGGATCGATCAGTTCTCGACTGCGTGGTTCACGGGTCCTGACGTGCCCGGACCTGTGTTCCGCGTCGGCACGAGCACCGAGCGTGCAGACTGGCCGATCATCCACCCCGGCCCACTGAACGCCGGGACTGGCTGGCAGCCGTGCGCTGCCACGATCGTGTTCGCCGCGCCGGCCGACCACCCGCCCGCGTACGAGTTGGTGCTGGACGTGCTCGCCATCAAGGGCCCCTGCCCCGACCTCGACGTCCGGGTCAACGGGCGCAGCGGCACGATGATCCTCGATCCGTGGCGCGACGACCGGACGCGGGTGCCGATGACCACGCCGATCGCAGCGTGGAGCCGCGTCGTCCTGCACATCCCCTCCGACATGGTCACCGAGGGCGACAACGAGATCGTCCTGACCACGGTTGCCCCGTTCGAGCCGACTGCCGACGAGCGTCGCCGGCCCCAGCCGTTCTTCGAGTCGTGGTTCCACTTCGGCAGCGGGGTCACCTACGGCTCGGTCGAGTTGCGACGCGCGGCGTCGGCAGAGCCCCCTGCTCCGAGCGTGCGGGTCAAGCCGTTGCCGCTGTTCCAGACCGGCCCCGACGGCTGCCTCGTCGAGCTCGTCGACGTGATCGTCGACGCCCCGCGTGGCTACGCGTCTGGCTCGGTCCGCCTGTCGGTCGGGTCGAGCGTCGTCGAGGCCGAACTCGACCGGGGATGGACCCAGTTCGGGCACACGCGCGCCCGTTTGGCCGTCCCCGATGTCGGCGAACGCCAAGCGGCCACCATCGAGCTCGATCTCGACGGTGACGTGACGGTGTTCGACATCGACTTCCGGCCGGCCCGCAAGTGGAACCTGCACCTGCTCCCGCACGTCCACCTCGATGTCGGCTTCACCGACTACCAGGGCAAGGTGTTCGAGCTGCACAGCCGCAACATCGACCGGGTGCTCGGGATTCTCGCCGAGAACCCCGACTACGCCATGTCGATCGACGGCAGCCTGATCCTCGAGTCGTTCCGCGACTCGCGGTCGGAGGCGACGACCGACCGGGTCGTCGCCGCGCTGCGCGACGGGACGATGTCGTGCAACGCCTTCTACGCCCTGTTCCTGACCGGCATCGCCTCGCTTGAAGAGTGCTACCGGGCCGCCTACCTGGCGCACGATCTGTCGACGCGCCACGGCTTGGCGTTCGACTACGCCAACCTCACCGACGTGCCGTCGTACAGCCAGGCGGTCCCGTCGATGCTGCGGGCGCTCGGCCTCAAGCGGTTCATGGGCATCACGAACCACGGACGGGCGGGCAACGAGGACAGCGACGCGCTGCATCTCCTGTCGCCGTTCCAGTGGGAGGGGCCCGACGGTGCGCGGGTCACGTCGTTCTTCGCCGACTGTTACTCGCAGCTGCGATTCCTGGGCGCCGACCCCCCGACGGTCGTGGGCTGTGCCGACGGCTTCTCGCGGTTCCTGGCCCGCTACGACCGCGACGACTACCTGCCCCACGACCTGCCGATCGTGGGTATCCACGCCGACAACGAGGACCTCGCCAACGGCGAGGCCGAACTGGTCGCCAGGTGGAACGCGACGTACGAGTACCCGAAGCTGCGCTACAGCACGATCACCGACTACTTCGACGCGGTCGACGAGTTCGCCGACCGGCTGCCAGTGGTGCGCGGCGACGGTGGCAGTTATTGGGAGGACGGCGTCGGTTCGCAGGGTGCGGCGATGGCGACCTACCGGCGCACGCAGCAGGACCTCCCTGTCGCCGAGGCGATCGCGGCGATGACCGCCCTGGTCGACCCCTCGTTGCGGCCGGCCCGCGAGCGCCTCGACGAGGCCTGGCATTCGTTGGTGATGGGGTGCGAGCACACGTGGACCTCGTGGCATGCCCAGAACATGCACGACGCCGACCTCACCGTCGATCAGCTCGACTGGAAGTGCCATCAGATCGCCCACGCCGAGCGCCTCGCCCGCGACGAGAAGCGGCGCGCCTTGAGCCAACTGGGCGAGCGGGTCACGACCGCGGGCCCCACGCTGCTGGTGGCCAACACGCTCGCGTGGCAGCGGTCGGGAGCGGTCGAACTCGAGTTGACCGCCGGCACCGAGATCGTCGACGCAGAAGGTCGCGTCGTGCCGGCCGACGTGTGTGACGAGCTGGCCGGCGGCGTCCGGCGCGTGCGCATCGCAGTGCCCGACGTGCCGCCGTTCGGCTACCGAACGTTCGCGATCCGAACCGGCGGCGAGCACGGGTCGCGCGCCGAACGGGTGCCACTGCCCGAACTCGTCGAGACACCCCGCTACCGGGTCGCCGTCGACCCAGGGCGACGTCGCGTGGTCGGTATCGAGCACCTTGCGTCCGGTCGCCAACTGATCGATCGGCAGGCTGCATTCGGCCTGGGTGAGGTCGTCTACGTGGCAGGTGGGGGCGACGACGACAGCGGACACCACACCAGCCTGTACGACTGGGCCCGGACGCTGCCGGAGGCGCAGCTCGACGTGGTGCCCGCGGCTGTCGACGGGGCGACGGTCGAGCGGCGTCACCACAGCACCGTCATCCGCCTGATCGGCACCGGCCCGACCCTCGCGTGCGTCGAGACCGAGATCGAACTGCACGACCACCACGATCGCGTCGACGTCAGCGTTCGCCTGGTCAAGCAGGCCACATCGGACAAGGAGTCGATCTACGTCGCCTTCCCGTTCGCGGTAGCCGAGCCGGTGCTGCACTACGACCGTCAGCAGGGATGGGTCGACCCGGCGGTCGACCACCAGCCCGGTGCGTGCAACGAGTGGTTCACGATCCAACATGCGGTCGACCTCGCCGGCCGTGATGCCGACGGCGAGCACGGCATCACCTGGACCAGTGCCGACGCGCCGCTGTTCGCCGTCGGCGACATCGTGCGCGGCCGGTGGCCGCGGCGGTTCGGCCCGCCGAGCGGAACCGTGCTGTCGTGGGTGATGAACAACTACTGGTGGACCAACTATCCCGCGCGCCAGCACGGCGACGTGCGGTTCCGGTACGCGTTCGAGCCCACCGACGGGTGGGCGCCCGAGCGGGCCGCGCGGTTCGGCCGCGACGTGCGCACCCCACTCGCCGCCGGCGAGGTGACGTGGCTCGACAAGTTCGACGTCGACCCACGTGGGTTGCCTGCCAGCGGGCAATCGCTGCTCGACGTCGAACTTCCCGATCACCTGGTCGCGACCATCCACGCACCGACCGACGGGCGCGGAACGATCATGCGCCTGCAAGAGACGAGTGGCCGTACCGGAACGGCACGGGTGCGGCTACCGAGTGGAATCGAGGCTGCTTGGAAGTGCAGCGCTGCCGAGGCCGACCGCGAGCCGATCGCGGTCGACGGGACAGGCGTCGACAATTCGGTGACGGTCGACGTCGACTCGTTCGAGGTCGTGACGATCCGCCTCGTCGCACAACGGTCAGGTGCCTGAAGCACGATGCCTGGCGGTCCGCCGCCGGGCCACGGGGTACGGTAGGTTACCTTACGATCGTGATCGGCTCAGCGGGTGGTCGCGAGGGGACGTCCTCGCCGGTACTGTCGGCCGTCAGTGTTTCGAGCAACGGACGTTACCGCGGAGGGACGAGATGAGGATTCGTGAGCGTGCGACCGGTTCGGGTGCGGACCACTACGTGATGCGCGAGCTGAACCGCTCGCTCGTGCTCGAAGTGGTGAAGCAGCGCAGCCCGATCTCGCGAGCTGCGATCGCCAAGGTGACCGACCTCGCCAAGCCCACCGTTTCGGCGATCGTCGACGACCTGATCACGGGTGACCTCGTCAACGAGGTGGGCTACGGAGTCACCCCCTCGGGTGGTGGCCGGCCCCCGATCCTGCTCGAGTTCAACGCTCGGTCACAGTACGTCGCGGCCGTTCACATCGGCGTCCACACGACGACGACGGTCGTCGCCGATGCGCGCGGTGTCGAGCTCGGCCGCACCGAGCGACGCACGGCCGCCAAGCGGCCGGCGCGAGCGATCGAACGAATCGCCGACGACATCAGGGCGACGCTCGATCGCATCGGTGGGACGCTCGACCGGCTTGCCGCAGTCGGCGTCTGCGTCCCCGGCCTGATCGATCGCGACAGCGGGGTGTGCCTGCTGGCCCCGAACCTCGGCTGGCGCAACGTCGACGTCGCCGGTCGGCTCGACGGCCTCGGCGGTGCGGTGGTCTACGTACACAACACCTCCCAGGCCACGGCGGTCGCCGAGGCCATCGAGGGCGTTGCCAAGGACACGACCGAGGTCGTCATGCTGTACGCCGGCTCGGGTATCGGCGCGGGTGTCATGTCCGACGGCAAGCTGTTTCACGGCGACCGGGGGATTGCCGGCGAGATCGGGCACTGCCCGGTTCCGTTCTCCGACCGCGTCTGTGCATGCGGCAAGGTGGGTTGCCTCGAAACCGTGGCGACGGCGCAGGCGATCGTGCAGAACGTGTGCGAGGCGCTCGATGCCGGGCGTCCGTCGACGCTGTCGGGCGTGGACCGATCGGCCATGGACGCCGTGCACGTCGCCGCTGCGGCCGAAGCCGGCGACGAACTCGCCCGCGAGGTCCTCGGTGTGGCCGGCCAGGCGCTCGGCTTCGCCGCGTCGTGGCTCGTCAACGTGCTCAACCCGCACCAGATCGTGCTCGGTGGCGGGTTGATCGCGGCCGGCGACGCGCTGCTCGGCCCGTGCCGGGAAACACTCGAGCACTACGCCCTGCCGCAGGCGTTCGAACGGCTCCGGGTCGACATCGCTTCGCTCGGCCAGGACGTCGAGGTGCGCGGTGCCGTGCTTCTGGCGCTGCAACGCGCGGAAACCTACTACCGGGTGATCTTCCAGGCCTGAGGCGACGCACCCCGGCCTGGCCGCCCACCGAACCAAGGAGAACGTTGCGATGACACAACCTACGACTGCCGCGGCCGTTGCCCAGTCGACCCGACGCTTCGAGGGACGCAACGTCGTCGTCACCGGGGCCGGATCGGGCATCGGGTTCGAGATGGCACAGCTGTTCCTCGCCGAAGGCGCCAGTGTCGTGGCGGCCGACGTCAACCCCGACAGCGTCCCGTCCGGTACCGTGCCAGTTGCCGCCGACGTGTCGAACGAGGGCGATGTGGAGGCGCTCGTGGCCACCGCGGTCGAGCAGTTCGGTCGGCTCGACGTGATGTGCAACAACGCAGGCATCGGCTCGACCACCGATGTGCTGGGGTGCACGGTCGAGGAGTGGGACCGCGTCTTCGCCGTGAACGCCCGAGGGGTGTTCCTCGGAACCCGCGCCGCGGTCCGCCACATGCTCGGAACCGGTGGGGCGATCGTCAACACGGCGTCGGTCGCCGGCCTCGTCGGCCTGCGCGACCGGGCGGCCTACTGCGCGAGCAAGGGTGCCGTCGTCACGCTGACCAAGCAGGTCGCGATCCAGTACGCGGGCGAGCGCATCCGGTGCAACTGCATCTGTCCGGGAACCGTCGACTCGCCCTGGGTCGGACGCCTGATGGACGCCACCGACGACCCTGCCGCCACGCGGGCCGCGCTCGTCGCCCGGCAACCGCTCGGCCGGCTCGGGAACCCCAACGAGGTCGCCCGGGCGGCGCTGTATCTGGCTTCGGACGACGCGTCGTTCGTGACGGGCACGGCGCTGGTGATCGACGGCGGAATCGCTGCCGGGTGAGCCGTCTCGGCCCGACCCGATCGAGGCCCCCCGTGGTTGCCTCGGTGTTCCGCCGCGAGGTATGTTGTACTTCCTAACAATGTCGGAGGTCAGCTAGGGCATGCTCGCAGCGAGATGGTGGGGACGAGGAGACGTACGGGTCGAGCACGTCGACGACCCGGGTGACCCCCCACCCGGATCGCTGCGGATTCGTGTCGAGGCATGCGGTCTGTGTGGCACCGACGTCGAGGAGTACGTTTCCGGTCCGAACGTTATACCGGTCGAGCCGCACCCGCTGTCCGGCCGCCAGGCGCCTCTGACCCTCGGGCACGAGTCGGCCGGGGTGGTCGAGGCAGTCGGCCGTGGTGTCGACCTCGACGTCGGCGTCCGGGTCGCCGTCGAGGGCAACCTGTTCTGCGGCTCGTGCTTCTGGTGCCGCCGCCACGAGCACCAGTTGTGCCCACAGCTTGCCCAGCTCGGGCTGATGGCCGACGGCGGGCTCGCCGAGGTACTGATCGCACCGGTCCAGATGTGCGTCCCGTTCGGCAACGACGTGGCCTTCGAGCATGCGGCGATGGCTGAGCCGTTGTCGGTCGCCGTCCGCGCGGTGCGCCGAGCCGGTGTCGGTATCGGGTCGACGGTCGCGATCACCGGCTGCGGGGCGCTCGGTCTGATGCTCGTGCAGGTCGCGCGCCTCGCCGGTGCCCGAACCGTGTTGGCCGTCGAGCGGGCCGACTCCCGTCGCGACCTGGCCAGGCGCTTCGGCGCCGACCTGGCGGTCGCGCCCGACGATGCGGTCGCGGCCGGGCTCGACCTCACCGGGGGCATCGGGTTCGACGCGGCGATCGAGGCGGCGGGGAACCCGGCGGCCGCGATGCTGTCGATCGCGCTCGCCCGCCGCGGCGGTACCGCGATCCTGCTCGGGGTGTTCGACGATGTCGTTCCGGTCGGCATGATGGATCTGCTGATGTCGGAGAAGACGATCGCCAGCAGTCTGTCGCACGTCTACGACACCGACTTCCTCGCAGCCGTTTCACTGATCGACCGCGGCGCGGTCGACCTGGGTCCGCTGATCAGCACCCCGATCGCCCTCGCCGACGTCGTCGAGAAGGGCTTCAAGACCCTCGCCGCCCAGCCCGCCGATCACCTCAAGGTGATGGTCCACCCGAACTCGAGCTGAGATGGGTGAACGCGTCCGGATAGGGGTGATCGGTACGGGCTGGTGGGCGACCCAGCATCACCTTCCGGGGTTGCTCGCCGACGATCGGGTCGCGGTCACGGCGTTGGCCGACAACGATCCGGCCAAGCTCACCGCTGCGGGTGAGGCGTTCGGCGTGGATCAGCGCTTCGACGATCCGTACGAACTGATCTCGTCGGGAGTCGTCGACGGCGTCGTCATCGCCGTGCCGCACGCATTCCATCACCGTTTCGCCGCGGCTGCGCTCGACGCCGGCGTGCACGTGTTGGTCGAGAAGCCGATGACGCTCACCTCGGCCGACGCGTTCGACCTCGTATCGAGGGCGCAGAGCCAGCGCCTGCACCTCGTCGTCGGCTACACGTTCCAGTTCACACGCCACGCCCGGCGCGCCCGCGAGATCGTCCACGGCGGCGAAATCGGGGAGCTGCGGCTCGTGTCGGCGCTGTTCTCGTCGATGGTCGAGTCGTACCTGCGCGGCCGACCCGGCGACTATGCGGACGTGTTCGGGTTTCCGATCACCGGGCCCTCCGCATCCACCTACTCAGACCCGGTGCTGTCGGGGGGTGGGCAGGGTCAGACCCAGGTCACCCACCTGATGGGGATGGCGTTCCACGTCACCGGTCGGCACGCCACGCAGGTCACGGCCCAGATGTCGGAGTTCGGCCTTGCCGTCGACCTTGCCGACGCGATCGCGTTCCGGCTCGACGACGGGTCGGTCGGTACCGCAGCGTCGACAGGAAGTCTGCCGCCGTACCAGACCGAACGCCAGTCGATCCACTACTTCGGGTCGTCGGGCACCCTCGTCCAGGACCTCGCCGCGGGCACCTTGGTGCTCGATCGGGCCGGGGAGACGATCGAGGTCGAGCCGCCGCTCGACGACCCGTCCGAGCGGTACCCCACGCACGCCACCGCCCGCGGGCTGGTCGACCTGATCCTCGGTGGCCACGACAATCCGGGTGCCGGTGCGGCCGCGGCCGACACGGTTGCGTTCATCGAGGCCGCCTACCGGTCAGCCGTCGACGGCGGCCGACCCGTCACCCCGGCGACGCGGTAGGGGCGGGCCCCGCCGAGGGCGCGATCGACATCCACTCGTCGATCAGGGCGAACAGCTCGGCTGCGACCGACGCCGAGCCGGGCTCGTCGATCAGGTTGACCGTTTCGTCGGGGTCGGCGGCGATGTCGATCAGGTTGGCGTCCACACCGAGGCGGCCGGGGTCGAGCCGCTGGTCGTCGAGCGCGTACGTGCAGTCGTAGCGGTATCGCTCGGTGCGCACACCGGCGCGGCGGGTGGTGAACATGTCGACCACACCGAACACGGCGTCCGGGCCTGACCCGACGGGGTCGAACAGATCGCGGCCACGCATCGCCGGCTCCGGCTCGATGCCGGCGAGCCCGCACAGCGTGCGGGCGAAGTCGATCAGCTCGCACAGGTCGTGGCGGTGGTCGCCTGAGGTCTCCCGGGCCGGGTCGGCGATGATGAACGGCACTCGCCAGACCTCGGTGTCGTAGGTGCCCTTCTGGCAGTGGCCGTACTCGCCCATCGCCCGTCCGTGATCGGCGTTGTAGGCGACGATCGTCGAGTCCGCCACGCCGAGCTCGTCGAGCACCTGCATCAGCCGGCCCACCTCGTGGTCGACGTACGCGCACAGCCCGTAGTAGTCGGCGGCAGCTTGCCGCCATACGTCGAGCGGCATCTTCAGGCCGGCCTCCACACGGGCGAGCCAGCGGTCGTACGACGAGCGTGCGTCGTGGGCCCGTTGGTTGCCGGCGTTGCACTTCACCTCGTCGGGGTCGTACAGAAGGTGCCACGGCGACGGTGTCAGCACCGGCGTGTGCGGGGCGACGTACGAGATCCGTACGAAGAACGGCCGCCCCGAGGCGACGACCTCGCGCAGGTGGGCGATCGTCAGGTCGGTGAGATGGCCGGTCGGATCGGTGCCCCAGTCGTGGTAGGGGTAGATGCCTCCGATGATGACCGGGATCTCGACCGTGTCCATGAATGAGCCGGGGTTCTTGATCACGCGCTGCCCGGCGTCGGTGAACGGCGGGTAGACCGCGGTCGGGTCGGCGACGTCGGGGTAGCCGATGAAGGCGTCCAGGTACTGCCACGTCGGCCGGGGCGGCGGCGGTGTGTGCCACTTGCCGAGCGAGGCCGTGTGGTACCCGGCATCAGCGAACAGATGGGTGACCGCCTTGACGTCGGGGTCGAGGATCGTGGTGTCGCTCTGGACCGCGTTGCTGAACACGCCGGTCTCTTGCGGGTAGCGGCCGAACAGCATCGAGGTCCGGCTCGAGACACACATCGGGCTCTGTACGTGGCACTGATGGAACGTGGTGCCGCGACGCGCGAGCTCATCGACGTTCGGTGTGCGAGCCCACTCGGAGCCGTAGCAGCCGAGCGAGTCGGGCCGCTGCTCGTCGGTTTGGATCCACAGCACGTTCTTCACGCCGTCCTCCGTTCAGTGCGACTCTCGGGCGACGTGATCGCCGCTCGATCCGACGAGGAAGTCGAGGTCGACGCCGCGGTCGGCCTGGAGCACCGAGTCGATGTAGAGCCGCGCGTAGCCACGGTGATAGCCCTGGTCGGTCGGCTGCCAGTCGGCGAGTCGCCGCTCGAGTTCGTCGTCGCCGATCTCGAGCGACAGCGTGCGGTTCGGTACGTCGAGATGGATCATGTCGCCGCTGCGGACGACCGCGAGTGGGCCGCCCGCTTCCGACTCGGGGGCCACGTGCAACACCACCGTGCCGTAGGCGGTGCCGCTCATCCGGGCGTCGGAGATGCGCACCATGTCGCGCACGCCGCGGGCGAGCAGCTTGGCGGGGATGCCCATGTTGCCGACCTCGGCCATTCCCGGATACCCCTTCGGTCCGCACCCCTTGAGCACCATGATCGAGTTCTCGTCGATGTCGAGGTCGGGGTCGTCGACGCGGGCCTTGTAGTCCTCGATCGACTCGAACACGACGGCTGGGCCACGGTGGTCGAGTAGCGCAGGTGTTGCCGCGGCGGGCTTGACGATCGCCCCGGCCGGGCACAGGTTGCCGCGCAGCACGGCGATCGACGCGTCGGCCTGGAGCGGCTCGTCGGCGGAGCGGATCGTCGACGTGTCGTAACACGGCTCGGCGGCCTCGAAGTAGCTTGCCAGCGGCGTTCCGAGCACGGTGGGAGCGTCGCGGTCGAGCACGCCCAGGCGATCCAGTTCGGCGAGCACGACCGGCATCCCGCCGGCGTAGTGGAAGTCCTCCATCAGTCGCGTGCCGGCCGGCTGGAGATCGACGATCAGCGGAACGCCGCGGCCCAACCGGTCGAAGTCGTCGAGGTCGAGCGGCACGCCGAGCCGCCCGGCAATCGCCAGCAGGTGCACGACCGCGTTGGTCGACCCGCCGATCGCGGCGAGCGTTCTGATCGCGTTCTCGAAGCTGGCGCGTACGGCAACCTGGGGGAGCCGGAGGTCTTCGCGGACCATCGCGACGATCCGCCGGCCCGTCAGGTGGGCGAGCCGATGACGGCGCGTGTCGGCGGCGGGGATCGTGCCGTTACCGGGCAGCGCGAGGCCCATCGCCTCGACCAGGCACGCCATCGTCGAGGCGGTGCCCATCGTCATGCAGTGCCCCTTGCTGCGGGTCATGCAGCTCTCGGCGGCGCGGAAGTCGTCGATCGAGATCGCCCCGCTGCGGACGTCGTCGGCGAAGCGCCAGACGCCCGTGCCCGACCCGAGCTCGCCGCCACGGAACTTCCCGTTGAGCATCGGGCCGCCCGACAGGGCGATCGCCGGGATTCCTACCGACGCGGTACCCATCAGCTGTGCCGGGGTGTTCTTGTCGCAACCGCCCAGCAGCACCACGCCGTCGACCGGGTTGCCGCGGATGGTCTCCTCGACCGCCATGCTCATCAGGTTGCGCAGCAACATCGCGGTGGGGCGCACGTTGTTCTCGCCGAGCGCCATCGTCGGGAACTCGACCGGCACACCGCCGGCCTCCCACACGCCGCGCTTGACGTGTTCGGCGAGCTCGTCGAGTACGCCGTTGCAGGGTGCCAGGTCGGACGCCGAGTTGGCGATGCCGATGAACGGCTTGCCGTCGAACTCGTCATCGGGCAGGCCGCGCTTCATCCAACTCCGGTGGATGAAGCCGTCGCGGTCCATCCCGCCGTACCACTCGGCGCTCCGGAACCGCTGCGGAGGGCCTGCCGATTCGCTCGGGTCGCTCATTCGACGACGACGGGATTGCGCAGCGTGCCGATCCGCTCGATCTCGACCTCGACGACGTCGCCGTCGCCGAGGAACACCTGCGGGTCGCGGGCGAACCCGACACCGAAGGGCGTGCCGGTGGCGATCACGTCGCCGGGTTCGAGGGTCATCACGCGCGACAGGTAGCTGACGATCTCGGCGACGCCGAAGATCATGTCGGACGTCGAACCGTCCTGGAGGGTGGTGCCGTTGACGTGGCAGGCGATCGCCAGCGACTGCGGGTCGGGGATCTCGTCGGCGCCGACGATCCACGGGCCGAGTGGGCAGAACGTGTCGAACGACTTGCCACGGATCCACTGGCCGTCGGCGAACTGGGCGTCGCGGGCCGAGACGTCGTTGCAGGCGGTGTAGCCGAAGACGTACGAGAGTGCAGCATCCTCGCTGACCCGGCGCGCCTGGCGTCCGATCACGACCGCCAGCTCGGCCTCGTAGTCGACTTGGGTCGAGTCGGACGCCGAGTAGCGAATCGCTGCGTCCGGCCCGCAGATGCTGTTGTTCAGCTTGGCGAACGCCACCGGGGCCGGCGGCGGTTCGAGCCCCGACTCGCGGGCGTGGTCGGCGTAGTTGAGGCCGATCGCGATCACCTTCGACGGGTTCCGTACCGGCGCTTCGAGCTGCCATTCGGCGAGTGGTCGCGCCTCGGCGACGGGCGCCGCGGTGACCAGTCCTGCGGCCCACGCCGGGTCGTCGAGGGCAATCCGGAGGGCGTCGCCCCCGGCCTCGGCGGGCTCGGCGCGCACGGGGACGACCGTGTCGTCGGCCTCGATCCGGGCGAGATAGGTGATGCCTTCGGCACTGACTCGGGCGATTCTCATCGGGTTCCTCCTGAAATTCGGTGACACGCTGGCAGGGGTGACGCGTCAGAACGCTTCGTGGCGGGCGTACACGTCGACGGCCGAACCGCCGGCTTCGAGTTCCTCTTGGGTGAGGATCTCCTTGCGGACGCGGTCCTCGCACAGTGCGAGGACCGCGTCGACGGCCGCGCGCGGCACGATCACCACGCCGTTGGCGTCGGCGACCACCAGGTCGTCCGGTTCGATCGGCACGCCCCGGCACACGACCGGCACGCCGTGACCGACGACCTCGCCACGCCCGCGGATGTCGAGCGGCGAGCGGTAGGCGGCGAACACCGCGAAGTCGAGCGGAACGACCTGATGGAGGTCGCGGATGCCGCCGTCGGCGACCGCGCCGACCGCCCCGCGCTGCTGCACTCCGGCGGTCATCAGGCCACCCCACACGGCGCCGCCCACGTCGGTGTCGGTGGCGACGACGACGACGCTGCCCTCGGGCGTGGCGTCGACCATCGCCAGGAGACCGTCGATCTCGACGCGCTCGTCGGTGCGCTGGATCTGGCAGGTATGAGCGGGCCCGACGACGACTCGCAGCGAGTCGGAGTGGAACGGTACGAGCCCTGGGGCGAGCGCACGCGGCCCGAGGCCGAGCGCCTCGACGCAGTCCGACACCAGTGAGGTGTACAGGAGTTGGTAGCGGCGGATCACATCGGGTGAGTACGTCATGCAGACACTCCTGAGAGAAGTTGAGAAGGAATATTAACGATGTAGCCCGCGACGTGCCAAGCCGGGCGGCGGAGGGCTACATGCTGGCGACGACACCACCCGGGTAGCGATCGAACACGGCCGGGTCGTAGAGCGGCACGAGGTGATCGGCGACCGCCTTCGCGCGGGCGTTCGTGGCGAGGGCCTCGTACATGTTCTCGTTGATGCCGAGCAGCCGGTTGTCCTCGACGTTGGCGTAGTGGAAGAACGAGTCCGACAGCACCACCGTGCCCGCATGCGAGTCGACCTCGACGGCGATCGACGCCCGGTGGTGGGCGCCCGAGAACCACGTGCGGATGCCGGGCGCGATCTCGTCCTCGTCCTCGAGCAGGTGGACGCGGTCCCACGCGTTGGTGACGAGGTGGACGAGCACGTCGGGGGCGATCGACGTCGCTCGATCGTCGTGGGGGTGGTCGTGTGTCGTGTGGAAGTGGACCCAGCCGCGCTTGGAGAGGTGCAGCCGGGCGTTCCGGAACAGCGGGATTCCCGCCGTCGTGTAGAGCTGGAACGGGGTGACGACGACGTCGGTGACATCGTCGGGGGCGATGCCGAGGTCGGCGAGCTGGGCAGTGATCGTCTCGTAGGGTTCGCGCCGGAACTCGCCGCGCTCGCCGAAGATGCCGGTCCACCGGGCGTTGAGTGCGGTCAGGTCGTCGGGGGCGCCGGTGTTGACGAGCGCGGTGATGCCGTCGCCGCGGACCACGGCGACGTTGAAGCTGAGTTCGAACCACCGATCCCAGTCGCTCATCCAGAACAACTCCGGACCCGGAATCTCGGTGCGGCCGACCGGCCGCACCTCTACTGAGAAGGCCATGCGCCGCAGGCTAGTCGACTTTGTTCTTGTAGTGAACTAACATCCACGCCGTGAAAGCGATGGTGTACACGGCCCCACTCGAGCTGCAGATCCTCGACGTCGACGAGCCCGCCCCCGAGGCGCACGAGGTGCTGGTGCACGTGGAATCCTGCGGCATCTGCGGGTCCGAGCTGGAAGGTATCAGGTCGCGCAGCCCGTTCCGGGTGCCGCCGCTGGTCATGGGCCACGAGTTCGGCGGCGTCCGCGACGACACCGGAGAACGTGTCGTGGTGAACCCGGCGGTGTCGTGCGGGTGGTGCGACCTGTGCCTGGCCGGCAGCGCCAACCTCTGCCGCCATCGGGCGATCGTCGGCATCCACCGCCCCGGTGGGTTCGCCGAGCGGGTCAGCGTGCCCGAGCGCAACATCTACCCGATTCCCGAGTCGATGAGCTGGGAGCAGGCCGCGCTCGTCGAGCCGATCGCCAACGCCGTGCATGCGTGGCGGCTGATCGCCGACCGGACGCCGGCCCGGGTCGGCGTGATCGGTGCCGGCACGATCGGCCTGGTGTCGCTGATCGTGGCCCGTGCCCGCGGTGTCGACGAGGTCGACGTGGTCGACCTGGCCGCCGATCGCCTGCGCAGCGCCGACCTGATCGGTGCGTCGAGCACGGGGGTGGCGTTGCAGGGTGAGTACGACGTGGTGTTCGACGCGGTCGGAAGTGCTGGCACGCGGCGGGCGTCGGTCGAGCACATCCGGCCCGGTGGAGCCGCCGTGTGGCTGGGCTTGCACGCCGAGGAGCCGGGGTTCGACGGGCTCGGCCTGATCCGCATGGAGAAGTCGGTGCTCGGCTCGTTCTGCTACACCGACCGCGACTTCCGTCAGGCGATCACGATGGCCGCGTCGATCGATCCGTTCTGGGTGGCGACGTACGCGCTCGACGCCGGGGTCGACATCTTCAACGAGCTGATGAACGGCCGGACCGACGTGGTCAAGGCCCAACTGCGTGTCTGATGGGTGCCGCCACAGGCACCCCCACGGTCGTCGCCGTGCGGGCCCTCGTGCCCGACAGCACCGCCGGTGCCGACTACCACCGCCAGTCGACGGGCCACTGGATCACCGACTCGAAGATCGCCAACCCGATGTCGGCATGGGAGGAGTACCGCGCGTCGCGCACGTCGTGGGGGCTCGGCGCGCTCGGCACGTTCGTCGTCGAGGTCGAGACGTCGGACGGGCACATCGGCGTGGCGCCGTCGATCGGCGGCCCACCGGCCGCGTTCCTGGTCGAACGTCACCTGGCGCGCTTCGCCGAGGGCGCACCGCTCACCGTCGCCGGAATCAGCGAGACCTGGGACCAGATGTTCCGAGCCTCGCAGTACTACGGGCGCCGGGGCCTCGGCATCAACGCCATCTCGGCGATCGACCTGGCACTGTGGGACGCACTCGGCCGCAGCCGGGGCGAGCCGGTGTGGCAACTGCTCGGGGGTCACGTGCTCGACGAGCTGCGCTTCTACGCCACCGGGCCGCGCCCCGACATCGCCCGCCAGTTGGGCTTCGTCGGTGGCAAGCTGCCGTTGCCCGCCGGGCCGGCCGAGGGCGCGGCGGGGATGGCCGAGAACCTGGCACTGGCGGCCGAGATGCGCAGCCGCTGTGGCGACCGCGACCAGGACATCGACGAGTTCTTCCTGGCCTTCGACTGCTACATGAGCCTCGACCTGCCGTTCGCGGTCGAACTCGCCAGCCGCCTCGAACCGTACCGGTTCCGGTGGATCGAGGAGTGCCTGATGCCCGACGACTACTGGGGCTACGCGGCGTTGCGCAGGGCTGTGCCACCGGGGCTGTCGAGCACCACGGGCGAACACGAATCGACGCGCTGGGGGTTCCAGCTGCTGATCGAGATGGAGTGCGCCGACATCTTGCAACCCGACGTTGGGTGGTGCGGCGGACTGACCGAACTACTGCGAATCGCCGAGCTGGCCGACACCGCCGGCGTGCCCGTCGTGCCCCACGGCTCGAGCGTGTACAGCTACCACTTCCTGGTCAGCCGGCCGACGACGCCGTTCGCCGAGTTCCTGATGATGCATCCCGACGCCAGCGAGGTCGTCCCGATGTTCGCGCCGCTGCTGGTCGACGAGCCGGTGCCGATCGGCGGCCGGATGCGCGTTCCCGACCGCGCCGGGTTCGGAGTGGAACTCAACCGCGACCTACCGCTCGACCGCCCGTACGTCCACTGACGCTTGCCGGTCAGGCGAAGACGTCGGCGAGGAAGGCGAGCGCCCGGTCGCGGCTTGCCGGCCAGTTCGCCGGCACCAAGTCGAACACGTGGCCGGCGTCGGGCTCGACGTGGAGACTGACGTCGGTTCCGTGGGCACGGAGCGCGTCGACCAGCGCCGAGATCGATGCCGCGGTCGTCAGGTCGTCGCCGTCGCCGACCTGGATCAGGGTCGGCGGACAACGTGGCGACACGTACTCGACCGGGGAGGCCTCGGCGAGCAGCGCCGGATGATCGCTGCCGAGTAGGCCGATCGCCAGGGTGTGCAGTTCCGGGTGGTCGGCGCCCGCCGTGAGGTCGACGACCGGGTACCACAGCACGAGCGCGTCCGGGTCGCCGCGGACGTCGCCGTCACCATCACCGGGGTCCCAACGTCGGTTGGTCAGCGCGGCCATCAGGGCGAGGTGACCGCCGGCCGAGTCGCCGGCGAGGGCGACCCGGTCGGGGTCGGCGCCGAGCGTGGCCGCGTTGGCGCGGACCCAGCGGGTTGCCGCGTGGACGTCGGCCAGGGCGGCGGGCCAGAGGGCCTCGCCGGCGAGGCGGTATGAGACCAGTGCTGTGACGTAGCCGGCGGCCGCGAACGCGGCGGCATACCGGACCTGCTGGAACGGGTGCCCGCCCGTCCAACCTCCGCCATGGACGAAGACGACCGCCGGGCGTCGTTCCGACGGGTCGGCGCGGCGGTACAGGTGGAGCACCAGGGGTCGCCGGTCGCCGCCGTCGCGCCCGACGACGTCGTACTCGACGTCAGGGACGAACACCGCGCCAGGCGGGTCGTCGGGGCGCACGTGGAACCTCAGGAAGTCTGCTGCCGTGATGCCCGGCGCGAGTTCGACGTCGGACGGCGCGGCTTCGAGGAGCCGATGCCACTCGGCCTCTTCGGTACCCTGGACACGCCCCACGACCTGCAGCCTAGGTCTCCGGTGCCCTATAGTGAAGAATGATTACGAACGTCGCGGAAGGCACTCGATGACAGACCGACTCGATCCCGTCACCCCGCCGCTGGACGCCACCGCGCGGGCGGCCTTCGATCGCGACGGGTACCTGGTGCTCGAGTCGGTGTTCGATGAGAACGAGGTCGCGGCGATGGCGGCCGAGGCCGACCGCCTGCTCGGCCTGGTGCTGCGGTCGTCAGCAGTGTTGGGGGCGGCGAGCCCGCGCCTCGACGCGGCGATGCGCGACGGTCGCGTGCACGTCCGCAAGGTCCAACCCCTGAACGACCTCTCCGAGCTGTTCGCCCAGGTCTCCAACGACGAACGCCTGATCGCGCCGATGCGGCAGTTGATGTCGGACGAGCCGATCCTGATGGAGGAGAAGCTCAACTACAAGCAGACCGTGCTCGACGGGCCCGACCTGGCCCACATCGGCCTGAGCAGCAACGATGACAGCTTCCCGTTGCACACCGACTACGGCTACTTCGAACTGGAGGGATACCCGGTCGACATCTTGTCGTCGGCGATCTCGATCGACGACTGCGCCGGGCGCGGGCCGCTGCGCGTGGTGCCCGGGTCGCACCGCGTCGACTACCCGACCCGCCAGCCGGGCGACGGGGTGCTCACCGACACGTCGGCCCTGGGGCCTGGGGTCGACATCGACGCGCCGCCTGGTTCGGTGATGGTGTTCCACTCGAAGCTGGTGCACGATTCGACCCCCAACCGGTCGGGGTTGCCGCGGCGGATCCTCATCTACAGCCACTTCCCCGCCCGGCACGGAGGCGACCCCGACCGGCGCAACGCGCCGCTGCGCGACGCCGGGCAGGCCTTCGAACGCCGCGCCGGCGTCAGCTGACCACACCCGCCACGTACGGCGTCATGTCGATGCCGGGGTAGCGGGCGGCGACACCCTCGATCGTGGTCGCGTCCCAGTACGCGTCGCCGGGGGCCGGCACGCCCAGTAGGCAGCGCTGCTCGGGCGTCGCCCGGACCATGAAGCGGGCCATCTCCGGGCCGTCGGCGTAGCGCGCCCAGGCGCGCCAACCCATCCACTGGCACTGGGCGGCCCGGTACACCATGTGCATGGTGTACCGGTGCCCGGACGTCGCCGTGATGGCCGAACCCCGGTGGAACGTCGACATCGTGTACATCAACAAGCTCCCGGCCGTGGCGGTCACCGGGGTCTCGTAGCGGTAGAGGTCGGGGTGGGTGGCACGGCCACGGCGGTTGACGTGGGCAGGCTCGCCGTCGGTGTGCTGGCGGGGGACCACGTAGGTCGGGCCCATGGTCGTGTCGACGTCGGTGAGGTACAAGATGAACGGGATCTGCACGTAGACGCCGTCCTCGCGTGGGTGCACGAGCGTGTTGTTGCGGTAGTCGGCGTGGAGTTCCTGCTCGAAGTCGTGCAGCCCGGCGTACTTGGCCCACAGCAGCGAAGTGGCCAGGGCGATCTCGTCGGTGCCCAGGATCCGCCGGGCCGTACGCATCAGCTCGGGGTGCACCGAGATCGCGTTGAGCGTGTCGCCCTGGTAGGGGAACTCGTCGAAACCGCGCGCCTCCCCGAAGACGGCGGGGTAGCGGTGGGGTGCTGCGTCGATCTCGGCCCAGGTGGGCCGGTACGCGGCGACGTCGGCGACGGCTCGTTCGACCTCGGCGGGGGTCAGGAAGTCGGGGATCACGACGTAGCCGTCGCGGCGCCAAGCGGCGACGTGCTCGTCGGTGACGGGTGCCCCGGCGGTGGTGCCGATGCCCGTGTTCGTGTCCATCTCAAGGCTCCGATCTGGGGAGTGCCAGCACCCCGACGTCGACGAGCAGGTCGTCGAGCAGGCGTGCGCACCTGGCGTGGTGCTCGGGAAGAAGGTCGAAGGCGTGGTCCGCACCGGCCACCACGGTGAGGCGGTTGGGCACTCTGGCGGCGTCGAGCCGGGCGTGGAAGTCGGCCACCATCGCCCGCGGAGTGGTCCGGTCGGCGTCGCCGACGACCGAGTGGATGGGTGGCGCGCCGGGGTGGATCCAGCTGATGGGGGAGGCCTCGGCCACCGCTTGTTGCGGGTCAGCCCCGAGGAAGTGGACGGTCAGGTCGACGAGCGGGGAGTCGGCGACGCCAGGCAGGCGCAGATCGGTCACCGGGTACCAGCAGAACGCCCCGGCGACCGCACTCGAGTGGTCCGGGTGGCCGCCCGAGCCTTCGAAGCGCCCGGGGGTGAGGGCGATCATGGCGGCCAGGTGCCCACCTGCCGAGTCGCCGGCGACGACGAGCCGATCGGGGTCGAGGCCGAGCTCGGGCGCCGACGCGCGCATCCACCGGACGGCGCACTTGGCGTCCTCGAGGGCTGCCGGCCAGGGTGCCTGATGAGAGAGGCGGTAGGTGGCCGTGGCGGTGACCAGGCCCTGTGCAGCAAGCCGGTTGGCGTTGCGAACGTGCTTGGCGGTGTGGCCGCCTGCCCACCCGCCACCGTGCAGGAACAGCACGCCTGGGCGGCGCTCGCGGGCATCGGCCCGGCCGTAGGCATGGAGGCCGGGCGACGGCTCGGACGCACCGGCCGTCGCGTAGGTGCGATGCGACAGCCAGACCGCACCGGGTGGCGTCGGTGGCCGCTCCTCCAGTTCGAGCACGTCGCCGAGCGTGACCCCGGGGGCGACGACCGTGGCGCGGTCGCGGTCGCGCATGGCGTCGCGTAACCCGGCTTCGTCGAGTGGGTCGACCGCCGGGGGCGATCCGCCACAGATGGGCACGAAGCTCATGGTCGGCGAGCGGCAGGCGCGTCCAGCATCGTTACGAGCACGCGTGCCATGGCGTCGGCGTCGAGCCCGTCGCGGGCGACGTCCCAGCGGTGCAAGGTGGCGCGCGGCCACGCGGTAGCGATCTCCTCGGCCACCGACATCGGGTGGATCGAGTCACCGTCCCAGGCGACCACCGCCGCCGGTAGGTCGAGCTCGGCGACCGTGTCGAGGTGCCGGCCGAGCTTCCACCGGGGGATCGTCGCCAACATCCACGCCAACACGTCGACATCGAGGTGACGCTGGGCGGCAAGCTGCTGATCGAGCGTCGCGTCGTCGGCCCCGACCGCGCCGAGCGCCTGCCGCCACGCCGTCTCACCGGCCTCGCGGCTGCCGGTTGCGTAGGCCTCGGCGACCTCCACGAAGATCGTCAGGCCGTCGGGTGCCGCGTGCCCGAACGCCGGCCCGACCAGCGCCAGGCCCGCCGTGCGGTGCGGTGCCAGGGCGGCCGCGGCGATCGCCGTGGCCGCGCCCATCGAGCCGCCCCCGAAGTGGACCGGGCGGGGGTCGACCGCGTCGGCGATCGCGATCAGGTCGGCCCCCATCGCCTCGACGGCGAAGCCGTCCGGGCCACGTGGGTTGCCGGCCGTGCCGTGGCCACGCTGATCCATCACGACGACCCGCCAGCCGGCCTGCAAGAGCGGTCCGAAGGTGGTCGTGGTGCCCAGTCCAGATGCCGTCAGGCCGTGCCCGAACAATAGGCACGGCCCGCCGTCGTGGCCGGCGACCTCGAACGGGATCTCGATGCCGTCGCGCGTGATCGATGCCGACCGCACCGGCCACGCGGCGGCGTCACCGCGCGCACCTGGCGCCTGGGACTTGCCCCCCTCGTCCATGCCGGTCATGATAGTACGCAATATGAACGAACTCGAATCGTCGCCGTGGCGGGCCGTGCCCACCGGTCCGACAGGTACCCGGCGAGTCATCGACGGCCCGTTGCCTGACCGGGCGGTGTTCGACCCGGTGTCTGCCGGCATCGCGGTCGTCGAGGCGGTGCCGCTCACCCGGCCGGCCGGTGCCGACGACCTCGCCAAGGTCGTGTACGGCACCGCCGGTTCCGGTGGCCGCGACCTGCATCTCTGGGTCCACCGTCGCGCCGATCGGAACGAGCGACGCCCCGGGATCGTCTTCGTCCACGGGGGTGGATGGGCCGGCGGGTCACCGGCGTTGCATCTCAGGCACTGCCACGAACTTGCCGGTCGCGGCTGGGTGACGGCGACGATCGAGTATCGGCTCTCGCCCGAGGCGGTGTGGCCGGCCGCGTTGGAGGACGTGCGCGCGGCGATCCGGTGGATGCGCGCCAACGCCGCCGACCTCGGGGTCGATCCCGAGCGGATCGCCGTCGCCGGCGGCTCGGCCGGTGGCCACCTGGCAGCGATGGCCGCGCTCGCCCCAGCCGGTCGGTGGGAGGGCACCGGTGGCCGTCTCGACCAGTCCTCGAGCGTGCAGGCCGCGGTCTTGTGGTACCCCGTGACCGACATGAGCCTTCCCGGGGCGCCGCCAGAAGCCGGGCCGATGGTGCACGCCTTTCTGGCCACCGACGAGGTGTCTGTCGTCGCCGACGCGTCGCCGATCACCCACGTGGCCCAACCGGCGCCGCCGATCATCACGATCACCGGAGAACACGACGAGCTGGTCCGGCCCGTGATGATCGAGACGTTCCACGACGCGCTCGATGCCTGCAATGTGGACAACGAACTGGTCGTGTTCGCCGACCGCGACCACGGGTTCGACCTGCATCCCGCCGACTGGGCCGAATCGGCCCAAGTCGCCTACGACTTCCTCGAGCGGCGGCTCGGCAGCTGACTGGCCGCCGGGCACCCCGAGATCAGGCGTCGAGCACCAGCGCTCCGACGGTGTGGGGCGGCAACTCGACTCGGCATCCGCCCCCGGTGGCGCGCACCACGGTTTCGCGGTAGCCGAGCACGAACGGGTGGTCGACGTCGTTGCTGGCGAACGGCCCCGGGCCGGCGACGGTTCGCAGAATCCCGCCAGTACCCGCTGGTGTCCCCGACACGTCGATCAGGCACGGCTCGTCGATCGAACGGTTGATCAGGAACAGCGTCACGCCCGTCTCGTCGGCCGTCGCCGCGGCGTCGATCAGCGGAGACACGCGGCCAGGCGGCCCCGCGCTGGCCGTGAGTGTGGTGGCCTCGGCGCCGGGCTCGACGAACGCGTCGGCGGTGAACGTCGCGCAACGAACGGTGACAGGAACCGCCGAGTGTCGACGGTGGCGGGCGTAGAGGGCCCCGACAAGGTAGGCCGAGGTGACGTAGTGGCGATCCCCTTCGGTCTGGATCGGTGCCATGCAGTTGACGAGATGGCTCACCATCGCGAAGCGGACGCGATCCGCGCGCTCGATCATGCGGTTGTAGCAGCCGCCGAAGAACACGGCGTCGCACAGTCGGCGGTTCGTGTGCAGCAGGTCGTCGATCCGATCCCACATGTTCCACTCGTCGAGTGCCAGGGGCATCCGGCGGGCCGCTCCCACGGCGTGGTCGACTTCGGCGATCACACCGTCGAGCAACTCGCCGAGGTGGTCGGGAGCTGCGGCCAAACGGCGGAAGTCGGGCTCGTCGTCACGCAGCGGCCGGCCGCGGAACGGCCCGGGAAAGTACCAGTGCACCGACAGCGCGTCCGCGTGCTCGCCGACGTCGGCCAGCACGGTCGCGTTCCAGTCCGCGCGTGGCGTCGCCGCCGGCTCGAGCGCGCCCACGGCCACGAGGCCGATGTCGGGGTCGACGGCGCGCATCGCCTGGGCGTACTCGCCGAACCCGCGGGCGTACTCCTCGGGGGTGCAGTGTCCGATCTCCCACGGCCCGTAGGTCTCGTTGCCGACACACCACCACCTCACCGGGCTCGGCGAGGCTGCCCGGCGGTTGGTGTGGGCGACCCATGCCGCGGCCTCGTCAGGTGTGCCACTGCCGAAGTTGACGGCGAGCATCGGCTCGACTCCGACGTCGACGCAGTACTGCAGGAACTCGTCGGTTCCGACGGCGTTCGTCTCGACCGGCCCGGTCTGGCGCCGGAAGCCGGCCGGGTCGGGCATCTCGACCGGAAACTCGAACTCGGTCCAGTAGGTCGACTCGTAGGTGGGGCGGGCATGCCGGGGGCCGATCCCGTCGCGCCAGTGGTACCAGTCCGAGAAGCACCCCCCCGGGTAGCGGAGCATCGTCGTGCCGAGCCCGCGGACCGCGCCGGCCACGTCGGCCCGCGGCGCGTCGCCGGTGGTGTCCCAGACGCCGCCGTACAGCCCGTACCCGAAGTGTTCGGTGAGGGCTCCGAACAGGTACTTCGACACCTCACCGGTGGCGCGGTGGCCGACGGCTACCTCTGCGTGCTGGGTACTCATGTCACACCGAACGGGTCGGCGCCGTCGCGCACCAAGAGTGGCAGCCGTTCGAGTGGTACCTGCAGGCTGGTCCACCCCGGGCCTCGGAGCTCGTCGCCGGTGAAGTGATCGCGCCACACGCCGGGCGGCACGTACACGTCGACCGTTCCGCCGGGTTGCAGCACGGGGCACACCAGCAGGTCGGGCCCGAGGAGGTACTCGGTGTCGACGCGCGCGGCGCCGCGGTCGTCGGGGTACTCGAGGGCCACCGGGCGCATGATCGGGCATCCGGTCGCGGCCGCCTCCTGGGCACAGGCTTGCAGGTACGGCACGAGCCGGCGCCGCAGCGCGGAGAACTCGCGGGCGACCTCGACCGCCTCCGGGCTGATGTTCCACGGTTCGCGCGGCGTCGTGCCGTGGAACCGGGTGTGGCTGAGCAACATCGCCATCTGCATCCAGCGGATGTACAGCTCGGGATCGGGTTCGCGGAAGACCGGGTCGTCGGGCCCGGTGCGGCGTAGGTCGCGCCAGTAGAAGCCGCCCACGTCGGCGGTCCAGTGGGCGAAGCCGCTCCACGCCGCGGCCAGCCCGCCGCGCAGGGCGCCGTACATGCCGTACCACGACGACTGGCTGTCACCGGCCCAGTGGATCGGGTAGCGCTGGCTGCCGGCGGTGCCGCAGCGGGTGAAGTGCACCGTCGCCCCCGCCCGGGCGGCGGTGATCGAGGCCAGCAGGCCGTAGAGGTTGCGGACCTCGCGGCCGTTGCGCCCGTCGGCCAACGGCGCCGTCTCGGGCAGCGTCTCGCTGTAGTCGAGCTTGAAGGCGTCGACGCCGGCGGCCAGCAGGCGCTCCATCTCGGTGACCCACCAGTCGGCGCCGGCCCCGGTGAGATCGACGTAGCCACGGTCGGGGTACAGCCGGTCGCGGGCGGCTCCACCGTCGACCATCCGCTCGGGCGTCCACGCCGGGCTGTCGGTGCGCAGGTGTGTGTTGACCCACAGGCACAGCTTGACGCCGCGGCCGTGGAGCCAACCGATGAACTCGTCGATCGGCCCGAAGTCGGCGTCGTTCCAGACGAAGTCGCAGGTGTCGTACGTCATCGCCGGACGGTTGGCGAGCCATAGGGGGTCGAGCCCGATCACGTCGACGGGAAGGCCGAGCTGGTCGGCGGTGTCGAGCACCTCGGCCACCTCGGCACGGTTGGCGTACATGCACCGCGACATCCAGATGCCGTAGGTCCAGTCGGGAAGCTCGGGTGGCCTGCCGGTCAGCGCGGTGTACGACCTCAGGACCTCCTTCGGGCTGCCGAGCATCACGAACAGATCGAGTTCGTCGTGATGAACGAGCAGCGCGGCGGTCGCGTTCGAGGCTGCCCCCAGGTCGAAGACGACCTCCTCGGAGTGGTGGGCGAAGACGCCATAGCCGCGATTCGACACGATCAGGGGCACCGACTTGTGCGGGCGTTCGGTGGTGTTGGTGCCGAACGGCTCGTCGAGCCAGTGCGTCAGCCGGCGGCCGCGCAGCGCCGGGCCGTGAAAGCGTTCGCCCAGGCCGTACAACTCCTCGCCCGGCCGCAAGGAGAACGTCTCGTACATCGTCGCCGCGGTCGAGCCGGCACGGTCGAGTGCGTAGCCGCTTGGCTCCGACACCCACTCGAGCAGTGCGATGTCGTCCGGTTCGGTGCGGAACTCGCCGAACTCGATGCGCCACGGGTCGGCGTGGACGACGAGCGCGGGGCCGCCGGCGTCGACCCGGATCGCGTCACCGGATTGTTCGACGCGTAGAGGCAGGCGGGGAGGGTCGTCGACGAGCATCTCGGTGGTTCGTGGCGACGACGGGGTGCCGAGCGCGCGCTGGATCCGCGCCACGGCGGGCTCGGGGAACGTGATCCGGGCGTGCAGCGTCGCTCCATCGCGCGTCGCCAGTTCGAGGATCACCTCGTCGTCGCCGGCCGAGACCGACGTGGTCGCGGCGATCGGGTGAAATCGGCGGATGGCTCGATCGAAGATCGGCCGCGCCCGTTCGTAGTTGCCTGGCCCCTCCAGCACAGCGTGACCCCTCCGGTTCGCTATTCGTCAGAATTGCTTACGAATGCGAGCGTAGCGAATGGACCATGCACCAGTGGAACCAAGCGGCTGCTGTCGGGGGGCTCGCATCGAGGTAGGGTAGGAACCCTTACGAACATCGGCGAAGCGACGACCGGCAGGAGCGGCCCCGTGACGACTACGACGTTGCGATCACGGAACGGATGCGAACCAGGTATCGAGTGCGCTGGCCAGATCGGTTTCGGGGTCGCCGAGCATGCAGATCGCCTGAGCGCGCACCGTTGCTCGCTCGTCGTCGGTGAGGTACTCGAGCGGCGAGCGGCCGTCGACTCGGGCGAGCAGGATCGCCGGCAACCAGCGCGCCGCACGGCTGCTGCGCTCGGCTGCCGAACCGTCCGCCTCGGCGCCGTCGTAGCCGGCCACGTACGCGTGGGCGCAGGCTCGCAGGGCGCTCCGGGCGGCAGGGAGATGCACGGCCTTGGCGCACAGATGGGTCAGGAAGAAGCCGAGGTCGAACGCCGGGTCGCCCCACGTCGCGCACTCGGCGTCGAGGAGGATGACCCGATCGGGCCCGACGAGGACGTTCTTGGGGCTCACGTCGCCGTGGACGACGGTGCTGGCGGCGACATCGAAGCCGTCGTCGAGTTCTTCGAGTTGGGCGGCAATCGCCGGATGGTGCGCCGCCGTGTAGCGGATGTACGGCTCGAGCCGCAGCGCTGCGAACAGTTCGTCGTTGCGGTAGCGCTCGCGTTCGCCGACCATCGACCGGTGCACGTCGCCGAGCGCGGTGCCGAGCCGGGCGGCCACCTCGACGGTCACGTCGCCTGCCAGGAGCTGCGCTTTCCACTGCGTCCAGTCCGCCGGGTCGAGATACTCGAGCACGAGCACGCCCGGTTCTTCGGCGAAGGCGAGCACGTTCGGCACCAGGTCGGGCCGCACCGCGGCCGCGTCAATCAGCCACCGTGCCTCGGACGCCGATCGGCTGACCGGCGCGGTCCAGTCGACCGCCGTGCGCAACGTCGGCAGGGCGCGCTTGACGCAGACCGATCCGGTCGCGGTGGCGATCCGCCAGATGTCGGACGAGACGCCGCCGGTCAATGGCTCGGCGTCGGCGGTGGCGTCGATGGCGACACCCTCACGGCGCAAGAGGCCGACCACGTCGGCTCCGAGTACATCGCTCGCCGAGCGACCGCGACCATCGGCGGAAGCGTTCATCGAACAGGCGCGCAGTGCTCGGTCGACAACCCCACGAGAGGAGCATAAGGCGATGGACACCGTCGACACGGTTCGTAAGGTTTGGTGCCGGAAGGTCTGGGACTCGCGCGGTCGCCCGACGGTGGAGGTCGAGATCACCGCCGCGTCGGGTGCGTTCGGGCGGGCGATCGCACCCTCCGGCGCCTCGACGGGCAGCGGAGAGACGCTGGAGCGGCGCGACGGCGGCCAACGTCTCGGCGGGTACGACGTCATGTCGGCGGTCGCCGTCGCCAACTCCGCCGTAGCCGCGGCACTCGTCGGCGGACCGCTCGATCAACAAGCGATCGACAACGCCCTCACCGCTCTCAATCCGCGCCGCGACGATCCGGTCGTGGGCGGCAACGTCATGGTGGCGACCTCGTTCGCCGCCGCCCATGCGATCGCCGCGTCGCGCGACGTGCCGCTGTGGCAGTCGTTCGCGCGTGACGCCCCGGATGGTGGCGCTCCCTGGCTGCCGTTGCCCGAGATCCAGATCTTCGGAGGAGGCGCTCACGCTGAAGGCAGCATCGACATCCAGGACGTGCTGCTGGTCGCACCGGGCGCGCGGTCGTTCGGTGAAGCGATCGAGTGGACCAACGAGGTCTATCTCGCGGCCGGTGCCGACGGCCGCGGGCGGGGCGTTGCCGACGAGGGCGGATGGTGGCCGAACTTCGGCTCCAACGAGGAGGCGGTCACGGCGTTGATCCGGGCGATCGAGCGCGCGGGTTTGCGGGCGCCTGGCGACGTTGCGATCGCCCTCGACCTCGCCGCCACCCAGTTCTACGAGCACGGCAAGTATGCCCTGCGCAGCGAAGGCCGCATACTCGATCGTGATCGGTGGATCGAGTTGATCGCTGGGTGGTGCCGCGACCATCCGATCGTTGCCGTCGAAGATCCATTGCACGAGGACGACGTCGACGGTCACCGCGCCCTGCGGGCCGTGCTGGGTTCGGGCGTGCTCGTCGTCGGCGACGACCTGCTGGTGACCGACCCGGCAAGAGTCGACGACCGGGCTGGGGCTGCGGACGCGCTCCTGATGAAGCCCAACCAGGCGGGCACCCTGACGACCGCTCGGGAGGCGACGGAGCGAGCTCGCGGACAGGGTATGCGCGTCATCGCCTCGGCCCGGTCGGGCGAGACCGAAGACGTCACCCTGGCCCACCTGGCGGTCGGGTGGCGGGCAGACCTCGTGAAAGTCGGGTCGGTCACCCGCGGCGAGCGCACCGCCAAATGGAACGAACTGCTCCGGATCGAGGAGCACGTGACCGAGTTCGCCGGCTCCGCCGCCCTGCCTGCGTCGCCCGATCGGGGCGGCCGTTGAAGCGCCGGTGCCCCCGGCCGGGTGACTTTGCCGACCTGATTCGGTTCCGGCCACCGACGCTCGACCCGACGACCAGACGGCTGGCCCGGGCGCACACGATCGGCGATCTGCGGTCGATCGCCAAGCGGGTCACCCCGCGCGCGCCGTTCGACTACACGGACGGCGCCGCGGAAGGGGAGATCTCCCTTGCACGGGCACGCCAGGCGTTCCTCGACGTGGAGTTCCATCCGTCGATCCTGCGTGACGTTGCCGACGTCGACACCGCGTGCGTCGTCGCCGGAGGCCCGAGTGCGCTGCCGTTCGGGATCGCCCCGACCGGATTCACGCGCATGATGCACGCGGCCGGGGAACGGGCGGGCGCGGCCGCGGCGGGTGCAGCCGGGATCCCGTTTTCGCTGTCGACGGTGGGCACGGCCACGCCCGAGGAGGTCGCCGCGGCCAACCCCGACGGTCGCAACTGGTTCCAGCTGTACATGTGGAAAGACCGCGCCAGGTCGCTCGACGTGCTCCAGCGCGCGGCCAGGAACGGTTTCGACACGCTGCTCGTCACCGTCGACGTTCCCGTCGCCGGGGCGCGCCTGCGCGACCGCTACAACGGGTTGACCATTCCGCCGACGTTGACGGCCCGGACGGTGCTGAACGCGATCCCGAAGGTGCGGTGGTGGTACGACTTCTTCACGACCGAACCGATCGGCTTCTCGACGTTTTCGGGATGGGACGGCACGGTGGCCGAGTTGCTCGACACGATGTTCGACGCCACGGTCGACTTCGACGACCTGGCCTGGCTCAAGCAGGAGTGGCCCGGCACGTTCGTCGTCAAAGGCGTCCAGACCGTCGACGACGCGGTGCGGTGCGTCCGCGCCGGGGTCGACGGCATCGTGTTGTCGAACCACGGCGGCCGCCAGCTCGACCGCGCCCCGGTTCCGTTCCATCTGTTGCCCGACGTCGTCCGCGAGGTCGGCCGCGATACCGAGGTGATGGTCGACACCGGCATCATGTCCGGGGCCGACATCGTCGCCGCGGTCGCGCTGGGCGCGCGGTTCGCGCTCGTGGGCAGGGCGTACCTGTACGGGCTGATGGCGGGGGGCCGGACGGGTGCCGACCGGGCGATCCAGATCCTCGCCGACGAGGTGCGCCGGACGATGCAACTCTTGGGCGTGCGCTCGCTCGACGAACTCGGCCCCTCACACGTCACGCAACTGCGCGCCTGAATCGCGGCAGGCGCGGCTCAGCTCACTTCGAGGCGGCGGGTGAGTTCGCGTTTGGCGTCGTCGAAGTCTTCGAACGTGATCTGCTCGGCCTCGAAGCGGCGGTGCAGCTCGGCAAGCTCGGCGAGGATCGCGTCCTGCTCGGCGGCCGACAGCGGCTCGGCAGGCTCGTCCGGGTTGTTGCGACGCTCCTCGCGCTTGGCCGCCTTGGCGACGGCGCGCTCGCGGCGAGCCTTTTCGCGGTCGCGCTTGTGGAAGCTGGGCCGGCTCATCCCTTGCCGCCCTTCCCGCCCGACGCCTTGGTGATCGCAGCCCGAGGGTCGCGGTGCGGGTCGCCTGGGCTGTGCAATGCGGTCCGGAACAACCCGAGCGCGGTCGCGGTCACGTCGTCGTCGAGCCCGGCGTTCATGATGTGCTCGATCGACGGCAGCAGGTCACGGCGCTCGGCGACGAGCTCGTACGCCAGCTGGTTGGCCGGGCTCATGTCCTCGACGGCTGCCGAGGTCTGGTACGGGTTCTGTGGTGTTCGTGACTGCTTCTTGACCATCGTCTGGCTCCAGGTGTTGGTATGGGTGTTCGCTGTGCAACGCACCGCGGCGGCACAGCTGTGAGGCGGGCGCTGATGCGCCCCGGGTAGGGGTCAGTTGGCGAGCGCGTAGAGCCGACCGCCGTGTGCAAGCACCGTGCGGAGGCCGTCGTCGCGGGCCGTTCGGATTGCGTCGCCGACGGTGACGACGACGCAGGTGGCGATGATCAGCCAGACCGCGCCGGTCGCGGTGGCGATGAACACACTGATGGGCACCGTCGTGAGCAACGTCAGGTGCACGGCCGCGATCACCGCTTGGGCACCGGCCCACAACAGCGTGAGACGTTTGAACAGGGCCACGATCGCGGGTCGGCTGCCGACGTCGGCGTCGAACGAGCAGAAGTCACGGGCGAAGCGGGCGACGAGCGGCCGCCCGGTGACCACCGACGCGGCGAACAGCAGCGCGGTCGCCGCGCTACGCGCGATCGGCTGCAAGAAGTAGACGAACGCGCTCTCGTTGAGCACGTACACGGCGGATCGGATCAGCAGGCCGAATGCGGCGAGGACGAGCAATCCCGACACCTGTCGGCGCATGGCCACCCGGCGCCCGATCGACAGCGCGGTCCACGTCGCCGCCGCGAGAACCCCCCAGGCGAAGCCGACCGTGACCGCGCCGACGTAGCACAGCAGCGACGGGACGAGCGTCGCCTCGACGAGTTGTGGGCCGAGCCGGCGCAGCACGGCGAACAAGACCGCGAGGGCGGGCGGCCCTGGCGCGGTGCCGGCGGAGAGCACGGGCGACGGGTCAGGCACGCCGTAGGCCCGCCTTGGGTGGGTCGCTCGTGGTGCACCGCCAGCAGTGGCTGTCGAGTTCGATGGGGTCGTGGTGGACGGTCAGGCGTCCGGGGTGCACCAACCCGGCGGGGCTCTCTCGGCTCGCCAGGCGCACGCCGACGTCGTTCGAACCGCCGGACTGCTCCACCGAGACAACAATCCCGGCGACCAGCCGGGCGGCGCCGCCGTCGGCGTGGTGGACGAGCACCCGGTCGCCGGCCTGGAGGGCGTTCCAGTCGAGCCTCAGCACGAAATGACTCGGCTGGCCAGTTCCTCGGTGTGTTCGCGCATGGCCTCTCCTCGGGCGACGGCTCGGGGAGGCGTCGAGCCTGCACGGGGCGACAGCGCAACCGGCCGTCCTGCCCAAGCGAGGCGACTCGCCCAAGAATTCGTGTTGATCCTACCTGGCAGCGCCCGCGTTCCCGGCGCGCGGTGCCTGCGGCTGCGTTGGGGAATGCTGCTGCGAGCCCGAAAACGCAAAGCGCCGCCGCCCCTGGGGACGGCGGCGCGATGGACGCGGGTGTCAGAGCGCGCGGACGTTGCGGGCTTCTTCGCCCTTGCGGCCGGGGCCGACTTCGAACTCGACGGACTGGCCTTCCGTCAACGACTTGTAGCCCTCGCCGGCGATGTTCGAGTGGTGGACGAACACGTCCTGCCCGCCTGGACGAGAGATGAAGCCGAAGCCCTTCTCACTGTTGAAGGTCTTCACTGTGCCTTGCATGTTGTCTGCTTTCGTTTCGACGACACCGACGGCGTCGCCGTACCCGGGACCCTATGAGGAGGGCGGCCGCATTCCTCGTCAGGGCATCGGCACGCGCAGGGTGACCGTCACTTCGTGACTGCCGGCGTTGCGGCACGGCATGACGACCTCGATCGCGCCACCGCTCACCACCGCGGTGGCCGGACCGTACTCGTCGGTCCAGTAGTACCAGTCGATGTCGCTGTCGCCGTCGTTGAACACGACGTGATGGGCGCCGGGGTCGAGCGACTCGATCTCGGCGACGAGCGGGTACGTGCCGTTGCCGTGGAAGTCGGCGAGCGCGAACCCGGCGGCCGACAGGCTGGCACCGTCGAACGCAACCGGGTCGACCGTCTCCATCAACACCAGCAGCGTGCGCGTCTCGTCGTCGGCGGTGAACGTCACCGCCAGGTCGTCGGCGCGACCGGTGATGTGGCCGCGGACCTCGACCGAGGCTCCGGCGAGTACCGACGCCTCACGCTCGGCACGCGCCTGATCGTGACGATCGGCCGCGGCCTGCTGGCGCTGCTGCTCCTGGCGCTCGATCGCTCGCCCGAGCCCGGGGAACAGCATGGTCAGCACGGCGCCGCCCGTCTGCTGTTCGAGTTCACGTTCGATCTGGACCTCGTTGCCGGTGGCCTCGCGGCGGGTGCGCCGATCGGCGGTCGTGACCTCGGTGCGCTTGTTGTCGGCCCACTTCTTGGCGGTGCCGGCGACGGACTTCCAGCTGTATTTCCCAGACATGCCGCCCAGGGTGGGCTGCGCCCGAACCGCTTGCACGCGTTCCGGCGAGACATGTGGGAAACCACGACGCGGGTGGTCGGGTACCCGTAGGTCAAGTCGCGATACGACGCCGATCTGATCGAACGCGGCCGGTCCGGTACGAGCCGGACGGTCCGATGGCCCGCGCCGGGCTGCGTTACGATCCGCAGCCGATGGCACCAGCGAGCAAACCATCCACCAAGGCGGTCACCCCGCCGAAGGGCCGACCCACCAGGGGCCGCCGCGGTCGGCGCTACCAGCGCACGTTCGGCTCGACGTTCCAGTGGGCGGCCGCCAGCGCGGCGGTCGTCGTGGTGTTCGTCGTCGTCTACCTGTTGCTGTTCCGGTAGTCACCCCGTCGTCGGCGGGGTTGTCACCGGGTCGGTCGTCGGCGACAGCTCGGCATCGGCGCACCCGATCCACAACGCGACGTGGATCGCGTGTTGCGCGTAGACCGAGGCGATGTCGGCGCTGCCTGCCTGCTCGGCGGCCGCTCGGCCAGCCCACAGGTCGCGCTGGGCGAGCACGCCGGGGCAACCCTGGTCGACGGCGATGTCGACGGTGTCCTGCACCACTGCGGGCACGTCGCCGGTGAACGGCACGGCCGGCGACGGGCGCAGCTCGACGACGCGACCGTCGAGCGTGGCCGCCGCGTAGACGACTTCCGGGGCGGTCGCGACCGGGGGAGTGGTGGGTGGGTTCGCCACCCGGCAGGTGGGCGAGTACCGGTAGCGGGCTTCGGTGAGGTGGGCGCAGCGCAGTTCCACGTAGGTCTGAGGGGAGTAGCCGATCAGACCGGGGTGGCTCGCCAGCGCGGCGAGGTAAGCGTTGTACGAGCCGCAGCGCAGGAGTGCATCGTCGAGCCGCCGCAGTTGGCCGGCGACCTCGATCTCGTCGGCCGCGGCATCGATCGCCTCGACGCAGGTCGGCAACCCAGCCGCGTCGTCGGCGCCGCACGCCGCAGCCCCTGCCACCGCGGCGACGACGAACGCCGCGTGGATCGGTCGGGCCCAGGCGCGCATGTGCCCATCGTGACATTCCTTCCGGCGACTCGGGCGGTCATCCCGCTAAGGTGACGCGTCACCGAGACATCGTGGCGTCGTGGCCGAGTGGCTGAGGCAACGGCCTGCAAAGCCGTCCACGCGGGTTCGATTCCCGCCGACGCCTCCACGAACATGCTGGTCACGGGCCCGGAGACGGGCCCGTGGTCACATGGTGGGCTCGGGTGGTCAGAAGGCGTGGCGCATCGAGGGATGGTTCGGCGACGGCGCGGTCACGGTCGGCACCTGGCGCACGGCGTCGAAGATCGCCAGGCCCGACATCTCGCCCATCGCCGTCATCGTCGAACGGATCGCTTCGGGCGGCATCGGTCGGCTGATCAGGTACCCCTGGGCTTTGTCGCAGCCGATTTCGCGCAACGACTGCAACTGCTGCACCGTCTCGATGCCCTCGGCGACGAGATCGAGCGCCATCGACTGGGCCATCGTCACCAACGTGCGCACGAGCGAGCGGTCGTACGCCCGGTCGGCGATGCCGTGGATGAACGCCCGGTCGATCTTGATCCGCTCGATCGGGAAGCGCCGCAGCATCGACAGCGACGAGTAGCCGGTACCGAAGTCGTCGAGGGCGATGCGCACCCCCATCGCCCGAATCTCGCGCAGCGTGCGCTCGGCCAGGTCGGGTTCCTCGATCATCATCGTCTCGGTGATCTCCAACCACAGCCGGCTCGGCTGGGTGCCGGTCGCCACCAGTGCCTCGCGTACGACGCTGGCGAACCGCGGGTCGCCGATCTGGCGCGGCGACACGTTCACCGACATCGTGGCCGTGCGCCCGACCAGGCCCTCGTCGGTCCACCGCCGCAACGTGGCCAGCGCGTCGTGAAGGGCCCACGCGCCGAGTTCGTTGATGAGACCGATCTCCTCGGCGACCGGAATGAAGTCACTCGGCGGGATCACCTGCCCGGGCGACCGCTCCCACCGGATCAGCGCCTCGAACCCGCACAGCCTCCCGGTGGTGATGTCGACGATCGGCTGGTGGTAGAGCCGCATCTCGCGGCGCCCGATCGCGCCATGGAGCGCCGATTCGACATCGACCCGGGCGGCGATCTCGGCCTGCATCGAGTCGTCGAACAAGGCGATCCGGTCGCGCCCGCCGAGCTTGGCGCGGTGGGTGGCGATGTCGGCGCGATGGATCAGTTCCTCGGCTGGTACACCGCTGCCGGGGGTGACTGCCGCGAGGCCGACGCTGGCGGTGACGAAGATCGTGGCCTCGGGCAGCACGATCGGCGCACGCAGGATCGCCAGCAGCGCTTCGGCCCGTTGGAGCGCTTCGTCGACCGACGCCGCAGCCGTGTCGATCAATGCGAACTCGTCGCCGCCGGTGCGCGCGGCGGTGGCGCCCGAGCGGTGGGTCGCGTCGGCGATCCGGGCCGCTACCGCACTGAGTACCTGGTTGGCGGCGTTGTGCCCGAGGCTGTCGTTGATCTGCTTGAAGCGGTCGAGGCTGATCCGGGTGACGGCGGCCACCGTCTCGCGGTGGGCGTCGTCGCGGGCAACGAGCCGGTCGCTGACGATCTCGACGAAACGCCGGCGGGTGGCCAGGCCCGTGAGTTCGTCGCGGTGCAGCAGGCTGACGACGGCACGCTCGGCGTCGCCGACCGCCCGCGGCACGACGATGCGCAGCGCGATCAGTAGCCCGATCGCCAGGCCGGCAACCAGCGCGACGAGGACCGTGACGACGATGGCCCCGAACGGGGCAGCCGCGGCGGTCATCCGCGTGTGCCGATCTGTCGCATCCCGAACTCCCGATATGTCGTACGAGCAGTCGCGCCCGTGCCCAGCACAAGACGCGGAGCATCTATCGGACGCGACTTAAGGATTCCGTAGGAATTTCTTGTCCAAATCTTTGAGAACGCTGAATGTCCACGCGGCGCGGTGGGGATCGGTCCCCGACCGGTGCTCGCGCCCGGCCGCAGGCGCTACCGTGGAGACCCTGATGAGCGCTCCCGGCCGCTGCGCCTCCGCATGACCGACACCCCCACGTCCACCCGTACGTCATCCACCGACTCGACCACCCGTGTGGTCGTCGCCGGACCGCACCTGATGGCTGGGCTGCTCGGCCCTCGCGACGTGTATCTCCGCCAGGTCGAGCAGCAGTTCCCCGACACCCAGGTGGTCGTGCGCGGCAACGAGATCGCCGTGCGCGGTGCCCACAGCGAGCGCGTCGGGCGGCTGTTCGAGGAGCTGGTGGGCCTGCTCGAACGCGGCCACGAACTCGACGAGCGCACCGTGGACCGGGCGATCGGCATGGTCGACGAGGGCGACAGCCCCACCGAGGTGCTCACCCACCAGGTGTTGCGGTCGGCCAAAGGCCGTCAGGTGCGCCCGAAGACGGCCGGCCAGAAGCGCTACGTCGAAGCCATCCGCGACAACATCATCACGTTCGGGGTCGGCCCGGCCGGCACCGGCAAGTCGTGGCTGGCGGTGGCGATGGCTGTCCAGGCGCTGCAGGCCAAGCAGGTCGAGCGGATCATCCTCACCCGCCCGGCGGTCGAGGCCGGCGAGCGCCTCGGGTTCCTGCCGGGCGACCTGATGGCCAAGATCGATCCGTACCTACGCCCGTTGTACGATGCGCTCTACGACATGGTGGACGTCGAGGGGGCTCAGAAGTTGCTCGAACGGGGAACCGTCGAGGTCGCGCCGCTGGCGTTCATGCGCGGGCGCACCCTGAACAGCTCGTTCATCATCCTCGACGAAGCGCAGAACACCACGCCCGAGCAGATGAAGATGTTCCTGACCCGCATCGGGTTCGGCAGCAAGGTCGTCGTCACCGGCGACACCACCCAGATCGACGTGCCCGACGGGCGCTCGGGCCTGTCCGGCATCGAGCGCATCCTGACGGGCGTCGACGGCCTCGCGTTCGTGCACCTGGGCGCGGGCGACGTCGTGCGCCACAAGATCGTGGCCGACATCGTCGAGGCCTACGAGCGCGCCGGTACTTCCGCGACCACCGGCACGCCCCGACAACCCTGATGTCCGACCCTGTCAGTCCCACCGGCGTCACGATCATCGCGGCCGACGAACAGGCCACGGTGACCGTCGACGCCGACCGGTGGGCGGCCCTCGCCCACGGCGTGCTCGTCGCCGAAGGGCGCTCTGGCGAGCTGACGCTGACGTTCGTCGAACCCGACGAGATCGCCGAACTCAACCGCGAGCACATGGGCGTCGACGGCCCCACCGACGTACTGTCGTTCCCGCTCGACGCCGCCACCGATGCCGGGGCCGACGACAGTGCGTCGCCGATTCCCGGGGTGCCGGTGCTGCTCGGTGACGTGGTGGTGTGCCCGCAGGTGGCCGCGGCCAATGCGCCGGGCCACGCCGGCACGCTCGACGACGAGTTGGCCCTACTGGTGGTGCACGGTGTGCTCCACATACTCGGCCACGACCATGCCGAACCCGAGGAGACCGCCCGGATGCGCGCCGCTGAACTCGATTACCTGAAACGCCTGCACTGGCACGGCCCCGCGCCGGCCGGCTTCCGGCAGGCCCAGGAGGTGCACGGGTGAACGGCGTGGACGCGGCCCTGCTGGCGGCGATCTTGGTGATGCTGGTGGTGCTCGCCTACCTGGCGATCGCCGAGACGTCGCTGAACCGGATCAGCCGCGTCAAGGCCCACACCATCGTCGACGCGAAGGGCACCCGTGCGGCCCACTCGTTGTACCGCCTGGTGAGCCGGCCCGAGATGTTCATCAACCCGCTGCTGATCGCGGTGACGCTGCTCCAGATGGGCCAGGCCACGCTGACCACGCTGCTGGCCAACCGCCTGTTCGGCAGCGCCGGTGTGATCGTCGGCTTCTTCGTCAACTTCATTGTGTTCTTCATCAGCACCGAGGCGATGCCCAAGACCTACGCGGTGATGCACTCCGAAAGCGGCGCGCTGCGCACCGCCCGGATCACCGAACTGCTCGTGCGCTTCCCCCCGCTGCGGCTCGTGTCGCGAGGCCTGATCGGGCTGACCAACGTGATCATGCCCGGCAAGGGCCTGAAGGAAGGGCCGTTCGTCAGCGAGCAGGAACTGCTCGGCATCGTCGAAGCGGCCGCCGACGACGAGGTGATCGAGCACGAAGAACGCGAGCTGATCGAGAGCATCATCGAGTTCGGCGACACCATCGCCCGCGAGGTGATGGTTCCCCGGCCCGACATGGTGATCATCCCCAACGAGGCCAGTATCAGCGCTGCGCTCGACCTGGCGATCGAGCACGGCCACAGCCGGCTGCCCGTGTTCGGTAGCGAGGAAGGCGACGTGATCGGCCTGGCGTACGCCAAGGACCTGATCCGCGCCGAGCGCGACGGCGAGGGTGCAGCGGCGGTGCTCGGCCTGGTCCGCCCGGTGCGCTTCATTCCCGAGAACAAGCCGGTGGCCCGCCTGATGCGCGAGATGCAGGCCGGGAAGTTCCATATGGCGATCGTGGCCGACGAGTACGGCGAGGTGGCCGGCCTGGTGACGTTGGAAGACTGCCTCGAGGAACTGGTCGGCGAGATCGTCGACGAGTACGACATCGAAGAGCACGACATCGAGCAGTTGCCCGACGGCGACCTGCTCGTCGACGGCGGCACGCCGATCAGCGAGCTCAACGAAGTGCTCAACATCGACCTCCCCGACGACGACTGGGACACGATCGGAGGGTTGGTGTTCTCCACCCTCGAACACGTGCCGACCGAGGGCGAAGAGCTCGAGTACGACGGCTGGCACATCACGGCCACGGCGATGGAAGGCCGCCGCATCCGCAAGGTGCGGTTGCGCCGGGTGTCGGCAACGGCCGACGAATCGTCGGAGCGGGCCGCCTCCGCGTAACTTCCTGCGCATGCAGATTTCGTTGGAGGGCAAGGTCGCGCTGGTCACGGGGGCGTCGAAGGGCATCGGCAAGGCGATCGCCGCCGGGTTGGCCGGGGCGGGCGCTTCGGTGATGCTGTCGTCGCGCAAGATCGAACAGCTCGAAGCGGCGGCCGACGAGATCCGCGCGGCAGGCGCTCCGGGCCAGATCGCCGTGCGGGCTGCCAACGCCGGACACCTCGACGCGGCGGAAGCCACCGTGGCCGAGACCATCGAGCGATTCGGGCGGCTCGACATCCTGGTCAACAACGCCGCCACGAACCCGCACTACGGGGCGACGCTGACCGTCGAGCCGAGCCAGTTCGACAAGACCTTCGAGGTCAACCTCCGCGGCCCGCTGTTCTGGTCGAAGGCCGCCCACGAGCAGGCGTTCGCAGCCAACGGCGGTGGCGTGATCCTGAACATCGCCTCGGTCGGGGGGCTGCGCGCCGAGTACGGGTTGGGTGTCTACAACCTCTCGAAGGCTGCGCTGATCCACCTCACCCGCCAGCTCGCCGGCGAGCTCGGGCCCACTCGCGTGCTGGGAATCGCCCCTGGGCTGGTGAAGACCGACTTCGCGACGGTGCTGGTCGACAACTTCGGTGACAAGCTCGCCGCCGCGTTGCCCACCGGCCGGCTCGGCGAGCCCGAGGACATCGCCAACCTGGCAGTGTTCCTGGCCTCCGACGCGGCCTCGTGGATCACCGGCGACACGTACGTCATCGACGGCGGCGCCGGCGTCCGAGCCAGCCTGTCGTAGCCCAACCCGGCCCCCAAGGTGGTTGAGCCTGTCGAAACCACCGCAGTCCCGCAGACCCGGTGGTTTCGACAAGCTCAACCACCTTGGGGAGGCTCAACCGCCTGGGTCGGTGTCGAGCGAGTGGCGTTGCAGCTTGCCGAGTGACGTGCGGGGGAGCGTCCGGTGGAGCACCAGCCGGCGGGGTGCGCAGAAGGCCGGGAGCTGCTCCTTCACCGCCGCCCGCAAGGCGTCGAGGGTGACCTCGCCGACCACGTGTGCGGTGACGACCTGGCCCCACTCAGGGTCGGGGGTTCCCGCGACGGCGACGTCGGCAACACCGGGCACCCGGCGCAAGACAGCCTCGACCGGTTCGGGCCAGACGTTCTCGCCGCCGGTGATGATCAGGTCGTCGGCGCGGCCGTGAACGGTCAGCAGGCCACCGTCGAACGTACCGAGGTCGCCGGTGGCGAGCCAGCCGTCGGCGGTTGTCGGATCGTGGCCGTCGCGGTAGCAGCGCAGCAGCATCGGGCCGCGTAGCTGGATCTCGCCCTGCACGATGCGCACCTCGACACCGTCGAGCGGGCGTCGGTCGTACACGACGCCGCTGCCGGTTTCGGTCATCCCGTAAGTGGCGACCGTGTTCGGCGGGCGCTCGGCCGGCGGGCGGGCACCGCCGAGCACGATCACCCGGAACGCGGCAGGGTCGATGCGTTGCAACGCGGTTGCCACCAGTGACACCAGCGTGGCACCGCTGGCCATGACCGCGGCGGCATCGAAGCCGGGCAGCACGGTGAGTGGTGTGCCCGCATGGAGCGCCCGGGTGACGACCGACAGGCCGCCCACGTGGTTGAGGGGCAGGCACGCCAGCCAGTGGTCGTCGGGAGCGACGCCGATCCGTGCCGATGTCGCCGCGGCCGAGGCGGCGACCGCCGCGTGGGTGAGCACGACCCCCTTCGGTGCGCCGGTCGACCCGCTGGTGGCCACCACCAGCGCATCGCCGGGTTCGACCGGCTCGCCGACCCGCATCGCCGCGTACACGTCCCGCTTGGCCGCCGCGGGCAACCGCTGATCGACGGGGAAGGCGGCGTCACCCGCGTCCCAGATCCGCCGTAACTCGTCGACGAACCCCGGCCCCCCCGGCAGGTCAAGCGCCACCAACCGCGGCATCAGCGCGCCCCGTCAGACGGTGCCAGGAGGCTCGCCCGGTAGGCGGCTCGCCTCGGTGGTCGAGTGCCGGCGCAGCCGGTGTATCGAGACCATTGGTGCGCGGGCCGTCGTCTCGATACAACGGAGGGGCGGCTACGCCGCGGGTGCGCCACTCGACGACCGTCACCACCTCTCCGCCGACGCACCATCGGGCTAGAGGACGGGGTCGATGGGGGTGGGGGTTCCTACTGCTGATTCGATCTGTTCGGCGACGGCCAGGCAGCGCAGGTCGGTGAAGCGGTCGCCGTAGACCTGCACACCGACCGGGGTGCCGGCGGCCTGGCCGACCGGCACGATCGCCGCCGGAATGCCCAGCAGGTTGCCGGGCAACACCGGCCGCAGCGTGTCGGCGAGCAACTCGGCGATGCCTTCGCCGCGGGTGTCGGCGTCGTGCTCGAACGGGGGCATCGCCCAGGTCGGCGACAGCAGCACCGGGTGCTCGGTGAAGAACGCCGACCAGCCGCGGGCAATCGCGAACCGCTGGGCGTTGAGGGTGATCGCCGATTCGAGCGTGGGAACGGGGTAGCGGGCCTGGAGTGAGTCGAGGATGGCGCTCGCCTCGGGTGACAGCACCAGGTCGAGCAGCGGCTTCTGCACGGCCAGGTCGCCCAGCAGCAACATCGCCCACAGTTCGATCGCCAGCTCGTAGTCGGGCGGCGTGGCCTCGACCACGTCGTGGCCGGCGTCGGCGAGCACATCGGCAGCGCGCCGTACCGCGGCTGCGATCTCGGGGTGTGTCGCGCCACCGGGTGGGTCGGCCATCACGGCGACCTTGAGCTGCTCGCCCGGCGCCAGGTCGGTGAGCACTGCCGGCACCGACCGGGGGTCGCGCGGGCTCCACCCGGCGATCGCCGCGCGCACGTCGGCGACGTGGCGGGCCATCGGGCCCTCGGCGAGCATCACCTGCCCGGCCAGCATCGAGTCCTCGGGTGGGATGACGGTGGCCATCGGGACGACGCCCGTGGTGGGCTTGACCGAGGCGATGCCGCAGCAGTGTGCCGGGTTGCGCAGCGAGCCACCGATGTCGTTGCCGAGCCCGAGCGGGCTCATGCCCGCCGCCAGCGCCGACGCCTCGCCGCCCGACGACCCGCCGGCGGTGACGTTCGGGTTCCACGGGTTGCGGGTCAGGCCGTGCAACGTGGAGCGGGTGTGGATGCGCAGGCCGAGGTCGGGCAGGTTGGTGCGCCCGATCGGGATCGCCCCGGCGGCCCGCAAGCGCTCGATGCTGGGAGCGTCGATCGGTGCGATCGCCTCGGCCAACGCCGGGATGCCCTGCGTGGTGGGTGTGCCGGCCAGGTCGATGTTCTCCTTGACGGTGCACGGCACGCCGTGGAACACCGGCAGGTCCGACGGGTCGGCGGCTTCGGCGAGCGCCTTGTCGGCCGCGTCGGCCTCGGCCAGCGCC
Source organism: Ilumatobacter sp. (assembly GCA_035556435.1). Taxonomy (GTDB): domain Bacteria; phylum Actinomycetota; class Acidimicrobiia; order Acidimicrobiales; family Ilumatobacteraceae; genus Ilumatobacter. The sequence goes on along the minus strand of DATMEY010000030.1, from coordinate 24,304 downwards.
TGCTCGTCGAAGCGCCGCACGATCGCATTGAGGTGCGGGTTGACGGCGTCGATTCGGGCGAGGTGGGCTTCGACCACGGCACGGCTCGACGTGTCACCCGCCTTGATCGCCGCCGCAAGTTCGAGTGCCCCCAGTTGCCAAAGCTCGCTCATCGGCCCATCATGGCGCACCGATGACGACAGCATCCGACTGGTGGGCCGGCGCGCGCCCCCGCACTCTCCCCGCCGCGGTCGTACCCGTCGTGGTCGGTTGGGCGGTCGCCTACCGTGCCGCTCATGGAGAAGGCCGCGCGGCCGGCATCTACGACGTCGAGGCGATCGACGTCGGCGTGACGTGGTGGCGGGTGGTCGCTGCGTTGGCCGTGTCGCTGCTGCTCCAGATCGGCGTTAACTACGCCAACGACTACTCCGACGGGGTGCGCGGCACCGACGACGTACGTGTGGGGCCGATGCGGCTGGTGGCGTCGGGTAGGGCGTCGCCCGGGGCCGTGAAGCGGGCCGCGCTGGCTGTGTTCGGGCTGGCCGCGCTGGTCGGCTTGGCGCTGGCGGCGACTACGTCGTGGTGGCTGATCGTGGTCGGGTTGGCGGCGATCCTGGCCGCGTGGGGCTACACCGGCGGCCCGCGTCCATACGGCTACCTGGGCCTCGGCGAGGTGTTCGTGTTCACGTTCTTCGGCCTCGTCGCCACGGTGGGTACCACGTACGTGGCGATCGGTCACGTACCCGACGTGGCGTGGCCAGCGGCGGTGGGTGTCGGCCTGCTGGCCTGCGCGTTGCTGGTGGTCAACAACCTGCGCGACATCCCCACCGACACTGCGGCGGGCAAGCGCACCCTCGCCGTGCGACTCGGCGATGCACGCACCCGCTGGTTCTACGTGGTGCTGGTCGTCGGCGCCGCAGCGTGCGCGGTGATCTGCGCCGGCTGGCGCCCGTGGGCCGCGCTGGGTGTCGTCGCCTTGGCCGTGGCGATCCAGCCGGTGAAGGCCGTGCTCGGCGGCGCCAAAGGCCCGGCGCTGATCCCGGTGCTGGGTGGCACCGGCAAGGTGCAACTCGCCTACGGCTCACTGCTGGCGATCGGTCTGCTGATCGGCTGACCACGGCCGCTCACGGCCGAGCCGACACCGCGCGCGGGAACGTGGCTGAGGGGCTCAGCGAGTAGGCGGCTCGCCCCGGTGGTTGACGGTCCGCTGAGCCTTCAGGCGCGGTTCGTCAGGGTTCGTACCTCGTGAGGTTGGTGGACGCGACGGCGATCGCTCTCAGGTCGTCGAGGCTTCCTTCGGCGGCACCGATCGCGCGTGCTTGGACGAGGACGTTGCCCAGCGCGGTTGCCTCGACCGGGCCGGCGACCACCGGAAGGCCGGTGGCGGCCGCGGTGAGCCGGCAGAGCAGTTCGTTCTGCGAGCCGCCGCCGACGATGTGGATCACGTCGACCCGGTGTCGGGCGAGTGCAGTTGCTTGACGGGCGACGCGGGCGTACGCCGCGGCCAGCGAGTCGAGGATGCAACGGGTCAACGCGGCGGCGTCTCCGGGTGGGCGCTCGCCGGAGGCCGCGACGGCCGTGGCGATACGTTCCGGCATCTCGCCGGGGGCGATCAAGGTGGGGTCGTCGACGTCGATCAGCGGCCCACCGCCCGGCAGGCCGGCGGCGTCGACGAGCAGCTGCGTCAGGTCGACCGACGTGCCCCGCTCGTCCCACGACCGCATGGACTCCTGGAGCAGCCAGAGGCCGCCGACGTTGCGCAAGAAGCGCGTGCGCCCGTCGAGGCCGCCTTCGTTGGTGAAGTTGGCGTCGCGCGCCGCGTGGGTGACGAGCGGCGCGGCGAGCTCGACACCGACGAGCGACCAGGTGCCACTGGCGACGTAGGCGAAATTCGGGTCGGTGGCGGGCACGCCGACGACCGCCGAGGCCGTGTCGTGCGATGCCACGGTGGTCACCGCGGTGGACTGCCGGAGCCCGAGGCGGCGGGCGATGTGGGGCAGCAGGGTGCCGCGTGTGGAGCCGGGTTGCTCGATCGGCGGCATCATCGCCGGCGGGATACCGAGGCGGTCGAGCAGGTACGGCGACCAGTCGCGGGTGGCGACGTCGACGAGGCCCGTCGTGGTGGCATTGGTGTACTCGGTGCGCAGCTCACCGGTGAGCCAGTACGCGAGCAGGTCAGGAATCAGTGCCACCTGCCGGGCTTCGCCCCAGACCGGCTCGCGGGTTGCTGCGGCAAGTTGGTAGAGCGTGTTGAACGGCAGGAACTGCAGCCCGTTGATGTCGAACAGCGCCGCGTGCGGGTCGTGTGCGTGCACGTCGCGGGCGGCGTCCACGTGGCGCGGGTCGCGGTACGAGATCGGTTCGGCGAGCAGGCCGCCGCCGGCGCCCAGCACGCCATAGTCGACGGCCCACGTGTCGACGCCGATCGACTCGACCTCGGGGTACTTCGTCGCCAGCAGGGCGAGTCCGTCGAGCACGTGGTCGAACAGCGCCGTGATGTTCCAGCGCAGGCGGCCGTCGAGCTCGACCACGCCGTTCGGGAAGCGATGGACAGGATCGAGCGTGACCTTGCCGGCGTCGATGATGCCGGCGACCACTCGGCCCCCGGAAGCGCCGATGTCGATCGCGGCGACGACGCGTCGGGCCACGGCGTCAGCGCAAGAAGGCGGCTGCGACGCCGGCGTCGACCGGGACGTGGAGGCCGGTGGTGTGGCTGAACTCGTCGGACGTGATCGCGGCGACCGCGTTGGCGACGTGCTCGGGCAGCACCTCGCGCTTGAGCAGCGTGCGCTGGGCGTAGAACGCTCCGAGCTCCTCCTCGGCAACGCCATAGACGGCGGCCCGGTTGGCGCCCCAGCCGCCGGCGAAGATGCCGCTGCCGCGCACGACGCCGTCGGGGTTGATGCCGTTGACTTTGATGCCGTGCTCGCCCAGCTCGGCGGCCAGCAGCCGGACCTGGTGGGCCTGGTCGGCCTTGGCTGCGCTGTAGGCGATGTTCGACGGCCCGGCGACGACCGAGTTCTTCGACGAGATGTACACGATGTCGCCGCCGATGCCCTGGGAAACCATGACGTTGGCGGCTGCCTGCGACACGAGGAAGCTGCCCTTGGCGAGCACGTCGTGGAGCAGTTCCCAGTCGGCGGCGGTGGTGTCGGCGAGCGATTTCGAGATCGACAGGCCGGCGTTGTTCACGACGAGGTCGACGCCGCCGAACGCGAGCACGGCCGCGTCGATCGCGGCCTGCACTTGGGCCGGGTCGGACACGTCGGCTTGCACACCCACGGCGACGTCGGCGGAGCCGATCGCCGCCGCCGCGTCGTGCGCCTTCTGCAGGTCGAGATCGGCCACGACCACGCACGCACCCTCGGCCGCGAGCCGGGTGGCGATTGCCTTGCCGATCCCGCTCGCGGCGCCGGTGACGAACGCGATGCGGCCGGCGTGAGAGCGGGGCTTGGGCATGCGCTGCAGCTTCGCTTCTTCCAGCGCCCAGTACTCGATGCGGAACTTCTCGGCCTCGGCGATCGGCTGGTAGGTCGAGATCGACTCGGCGCCGCGCATCACGTTGATGGCGTTGACGTAGAACTCGCCCGCCACCCGTGCGGTGTGCTTGTCCTTGCCGTACGAGAACATGCCGACACCGGGCACGAGCACGATGGCCGGGTCGGCGCCGCGCATGGCGGGGGAGTCGGGCGTGGCATGGCGTTCGTAGTACCCGCGGTAGTCATCGCGGTACGCCGCGTGTAGCTCGGCGAGACGGCTCACACACTCGTCGAGTGGCGCATCGGGCGACACGTCGAGAACGAGCGGCCGCACCTTGGTGCGAATGAAGTGGTCGGGACACGACGTACCGAGGTTGGCGAGGCGTTCGAGGTGTGCGCCGGCGAGGAACTCGAGCACCGTGTCGTCGTCGGTGAAGTGGCCGACCATCGGTCGATCGGCCGAGGCGATCGCGCGGATGTGCGGTGCCAGCGCGGCTGCCCGGGCGCGCCGCTGACCGGGGGCCAGCGGTCGGCGCGCCTCGACGACTGCGCCGAACGGCTCGGGGCGTCCGTGCCGTTCGATGAACTCCGCGGCGGTGCGGATCATCCACAGCGAGTTGGCCTCGGCGGCTGCGCTGGTAGTGCCCCAGGCGGTGATGCCGTGACCGCCGAGCACCACTCCGATCGTGTCGGGTTGCGCATCGTGGATGGCGGCGATGTCGAGACCCAACTGAAAGCCTGGTCGTCGCCACGGGACCCATGCGACCTTGCCACCGAAGATCTGCTGGGTGAGCTGCTCGCCGTCGGCAGCCGTGGCGATCGCGATGCCGCTGTCGGGGTGCAGGTGGTCGACGTGGGCGGCGGCGACCAAGCCGTGCATTGCCGTGTCGATCGACGGCGCGGCGCCGCCCTTGCCGTGGCAGCAATAGTCGAACGCGGCCACCATCTCGTCCTCGCGTTCCGGCCCCGGATACACGCCGGCCAGCGCGCGGAGGCGATCGAGGCGCAGCACTGACAGGCCGGCCTCGGTGAGCGTGCCCAGGTCTCCACCCGACCCCTTCACCCACATCAGCTCCACCGGCTCACCGGTCACCGGGTCGGTGTCGGTGCCCTTGGCCGACGTGTTGCCGCCCGCATAGTTGGTGTTGCGCTGGTCGGCGCCGAGGCGATGCGACCGATCGAGCAGCTGTCGGACGGTGTCGTGCACGGTCACGCCCCCCAACCCGCCTGGGCTCCACCGATGCGCTCGGCGGCGATCTTGTCGGCGTAGCCGCTGTCGCGGTACGCCGCCATCGGATCGGCAGGCAGGCCACGCGAACTGCGCCAGTCGGCCAGGTCGGCGCGCACGTCGGTGGAGAACGCGTCCATCACCACCTGATGACCGGCGAGCACGTCGCCGGCCAGTTCGGCCTCACACAACGCGGCGCGATCCACGAGGAGCGCCCGCGCCAGCATCTCCTGCACGTTGAGCACCGAGCGGATCTGGCCGGGGATCTTCGCTTCGATGTTGTGACACTGGTCGAGCATGAACGCCACCTGGCTGCCCGGGTCGTAGCCGCCACCGCGCACGACCTCGAACAGGATGCGGAACAGCTGGAACGGGTCGGCGGCGCCGACGATCAGGTCGTCGTCCGCGTAGAACCGCGAGTTGAAGTCGAACGCCCCCAGCCGGCCTAGCCGCAACAACTGCATGACGATGAACTCGATGTTCGTGCCGGGCGCGTGGTGGCCGGTGTCGAGGCACACCACCGCCCGCTCGCCCAACGCCAGGCACTGGACGTACGAGGTACCCCAGTCGGGAACGTCGGTGGCATAGAACGCCGGCTCGAAGAACTTGTACTCGAGCACCAACCGCTGGTGTTCACCCAGGCGGGCATACACCTGGGCAAGCGAGTCGGCGAGGCGGTCCTGACGGTCGCGCAGGTCGCCCTGGCCCGGATAGTTGAGCCCGTCTGGCAGCCAGATCTTCAAGTCGCGGCTGCCGGTGACGTCCATGACGTCGACGCACTCGAGCATGTGCGCAACCGCCTTCGAGCGAACGCGCTCGTCGACATGGCACAGGCTGCCGAGCTTGTAGTCGTCGTCCTGGAACGTGTTCGAGTTGATGGTCCCCAGCCGCAGCCCGTGACCTGCCGCGTAGGCACGAAGCGCGTCGAAGTCGTCGACCCGGTCCCAGGGGATGTGGAGGGCCACCGCCGGGGCCAACCCGGTCAGTTCGTGCACCTGGGCCGCGTCGGCGATCTTCTCGAACGGGTCGCGGGGCACACCGGCCTGCGCGAACACCTTGAAACGGGTTCCCGAGTTCCCGAACGCCCACGACGGAAGCTCGATCTCCTGCCGTGCCATCTCGGTTGCGATGTCGTCGAACGTCGTCACTCGTGTCGCCTTCGTTCGTGATAACTCGTGTGCATTTGCACAAATCCTATCACGCGCCCGAAGGTTGGTCGGTGGGCCACCGTGCGAGGCGAGGTCGCGGATCGCGCCGTCGGCCGTCTTCGGTTGATCAGACGCCGTCGACCGACGCGGTGGCCAACTCGCGGAGTTCGTCGACCGCGGCCTTGAGGCCTCCGGGGTGCTTGAACATCCAGCTGCCCGAGATCAACACGTTGGCGCCGGCTGCCGCGGCCTGCCCGACCGTGTCGGCGCTGATGCCGCCGTCGACCTCGACGTGGACGCGGCCGAGGCCGCGGGCGTCAAGCATCCGGCGTACCTCGGTGACCTTGGGTTCCATCGTGGCGATGTAGGCCTGGCCGCCGAAGCCGGGGTTGACCGTCATCACGAGCACCAGGTCGACCAGGTCGAGTACGTGCTCGACCGCCGACGCCGGGGTGGCCGGGTTGAGGGCGACCGCCGCGTTGGCCCCCAGCGAGTTCACCAGCCCGAGTGTGCGGTGCAGGTGGGTGGTCGACTCGGCGTGGACGATCAGCCGCTGGCAGCCGGCCTCGACGTACTGGGCGGCCATCGCCTCGGGCGTGAACACCATCAGGTGCGCCTCGAACGGCACGCTGCAGTGCTTGCGGGCCGCCGCGATGACGTCGGGTCCGAACGTCAGGTTGGGCACGAACTGGCCGTCCATCACGTCCCACTGGATGAGGTCGACACCGGCCTCCTCAAGTGCGGCAACAGCGTCGCCGAGCCGGGCGAAGTCGGCCGGAAGGACGGACGGGACGATCTGGATGGGAAGCGCCACGGCCGCGACGCTAACCCTGAATCCACCGATCGCTGCGGTCGCCCGTCGGCATTGCCCCAGGCCACAGCAGTCGCGTCGACGTTGGCTTCGGGCATCGTTGGTGGAGCCCAGCCTGCGTGGCGCTTGAACGCAAAGCGTTGACGATCCAGGCTAACCGGCGGCGTCGGGCTGACCTTCGTCCCACTCCTGGTCGGCGTCGTCCCAGGCGTCGTTGCGTTGCTCGACGGTGGCCTTCCAGTTCTCGGCTTCGCCGCGCGTGGGGTAGGGGCCGAGCGTGTGGTCGCCCGGGCCGCGTTCGTCGGCCGGCACCGCGATCTTGCGGTCGAGATCCCAGTACCACTCGTTGCTGGCGCTCATGCCGCCACACTATGGCCCCATGCCCACACCTCGTCTGCGTGTACGCCCCGAGCGGTTTGTCGCCGGTGGGGCGGCGCTCGGGCACGGCCCCGACGGGCGGGTGGTGTTCGTGCGCGGCGGCGTGCCGGGCGACGACGTGTCGGTGGCGGTCACTGACGACCGCGGCGGGTTCTCCCAAGCAGTGGCGGTCGAGGTCCACGCGGCCGGGCCTGACCGGGTGGTGCCGCCGTGCCCGCAACGCCACGCCGGCTGCGGTGGCTGTGACTGGCAGCACGTGGCCGTCGACGCTCAGTTGGGCCACAAGGCCGGCATCGTCGCCGATGCGCTGCGGCGCACCGCGCGCCTCCCCGATGGCGACGTACGCGTCGGGTCGGCGGTGTCGCCGGACGGCTACCGCACGACGGTACGCGTGGTAGGCGACGCCGACGGTCGCCCGGCGTTCCGGCACGAGCGCTCGCACGACACCGTGCCGGCGGCCGGGTGCCTGGTCACCCACCCGCTGCTGGCCGAGGCACTGGAGAACCCGCTCGACCCGGGGACCGAGGTGATCCTGCGCGCCTCGGTCCAGACCGGCGCGGTCACCCGTGGCGAGGGAGATCTCGTCGAGCACGTCGCCGGGATGCCCCTGCGCGTGTCGGCGGGGTCGTTTTTCCAGTCCGGCCCGGCCGCGGCCGAACTGCTCGTCGACGCAGTGCGCCGGGCCGCCCCAGAACTGGCCACGGCCGGGCACGTCGTCGACGCCTACGCGGGGGTCGGTCTGTTCGCCGCCACCGTCGTACCCGACGGCGCACGGGTCACCACGATCGAGTCGTCGCGGCCGGCAGTGGCCGACTGCCGGGTCAACCTCACCGGGCGTCACGGGGCGGCGACGATCATCTGTGCCGAGGTCGGGCGCTGGCGACCCGACCCGAACGAGCGCTACGACGTGGTCATCGCCGACCCGGCTCGCACCGGGCTGGGCAAACCCGGGGTGCGCGCGCTCGCCCAGGTCACCGCGCCCGTGTTCGTGCTGGTGAGCTGCGACCCGGCCTCGCTGGCCCGCGACACAGCGCTGCTGGCCGAGCACGGCTATCGCCACGAGTACACCGAGGTGCTCGACCTGTTCCCCCACACCCACCACGTCGAAGCCGTCACCCGCTTCGTTACAAACGGTGTCTGACACCGTTTGTAAGACTGGGGGGATGATCGAGCCTGTTCTGTCCTCGGCGGTTGCGGGCGCGGTTGCCTCGGGGCGGCCCGTCGTGGCGTTGGAGTCGACGATCTTCTCGAACCTCGGGTTGCCGTCGCCGGCCAACGCCGAGGCGCTCGACCGGTGCATCGCCGCGGTCGAGTCGGCCGGTGCGGTGGCGGCGATCACCGCCGTGCTCGACGGCCATGCGCGGGTGGGCCTCGAACCGCACGAGCACCCCCGCATTCTCGGCGCGGCACGCAAGGCGGCCGAGCGCGACCTGGCGGTGGCGGTTGCCCAGGGCTGGGAGTTCGGGGCGACCACCGTGTCGGCGTCGGTGGCGCTTGCTGCGGCGGCCGGCATCGCCGTGTTCGCGACGGGCGGCATCGGTGGCGTGCACCGTGGGGCCGAGATGACCGGCGACGTGTCGGCCGACCTCGACGCGCTGGCCCACCACCACGTGGTGACGGTGTGTGCGGGCGCCAAGGCGTTCCTTGACCTGGGACGTACGCTCGAATATCTGGAGACGGTCGGCGTGCCGGTGCTGGGGTGGCAGCACGACGACTTCCCGGCGTTCTACACCCGGTCGTCGGGCCTGCGGGCACCGCACCGCGTCGAGGCCGCCGGTGAGGTGGCCGCCGTGTACGCCAACCTCACCCGGCCGGCGTCGGGCGTGCTGGTGGGCGTTCCCATCCCGGCCGGCGACGAGTTGGATGCCGCCGAACTCGACCGCGTGCTCGTGCGCGCGCTGGAGGACGCCGAGGAGGAGGGCGTGGTGGGCGCAGCGGTCACGCCGTTCGTGCTCGGACGGATCGCCACCGCCACCGACGGCCAGAGCGTGCCCGCCAACCTGGCGCTGGCCGAGAACAACGCCCGCGTCGCCGGCCAGATCGCAGCGGCTATCGCCGGGTGATGTCGACCCGGCCGCCACCGGTGGTTTCGACAGGCTCAACCACCTTGGTCCAAGCCTGTCGCGGCTCCTGGGCGCTATCGCAGCTTCGTGAGCGTGCGCTCGACGCGGTCGAGGAAGCGCTCGCGGTCGGCGGTGTCGGCGCGGTCAAGGCCGTACAGCGCGCACCACGTGGTGCGCGTGCGCTTCGAGCACATCAGACGGATCGAGCGCAACGCCGTGCGCTTGCCGCCTTCGCCCTGGAGTGCGTTGACGTACTTCGGTGAGCCGTGGGTGGTGACCACCACGATCCGGCGCACGTTCGTGAGCAGCGGGCGCAACACCGCCGAGCCCACCGGCAGTTCCCACGCCACGCCGGCCACCCACACCCGGTCGATCCAGCCCTTGAGCATCGCCGGCTGGCCGCCCCACCAGGTGGGGTAGACGAGCACGAGCGCATCGGCCCAGGCGAGGTCGTCGGCGTAGTGCTGGAGTTCAGGGGCCACGCCCGGCTCGGCGTGGGTCGCCCGCTCGTGCGACGACATCGCCGGTTCGAACCCGTCGGCGTAGAGATCGGTGAGGCGCACCTGGTGACCGCCCGCGGCCAGCCCGGCGAGTACCCGCTCGCGACAGGCGTCGACGAACGACCCGGGAACCGGATGGCAGTACACCACCAGCACGTTCACCCTGGCACCACCGATCGCTGTGGTCGCTCGCCTGCGTTGCCCCAGCCCACGGCGGTTGCATCGACGTCGGACGTTGGTACGCCGCCAGTGACGCCCAGCCTGCGTGGCGCTTGAACGCAAAGGCTCACAGGCGGGCCATCCGGGTGCGGACGTGGGCGGCGAACTCGGCGCGGTCGGCGTCGGTGCGGGCGTCCATCCGGTACAGCCCCAGCCACACCGGGCGGGCACGCCACCCGCACGACAGGCGCAGCGTTCGTGCCAGCGTGCGGCGGCCGTTGTCGTTGATGGCGGTCACGTAGGCACGGGGCGAACCGTAGGTGGAGATCCCGACGATCCGGCGCACCTGTGGCAAGCCGGGCCGGACCCGCCCCTCGGTGTCGAAGCGGAACCCCACGCCGGGCACCAGCACTCGTTCCAGCCAACCCTTGAGGATCGCCGGCAGCCCGCTCCACCAGGTGGGGTACACGAACACGAGCAACTCGGCCCGGCCGACGAGTTCGGCGTGCTCGGCGACCTGCGGGTCGACGATCGGGGTGTCGGTGTGGTACGCCTGCCGCTCGGCGGTGCTCATCGCCGCCTGGAAGCCCACGGCGTACAGGTCGATCACGTCGACATGGTGGCCGGCGGCGCGCAACCCGTCGACAGCCGCCGCGGCGAGCGCGTGGCCGAACGACTCAGGGTTCGGGTTGGCGACGACGACGAGCGCGCGCATCGGCTCGGCACCTGCCCGAGATCGGCGGGATCTGCGCATCAGCGGGCGAGTTTGGCGCGCAGTCCGGCCTGTACGCCAGGCCAATCGTCGCGGGTGATCGAGAACACGGCCGTGTCGCGCGGCGCTGGTGCCGCACCGGGTGCGACCCGATCGCCGATCTCCATCCGGTGGTTGCGCAAGATGCCTTCGAACGTAGCCCCGGCGCGCTCGATCGCGGCCCGGCTGCGTGCGTTGCGGGCGTCGGTGGCGAGCGTCACCCGCCACACCCTGAGCGTGTCGAACGCGTGGCTGAACATCAGCAGCTTGGCCTCGGTGTTGACCGGCATGCGCTGGGCGTTGCCGGCCAGCCACGTGCCGCCGACCTCGACCTCGTCGGGCAGTTGGCGCCCGGCGAACCAGCGCAGTTCCATCATCCGTGTGCAGCCGAGCACCTCGCCGGTGTCGGCCTGGCACTGGGCGAACGGCAACGCCGTGCCGGCTGCGTGGTCGGCGACCAGCCCAGCGACGTAGCGCTCCATCGCCGCCCGTCCGTCGGGCACGTTGGTCCACTCGTACGTAGTGCGGTCGGCCGCGGCGGCGACGAGCCCATCGACGTGTTGCGGCCCGAGCGGTTCGAGTCGCACATGGTCGCCGGTCAGCGTGACCGTCGGGAGCGGAGGATGTCCGGACACCGCGGCGACCGTAGTCGGGCCGAGGTGGTTGAGCCTGTCGAAACCACCGTCGTCGTGCGGCCCGGTGGTTTCGACAAGCTCAACCACCTTGGAGGTAGTCGGTCCTCAGACGGTGAAGACGGCGTGGGCCACCAGCAGCAGGGCGGCGGCCATGCCGAGGCCCGACAGCAGACGTGCGGTCCATCCTGCGACACCTTCGGGTAACCGGCCGGGCGCGGTGGCGAGCAGCACCAGTAGCCCCGCCGCGAGCACGAGTGTCAAGCCGTAGAACGGTAGGCCATGGTCGGCGACCACGCTCAGCCCGACGATCACCAGGGGAGTACGCACGACGTTGGGCACGGCGACCGGGGTGAGCGCACCGAGCCACCCCGCCGGCACGTCGGCCGCCCCGGCCGCGCGCCGGGGGCCGACGGCCAAGTCGATGATGACGGCGACCGCGCACAGCCCTGCCGCGGCGAGGCGGATGGCCGGCGTGCTCACGTCGAGCACCCCGAGTAACCACCCCGACAACGCCCCGATGCCGAACAGCACGGCGACCCCACCGAGCACGCCCGCGGCGACCACCGGTGCGGCGATGCTGCGGGCCGAGCGACGGATCGCGAGCGCCCCGAGCGCCGGGTTGAGCACACCGATCACGGCCACCAGCCACAGCCAGCCGCTCGGGCTCGTACCGGTGATCTCGCCCGGCGAGTGGAGGATGGGGATCGTGGCGAAGAGCGCCGAGAGTGCGTGTTGTTGGTCGTCCATGCGGGTCACCTCGTTCTGGAACCAGGCGCCCTGAACGAACTCGGGCGTCGGGTAGGTGGCGGCTTCGGTCGGGGTGACCAGGGCGTCGAGGGCGAGCCCCACGATGCACACCTGGCGGTCGGCGAGCGGGGTCCGTAGGTCGGCCAGGCGATCGTCGGCCTGGGCGGCCTGCCACAGGCCGCCGAGGCCTTCGCCGAACACGCCGTAGCCACCACCGCGCGGCTCGAACGTGCCGCGCACGGCGACGCCCCACGGCCCAAAGCGCTGGCTGATCGACCGCACCCGCTGACCGACCAGCCCGCCCTGGCGGCGAGCGAACTCGACTTCGGCGTCGGTCAGCGGCCGGCCGAGCGGGCGGTCGGGGAACTGGGCGGTCTCGCCCAGCCCGTAGCCCGACCAGTGGTCGGCGAGCGGCGGCCACAGGTTTTCGGCGTCGTCGCGGCTGGTCGCCAGGTAGTGCCCGACCCGGTCGGCGACGGTGCCCCACCCGTCGCCCGGGAATGCCCGGTGCAGGCGCGCCAGCGCCCACCACGCCTCGCCGGTGTAGTAGATCGAATAGACGTCGGGCCGCGGCTGGTCGGGGCCGAGGTCGTAATACCCGAGCACCGCCCCGCTTGGTTCGACCTGACCCTCGAGAAAGCGGCCGAGCTGGCCGAGGAGCGCGTCGTGCTGGGTGTCGCCGGTGGCCTCGCGGCGTTCCACGAGCGCGGCGGCCATCAGCGCGTTCGTGCCGGCCTGCACCGCGGTGCCGGTGTACACGCCCACCCACCCGTGGCGCTCGACCGAGTGTTCGAGTGCCCACTCCAGCCCGCGGTCGGCGCTGTCGAGCGCGCCGGGAATGCCATGCGTGGCGGCCTGGTACAGCGACATCATCACGCCCGCGTGACGCACGATGTTGTAGTCGCCGGTGGCGAAGTACTCGGCGCGGCCGGTGCTGCGGTCGTATTCGTATAGCCAGGTGCCGTCGTCCTGCTGGTTGTCGACGATCCACGCGGTCGTGGCCGCGGCCGCAGCCTCGACGTCGGCGGTGGTGACGGCGGGGCAGCGTTCGGGTGGGGCGGCTGCCCCGAACGTCAGCGCCGCCGCGGCCAGCGTGAGCAACGGTGTGGCCGCGAGCCGGCGCGTGATCGGTGACATCCGGCGGCAGCTTAGGGAAGCCGGGTCGGTCGGCGTAGCGTTGGGGCGTGCTCGAAGGCCCATTCGCGTACGCGCTGCTGCTCGGCATGGTCGCCACGCTGAACCCGTGCGGGTTCGCTTTGCTGCCCGCCTACCTCGCCGCATTCGTCGGGCTCGACGACGCCGCGGGGGAGCGTACGTGGCTTGCCCGTTGGGGCACCGTCGGCCGCGCGCTGACGGTCGCCGCCGCCTTGACGGCAGGGTTCGTCACCGTGTTCGGAGTGTTCGGGGCGGTCATCTCGAAGCTGATCGACGACACCACCCGGGTGCTCCCCTGGGTCACGATCGCGGTCGGGCTGATGATGATCGTGCTCGGCGCGTACCTGCTGACGGGGCGTTCGGTGACCCTCGCGCTCCCGAAGTTGCAGCGCGGCGGCGCCGATGGCACGTACTGGTCGATGTACCTGTTCGGGGTGTCGTACGCGTTGGCGTCGTTGTCGTGCACCATCTCGATCTTCCTCGGAGCGACCACGCTGGCGTTCCGCGAGGGCAGTTACGCGTCGATGCTGATCGTGTTCGTGATGTACGGGCTGGGAATGGGGGTCGTGGTCGGGGTGCTGACCGTCGCCGTCGCGCTCGCCCGCACCGGCTTGGTGGCCAAGTTCCGTTCGTTGGTGCCGATGATCAATCGGTTCGCCGGCGGCCTGCTGGTGGTGGCGGGCGCGTACGCCGCGTACTACGGGTGGTACGAGCGGCGGGTCTACTCGTCGAGTTCGCTCGTGCGCGACCCGATCGTCGATACGGCCCTCGACGTCCGGACGTGGCTCGTCGCGCTGTTGCCCGACGAGCGCGGCGCGGTGTGGTGGGCGGTTGCCGCGGGGGTGGCGCTGGCGGGGTTCGTCGCCTGGAACGTCAGGCGAACGCGCTCGGAAACTGCTCGCGGTAGCTGAGCCGCCCGGCGGCCGGTGTTGCCGCCAGCGCGGCGTGCACGATCGCCCGGGTCACCGTGTCGGCCGCGGCGGCCAGCAGCGGGGCCAGTAGGGCCGGCCGCCCGAGTTGCGGGCGTGAGTTGCCCCCATCCGCGGGCGCGGCGACGGGCAGCGCACCCGTGGCGAGCGCGAACGCGACATCGCCGTCGGTGTACAGGTGGATCGGGTCGATCGCCCGGGCCATGCCGTCGTGGGCCGCGATCGCCAGCCGGGTGCATTCGGCCTTGGTGAGTTCGGCATCGGTGGCGACCACGGCCAGCGTGGTGTTCAGTGGGTGCGGATCGCGTGGCAGTTCCCGGAAGGCACGTGCCTCGGCAGCCTTCGGCCGCCGTACAGCGAACTCGCCAGGCAGCCCGCGGTCGGCTCCCCACAGCCGCCCGGACGCCGGGTCGACGACGCTGCCCGCCGAGTTGAGGGCGACGAGCGCGGCAACGGTGATGCCGCTGGGCAGCACCACACTCGCCGACCCGATGCCGCCTCGGAGCATCCCGGCGAACGCTCCGGTGCCGGCGCCGACGTTGCCTTGGGTTGCCGTTTCGGTGCTTGCCGCGGCGGCAGCCGCACGCCCGAACGCGGCGGTGGGACGGTTGCCGAACCGGCCACCGCGGCCGAGGTCGAACAAGATCGCGGCGGGCACGATCGGGACGACATGGTGGCGCTCTGGGCCGACGCTGAACCCGCGTCGCCGGCGTTCCAGCCAGGCGCGCACGCCGTCGGCCGCGGCCAGCCCGTAGGCGCTTCCGCCGGACAGGCAGATCGCATCCACGGTGGGGACGAGCCCGGTGGGGTCGAGCGGGGCGAGGTCGCCCACCCCTGGCCCACCGCCGCGGACGTCGACGCCGCCGACGGTGCCGGGTGGGGGGAGCACGACGGTGGTGCCGGTGAGCCAGCCGGCTTCGGAACGGGAGTGGTGCCCGACACAGACGCCGGCGACGTCGACGATCGTGTTGGTCGCACCTGGTGACATCAGGTCAGCTTGCCGTGAAATCGTTTAGTTGTAATCCAGACTTAACAGGTAGGATTTCGGGTCATGAGTCGAACCGCACCCCTTCGCACCAAGCACTTGCTGGCTCTCACGGCCGTGGCCGCTCTCGTCGTGACCGCCTGTGGTGGTGACGACGACGCGGCCGACTCGCCGAGTGCGCCGGCCCCGACCGAGGCTGCCGGTGGGGCGACCGACGCCACCGAGCCCCCCGCCGCCGAGGTGAACCCCGTCATCAACCTGGTCGGGTTCGCCGTGCCGGAGGCGGCCAACGTGGCGATCGCCAAAGCCTGGGGCGAGACCCCCGCGGGCCAGGGCATCAGGTTCGAGTCGTCGTACGGCGCGTCGGGCGACCAGAGCCGGTCTGTGGTCGACGGTCTGCCCGCCGACTACGTGCACTTCTCGGTCGCCAGCGACGTCACTCGGTTGGTCGACAACGGCTTGGTCGCCGAGGATTGGAACGCCGGACCGAACGGTGGCGTCGTGTCGAGTTCGATCGTCGTGTTCGGCGTGCGCCCGGGCAACCCGCTCGGCATCGAGAGCTGGGACGACCTGATCGCGGACGGCATCGAGATCGTGTCGCCGAACCCGGCCTCGTCGGGTGCGGCCCGCTGGAACGCGCTCGCCGCGTGGGGCCAGGTCGTCGAGCACGGAGGCACCGAAGACGAGGCCAACGAGTTCCTCACCGCCCTGTTCGCCAACGTCGTCGCCCTGCCGAACAGCGGCCGTGACGCCACCCAGGCGTTCCTGTCGGGCACCGGCAACGTGTTCCTCACCTACGAGAACGAGGCAATCCTGGCCCGCCAGAACGGCGAGCCGCTCGAGTACGTCATCCCCGACACCACGCTGCTGATCGAGAACCCGGGGGCGGTCCTGATCGACGCCAACCCGAAGGCGACCGAGTGGCTCGACTTCGTGCTCAGCCCGGCCGGTCAGGCCGAGTTCGCCAAGAAGGGTTTCCGCCCGATCGTCGACGGTGCCGACTACGGCGAGGTCGACGGCGCCAACGACCCGACCGACCCGTTCCCGGCAATCGCTCACCTCCAAACCGTCGCCGACGACTTCGTCAGCTGGAGCGACCTGTCGAAGAAGTTCTTCGACGAGGAGACCGGCATCGTCACGCAGATCATCCTCGCCTCCGGCAAGGCCGAAGGCTGAGCTGAGCAGCGTCAGCCCCGGCGCCCCGCTCACCGAGATGTCCGACGTCACCACTACACCGCCGCCCACCCGCGCCGCGCCGGCCCCCGACATCACGTCCGATTCCGGCGTGTCCTCCGACAACGAGGGCACGTTCCGGATCGGGCGGGGTTCAGGGCTCGCGCTCGGCGTGGCGATGGTGTGGTTCTCGCTGCTCGTGATGATTCCCCTGATCGCCGTGGTGGTCACCGGGACCGAGGGTGGGTGGAGCGCGTTCTGGCGAGCGATCCGCAACGAGCAGACGTTCGCCGCGATCAGGCTCACGGTCGGCTCGGCGTTGATCGTGACGCTGGTCAACGTCGTCATGGGCACCCTCATCGCGTGGGTGCTCGTGCGCGACGACTTCGTCGGCAAGCGCGTGCTCGACACGCTGATCGACATCCCGTTCGCGTTGCCCACGATCGTCGCCGGCCTGGTCTTGCTGTCGCTCTACGGGCCGCAGACGCCAATCGGCATCGACATCGCCAACACCCGCAAGGCCGTGCTGCTGGCGTTCCTGTTCGTCACGCTCCCGTTCGTGGTACGGGCCGTCCAGCCGGTGCTCGAACAACTCGACCGTGAAGCCGAGCAGGCGGCCGCCTCGCTGGGAGCGAGCAACTTCACGATCTTCCGGCGGATCACCCTGCCGGCGTTGACGCCGGCGATCGCGGCCGGGGCCGCGTTGAGCTTCGCCCGCGGGGTCAGCGAGTACGGCTCGCTCGTACTGCTGTCGGGCAACCGCCCGCTGCGCACCGAGGTCACGTCGGTGCGCATCCTGGCCAGCATCGAGAACGACAACCGGGTCGGTGCAGCCGCGGTGGCGACGGTCCTGCTGGCGATCTCGTTCGTGGTGATCGTCACCATCGACATCCTCCAGCGAAGGGTCGCCCGCCGTGGCTAGGTCGTCGACGTCTTCCAACGGGAGGTCGCCCGCCGTGGCCAAGTACGCGTGCCGTCTGATCGTCGTCGCCTACCTGCTGTTGCTCGTGGCCTGGCCGGTGTCGCTGGTGGGGCGGAACGCGTTCGCCAACGGCACGACCGACATCGCCGACGTGCTGACCGACCCCGGGACGCGACAAGCGCTGTTGCTCACGGTACGGATCGCGCTGATCTCGGTGGCGATCAACACCGTGTTCGGCGTCACGATCGCGGTGCTGATCGTGCGCTACCGGTTCCCCGGCCGACGCCTGCTCAACGCGTTGCTCGACATCCCGCTGTCGGTGTCGCCGATCGTGGTCGGCCTGTCGCTGCTGCTCGTCTACAGCGGCACCCGGGGCTGGTTCGGCCCGTGGCTGGAAGACCACGGCGTGAAGGTGATCTTCGCCACGCCCGGCATGGTGCTGGCGACCGTGTTCGTGTCGCTCCCGTTGGTGATCCGCGAAGTGGTGCCGGTGCTGACCGAGGTCGGCATCGAACAGGAACTGGCGGCCCACAGCCTCGGTGCCAGCGGGTGGCAGACGTTCTGGCGGGTCACCCTGCCGAGCATTCGGTGGGCGGTCGTGTACGGCGTCGTGCTGACATTGGCCCGCTCGCTCGGCGAATTCGGAGCGGTCAAGGTGGTGTCGGGCAACGTGCTCGGGCGCACCCGCACGGCCACGCTGGCAGTCGAGGAGAAGTATCTGAATTTCGACAAGACCGGCGCCTACGCGATCGCGTTCCTGCTGGCGCTCGTGTCGGTCGCCTGCATCGTCGTCGTCGGCATCATCCGGCCCCGTCACCAGGAGGATTCGTGAGGGAGAACCCGTGAGCATCGAGGTTGCCGGGGTCGGCAAGCAGTTCGGCACGTTCGTCGCCCTCGACGACGTATCGGTCAGCATCCCGACGGGCGAACTGCTGGCGCTGCTCGGACCGTCGGGAGGTGGCAAGTCGACGCTGCTGCGGATCATCGCCGGGCTGGAACGCGCCGACTCGGGCACGATTCACATCGAGGGGGTCGACGCCACCCATCTGTCGCCACAGCGTCGCGACGTCGGGTTCGTGTTCCAGCACTACGCCGCGTTCAAGCACCTCAGTGTGCGCCGCAACATCGCCTTCGGGCTCGAGATCCGCAAGGTGCCCAAGCCCGAGATCCGCCGGCGCGTCGACGAGTTGCTCGACCTGGTGCACCTGCGTCAGTTCGCCGACCGGCTGCCGAGTCAGCTGTCGGGCGGCCAGCGCCAGCGCATGGCGTTGGCCCGGGCACTCGCGGTCGAGCCCAAGGTGCTGCTGCTCGACGAACCGTTCGGTGCGCTCGACGCCAAGGTTCGCAAGGAGCTGCGCGACTGGCTGCGACGGCTGCACGACGACGTGCACGTGACGACGGTGTTCGTCACCCACGACCAGGAGGAAGCGCTCGAAGTGGCCGACACCATCGTGGTCATCAACGAGGGGCGCGTCGAGCAGGTCGGGTCGCCCGATGACCTGTACGACCGTCCGGCCAACGACTTCGTGATGAACTTCCTCGGCCCGACGACCCGACTCGACGGCCGGCTCGTGCGCCCTCACGACATCGAACTGTTCGGGGCCGACCCGGGTGGAGCGGCGGTGGGCACGGTCGCCCGCGTGACCCGGGTGGGGTTCGAGGTGCGTGTCGACGTCGACGTGCCCGGCGGCGACGCACCCGTGCTGGTCACCACGACGCGCCCGCAGTTCGCCGCGCTGTCGGTCGACCCCGGGTCGCCGGTGTGGCTTCGGGCGGTGTCGTAGGGTAGCTGCGATGAGCAGCCTGCCACCGCCCGGCCAAATTCCGTCGCCGGGCTGGTCGCCGACGCCTGGGCCCCGCTTCCGGCCCTACCGGCCACCGTCGCTGCGGCAACCTACGGCTGGGCTCACCGGCACGCATCCGTACCCACGAGTGTGGAGGCCGTCGGCAGGGGTCAACGTGGCGGGTGCGTTCGTCGGGCCGATCGTCGCGCTGCTGGGCCTGTTCCTGCTGAGCGATTCGATCCACCACCTCCAAACGGCGCAGTCGCGCCTCCGCGACGCCCCGATCGAACGCCTGCTCGAGCTGCTGCTCGGGGCGGTGATCCTCGGCGCGATCGTGCTGGCAGGGCGGTGGGTGCCGACCGCACCGCTGGTGGCCGGTGCGCTGTTCGCTGTGGTCGGGGTGCTGGCCCAGGTGTCGACCGACGTGTTCCGCCGCCTGTGGGACTGGTGGCCGACCGATCGTGGGCGGTTCGGCTGGGGCAACCTGCTGGGCAACGGCACGCTGATCGTGGTCGGCATCGTGCTGATCGCCGGCGGGGTCTCGCACCTGCTCGCCAAGCGATGATGTGACCATTGGCCCGGGTAGGCCGCCGGGCCCAGAGGTACAGTTCGAGCCGATGAGCAGGCCCCTGCGCGCGATGCATGCCGTAGAGACTCCGCGGATAGGTGGTGACGGTTGTCGAGTGGCGCACCAGCGGCGCAGCCGCCCCTCCGTTGTATGTCTCGATACGGCCGCAGAGCGGCCACTCGACAACCGTCTCGACGGCCGGAGCGCGCACCGATGGTCTCGATACACCGGCTGCGCCGGCACTCGACCACCGGGGCGAGCCGCCTACCTGCTGACCCTCTTGGGTGTCGGCCTGGCGGTGGTCGGGCCGGGAGCGGTCGCGCACGTCGCCGCGGGCGGCGCGCTGCCGGTCGCGCCGGTTGTGGTCGCGCTGGCCGCGGTCGGCTCGCTGGCCGCGATGGTGGGGCGGTCCGTCCGCTGGACGTTCCCGCGCCTGGTCGCCGCCGCGCTGGCCGCGCAGCCGTTGCTGCACCTGGCGTTCGGCGCCGGGCATGCGGGTCATGCCGGTCACAGCAGCCATGCCGTTCACGCCGCCACCACGAGCACGCATGCCGACGGCCGGATGGTCGCGGCCCACCTCGTGGTGTCATTGGTGGTTGCGGTCGGGCTGCGCTGGGGTGTGCGCTGGTTGTGCGCCCTGCCGGCGATCGGGCGGGCGCTCGTACTGCCGGCGCGCGGTGTCTCCGAACCGCAGGTCGTACGCGTCCGCTTTGCCCCGATCGCGCCCGTGCCGCGCCGCAACCTGGCGGTGCTGGCCGCGCGGGGCAGCCGCGGACCTCCTCGGTGAACGTTTCCCCAACACGTTCACATTCGTTCGATTTCGAGGAGTTCTCATGTCTGTTCTGTCGCGCGCCCGATACCTCGGGCTCGCCACGCTTGCCGGTGTAGCGCTTGCTGTCGCCCCGGCAGTCACCGCATCCGCCCATGTCAGCGTCAGTTCCAGCGACGTTGCCCCGGGGGGCACGGGCACGCTCGTGTTCCGCGTTCCCACCGAGTCCGATACCGCCGGCACCGTCGCCCTCAGCGTCGCCCTGCCGGCCGACACGCCGTTCCGGTCGGTACGCGCCGCCTACCTGCCGGGGTGGACCGTCACGCTCGAAAGCTCGCTGCTGCCCGAGCCGGTCGAGGTCGGTGGGTTCACGCTCACCGAAGCGGTCACCCGGGTCACCTGGACCGCCGACGCGGCCACCGTGGCAGCGGGTGGGGTCGGGCCCGACCAGTACGCGCTGTTCCAGATGCGGGTGGGTCCGTTCCCCGACGGCGAGGGCACGTACGCCTTCCCGGCCACGCAGACCTATTCCGACGGTGAGGTGGTCGCATGGGCCGACCCGGTGGTCGACGGCGAGCCCGAGCCGGCACACCCAGCGCCCACCCTCACGGTGACCGCGGACGGAGCGTCGGGTGGCGGTCACGGCGATTCCCACGGTGCGGCCGGCGGCGGTGACGCTGGCGACACCGCCGAGTCGGCCACGTCGGGCGGGTCCGACACGACGGCCCGTGTGCTCGGTGTGGCCGGCATCGTCCTCGGCGCTTCCGGCTTGGCCGGCGGTGCGTTGCTCGGGCGTCGCCGGAACCCGGCCGCCAGCACGGCGATCGAGCCGTCGTGAAGCGGGCCGTGGTCGCGCTGGCGGGTGTCGTCGCCGCCGTGTGTGCAGCGCTGGCCGGCGCGACCACGGCGCACGCCCACGCCGAACTGGTGGAGTCGTCGCCGATCGACGGGGCGATGCTCACCGGGCTGCCGGCGGTGGTCGAGCTGACGTTCTCGGAGCCGGTCGGCAAACCGGCCGACCTGGTCGTGCTGGGGCCAGATGGTGCACCGCTGTCGAGCGGTGAGGTGACCACGCTGGACACGGTGCTGTGGACGACGATCGACTCCGGCGCGGCGGCAGCCGATGGCTGGTACACGGTGAGCTACCAGGTGACGTCGGCCGACGGGCACCTCATCACCGGTACCACCACGTTCATGGTCCACACCGACGGCAACACGGCGATGCCGGTTACACCCGGCCCGGGTGGGGCGTCGGCGTCCACCTCGGCCGATCCGATGCTGGTCGGCGCGCTGCTGGGCGGCCTCGCGGCGGCGTTGATCTACGCGCTCGCGGCCGTACGTCGACTTCTCGTCAGCGGGCCGGTCGCCGCGCCGTGAACTCGGTGACGCGCCTCGCTGCCCGGTACGCCGGGGCCACCGTGGCAGCTGGGCTGCTCGTGTTCGCGCTGGCCCTGTTGCTCGGCGGTGGTGCGCCACCACCCCCGCCGCCAGGTCTGTCGGGCGCCGGACGCATACCGGCCTGGATCGGCGACGTCACCACGTTCGCGGCGCGCCTTGCCGGCGTGGTCGCGGTAGGGCTGGGCACGTTCGTGGCCCGGCCGTTCGGGCGCGACGACCTGTCCCGGCCGGCATCGGCCGCCGCCGCCGGTTGGGCAGCATTGTCGGTGCTCCAACTCGGGCTGCTGGCCTGGGAGCTCGACGGCCAGGCCGGCGTGTTCGCCACCCCGGTCGGCAAGGCGCTGGTGGCGCAGGCGATTCTCGCGGCCGTCGCCGCGGCCGGGTGGACGGTTGCTGCCGAGGCACCTGGCCGCTCGCTGGCGTGGCCAGCCGCGGCCGCCGCGCTGCTGCCGGTCGTGCTGGCAGGGCATCCGCGCACCGCCGCGCACCAGTGGGTGGCGGGCGTGTCGGTATCGGTCCACGTCGTCGCCGCGGCGGTGTGGGTCGGCGGGCTGGTGGCGTTGGCCTGGGTGGCGTTGACCGGCGACGGCTGGCACGCGCTCGCCTCGCGCTACTCGAACGTGGCGCTGGCGTGCGCGGCAGCGGTCGGCGCGTCGGGCGTGGTAGCGGCGATCGGCCGGATCGACCTCGGCGACCTGTTGACGTCGCGCTACGGCGCGATCGTCGCCCTCAAGGTGGTCGCCCTGGCCGGCTTGGTAGGTGCCGGTTGGCTCCAGCGCCGCCACATCATCGGTCGCGGCGCTGCCGTGTGGCGTGGGTTCGTCGCCCTCGCCGCGCTCGAACTCATCACGATGACCATCACCTTCGCCCTCGCCGTAGCCCTCTCCCGAACCCCACCCCCGAGCTAGGTGGTTTCGACAGGCTCAACCACCCGGTGGTTGAGCCTGTCGAAACCACCGTTAGCTGACAGCCGGACGGGTGACCAGGTCGATCAGGTGGGCGGCAGCGAGCGCGACGGTTGCCAGGCCGACGACGGCGACGGCGACGGTGGCCGAACGATCGAGCCAGAACGGTGCGTCGGTGGGGAGGATCGCGGCGAGCAGGCCCGAGCGGCGGGTGACCCCCCAGATCACCAGTTCGGCACCGGCCAAGAGGCGCGCCCCAAGTGCGGCCAGTGCGGCGCGGCGGTCGAGCGCCGCCGCGGCCACCGCCGCGACCAGCGCGGTGGCGGGCAGCAGCCAGCCGAACGGCGAGGGGTCGGTCAGGGCCGGCACCGAGCGGTACTGCACCAGGCCCACGCCCAGCGCCAGCACGGCCGCCGCGCCGAGTACCAGGTCGGCCGCGATCAATCCGCGTCGGCGGGCGAGCACGTAGCCCGCGGCAGCCAGCACCCCGACGAGCAGGCCCGCCGCCGCTGGCAGCGGTGAGGCGGCAGGCAGCCAGCGTGTCTCGACCCGCACGGTGACGGGCTCACCGTCGACGACCAGCGCAACCTGGCCGCGGGCGACGACATCACCGCGGTTACCGGTGGGCTGGCCGCCCATCCAGTGGGTGCGATGGTCGTGCCAGGCGTACGTTCCGTCGTGGGCGACGACCGTCCACGACGGCGGAGTGCTCGCCGTGACGTCGTCGGGAACCTTGGCGCCGGCCTTGGTGCGGCTGGCGAAGTAGGTCGGCGACTGACGGTTCTCGCGGACCTCGCCGGTGGCGTCGAACTCGAGGTACGGCTCGCCCTGATAGCCGGCGACGGTGACGACGATGCCCGGATCGACATCGAGCACGAAGAACGCATCGCCGCCCACGATCGACGCGGCGACGCCGTCGACCGCGGGTTCCACGGCCACGATCGTCGACTCGAAGTCGGTCGGGCCCGGCGGGTCGGCCAACACCGGTGCGGGCGCTGCGAACACCGCTATTGCCGCGATGCCGAGCCCGGCGAGCGCCCGGGATCGGGTCCATGAACGCATCAAACCGACCCTACCGCCGCCCCGTACCCACCCACGGTGGTCGAGTGCCCGGCTCTGCCCACGGTGGTCGAGTGCCCGGCTCTGCCGGGTGTATCGAGACCTGGTGCGCGGCGCAGGACCCCCGTACGCTCACCCGGTATGAGCGATACCGGAGACGAAGCAGGCATCGAGCGGTTCGAGGTCGTGCGGTGGATGCCGTTTCCGGCCGCGGCCATCTTCGCGGTCGTGCGCGACCCGGCCGGCCACGTCGACATCGACTCGTCGGGGATGCTCCAGTCGTTCACCGGCGAGCCGGCGGGTGCGGTGGGTGACCGGTTCGTGGTGCACATGGACCGCGAGTCACTCAACGACTTCCCGCTCGGCAAGTACGACGTCGAGGTCGAGATCATCACGTACGAACCCGACCGCGAGATCGCGTGGACGATCTACGGCCAGATCAAGCCGCCGATCGGTCACGTGTACGGCTACCGCCTCGAACCGGCCGAGGTCGATGGCGTCGCCGGCACGAACGTGACGTCGTACTACGACTGGTCGAGGATCGACCAGACGTGGCGCGAGGCCGGCATCTTCCCAGTCCTCCCCGAGATGGCCCTGCGCGCCACCCTCGGCATCCTCGAACGCACCGTCCGCCGCCGCTAACCCGCCCTGTTCAGTAGCGGTCGGGGGTTGAGGTCGGCGCGTCCGCGAAAACGCCCTTCTGGTGCGGGAAACTTGAGCTGTCGAAGGCATCAAGAACCCCAACCAGAAGGGCACTTCCATGGTGAAGCGTAATCGTC
>DATMEY010000029.1:0-135416 GCA_035556435.1 Ilumatobacter sp. | reverse complement strand
CCGCACAGATCACGCGACGGTGTCAGCACCGTCGTTCGAGCAAACCGGGAGTTCGAGACACGACGACGCTTCGGCACGCCCACAGTCCACTACACCCAGCCCCCCAACCAACGGACCTAACCATCCGCACCTTCTGAGTCCCACGGTCGTGATCAGCGGCAGTGTCGACGGTTTGAGTACGTGGCGCACCACGACCGTGCGGGGCGTGAGTCCCTGCGCCCGCGCGAGCATCACGTAGTCCTCTTGGGCGGTCGTGATCAGATCCGACCGCAGGATCCGGTAATAGACGCCGAACGGGCCGGTCGCCAACACCACGGCTGGCAGAAGTGCCGTGCGGAGGTTGTCGACCACGCCGTCGGACAGCCGATTGAAACCCGTCGCCGGGAGCCAACCGAAACGGACCGACACGACGTAGATCAGCACGACCGCGATGACGAACGCGGGTGTGGCGATCATTCCGAGTGCAACCGTGGACGACGCCCGGTCGAGGACACCGTCGGGGCGCCGAACCGCGAGCAACGCGAGCGGGACCGCAGCCGACAGTGCCAGGACCTGAGCCATCACCATCAGTTGGAGTGACACTGGGAGCGCTCTGGCGATCATCTCCCGCACGGGTCGCTCGTGCACGAGCGAACGCCCGAGATCGCCTTGCACGACGTCTGCGATCCACGCACCGAACCGCTCGTGAAGCGGATCGTCGAGTCGGAGTTCGGCACGGAGCGCGTCCACCGTCGCCGGTGGGGCGTCGTCGCCCAGCATCGCCGCGATCGGGTCGCCGGGAATGAGGGCGAGCATCATGAACGTCAGGCTGGCGACCGCGGCGACGACGGTGACGAGCATCGCCAAGCGACGCATGATCAGACGGCGCACTAGGCAGCCCGGTTGGCACGCGCGGAGCCGGCTGGCACCGCGGGGCTCGCTGGCCCCGTCGACGGTGCGGTCGACAGCTCTGGCGAGGTCATGGGGTGGCGTAGATGTTGCGCACGTCGACGATCTGGACGCCCCACGTCTCGGGGGACGGCACCTGAGCGACACGATCGTTCCACGCGAGTGCGCCGATCTTCAGCAGCGTGAACACGTTGGGTGCCTCGTCGGCGAGAATCCCGTAGGCCTCGCGGTAGATGGCTTCACGTGCAGCGAGATCCGACTCAACCCGACCGCGGTCGAGCAGCTCGTCGAACGTGGCGTTCGAGTAGCCGGAAAGGTTGCTGCTGCCACCGGTCTCGAAGAACGGCGCGAGCGCATCAGGATCGAGGATCTCGGGGCCGGTCCAAAGCGCCACTTCGAAGTCGCCAGCTCGCACGCTCGGCACGTACTGTGCGCCCTCGATCGGTCGGAGCACCACCTCGAATCCGACATCCCCCCACATCTGTTGGAGTACCTGAGCCATGTTCTGGCTGGACTGGTCGGGGCGGTGGGCAAGCTCGAAGCTGATCGGCCCCTTGCCTTCGAGCAGCGCGCGCGCAGCCTCGGGGTCGTACTGGGGGAACGTCACACCCGACGCGAACGGGCTGTCCGGCGAGAGCGGTCCATTCGAGGGGGACGATCCGTCGGCGAACACGACATGGTTGAGCGCATCCCGATCGACGCCGTGGGCGAGCGCCCGACGCACGTCGATATCATCGAACGGCGGGACCGACATGTTGATGTGGATGTTCAGCGATCCCAACCCGACGAACGTCTCACCGTCGAGCCCGTTGGCGACAGCCTCAGTGACGACAGCGGGTTGGAGTGAGGTGATGATGTCAACGTCGCCGGCGAGCAGGCTCTGCAGGCGTGTCTGCTCGTCTGGGATCGGCCGGAACGTGATCCGCGCGAACGACGGCGCGTCGCCCCAATAGTCGTCGTTGCGTTCAACGATCACCCTCTCGCCTCGCACCGACTCGACGAGCCGGTACGGACCGGTCCCGACGACGGTCAGCGTGCCATAGTCGGCGCCGGCCTCAGCGACAGCCGTCGGCGACGGCACATAGCCGTACGGAGTGGCCAGCAGCATGGACGGGAAGGCGGCCCACGGCTCGGTCAGAGTGACTGTGACCTCATGCGACCCTGTCGCAACGATTCCATCCACCAGTGCGAACAACGATCCGCACGGGCACGCCACCTCCGGATCGCGTGCCCGCTCGAGATGCGCGACGAGCGCATCCGCGTCGAACGGTGTGCCGTCGTGGAAACGCACGTCATCGCGCAGCGTGAGCGTCCAGGTGACCAGATCGTCGCTGTCCCATGAGGTGAGCAGCTCCGGCTGGAGCGTTCCATCGGCAGCCGGACGGAGCAGGTAGTCGTACAGCGCCAATGCGACCTGGTTCGACGGAGCGCTTCCGATTGCGCCCACCGGATCGAGAATCCAGTCGCCGCCCAACGCGTACCGAAGTTCGGCGTCGCCGGCTGCCGCAGCTGTGTTCGCCGTTGCGGTCGACGGAGCGCTGCTCGCGTCTCCTTCCACGTCTGTGGCCGGGTCCGTCTCGACGGTCGTATCGGTTCCGTCCCCATCCCCCGTTTCGGCGGGCGCCTCAGTCGGAGCCGGTACGTCACCCGGGTCGGCGGAGTCGTCGGACCCGCACGCCCCGAGCACCAGGCTCGTCACTCCGAAGCACACCATGAGCACAGCGCAACGCGATCGAACTTTCATCCTTGCGATCCCCTCCCTGATCAAGATGAGCCAGATCTTAAAGAAGGTCCCTTACAAAAGTCAACGGGCTTGCCTAGATAGGACCAAGTTGCATGCTTGTGATCATCGTGCCTGTGTACGGTAGTGGGCGGTGCGCGGGAGCATCTTCGGTCGGTTGCAACTCGAGTCTGCGGTGGGGTGCGGTCGTGCATCGCCGCCTGGCAAGGTTGGCGCGTTGCTCGCGTTGCTGCTGCTGCGACCCGGCGTGGCGCACTCCGTCGAGGATCTCGTCGGCGTGCTGTGGGAGGGCCAGGCGGCCGACGCGATGGCTCGCCGCCGGCTTCGCGTGACGGTGAGCCGGTTGCGGTCGTTCCTCGACGACGGCGACATCGACGGGCTACGGATCGAGCACGGCCATGCGGGCTACCGACTGGTCGCGACACCGACGTCGCTCGACCGGCTGCGGTTCGAGACCGCGGCTGCTGCAGCTCTCACGAGTCGGCGTCTCGCCGACATCGACGCAGCGCTCGCTGAATGGCGAGGCCTGCCCTACGCAGCGTGGACGTGGCCGGCCGATGCCCGTGCCGAGCGGACCAAGTTGGACCGTCTGCGTGCAGACCTCCTCGATCTGAAGGTCATCGCCGACGGCGGTTTCGCCCGGACCACTGTGCGCCCGCCCGTGCTCTCTGGCACGATCGCTCGCAGACGACTGGTGGGCTCGCTGCCCGGTATCGGTACCGGGCGGCTGGTCGTTGTCACGGCTCCGGCTGGCTTCGGCAAGTCGACGGTGCTCGCGCAGTGGGCACGCGAGCAGCCAGGGCCCGTGGCGTGGCTCGCACCCACGCCGGACCACGACGATCCGGCACGATTCTGGGCATTGGTCGAACGGGGACTCGTCGGCGCGGGCGTGCTGTCCGGCGATCACCACCGACCGATCAGCGGCACCCCCGGATCGCTCGAGTGGCTCGGGCAACAGATCGAGGCATCTGCTGTGCCGAGCGCGCTCGTGATCGACGACGTGCACCACTTGGCGAGCGACGAGGTGTCCGAAGAGCTGGCTGCGTTGGTGCAGACGCTGTTGGGCGCCGGGGCGACCGTCGCACTGAGTTCGCGAGTGGCAGTGCCGACCGGGATCTGGCGCACCGACAGGGGCGCGGACGTGCATGCACTCGGCCTCGGCGATCTCCGCTTCACGCTCGAGGAGGTGACATCCCTGTTCCCGGCGGTCGATCACGCCACGGTCGAACGAGTCTGGCAGACAGCTGAGGGTTGGCCGATTGGAGTCGTGTCGCTGATCCGCTCCGGGGCCGCGCCGCGAGCGGTCGGCGTGGACGCCGCTCCGGGCGATCTGGCGGCGCTCGCCGAGTACGTCGGCAGCGAGGTGGTCGCCGCGCTCCCGGAGGAACTCGCCGCGTTCGTGCTTCACATCGCACCCCTCGAGGCCTTCACCGTGTCGCTGTGCAATGCCGTCACGCGGAGGCGCGGCGCGGCGCGCCAGCTCATGCAGCTGCGCCACTGCGGCCTGTTCGTCGTGGAGACGGTGGGTGAGTCCGACCTCGATGCGGGATGGTTCCGCTTTCACCACGGCATCGGAGCGGAGCTTCGCCGCCTCGCGCGCGCCGCGGTGGACGTCGGGGTGGTGAACCAGCGCGCCGCTCGGTGGCACCTCGCGCGGGGCTTCAAGCGGGCGGCGCTGCGCTACGCCACCGCCGCGCGCGACCGCGACGTCATCGAGGCCGTGGCGGGCGACGTGATGCTCGAGGCTGTGAGTCGCCGCGAGTTCGTGTCGGCCAGCGCGATGATCCGCACGATCCATCCGGACGACGTCATCGGGAACCCGCGCGCTCACACTGTGTGCTTCTGGATCGCCATGTTGTGGCTGCCGCAGACCGAGCGCGGCCCATGGCTGCACAGTCGAGCCCGCCACTTCGGCGACGACGACGTGCTGGTGCTCATGTCGCGGTCCACCAATGCGTTCCGCGAGGGCCGCGCCAGCGAGGCGGTCGCGCTGGCCGAACGCGCGATCGCCGCCACCGGGCAGGTGATCGACAAGGATCTTGTCGATCTGGTGCCGGTACTCGCCGGCATCGCCTTGGGCCAGCTGGTCAAGGCCAGGATGCTCCAGGGCACCCTCGGCGATGACGATCCGCTGTTCGCCCGGGCGATTTCGGCGGTTCGTCCGTTTGTGCCGTTGGTGGCAGCCTTCGTCTACGCGGACTGGTCGCTGGTCGCCGCGCTCGATGGGAACGAGGCCAGGGCGCGCACACTCGCCCAGGAATATCATGACGTCCGCTGCACCACCGACGCAGGCGCGATACCGATCGAGCGCACGCTCATCGGGGCACTGTTGAGCAGCGCGGCCACCGATGATCCCGGCAGGCTGCGGTGGATCGCGAACGAACTGGAGCGGGCGATGCGGCGAAATGAGGAGTTCGGGAACACGTCCGCGTTGGCGATGGAGCGACTGGTTGCTGCGAGCATCCATCGCCGCGCCGGCGACTCGAATCGGGCCGAACATTTCCAACGCCTTGCCGACAGCGCCATCGCTACGTTCGAGGACGCTCCCCTGTTCGAGCGGCTCCGCGAAGTTCTCGACGGCCACAACGCCGACCGCGCGTTGGTGTCGAAGCTGTTGCTGGGCCTGACCCCGCGTCAGCGCAGCATCCTGCCCTACCTCGGCACCGACCTGTCGGCCGCTGATATCGCCGCCGCGTTGCACATCAGCGTCAGCACGTTGCGCGGCCACCTGCAACAGATCTACGCGCAGCTCGGCGTCCACTCTCGGATCGCCGCTGCCAGCCGCGTCGCGCACGTCGTCCTCGCGGCGTCGGTTTCACCGCTGTAGCCACAAACCGCCCGACAACGGGCGAGATTGCGGGCTCGCTCCGGATCGTTCGCTCTTACCATCCGCACCCAGCACTTCACGTCACCAATCGACCACGAAGAGTGCTGACAAGGCGTACCAAGGCCGCCGCGGGGCGGCCCCAAGGCGGAGGAAGATCATGTTGCAGAGCGGAATGGCAGGGGCGGGACGCGTGTTCGTCAACACCCGAAACCTTCTGATATTGGTCGTACTGGCGGTCGTCGGCAGTGTGCTGCCAACCACCCCGGTCGCGGCGGCCGGTGACGCGGTACTGTCGGTCAACGTCACGATTCTCGACGGGGCCGGTGTGCCGGTGTCGAGCATCGACCCGAACGTGGTGGGCACGTACTCGGTGAATGTGGCGTACTCCTGCAGTGTCGCCCCGTGCGACAACACCACGGTCACGCTGCCGCCGACCCCGCTCGACCCCTACTACGGGGCCTACCGGAAAGAGTCGTCGTTCACCGTCACACCGCCGATCGGCACGTCGGTCACGACCAGCGGCACGGTCAACACCGGGATCACGGTGAACCTCGGCAACGTCGCTGTAGGCACCTCCGCGTCGCTCAAGGTCAACTACCGCGTCGACGGTACCGCCGGCACGGTCGCCGGCAATCAGTTCTTTCCCAACGGCGCGCCTATCGAGCCGCAAGTCACCGTTGCCTCCCCCACCGCAGTCGCGCCGGTCACCGGCTCGGCCAGCGCTACTTGGGTGAGTGTCGTTCCCGAACCACACCTCCAGCCGTTCGCCCCTGATCGCACCCGAACCGACACCGACATCGTCGTCGAGACCGGGTTCAGCAACAGCGGTTGCGTCGCCCGGGGTGGCGGCGTGTGGGGCAGCCTGCCGGGCGTGATGTGCGCCAGCGCGTACGAAGTCACCCTGCACCTGCCCGACAACGCGGTGCACGTCAGCGGCGGCAGCTACGACCCCGGCACCCGCAACGTCACCTGGTCCGACAGCGGCAACACGGGCGGCGTCGCTGCCGGCTACGGCGCCGCCAACACCCCGGTCGTCGTCAACTTCCCGAGCGACCAGTACCCGACGACCGACCCCGGTTGCATCGTCAACGAGACGTTCGACTTCACCTACACCATCACCTACCTCAACGGCACCGTCAAGACGGTCACCGGACCCAAGTCGGTCGAAGTGCAGAACTGCACCCCGTTCGCCAAGGCGTCGATGATCAAGACTGCGCTCGCCGGCACCACGTCGCCGGTCACCGTGTTTCCGGTCCCGCCCACCCCCGGTTCGACCCGGACGGTGTCGTGGCGAGTCGAGGTGCGCAACCAAGCGAACGTGCCCGGCGTGGCGACGATCGTCGACGACACACTGGACCTCGACGACCTTCCGGTGCACGAAGTGCAGATCGGCCAGGGCGGGCCGGCGACCGTCACCTACACCCTCGACAACGGCACCACCGGAACGGTCACCGTCAACCAAGGCGCCAAATACATCGCGCCGACCGGCCGCCGCATCGTCGCGGTGACCGCCACCTCGGCCGAACTGCTCGGGCCGAACACGCTGCCGACACAGAACGCGTCGACGCCATTCGTCGTGATCTTCAACGCGCTGCTGCCGTGGGACGCGACGCCCGGCCTACGCACCAACACCGCCACCGCGACGATGGCGTACCCCGACTTCCCCGAGCTCGACCCGGTCGAGCTCGAAGCCCAACGCACCGTCGATGTCCAGATCGTCACCGCCGTCGGCGCCAACGCACTGAACATCACCCCGCAGCTCGGCTCCCCGCCGGTGACCCCGGTCGCCGGCAGCGAGATCCCCTGGGTCGCGCGCGGCCAATACAGCAACGTCGGTGTCGGCTCCACACTCCGACCCCAGTACGTGTTCATCGCACCCGCCGGATGGAACATCGTGCCCGACGGCGCCACGATGGAAGCCACCGCACCCGCAGGTATCACCTTCACGTATCGCACGGTCGTCGTCGACGGTGTCACCCGGCAGGCCGTGATCGCCGACTGGCCGTCCGCGGTCGGCCAGACCGGCACCGTGACGCTCCCGTCGATCACCGTGCGCACCGTGCCCACCACCGCCGCGGTGCCTGGCACGAACAACCAGTCCGCGACCTTGCTCGTCGGTGACGCCGAGAACGGCGACTTCGCCAGCTTCAGCTCGAGCACCTACACCGACAGCACCGATATCGACGACGACGGCCTGGCGACCGAACGCTTCGCCCGACGCAACGCGCTCACCAACCTCGCCCCCACGTCAGCGGTAGGTGCCCTCAAGGAGATCTGCCGCCCCGACCCCTCGGCAACCGACGGGTGCGACTGGATCGCCGACTCGAGCGTGCGCGTCGGCGTCCCGCCGGACGCGACATCGATCAAGTACCGGGTCACGATCCAGAACCTCGGCAACGCAACCTTGAACAACGTCGTCGGCTACGACATCCTTCCCTACGTCGGCGACACCGGCATCACCACCGCAACCGCGTCCACCCCCCGCGGCAGCACCGCGGCAGCACAGGTGACGGACGTGTCCGACATCGACGCCGGACTCACCCTCACCTACTCGACGTCGACCAACCCGCCCCGCCCCGAGGTCTACACCGGCTCGACGACCGGCACGTTCACCACGACCGCGGCCGGGGCGCGCGCGATTCGCATGGCGGTCGCTGCTCTCCCTGCCGGTGAGTCGCGCTCGTTCCTGTTCGAAGCGGGACTGGTCGGCGGCGCGGCGGATCAGGTGGCCTGCAACTCGGTGGCCGTCACCGCTGCCACGCTGGCCGCGATCGAGCCCGCCGCCGTGTGCGCGACCACCCAGGAAGCCGACTTCTCGATCACCGACGACGACCGCTACCCGCTCCAGGAAGGACGCGCCGGTCTCGTGCCGTTCATCGTCAACCAGGGCGGCGGCTCGCAGCTCGCCTCCGGCGTCGTCACGATCGACGTGCCGGCCGACGTCAACGTCGGCGACCTCACCCTGACCCCCGATTGGCGCTGCGAATCACCCGTGACCACCGGTCCGGTCACCGTCACGTGCGTCCCGGTGAACCCCGACACGACCACTCGGCAACTGCCGATCGACGTGCCCGAGACGATCAACCTGCAAGTGATCCCCGGCCCCGGCACCGCCGGAGACGCGCTGTGCTTCGACGCCGTGGTCGACGGGCTGATCCACGACCCTGAACCGACCAACAACCAGGTGACCGCCTGCTCGCAAGTGGTCGCCGCGGGCGCCGGCATCTCGGTCAGCAAAGACGACGGCATCACGATCGTCGCCCCCGGTGCCGAGACGACCTACACGATCGACGTCGCCAACACCCTCACCGCGGAGACCGTGACCGGCGCCGTGCTGACCGACACGCTGCCCACCAACGCGACGTTCGTCGATGCGACCCCCGCCCCCGCCACGGCGACCGGGGGGGTGCTGACGTGGAACCTCGGCGACCTCGCCCCCGCGGGCACGCCCGGCGACGGTGACGACGCCACGGGTGGCGCCGGCTCGACCCACACCGTCACCGTGACCGTCGCGGTGTCGCCGAGCGCTACCGGCACCGTCGTCAACACGGCCACCGTCACCGCGCCCGACCCTGCCACCGGTGACGACCTGACCGCCACCGACGACGACAGCGACACCGTCCAGTCCGCCGTACTGAGCCTCACCAAGACCGCCAGCCCGGCGGGTGTCAACGCGGTCGACGACGTGATCACCTACACGTTCGTGGTGCACAACACCGGAAACGTCGCGCTGAACGGCGTGACGATCGACGACCCGATGTTCGACGCGGGCGAAATCGACTGCGGCGGTGTCACGACCCTCGCGGACGGTGCCGACCTCGAGTGCACGGCGACGTACGCGGCGACCGCCGCCGACTTCGCCGTCGGCCAGATCGTCAATACCGCGACCGCGACCGGCCAGCCGGCTGTCGGACCCGCCGCCGAGTCGCCCGAGGCGACCGCCACGGTCGTCGCCGAAGCCGCACCGCGGATCGATCTGGCGAAGGCCGCCGACGAGGGCGACTTCGACGCAGCCGGCGACACCCTGCACTTCACGTTGGTCGTCACCAACTCCGGCAACGTCGCCGTGACGGGCCTCGAGATCGCCGACCAGCTCCCGGGCACCGCCCCCGTGGTGTGCCTCGCGACGTCGCTGGCCCCCGGCGGATCGACGACCTGCTCGACCACGTACACCGCCACTCAGGCCGACGTCGACGCCGGCGGTGTCACCAACGTCGCCACCGCCACCGCCACCGCAGCCAACGGTGCCCCGACGACGAGCACTCCCGCCGAGGTGACCGTGCCCTCGGTCCGCAACGGCGACATCTCGCTCGCCAAGACCGCGGTCGAAACGAGCTTCGACGCCGCGGGCACGGTGTTGAACTACCGGTTCGTCGTCACCAACGACGGCAACGTGACCCTCACCAACATCGCCATCGCCGACGGTCAGGTCGACGACCTCTCCTGCCCGAGCGCCACGTTGCCGGTCGGCCAGTCGATGACCTGCGCCGCCACCTACCTCACCACTGCTGACGACGTGAACGACGGAGGTGTCACCAACACGGCCACGGTGACCGCAGATGCCCCCGACGGACCCGTCGATCCGGCCACCGACAATGTGACGGTCCCGTCGATTGCACAGCCCGCGATCGCGATCGTCAAGACGGTGGCCGACACCCAGCTCGACGCGGCCGGCCAGGTCTTGGACTACACGTTCGTGGTCACCAACACCGGCAACGTGACACTCACCGACGTGCGGATCGACGACCCGATGCCCGACCTGTCGCCGATCGACTGCGTCGGCGTGACCACGCTCGACCCCGGTGAATCGGTGGACTGCACCGCGACCTACACCGTCACCCAGGACAACATCGACAACGTCGACCAACTCGTGAACACCGCCACGGCATGGGGCACCCCGCCCACCGGACCCGAGATCCCGTCGCAGCCCGACACCGCCTCGGTGCCGCCGGTCGTGCTCCCGGAACTGACCCTCGTCAAGACTGCCAGCACGACCACCTTCGACGCTCCCGGCACACCGATCACGTTCGAGTTCGAGGTCACCAACACCGGCAACGTCACGATCGAGAACCTGCAGATCAACGACCCGCTCCCCGGCGTTGGCCCCGCAACCTGTGAGCTGACCGTGCTCGCGCCCGGCCAGGCGACCACCTGCGAGGCGACCGGCTTCGAGACCACCCAGGCCCACCTCGACCACGGTGGCGTGCTCAACACGGCGACCGCAAGTGGTGAGACGCCGAGCGGCGCCGCGGTCGTCTCGGAGATCGCCGAGCTCGACATCGACGCCGAGCAAACCCCGGCCGCCACCCTGGTCAAGGGCGGCGCGGCCGACCAGGGCGACGTCGACACCGTCGGCGAGCAGGTCACGTTCACGTTCGACGTGCACAACACCGGCAACATCACGCTCACCGGGATCGCGCTCATCGACGACCTCCCAGGAGTGTCGGCGGTGAGCTGCCCGACCAACGTGCTGGTCCCCGACGCCGAGATGCGCTGCACCGCCACCTACACGGTCACACAGGCCGACCTGAACGACGGCGTCATCCACAACGAGGCAGAACTGGCCGCCAGCCAGCTCCCCGAGCCTGTCCAGGCCACGTTCGACCTCGACGCCGTCCAGAACGGCGCGATCGCGCTCGACAAGATTGCCCTCACCGCGAGCTACGACGGACCCGACCAGACGCTCGAGTTCGAATTCGTGGTCACCAACACCGGCAACGTCGAGCTCACCGGCCTCATCGTGAGCGACCCGCTCCCCGGAATGTCGGCGATCACCTGCCCGGCCACCACCCTGGCACCAGCCGAGTCGACGACCTGCGCGGGGACGTACACCACCACGCAGACCGACGTCGACTTCGGTTCCGTCATCAACACCGCCGCAGCCACAGCCACCGCGGCAGGCGGAACCACGCCGACCGCCGAAGACACCGCCACCGTCGACGCCGACCAGAACCCCGATATCGAGCTGACCAAGACGGCCGATGCTGCCGATGGCCGGTTCGACGCCGCCGGCGTGCAGGTCACCTACACGCTGACCGTCGTCAACACCGGCAACGTCACCCTCTCCGATGTCGACGTGACCGAGCTGTTGCCCGGCGCATCCGCCCCCGACGCATGCGACGTCGACGAGCTCGCCCCTGGCGGCGAAGTGATCTGCGAGGTCACCTACACCACCACCCAGCAGAACGTCGACGGCGGAGGCTTCACGAACGAAGCCACGGTCACGGCAACCGCACCCGGTGGCACCCCGGTCAGCGACACGGCCAGCGCGCCACTCGTCGCGGTCCAGGCACCCGGGAGCACGTTCACGAAGTCTGCTGCCGACGGTGGCTTCGACTCCGCCGGCGACGTCGTGACGTTCACCCTCACCGTCGCCAACACCGGCAACGTCACCTTGACCGACATCGAGATCATCGACGCCCTCCCCGGCGTCACCGTCGACTGCCCGACGAACGTGCTCGCCCCACAGGACGACCCGCTCGTGTGCGAGGCCACCTACACGGTCACCCAGCACGACCTCGATACCGGTTTCGTCACCAACGACGCCCACCTCACGGCCACTGCGCCAGGAGTCGACGAGCCGTGGGAGCAGGACGCGTCCGCCACGGTGATCGGAACGCAGACAGCATCCGTACAGCTCGTCAAATCCGCCCAGGAACCGACGTTCGGGGCGCCCGGCCAGACACTGCACTACCGGTTCGCCGTCACGAACACCGGCAATGTCACCCTCACCGACGTAGCCGTCATCGACCCACTGGACGGCCTCTCGACGATCACCTGCCCCGACACCACCCTCGCCCCCGGTGCGTCCACCACGTGCACCGCCACCTACTCCACCACCCAAGACGATGTGGAAGCAGGCCGTGTGGTCAACACGGCGACCGCCACAGCGACCGGCCCCACCCCGATCCAAGGGCCGGCCCCCATCGTGTCGGCAGACTCGACCGTCACCGTCCCCGCAGTGCAATCGCCCGGGCTCTCACTCGTCAAGACCGTGGAGGAAACGAGCTTCACGGCGGGAACGACGCTGCACTACCGGTTCACCGTCACCAACACCGGCAACGTGACGGTCACCGACCTGAGCATCGACGACCCCATGCCGGGGCTCTCCGCAGTGACGTGTGAGGCGGCGACCCTTGCACCAGGCGTATCGACGACGTGCACCGCGACGTACATCGCAACACCCGCCGACGTGGCCGCCGGAACCGTCACCAACACCGCCACCGCGGTCGGCACCGGAATTGGAACGGACGCACTCGAGTCCGCCCCCTCGTCAGTCGACGTCGACGCCCTCGTCACACCACCAACCATCCCCACCATCCCACCGACCATCCCGACCACCCCACCCACGGCACCGCCAACACCGGTACTGACCGGTGACCTGCCGTCAACCGGCGGGAGCAGCACCCAAACCGTCACCGTCGCCGCAGTAGTGCTACTGGTCGGCCTGGTGGTGCTCGCGTCCACGCGACGCCGACGCTCACCGGCTTGACAAACTTCGCGCTGCGCACGGCGCCCCGGCACGGTGCGCAGCGCAGGGAGCGTGGCTTCCGGCCGTTTCCGCCACGGCGGAAGCCACGCTCGCCGACTCCGAGACCACGTCGGCACCCGCGTTGCCGAGGTCACGGGTGGGCCATCGGCGGCTCAACCAGTTCGATTGGAGTCCACCGGCGCGAACTCAACGTCGACGTCCATCGCCTCGTCCATGCGTTGCGACGTGGCCTGAGCGGCGTGGCTGCGCCGGTCGCCTGCCGTGGCCGGCTGCCCGAACAGGCTGCGCGGCCACATCCGCTGGGCAACGACCGTGTTCAGTTCGGCGCCCAACATCAGCACCTGGGCGATCAGGAAGATCCACGACAACATCCCGATCACCACCGCGAACGTCCCGTACGTCTCGCTGGCCCCGCTGATAGTGCGGTCGACGTACAGGCCTCCGCCGTACTGCAGGATCACGTAGCCCGCGCCGGCGAACAACGCCCCGGCGAACACAGTGCGCCAGCCGACGTCGGCGACCGTCAGGATGCGGTAGGCGACGGCGAACAGAGCGACGTCGAGCACCAACGACACCGCGAACAGGGCGACCGCGGTGAGCGCTCCGGCGTCGAGGATCTGGATCAGCTGCGTCACCCCGGTCGACACGACGAGCATCAGCCCGAGCAGGATCAGCATCGCCACCGAACGCACGCGCTTGCCGACGAAGCCCGGGTAGTCGGCGCGTTCGACCGCCCACACCTCGTTCATCGCGTCCTGGCAGGCCTGCACCGTGCCCATGCCCGCCCACACCGCACCGAACAGCCCGACGGCCAACGCCACCGGGTTGCCCGCCAGCGGCGTACTCACCGTGGCGGCAATGCTGTCGCCGACGATCGGGAACTGCGCCAGCGCCGAACCGGCGATGTCGGCGCGCAGGCCGGGGTTGCGCTCGAGCACGAAACCGAGCACGGTGACCAGCGCGAGCATCGCCGGGAACACCGAGAAGAAGCCGTAGTAGGCGATCAACGCGGCCAGCCGTCCGGCTCGGTCGTCGCCGAACTTGCGCAGCACCGCGACCGGCAAGCTCGTGGCCGGGTGACGTTGGAGAGCCAGATCGAGCCGTCCGAGCCGTCCGTCCTTGGTCGTCGCTGGGCCGCTCGGCGCCGGCGGTTCGGGGTCGTCGTCACACGACCGCGGCATGGTCGCCACGGCCACTGCAATCAGGGCTGCGGCAGCAACGTCGCCGGCGCCGAGCGGGCCTCGATCGACCGAGCTGCCTCCACGTGCCATGCCGCTGGCGGTACCCCTGGCCTGCAGCCGCACAAACCGAGCCGAGCGTCGAGCCCGGCCGGGACGCCGCACGCCTGCCTGGCGCGTTTGAACGGACCGCCGGGCGGGCAAGGTCGCTCCACAGCCTCCACGGACGAACTGGGGGACGTCGAGAGGGAGCAACCATGGCCACCAAGAAGTCGTCGGCCGCACGGCCGAGCCAGCAGGCGAAGCCTGCGTCGTCGCAACGCCGTCGCCCGGCGTCGAGCCCAGCCGCGCAGGCCGCCGACGACACGGTCACCACCGCCGACCTGACCACGGCCGTCGGTGCGGGCGGTGAGATCCACCAGGTTCCCGACGCGAGCCAGCCGACGCTCACCACCCAGCAGGGCGCACCGGTCGCCGACGATCAGAACACGCTCCGTGTCGGCGAACGCGGGCCGGCGCTGCTCGAGGACATGCACTTCCGCGAGAAGATCTTCCACTTCGACCACGAACGCATCCCCGAGCGCGTGGTCCACGCCCGTGGGTTCGGGGTGCACGGGTTCTTCGAGCCGTACGAGTCGTTGGCCGACGTCACCCGCGCCGACCTGTTCCAGCGCCCGAGCGAGCGGGTGCCAGTGTTCGTCCGGTTCTCGACGGTGGCCGGCAACAAGGGTTCGTTCGACCTCGCCCGCGACGTGCGCGGCTTCGCCGTCAAGTTCTACACACAGGAAGGCAACTGGGACCTGGTCGGCAACAACATCCCGGTGTTCTTCATCCAGGACGCGATCAAATTCCCCGATCTGGTCCACTCCGTCAAGCAGGCGCCCGACCGCGGCTTCCCACAGGCCCAGTCGGCGCACGACAACTTCTGGGACTTCATCTCGCTGATGCCCGAGGCGACCCACATGGTGATGTGGACGATGTCGGACCGGGCGATCCCACGCTCGTTCCGGTTCATGGAGGGCTTCGGCGTCCACACGTTCCGGTTCGTCGACGCCGACGGCAAGTCGACGTTCGTCAAGTTCCACTGGAAGCCCAAGCTCGGGATGCAGTCGGTGGTGTGGAACGAGGCCGTCAAGATCAACGGTGCCGACCCCGACTTCCACCGCCGCGACCTGTGGGACGCGATCAACGGTGGCGACCCGCCGGAGTGGGAGCTCGGCGTGCAGTTGTTCGACGACGCGTTCGCCGACGCGTTCGACTTCGACGTGCTCGACGCCACCAAGTTGATCCCCGAGGAGCTCGTGCCGGTACGCCTGGTCGGGCGAATGGTGCTCGACCGCACGGTCGACAACTTCTTCGCCGAGACCGAGCAGGTCGCGTTCTGCACGCAGAACGTGGTGCCGGGCATCGACTTCACCAACGACCCGCTGCTCCAGGGCCGCAACTTCTCGTATCTCGACACGCAGCTCAAGCGGCTCGGCGGGCCGAACTTCACGCACATCCCCGTGAACGCGCCGAAGTGCCCGGTGGCGCACTTCCAACAGGACGGCCACATGGCGATGACCAACCCGGTCGGGCGCGTCAACTACGAGCCGAACTCGTGGATGGGTGACGCGGCCGGACCCCGCGAGGATCCGGCAGGTGGGCACACGCCCTTCGCCGAGCCGATCGACGGGGTCAAGCAGCGGGTCCGCTCGGAGCGCTTCGCCGACCACTACAGCCAGGCTCGCCAGTTCTACGTCTCGCAGACACCCGTCGAGCAGGACCACATCGTCGAGGCATTCGTGTTCGAGCTGTCGAAGTGCGAGCAGCCCGGCATCCGGGCGCGGCTGGTGGCCAACCTCCGCAACGTCGACGAGGACTTCGCCGCCCGAGTGGCCGCTGGCCTGCGGCTCGACCCCATGCCGGCGGCGTCCGAGCCGGCCCGGGCGCCCATCGCCGACCTCCCGGCGTCACCCGCGCTGAGCATCGTCGAGAACGGGCCCGAGACGTTCGCCGGCCGCAAGTTCGGCGTGCTCGTTACCGACGGGACCGACGCCGCGCTGCTCAAGGCGTTCCGTAAGGCGGCGACCGCCGAAGGTGCGCTGACCGAGTTGATCGCGCCGCAGATCGGCGGGGTGGTCACCAGCGACGGCGAGTTGATCGCCGCCCACCAGAGCGTGGAGGGTGGCCCCTCCGTGCTGTACGACGCGGTGGTCGTCTTGGCCTCGGCCGACGGGGCGGCGGAGTTGGCCGGCAACCCGGCGGCCAAGGACTTCGTGACCGACGCCCACGCCCACTGCAAGTTCGTCGGCTACCACCCCGACGCGCAGGCGCTCTTGGACGCGGCCGGCGTCACCGACGAGATGGACTCGGGCTACGTCGCGCTGGATCGGCGGCAAGCGATCGCCGGCTTCGTCGAGCAGTGCCGCAGCGTTCGGCTGTGGTCCCGTCGAGCCGGCGAACCCGCGTGAACCGCACGATCGTCGACGAACCGAGGGCGGCCGACCACTCCTCCCCGGGCGTGGACGCCTGGCGCAACCGCCTGCGGGCAGCGCCGCGCTGGACGCCCGGGGACGCGCCGATGGTGGTCGTGGTCCCGCATCCCGACGACGAGACGCTCGGGGTCGGCGGGTTGATCTG
The DNA here is from genome assembly GCA_035556435.1 of Ilumatobacter sp. Taxonomy (GTDB): domain Bacteria; phylum Actinomycetota; class Acidimicrobiia; order Acidimicrobiales; family Ilumatobacteraceae; genus Ilumatobacter. Next base: position 118,668 of record DATMEY010000029.1, on the reverse strand, counting down.
CCAACAGCGCCGCGCCGGTGTCGACGTGTCGGTCGTCGCCGTGACCGACGGCGACGCCGCCTACGCCCCAAACGGTGACCCGGTACTCGCGGCGCAGCGGACACAGGAGCAGAACGCGGCGCTCGACCAGCTCGGGGTGGCCGCCGCGGCTCGGCGCCGGCTGGCGCTGCCCGACAGCCGCGTCGACCGGTTCGAGGACGATCTGGTCGCCGCGCTGATGGACGTGTTGGGGGAGATCGGCTCGGCCGTCACACTGGTCGCGCCCAGCCACCTCGACGTCCATCCCGACCATGAAGCAGTCGGCCGGGCGGCACGGCGAGCCGCAGCAGCCCGGAGCATCGAGCTGGTCACCTACTTCTTCTGGACCTGGCACCACCGAGCGCCCCACGAGATCGACGGTGAGCTGGTCGGCTACGAACTCACGGCCGAAACCCTGGGGCGCAAGTTTGCCGCGCTGGCGAGCCACCGGTCACAGATCGACGACTGGGAAGGGCACGCTCCAATTCTCGACGCGGGCCTGCTCGAGCCAACGCTGTGGGCCAACGAGTACTTCCTGGTGAGCCGGCCGTGAGCGCCGCGGCACCACCGATCAAGCACGTCACCACCGTCGTACCGGCCAGGAACGAGGCCGATCGGATCGTCGCCTGCATCCGCAGCCTCCACGACGCCCGCATCGCACTGCCCCCGGGGGTCACCTCGTCGATTGTCGTCGTCGCCGACGCCTGTCGCGACGCCACCGCCGAACTCGCCGAGACCCACATCGACCCGAGCCGCGACCTCGTCGTGCGCGGCGAGAGCGGTTCGGCGGGAGCAGCCCGCCGGCTCGGCACCGCGACCGCGATCGAACGTACCCCGGCAACACCCGCCCACATCTGGGTCTGCTCCACCGACGCCGACTCGACCGTGCCGCCGGGCTGGTTCACGACCCAGCTCGACGCGGCGCGACGCGGCTACGTGGCGATCGCCGGTGTCGTCCGCCTCGACAGCCAGACCGACGCGCCGGTCCGCCACGAGTTCCTGCGCACCTACCTGACCGGCGCCGACGGCACCCACGCACACGTCCACGGCACCAACCTCGGGTTCCGCGCCGACGCCTACCTCGCGGCCGGCGGCTGGGCCCCGATCCCGACCGCCGAGGACCACGACCTGTGGCGCCGGCTCGGCCGGCTCGGTCGCACGATCTCGTCGGTGCGCCTGTCGGTGACGACATCGGGTCGGACGGTCGGCCGTGCGCCCGACGGCTTCGCGGCCACGCTCGCCACACTCGTTGCCGCCGTGGGTGCAGGATGAAGGTGCTCGACGACCTGGCCACGGGAACCACGGCCACCTTCCCTGCGCCGGGCGGCGGCCAGACCGCCGAGCGGCTGTTGTGGCTGATGAACTTGGCGAGAGTCGACGACGTCAGCACCGCCCGCCTGGCCGAGGCGCACCTCGACGCGCTCGCGATCCTGCACGACGCCGGGCGCCTCCCGAAGGCCGGCTGCCTCTACGCCGTGTGGGCGTCGGCGTCGGGTGACGAGCCGCGGGTCGTCGACGACGCGCTCGTCGGCACGAAACGCTTCTGCTCGGGGCTGGGGGTGGTCGACCGGGCGCTCGTCACGGTGCACTCCCAGTCGGAGGAGTTGCTCGTCGACGTCGACGTCGGGGCGTTGCTCCCCATCAACTCGGGTTGGGGCAGCCCAGCGCTTCGCGACACCGCCACGGGCGACGCCGATCTCGACGGCATCACCGACTTCGACGTCGTCGACACCACCCGTTGGTACCTGCACCGTCCCGGGTTCTGGCACGGCGCCTGCGGGCCGGCTGCCTGCTGGGCCGGCGCGGCGATCGGTCTCGTCGACGCGGCCGTCACGCTGCTCGACGACGACCCCCACCGGCGCGCCCACGTCGGCGCGATGGCCAGTGCCGAATGGGCGATGACCGCGCTGCTCGAACAGGCCGGTGCCGAGATCGACGCCGACCCTGCCGACCGTGCCCGGGCCGAGCTGCGCGCCCGCGCACTGCGGCACTGCATCGAACGCATCGGCACCGAGGTCGCCGACCGGTTCAGCCGCGCGTTCGGGCCGCGGCCGTTCGTGAGCGACGGGTCGCTCGCCCAACGCCACGCCGACCTGCACCTGTACATGCGTCAGCACCACGCCGAACGCGAGCTCGGAGCGGTGGCCGATCTGGCCGCCGGAGCGACGCGCCACCCAGCCGGCAATGAGTGAGCGCACGCTCCATCACGGTCGGGGCTACTTCGACGCGATGTACGCGGAGAGCCTCGACCCGTGGGGTTTCGAGTCGCGTTGGTACGAGCGACGCAAGTTCCAGCTGACGATCGCTGCACTGCCGCGCCCGCGGTACCGCCACGCGGTCGAGCCCGGTTGCGCGCGAGGCACGCTCACCGAACTGCTCGCCGAGCGTTGCGACCAGGTCACGGCGTACGACTTCGTCCCCGACGTGCTCGCTGTCGCCCGCGTCCGGTTCGCGTCGCGGCCGAAGATCGAGATCCTCGACCTCGAGTTCCCCTTGGTGCCCGAGGGCCACGGCGACCTGGCCGTGTGGTCGGAGGTCGCCTACTACCTCACCGACGCCGGCTGGAAGGTGGCGGTGGAGCACCTACTGCGCTGGCTCGAACCCGGCGGCGACCTGGTCGCGGTGCACTACACCGGCCCGACCGACTACCCGCGGTCGGGCCACGACGTCGCCCATCGCCTCGACCAGGTCACCCAGCTGCAACGCCTCGTCAGCCACACCGACGACCAGTTCGAGCTCGGTGTGTGGCGCCGCACCGACGTGGTTTCGACAAGCTCAACCACCAGAACACAAGGTGGTTGAGTCGGTCGAAACCACCGGAGACGAAGCGGGGTCAGTTGCGGAGGGCGTCGGTGGGGGCCATCCGGGCGGCTCGCACGGCTGGGTACAGGCCGGCGACGACGCCGATCACCAGGGCCGCGGCGACGCCGCCGAGCATCGCCTCGGGGGGTACCAGCACGCTCCAACCGCGCACGCGCGCCCACACGGCCGTCGCCCCCCAACCGAGCACCACTCCGCCCACGCCGCCGATCAACGAGAGCACCAGCGCCTCGCCCACGAACTGCGCGGCGACGTGGCGGCGGGTGGCGCCGATCGCCCGCCGCAGGCCGATCTCGGAACGTCGTTCGAGCACGCTGATGACCATCACGTTGGCGATGCCGACACCGCCGACCAGCAGTGCCACGGCGCCGAGCCCGAGGAACAGCGCGGTCAGCGCTTCGTCGGCGGCGTCGCGGGCTTCGAGCGCATCGCTCGGGCGGGTCACCTCGACCTCTTCGGGGGTCTGCGGGTTAGCGGTTGCGGCGAGCACCGCGAGCACCTGGTCGACGTAGGCGGGGTCGGTGCGCACGAAGATCGTGCTGGGCACGCCCTCGTCGTCGAGGAAACGTTCGGCTGCCGAGGTCGACACGAGCGCGGCCCGGTCGAGGTCGGGGCTCAGCTCGAACTGGTCGAGCACGCCGACCACGGTGAACCACTCCCCTCCCAACCAGACCAGCGGTGCGGTCGAGGCGTCGGTGATGCCGAGCCGTTGCGCGGCGACCGAGCCGAGCACGACGACGGGGTAGTCGGCCGCGGCTTCGTCGAGGAACACGCCCGACGCGACGCTGCCCTGGAGCGTCGCCAGCAGGTTCGTCGACACCGCCTGCACCGAGATGCCGCCCGACTCACCCGCGGGTACCAGGTCGTTGCGGTAGACGTTGGCGCCGACCCGTGCCGCGGTGGCCGTCATCTCGACCGGCCCGATCCGGGCGACCATGCCGGCTGCCTCCTCGGGCAGGGCGCCCGAACCACGGCCGATCCCCATCCCAGCCTCGACCCGCAGCAGGTTGGTGCCCAACCGGTCGAGCCGTGCCAGCAGGTCCGAACGCGACGACTCGGACAGGCCCAGCACGGCGACCATCGAGGCGATGCCGATCATGATGCCGAGTGCCGACAAGGCGGCGCGCAGCTTGCGCGTGCGCAGGCCGACCACCGACGTGCGGCCGACGTCGGCCAGGTGCAGCCGCGAGGCCCCGAGCCGTGCCGCGGCCGGCGGTGTGGTGGCCGTCATGCCGCGACCTGCCCGTCCCGCACGGTGATGACCCGCGGGAGACGTTCGGCGATCTCGCGATCGTGGGTGATGACGGCGATCGTCGCCCCGTCGCGGTTGAGCTGTTCGAGCAGCTCGATGATCGAGTCGGACGCCCGCGAGTCGAGGTTGCCGGTCGGCTCGTCGGCGAGCACGAGCTGCGGCTCGCCGACCAGCGCCCGGGCGATCGCCACCCGCTGGCGTTCGCCACCTGACAGCTTCGACGCCACGTGATCGCGGCGGTGGGCGAGGCCGACCCGGTCGAGTGCGGCGGCCGCGCGGGCGCGTCGCGTGCGCAACGGGGCGCCGGTGTACAGCAGCCCGTCGGCGACGTTGTCGAGCGCGGTGTAGCCACTGAGCAGGAAGAACTGCTGGAACACGAAGCCGATGTGGCGGGCCCGCAGCGCCGACAACTGGCGGTCGGACAGCCGCGCCACCGCGTGGCCGGCGACTTCGACCGTGCCGGTGGTGGGCCGGTCGAGCGTGCCCATCAGGTGCAACAGGGTCGACTTGCCCGACCCCGACGGCCCGACGATCGCGGTGAGCTCCCCGGCACCGATCGTGAACGACACGTCGTCGACGGCGCGCACCGGCGGTGTGCCCGGGTACTCCTTCACCACCCCCTCCAACCGCACCACCGCGTGGCCCTCGGGGGCCGACCCCAGGTGAGATGTCATGGGACGATCACCTCGTCGCCGGGGGCGAGGTCGCCGGTGACCTGGACCAGGCCGTCGGCGAAGAACCCGGCTCGCACGGCGACCAGACGGGTGGTCTCGCCGTCGGCCACCTCGACCGCGTAGCCGCCCTCGCGCAGCGCCACCAGGGCGGCGACCGGAACGGCGGTCACCCCACGCACCGCATCACTGACGTACGACACGTCGACCGGTGCCTGGTCGAGCCGGGCGACCGCGTCCGCGGTGGGGTCGTCGAGCGCGATCTCGACCGCGAACACGGTCGAGCTGCCCGATCCGGTCGCCACCCGGGCGACCGACGCCACCGTCGCGGCGACATCGGTGCCGTCGGGCAGCTCGACCGTGACCGGGTCGCCCTCGACGAGCGCGCCCTGGTGGGCCGCCGGCAGGTCGAGGCTGACCACGACCTGCTCGCCGGTGACGTCGAGCACGTCGGTGCCCGGAGTGAGCGCAGCGCCGACGGGCGCGCCGACCGAGGCGACTCGTATCGGTTCGGGCAGGAAGACCAGCTCGCCGAGATCGAGGTTGCCGTCGGCCTCCATGCCCACCGCGGCCTGGAGCTCGCGCAACGCCGTGTCGGTGGCATCGGTGAACTCGTCGGCGGGCGCCGAGTCTCCGGTCAGGTAGCCCAGCTCGGCGAGGGCTGCGTTGAGCTGGGCGACGTCGGCGCCACGCAACCGTTCACCGTGGGCGAGCACGAGTACCGGATCGCCACCGGTACTGGCGCGATCGCCAACCTGGGTGAGAACGTCGATGACGGTGGTCGGGGCGTCGATCACGACGAACTCACCGAGGTCGAGAACACCGTCGGTGTCGGCGCCCAACCAGGCCTGGAGCGCTTTGAGGGCGTTCGCGGTCTGTGTCGTGAACTCGCCGTCGACCACCACGCCGTAGCTGTCGGCGAGGCCCATCTCGGCCAGGTTCTGTTCGAGTTGCAGCACGTCGTCGCCGGTCATGTTCGTGGGAAGCTTGCGCAGGGAGCGGTACGCCGGCACCTCGCCGACCAAGGCGATGACGGGTTTGCCGTCGACCCGCATGACCACACTCCCGTGGGTCAGTTCGGTGCCCGGCTCGGGGAGCCACGTGATCACCCCGTCGAGCGGTGCGGCCACCGGCGACGGGTCGGGATAGGCGGTCAGCGGGCGGTATGCCGGCGTGTCGCCGATCAGGCCGAGCACCGGTTCGCCGTCAACGCTGTAGAGCGCGTCGCCGTTGCCGAGCGTGGTACCGGGTGACGGCGCAGCGGTGACGGTGCCCGATCGGCTGGCCCGGATGGGGTCGCCGACGAGCCGCCCGAGCGTGCCGTCGTACTCGGTCTCCTTCACCAGGTCGGTCTCGACGACCTTGGCCGTCTTCAGGGAGGTGGTGGTCTCGGCGGCGTCGGCCGACGAGTCGTCACCGGTGACGATCACCGCGGCGACGCCGACCGCGACCACGGCTGCCACGCCCAGCCCTACGGTGGCGGTACGTCGGCGGTTCACTCGCCGGCCTCGTCACGCGCCGAATCGACCGCCACGCGTGTTCCGCCGAACATCGTGCCTTCCGAACACGCCTCGAACGCCTCGATCGTCGCCGGGTCGTTCATTTCGAGCACGCCGAACGGCCCGCTCAGCACAGCCGTTGGGCCGTCTTCGCCCTCGGGGGCGGTGACGGTTACCGATTCCGAGTCGGCCAGCCGCCCGTTCTCGTCGAAGTCGGGGTCGGGCATGTCGACGCCGTGCGAGCGCATGCACTGGGCGAACTCGAGCATCTCGTCCTGCATCTCGGTGGGGTCGAAGCCGCCGCCGTCGCGGGTGACGGGGCCTCGCGGCATCTTGTCCTGGCAGTCCTCCATCGCCTCTTGCATGTTGTCCTGCGGACCTTGGTCGTCGCCTGACCCGATCTGGATCATCACGCCGCCGTTCTCGTCGACCTCGGGGTCGGGCATGTCGACGCCGTGCGAGCGCATACACGCGGCGAAGTCGAGCATCGCCTGCTCCATGTCGACCGGTTCGGCGTCGACCGGTTCACTCGTCGCCGGAGCGGTGTCACCGTCGTCGGAGGCCGCGTCGGTCGTGTCGTCACTGGTGTCACCGGTGGCGATGTCGTCGAGCGAAGCCACGCCATCACCCGCCGACGAGTCGTCGTCACCTCCCCCACAAGCACCAAGGGTGAGTGCCGTCACGACGACGACCGGGACGATGCCGCGCCAGCGGCATAGTGAGGATGTCAGCATGGGCGGGACGGTAGGAACCGCAACCAAGAGCCCGGTAAGAACACGGACCGAACAGCGTGAGAGAACGGGACGGGAACGGGACGCAATTCCGCAGCGTCGGCCGAGAGCCGCCCGATACGTTGCTGAACATGGTGCTGGGCACGGGACTGACCATGGGAACGGTGTCGGCGGCGACCAGTTCCGCCCCGCACGCGATCGAGGTACAGCCGGCCGCCGGCGCGGCAGCACTGGTGCTCGCCGTGGTGACGGCAGCGTTCGTCATCGCCACGTTGCGCCTCTCGCGGCTCACCAAGATTGTCCCCGCGGGCGCCACGATGGAGCTCCGCAGTGAGTCGCCAGCCGTCGTCGACCTACTGACGGGCGGCTTCACGGTAGAAGACGACGCCGTGCCGGCAACCGTGGTCGACCTCGCCGCTCGGGGCTGGTTCACGATCGAGGACTACGGCGACGACACGATCGTCCGCACCCGTTCGGTACGGCCTTCGGGCGACACGTTGCAGCCGTACGAGCAGCGCGTGCTGAGCCACATCGAACAACACGCGATCGACGGTGTGGTGCCCACCCGGGTACTCACCACCGGCCAGAAGCAACGTGCCAAGCGCTGGTTCAGGGGGTTCTCACACGAGGTCATCCACCACGCGCAACAGCTCGGGCTGTGCACGCGCCGGTGGGGGTGGCTGCAGATCGCCGTGGTGTGGGCCCTGTCGGTGTTGGCCGCGGTGCCCGCGATCGTCGTGTTCGACACCGCCGGCGAGTCACCCGACGTCGCCGACTGGGCGTCGCTCGGCAACGTGCTGGCCGGGCTGGCGATCGTCGTCTCGCTGCTGTTGGTGGTGGTCGCCGTGTGGGTCGGCCGTGTCGACGCCCAAAAGGACACGCCCGCCGGTGTCGAGGCTGCCGCGCACTGGATGGGCGTGCGCGACTTCTACCGCAACACTGGGGACTTCGAGACCAAGTCGGCCGCGTCGGTGGCGATCTGGGACCACCACCTCGCCTACGCCACCGCGCTCGGGTTGGCACAGCGAGTTCATCGCCAGATCCCGTTCGATTCCGAGCACGATCGTCACGCGTGGAGCCGGGCCACTGGGCAATGGCGACGCGTGAACGTGCGCTACCGCACGGTGCGCCCTGGTTGGGGCCGCCACCCGTTCTTCGTGATGTTCACCTCGGCCCTGACGGTGGCCGTGTTCGGGGCGCTGACGTGGGTGGCGTGGAACGTCGCCGATGCGACGTGGAAGCACTACTACGAGGACTATCTCGTGGTCACGCCCAACCAGGAGCGGTGGATCAACCTCGTGGCGATCGCCGTCGCCGTGCTGGCCGTCACCGTCACGACACGGGCGGCAGTTCGGTTCCTGTTCGGTTGCGCCGACCTGTTCCGCCGGCGCACCGTCGAAGGCGAGCTGGTGCGCGCCCGCGAGTTCGGCGGGGGTGACGACTCCGATCCCTCGTACCACCTGGCGATCGACACGGCCACACCGAACGCCCCCGTCGCCCGTGACACCGTCGACACGATCCTCGCCTACCGGGTACACCGCGGCATCTACGCGCAGGTCACCCAGGGTGCTCGGGTACGCGTCCGCGTCAGCCCGCTGATCGGCTACGTGGCCTCGATCGAGACGCTCGTACCAGCCCCCGAACACGCCCGCCAGGCCGAACCGCCGAACGCGGTCGCGGCGACGGTCGGCAAGTTGTTCAACCCGGCCGGCGGTGTGTTGACCGGTGCGGTAGGCGGCGTGATCGCCGGGTTGCTCGCCAACCAGCAGGCCCGCCTCACCCCCGAGCAGCTCGACGCGGTCGGCCCCGACGGCAGAACCGTGCGCGAGGTGATCGCCGCGAGCCAGGCCGAGCTCGGTGCTGCGCTGGGCACCAGCACACCCGGTGCCGTGCCACCTCCGCCGCCGGGCGGCCCGCGCTTCCGGATCGTCGACCCACCGGCGTAGCGACCAGGTGGCGTATCCTCACGGTCGATGGCCGTCTACGAGTACCGCTGCCGCACCTGCGATGACACCTTCGAGCAGCGTCGTCCGATGACCGCCGCCGGCGACCCGGCCGAGTGTCCGCAAGGTCACACCGACACGGTTCGCCTGCTGTCGATGTTCGCCCGTGCCGGTGTCGCCGCCGGCGTGGCAGCCCCAGCAGCGTCCGGTGGTGGCGGGTGTTGCGGCGGTGGCTGCGGCTGCCGCTGACCGAACAACCCTCCGGTGGTTGAGCCTGTCGAAACCACCGCGACCCGCAACGACCGGTGGTTTCGACAGGCTCAACCACCTCGTGCTGCTGTCCTCAAGCCTGCCGATACCTGCCGCTACAGCTCGACGGTGAAGAGGATCGCCTCGGCGGCGGCTTCGCGGAGGTGCGCGAAGTAGTCGGGGGCCGCGCACAGCAGCAGCGTGGTGCCGTCGTCGCCACCGACCGCGCAGGCGAAGAACCCAAGCCCGTCGGGGGCCCGGATCTCGTCGACGATCGCGCCACCCTCCTCCACCAACGCCACCCGGTTACCGACCGCGTCGGCCATCCAGATCCGGTCGTGGGCGTCGACGCCGCACCCATCGGGGGCCACCGACGGGAGGGTGACGACGTTGCCGTCGGCGTCGGCCTCGATCGGCGTGCCGAGGTCGGCCCACGTGCGGCGGTCGGCGAGGCTGCCGTCGGGTTGGATCGTCCAGGCGGTGTACTTGGCCCCGAGCGTCTCGCCCACCACCAGCGTGACCCCGTCGGACAGCACCACCGAGCCGTTCGGGAAGTTGATGTCGGCGGCGGCCAGGCTGACCGCGCCGTCGGGGTCGACGCGCACGAGGTTGGCGTTGCGCGGGTCGCGGAACGCCATCAGGTCGAACCCGAAGTTGCCGACGTAGGCCGTACCGTCGGCCGTGACGACCATGTCGTTGGCGTGGCCGGTGCAGAACTCGGAGATGTCGGCGTGCTGGCTGACCGTGCCGTCGGGTGCCCGGAGCAGCACCTTGTGGTCGAGCATCGACACGACGAGCAGCGAGCCGTCGGGCAGCCACCCGAGCCCCGACGGCTGAGTGGGAACGTCGAGTTCGACCGTGGCCGCCCCGTCTGGGGCGATCGAGTACACGCGGTGGGCGTAGAAGTCGGACACCCACCACTTCCCGTCGCGCCACCGCGGCCCCTCGAAGAAGTGTCCCCCGTCCATCAACACCGTCAACTCACGCGTCATATCAGCCGACCGTACGGCCCGCGATCACCCCACAACGAGTCGCGCCCCGCGGCTGGCGACGACCGGTAGCCACGGTGGTCGAGTGCCGGGCTCTGCCCGGTGTATCGAGGCCTGGCGCGCGCTGCGTCAGGTGGTGAGGCCGGCGAACTGGGCGTTGTACAAGGCCGCGTAGGCGCCGCCTTGTTCCAGCAGTTCGTCGTGGTTGCCGCGCTCGACGATGCGGCCCTGCTCCATCACCAAGATGATGTCGGCGCCGCGAATGGTCGACAGGCGGTGGGCGATCACGAAGCTGGTGCGGTTGGCCCGGAGCCGGTTCATCGCTTCCTGGATCAGCACCTCGGTGCGGGTGTCGACCGACGACGTGGCCTCGTCGAGGATCAGGATCGACGGGTCGGCGAGGAACGCGCGGGCGATCGTCATCAACTGCTTCTCGCCGGCCGAGACGTTGTCGCCCTCGTCGTTGATCACCGTGTCGTAGCCGTCGGGCAGGTGGCGTACGAAACGGTCGACGTAGGCGACCTTGGCGGCCTCGACGACCTGCTCGTCGGTGGCGTTGGGGTTGCCGTAGCGCAGGTTCTCGCGGATCGTGCCGCCGAACAGCCACGTGTCCTGGAGCACCATGCCCACCCGAGCCCGCAGTTCGGCCCGCGGCAGCGTGGTGATGTCGACCCCGTCGAGCGTGATGCGCCCTCCGTCGAGTTCGTAGAACCGCATCAGCAGGTTGACGATGGTGGTCTTGCCGGCGCCGGTGGGGCCCACGATCGCGATCGTCTGGCCCGGCTCGGCGACCACGTCGAGGTCGGTGATCAGCGGCCGACCGGGCGAGTAGCCGAAGTCGACGTGCTCGAAGGCGACCCGGCCGCGCACCTCGGTCGCCGCCAGCTGACCGGGCATGCCAAACACCGGCGCCGCCTCTGGCGACACCTCGTCGGCGTCGAGCAGTTCGAGCACACGCTCGGCGCTGGCCACGCCCGACTGGAACGTGGCGAACATCGTGGCCACCATCGTCAGCGGCTGGGCGAAGTTGCGCGTGTACTGGATCATCGCCTGCACCTCGCCGAGCGTCGCCGAGCCCGATGAGATCCGCAGGCCTCCAACCACGGCTACGGCGACGAACTGGAGGTTGCCGATCAGCATCATCAGCGGTTGCACCAGGTTCGACCGGAACTGGGCGTGAAAGCTGGCCTCGAACAGTTGCTCGTTGTCGGCCGCGAACTGTTGCTCGGCCTCGTGCTGGCGGCCGAACACCTTCACGATCGCGTGGCCGGTGAACACCTCTTCGGTACGCGAGTTGACGGACCCGGTGTGATGCCACTGGGAGATGAACTTCGGTCGCGCCCGCGAGCCGACCACCCGCAGCGTCCACAGCACGAGTGGCACACCGATCAGGGCCACCAGCGCCAGCACCGGCGACACGATCAGCATCATCGCCGCCACGGCGACCAGCAGGCACACGTTCTGGAGGATCTGCGAGCACGTCTGCTGGAGGCTTTGGGCGAGGTTGTCGATGTCGTTCGTGACCCGACTCAGCAAGTCGCCCCGCGCGTGTACGTCCACATACGTCAGCGGCAGGCGGTGCAGCTTGACCTCGACCTCGTCGCGCAGGTGCTGCATCGAGCGCTGCACGATGCCGGTCACCATGTATGCCTGGCCCCACTGGAGCAACGTGCCGATCGCGAACAGCACCCCCGCCAGCACCAGCTTGCGGGCCACCGCCGCGCCGTCGACGTCGCCTACCGAGGCACCGGTGACGATGATGTCGGTGGCCTGGCCGAGAATCCGCGGGCCCACCGAGATCAGCGTCACGCTGACGACGGTGAACGCGGCCACCAGCCACAGCAGCCGGGTCTCGCGCCCGAGCAGGCGGCCCAGCCGGCGCACGGTGGGCCAGAAGTTGTCGGTGCGTTCGACCGGCATGCCGACCGCGCGTGCCGGCCCGACGTTGGAGCGCCGGGCCTGGATCGCCGCCGCACTCTGGTGGATGTTGCCGTCCTCGGCTGGCCGCTGCTGGTCGGGGCCGTCGGTGCCGCTCATCGTCGAACCACCGAGCTGTGGGCTACCGCACGACGTTCGCCCAGCTGACCGCTGGCGATGTGGCCGTAGGTTCGCGGCGCTTGTGGTGGAACCCAGCCTGCGTGGCGCTTGAACGCAACGGCGTCACGGAGGCTGGATTCACCGTGATGGCGGCGAGGAACGAGTCGCCAGATCGGTGGAGCCAGCCTCATGCCACCGCTCCCGAGGCGTGTTGCGACTCGACGATCTCGGCGTACTCGGCGCACGTCGCCACCAGTTGCTCGTGCGTTCCGACGCCCACGATCCGGCCGTCGTCGAGCACCACGATCTGGTCGGCCGAGCGGATCGTCGAAACACGTTGGGCGACGATGATCACCGCCGCGTCGGCGGTGTACGGGGCGAGCGCCGCGCGCAGGCGGGCGTCGGTCGACAGGTCGAGCGCCGAGAACGAGTCGTCGAACACGTACAGCTGGGGTCGCACCACCAGCGCCCGGGCGATCGCCAGGCGCTGGCGTTGACCGCCCGACACGTTCGTGCCACCCTGGTCGATCTCGCTGTCGAGCCCGTCGGGCATCGCCCGCACGAATTCGGCGGCCTGAGCGATCTCGAGCGCCCGCCACAACTCGGCGTCGGTGGCGTCGGGCCGGCCGAAGCGCAGGTTCGAGGCGACCGTGCCGGCGAACAGGAACGCCCGCTGCGGCACGTAGCCGATGTGCCCCCACAGCAGCGTCGGGTCGAGTGCGCGGACGTCGACGCCGTTCACCAGCACGCTGCCCGAGGTGGCGTCGAACAGGCGAACGACTAGGTTGACCACGGTGGTTTTCCCCGAGCCGGTACTGCCGATAACCGCCGTGGTGGTACCGGGCGTGACTCGGAACGAGACGTCGGTAAGCACGGCCCGCTCGGCGCCCGGATAGGCAAAGCCGACGTTGCGGAACTCCACCGTGCCGGGCTCGGGCACGGTGGTGACCGGCTCGTCGGCCGCGCGCACGCTCGGTTCGGTGTCGAGCACGTCGACGATCCTGTCGGCGGCCACTGCCGCCCGCGGGGTCAGCGAGGCCAGGAAGGTCAGCATCACGACCGACATCAGGATCTGCACGAGGTACACCTGATAGGCGATCAACGAGCCGACCTGCAGGTCGCCGCGCTCGATCGCCGGAGCGGCAAGCGCCACCGCGGCAATGATCGCGGCGTTGACGATGAAGCCGACCGTCGGGAACATCCGCGCGAACAGGCGACCCGACCGCAGGGCCAGGTCGGTCAGTTCGGCGTTGGCTTCGGCGAACCGTCGCGTCTCCTCCGGTTCGCGCACGAACGCGCGCACCACGCGGACGCCGGTGATCTGCTCGCGCAGCACACGGTTGACGTCGTCGATGCGTGCCTGCATCGCCTGGAACGCCGGGACCAGGCGGACGATCAGGCGTCCGAGCACGACCACCACGACCGGGATCGCTACCACGAACACCACCGACAACCCCACGTCCTGGCGGACCGCCATGATGATGCCGGCGACCATCGTGATCGGCGCGGCCAGCATCATCGTCGCCCCCATCACCACGAGGATCTGGACCTGGGCGACGTCGTTGGTGATCCGGGTGATCAGCGACGGGGCGCCGAACGCCCCCACCTCGCGCGCCGAGTAGGCGGTGACGGTCTGGAACAGGTCGCGACGCACGTCGCGCGAGAACCCCATCGCCACCCGGGCACCCACCCAGATCGCCGCCGACGCGAGAACCACCTGGGCGGCCGAGTAGGCGAGCATCACGCCGCCTGTGCGCCAGATGAACGGCTTGTCGCCGCCGATCACGCCCCGGTCGATCAGGTCGGCCGACAGCGACGGCAGCATCAGCATCGCGATCGCCTGAAGTGCCTGAAGCACGACGAGCACCGCAATCTGCCCGCGGTAGGGCCGCAGGTGCGATCGGAGGAGCCGCCAGAGTTTCATCCGCCCGCAAGCATGCCAGCACAAGCCCGCATCACCTCAAGGTGGTTGAGCCAGTCGAAACCACCACCGACGCCGATCGAACGGCGCCCGATCGTCAGTCGAGCAGGCCGTCGACGCTGGCTTCGCCGTCGCGGTAGCGCCGCACCAACTCGGCGCTCAACGCGTCGAGCTGCTCGAAGCGTGCCCGGCGGTCGCCCGACACCTGCTGTTCGAACTGGGCCAACTGTGCCTCGAGATCGGCCAGCTCGTCGACGCTCAGCTCGACCAGCCGGCTGAACCCGTGCTGCGCGCACAGCTGATCGAGCTCGTCGACCAGCGGGGCGTCGTCGAGGTCGGGGTTCGGGCGCGGGGGCCGCGGCGGGCCACCGGTGAGCTGCTGCGACAGCACCACGCGGAGCTCGGTGGGCAGGTCGTCGTGGCCCTCACCCCGCTCGCGCAAGTGTTGTTCAGCGCGGACCAGGTCGAGCCGGGCCTGGGCGACGCGGCGCACGTACGACACCACGTCGTCTTCGGCCTGGAGCCGCCCGCGTAGATCGCGCAGGTCGTCGAGCGACAGCTCAGCGGGGTCGACCGACACGGCGTTACACCCCACCCGACACCGGCGGGAGCACTGCCAGCTCGTCGTTCGGGCCGATCGGGTCGCCTGGTTCGGCGGCGTTGCCGTTCACCCACACGCGACATCCCGCGAGCACGTCGGCGAATGTCGCCCCGTACCGCTTCACAGCCTCGTCCAGCACCTCGTTGACGGTACCACCAGGCACCTCGTCGCGCCCGGTACCCGCGGCTACCCGTGCGGCAGCGAACAGACGAACCACGGCCATACACCCAACGCTAACCCTCACGCCGACCAGTCGCGGCCTGCTCCCGGCGGCAACGACCGGATCAGGATCGGCGAATTCAGGCGACCAGCACCGGCCGATAGCGTGCGCCCTCGTGTCCGACCCGGCGATGATCCTGCTCCTGCGTCACGGCCAGAGTGAGTGGAACGCGGTCCAGCGGTGGCAGGGCGTGGCCGACACGGCTCTGACCGACCTCGGTCGCAGCCAGGCCCACTTCGTCGGCTCGGTGCTGGCCGCCCGTGCGCTGGCGTTCACCGGGGCGTGGGCCAGCACGCTCGCCCGGGCGGCCGAGACCGCGACCATCCTCGCCGACGCGCTCGGGCTCGGCCCGATCAGCCGCGACGCCCGCCTGCGCGAGGCAGACGTCGGCGAGTGGGAAGGCCTCACCAGCGCCGAGATCGAGCGCAGTTGGCCTGGCTACCTCGACGCGCGCCGGCGCCCGCCCCGCTTCGAACCGTTCGACGCAGTGGTCGACCGGGTCGTGCCGGCGATTCACGACATCGCCGCCACGGCTGGCGGGTCGGCGCTGGTGGTCGCCCATTCCGGGGTGATTCGTACGCTCGTACACCACCTCGGCCACACCGACACGCGCGTACCCAACCTGGGTGGCGTGTGGCTGGCCGTCGGCCCCGACCAGATCGAGCTGACCGGCCAGTTCGACCCCAGTGGCGAAGCCGGGTACAGCCTCGACTCGCCCGCCGAAACGCCGGTCGAGACACCCGTCGCCGACGACTGACCGCAAACCCCGGCCGCTAGCCTGCGCGCCCGTGGGTACTGCCAAGCGTGAACGTCAGAAGGCCAACCGCGCACTGCGTCGGGTGGAAGAGCAGCAGGAGGCGCGCAAGGACACGGTGAAGCGCAACTTCGTCAAGTGGGGCGCAGTGATCGTCGCCGCGTTCGCAGCGGTGGTGCTGATCGCCTGGGTCGGCGGCGCCTTCGACGGCGACGACGACAACGCCGGCACGATCACCGACGCCTTCGACGACGACACCACGGACGCGATCACCGATCAGACCGTGGCGCCGATCACCGAACCCGACGTCGCCGTCACCGAACCCGCCAGCACGACACCTGCCGCGGCGGCGGAGTGCCCGGCGGCAGACGGCTCGTCTGAGCAGCAGCGCGAGTTCGCCGAACCGCAGCCGATGTGCATCGACCCGACCAAGACGTACACCGCCGAGATCGTCACCTCGGAGGGCACGCTGGTGGTCGACCTGCTCGCCGACCAGGCACCGGCCACCGTCAACAACTTCGTCACGCTGGCCCGCTACCACTACTTCGACGGCATCTCGTGCCACCGCATCATCTCCGGGTTCATGGCCCAGTGCGGCGACCCCACCGGTACCGGCACCGGCGGCCCGGGCTACCGGTTCGACGACGAACTGCCCACCGGCGACAACCCGTACGCCACGGGCGTGCTGGCGATGGCCAACTCTGGCCCGAACACGAACGGTAGCCAGTTCTTCGTGATGCTCGCCGACTACCCGTTGCAGCCGAGCTACTCGGTGTTCGGGCAGGTCACCCAGGGCCTCGACGACACCATCCCGGCACTCGACGCGGCCGCCGACCCGAGCGCCTCCAACGGCGTGCCCACCGCCAAGCCCGTCACCATCGAGTCGGTCACCATCACCGAATCCTGACGCCAGGTCTCGATACACCCGGCACAGCCAGACACTCCACCACCGGTCACGCAAGTGTTGACTAGGTGGTTGAGCTTGTCGAAACCACCGTGAGCACCGGTCGTCGAGTGGCGCACCCGCGGCGTAGCCCCCACCCGTTGTGTGTCTCGATACACCGGGCAGAGCCCGGCACTTGACAACCGTCGGCTGTGACGGCCTGTGCGCGCCCGCCTACCTGCCGGAGTGGCCGAAGCCGCCACCGCGGTCGTAGCCGTCGAGCGAGTCGACCTCGTTCCACTCGATCGGCTCGAAGCGCTGGATCAACAACTGGGCGATGCGGTCGCCGCGATGCACCACGTACTCGTCGGTGGGGTCGGTGTTGAGCAGGATCACCTTGATCTCGCCGCGGTAGCCCGAGTCGATCAACCCCGGCGCGTTCGCCGCGGTGACACCGTGCTTGAGCGCCAGGCCCGACCGCGGCAGCACCAGCCCGCAGTACCCGAGCGGAATCGCCACGGCGATGCCGGTGGGCATCAGCAGGCGTCCACCGCCGACCGGCACCACTCCGTCCTCGCGGGCGACCAGGTCAAGCCCGGCGTCGCCCTCGTGGGCGTAGGCCGGCAACGGCAGGTCGGAGTCGAGGCGCTGGACGGGGAGGGCGACAGACATGCCGCCGCAGGTTACGCGGTGGGTTCGCCGACCGGGTCGTCCGCCGGGACGGCCGCGGTGTCGTCGGACGAGCCCTTGCGGCGCATCTCGCGGTAGTCCTTGGCTGCCCCTTCGAGCGGCTCGACCTCGAGCGTGACGCCGTCGATCGCGGCCACCCGTAGCTGCTCGCCCTCGGCGATTGAGGTCGCGCGGTTCGTGCGTGCCCGCCATTCGGCGTCGCCGACGCGCACCACCCCGTCGGGGTCGATCGCGCTGACGGCCACGCCCTCGGCCCCGAGCATCCACTCGCGGCCGACGGTGGGGGTAGAGAACCGGGTGCGGGTCATCGACGGCATGCCGGTGACGAAGGCCAGCATGATGCCGCCCACCCCGGCGATCAGCGAGATCCACGAAGGGCGCAGCGACGTGCCTTGCACCGGCGCGAACAGCCACAAGCTGCCGACGACCGTGAGCAGGATGCCGACGCCGGTCCAGAACCGCGGAATGCCCACCTGGACGTCGACCGCGAACGCGACCATCGCCGCGATCAGCAGCCCCAGCGCCCACCATCGGGTGGGGAGTTCGGCAAGGCCGTAGCAGGCCAGGAACACGCTGGCCGCGCCGATCACCCCGATCACCCCCACGCCGGCCGTGAAGAACTCGAAGATCAACAAGGCCAGGCCGGTGAGCAGCAGCAGGTAGGCCACCTCGGGGCTGGCGACCGTGTGGAACAACTGCTCGACCAGGCCCAGCTTGGCGAAGCGGGTGGTGGCGATGGTGGTGCGCTGCACGGTACCCGACTCGGTGACCTCTTCGGCCGTGGTGTCGAGCGTGTACTCGGTGCCGTCGGGGGCGACGTGGGTGTAGCCGTCGAACGCCTCGATCATGTTCTTGATGACGGGAATGCCCTCGTCGGAGATGCGCTGGCGGAACACGTCGAGGTCGCGGGCGCGGCTGAGGCCGGCGGTGTCGTCGCGGAGGGCCCGCAGCCCGCTGGGGAGCGGGTGGTTGGGGCTGAGGTCGGCGCCGACGTTGCCCACCCGGGCGCCGTTGGCCATACCGGTGACGTCGGCGACCGCGAGCAGCTGCGCGGGCGAGCCGTAGAGCCGGGCGCCGCTGGGGCCGACCCAGATGCCGATCGCCACCGGGGCGTCGGCGATGCGGTCGAGCAGCGCGACCAGTTCGTCGTCGGCGACGACCGACCCGCGCGAGTTCACCTGGAGGATCAGGGCCAGGCTGTCGTCGGCGACGGCCTTGTCGATCGCGTCGCCGATCGCGTCGACGACAATGTCGTCGAACAGACCGTCGACCTGAAGCACGTCGACCACACCGGGTTCGTCCGGCGAGGTGGGATCCTGGGCGGCGGCCGGGGAGGCGAGCGCCGCAACGGCAGCGGCGGCGCCAGCCAGGCCGACAAGTACTCTGCGCAGCAAGTGAGTTCGGTACGTCATGATCCGGTGGGTTCGAGTTCGGTGACCATGTCGGTCGCGGGGCTCACCGCGGGGGCCAAGGTCGTGGTCGTGGCCGGCAAGGGTGGGGTCGGCAAGACCACGGTAACGGCAGTTCTGGCGCGTGCGGCGGCCGACGAGGGGCTTCGCGTGCTGGCGGTCGAACTCGACGGCAAGCCTGCCCTCGCCGGGCTGCTCAAGGGCACTGCCGTCGAGATGCGCCACCTGTCACCCGGCCAGGCGCTCGCCGAGTACCTGGTCGAACACGGGTTCGCGCGGGTGGCCAAGCGGCTCGCCGCGAGTGGGGCGATCGACGTGGTGAGCGCGGCCGCGCCGGGCATCGACGACCTGGTCGTGCTCGGCAAGATCAAGCAACTCGAACGGTCGGGGCAGTACGACCTGATCGTGGTGGACGGCCCGGCCGCTGGGCACGCGGTGACCATGTTGACGTCGCCGGCGGGTCTGTTGGCCACGATGCGCAGTGGGCCGGTGCATACCCAGGCGGCCGACGTCACCGCCATGCTGTCCGACCCGCAGCGCTGCCGGGTGGTGCTGGTGACGGTGCCCGAGCACACCCCGGTCGACGAGCTGATCGAGACGTCCGACCTGGTGGAAGACCGCGCCGGTGTGCAGCTCGCGGCCGTGGTGGTCAACGCCGTCGACGAGGGTGTTGACATCCCGACCGACGACCTCACCGGCTCGCCCGAGCTGGTTGCCGCCGCGCGTGCCGCAGCCGACTACCGCAACGCCCGCCGGGCCGCGCAAACGTTCGAGCGGCAACGCCTCGCCGCCGCGATCGCGCTCCCCATCGTCACCCTCCCCGAGCTTCCCGAAGTCACCCCCACGTCCCTCCCCACCCTCACCCAGGCCCTCCAATGACCCCTGCTCCGGTGGTCGAGTGCCGGGCTCTGCCCGGTGTATCGAGACCCAGCGCGCGACAGGACGACCCGTGAACCCGCTCGCCTCCCTCGTCGCCGAGGCGCGGGTAATTGTGTGTTGCGGGTCGGGTGGTGTCGGCAAGACCACCACCGCAGCGGTGCTCGGCCGGGAGGCCGCCCGCGCCGGGCGCCGGGCCGTGGTGGTGACGATCGACCCAGCTCGCCGGCTGGCCGACGCGCTGGGCTTACCAGGCGGGCTGACCGGCGAACCGCAGCAACTCCCCGTTGACGGTGCGCCGGGCGAGCTGTGGGCGACGATGCTCGACACGCCGGCGATGTTCGAGCGGGTGGTGCGGCGCCACGCCGAGTCGCCCGAGCAGGCCGACCGCGTCGTCGCCAACCCATTCTTCGGCAACGTCGCCGGTGCGCTCGGCGGCACCCAGGAGTACATGGCGTCGGAGGCGCTGTACGAGTTGCATGCCGACCCGCGGTTCGACCTGGTGGTGGTCGACACTCCCCCTTCTCGTCATGCGCTCGACTTCCTCGAGGCACCCGGCGTGCTTACCCGCTTCCTCACGCACCCGCTGTTCAAGATGATGATGCTGCCCACCCGAACCGGCTTGCGGGTCGTCGGTGTCGCCACCCAGCCACTCCTCAAGGCAGTGGGGCGTGTCGTCGGTTCCGACGTGCTGGCCGACACCGTGGCGTTCTTCCAGGCGTTCGCCGGGATGGAACAGGGTTTCCGCACGCGGGCCGAGGAGGTTGCCGGGCTGTTGCGTGACGACGGCACCCGGTTCGTGCTCGTCGCTTCGCCGCAGCCCGACGCGGTCGCCGAGGCCGCCTGGTTTGCCGATCAGCTCTCGGCCCGCGGGTTCACCGTGGCGGCGACCGTGGTGAACCGCCTCCAGCCCACGTTCGGGCTCGCTGCCGATGCCAGCGTGCCGACCAGCGTCGATGGCCCGGCCGGCGCAGCGTGGCGCAACCTGGCCGAACTGCTCGCCCGGGCACAGGCCGAGCGGGCGGCGTTGGCTCCCTTGAGCGGCGACGGGCGCCCGCCCCTGGTGGAGGTGCCGCGCCTGGCCGGCGACGTGCACGGGCCCGACACGCTCGACGCCCTGGCCGTGGCGATGTTCGGCCGCTGAGCCGACGTAGGTACCATCGCGGCCGTGCACATCCTGCTTGCCACCGACGCCGACTGGATCGTCGACGAGGTCACCGCCGCGCTGGGCGGGCCCGACACGTCGTTCACGGTGTGCCGCGAGGGCCGAGTGGTGTCGAAGGTCGCCCGTGAGAACCCGCCCGACCTGGCCGTACTCGACCTGCAGATCGGGTCGATGGGCGGCATGGCGGTGACGATGGACCTGCGCCACGACGAGTCGGCCGGGGTCGTCGGCCACATTCCGGTGCTGATGCTGCTCGATCGGGTAGCCGACGTGCACCTGGCCCGCCGTTCAGGCGCCGAGGGTTGGTTCGTGAAGCCGCTCGACGCGCTCGGCCTCCAACGCGCCGCCACGGCCGTTGCCGGGGGCGGCGTCTGGCCAGGTGAGGAGCCGACGCCCGAGCCAGCAGACGAGCCAGTTGCCGAAGAGTCCGAAACCGCCGAAGCCCCCGAGGAAGAACCAGCACCGGCCGGATAGAGTTGCTCCCCGCTACGGGGTGTAGCGCAGCTTGGTTAGCGCGCCACGTTCGGGACGTGGAGGCCGGAGGTTCAAATCCTCTCACCCCGACCAGAAGGTCCCTGGTCACGGTACTTGCGAGAGCGAGCCGAGACCGGGGATTTCGTCGTGTTCGGGGCGTTGGGAGCCATTCGGGGGGCCGAGTGTGGCGGGTACCGACGGAAGGGGGGTCCACGAGCCGTTCCCGGCCGAACTGGTAGGTGCTTGCGGCGTACTCGAGCGTGAAACGCCCGGCCGTAGACTGGGCGACGCGGCCGACCGTCGCGGTGAAAGGAAGCGTTCGATGAACAAGGTGCTGCACAGGGACACGATCCCGTACGACACGCCGTCATCGCTGCGCGCGCTACGAGGCCCTACCGACGGCATCGTTGAGTTGCCGCTCAGTGTTCACTGGGGGCCGCAACGCGCCTACGACCTCGGCGACCCGAGCGATCTCGAGTCCGCGTATCAGGCACTCGTGCGCGAGGGCACGACCGACGTCCAAGAGGCACTCTTGAACGAGCGCCTGCTCCGCACGGCGTGGCCAGACCTCGTTCTCCCCGAGCGGTGCCGACTTGTGTGGGAATCGCGCTTTCCCGAACTTGTCGGGTAGGCGGTCGACGTGCCGTCGGACGACTCGCTTCAGACGCGGGTTACGATCGTGGTGCTCGCCGCGCTCGACGACGCCGGCTTCGTGCTGGCCGGCGCCGGAGCGATCCGCGCCCACGGCATCACCGCCCGGCCGACGTACGACGTCGATCTCTTCGCGTCAACCCGGGAGGTCAGGCGACCCGACGCTCACGACCACGGCGACCGGACCACGTATGTCCGCTCACCGTCGGTATCGACCTGTGGCTGCGTGAAGTCGAACACCTCGTCTCGGAACCGCCAGAGGATGTAGTCGATGTCGCGGGAGTCGAACTCCCGGTCGAACTCCCGGTCGAGCTGGTAGGTCGATTGGCAGCCGAAACACTCCTCAAGGTCCGACCCGACGGCGATCAGCTCACCGCAGGTGAAGCAGCGGATGACGTCGGTGCCGCAGCTATCGCACCGACCGACCTCCAGCACCTCCCCCGTCTCAGCCTCGTATCGCCACCAGCGGTACACCTTGGCGTAGCACCCGTCGCTCGGGCACTCCTCCTCAAGGAACAGGTCGTCGTAGTCGAGCGGCTGCAGCCGGGCGACATCAATGTCGTAGAGACTGAGGCGAGGGTGCCGACACCCCGCCGCCCGCTTGCGAGCCGGATCGGTGAAGCCGTTCAGGGCGTACATCGCTCCCTTGTCGACATCGAGGTCGAGCAACATGCCGATGAACGACTCGACCGTCTTGATGCCGACGGGACGCTTGTAGTGCTTGCACTCGGCGGCGATGCGGATCGGCTCGCCGCCCATCGTTCCCTCAACGAGCACGTCGACCTGCCGCGGTGTGCCACTCAATGCACCCGGCACCTTGACATTTCTCGTCACGGCTGCCGGCTGGTCGTCGGTCGATGCCTTGGCGGTGAGGTCGGCGACGTCCTGCTCGTACCGCTGCCACTCGGGTGGGGTCAGTTCCCGCGTAGCGGGGTCGCTATCGCTGTCCTCGCTCTCGAAGCTGAGGTCGATCGTCCCTGTCACGGCAACCGTTCCAAGTCGTCGAGCACGTCGAGGATGCGCCCGGGCAGTTCGGCGAAGTCGAGCCGGAACGGACGCCATTTGTCCTGCGACGCCGGCTTGATCGACGCCGTGATGCGCCGCTTGTTTCCTCCAGCCACCCGGTTCGCCAGCATGTCGAAATCGGCGGACGAGATGAACCACGCCTGCGGGATCGTGGCACTCGGCTTGTCGATGAGCACGAACAGCATCCAGAGCGTGCGCCGCGGTCGGAACGTGGCACGGCGGACCTCAGCGAAGAACTGCTGCTTGTCTGCGATCGAGGTCTCGGTCGAACGAGCCTTGACCTGGACGCCGAGCGTCGTCGTGCCATCGCGACGATGGAACACCAAGTCAAATCGACGAACGCCGTCGATACGTTCAGCCGTAGGTCGCTCGCCAGGATGCACGACGCTGCCACCAAGTGCTCGGCAGCCTTGCCGAACCGCCCGGCATCCTCGTGCCTCGATCGCCCCTCGTCCTCATCGCCCACGGGAAACATACTGCCCGCGTCAGTTGTCTGAGCCGCGCAGTCAGCGCACAGCACGGCGCCATCGAGTTCAAAACCTCTCGCTTCACAAATATTGTGAGTCGATATAGAATAGGGGCATATGTAAGCGGAGTTCGCACCATGAGCCTGACACAAGAAGACCTAACGCAGATCAGAACGATCATGCGGGATGAGATCGAGTCGATTCTTGATCGCAAGCTGGAGCCGATCCTCGGAAAACTTGAAGCCATCGAGAACGACGTGAAGGAGATCTACGGCATGACCGCCGCTCTGCAAGGTCGGGCGATCACCGACGAGAACTTCCAGAAGAAGACGCTTGAGGAGAAGCTCCTCACGCTCAACGCCGAACTGCTGGCAGCCGCCAAGCAGGCAGGCATCAGCTTGCCCCGGGGGTAGACGCCCGCTACGGCACCACCCGTGCGGAGCTACACACCAGGAAGCATGGTCGATCGCACGGCATGGGCAAACTGCAGTTCCTGCGCCGCCAGGTCCTCGGCACCGAGATCGAACAGGTAGATCGCTACGTTCATCCCCTGTAGCGTGCCGAGGTGCCGCCAGCCGGCGACTTGCTGCGGCAGCCGTGGCTGTACCACGACGACTGACTCCGCCCGGTACGACACGCCGTACGCCAGCGTCTGATCGAGGTCGGCACGATCCGGCGTCTGGTTCTTGGCAGGCTTGTACTTGACCTCGATGACTCCCCGATAGGTCGGCGAACGCACCGGTCCGGTGGCGAGCACGATGTCGGGCGTTGCCTTGATCGCGACGCCGTCGTCGAGCAGGTTTGGCTTGGCAGCTCCGGTGGGCGCACCGAGATTGCCGTTCAGGACCCGGGCATCCCAACCCTCGTCGACGCACACCTGCCCGAGCACATTGCGCAGGTACGCCTCGAAGATGCGGCTCATCTCCAGCAGCAGCGACGGCAATCGGACGTTGCCTTCCTGGCTCTCGATATCCACTGCCTCTCCGCCGATGATGGCGAGCGCGAGGTCGATCGCCGGGCGGTAGTAGCGCCGCAGCGATGGCAGTGCCACTCGACCAGTCACCAACGGATCGCGCAGGAAGTTTGCCGAGGCATCGAGCGTGACGCCGGGCAGCAGTTGGATGCAGCGGTTCAGTTGCCTGGCGACCCGGCGGAACTCGCCGGTGCGACCGTCCTTGCCGGCTCGTCTGTTGTACTGCGCCAGCCGGTGTGCGGCGTACAACAGGCAGCGGTTGGCGGCGATGTCGGTCGTGCGTTGGTACCAGCCGAACGCCAGCTTGTTGTGGACGCCACGGGCGATCGTCGCCTGGATGCTCTTGCCGACGAGGATGCGACCGCGTGGGTTGCTCGACACTTCCTCGCGCCACTCGTACTCCCGCAGCAGTCCGCTGGTCGTGACCTCAGTGACCGACTGGAGGAGGGCTTCGGCGTACAGCCCGATGAGCGAGGGGAACATCGTGCGGGCTCGGCGGTAGGTCCGCATGACGTCGGCGAGCGCTTTGGGCGGCACGCCGGATACCTCGACCAGCCGCGTCAGGTTGCTCGCCGGGAAGCGTGGCGCTACCTCCAGCGTCAGCCGGTCGTTGATCGGGATGAGCCCAACAAACCCCCGTGCCTGGATCTGCAGCTCCGACGCCCCGAAGCGCACGGCGAACAGGTCCTGCTTGACGATCGCCGGGTTGACATCGAGCTGCCCACCCGTCATCAGCAAGTCGCTCGGCACCGGAACGGTGTCGAACTCGCGAAGCTGAATGACGGTGGACACGCGTGACCTTGGCGAAAGCCGCTACGTCTCGGCGGCCGGTGCAGGCGCCGGTGCGGGCAGTGGTGCCGGCGGCGTCGGCGGTGCCGCCGGTGGCGGTTGCAGCACCCGATCCCAATGCCGCCGCACTTCTTCCAGCCCATCGGGATCGAGTCGGAACGCCTTGTCGAACAGGAATCGCAACTGGTGGTCCCAGAGCGCCTGCAGGTCGATCTCGTCCGTGACGCCGATGAAGAACGTGTGCCCGAGTGCTGCCAGCGGGTTGTCGACTAGCGCCCGCCGATTGACCTCGCGGAAGAACTCGATGACGCGCTCGGCAAGTTGGGGGTCCATGCCGCTGCCCGACAGGAACGTCGCCAGGATGCCGTCGTTCGGGTCGAGGGCGATCTTGGCGAAGCGCCGCTCGAAGGCTGCGTCCACTTCGTCGACGCCGCGATCGAGCGGGTTCATGGTGGCGAGGAAGATCAGGTTCTTCGGTAGCGATACCTCTTGCCCTGACGACAGCAGGAAGGGGAAGTCGCGCTTCGACTTCTCGACGTAGGTCAGCGCCTCGCCGAAGATGCGCCCCGGCTCGCCGCGGCTGAGTTCGTCGATGAGGATGACATGCTTCTCCGCCGGATGGGTGCGGGCACGCTCGGCGATGAGCAGCAGATGTTTGTCGCGCTGTTCAAAGCCCTCGGCAGTCGGCACGAACCCCTCGACAAAGTCCTCGTACTGATACGACGGGTGGAACTGAAGCACCCGCATGCGGTTCCGGTCGCCGCCGTCCGTGAGATAGACGGCGATACGGGCGGCATACCAGCTCTTGCTGGTGCCAGGCGGTCCCGTGAAGATCACCCCGCCGAAGCGCTCCAGCAGGTCGACCGTCTGCTTGAGGATCGGGTCATCGTCAGGGATGGGGTCGAGCGCAGCCCAGGGGTTCGGTGGCGTCGTCGTCGGCGGCACGGCAGGCGTGTAGCCCAGGTCGGTGCCGGTCAGCTCACGGACCCGCTGCGGGGTCAGGCGGAAGTCGGTCACGCGTCGCCCTCCAGCGGCTCGAACCAGTAGGTCGCCCCCGCGGGCTTCCACTCGGTTTCATAGAGCGTGTCGAACTGCAGCTGCGCCGCATCGCCGTAGCGGAACTCCTGTCGGAAGGCGGCGATGATGTCGAGGTTGGTCGGTGGCGACTCGGCGATGAAGCCCCGGTTGCGCAGGAGGTAGGCACCGAGCGCGAGCGCCGGCAGTTGCTGACCGTAGAGGAAGTGCTCGAGCGCCCGGTCCCAGTGGTTGGGCTGGAGGACATAGCCACCGCTGGCGTCGGTAGTCACCACCGGCTGGATGTGGTCGCCCCGGAACGAACTCGGCGCAAAGCTGCCCGCCAGGTTTGGGTTGAGCCACTCTTGTTGGCTGTTGCGAGCGCCCTTCCAGAACGGGCGCAGGTACGGCTTGCCCGGCAGTGGTCCGCCGGGCACCTCCATGTAGGGACCGAGCTCAGCCCACTCGGGGTCGATGCCGCTCGTGATCCCTTGGATGACCGAGCGCCGCCACAGCCAGAGGTAGGCAATAAAGAACGGGTGAGTGTCCCGCGACAGCAACTTGCCGACCGACTGTTTCACCCGCTCAGCCGGGATGACATAGATGGTCTCGGTGCCCGCCGCTGTGTCTGTCACAAGCGCACACGCTAGTCAGGGGGTGCACGCTTGATGCCGCCGGCATGACAGCAGCCAGCTGATGTCAGTCGGCTGCGTCGTGCATGGGCTTGAGGTCGACGCCGATCGCCGAGCGGTTCATGTCGGCGGCGACGTCGAGCGTCGTGCCGGTGCCCATGAACGGGTCGAGCACCACACCGGGTTCCCACTTGCCGTGCCCGCAGTCGGACCAACCGACCGTCTTGCGCAGCGCGAATGTGAACTCGCGGAAGTAGCCGCCTAACGCGTCCTTCGCCTCGGCTGCCAGCCGCTTGACCTCGGCACTGTTCCGACCAGTGCCGGTCTGGGTGCGAAGCGCCTTGCCCGCGTCCGATACGCCGGTCGCCTGGATCGCCCGAAGATGTGCGTCGGTCAGTCCTGCCTCTTCGGCGAGTTGCACCGCTCTTCGCGCCTGTACCCGGTCCATGTTCAACTCGGTTGTCCGCTCGACCTCGCGGCGCCGGGGCGACCCGCAGACCTGGCAGATCGTTTCCGGGCACGCCAGCACGATCGCTCGCCGAGCGATCTCAGTGGGGAATGGTGCGAGGTGATCGCCCATGTTGCGCTCCGGGTTGAACTGCCAGACATCACCCGGGTTGGTGCCGTTGCCGTACAGCCGGGAGTACTCCCACAGGTCGTAGTAGTAGTCGTCCTGCCTGACGAGGTGGATGACGTACTCGTGGCGGGCGACCAGTCGATTTTTGACCGCCTCGGGCATGCCGCCGGTCTTCGCCCAGATGATGCGGTTGCGCACGATCCAGCCGGCGTCGATCGCTGCCGCCTCGAGCCGCCCGGGGATGCCGACCAGCGACTTCTTGTGGTAGCTGTCGCCGACGTTCAGGAACACCGAGCCCGTGGGTCGCAGCACGCGTGCCCATTCGTCCAGACACTCCATCATCGCCTTGACGTAGCCCTGGGGTGTCGCCTCTTGACCGATCTGGTTCTTGACGCCGTAGTCCCGTTTCTGCCAGTACGGAGGCGACGTCACCACCAAGTCGACCGTGTTGTCCTCGATCGGGATGCTGCGAGCATCACCCGTCTTGATGTCGGTGTGCCGCTTGAGGCTGGTGCCGTTGACGTGGTACGGCTCGACGTAGTCGCCGAACGAGATCGAGGCAGCTGCTGCGGCGGGTTCGTCGGTGCTTACCTTCATGGTCGGTGTCCCTTTCTAATCCTGGCAGACCGGGACGGCACAAAGGGCGGACCATCGAGCACGAGGTCGACCGCCGGTGCCGCCGTGGGCTGCCCCGCACGGGGGCTCGCCGATCGTGGTGTACGACCATCATGAACAGGGGGTGTCACAAGGTCCGGCGACGTACCACAACGGCGTCATCGTACAGCAGGTTGACTCCTGCTAGTAGTTACTGTACGTTCCTGCCTGGTAGTTACAGGTAGTTCCTATGGGATAGAAGGCAGGCGATGGACTTCACGGTTGGTGGCGAGCGCATCTCGCTGACGTATGAGCAGGTTGAGCGGGCGATGAAGGGCATCGTGCCGGAGCCCTACCAGAAGTACGTGGTCGAACTGCTCGACACCGTCTACCCGCCGAAGCAGGTGTTCGCGACAGTGACAGGACGGGACCGGCAGACGTTCACGACCCTGGAGGCACAGCGCGTACTCAAGCGTCTGGGCTTCGTGTGCCGGGAGGCGGGCACGCCGTCACGACCAAACGCGTCGGCGTCCGTCGATGCCGCCAGCATCACCGAGCGCATCGAAGCAACGTTGACCTCGCTGCAGCTCGCCGTCGCCGAGCTGAGTCGACGGGTCACCGCCCTGGAGGCGGCTTCATCGGTGCCGCTCGCGTGAACGTCCGAACGACGTGCGCAGCCCTCGACGAAACAAGCTCAGTGTGAGACAATCAGGACTGGCGGTCACGTGCCTCACGTCGTGCCCGGATGAGCGCCGTCCGACCGACAGCGAGTCGCTTGGCGACGTCCGTCAAGCTCAGTCCCTGGGCATGCAGCACCGCCGCGAGATCGAGATCGACGACGACCCGTTCGTGGTCCCGAACCTGCACACCCGCTGACTTGACCAGCTTCGACACCCGGTCCCGGTGGATGCCGAACTGCTCGGCGAGTTCGTAGACGGTCGCACCTGCCTGGTACATGGCAACAAGTTCAGCCACCGCATCAGCGGACAGGTACCGTTTCCGATTCAGGGCAGGTGGTGCAGGCTCACGCTTCACTCTCGGCAAGGTGAGCAACCGCTCGAACGCGGCGGTCTCCGGTACCCGGTTCAGGTAACGTCCTAACATCTCGACCATTGTGATGTCGCGAGACATCTGCAAGGCCCGAACCCTCAGGGGTTCGGGTTGTTGGGTTTTCGGGGTGGGTTGCGGGGTTTGCCGGTGGGTCGGTAGTTGCGGGTCGGGTCCAGTTTCCTGTACCTCGGAGAGTTGCCGCTGGAGGGGTCGAGCTCGCGGCTACTACGGACGCAGTAGCCGCGATTGCCTGCGCAGAGACGACGACAGGCGCGGTGGTGTTGCGGATGATGGGGTGTGCACAGCTACCCCCTGCAAGGAGCACCGATTCGATGATCGAAGTCACCAACCTCACGAAACACTACGGCTCGCACGTCGCCGTCGATGACTTGAGCTTCACCGTCAGACCCGGTGTGGTCACGGGCTTCCTCGGCCCCAACGGGGCCGGGAAGTCGACGACGATGCGCATGATCCTCGGCCTCGACCGGCCTACCGAGGGGCGGGCGCTGGTGAATGGCAGACCGTTCGAGGAGCATCGAGCGCCGTTGCGCGAGATCGGGGCGCTGCTCGACGCGAAGGGCATCCACCCGGCCCGCCATCACCTGTCGGCGCTTGCCGCGACCACCGGCATCTCGAAGCGCCGCGTCTCCGAGGTGCTCGACCTGGTGGGCTTGAGCGAGGTGGCCGATCGCCGCAGCGGAGGCTTCTCACTCGGGATGGGACAACGCCTCGGCATCGCGTCGGCTCTGCTCGGTGATCCGCACACGGTGATGCTGGACGAGCCGGTGAACGGCCTCGATCCGGAGGGAATCCTGTGGATCCGCAACCTGCTCAAGTCGCTGGCAGCCGAGGGACGCACGGTCCTCGTGTCGTCGCACCTGATGAGCGAGATGGCGCTCACGGCCGAGCACTTCATCATCGTCGGGCGGGGACGTTTGATCGCCGACATGTCGGGCGCGGAGCTCACGGCGATGACCGAGCCTTCCAGCGTCCGTGTCCGGTCGCCGCACGCCAGCCAGCTTCGCGATCTGCTCGCCGGCGACGCGACCGACATCGTGCTCCGCGGCCACGATCTGTTCGACGTCGTGGGGGTGGATGCGGACGAGATCGGTGCTCGAGCGTGGTCGGCGAGCTTGCAGCTCCAGGAGCTGACACCCGCACGAGCCTCGTTGGAGGACATCTTCATCGACCTCACCAAGGACGCCGTCGACTACCACGGCGCCACCGACTCCACCAACAACACGCACGAACTGGAGAACGCGCGATGAGCACCACCGCCACCACAAGATCGGCTTCACTGGCTGGATCGCCGTCGGCCGACGACGTGTCGGCTCACACCGTCACCCTTCCTCGGGTCATCCGATCGGAGTGGATCAAGCTGCGATCGGTCCGCTCGACGATCGTCACGCTGGGTCTCACCGCCGCCGCTGTCATCGCCACCGGTGTGTTGGTCTCGATGCTCAGCAACGGCGCCCCCATCGCTGCCGAGGGCGAGGGGATCTACGACCCGGCAGGCAACAGCTTGTTCGGGTCGACGCTCGCCCAGCTCGTGCTCGGCGTCATGGGCGCGCTGGTCATCACGTCGGAGTATTCGACGGGTCAGATCCGCACGACGCTCACCGCAGTGCCCCGACGGTTGCCGGTGTTGTGGGCCAAGGGGATCGTCGTCGCTGCTGCTGCGTTCGCCACGATGGTGGCGTCGCTGTTGGTGGCGTTCTTCGTCGGACAGGCCGTCTATCGCGGTGGCGGGCCGTCGGCGTCGCTGTCCGACCCGGGTGTGCTCCGAGCGGTGCTTGCGGCGGCGTTGTTCCCGACCGTGATCGCGGTGATGGGTGTTGGCTTCGGCGCGTTGATGCGGCACACCGCGACAGCGATCGGGATCCTGGTCGCGATCTTGTTCGTCGTGCCGGTGCTGTTCGAGACCCTGGGCGGGGTGTGGGGCCGTGCCTCCGAGTACCTGCCAGGCGAAGCGGGACAGACGATGATGGCGGTCGCCAGGTATCCGGGCGATATGTCACCGGGCACTGCTCTGCTCGTGCTGATCGGCTGGATCGGGGTTCTGTTCGCCGCAGGCACGATCGCCCTCAAGCGGCGGGACGCGTGAGCATCGCCGACCTGCGATCTCGTGCTCGTACAGGTGTCTGCCGTGTCTAGCCTCTCGGGCATCGATCGCTCGTGGCCAGCACTGCGCCCTGTCGTCGCCGATCTGGCGATCGCCGCCACCGTCTGCGCCGGAGGCCTGATCTTCGAGGCGGTCGACGCCGGCGACGTCGGCGCCAGCCTCGATGCGGTCGACGTCGCAGTGTGCGCCATTGCGGCGGCGCTGATCCTGCTGCGCCGGCGTGCCCCGCTGACGGTGTTGGTGGTCGCTGTGATCGCCGCCGTGTGGTCGTTGATCCCTGACGATGACCAAGGTGTGCTCCGGGTCGCCGCGATCATCGCTCTGTACACCGTGGCGTCGACGTCGGACCGCAGAACCGCCTGGACGGCCGGCGCGGCGACGGCCGCTGCGCTGTACGTGACGGCGGCGATCACATCGCCGGGCCCGTGGTACGACGGCGAGAACCTTGAGTTGGTCGCCTGGGCCAGTGTCGCTACAGCGGCAGGCGACGCCGTGCGCAGCAGGCGGGCATACAACCTGGCACGCCAGGAACGAGCGACAGCGCTTGAAGAGCGCGCCGAACGCGCAGAGCATGCGCTCGAGGAGGAGGCCAGGCGGCGAGTGATCGAGGAGCGCATGCGTATCGCTCGCGAGCTGCACGACGTGGTGGCGCACCACATCGCAGTGATCAACGTCCAAGCAGGGGTCGCCGCACACCTCCTACGGGACAACCCGACCGGTGCACAAGAAGCTCTCACGCACGTCCGTAGCGGCGCCGCAAGCGTGCTCGACGAGCTGAGCGGCATCCTCAGCGTGATCCGCCAACCCGACGAAGCGACCTCGACGACAGACCCTCTCCCCACCCTCGACGACCTGCAACGCCTCATCGCCGACTTCGCCAAGGTCGGCCTCGAGATCGAATGGCACACGGCTGGCGCGCCTCGGCCGGTGGCGCCGGCGATCGGCCTCGCCGCCTACCGGATCATCCAGGAGTCCCTGACCAACGCCCATCGCTACGGCCGCCCTCAACGAGCCACCCTGCGACTCACCTACGAACGCGATGCGCTGCGCATCGAGATCCTCAACGACATCGACACCGACCGACCTGTCGGAACGCGACGAGGACACGGCACCGTCGGCATGCGCGAGAGGGCTGCCGCCGCCGGCGGCACGATCGAGATCGGGCCAACCGCCGACGGCCAGTTCCGCGTCCATGCCACCCTCCGCACCGAACAGCCCGAACCATGACGATCCGTGTACTGCTCGCCGACGACCAAGCACTCATCCGTGCGGGCTTCAAAGCCCTCATCGACTCCGCTCCCGATCTCACCGTCGTCGCCGAAGCAGCAACCGGCGCCGAAGCCGTGACGCAAGCCCGGTCGAGCCGGGCCGACATCGTGCTGATGGACATCCGCATGCCCGATATGGACGGCATCGAAGCAACACGAGCGATCACGACCGACGACGACATGGCCGGCGTTCGTGTCGTCATCCTCACCACCTTCGAGATCGACGACCTCGTGATCCGCGCCGTCCAGGCCGGAGCCAGCGGGTTCCTCGGCAAGGGCGTCGACCCCGCTGAACTCCTCGACGCGATCCGCGTCGTCGCCTCCGGTGAGGCACTGCTCTCGCCGCGAGCGACGAGCGGTCTGCTGGCCCAGCTCCGCCACCACGAGCGGCCCCTCCCGACGGCCGAATCCGAACGGTTCAACAGCCTCACCGCACGCGAGCGCGAGCTCACGACGCTCGTTGCCACTGGGCTCAGCAACGACGACATCGCCGAACGCCTCTACCTCTCGCCGCTCACCGTCAAGACCCACGTCAACCGGGCCATGATGAAACTCGGGGTGCGCGACCGCGCCCAACTCGTGGTCCTCGCCTACGAAGGTGGGCTCATCCAGCCCGGCCGGCACCCCTGACACGCGTTTGGGATCGGAGGCGTGGTTAGGGGTCGGGTTCGGATGCGACGGGGGCGTTGCCGAGCAGGTCGGCGCGGAGTTGCACGAGTTTGGGGCTGGGTTCGCCGTCGCTCCAGGGGTCGGCGACGAGCGTGCGCGCGTAGCTCTCCCACTCGTGGCGTACCCCGGCGTGGTCGCCGGCGCGGGCGTGGGCGCGCATCCGCAGGCCGATCAGTTCCTCGTGGCCCGGTAGGACGCGTAGCCCGCGATCGGTCGCCGCGAACACGCCTTCGGTGTCGCCGGCCGCGAGACACTGCGCGGCCAGTTCGGCCGCGGCCGATGTGGCCAGCAGCACCAGGCCCGACGTGATCCCTTCCGGGTCGGGCCACAGGTAGGTGGTGCCCTCGAACGGCATGCCCGCCAATAGCTCGACCGCCGGGCGCAGCGCTGCGATCGCCTCGGCGGGCGGGGCCAGACGGGCGGCCGCGAGCGCGTCGGTCAGCACGTCGGCGTCGGTGCGCACGAGGTGGTGGAGCGGCAGATCCTCGGTCATCGTGCGGCCGACCCATTCCTCGCCGTCGGGCGGGGCCACAGCCCGCGCCAGCGCCCTACGCGCCTCGGACACGACGTTGGCGAACGTCGCATCACGTACGTCGAGCTCCCACAACGCGGTGCGTGCCATCGTCCGCGTCGAGCGCTCGCGGTGGGTCGCCAACCAAGCCACCAGCTCGCGGGTCTTCGACCGCTCGAACTCGACGGCCTGGCCGACGGCGGTCTCGACCCGCACCGGGCCGATCAAGCGCACCAGCAACTCATGGGACGGAGTGGTGTCGACCAACGTCGGCGTGGCGAGTTCGTCCAGCGGGTCGAGCGGGGCCGGCTCGGGCACGTCGAGCAGGTCGGCGACCGCACCCAGTTCGTCCGGGGCGAGGCCGATCGGAGTGAGGCGAATGCCGGCCGGGCGCAGCACCCACGCGTCACCGTCGGGAGTGAGCACGCTCGACGGGCCGATGATCGGAGCGGCCGACACCACCACCACGCCAGCGGGCACGAACGGCAACTCGGCTTCCCCGGCGGCACTGCCCACCAGCACCACCGCCGGCTCCCACGTCTCGCCACCGGTGGCCCGAGCGCGCAGTTCGAACGTGGCCGTTCCGGCGGCGACGGTCGAGCCGACCGCGTCGGCCGCGGAGGCCATGCCATCGGGGACGTCGACAGCCGGAACGTGGTGACGATGCCCGCAGAACGCAGCCACGGGCACGTCGACACCGACCAGCGTCGTCACCTCGGCGAGCACCGACGTAGCCAGGGTGGTCGCGATCGCGGTGACCACGGCGTTGGCTTGGGCCGGTGGCGCGGCGACTTCGATCGCCCCGAACGCCTCGAGGTCGACGTACACCTCGGTGGAGCCGTCGCAACCGAGCTGTACGAGCGTCGGGGTGGGGGCCGCGACCCGACGCGCCTCGGGGGCGAGCAGTTCGATCGGTACGGTCGCCGGCAGCGTCCACCGCGCCCCGGCCCCTTCCCACGGCGCCGCCATGTCAGCCGGGCCGCTGGCGATCAGCTCGATCGTGCCGTCGGGCGCGATCAGCACCGCCAGCGGGCGGCGCCCATACCGGATCAGCTGCATCGCGCTGGCACGCACGGCAAGGTCGACCCGGGCAAAGCGCTCACCCGTACCGATCGATCGCAGCGTCCGCTCGGTCGCCGCCGTCGAGGGCAGGCTCTTCGGGGCACGGGCACCAGGGGCGGCCGCGCGCAGGCGCTGGTGACGGCGCACCCCGAGCAGCAGCAGCACCCCGGCCGACATCATCGCCGCCCGCTCCATCGTGATCAGGTCTGCGCCCGCTGACTCCTCCACCGGCGTTGCCGGCGCGGTCGGGGGCGGTGTCGTGGTGGGGGGTTCGAGGCCGGTGCCGACCGGGGCGACGGCCTCGGACCACCGGTTGACCGGACGCAGGTCGAGTTCGGAAGCCGGTACTTCGGTCGGGGGCGGCGGGGCTGGGGCGGTTTCAGGAGGGGTGGTTTCGACGGGCTCATCCACCGGGTCGAGGTCAGGGGCGGTTTCGACAGGCTCATCCACCGGGTCGAGGTCCACGTCGGGCGAGGTAGCTTCGACAGGCTCAACCACCGGGCTGTCCTGGGTGGCTTCGACAGGCTCAACCACCGGAGCTTCGTCCGGGGTCGTGTCGACCGGATCAACCGTCGGGGTTTCGGTGGGGATGGTGAGGCTCCAGCCGGGTTGGATCAGGTGGGGGTCGTGGAACGTGCGGCCGTCGTCGAACGTACGGCCTTCGTTGGCGTCGAACACTTCGGGCCAGCGCAGCGGATCGTCGAGTTCGGCCTCGGCGATGTCCCACAACGTGTCGCCCTGCTCGACCACGTGGACCCGCTCGTTCACCACCGGCTCGACGCTCGGGGTGCGGTTGGCGGGAACCGTCGCCTCGCTCGGCAACGTCAACGACTCGCCGACGCGCAGCCGGCTCGTGGCGGCCAGGCCCGGGTTGCAGGCCAGTACCTCGTCGACCCGCGACCCGTCGCCGAGGCAGCGCTCGGCCACGTCCCACAACGTGTCACCTGCCTCGACCACCCAGGTCGGGGCGTCGGCCACCGCCGGCGTGTGCAGGTCGACGACCGCGGCGGCCATTGCACGGGCTCCTCCGCTCCCGAACCACGCCGACGACGACAGGTCGGCGAGGGCCGGGGCGGCGACCGCCGGCGCCGACGACATGAACGTGGTCAACAGCATCAGCGGGGCGACCATGGCCCGAGCGGCACGCGACGCCAACCCGAGCGACCACGGCGCCGACACCGTGCGCTGGCCGCGCAGCGTGCGCGGCACGTTGACCACCAACTCCCACAGCAGCGCCCACATGAGCTGCGCCCACGCCAGCCAGGCGACCACCGCCAAGGTCTTGATGACGAACTCGGCCGGCACATGGTTCTGGCGCGCCGACCAGTAGACGTTCGACCAGTCCGGCAGCTTGGTGGGAAGCGGCCAGCCGGCCACCTTGACGAGCAGCATCGGTACGGCCACCGCCACCACCAGCACACCGAGCGCCGCGGTCAATCCCTGAAGGAGCCGTCGCACCGTCAACCTCCTGCCGTCACGATGCCGGCCTGAGCGATCGCTGACCCACTCGCCGACATCGACCCCGGCAGGCCGGGTGCCGGGAACGCATAGTCGACCGAGCCGGTGACGCTGACCGTCACCTGGAAACCGCTGACGTCGACACCGGTGACCGTCACGCCGGTACCGGCCGCGACCGCGTTGGCCCGGGCCGTGGCAGCCGCCGGGTCGATCGACAGCGACCGGCGCGCGTCGGCGATGTCCATCTGCGCCGCAGCGCGCGCGGCGGCATCGGCCACGCCCTGGATGTGACGTCGCTGACCCCACGCTTGCGACGCCGAGACGAGGGCGAAGATGCCGATCATCACCACGGCGACGAACGCGGTCGTCATCGGCATCACGCTGCCGCGGTCGCGGGCGAGTGGTCTCGATACACCGCCTGGCGGCGGCACTCGACCACCGGGGGCACCATTCGGTCGGCGACCGGGGGTGTCGTCGGGGTTCATCCTTGGCCTCCGCGGAGGGGGTCGACCAGCTCGGTGGCCGAGGCACTCACGATGCGGCTCGGGCTGCGGAACGCGAGCGCGACGTCGTCGAGCTGCACCGCGCAGGTGACCGACACCGTCATGGTGCGCACCGGCTCGGTACCACCGGCGGACGTCACGCCGGGGGTGACGGTGACCGCCGGTCCACCGGCGCAGGCGACGCCGCGGTCGGCAAGCGCGGCCGCGGCGACGGCGTGGGCCGCGCTGTGTTCAGAACCCGACCGGGCGGTCGCCGCCGCGCGGGCACCGGCGCGGGCGGCCGAGACGACATCGCCGCCGCTGTTCGTGACGCGCAATGCTCCGACCGTGAACCAGGTCACCGCCAGCAGTGCGGTGACTGCCAACGCCGCCTCTACCCCCGCCGAACCCCGGTCTCGCAACGGGCCGCGGGGGCAATCCGGTCCAGGGCGCCGTTTGGTCCCGGTGGTTTCGACAAGCTCAACCACCTGAGCGGCGCCGGCGCCCAGTCGTTGCCGCCGCACGGAATGGCGTCGGGTCATGGGGCGGCCTCTTGGGGGCGGAACTGCTCGACGCTGGCCGACGACGTGGCCGTCACCGTGAACGTCGGGAACAGGGGCAGCACCTTGACGACCGTGCCGGTGACCGTGATGGTCACCGTCTCGCCCGTCCCCGACGACGTCACCGACGGGTTCACCAGCAGTTGGGACGCGGCGGCCGTCACCAGTGCCTCGGCGGTGGCCTTGCCGGCCGCTTCCGACGCGCCGTGGCGGGCGCCGGTGGCGGCACCGTCCTGCGCGGCCCCGGCCACCACCTGACGGGCGTGGTACGCCAGCCCGGCCTGCACCAGGAACATCATCGCCACCACCACGACCGGCACGACGATCACGGTCACCATCACCTCGCCGCGGTCGCGGCCGTTGTGGCGACGAGCGAGGGTCAGGGCGACGGGACGTTGTCGGCGTTGTCGGTCATCTTGGTGGCGATCACTGTGGCCGCGGCAATCGCCGCGATCACCAGGATCACGATCAAGGCTGTGGTGGCGGTGACCTCGCCACGATCGCGGTCCGAACGCAGCCGCCGCTGCGCGGTGCCGAGCGCGTCGCCGGCCCGGAGCCACAGCTCCAGCACGGTGATCTGGACATGGGACATGGCACACCTCTCCTTCAGTGATGATGTGGGGTGGGGTCGCATCCCGCTGACCTGCACGGTGGATGGCGATCACGAGAGCCCCGCGATCGCCGGGTAGCCGAGCAAGAGCACAAAGCCGGCGAACATCATCGCCACCGGCAGAACCATCGTTTCCGAGCGCGAGTGCGCGGCCGCCTCCTGGGCCGCCAGATCGCGCTCGCGCAACCCTTCGGCGCGCACACGCAGCGACTCCTTGACCCGGGCGCCCGAACCGGCCAGCGCCATCGCCGCTTCGAGCTGCTCCAGTTCGCGCACGCCGATCCGGCGGCCGAGCTCGCCGAACGCCGTCCACGGCGGCTCGCGACGTGCCGACGCCGCCGACAGCGCGGCACGGAGATGCCGGAAGCCGGGCGACGAACCAATCGCCGCGGCTTCGTGCAATGCTGTCTCGACACCGGCACCGCCGGCCATCAGGATCGACGTCAGTTCCAGGTAGGCGGCCAGCGAGTGGACGAACTCGCGGCGGTATTTGGCGGCGTCGCTGCGCAGGTCGGCCAGCGCGTAGAACCAGCCGACCACCGCGCCCGCCGGTACGGCCGCGAGCGCGATCGGGGCGGGCACGAACGCGAACACGCCCAGCGGCCGCAGTATCAGTACCGCCGCCCCGGCCGCGGCCCCGAGCGCGGCCCAGGTCGCGCGGTCGGCGACGAACTTGCTGCGGCTGCGCTCGCACACCGCCAGGTCGGCGTCGCGGCCGGCCAGCCCGACCCCACCGACCGCCGCCCATCCGCGGCGCCACCACGCGATGGGCCGCGGAGCGGTCGGCGTGCGCGGGCGGTGGAGGTCGGCGAGCAGCTCACCGAGCGGGGCGGGCTGCACCAGCACGCCGCGGGCGGCGAGCAGGAGGCCGGCGCCGAGCAGCCCGCCGGCGAGCGCGGCGACGAGCAGGTTCATCGGCCCCGGCCTTCCACCCCGGCGAGCACACGCGGCTCGGGCACCGGGCGGCTGAGCTGGATCAGACCCCACACCGCGCCGGCGAACAGCGCGCCCGCGAGCGCGAGCACGAGTTGCCCCCAGCCGGTGTCGTAGGGCGCCATGAACGCCGGCGAGCCGGCGGCCAGCACCACCACCATCGCCCCGGTGATGATCACCATCGCCCGTGACGACGCGTACGTCTTCGCCCGGCTCGTCTCGACCCGTTGCCGCATCGACGCCTGCTGGCGTGTGGTCTCGGCGATCTCGCCGAGCAGGTGCGGGAGGTTCTGCGCCTGGTGGGCGTCGGCGATGACGATCGCGGCGACGATCTTGTCGGCGACCGGGTCGGCCATCTCGCCGGCGAAGCGCCGTAAGGCGTCCGACAGCGACATGCGACCCGACCGCACGGCCAGCGTGCGCACCTGGGCCCGGATCGCGGAGGGTGCGACCTCGGCCGTGGAGACGATCGCCTGCTGGAGCCCGGCGTGGGCGACGATGGTGTCGCGCAACATGTCGGCCCACGCGGCGAGCGCATCGGCACGCTCGACCAGTTCGCGCCGACGCCGCGCAGCATCGAAGAACAGCGGCACCATCAGCGTGATCGCGGCGATCGCCAACCCGGCCGCCGGCCACCCCGACACGCCCCACACGACCAGCCCGGCGAGCAGCGCCGGACCGACCCGCTTGGCGACCGTCGCCGGATCGATGTCGGGAATCGGCGTGGTGGGCCGGTCGGGCACGCCCACCCAACCGCGGGCAGCGACGAGGATTCCAGCGGCGGCGATCACACCGACCAGCGCGCCGTAGAGACTCACCGCCACACGCTCCCGAGGGTGGCCGCATCGAACCCGGCCCGCGCCAGCCGCGCGGCGTGGGCGTCGGTGAGCCGGTTGAGGGTGTGTCCAGGGGTGCCGGCCGAGTCGGCCTCGTAGATCGTGTTGGTGGTGACGCGCTCGCCATCGAACCCGGCAACCTCGACCACCTCCGACACGTAGCGGCGGCCGTCGTGGCCGCGCTCGACGTGGACGAGGAAGTCGATCGCCTGCGACAACTGGTGATGGGCCGCGGCCAGCGGAATCTGGTCGGCCCCAGTGCCGAGGAACAGCGCCAGCTTGTCGAGCCCACCCCGGGCGTCGTACGCATGCACGGTCGAGGTTGAGCTTTGCCCATGGGTCATGGCTTTGAGCATTGGGACCGCGGTGGCCGAGTCGCGGCACTCGCCGACGGTCAGCAGGTCGGGCCGGTAGCGCAAGCCGTGGGCAACCAGGTCGCCGATCGGCACCTCACCCTGCCCCTCGCTGTTGGGCTCGCGCCGCTCCCAGGACTCGACGTTCGGGTGCAGCACCTCGTCGAACGCGTCGATCTCGGCGGTGTCCTCGATGACGACCAGGCGGCGCTCCGGTGGCAGCTCGTGGAGCATCGCCCGCAGTAACGTCGTCTTCCCGGCCGAGGTGGCACCCGACACCACCCAACGCATCTCGTGCGCCAGCGAGAACGCCCGGAACAGGTCGCCGAGCACCGGCGGGAACATCCCCAGCCCAACCAGATCGGCGAGGGCGACCTTGCCGAGCCGGTTGCGACGCAGGCTGAACGTCACGTGCTGGGCGACGTCGCGGGTAGCCGCCAGGCGAAGCCCCTCACCGATTCGCATCACGAGCAACGGGTGCTGCGAGTTGAACTGGCGCT
Organism: Ilumatobacter sp.; assembly: GCA_035556435.1. Taxonomy (GTDB): domain Bacteria; phylum Actinomycetota; class Acidimicrobiia; order Acidimicrobiales; family Ilumatobacteraceae; genus Ilumatobacter. Next base: position 78,329 of record DATMEY010000029.1, on the reverse strand, counting down.
CGGTGCGGCCCTTCGTGCGAGCGACGAAGCTGACCCAGTCGGCCAGCTCGGCCTCGCTGCCCCACGGTGCCTGGTCGAGCTGCTCGACCCGGCCGTCGGCGTGGTACGTCCACACCAGGTCGTGCCGGGTGGCGCTGATCTCCTCGATCGACTCGTCGCCGAGCAGCACGTCGACCGGCCCCAGCCCGGTGGCGGCGGCCAGTACCGCGGTGGTGAGGCGGTCCTCGTCGGCGCGGGTGAGGCGCGGGCGGCCGTCGCGCAGCCGCTCCTGATCGAATCGGGCGAGTTCGGTCTGCACGGTCTTGAGCGCCAGCGCCTGCTGGGCGGCGGTGGGAAGGCCTGGCTCGCCCGAGGCCGCGCGCCGCTCCGACTCGGCTGCCAGCACATCCTGCACGGCCAGCGTGAGGCGCCGCACCAGCGGATCACGCACGCCCGTCCTCCTCTGCTTCCAACCAACCGGCGCCCACATCCGGGGCAGGAAGAGTGGCCACGTCGGCGAGGTCAGCGAGGTCGGCGGCGAGCGCGACCGCGTCACGCCACACGGGGGCACGGCGGAGGCGGCGATCGTTCCAGCCGCGTTGGGTGAGCGCGACGGCGTCCGGGGCGGCGGCGACCCGCCACAGGTGGTCGACCCCGCAGAACGCCCGCAGCTCGTCGTCGCCGTAGTCGGGCGCACCTACCACGACCACACCCACCAGCGGGCACAGCGCGGCGAAGTCGGCAACCCGCTCGGGAACCTGGAGCAGGTCGGCCGGCTGATCGCGGGTGAACACCAAGGTGACGTCGGCGCGGGCGACGAGCGGTGAGGTCGCCGACCTGGCAGCCATGCGCCCACCGTCCACCAGCCACACTCGGTCGCGGTCGGCAGCGAGTGCGTCGGCGACCTGGGCCGCGGCCCGGTCGGCGCCCCACACCCGCTGGGCGGTGACCGACGACTCGGGGCCGGGCACCAGCCACGCCCGGTCCGCGACCCGCCGCGCCGACCGGTCGAGGAGGAGCTCGTCGCTGACCTCGTGACGCAGCGCCGACACGAGCGCACCGACGCCTGGCTCGACGCCGACACCGTAGCGAGCGCCGATCACACCGCCGTCGAGATCGGCTTCGATCACCACCCGCTCGGCCGACGTCGGCCACGCCGCCGCGAGCAGCACAGCCGTGACACTGACCCCGGGCGCACCCCGGACCGACGTGAGGGCGACGATCACAGCGCCACCTGCCCGCTGCGGAGTCGTTCCGACACAGCTGCCTGGACGTCGATTCCGCCGCCCTTGACATCAACGCCGACCGCCACGCCTCCGACCGTGGCCAGAACGCCCACGACCGCTCGCGGGGTGCGCCGGAACGAGTGTCCGACGATCACGGCGCCACCAAACCAAGGCGGAGTTGGTCGGACGCGGCGGCTTGAGCGACCTGGCCCTGGATCGCCACGTCGACCAGCAGCGACACCCAGACCTTCGTCGACGACGAGCCTGCCGACGCAGCGCCCTCCACCGCCCATACCTCGGCCGCGCCGAGTTCGATCGCTGTGTGGGTCACCTCGGTCGCGGCGCCGAGCGGGGCCGGGGTTGTCGACAGCAGCACCACCCGGTCGCCAGGACGCAGGCTGGGTACGGGAACCGCGCCCGCCGCGAACGCCCCGCCGACTACCACCTTCCCGGGCGGTACCGCAGCCTGTGGCGTGGTGAACAAGCCGGTGTGGACGACGGTGCCCTCGGGAATCAGCGACCGGGCTGCCGAACCGACCACGAGGTCTTGCTGGTGCACTTGGATCGCCCGCAACCCGCCCGCCTGGCCCATCTCGACCACCCGCAGGTCGGCGCGGGTGACGACGTGGCCGGGTGGCAGGTCGTCGGCCGCAACCATCACCGAGATCGTCGACGTGGCCGACGAGAACAGCCACACGCCGAGCAACGCGGCGAGGGCGACCAGCAGCACACCACCGGCCAGCCACGACGGCCGCCGCCGGGTGGGCGCGCTCAGCGACGCGACCGCGACCTCGTCACGGTCGGCTGGGCGATGCGACCCTCTTCGCAACGTCGACGTCATGGCGCCACCACCACGGCCTGTACCTCCGCCACCCCGACCGCGTCGTAGGCGATCGTTTCCAGCACGACGTCGATGCCGCCGGTACCGGTGACGTGCCAGCGGACGCGGGTGCGGGTCTGGAACTGATGGCTCGGCGTGATCGCCGACGAGTTCTGGTAGGTGTACAGGCAACCCGACCCGTGGGGGTTGTTGCGATCCCAACCGGCCTGCGCCGCGGCGACCGAACACACGGTCGCCGGCCCGCCCGGTTCGCCCGGCTCGAACACCACCTCGACCGGTTCCGCGGTGGCGGTAGCGGTCGCCGAACTGACCGCGTTCGCGGCCGTGACGCTGGCGGCAACCGCTTCGAGGTTGCCGACACGCACCTCCATCGGCGTCTTCACGTACAACCACCCGTAGGTGGGGTCGGCGACGGGGAAGAACGTGTCCGGAGAGGGAATCAACTCGACCAACTCAGCCAGCACGTCGGGAACGAGCGAGGTCTCGGTGATGACCGGCACCCAGACGACAGCGCTCGTCGCCGGGTCGAGGTCGTTGGGGTTGTCGGGCCGGCCGCAACCGACGAGGTACCTGCGGTGCGTGATGGTGACCGAGGAGAACGTGGCGATGTCGATCGTTCCGTAGAAGTCGGCGAACCCGCCGCCACTGACGAACCACATCGCCGACTGCGATTCCGGCGTGGCATCGGCCATCACGTCGTACGTGTACGTCACCTCGCCCGACCTGACGCGCGGCGTCGGTTGGAACGAGAACACGGTGTGCGGCGCCGTCGCCTCGCAAGGATTCGAGTTGACGAACCCATCCCGCAACTCCCCCGCCACCGCCGCCTGAACCGCAACAATGGCGACGTGATCGCCGATCTCCATCGCCTTGGCTGGAATCGGCGGCATGATGAAGAGAGCCGTCAGGAGCAACAGTCGCTTCATCCGCACAACGCTCCTACCTGGTCCGGCACCTCTTCGCGAGTGGCATAACCTCGAACGCGCCAGCCCTCCGCTGTGCGTTCAAGTTGGGCTTCGCGGATCTTCTCGTTGTAACCACCTTCGATGACGCGGTCCGGCTCTCCTGGCCGACGCTCCACGAGGAGGCTTCCATCCCGCTGGCATACAAGGACGTAGGGCACAAATGCTTCGAGGTCCACCTCGAGCACCTCATAGGTCAGCAAATCAGCGTGTTCCACCACGTAGCCAGCCGCCTGCGCGTCAACCACTTGTCCTCTGACTCCGCTCAGCGCAGGCTCGGCAAAGAAGTCGCCGAAGCCGGTCACATCGCATGTTGCAATGGTCGCGATACAGCCGACCCACGCGGTGTGGGCTGAGGCGACCGCGTCGAGCGCGGCTTGCTCGTCGGAGAGGGGGAGCGTCGTCGGCGCTGGGGAGGCCGTCGTCGCCGGCGTTGATGGTGGGCCACTGGTCGGCGGTGGTGTGACCGCGATCGTCATAGGGGGTTGGGTTGGCGGAGCCGGCGTCGTCGTGGTTGTCGGCTGGATCGTGGTCGTGGTGGTTTCGCGGGGTTGGACCGGAGGCTCGGTGGGCAGGGTCGTGCCGTTGCCGTTGCAGGCGCCGAGGATGCTGACCGCCAGCACCGCAGCAGCGGCGCGCGCGATGGGGTGCCTGGATGTGGGTGTGCTGCGCCAACCGCCCGTCGTTCCTGCCATGAAACCCTCGCTTGCTCGTGGCAAGACATCGTCCCGCCGCGGCCCCGCCAAGCCGTTGTTGGGCGCAACCATATCCCGTGCGAAACGGTCGATGAACACGGTCACGTTCAAGGTGTGGGCAGCGAACTCGTCGAACCGGAAAGCAATCGCCAGAATTTTACTGAAAGTTGACGAACATCAGTTCGTGTTCAGCGCTTTGGTCAGCTAGCTTGGTTGTCGGCCGGCTTCCCCGATCGACGTCCCCACGACCAGATCGGAAGCACTCGATGAGCGTCACCGCCGTCGACAACTCAACCAGCAGCACCAGCCTGCTCGATGCGCTCGCGGTGCTCATCGATCACGAGCCGAACGGTGTCGACCGTGAGCGGCTCGGTGAGCTGATGAGCCTCGCCCGGAAGGTGCGTGGGTTCCTCGACGGGTTCGACATCGCCTGCGCCCGGCGCGGCCGCGAACTCAACGAGCAGGGGCAGTCCGAGTCGGCGTTCGGGCTGTTCCTCAACCACGGTTGCGGGTCCGGCAAAGAGGCGTACGCCACCGAGATCCGCGAAGGCGTCTGCGCCGACCTTCCCGAGTTCGAAGAAGCGCTCACTGCCGGCAGCGTGTCGAACCAGCACCTCGACGCGCTCGGCCGCCACACCAAGAACCTCACCGACGAAGAGCGCGGCGACCTCAGCGATCGCGTCGACGAACTGCTCGGCCACGCCAACGGCCGCACCGCCGAGCACTTCGAGAAGAACCTCAAGGCGATCATCACCCAGATCAAGGACCAGCACAAGCCCGACAGCGACGTCGAAGAACTCGAACGGCAACGCCGCAACTCGAACGTGTCGACCTGGGTCGACCGCCAGTCGGGCATGCACAAGACCTTGATCGAACTCGACCCACTCCGGCACGACGAGTGGAACCGGGCCTACAACGCCCACCTCACCCGCCTGAAGCACGAGGCCGGCTCGAAGGACAAGACGTTCCAGCAACTCAAGGTCGAAGCGTTCCTGGCCACCGTCAAGGCCGGCGGCAAAGCCCCCACCGCGCGTGTTCCGAAGGTGATCGTGCTGATCGACTGGGAGACCATCTGCAACGGGCGTCACCCCGGCACGATCGCCGAACTCGCCGACGGCACACCCATCCCGATCGCCACGATCCGCGAGATGCTGTGCGACGCCGAGGTCCTCCCCGCGGTGCTCGGCGGCAGCGGCGAGGTGCTCGACCTCGGCCGCTCACGCCGCCTCGCCAGCCGAGCCCAGCGCGACGCACTGCTGGCCATGTACGCCACGTGCATGGAGCCCAGCTGCCCCACACCCGCCGAACAGAGCGACGCCCACCACATGCATCCGTGGGACGAACACGGCCCGAGCGATCTCGCCAACTTCGCCCTGCTGTGCCCCAGCAGCCATCACAAGGTCCACGACCAGGGCTGGCGCATCGAGACCGACCACCGCACCATCACCTGGTACCGGCCCGACGGCACCGTCGCCCACCACGGGCCCGCCCCCAACCGACGCAACCAGGCCAACAGCCCACCGACACGGATGGGGCCGTGACGCGGCATCATGGGGGTATGGATGCTTCGACCCCAAGCACCGACAAGCTGCGGCTGCGGCTCACCCCGATGCAATTCCACGTCACTCAGGAAGCTGGCACCGAACGCCCCTTCACGGGCGAGTATTGGAACGTCTTCGATGCGGGCACGTACGCGTGTGTCGTGTGCGGCACCGAGCTGTTCACGTCCGACACCAAGTTCGACGCGCACTGCGGGTGGCCCAGCTTCTCGGCGGCGATCGAGTCCGAGCGAATCGAGTACATCGAAGACCGCAGCCACGGGATGGTGCGGGTGGAGGTGCGTTGCAAGAACTGCGGCGCCCACCTCGGCCATGTGTTCCCCGACGGCCCCGAGCCCACCGGCGACCGCTACTGCATCAACTCAGCCAGCATCAAGCTCGAGCGCGTCACCGACTGAGCGGCCGTCGAGCCGGTCTCGATACACCGGCAGACCCGGCACTCGACCACCGGGAAGCGTGAGGTGGTCTGGGCGCTCGGCCAGTTGGCGGGGATGCTCGTGATCAGCCGGCGAGTTCGGCGCGGACGATCGCCGCACCGGCAGCCATCGCTTGCATCTTCCCGAAGGCGACCTCGCGGGGGAGGTACTTCAGGCCGCAGTCAGGGGCGACGACGAGCTGTTCGGCGGGCACGTGCGGCAGGGCCCGGCGGATTCGGGCGGCCACCACGTCGGGCGTCTCGACATCGTGGGTGGACAGGTCGAGTACACCGAGGATGATCGTCTTGCCCGGCAGCCCGGTGAGCACCGACGTGTCGAGGTTCGACTGGGCGGTCTCGATCGAAATCTGCTGCACCGCCGACCCGGCCAGTTCCGGAAGGAACGAGTAACCCTCGGGACGCTCGTGGATGATCGCCGCGTATCCGAAGCAGATGTGCACAGCGGTGGTGCCGGTAACCCCGTCGAGTGCCCGCTCCAAGGCGAGCAGCCCATACTCGCGGGCCTTCTCGGGGCGTGCCTGCATGTAGGGCTCGTCGACCTGCACCACATCGGCGCCGGCCGCGAACAGATCCTTGATCTCCTCGTTGACCGCGGCGGCGTAGTCGAGCGCCAGGTCGACCTCGTTGTCGTAGTGGTCGTTCTGAGCCTGCTGGGCCATCGTGAACGGGCCGGGCACGGTGATCTTGATCGGGCGATCGGTGTTGGAGCGCAGGAACTCGACGTCGCCCACCTCCACCGCGTGCATCCGCCGGATCGGGCCAGTCACCCGGGGCACCGGGTTCGGGTGGCCGCTGCGGTCGAGCGCGGTGCCCGGGTTGTCGAGGTCGACGCCCTCGAGCGCGGTGGCGAACCGGTTCGAGTAGCTCTCGCGCCGCATCTCGCCGTCGGTGATCAGGTCGAGCCCGGCCAGCTCCTGATCACGGATCGCTAGCCGTGTGGCGTCATCTTGCGCTTCGGCCAAGAACTCGGGCGCCACGCGCCACAGCTCGCGGGCGCGGACCCGAGGCGGGAACCGGCCGGCCAGCTTGGCCCGGTCGATCAACCACTCGGGTTGTGGATACGAACCGACGAGCGACGTGGGCAGCAACGGCAAACCGGTCATACGCGCAACTTACGCACCAAGACGCGGTCGCGGCGAGACCGGTGGCAACCATGCGACGCCCGTAGCGCCGAGACGACGACCGTCCGTCCCAGCCCAGACGCGCATCGGGGACCGAGTCGACGCATCACGACCCGGTCCCCGACGAACGCTGCGAGGCGCCTGGGAGTCACACCTCGCAGCCGTCCGGGATGAACGACTGACTCCGCCGAGGCGTCAGTCGGCCTGCCCAGGGATCTTGTCGAACGCAGCGTCGACTGCGGCGGCGGCCTGCTCGCCGGCCGCGCCGGGAAGCTTGGCAGCGAGCGCCTCGACCTGATCGTCGAGGTTCTCGGGAAGTTGCTCGGCGAGCCCGCCCAGCTTGCCCGCCAGACCGGCGGTGTGGTCGGTGCTGGCGTCAGCAGTATCCGCGACGCCGTCGTCACCCTTGCCGAACGCGTCCTTGACCTTGTCGATGATGCCCATTCGTGGGACTCCTGTCGTCGTGCTCAGGCGGCCCGGGAGGTGCGGCCACCGTGATGGACGCGGCGGGCCGCAGGAAAGTCGCGTTGAACCTCCGCGACGTCACCGAACGAGCCGCCGTCGACCTCGAATGCCGCAGGCCCGACCGCCGGCGTGCTGGTGAGCCGCGGCTGGTCGCCGCGCACATCATGCAGAGGCTGCGGTCGTCGCTTCGCTTCCGCCGTGGCGGGTGGACGCGTCGGAGGTGTGCACTGGTTGCCGGATTCTCGCCGGTCGATGAAACTTGGCCGGGCGGCAACTCTGGCGACTCAGCCGCGCGAGCGCTGCACGGCCCGCCAGGCGAGCGGCGTCAGCAGGCCTGCCGCGGTCAGCTTGATCGCGTCGCCGACGAGGAACGGGGTGAGGCCCATCTCGATCGCGTTCCTGTCGCCGTTGGCGACCGGCACGTTGAGCTTGTAGGCCAGCCACAGCACACCGCACGTGTAGATGACAGCCGTACCGGCGAGCATCGCCGGGATCGACGTGGCCACGTTGCGGTCCTGACCACGCTCGGCGAGATAGCCGACCAGGGCGGCCGCCAATACGAACCCGGCGAGGTAGCCGGCGGTGGTGCCCGTGGCGATGTTCCAGCCGGCCGAGATGCTCGAGCCGGACGTATCGTCGGCGTACCAGGCGAACGGCATCACGATGCCGGCCACCCAGTACAACGCCTGGCTGGCGAGGCCGCGCTGCCATCCGAGTGCGGTGCCGGCGAGCAGCACGGCGAACGTCTGGCCCGTGATCGGCACCGGGGTGAAGCCGAGGCTGAAGCGGACCTGCGCGGCCAGGGCGGTCAGCACGGCGAAACCGGCAACGAGCGCGATCTCGAGGGCGATCCGGCGGGTGCGCTCGGTGGGTGTCGGGATGACGTCGGCGAGCGTGCGTGGGCTGACGGTCGGAGCGGCGAGGTTCACGAGACGCGAACCTAGCGATCGGCGGCCTGGCGAACGAAAGCGATCACCGCGTCGTTGAACACGTCGTTGCGGTCGCCGGCCACCATGTGACCGGCCGAGGCGATGTCGACCACCTGCACACCGGGTACCAGATCGCGCAGTTCACGCACCGATTCTTCGCTGACGATGTCGCTGATGCCGCCACGCACCAGCAGCGTCGGCACGCGCAGCCCGGCAGCCGCAGCGCGGAGCCGTTCGTGGGCGACGATGCCCGGTTGGCCGTCGACGCCGGTTTGGTTGCTCATCCAGCGCGGGTCCCAGTGCCAGTACCAGCGGCCGTCGCCGCGCTGGCGCAGGTTCTTGCGCAGGCCCGACAGGTCGTTCGGCCGGGGCCGGTGCGGGATGAACTCCGACACCGAATCGGCAGCCTGCTCGATCGTGTCGAACCCGCGCAGTCCACCCACCATGAACGCCCGAATGCGGTCACGGCCGTGGATCTCGACTCGTGGGGCGATGTCGACGAGCACTACGCAGCGCGCCAGTTCGGCCTGGCGTTCGGGCGCCGACTCGCCGACCGCGACGAGGATCGACAAGCCGCCGAGCGACGCGCCGACCAGCGCCGGCGGCCCGTAGGGCGTACGGAACTGGTCGGCCAGGGCGCGTACGTCGCTGGCGAACTGGTCCATCCCGTACTCGCCGTCGGGCGTCCAGTCGCTGTCACCGTGCCCGCGCAGGTCGACCGAAGCCGCGTAATACCCCGCGTCGGCGAACGCGGCTGCGGCCTTGCCCCACGAGTGGCGGGTCTGCCCGCCGCCGTGCAGGAGGATCACCGCCGGGTCGCCCGGGTTGCCGTACACATCGGCGGCGAGTTGCAGGCCGGCGCCGGCGAGCCGCTTCACCCTGCATCCACCGATCGCCGACGGTGACGAACAAGCCGACAGGGATCGGCTTGTTGTGGTGTCGGCGGAGCCGGGCTCACAGTGCGGCTTCGATTGCCGGGGCGAGGTCGGCAGGCGGGGTGGGTGGGGCGAATCGGGCGAGTACCTGCCCCTCGCGGCCGACGAGGAACTTCTCGAAGTTCCAGGCGATGTCGGATGACTCGCCGTCGCCGGGTTGAGCGGCCTTGAGTAACGCGTAGAGGGGCGCCTCGGTCGGGCCGTTGACATCGATCTTGGAGAACAGCGGGAACGTCACCCCGTAGTTCCCCTGCGCGAACGCACACACGTCGGCGTCGCTGCCCGGCTCCTGGCCGGCGAACTGGTTGCAGGGGAATCCGAGCACGCTGACGCCTTGGTCGGCGTACTGGGCGTGGAGTGCCTGGAGCCCCTCGTAGTGCGGGGTGAGCCCACACTGGCTGGCGACGTTGGCGATGACGAGCACCTGCCCGCGGAACTCCGCGAGCGCGACCGGGTTGCCGTCGATGCCGGTCATCGTGAGGTCGTACAGCGAGTCGTGCGACGAGCCGGGTGGGTCGCTCGCGTCGGGGGGCGGGGAGTCGGGCATGCGGACGAGAGTACTTTGACCCCCGTGAACCTGGCCGAACTACAGGACGTGATCGACCGGACCTACGGGGACCGCGACCGCGATCGCGGGGTCGCGCCCACGGTGGCCTGGCTGTGCGAGGAACTCGGCGAACTCGCCCAGGCGGTCCGCAAAGGCACGCGCGCCGAGGTCGAGCACGAGTTCTCCGACGTGCTCGCCTGGGTCGCCACGCTCGCCAACCAGGTCGGCGTCGACCTCACCGCGGTCGTCGACCGCTATCGCGACGGATGCCCCAAGTGCGGTGCGATGCCGTGCGTGTGCTGACCCCATACGCACGATGAGTGCACCCGCGCCGGCGCAGGTGCTGCGCGTCCTCGCCGACCTGGCCCCGACGGGTGGGGCGAACGTGGAGTTCGGCCCCGACGGCAACCCACGTCAGCGGGTTGACCGGCTGATCAAGGTCGGCGACACGGCGCGCGTGCCGCTCGGCACACTCGGCGTGTTCGACACGGACACTGGCACCGGCGCTGGCACTGACATCGCCACACCGGCCAGGCCCAACAAGCCGGCGTTGCCGAAGGTGTCCGACCAGGTGATCGCGCTCGCCAACCGGGCCCGCCTGCGGGCCGAGCCGACCGTGCTACGGGTCGGCTGGCTGTGGCTGACCGGCTCGCCCGCCGGTGGCTCGGCGGTGCGCTTCCCGCTCGTGTCGGCGCCGGTCGAGGTCGTCGACAACCCGGGCCTGTTCGGTGGCCGCCGACTGTCGCGCATCGGCGACATCGAGTTGACCGACCACGTCGCCGACCCCGAGCTCCGCCGGCGCCTCGAGGCCGACTTCCAGTTCGGAGGGAGTGCGCTGCACCACACATCGGCACCGACGGCCGACCCGGCCCTGCTGGAACAGCTGACCGAACTGACCGAGTGGGTGGCAGCCGCGGTCGCCGCCGCGGGACATCCCGACGCCGAACTGCGGGCAGACCGCGCCGCTGGGGAACACGGTGTGAGCGTGCTCGCCCAGGTGTACGCCTACTTGTCCGAACCTCCCCGCCAGTCGGCAACGATCGCCTCGACGCTGCGCGAGTGGGCCGACCTCGACGTCGATCGCACGGCGTTCGCGTACGTCTACGGTCTCGACACGGAGCGCGACGCAGCGACCGATACCGATCCAGGTACAGCTCCACGAGCCGTCGGCGACAGCGACAGCGACACGACGGTCGGCGACATCGACAGCACCGTCGTGCTCAGTGCCTCGCAACGCGCCGCGGTCGCCACCTCCCGCACCGAGCCGATGCTCGTCGTGTCGGGCCCGCCCGGCACCGGCAAGAGCCAGACGCTGGCGGCGATTGCCCTCGACGCCGTCGAGCACGGCCAGTCGGTGCTGATCGGCGCGCCGAGCGAAGCCGCGGTCGATGCGTTGATCGCACTGCTCGCCAACACACCCGGGCCCGACCCGATGGTGTTCGGCGCCAACGCCCAGCGCGACGCGGTGGCCAGCCGGATCGGGCAGGGAGGTGGCCCGCGGGTGGACGACCGGGCGCTCCAGCGCGCCACCGAGCGGTACCGGGCCGCGTCCGACGCGTACCGCCGGCTGGCGGCAAGCGTCGGCGAACTCTTGCGAGCCGAGCACGCGGCCGCGGTGAGCGACCCGGCGCTGACACTGCTGGCCCGCCGCGCCACCCCGAACTGGTTCGGCACCGCGGCCGACGATGCCTCACTGGCCGAAGCCGGGCGGCTGCTCGACCGGGCCCGCAACGTGGGCGGCGTGTTCGCCCAGTACCGCTCGGCACGCCGTCTCGCCCTGCTCCAACGTCACGCCGGCAGCACTCTCGACGACCTCGACGAGATCGCCCGTCACCTGGCGACCGCACGCTCGGCACGCGCCGCCACCGACCTGGTCACCTCGGGCGGGCTCGACCTGGAAGGTCTGTGGCCGCGGCTCGCCGACGCCGGCGAAGCGCGCCGGACGGCCCATGCCGAATGGCTCTACGCGGAAGCGCACTCGGCCCGCCGGGTCGACCGCCGCGCCCGCGGCACGATGGCGGCGGTGGCCGCGGCCGTGCGATCGGGCCGGGCCAGCCGGCGCGAGATGCTCGGGCGTATCGACGGTGCCGAACTCACCCGCGCCCTACCGATCTGGATCGGCACGCTGCGCGACATCGACGACCTGCTCCCCCGCTCGCCCGGGATGTTCGACCTGGTGATCATCGACGAGGCGTCGCAAGTCGACCAGGTGGTCGCCGCCCCGGCGCTCGTACGTGCCCGCCGGGCGGTGGTCGCCGGTGACCCGAAGCAGTTGCGCCACGTGTCGTTCCTGTCCGATGCCCGCATCGCCGCCGCGCTGGCGACCCACGAGGTGACCGACCAGCTCACCGCAGCACGGCTCGACGTGCGCCGCCTGAGCACGTTCGACCTCGCCGCCGGGGCGGCACCGGTGCAGTTCCTCGACGAGCACTTCCGCAGCCTGCCCCACCTGGTCGACTTCTCGGCCCGGCGCTTCTACGACGGCACGCTGGCGATCGCCACCCGGCACCCTGCCAACGACGACCGCGACTGCATCTCGGTGCGCACGGTCGCCGGCACGCGCGGTGACGACGGCGCCAACCAGGCCGAACTCGAGGCCGTCGTCGAGCTGATCCGCGAGCGGGCCGGCGACGGCCACACGATCGGCGTCGTGTCACCGTTTCGCGGCCACATCGAAGCGCTCGAAGCCCGCCTGTTGACCGCCTTCGACCAAGCCACGATCGACGCCGTCAACCTACGGATCGGCACGGTGCACGGCTTCCAGGGATGCGAGTGCGACCTGCTGATCGTGTCGCTGGCGATCGACCCGGCCGCGCCGGCAGGGGAGACCCGCTTCGTGGCCGACGAGAACCTGATGAACGTGATGATCACCCGCGCCCGCCGCGAGATCGTGGTGGTCACGTCGCTTGGTACCGACGCGCCCGGCCTGGTCGGCGAGTACCTGCGCCACGCCGACGCACCGCCCGCGCCACCCTCGTCGCGGCCGCCGTTGAGCGTCCTCGCCCGCACGCTGGTGGCCGACCTGGAGCGCAGTGGGGTGACGGTCACCAGCGGCTACCCGGCCGGGCACCACACCGTCGACGTGGTCGTGGGGTCGGGTGCGGCTGCACTCGGCGTGTTGTGTGGGCTGCACCCCGACGGCCCCGAGGCGCACATCGACCGCCGTCTCGAACTCACCCGCGCCGGCTGGAGCCTACGCGACGCCTACGTCTCGCGCTGGGGCGACCACCCCGAGCGCCTCGCCGTAGAACTCGCCCTCGAAGCCACCCAACGCCACGACCAGGGTGGTTGAGCCTGTCGAAACCACCGAGACCCTGCGCGGCCCGGTGGTAACGACCGGCTCAACCGCCTCGATGGGGCTCAATCACCCTTGCTGGGGCTCGACCACCTTGGGGGTTCTCGTAGAGTTCTGGCGTGGCTGCGACGACGTCTGGGTTGGTGTGCGGGCATCACCACCTGTACTCGACGCTGGCGCGCGGCATGCCCGCCCCGCCGGCCCAGCCGAGCTCGTTCCGGTCGATCCTCGAACAGGTGTGGTGGCGGCTCGACGCAGCGCTCGACCTCGACATGCTCTACGCGTCAGCGCTGCTCGGGGCGACCGAGGCGTTGATGAGCGGCACCACCGCGATCGTCGACCACCACGAGAGCCCGAACGCGATCGACGGCAGCCTCGACGTGATCGCCGCGGCGTGCGCCGAGGTCGGCGTGCGAGTGGTCTGCGCGTACGGCGTCACCGACCGCCACGGTGCCGACGGCGCCCGCCGCGGGTTGGCCGAGAACGAACGCTTCCTTCGCGCCGGCGGCCGCGGGCTGGTCGGCGTGCACGCCGCGTTCACCTGTTCCGACGACACGCTCGCGGCCGCCGCCGGGCTGGCGGCCGACCTCGGCGTGGGCGTGCACATCCACGTCGCCGAAGGGCCCGACGACGCCGATGCCGGCGCCCGACTGGAGCCCCTGGCCCGGCCCGACTGGCTGATCGTGCACTGCGTCGGGCTCGACCGCGAGCTGCCGGGAACCATTGCCCACAATCCGCGCAGCAACATGAACAACGCGGTGGGCTACGCGGCCCCGGCACGACGCCCGAACCCGGTCGTGCTCGGCACCGACGGGATCGGCGCCGACATGCTCGAGGAGTTCCGGCTGGCGTACGTGGCGCACCGAGCCGACGACGTGCTGGCGTCGCCCGACACGGCTTGGGCGTGGTTGGAGGCCGGCTACGCGCTGGTGCCCGAGGCCCGCACCGACACCGTCACGTGGACGTACGACCACGTCGACTCACCGTGGCACGTGGCATTCACGCCGGGAATCCGGGCCACCGACGTGGTGGCCGGCGACGGCGAGGTGCTGCTGCGCGACGGCCTCCCGACCCGCGTCGACGTCACCGAGGTCCGCGCCAAAGCCGCCGAGCAAGCCACCCGCCTGCACGCCCGCCTGTGAATCATCGGCCGGACGGCGCCACCGGCCAGCACGGGCGCGACAGGAACCTCTTGGCCTGGATCCACCGATCGCTGCGAACGCTCGCGGACGTTGCACCAGCCCGCGGCGGTTGCGCCAACGTTGACCCCTGGTGCACCGCCGGTGATGCCCAGCCTGCGTGGCGCTTGAACGCAAAGCGTTGCTTAGAACGGATACGGGGCTGGGGTGGCGCGCCGCGTGTACCAGCGCCACGAGGTGAAGGCGTCCCAGTTGGCGGGTGCGCCAAAGCGCGATCCGTTCCCGGACGCACCCACCCCACCAAAGGGGATCCAAGCCTCGTCGTTGATCGTCTGATCGTTGACGTGCACGACGCCTGATCGAAGGCGCTCGGCGATCCTCGTGCCGCGATCCAGGTCGGATGTCTGGACGGCGGCCGACAGGCCGTACTCGGTCATGTTCGCCAGCGCGATTGCTTCGTCGTCGTCCCGGAAGGTCGTGATCGGGGCGACCGGCCCGAAGATTTCTTGCGCGAACACCGCCATCTCAGGCAGTACCCGATCGAGGACCGTCGGGTAGTAGAAGGGTCCATCGAAGCGAGCTCCCACGCGAACGCGTGCTCCTGCTGCGACCGAGTCCTGGACGAGCGCATCCACCCGCTTCAGTTGCCGTTCGTTGATCAGCGGACCGATGACGACATCTCCGGTGTGCGGGTCTCCGACCGGGAGCCTCCCCGCCTTCTCGGCCAGGACCGCGGCGTATTCCTCGGCGACCGACTCGTGCACGAGGTGGCGCCCCGACGCCATGCAGATCTGGCCCTGGTGGAGGAAGGATCCGAAGGCACCGGCCGACGCTGCCGCGGGAACGTCGGCATCGGCAAGCACGATGTAGGCGTTGTTGCCGCCCAGTTCGAGGCTGACCTTCTTCAAGCCTCGACCGGCCAGCTCACCCACCCGACGGCCGACCGCACTCGACCCGGTGAACGAGATCATCGCCACCCCCGGATGGTTCACGAGCGCCTCGCCGGCCTCGGCGCCCCCGGGCAGCACCTGCAGCACCCCAGCCGGCAGGCCGGCCGCGGTCAGCGCCTGAGCGAGGATAAACCCGCCACACACCGGGGTCTGCACGTCCGGCTTGAGCACCACCGCGTTGCCCACCGCGATCGCGGGAGCCAACGAGCGAGCCGACAGGATGAACGGTGCGTTCCATGGCGAGATCACCCCGACGACCCCATGGGGGACGCGCTTGGCGAAGCTCTCACGGTCCGGCGTCGAAGGGAGGACGACCCCTGGCGGCTGCGTGGGCATACCGCTCGCCTCGTGAAAGTTGGCGAGCGCGAGGCTGATCTCGAAGTGGGCCTTGGGGACGGTGCCCCCGGTCTCGCGAACGATCCACGGCACGATCTGATCGGTGGCGTCCTCGATCAGCCGGGCCGCTCGCCGAAGCACGGCCGCGCGCTCGGCAGGAGGCGCGGCGGCCCAAGCCTCTTGCGCTCGCGCGGCCGCCACGACGGCACGATCAACATCTGTCGGACCGGCGACACCCGTACTGGTGAGGGGGGTACCCGTCGCTGGCTCGAGCACCTCGGCTGTGCCACCGTCGGCGGCGGCCCAACCCTCCGCAGCCCAGAACTGGCCCTTCCATGAATCAACATCGAGCCATGAATCAACAGTGAGCAAGGTCACGTTCTCCACCCTTTGTGTCGTGCTGTGTGTCGCGGTTCCATCTCTGCGTCTCAGACCGACTGCCGGGCCGGGACGTCGTGCTCACCGACCGATGACATGGCGGCGTGGGGACAGCCGAAGTCCGGCTGGTGGCGCGCCTTGAACTCGGCGTCCATGCGCTTGATCTTGTCGACCGCGGCATCATCCCTCTGGCGATGACGCTCGATGTAGGTGATCTGCGGGTCGGGGGCGACGTGCTGGACGATCCAGAACACCGTCGCGGTGAACTTCCGGTAAGCCACCTTGGCCAGCCGGTTCGGAACTTTCAGCTCATACGCATGTACGAGGTGGTCGGGGTAGAGGCTGATCACCCACTTGCGAGCGAGCCCTCGCAACGGCCTCGGGAAGAACCGCTCGGCGAACTGATTCAGCAGCGCGGTCACCGCAGCGTGGCCGTACGCATGGCGCGGGACGTCCTCAGCCTCCCACGCGTCCATGAAGGCCATCACACCTTCGAAGGACTCCGGGAACCCGGTCACCGAAGGGCCGGTGCCACCGAGCTTGAACAGGACGGCGACGTTCCCCCAATAGCGGGCCGCAGCCTCCTGCTCCTTCTTGCTGAACCCAGGCCGTCCCACTCGTAGCATCAGCCGGTGCAGGCCGGCGGCCTCGTAGCACAGCGCATACACGAAGGTGTCGTTCACGGCGAAGCTGTCGGGGTACTCGACGGCGTAGCGCGCGTGCATCGCGTTGACCCCGTCGACGCTCTTCTTCGTCTCCTCGGAGGTCGACCCGTTCGCCCACCAGGTCTGGAACTTCCGGGTGGTGTCGTCAGCGCGGCTGTGCGCCCGCTGGAACATCTTGCCGTCCCCGGCTCTCACGACCGGTAGTGCGTCGAGTTCGCGAACGATGAAGTGCGGGAAGGTCACCGTGTACACCAGGTTCATGACGAACTCGTTCGGCTGATAGGCGGCCATCAGCTTCCAGATCTCGTCGTAGTCGGTCTCGGGATCGAGTTCCTCCATACGGCGGGCGATCCACTTTCGTGCGGCCATTTCCCCTGGTCCCTCCCCTAGGTGTGCCTCGGTCGTGTCGACGGCCCGGGTGGGCGTCGCACTCGGCCTGTCGTTCTGTGCGGTTTGTTTATACATCAATCAACAATGAGTCGTCAACCCTCGCTCGGTCGTACCACCAGTTTCTTGATTTATCAATCTATCGAGAGTACCCTGACAGGCCGAACCAGGGGAACGCCTGGTCGACGGCCAGCAAGGGGACGCACGTGAGAAGGATCATCGCCATCGGCAGCATCGCAATCGGGCTGTTCCTCATCGCATCGCCGCTGGTGCTGCGATACCCCGCCAAGACCAGCGGGGTCGAGACGATGACCCGCGAGCTTGGCCCGCTGCTCACCGAGCCGGCCCTCGCTCAGACGCGCGCGGACATCGAGACGCTGAACGCGTTCGCAGCTGAGCTGCAGCAGGAGGCGATCCCCCACCTCGCTGGTGCTCTGGCCGAAGCCGGTGCGATCGCCTCACCGGCCGACTTCGAGCAGTTCGCCGCGGGCCAGTACCCAGACCTGGCCGCTGGGCTCGCAGGTTTCGACACCGAGATCTTGCCCCACTTCAACGGGCTGGTCGACGCGATGGAAGCCAACCGGGTCAACTTCGAGAAGGCAGATGCGATCCCGACCACCTGGATGCCGGCCACCACGCTCACCCCGATGCTGGTGATCCTCGGCGTGGTGGCGACCGCCCTGGGAATCCTGGCGTGGAAGCGGCGCAGCCTCTCGTCGTTGGTACCGATCGGAGTGCTCGGCGCAGTGATCGTGGTGGTCACCACCCTCGTACTGCAGCTGCCCGACAAGACGGCCGCGACCGACGACCTCTCGGATGCGTTCCGCCCGATGTTCACCGAGGAGAGCCTGGCGACATCGCGTGCCCTCGCCGGCACCGCGGCGGCAGCCGGTGTCGAGTTCTCGCGCGCGCTACCGGAGATGGCCGCTGCGCTCGGAGCGCCACCAGAGCAGTTCGCGGCATCGCTGTCAGCACAGTTCCCGGCAGTGGGTGCCGCGATGCAGGACTTCGACGACATCGTCGGTCGCTTCGGCTCGATCCTCGAGCGCGTCGAAGCCAACGCCGAGTCGTTCCGCCTGGCCGATCAGCTCCCCACGGCCGGCACCTCAGCGACCCTGGTGACCTGGCACCTACTGGCACCCGGACTGACGCTCTGTGCCCTCGGGATCGCCGGCGCCGCCGCGGCGAGGCGGGGCGACGAGCCCTCCGAGTCCGGGACCGAGCCCGTTGGCGTGCCTGCCGTTGCCGGCGCCGGTCGCTAGCGCCGAGAGGGCGAACCCGCGGTACGGAGCATCCCCGGCCGCCGTCGGCAATCCGTCCAGTCCGAGGCTCAGCGGATAGGTAGATGACGGTCGTCAATGGGTCTCGATACACCGGCTGCGCCGGCACTCGACCACCTGGGCGAGCGGCCCTACCCGCTGAGCCTCTCAAACCACCGGACACGGGCGCTGACCAGGTGGTTGAGCCGGTCGGTAGCCCGACGGTAGTTCTGGAGCTCAGTCGCCGAAGAAGGCGTCGAGGTCGATCAACTCGGGGATGACCCCGTACTTGACCATCAGCGCTCCCGTGCTCGCGACCGACTCCCGGTCGATCTCGTCGGGCCAGATCGGCAACGACATCGCTTCGGCCACCGAGTCTTCGATGCCGGCGAACGACGGCAGCACCTGCCGCACCTCGGCCTCGTTCCCGGTCGCGTAGGTGACCGAGCGTGCGTACGCCCGCTGGAAGCGCTCGAGCAACTCGGGGTGGTCGTTGGCGAACGATTCGCTCGTGAACATCAGCCCCACCTGGAGCTCGGGGGCGGTCTCCTCGAAGTTGTAGGAGATGACTCGTGCGCCGGCTTCGAATGCCTGCGTCACGAACGGCTGCACGACCCACGCGGCGTCGATCTGGCCTTGCTCCAAGGCGGGGAGCATCTGACCGAAACCGAGCTCGGTGAACTGGATGTCGTCGACGTCGACCTGACCCTCGAGCGCGGCGCGGATGGTCACCTCGCCGATGTTCCTGAGGGTGTTCACCGCCAAGGTCTTCCCGGCCAAGTCGGCGGGCGACTGGATCGGGCTGTCCGCCGACACGATCACCGCCGAGTACTCCTTGTCCGCCTTCACACCCGGCGCGAAGGCCACGATCTCGAGACCCTTGCTACGTGCCGTCATCAGCGAGACGACGTTGGACCCCCCGATGTGCGCCTCTCCGCTCATCACCGCCGGGATCGCGGCCGCCCCGCCCTGGCTGAGGTCCATCTGGAGGTCGATGCCCTCCTCCTCGAAGAAGCCCTGCTCCACACCAATGTAGAGCGGCGTGTAGTCCACGAGCGGCTGGATGATCAGCTTGAGCGTCTCGACCTCCACCCCCGAGGTCGACTCCGGGGTCGATTCCGAGGAGTCAGAGCTGGCATCGCCGCCACACGCAGCGATCATGATGGACAGAGCGAACAGGGGTGCAACCTTCTTGAGCATGTTCTCGGCCTTTCGGGACGTGATTGGGTGGCTTCTGACCGGCGACGAGCCTGAAGGCGACGGTGGTCAACCGTCCGGCGCGGGCCGCTTGACGATCGCGCTGAAGACCTCGGTTCGAAGGTCCACGTAGCGCGGGAGGGATTTGGTGGTGAGCTGGTCGCGCGGGCGCGGGAGGTCCACGGTCACGATGCGATCGACCGTGCACGGCGACGGCGACAGCACCACGACGCGATCGCCGAGGTAGACGGCCTCGTCGATGTCGTGGGTGACGAAGACGACGGTGACGTCGACCGCTTCCCACACGCTCAGCAGCAGATCTTCGAGGTCGGAGCGGGTCTGCGCATCGACGGACGCGAACGGCTCGTCCATCAGCAGGATTTCGGGCTTGTAGGCGAGCGCCCGGGCGATCGCCACCCGTTGCTGCATCCCACCCGAGAGCTGCCACGGGTACCGTTCGGCCGCGTCAGCGAGGCCGACCGCCGCCAGCGATTCCGCCACAGCGGCGTCTCGCTCGGCCTTCGGCATCCGCTTTCGTCGAAGCGGGAAGGCGACGTTGCGGGCCACGGTCATCCACGGAAAGAGCGAGCGGCTGTAGTCCTGGAACACCAGCGCCATCGCCTCGGGCGGGCCGTCGACCGGCGAGCCGTGGATGAGCGCCTGGCCTCCGCTCGGCTTCACGAGACCGGACAACGATCGCAGCAGGGTCGTCTTGCCGCATCCGGACGGTCCGACGATGCACACGAACTCGCCGGCTCGGACGCTGAAGGTGAGGCTCTCGATGGCCAGCGTCGAGCGCTCCCCGTGTCCGTAGGCCTTCGAGAGGTTCACGACATCGAGGACCATCACCTGACCTCCGAGAGGGCCGACCCGCGCGCACCTTCGTGCCATGCCAGCAGACGGTGCTGGATCATGACGAGCACCGCGTTGACGGCACAGCCGATGATGCCCAAGAGCACGATCGCCGCCCACATCTCGGGCAGCGCGAAGCCACGTTGGGACTGAACGAGGAAGAACCCCACACCGTTCGTGCTCGCCGTCATCTCGCTCAGCACCATGAGGATCACGGCGATCGAGAGGCTCGCGCGCAGGCCGGCGAAGATGTGCGGCGATGCCGCGGGGAGCGTGGTGTGGCAGAGCCGGTCCCTGGCACGAACCCGGTAGGCCCGGTTCACCTCCACGAAGCGGGGATCGATGGAGCGAACACCCTGGATCGTGTTCAGCAGGATCGGCCACACGCTCCCGGCCGCGATCACGACGACCTTCATCCCGTCGCCCAAGCCGAACACCAGGACTCCGAAGGGGATGATGGCGGGGGGCGGCAGCGCTCGAAGGAACTCGATCAATGGAAGCGCAGCCCGATAGGCGAGGCGGCTGGAACCGAGCAGCAGCCCGACCGCCACCCCGGCCGCCACGGCCAGGCCGAAGCCGGCCAGCAGGCGAGTCATGCTGGGCAGCACATCGCTGCCCACCCGCTCCCAGATCCAAGCGTCTTCGAACGCCTGAACGATCTCCCGGAGCGGCGGGAAGAAGAACGAGTCGTTCGACTCGGACCAGACCCACCACCCGATGACGAGGACGACCGGCAGCGCGAGCTGCAGTGCCGCCCGCGCGGCCCAAGCCTTCACTGCACGACCGTCCGGTGGCTCTCGTGCCAGTGCAGCACCGATCGTTCCACGCGGCCGAGCGCGAGATTCAAGAGCATGCCCAACAGTCCGGCGGCGACGATGTACGCGTACATCCGCACTGCCGCTCCGCCCGACTGGGCGATGCCGATCGCTCGGCCCAGACCAGGCGCCCCGATGATCAGCTCGGTGCCGACGGCCAGGAGAAGTGCGATGGCGGAGGCGATCCGCACGCCCGTGGCGATGAACGGGAGGGTGCTCGGGAGGGTCACGTGGAGCCACTGGCGCCCCCTCCCCATCCCGAACGACCGTGCCGTGTCGAGGGCCACCGGATCGACGTCCTGTACGCCATAGATCGCCTGGAACAGCACCGGCCACACGGCCGCGAACAGGATCAGGAAGAACTTCGTCTCGGCGCCGGTCCCCCACATGACCACGGCGAGCGGGATCAGGGCCACCGACGGCACCGGCCGGAGGAACTCGATGACCAGCTTGACCGACGCGTGCAGCCTGGGGCTGGAGCCGATGACGATCCCGAGCGGCACCGCGATGGCGACCGCGGCGACCAGACCGCTGGCCCAGCTGCGCACCGTCTCGAAGGTCGCCTCCCGAAAGCCGGACGTGGTCGCCTGATCGGCCAGCTCCGCGAAGATCCGGCTGACCGGCGGAAACCAGCGCTCGTCGAAGAGGCCCGAGCGGACGGCCAGCTCGAGTGCGCCGAGCACACAGACCACCGAGAGCGCCCCTGGGGTGACCGCCCCCAAGCCCCGCCGGAGGCCACCCGCAACCTGGCCACCGTGACGCTGGCCATGGTGTCGCGCCCCGTCAGACACCAGCAGCATCCCTCGCAGCACGTCTTATTTATAGATCACTCAACTCACGACGTCAAGGGTTCCCCGCCATGACCATGCTCGCAAGCACGGTCGCCCGCCCGAAGGTCGGCCACCTCGAGCACCGCGTCGATGATCTTGTTGTATCCGGTGCACCGGCACAGGTTTCCCTCGAGCTCCTTGCGGACCAGCGGCTCGTCGACCGGACCGGGATGTCGATCGAGCAGCGCTTCCACCGCCATGATCATCCCCGGCGTGCAGAACCCGCACTGCGCGGCGCCGTTGCGCACGAACGCGGCCTGGACCTGATCGAGCACGCCCCGCTCGGCCACTCCCTCGATGGTCGTGACCGAGTGCCCCCCGACCTGGGCGGCGAGCTGCAAGCACGACACCACCGGCGACCCGTCGACCAGCACGGTGCACGCACCGCAGTCGCCGGTCATGCAACCCCACTTGGTGCCGACCATCTGCAGGTCGTCACGCAGCACGCTGAGCAGCACCGAATCAGGTGCGACGTCACGCCTGACCGGGTCGCCGTTGATGGTCAGTTCCAGCCTCATCGGCCCTCCTCGTTCAGCACCCCGTTGATGGGTGCCCGGTCTGCGGTGAACTGGCCCGTCGCTCGCAGCCACGCGATGCGGAGCGCGCGCGGCACCAACGCGGCGACGACACGGCGCCGGTAGTCGCTGCTGCCGCGCGCATCGGTGATGGGGGTGCACGCCTCGGCCGCCAGGCGTCCGGCCTCGCGGGCCAGACCCGGATCGTAGGAATGGCCGACGACCACAGCCGAGGCCAGCGGCACGAGCAGGGGAACGGGGTGGACGGCGCCGAGCGCGATCCGCGCCGTCTCGATGCGGCCGTCGACCACCCGGACGCTCGCCGCCACGCCGACACCGGCCAGGTCCATCGCCCACCGGACGGTTTGGCGCAGGTACACAGATCCGCACCCGCCGTCGGTGGCGTCGCAGACCACCGCGGTCAGAATCTCCGGACGTCGCATCGACGTGCGCCCCGGGCCGACGAAAAGGTCGGCGAGCGGGATGGTGCGGGTGCCGTCCGCGCCCACAAGCTCGACCGAGGCGTCGTGCACCAGCAGCGGAGGCGGCATCTCAGCCGACGGCGTACCGTGCGCCAGGTTGCCCCCGATCGTGGCCATCGTGCGGATCTGCGGAGATCCGAGGACGGTGGCGGCCTCGCCGATCGCGGGAGCCTGCCGCGCCAGCTCTCGATCGTCCTCGAGGGCGCGAATGGTCGTCATCGCGCCGATCCGCCAACGACCGCCTTCGGCTCGAATTCCGCTGAGTTGCGAGGACAGCCGGCTGAGGTCGATCAGCGAGTCGGCGTGGCTCCGCCCGGTGCGCAGGTCGAGCATCACGTCGGTCCCGCCCGCGACCAGGTGTGCGCCGGGATGGGCGCCGAGCATCGAGATGGCGTCGGCGACCGAGGTGGGGGTGAGGACGTCAGCCACGGGTCGGCCCCATCACCGTGGGCAGTTCAGAGGCGCCGTCCAACCACTCGAGCACCTTCCACGGTCGCATCGGATACTGGCTGGGTCGCACGCCGATCGCGTCGGCCACCGCGTTGGCGACTGCAGCCGGAACCGGGATGAGGCCGCCCTCGCCCACCCCTTTGGCACCGAACGGCCCCTCGCCGTCGATCGTCTCGACCAGCTCGACGTGGATCCTGGGGACGTCCACCGCGGTCGGCATCCCGTAGTCGTGGAAGTTGGCGCCCAGGACGCGGCCGTGGTTCACCGTGAGCTCCTCGGAGAGGGCCAGCCCGATCCCCATCGCGGCCCCGCCTTCGATCTGCCCCTCCACCGCCATCGGGTTGATCGCCCGGCCCACATCATGAGCCGTCCACAGGTTCAGCAGGCGGATCATGCCGGTCTCCACGTCGACCTCCACCTCGGCGACGTGGGCGCCGAAGCCGTAGGCGGCCGAGTAGTTCCCACGGTGGGTCTCGTCCATCGGTTCGCTGGGCGGGTCGTAGAAGGCGTTGGCCAGCACCGCGCTGCCGCCCTCGGAGAGCAGCCGCCGGCGGGCCACCCGCGCGACGCCGATCCTTCGATTCGGTTCGTCACGGACGTAGATCTCTCCCTGGGCGCTGGCAAGGTCGGCGGGTTCGGCGCCGAGCAGCGGCGCGGCGGTGGCGAACAGCATCGCCTTGGCCTCGGCCGCGGCCATGCGCGCGGCGTTGCCGGCGATGAAGGTCGTCCGGCTGGCGTGAACCCCGACATCCCACGGCTTGATGTCGGTGTTGGAGTTGACCACCGCCACCGACTCCACCGGTATTCCGAGTTCCTCGGCGACGATCATCGCCAGCGCCGTCTCCGACCCTTGGCCGAGCTCGGACGAGCCCGAGATCAAGGTGACGCGGCCTGAGTCGTCGAGCTTGATCATGGCGCCACAACCGTCGGATCCGTAGACCCGTGCGCCTCCGCCGACGTGCGTGAAGGCGGCGGCGCCCAGGCCGCGGCGCAGGTGCTTCATCCGGCCGCGACGTTCGTCCCACCCGGACTGCTTGCGCACCCGATCGAGGCACTCGTCGAGACCGCAGGAGGTGATCCGCAGGCCCTGCGGCGTCACGTCACCTTCGTGATAGGCGTTCTGCTTGCGGAGGTCGATCGGGTCGCGCCCGAGCGCATCGGCGAGCTGCTCCATCTGCTGCTCGACGGCGAAGGTCGCCTGCGGGTTGCCGAAGCCACGCACCGAGCCACCCCAGGGCTTGTTCGTGTAGGCCACCGCGCACCGGATGCGAACGTTCGGCACCCGATAGTGCGACGAACACGTCTGCATCGCCACGAGCATGGCGTGGGACCCCCACCCGTTGTAGGCCCCGTTGTCCGAGACGATGTCCACGTCGCGGAAGAGGAGGTTGCCGTGGGAGTCGGCCCCCGACCGCATGCGGAAGTGGATCGGCTGACGGGTCCTCGTCGAGATGAATTCGTCCTCACGGCTGAAGCTCATCTTGACGGGGCGTCGGGTGGCCTCGGCGAGCATGACCGTGATGAAGTCGTGCGGGTCGATGTCGATCTTGGCGCCGAAACTCCCGCCCACGGGCGGTTGGATCACGGTGATCTTCTCCCAGGGGATGCCGAGGCACTGCGAGATCTCCTTGCGGTAGAGGAACACCATGTGGATCGGCGCCCAGATCGTGACGTGGTCGTGGGCGTCGTAGGACGCGATGGTGACGTGGGTCTCGATCGGCGCAGGAGCAGCCAACGGGCTCTGGTACAACCCTTCCACGACGACCGCAGCCTGACGTTCGGCCCCCGCGACGTCCCCGTGGTCGAAGTCCCAGCGCATCGAAACGTTCGACGTCAGGTTCCGCTCGGGGTGGATGACCGGTGCGTCCTCCTCGAGCGCCGCGTAGGCATCGAAGACGGCCGGCAGCACCTCGTACTCGACGTCGATCAGCGCAATCGCCCGCGCTGCGGTCTCCTCGTCGACGGCTGCCACCGCCGCCACCTCGTCGCCCACGAACCTGACGATGTCGGGCTTGAGGGGGATGTTGTCGCCATAGAAGCCATAGGGCCGCTGCTGGACGTTGCCGGCGTGCAGCACGGCCTTCACCCCTGGCAGCGCCTCGGCGGCGGAGGTGTCGATGTTCAGGATCCGAGCGTGCGAGTGGGGGCTGCGCTTGATCGCCCCTACCAACAACCCGGCGATCTGCAGGTCGTCGCCGTACTGGACGAGACCCGAGACCTTCTCCGGAGCGTCGAGCTTCGGCAGCCTGGTTCCAACGACTTCGAACGATGCCGTCACGCAACCTCCCTACGGTGATTCACAGCTATTTATTTATCACTCAATCAGGTAGTCCGTCAAAACGATGGCACCCTTCCGCCCCATGCCGGCTCGTCCCTACTCAGACCCCGAGGTCGTACAGCGGCTCCCACGCGATACCCAGGTCGGTCACCACCTGGCTGAGCGCAGCGGTGCTCTGCACCAGGTTGCGGCGGACGCAGGGGTCGAGGCCATCACGGGCCAGCAACGCCTTGGAGCGCGCGTAGAGATCGAGCAACTCCGCCTCCACGGGGCTCAGTGCCTGGCCCAGCATGTCGAACTCGTCGGCGGTCATGCCCCCACCCGCTGCTCGCGCAGGTCGACCAGTCGCCGAGACTTCAACTCGAAGCGCGGGAGCGCACCTGCCCCGACCACATCGATCAGGAACCGCAACCCCTCGTGACACTCCTGCAGGTCCTTCCCGAGCCGGTCCGGCAGGTCGTCGGCCGTCCCGCCGGGCGCGGCGCCGAGTTCGACGCGAACGGTGATCTCGTCGCGCCCACCCTGGTACGAGATCTCGATCTGGAACTCGTCCACCTCGGGGTAGTCGCGCACCACCGCCTCGATGCTGGACGGGAAGACGTTGGTGCCGCGGACCACCTTCATGTCGTCGGCCCGCCCGAGGATCCCACCCCTGTACAGATCGAAGGTGCGCCCACAGGTGCAATCGGTGTGCGGCGCGCGTTCCACCAGATCACCGGCTCGGTAGCGGATGAGCGGAAGTAGCGCCCGCCCGAACGAGGTGACGATGCGCTCGCCGCGCTCGCCGTAGGCACAGGGCCGATCGCTCAACGGGTCGACGACCTCTTCGTAGATGTGGTCCTCCACGATGTGAGGACCGCCAGGAGCATGCGAGCACTCGACCACCATGTTGGTGCCGATCTCGGTCATCCCGGCGAAGTCTCCACAGCGCCCACCGAGCGCCTCGGTGATCAGGCGCCGCGTCGCAGGGATGTTGGCCCCGGGTTCGCCCCCGAGGACCACCTTGTCGATCTTGGACTCGGTGGCCAGGTCGATGCCCATCTCGTGAGCCACCGCCCCGAGCCGAAGGGCGTAGGTGGGCGTCGCGCACACGGTGGTGACACCGAGTTCGACGATCTGACGGACGCGGGTCTCGGTGGGCAGGTTGCCGCTGGCGAGGGTGAGGGCGCCGATCTTCTCGCAGCCGTAGTGGGCGCCCCAGAACCCGATGAACGAGGCATACGAGAAGGCGAGGTAGACGACATCGGTCGGCCGCACGCCGAACCCCCAGAGTCCGTAGGCCCAGATCTCGCTGATCCAGGCCCAGTCGCGAGTGGAGTCGAGCACCCGCAGCGGGGTGCGACCACTGGTTCCCGAGGTGAGGTGATAGCGGGTGGCCACCGGCTCCGGCGCGGTGAGCAGATCACCGAAGAGGGGGTTCTCGGCCTGTGTTCCGAGCCACTCCTCTTTCGTGGTGCAGGGGATCCGCCGAACGTCGTCCAGTGTCTTCAGCTGCGACGGCTCGAAACCCGCCCCCGTGAACTTTGCGGCGTAGAAGGGACTGCGCTGGGCCGCGTACTCGACCAGTCGCTGCCACTTGGCGAGCTGCAGTTCCTGCAAGCGCGCTTTCGGCGCGGTCTCGAACTTCGGGTTCCAGTACGGCGAATCGCCCACGATCTCGCTCCTCGGTTTCTCGGCCACCTCAGTTTATAGTTATATCAATCAAAGACACAATCGCGGTACGGCCCTACGCCTCACCCAGAGCCAGGGCGAGGATCGTGTCCACAACGGCGTCCTCACCCGGCCCGGACCCCTTCCCGTACCAGATGTACGTCCAGTTCATCATGCCCAGCAGCGCTCGCGTCGCGATCCAGGGATCGAGGTCGGCTGGCAGGTGGCCGTCGTCTCGGGCCGCGGCCACGAGCTGTTCGATGGCCGACAAGTAGGCGCGCTCCTCGGCGTGGATCTTCTTGAGCATCTTGGCGGGCAGGTGCCTGGCCTCGGTGGCCCGCACGCTCATCGCCCCGGGGTCACGCATCACGGCCCGGGCGTACCCGTCGATGAAGTGGCGGAGGCGCTCCATCGAACTCAACTCGTCTCGGGCCAGCACGTCGTCGAGGACGGCTTGGAGGTGCAGACCCATCCGATGACAGATCTCGACCAGGAGCGCGTTCTTGCTGCCCACGTAGTGATAGATCGCGGGCTGCGTCAGCCCGGCTCGCCGGGCAATCTCGGTGGTGGTGCCCGCCTTGAACCCCTCGGTGGCGAACACCTCGACCGCCAGCTCGATGATCTTCTCGCGCCGGCCGTCGTACCGCGGACGCGCGGCAGCGTCCGCAGCCGAGTCGGACCGCTTGTCTCCAGCCTTGGCCATGATTCCTCCCTTGCCGACGCATCGGCCGCGATCGCCGACCGTGCTCGACTGCACCGTTGTCGTGGGCGGGATCGTAACCCCGCCGCAGGAGCCCCCTACCGGACGCCACCGCGACGCCACCGCCAAAGCCACTCAGGCTCCCCCGTCGAGCACCACGCTCGGCTCCGGGTAGGGCGGAAGCAACCGATAGATCACGCGATCGGCGCCCATCCGCTCGGATCGCTCGATGCCGGCCCCCGCGTGGCGCCCCCCGGCCACTGTCGTCTCCCGATCCGGGATCATCATCGCCACGCTGATCTCCCGGTCGGTCGTCGCAGCTGCCTCCTTGGCCAGGTCGATGACAGCACGGGAGTCGATCTCGGCGTAGTCGTTGGTGATGACACCATCGGCGTAGCGCCCGGCCAGGCGGGCGGTGCCCTCGGCGAGCGCGGAGACGAGCAGCGGCACCTTCCCCAGCGCGGGATGACCGATGGCGCCGTCGAGGGTCACCGTCTCCGACTCGAACGTGACGGGCTCGGAACCCTGAAGCGCTCGGAGCACCAGGAGCAGGTCGCGGACCCGCCGCAGCCGGTCGCCCCGTCGCATCCAGGGGAATCCGAGCGCGAGGTGCTCGGCCTTCACGCCACCGGTACCCAGCCCCAGCTCGAGGCGATCGCCGCTGTAGTCGGCCAGCGTCCCCGCCATCTGCGCGAGGAGTGCTGGCGCCCGGAACAGCGAGCTGACCACCATCGAACCGATCTGCACCCGTGAGGTCGCGGCCGCAACCGCAGTGAGGGTCACGAAGCACTCGGAGGCGACTTCGCGGGTCCAGCCGAAGTAGTCCACCAGATGATCGCCGCACCAGACCGACTCGAAGCCGGCCGCCTCGTAGGCCACCGCCGCTTCGACAATCTGGCCGACCGTCGCACCATTTGGCGAGAGCTGTACTCCGAGCTGCGGCGCCATCAGGAAGGGGACCCCGCCACAGCGGCCACGATGGCGTTGAACCGGTCTTTGGCATCGAGGAAGACGGCGTGGCCCGCCCGCTCCAGCACGTGATCCGCGGCTCCGCCGGTGGGGCGGTGCGCCACCGGCGTGATCATGTCGTGGTCACCGTGGATCACCACGGCATCCGACGCGAGATCGGTGACCGGCGGTGCGGTGGTCAGCGACGCGACCGCCACGTCGATCGGGGTGGCTTGGGCCTGGGACACCAGCCACTGTTCGGTGTCGGCCGAGGCCGCAGCCGAGAACATGCGGGCGACGCCGTGGGCATAGCGAGGGAAGTCGCCCAGAGACAGCCGCTCGATCGCGGCGGTAGCCTGGTCGGTCTGGGGCTCGACGTTCGCGCCCACCACCACCAACCGCGATCCCGGTCGGGTCGCCGCCACTGTGGCAGCCACCGATGCGCCGATCGACCAACCGACCAGGGTCACCGGATCGGTGCCGGCCAAGGCGGGCGCGCTCGCCACTGCGGCCACCGCGTCGTCGAACCATCGACCACGGCGGATCCAGGGGGAGCTTCCGTGGCCCGGTAGGTCCAGCGCGGTGACCTCGAAGTCGCGGCTGAGGGCCAGGAGCTGATAGCCCCAGACCCGACGGGCGGAGAGCCCGCCGTGGATCAGGACGATCTTGGGACCGCGACCGGCGGTGTCGGCGACGAGGGTCATGTTTGGTTCCTCTCGATGTCGGTCAGCCAGCTCACGACGCGCTCATGAAACCGGTCTGGTTGCTCGATGAAGGGCAGGTGGCCAACGTCAGGCCACACCTCGACCTGGGCACCCCACGAGCCGAGCAGGTCGGCTGAGGGCGCGGTGTCGCCGATGCGGTCTTGGCCGCCCAAGACGGCGACGGTCCCCGGCGGCAGGCGCAGGTCGAGCTCTGGCGCCCAGGCCTGGGCGTGCGAGCCACCAGCCGCCGCGATCGAGGTGGAACTCATCAGGTCGGTGAGCCATGCCTCGCGTTCGGGGGACGTCGGGCCCGCGGTCATCAGCCGCACGATCGCGCGGATGTACCGCGGGTAGTCGCGCCAGAGCGGCCCGCTGTAGGGGTCGGGCACGTCGGCCGGAGGCGGCACCGCCACCAGGAACATCGACGCCGGAGCGATGATGCCACCGGCGGTGGCGTCGACCACCACCCTGGCTCCCTGCGCCCACGCCACGACAGGTGCGCGGTCGACGCCCAGATCGTGGGCCCACGCGCCGAGCGCCTCGCCGCATTCGTCGTTGTACCGGTGACCCGACCCGAACATCGGCGTGGCTCCGTGTCCGGGCAGATCCGGTATGAGAACCCTGCGACGAGGGGCGAGACGGTGCGCCAGCGCCTCCCAGACGCGGGCGCCGGCCGTCCAACCGTGAAGCAGGATCAGCGGAGATCCTGAACCCGTCTCGACGTGTGCGAGGGGTACACCAGAACTCATCGAGCCACTTTACCATTTCGATCGATCAATAGATCAACTACTCACGAACGGCGGTCCAGGAACGCCCGCATGCGATCCCGCTTGTCGTCGCTCTCGAAGCAGACCGCCTGCGCGACCAGGTCGAAGCTGGTGGTCGACGACCGCTGGAGGCGCAGGGCCAGCTTGGTGAGCTCCAAAGCCCGCCACGAAGCGCTCGCGATGCGCCGTGCCATCTCACGAGCTCGCTCCAGCAGTACGTCGGCAGACACGACCGCGTCGACGAGGCCGCAGCCGAGCGCCTCGTCAGCGCTCAAGCGGGCACCGAGGTAGAGCATCCGCCTGGCGACGGGGAGGCCCGCGGTGGCTGGCAGCCGCGAGTTGGCGCCCGCTCCGGCGAGGATGCCGAGACCGAGCTCGGGCTGGCCGAAGATCGCCGACGGGGTCGCGATGCGCAGGTCGCACGCCAGGGCCAGCTCGCAGCCACCGCCGAGGGCCCATCCGTCCACCGCCGCGATCGTCGGCCAACGATGGGCCTCCAACCGATCGAACAGTCCCGCGTTGATCGCTCTGAGCGCGTCGTCGGCATCACGCTCCACCAGCTCGCCGATGTCGGCGCCCGACACGAACACCCCTGGAAGACACGAATGGATCACCAACACGCTCGGGGTGTCGCGGTAGCGATCGAGCACGCCATGCAGCTCGCCCACGGTGGCTTCATCGAGAGCGTTGCGGCTGGCGGGCCGATCGATGCCCACGAAGGCCACCGGGCCGTCGGCACGCACATCGAGCGCGCTCATGGCCGCAACATCGCGTCGATCACGTAGACGTTCACCAGGCGAAGAACCCCCGGCCGGCCTTGCGGCCCACCTCGCCGGCCGCGACCTTGGCCACCAGGAGCGCGGGAGGAGCGAACCGCTCCCCCAACTCCGCCTCGAGGTGCCGAGCGATGTCGAGACGCACGTCCAACCCGACCAGGTCGGTGAGGCGCAGCGGCCCGATCGGAAATCGGTACCCCAGTACCATCGCTCGATCGATGTCCTCGGCGGAAGCCACCTCGCTCTCGAGCATGCGGATGGCCTCGAGGCCGATGGCCAGACCGAGCCGACTCGTCGCGAATCCGGGAGAGTCGTCCACCTCGATGGCTTGCTTGCCCAGCGACGCGGCCGTCTCACGCAGTCGGGCGAGGACGGTCGCGGCGGTGCGCGAGCCGCGGACGATTTCGATGAGGGACGAGCGCGACACCGGGTTGAAGAAGTGCATCCCCGCGAACCGCTCCGGCCGAGCGAGGTGCGCTCCGAGGCCGTCGATCGACAGGGAACTCGTGTTGGTGACGACGATCGCGTCGTGGTCGACCACCGCCTCGGCGTGGACCAGTACACCTGCCTTCAGCGTCGGGTCCTCGGGTACGGCCTCGACCACGAGCATGCACCCCGACAGCGAGTCGATGCCCACCCCAGACTCGATCGATCCCGCGCCGGCGTGGGCTCGCTGTGCTTCGACGACCCGGGCGACGCCACTTGCCGCGGCGTCGGGGTTGATGTCGACCAGGACGACGTCGGCGGCAGCGTCCAGGAACGCCCCCGCGATCCCGCGGCCCATGGTGCCGGCGCCGATCACCCCCACTCGGAACGGGGCGCCTGGGTAAGGACTCATTCGACTCATTCCCGGCGGGCGTCGGCCAGATCGGAGTCGGCGGGTTGCGGGTCGTCGCGCTCGATGCTCTCGAGCTCGACCCGTTCACCTCCTGGGTAGAACTGACGGGTCCAGGCGCGGAGGATCCTGAACGCTTTGGCCTCGTCGGGCGTCAACAGCGGCCGGTTCAGATAGGCCATGTTCTCCCAGATCGGGAGGTCGCGCTCGATCTCCTTGATCTGATGCCTCATGATCCGCAACGCCATCCCGTCGGGCACCTCGGTTCCGTCGGTGTTGCGAGAGACCACCGAGATCCGCAGGTCTGAGTGGGCCTCGTCGATCGGCGTCACGGTCACCAGCTGCGTCGTGTCGTGAACCCCCAGCACGCGGAACATCAACAGGCCGAGCCCCCACATCTCGCCGGGCAGTTCGCCCGGCACCGACGGTTCCTCGGGGGTCCGGTAGGTCGTCGCCATCTGATAGCGGAAGACGGGCCAATCCGGGCGGACGTAGTCGATCACCGCGATCTCGGCGTTCTTGTGCACGAACTTGAAGTGGGCGAAGTCGGCCGAGTTCTCCATCACATGCTGGGGCGCGAAGCCCACGTTCTTCCAGATGTGGGCCGTGCCGTGCGGCGACAGCGCGAAGTAGTCCGCCGAGTAGAACTCCTCGAAACGCGGCGGTTCCCACGTTGGTTCAGCATCGTCGTGGTCGAACCACATCAGCACGCACCCATTGACCTCACGAACCGGGTAGGAACCAATCCGGGCCGCCTTGTTCGGACGTCGGGCGTACGGGATCTCCACGTTCGACCCGTCACCACCCCACCGCCAGCCGTGGAACGGGCACACGATGTCGCCTCCGCTGACACAGCCCCCGTGACCCAGGTGGGCGCCCAGATGGGGGCAGATCGCATCCAACACCACGGGGGTGCCGTCCTCGCCCCGATAGAGCACCAGCTCGCGACCGAAGTACCTCAACGGCACCACCGCGCCGACAGCCAACTCGTGCGACCACGCCACCTGGTACCAGCTCGACGCAAACTCGTGAAACGCCACGCCAGAGCCCGACGCCCCTGCCATCTCCACCTCATCACTGCGCACCACAAAACCTCCTCATGACCGTTCCATCCTGATCTCCACGGTGTGACTCACCGCTTGAGCACGAGCACCCCGCAGGCGTTGGCCTCCAGGTCGAACACCCCGCCACCGCGCGTGTGACAGACCCCCGCCCGCGCTCCCTCGACCTGACGCTGCCCGGCGCGACCGGCGAGTTGCTCCACGATCTCGACGAGTTGCGCCACCCCGGTGGCGCCCATGGGATGCCCCCTGGCGAGGAGTCCTCCGCCTGGGTTCACCACGACCCCACCGCCGCCGATGGTGGCCGAGCCAGCCTCCACGTAGGGCCCGGAGTCGCCTGGGCCGACGATGCCGAGTGCCTCGATGGCGCTGAGCTCGCCGATGGTGAACGCGTCGTGCACCTCGGCGACATCAAGATCCTGCGGACCGATCCCGGCCGCTTCGAACGCGGCGGAAGCGGTGCGGGTGCTGAGCGCGTCTGTTGCGGCCGCCACGTCGACAAGCTGCCCCGACTCGACCCGTCCGCCGGCCAGCCAGGCCAAGGGGTCACCCTGGTCTGCGCGCCCGAAGATGACAGCGGCCGCGCCATCGGCAGAGGGGCACGACATGTTCCTCGTGAGCGGGCTCGCGATCAGCGGAGAGGCGATGACCTCGGCGAGGGTCACCGGCGACCGGAACACCGCGTTCGGGTTGCTCGAACCGTGCAGCCGATTCTTGACCGACACGGCCGCCAGGTGTTCCACGGTGGTGCCGTACCGTTCCATGTGCGCGGTGGCCCGCATCCCGTAGAGGGCCGGGAACGTCATGCCGAGGCTGGCGATGACCGCTTCGGCCGGGTCGAGAGGGATCATTCCGGGCGCGAGCGACTGGCTCGGAGCGTCCGCTCCGACGGCGAGCGCGACTGCGACGTCTCCGTTAGCGACGGCTCGCGCTGCCAGCAGCGCCGCCTCGGCCCCGGACGCGCAGGCGTTCTCGACGTTGGTGACGGGGATACCGGTCAGCCCGAGGTCCTTCAGGATCCGCTGTCCCTGGCCGGCAGCTCCGTAGGCGGTCCCCACGAACGCAGCTTCGATCCTGCGGTGGTCGATGCCAGCGTCGCGGACCGCGAGTCGCACCGCCTGCTGGCTCAGCTGTTCGATCGTTTGCGTGCTGCGGCGCTCGAAGCGGGACACCCCCACTCCGAGAATGGGGGTGTTCACGGTTCCTCGATCGGTTGGAACCAGTACGGCGGCTCGCCATCACCACCGAGCACGACGCGAACGCCCGCCCCGGGGCGCACCGCATCAGGTTCGGCGCCAACGACCGGGCCGAACGCGCGCAGACCCTCGGCCAGCACGACGTAAGCGACCGCGTAGGGCGGCTCGAAGCCAGGGGCGGGGCGATGCAGCACGGTGCAGGTCTCCACCCGTCCGTCGCCGGTGAGGGCCAGAGGCGCCATCGGTTCCCAGCAGCTGGGGCAGGAATCACGGGCTGGAAGCGAAGGTCGCCCGCACGCGGTGCAGCGCGACGCGGCCAGAGCCGAATTGGTAGGCAACCTTCGCCGAACACTGGACATTGATTGATTAGTCTATAAGAACGCGGCCTCCGACGCAACCGCTCCGCGCCACGACATGTATTTATAGATCTATCGAAATGTGAAGTAGCCTTGCGCCGATGTCAGCCACTTCCTCCGGTCGGGAAATCCTCGCTGCTCTCGTGGACGACGGATCGTTCGTTGGCCTCCGCGGGCGTCCGTTGCCACCTGTCGGCCAGCGTTCGGCCGCCGACGCGTACCCCCGCACGGTCGCCATCGCGAGGCGCTCCAGCGGGAGTGACGATTCCCTGATCGTCGGCACAGCCGCGGTTCGAGGCCACGACACGGTCGTGGCCATCTCGGAGTTCGGCTTCCTCGCGGGGACGCTGAGCCTCGCCGCCGGCGAAGCCTTCACCGCGGCGGTCCGCGAGGCCGTGGCGCGGCGCCGTCCGTTGATCGCGGTCGCCAACTCGGGGGGTGCCCGCATGCAAGAAGGCAGCGGAGCTTTCGTGCAGATGATCAAGTGCGTCGCCGCCATCGACGACCTGCGCGCGGCAGGTCTGCCGCTGCTCGTCTATCTCGCCCACCCCACGACCGGTGGTGTCCTCGCGTCGTGGGGCTCGCTCGGCCACGTGACCTTCGCCGAGCCGGGCGCAACCATCGCGTTCACCGGTCCCCGGGTGTTGGCAGAGATCGAAGGAGCAGGTGCCAGTGCCGGCCGTCTGCGGGCCGAGCACAGGCTGGAAGACGGACAACTCGACGCGGTCGTGGGCCTCGAACAGCTCGCTGACGCGGTCGCCGACATACTCGCCGCGCTGGCCCCACCCACTACCCCCGGCAGGCGCGGGCGCGGCGCGAGCAATCGCGACCCGGCCTGGCTGCTCCCGACATGCGAGCCTCCCGCCGGGTGGCGCGCGGTCAGTGCCTCGCGCTCGGTGAACCGCCCGCGCCCGCTCGACCTCCTGGCGGCGTGCACCACGCACCCGACCCGGTTGCGCGGCGATCGCCTGGGCTCGGATGACCCCTCGATGTACGTGTCGTTGTGCCGGCTGGGCGACCAACCGATCATGGCCATCGCCCATGCGGCCTTGCCTGAACAGCCGGCACGGCCGACTGCGGCCGGACTCCGGCTGGCCGTCCGCGCGATGGAGATCGCCGAATCGCTGGGCGTGGGGGTGTTGAGCCTCATCGACACACCCGGGGCCTCGCCAGACCCTGAGTCCGAGCGCCAGGGGGTGGCCGGCCAGATCGCCAAGACGCTCCAGCGCATGCTCAATCTCAACGTGCCGACGGTGGCGATGGTCGTTGGCGAAGGCGGCGGCGGAGCGGCCATCGCGCTGGTCGCCGCTGATGTCGTGTTCGCCTCGACCTGCTCGTGGCTCGGCCCGATCGCACCCGAAGCGGGGTCAGTGATCCTGCATCGCTCCCCGGATCACGCAGCGGAGGTGGCCGACATGCAACGCGTCGGTCCCGGGCAACTGCACGAGATCGGAGTGGTCGACCACGTCGTGGACCTGCGGAGCCCCACCAGCTTGGGCAACGTGGGCGAGGCGCTCGAAGCCACCTTCTCCGCGCTTCAGTCTGAGTCGGCGGCGGCCAGACGGAGGGCACGCGGCGGACGCTTCGACGCGCTCGGACTCGCCCGCCACTAGCCGGTGCGGGTGCCGAGGCTACTCGCCGGCGCTGATCGACATCACGGGGATCTGGCCGGTGATGTCGGCGACCGGGCCGAGCGGCGTGCGCGCCCACTCGATCTGGCGGCGGGTTGCTACCCGGGCCGAGGTGACCGCCGTGTCGACCGTGCGGAAGCCGGTGGCGACGAACGGGCCGATCAGTAGGGCGACGATGACCGTACCGACGCCGAACGGGCCGCCCAGCAGCGCGCCGACGGCGAGCCACGTGAGCTCGCACGCCATCCGCACCCGCGGCTCGGTGAAGCCCGTGCGCTGGGCCAACGACGAGGCGAGCAGCTCGCTGGTGCCGGCACCGAGGCGGGCCACCAGGTTCATCCCGGCGCCCAGCCCGACGACCGCCGTGGCGACCACGTGGAGAGCGACCTGG
Organism: Ilumatobacter sp.; assembly: GCA_035556435.1. Taxonomy (GTDB): domain Bacteria; phylum Actinomycetota; class Acidimicrobiia; order Acidimicrobiales; family Ilumatobacteraceae; genus Ilumatobacter. The sequence continues at coordinate 41,791 of DATMEY010000029.1, read as the reverse complement.
GCGGGCATCGCCTCGGGTGGCCCGAACGCCGACAGGACGGTCACGGTGAGCTGCATCAGCGGGCCGACGGCGAGGATCGTGACGAGGTTGCCGAAACCCGGTCGCTTGCCGAGCGCCCAGGCCACGAGCAGCAGCGTGCCGGTGGTGGCCCACACGGCCAGCGTCAGCGGCAGGCCCGAGTGGTTCCGGACCGTACCGATCAGCACGTCGAGCGGGCCGGGCCCGAAGTTGTTCCACAGCATCAGCCCGACACCGATCGCGATCACGGCACAACCGGTGAGATGAAGCGCGAATCGGGTCGAGACGGCGTACGCCCGCCGCATCCGCGAGGCAGCCAGCGCATCGGCCATACGACCGATCGACGACCAGGCGCGACGCGTGACCGTCGTGCCGATCGCCTGGGCCCGTCCGCGTACTTTCATCGCCACCGAGTGTGGCGCTGAATCGATCTAGTTTGCAATTGGGTTACAAGTGACAGTGGACACACACCCGTTCTGACCGCGCGATGATCTCCGGATGAACCCCGACACGCCCGTCGCCCTGTACCTCCAGGACGCCCACCCGATCCGCGAAGGGATCGAACTGGTGCAGTACGCCGAAGCAGCCGGGTTCGACGCCGTGTGGCAGGCCGACAGCCGGCTCGTGCGCGACGCGGTCGTGCCGATGGCCGCGTTCGCGGCCAGCACGAGCACGATCAAAATCGGCTCGGGCGTGATCGACATCTGGACCCGCAACCCGGCTCGCCTGGCATCGACGTTCTCGACGCTCGACGACCTGGCCCCGGGCCGGATCATCTGCGGGCTGGGTGCCTGGTGGGACCCGCTCGCCGCCAAGGTCGGCATCACCCGGGCGCGCCCGCTGAAGGTGATGCGCGAGGTGGTCGACGTGGTACGCGCCCTGCTCGCCAACGAAACCGTCACGTACGACGGCTACCACGCCCAGCTCGACGGGGTCGAGCTCGACTACGTGCATCAGGAACGCCGGCCGAAAGACGTGCCGCTGTACATCGGGGCCACCGGCTTGCAGATGATGGAGCTCACCGGCGAGATCGCCGACGGGGCGGTGCTCAACTACCTGGTGTCGCCGGCCTACAACGTCGGGGCGCTCGAAGCGCTCGCCCGCGGGGCTGCCCGGGTCGGGCGCACGGTCGCCGACATCGACCGGCCCCAGTTGGTGGTGTGCTCGGTCGACCACGATCGCCAGGCCGCGCTCGACGGGGCGCGCCTGTTGGTCACCCAATACCTCGGCCAGCAGCCGCACATCATGAAGGCGTCGGGTGTTCCCCAGGAGTTGCTCGACGAGATCGGGCAGGTGCTCACCTGGCCGGCGACGCACGACGAAGTGGTGGCCGCCAGCCGGCTGGTACCCGACGACATCGTGCAGATGATCACGGCCTCGGGCACCCCCGACGAAGTGCGTGCCAAGGTGGCCGAGTACGTCGACACCGGGTGCACGCGCCCGATCCTCTACCCGCTCGCCCCCGACGTGCGCTTGATGATCGACACGTTCCGCCAGCGCTGAACCAGACCGTTCGGCAAGGTGGCAACGACCGACTCAACCACCGGGAACCGCTCAGCAGGTGGTGTCGCCGGGGAACGCGACGCGGGCGGCGACCTGGTAGGTCACGCCGCCGTCGGTGTAGTACTGCCCGTCGTGCTGGCCCACCAGCTCGGCCACCGTCGCCGGGTCGCCGGTGACGATGCATCCGGGCGCATCGGCGAGGGCGACGCCACCGGGCCAGGCGACCGCGGCAGGTTGGCCCGGCTCGGGCTGGTGGGGTGCGGCCGACAAAGCCACCGCGGCAGGCTCGTACATCGCGCCGCCCGCCGTTGCAGCCCTGGCTACCGACGTCGCCCGCCCGACGAACTCGCGCAGCCGGGCGACGTAGTCGGACTCGTCGGCCGCGGGGGACGACAAGGCGCTGGCCCGGTGCACGAACCGGCCCTCGGCGGTGGTGACGACGACCGTGGTGAGCGGGGCGTCGGCGACGTGGAGGCTCGGGAGTTGCACCTCGCCGGGCCCCAGCAGGCCGGCGTCGGCCGCGGCCGCGAGCAGGTCGCCGACGGCACTGGCGTCGATCGAGCCCTGCTGGTACGGCCACACCATCGGTCGAGTGTCGAACACGCCATGGAAGAACGTCAGCACGGTGCCGTCGGCGTACACGACCACGTCGGGCCCGGAGGGCACGAACGGGGGCACCACCGGGAACAGGGGTTGCACGGTGACGCGGACCGCCTCCGCGGCCTCGGCCGGCTCGCCGGTCGGTTCACCGAAACACGTGGTCTCGCCCGGGATCAACTGGTGCGCGGTCACCGCGTACGTCGAATCGCCCTGGCTGAAGTGGTCGCCCGACAGGTGCGTCCGCAGCAGCGCAATGGTGGTTGCGTCGTCGGCGACGGCGCACCCGGACGCAGCGGCCAGGTCGAGCGCGCCGGTCCACTCGGTGACCGCCCGGGCGGCCGAGGGTTCGACCGGCGTGGCGGTGACGGCCACGTGGGCGGGCTCGGCGTACGCGGCACTGCTCGGGTCGAGCGCCGCGCGTGTCACGTTCTGGAGGCGGTCGACGAACCCCCGTAGCGCGGCGAGGTACTCGGTGTCGGGGTTGGGTGGGGTGGCCAGTGCGTGCACGCGGTGGGTGGACATGGCCCCGGCGGTGTGCAACTCCACGAACGACACCGGCGCCCCGACCACGTTCGGGTTGCCGTCGGCGGGTTCGGCCGGCTCCAGCAGCCCGGCGTCGGCCGCCGCGGCGAGCAGCGCGGCGACCTCGCCGACCGGAATGGTGCCGGTGAGGTACGGCCACACCATCGGCCGGGCGGCGGCGTCGACGGTCGAGGCGCCCACCACGGTGCCGTCGGCATAGACGGCGATGTCCTGGCCCGGTGCCCCGAACCGCCCGAGGGCCGGGTCCCACCACCGCGTCACCCAGCGGATCGCGAGCCCGCTGGACGGCACCTCCACCTCAGACGTTGCCGGGCCGGTCGTCTCCGGGCCGCTCGTCGTCGGGGTCGTCGAACCCGGGGTCGCCGACGGGCCAGTCGACGTCGAGGTCGAACCGTGGTTCGGTGCAGTCGGCCTGACGTCGCCGCCCGCTCCGCGACACGCGGCCGACCCGGCAACCGCCAGCACGGCGATCGTGAGCGCAAGCGCTACCGAAGACCGACTTGATCTCATGGTGCATCAGACGCTCCCACACCATCAGCAGTTCCTGCTCCGCATTTCGAGACCATTCACTGCTCGATCCACCGATCGTGGCCGACGGTCGTCAACGGTGTCGCAGCCCACGGCGCGAGCGAGCGTCGGCGTGGGGGATTCGCCGTGATGGCGGCGAGGAACGAGTCGCCAGATCGGTGGATTCAGGCGACCGCTCACCGGGCGCGCAACTCGAGTTGATCGCGGCGGACGATGCGGTAGGTGCGCTCGTTCTGTTCGAGCCAGCCGAGCTTCACGAACGTGGCGATCGACTTGTTGACGCGTTCGCGCGACGCACCGACCATGCCAGCCAGTTCTTCCTGCGTGACCGGGAGGGCGAACTCGTCGTCGGTGCCGGCCAGTTCGAGCAGGCGTTTGGCGGTGCGGCCGGTGACGTCGAGGAACACCGAGTCGGCGAGCACTTCGTCCATCACCCGCAGCCGCCCGGCCAGCAGGCGGGCGACGTTCCACAGCAACGTGGGTTCCGACGTGAACAGCTCGCGCACCGGTTCGAACGGCACTTCGAGCACCACCGACGGTTCGAGCGCGCGTGCCAGCGCCGAGCGGCGCCCTTCGTCGAGCAGGCCCAACTCGCCGAACAGGTCGCCGGTTTCCATCAGGGCGACGACGCTTTCGCGGCGGTCGATCGGGCTGGCCATCGCGATCGCGATCCGGCCGTGCACCACCACGTACAACGCGTCGGGCGAGTCGCCCTCGTTGAACAGCACGTCGCCGCGCACGAGCACCCGCTCGCGGCTGGCGCGGGCAACCGGGGCGAGCGCCTCGGGCCCTGCGTCGGCGAACAGCGAGGTCCCCGCCAAGAGTGAGCACGCGTCAGCCGTCATCCGCGTGCCACGGTACTACCCTCGGGCCGGTGCACAAGGCTGCCCAGCGACCCGCCCTTCGCGCGCGGACCTGGGCGATCGTCGTCGGGGCCGGTTCCGGGGCCCGGTACGGGGCAGCCAAGCAGTTCGAGCTGCTGGGCGACGAACGGGTGCTCGATCGCTCGTGCCGCATCGCCGCCACCGCCTGCGACGGCGTGGTCGTGGTGGTGCCGGCCGACGCCGCCGAAGCCGAAGCAGCACGCCTCACCGAGATGACGGTGGTGGCGGGTGGCGCCACCCGCACGGCGAGCGTGCGCGCCGGGCTGGCCGCCGTGCCCGCCGACGCCAAGGTGATCTGCGTCCACGATGCGGCCCGCCCGCTGGCCTCGGCCGAGCTCTACCAGCGGGTGGTCGCGGCCGTCGCTGACGGCGCCGACGCAGCCGTGCCTGGGGTACCGGTCACCGACACCGTCAAGCAAACCGACCCCGCCAGCCGGGTGGTGGCGACGCCCGACCGCGCCTCGCTGGCCGCCGTGCAAACCCCCCAGGCGTTCGCCGCGCCCGTGCTGCGGGCGGCCCACGCCGACCCCGAACTCGCCGACGACCCGGCGGTCACCGACGACGCGGCGATGGTCGAGCGCCGCGGCGGCACGGTCGTCGTCGTTCCCGGCGAACCCGCCAACCGCAAGATCACCCACCCCGACGACCTCGCCTGGGCCCACACCCAGCTCGGCTCCCAACCCGACCGGGCCCGTCCGGCAGCAGGTTCGGTGCGCGTCGGGCAGGGGTTCGACATCCACGCCCACACCGACGACCCCACCCGCGAACTGGTGCTCGGCGGATGCCGGTTCCCCGGCGCGGCGGGCCTGGCCGGCCACAGCGACGCCGACGTACCCGCCCATGCGGCAGCCGACGCACTGCTCGGCGCAGCGGGCCTCGGCGACCTCGGCACGCACTTCCCCGACACCGACCCGCGGTGGGCCGGCGCCGACTCGCTGCAACTGCTCGGCCACGTGGCCGAACTGGTGCGCGCAGCCGGCTGGCAGATCGGCAACGTCGACGTCAAGGTCGTGTGCGAGCAACCCAAGTTGGCGCCGCGCCGGGCCGAGATGGAGACCAACCTGTCGGCCGCCGCCGGGGCACCGGTCACGGTGTCGGGGCGCCGCGCCGAAGGGCTCGGCGCGCTCGGCCGACACGAAGGCATCGCCGCCTGGGCGGTCGCCGTCATCACCAGCACAGGAGGCCCGGCGTGACCGGACGCAAAGGACCAGGGCAAGGCCGTAGTGGGCGCGCCGCGGCGGGTCGCAAGGGTGGCGCCCCCAAAGGCGCGGCCAAGCGCGGGCGGGGCGGCGTCGGTGGCGGTGCTGCACGCACCGGGCGGGTCGGCCGCGGCCAGGGCACCGCGGGCGGCGGGGCACCGCGCCGGGCGCCGCGCCGGGCGCCTGGCAAGGGCTTGGGCGGCGAACAGGTCGAAGGCCGCCAGGCGGTGCGCGAACTGCTGATCGCCCAATCGCGACGCACGTTCGAGGTGTGGATCGCCTCCGACCTGCAAGACGGCGACAGCGTCGAAGACATCGTCGCCCTGGCTTCCGCCAACCGGGTGCCGATCAGCTGGGTGGCGCGCAAGCGACTCGAAGCCGAGGCCCGCAGCGAGGCCCCGCAGGGCGTGTTGGCGAAGGCCGCCGCGCTGCCCGAGGCCGACTTCGCCACGCTCGTGCGGCGCCGGCCCGGCCACGCCCCGTTCCTCGTCGCCGTCGACGGCGTCACCGACCCAGGCAACCTCGGGGCGATCGTGCGCAGTTGCGACGGGGCCGGCGCCGAGGCCGTGATCGTGCCTCGGCACCGCGCCGTGCACGTCACCCCGACGGTCGCCAAGGCCGCCGCCGGGGCGGTCGAGCACGTGCCGATCGCGCTGGTGTCGGGGCTGCCGACCGCGCTCGAACAGATGCGTGCGGCAGGTATCTGGGTGGTCGGTCTCGACGACGCCGCCGACCGCAGCCTGTTCGAGCTCGGCGAACTCGCCCGCGAGGGTGTGTGTCTCGTGCTCGGTGCCGAGGGCGCCGGACTGTCACGCCTCGTCCGCGAACGCTGCGACATGATCGTGTCGATTCCCATGCTGGGTAGGCTGAGCAGTCTCAACGTCAGCGCGGCGGCTACGTTGGCAACCTACGAAATCGCTCGACTTCGCACCTCCCATCACCGATAATCGCGGGGCGGCACGCCGCTCGGTGACGGGCGGGTACGGGAGCGGGTCCCCACCCCGCAGATGGCGGAAACCTCATGACTGACGACATCAGCACCGACGACACCGTGGGTCGCGTCGACCGACGACGCTTCGTACAGGGCGCCGGAGCGATCGCCGGAGCCACCGCCCTGGCCGGCGCGCTCCCGACGGGCACCGCCCACGCCGTCACGCCGCCGGCGGGCGCGAGCGCGTTCGCCGCGCTCGCCGAACCCGTGCGCATCGTCGACACTCGCCGCGCCACCCACGTGCGCGGCTACCAGCGGGTGGACGAGCGGCGCATCACCGTGGCGTTGCGCGGCAAGCACGGCGTGCCCGAGTCGGCGACGGCGATCGTGGCCACGGTCACCGGTGTCAACCAGGGCCCGCCGAACTGGATCGCCGCGTTCCCGTCGGGCGGCTCGATTCCCACCGTCAGCAACCTCAACCTGATCGAGCCGGGGTACGAGGCCAGCGCCAACCTGGTCACCGTCAAGCTCGGCGCCAACGGTGCGGTCGACCTCGCCAGCCGCGTGCCGTGCGACGTGATCTTCGACCTAATCGGCTACTACGAGCCGATCAGCGGCCCGGTCGCGGCCGGGCGCTACGTCGGCCTCAACAAGACCGAGCGGGTGCTCGACACGCGGCCCGCGTATGGCGGTAGCGGGCCCGTCGGCGCCGAGAGCACGAACGTGGTCGACCTGTCGCGCGTGGTTCCGGCCGACGCCTCGGCCGCGGTCATCAACGTCACCGCCACCGAAACCGCGGCGGCGGGCTACTTCACCGTGTTCCCGTACTCGATGGCCGAGCGGCCGGCGTCGTCGAGCCTCAACTGGAACGGCCCCGGCGCCACCCGGGCGGCAGCCGTGATCGCCCAGGTCGAGCACATCGACGGGCAGCGGCGCATCAAGGTGTTCTCGAAGGCAGCCGCGCACCTGATCGTCGACGTCACCGGCTACTTCACCGGTGACGCCACCAATCCGGGCACCCTTGGGGCGTTCGTACCGCTCGACCCGGTGCGCATCCTCGACACCCGCCTCGGCAACCAACTCGACGCGCAGACGCCGGCCGGTGTGCTGTGGCCGCGGTGGACCCGCGAGGTCACCCTGCCCGGCGACGCGGCCACCAAGGCGTCGAGCGTGCTGATCAACCTCACCGGGGCTTCCACGCGTGGCGCCGGTTACCTCACCGTCTGGCCGGCGCGGCACCCGTGGCCGGGCACGTCGAACGTCAACTTCTCCAAACCCGGCGAGGTGGTGCCGAACCACGCGATCACCCGGATCACCCAGTCGTACGGCTTCCAGGTGATGACGTCGCACGGGGCGGCGATCATCGCCGACCTCGGCGGCTACTACCTCGGCAACCCGGCCGCACCGCTGATGGGCCCACAGGGCAACCCACCGCCGCCACCGATCGGCGTTCCGTGGACGCTGACCATCCCGGGCCTGGTCACGATCCCCGTGATCGACGGCAACGCCGAGGCGGTCACCGACGCCGGGCTGGGGTGGCACTGGACCGGTACCGGCAACGTCGGCGAGGCCGCCAACATCGCGATCTTCGCCCACCGCAGCGAGGCCGGCGCCCCGTTCCGGGACGTCCAGTACCTCCAACCCGGGCACGAGTGGTATCTCGACACCGCCGACGGCCGGCGCTACGTGTACGTGATGGTCGATCGTCACCTGACGAACCACGAGAACCACAACATCCTCAACGCCACCCGGTGGATCGCCGCGCCGTCGTGCAGCCTGATCGCATGCACGGTCGGGTTCGACAGCACGAAGTCGCGCTACCCCGACCGCTGGGCACCCACCAGCACCAAATACCGCATCGTCGTCAACGGCCGCCTCGACCGCTGGTTCGCGCTGTAGGGGCCCGTCACCCGGGTGGTTTCGACAAGCTCAACCACCTTGGCCTCGCTCGACCGCCTCGACCACCCTTGGCCCCGGTGGTTGAGCTTGTCGAAACCACCCCGCTGTCCACTTGCCTTGGCATGATGGCACGGTGACTTCCGTTCCGCCTGCGGCTGACGACGAGGTCGGCCTGCGGGTCGGTGGCCCGAAAGATTCGGCCGCCGGCGTGCGCGCGGTGGCTCACGCACTCGGTCACGTACACACCCAGCTCGGCCTGGTCAAGACGGTCACGAAGGGCACCCGCACACTGCTGCGGGTCAACCAGCCGGACGGGTTCGACTGCCCGGGCTGCGCGTGGCCCGACCCAGCGCACGCGTCGCCGTTCGAGTTCTGCGAGAACGGCGCCAAGGCGCTCGCCGAGGAGGCCACCGAACGGCGGCTCACCGCCGAGTTCTTCGCCGCCCACTCGCTGGCCGAACTCGACACCGCCAGCGACTACTGGCTCGGCCAGCAAGGTCGCCTGACCGAGCCGATGGTCCGGCGGCCCGGTCGCGAGCACTACGAGCCGATCGCCTGGGACGCCGCCTTCGACCTGATCGCCGAGCGCCTCAACCACCTGTCGGCGACACCCGGCGGCTCCGACCGGGCGGTGTTCTACACGTCTGGCCGCACCAGCAACGAGGCCGCGTTCCTGTACCAACTGCTGGCGCGCACGTTCGGCACCAACAACTTGCCCGACTGCTCGAACATGTGCCACGAGTCGAGCGGCGTGGCGCTGTCGGAGTCGATCGGCATCGGCAAGGGAACCGTCAGCCTCGATGACGTGTACCGCGCCCGGTTGATCCTGGTCATCGGCCAGAACCCGGGCACGAACCACCCGCGGATGCTGGCCGCGCTCGAACGCGCCAAGCGCGACGGCGCCCGGATCGTGTCGATCAACCCGCTGCGCGAGGCCGGGCTGGTCGCCTTCCGCAACCCGCAGCGGGTGGGCGGCGTGCTCGGCCGGGCCACCCGACTGGCCGACCTGCACCTACCCATCCGGGTCGGCGCCGACCTGGCCCTGTTCCAGCTGGTCAACCGGCGCCTGATCGCCGACGGCGCCGTCGACGACGAGTTCGTCGCCGAGCGCACCACCGGCTACGACGAACTCCGCGCACACCTCGCGGCCAGTGACCCGGCCGAGCTGCTGGCGGCCACTGGCCTGGCGGCTGCCGACGTCGCCCAACTGACCGAGTGGATCGCCGGCACCGACCGGATCGTGGCGTGTTGGGCGATGGGCCTCACCCAGCATCGCCAGGCCGTGGCCACCATCCAGGAGATCGCCAACACGCTGCTGCTGCGCGGCGCGTTCGGCAAACCCGGCGCCGGCGCCTGCCCAGTGCGCGGCCACAGCAACGTGCAGGGCGACCGCACGATGGGCATCTACGAGAAACCGGCCGAGTCGTTCCTGGCCGCACTCGACACCGAGTTCGGCATCACCGCCCCGCGCGATCACGGCCACGACACGGTCGCCGCGATCACCGCGATGGCGGCCGGCGACGTCGACGTGTTCGTCGGGATGGGGGGCAACCTGGTCGCTGCCGCGCCCGACACGGCGGTGACCGCGGCGGCGATGCGCCGGGTCGGGCTGACCGTGCAGGTGTCGACCAAGCTCAACCGTTCCCACGTGGCCGCCGGCGAAACCGCCCTGATCCTGCCGTGCCTCGGCCGCACCGAGGCCGATTACGACCAGGCCGGGCGGGCCCGGTTCGTCACCGTCGAAGACTCGATGAGCGCGGTCCACGCCAGCGAGGGGCGCAACGCCCCGGCGAGTGACCGGTTGCTCAGCGAGGTCGCGATCGTCGCCCAGATCGGCGTCCGGCTCGATGCCACCGCGGCCCGGCGGGTGCCGTGGACGCTGCTCGGCGACGACTACGACGCCGTGCGCGACCGGATCGCCGCGGTCGTGCCCGGGTTCGCCGACTTCAACCGCCGGGTCCGTGAACCAGGCGGGTTCGTGCTCCCCAACCCGCCCCGCGACACCGGCGAGTTCGCGCTGCCCGGCGGGCGCGCCCGGCTGGCGGTCAACACGTTCGCGCCGATCGAGGTGCCGCCCGGGCGGCTGTTGCTCCAGACCTTGCGCAGCCACGACCAGTTCAACACCACGGTGTACGGGCTGGACGACCGCTACCGGGGCATCTCACACGGGCGCCGCGTCGTGTTCGTGGCAAGGGCCGACTTGGCCGCGCTCGGGTTCGCCGACGGCGAGGTGGTCGACGTCGTCAGCGAGTGGCACGACGGGGTCGCGCGGCGCGCCGAGCAGTTCCGTCTGGTCGAGTACGACGTGCCGCCGGGCACGTGCGCGGCGTACTTCCCCGAAGCCAACGTGCTCGTGCCGCTACACAGCACCGCCGAAGGGTCGAACACTCCGACGTCCAAAGCCGTCGTCGTCCGCCTCGAACACCGCTGACGCCGCCAGGCCGATGCCGTTCAGGTTGCTGCCTGCTCCCGGTGGTTTCGACAGGCTCAACCACCTGGTGAACGCGTGCAACCGATGGTTGAGTCGGTCGTTGCCAGCTCCCTCTCAGCGGACGACGCAGACTGGGCAGCGGGCGTGGGCGACGGTGGCCGTGCTCGTCGAGCCGAGCACCAGGCCGCGCAGCCTGCCGACCCCGCGCGAGCCGACGACGACGAGGTCGGCCTCGTGCGACTCGTCGACGAGCGCCCAGCCGGGGGTGCTGCGCAGCGAGGCCGGTTCGACCACGACACCGTCGGGTGCCGGCCCCGCCGCGGCGACAACCCGGTCGATCACCCGGTAGGCGGCGTTGTCGAGCGCCTCGAAGTCGGCCGTGACCGCCGGGTACACCCCGACCGCGACCGGGGGCAGGTGCCAGGCGTGGGCGACACGAATGTGCCCGACACCGGGCACTCCGTACGCCCACCGCAAGGCACGGACCGCGGCGTTCTCTCCCTGCTCGCCTTGATCGCCGGCATCGTCGAGACCGTGGTCGTCGACGCCGACAACGACACGCCGGATCGCCCGCCCGTCACCACCGCCGTCGCCGCGTACCACCACGGTCGGCACGTCGCTGTGGTGCAGCACGTAGTTGGCGGTCGAGCCGAGCATCATCGCGATCCGGCTGTCGCCACGGTGGCCGACGACGATCAGGTCGGCGCGCACGGCCTCGGCAACCAGGGCAGGGCCGGGCCGGCCCTCGCGAACTACCGCCTGGATGCGATCGTCGCCCACTTCCCCGAGCAGCTTCTCGACGGCTTCGCGCGCCGCCAACTCGAGGTCGTCGGGCAGCATCGGCACCGCCGACCCCGCCAGTCCCACCCAGTGCATCTCGAACGCACGCACCGCCAGGATCCGATCGCCCTCGCCGGCGTACGCGCACGCCCATTGCAACGCGTCGCGCGCCTCGGGGCTGGCGTCGAGCCCAACGACGATCGTGGCCATAGCAATCTCCTCGTGTCCCTACTTGTTCGTTCCAGGCTTGGTGATCCCAGCTGCGTTCACCACAGCTCCTACCCACAGCGTGCTCCGGCCAACCGTGCGCCGCCACGTCCACCAGTCCCGACCGACCCGGGCCGATCGGCCCTGGCGCGCCGTGGGCATCGCCCGATCGGCGAAGATGGGTCGATGGGCCAAACAGCGACGCATCAGCCCGACGACGTTGCCGACCTGATCGCTCCCGGCACGCAACTGATCGTGCCGCTCGCCAATGGCGAGCCGACCGCGTTGCTCGACGCCGTCGAAGCGGCCGCCGAGGTCGGGCGCCTGAGCGACGTGCGGGTGCACCAGATGCATGCCTTGCACGACCGGCCCTATCTGCACGGGGCGTTCGGCGAGCACCTGCGCCACGTGTCGTACTTCCTGTCGCACGTGACCCGGCCCCTGTTCACGGCCGGCACGGTCGATCTGGTGCCGGCCCACTTCAGCGAGGTGTACGCGCTGATGGCCGGCCAGCCCGGGCCACGCCTGGTGCTCGCCGCGGCGTCGCCGCCCGACCGTCACGGCTTCTGCTCGCTCGGCGTGTCGGCCGACTACACGGCGAGCTTCATCGGCCGGGCACCGATCTTCCTCGAGTGCACCGAGGCGATGCCGCGAACGTTCGGGCGCAATCAGATCCACGTCAGCCAACTCGCCGGATGGTGCCGCAGCGACCGGCCGCTGCTCGAGGTGCCACCGGTCGCTCCGAACGACCTCGACGTGGCGATCGGCGGCCTGGTTGCCGAACGGATCCCCGACGGAGCGACGATCCAGACCGGCATCGGGGCGATCCCGAACGCGATCATGGCGGCGCTCAGTCGTCACCGGAACCTCGGCATCCACACCGAACTGATCTCCGACGGCGTCGTCGACCTGATCGAGTCGGGCGTGGTGAACGGGGTGCTCAAGCAACTCAACCGCACCAAGACGGTGGGCACGTTCGCGCTCGGCACGCAGCGCCTGCACGACTTCCTCGACGAGAACACCGCGATCGAACTGCACGCGGTGCGCTACGTGAACGACCCGCGGATCATCGCCAACGAACGCAACTTCGTGTCGATCAACGCCACGCTGTCGGTCGACTTCCTCGGCCAGTGTGCGTCCGAGACGATCGGAGGGCGCTACTACTCGTCGTCGGGCGGGCAGAACGACTTCGCCCGCGGGGCGATGTACTCCGACGGCGGACAGGGGTTCGTGGTGCTCCACTCGACGACGTCGTCGGGAGCGTCGCGGATCGTGCCCCGACTGGCCGCCGGCGACGTGGTCACCACGCCGAAGAACACCGTCGACAAGGTCGTCACCGAGTGGGGTGTCGCCGAACTGCGCGGGCGCACCGTGGCCGAACGCACGCGGGCGCTGATCGCGATCGCCCACCCCGAGCACCGCGACGTACTCACCCGAGCCGCGGCCGACATGAACTTCCTGCGCGACACGTGACCCTTTGCGTTCAAGCGCCACGCAGGCTGGGCTTCACTGGCCGCGCCCCAGGGCCAACGCGGACGCAACCGCCGTGGGCTGGGGCGACGCCGTCGAGCAGCCGCGGCGATCGGTGGATCCAGGCTGACGCGACTCCCGGTGGTTGACCATCGGTCCGAGCGGGCGGGACGTTCGGCCCTGCCGCTTCAGTGGTTGCGGTGGTGCGATGGACGGCATGTCCCAGCAGATCGAAGTCCTGTCCACGGCCCGCTGCTGGGAGCTGCTGCGAGCGACCGACGTCGGGCGGCTGGCGATCGATATCGCCGGCCAGCCCGACATCTTCCCGATCAACTACGCCGTCGACGGTGAGACGTTGGTGTTCCGCACCCGGGCCGGAACGAAGCTGGCCGGGGCGGCGATCGGCTGCTTCGTGGCGCTCGAGATCGATGGTGTCGATCCGGTCGAGCGCACCGTGTGGAGCGTCGTCGTCAAGGGCACGGCCCGCGAGATCACGCGGGCGCCCGAACGCGACGCGGCCAGGCGGTTGCCGCTGATTCCGTGGGTCGCCGAGCTCACGCCCGAGTTCGTGCGGATCGAGCCCCTACTGGTGACCGGCCGCCGGTTCGGCGTGGTCAACGAGGCGCGCCTGACGGCGACGGGGTGACCCGGGGCCACCCCCTAATACGGCACGCTCCACTGGAGGACCGCGCCGCCGGTGGGGCCGGACTCGAGCGTGCACTCGCCGCCGAGCGCGCGGGCCCGGGCGCGCAGGTTGGCCAACCCATGGCCGCCCGGCGCCACCCCGCCCGGCGGCAGGCCTACACCGTTGTCGGCGACGGTGGCCGTGATCGCGTCGCCGCGCACACCGATCTCGACGTCGACGTGGGTGGCCTGAGCGTGCCGGGCAACGTTGCCCAGCGCCTCTCGCAACGACGCCACCATCTCGCCGCGCACGGTGTCGGACAGCACCGAGTCGACGGGGCCATCGAGCCGCAACGTCGGCGTGAACCCGAGCACCCGGCTGGCCTGGGCGACGAGGTCGCCGAGCTCCTGGCCGAGCGCGCCGCGGTCGCCGGCGGGGCCGAGCGTGAACACGATCGTGCGCACCTCGGCGATGACCCGATCGATCTCGTCGACGACCTCGCCGAGCCGTACCGAACCGACCGGGTCGGCGACGGCGGCAATCGACTGCACCGTCAGCCCGATGCCGTACAGGTGCTGGAGCACCACGTCGTGCAGATCGCGGCCGATCCGTTCGCGCTCGGTTGCCAGGGCCAGCTGCTGGCCGGCGATCGCCAAACGTTGTTGCGCAGCCCGACGCTCGGTGATGTCGCGCACGATCGCGATCACGTACAGCCGGCCGTCCTCTTCGAACGGGCTGAGCGACACCTCGACCGGGATGCGAGCGCCGTCGGCACGCTGCAACGCCAACTCGAGGCCACTGCCCATCGGCCGCTGTGTCGGCGCTTCGGAGTACGCCGCCCGGTAGCGGCGGTGCCGGGTTCGAGTGTCGACGGGAACCAGCTCGTCGACCGACCGACCGACCAGGTCGGCAACCCCGGCGAGCGTGTGGATCGAACGGTTGGCGTAGACGATCAGCCCGTCGTCGCCCACGATCAACACACCGTCGGGGGCCAGCTCGCTCGCCTGTTCCAGCAGCCGCCCTTGGATCATCATTCCACCGTATCGGTGGGCCCGGCGCGCAACGGAAGTGACCTCTGGCCCTAGTGCAGCGATGGCGCTCCTGCTGAACTGGGTCCATGGCTACCACTGGGCCCATCCGGGCGTTCCTGATGGACGACCACGAAGTCGTCCGGCAGGGTGTGCGCGCCCTGCTCGAACTCACCGGCGACATCGAGGTGGCCGGCGAGGCGGGCACCGCGGCCGAGGCGCTCGCCCGGATTCCCGCGGTGAAGCCCGACGTGGCAGTGCTCGACGTGCGTGTGCCCGACGGCAACGGCATCGAGGTGTGCCGCGAGGTGCGCAGCACGCTCGGCATCCCGTGCCTCATCCTCACGTCGTACAGCGACGACGAGGCGCTGTTCGAGTCGATCATGGCCGGCGCCTCGGGTTACGTGCTCAAGCAGGTGCGCGGCAACGAGTTGACCACGGCGGTGCGTCGCGTCGCGGCCGGCGAGTCGCTGCTCGACCCGGCCATCACCGCCAAGGTGCTCGACCGCCTTCGGCGCCCGCCCACCGAGGATGCCCGGCTGGCGGCGCTGACGCCGCAGGAGCGGCGCATCCTCCACCTGATCGCCGACGGCATGACCAACCGCCAGATCGCCGGCGAGCTGTTCCTCGCCGAGAAGACCGTCAAGAACTACGTGTCGAACCTGCTCGCCAAGCTCGGCATGGAGCGCCGCACCGAAGCCGCGGTGTTCGCCACCAGGCTGGAACTCTCCGGCCACCCCATCGAACTGCTCTGACGCCGCCAGGAAGCTCGCCTGAACCCGAAATCCGCCGATCCTGCAGGCTTCGGCGAGGGTGACACATGCCCACGGTGGTTACGTCGACGTTGGCTCTGGACACCGTCGGCGGAACCCAGCCTGCGTGGCGCTTGAACGCAAGGCGATCCGGAATTGGGACTTTGGTCCGGTTGGGCGGCGGCGGTTTGTGGGCATGGTGGGGTCAGGAGGTGGTCACCGTGACCGAACACACGAACCCGCCGATCGAGTTCGTCCGCAAGGGTGATGTCGACGAGGCCGCGGTCGAGTACGCGACCAAACGACTCGACTCGGTGATGGAGCACGTGGGCGTGCCCGTCCTGTTCACGCGAGTACGCATGAGCAACGACGCCACGGCCCAGCGGACGCGCCCGTCGCTGGCGCAAGCGACGCTCGACCTGAACGGTGAGCTGCTGCGAGCCCAGGTCGCAGCCGACACCATGCCCGAGGCGATCGACCTGCTCGCCGACCGGCTACGCGACCAGCTGCAACACCGTGCCGAGCGACGACGGGCGCGCCGGGCGACCGGGCGCATCGCCCAGCCCGGCGAGTGGCGCCACGGCGACCTGCGCGACGATCGGCCACTGTTCGCCGAGATTCCCGCCGACGAGCGCGAGGTGGTGCGCCGCAAGTCGTTCGCGACCCATCCGGCCACGCCCGACGAGGCGGCGGCCGACATGGAGCAGCTCGACTACGACTTCTGGCTGTTCCACGACCTGGCGAGCGATGCCGACGCCCTGATCGAGCACGTGCCCGAGGGCGGGTACCGCCTCCAACGGATGCGCCCGGTGGACGACGAAGCAGGCCCGCTGGCGATCGACCTGACCGTGCTCGACCAAGGCCCGCCTACCGCGACGCTCACCGAGGCAACCCGGCAACTCGACGACGGCGGCCTGCGGTCGATGTTCTTCGTCGACGCCGACACCGGCCGCGGCAACCTCGTGTACCGCCGCTACGACGGCCACTACGGAGTCTTGATCCCCGCATAGCTCACACCGCAGATGACAGAGCCGGGTGTGGGAATCGAACCCACGACATCAAAATTACAAGTTTTGCGCTCTACCAACTGAGCTAACCCGGCGGCTCTACCACGCTATCGGGCACAGCCCAGCACCCCGGAGCGGGAATGCGATGCGGGTCCCGCAGGTTGGCCGCGGCATGACCGCGCTTCAGGAGATTCCCGTCGACACCATCACCGGCGAGGCCACCAGCCTCGGCGACTACGCCGGCAACGTGCTGCTGGTGGTGAACGTCGCCTCGCAGTGCGGCCTGACACCGCAGTACACCGCACTCGAAGCGCTGTACTCGCAGTACCGCGACCAAGGCTTGGCGGTGCTCGGCTTCCCGGCCAACAACTTCGGCGCGCAAGAGCCCGGGTCGAACGAGGAGATCGCCGAGTTCTGCAACCTCAACTACTCGGTCGACTTCCCGCTGTTCAGCAAGATCAGCGTGCTCGGCGACGACCAGCACCCGCTGTACACCGAGCTGACGTCGCAGTACCCCACCGCCGACACCGACAAGACGCCGTTCCGCGAGCGCCTGGCCGGCTTCGGCATGGCGCCCAGCGAGGACCCCGACGTGCTGTGGAACTTCGAGAAGTTCCTCGTGTCGAAGGACGGCCAGGTGGTGGGTCGTTTCGCCCCGGCCACCACACCGGACGACCCCGCACTCGTCGCCGCGATCGAGGCCGAACTGGCGAAGTAGGGCCCGCTCGCGGCGGTGGTTTCGACAGGCTCAACCACCGGAGGTGGGCTCAACCACCGGAGGTGGGCTCAACCACCGACGGGGGTGTGGGCGCTGTGGGGGACCACTAAGGGGGTGTGGCTGACGGGGTCGTCGATCACGGTCGCGGCCAGGCCGAACACCTCTTCGACGGTGCTGGCGGTGATCACCTCGTGGGGTGTGCCGCTGGCGACGATCCGGCCACCGCGCATCGCCACCAGGTGGTGCGCGTAACGGCACGCCAAGTTGAGGTCGTGCAACACGACCACGACGGTGCGCCCGGCGTCGCGGTTGAGCTGGGCGACCAGGTCGAGCACCTCGATCTGGTGGGCGATGTCGAGAAACGTCGTCGGCTCGTCGAGCAGCAGCAGATCGGTCTCCTGGGCGAGCGCCATCGCGATCCACACGCGCTGGCGCTGACCGCCCGACAGTTCGTCGACCGAGCGATCGGCCAAGTCGGTGGTGCCGGTCGCGGCAAGCGCCGACCGCACGGCCTGCTCGTCGGCGCGCGACCACTGCTGGAACAGCGACTGGTGCGGCGTGCGCCCGCGGGCGACGAGGTCACCGACGAGGATGCCGTCGGGGGCGATCGGGCTCTGGGGCAGCAACCCGAGCTTGCGCGCCACCTGCTTGGTGGGAAGCCGGTGGATCACCTCGCCGTCGAGCACCACCGCACCCTGGGTAGGTCGCAACAACCGCGACAGCGCCCGCAGCAACGTCGACTTCCCACACGCGTTCGGGCCGACGATCGCGGTCACCCGGGCGTCGGGAATGGCCAGGTCGAGATCGGTGGCCACGACGTGACCGTCGTAGGCCAACGTCACCGACTGGGCGGCGAGGCGGGTCATGGGGTCACCGTTCTCAGCGAGATCGTCGACGACGTCGGGTGAGGATTGATGACGTGGGAGGGGCTCATCGGTTCTTCACTGTGGAGGTGGCGGGTCGGGCGGGGTGGTTTCGACAAGCTCAACCACCGGGGGAAGGTGGCATCGGGTGCGGTCTCGACACACCGACGGGCGGCGGCGCGTGTGGGACGAGATCTCACAGGGCTCCGGTGCGGGCGCGGCGGGCGAGCAGCCACAGCAGGTAGGGCGCGCCGATCACACAGGTGGCGATGCCCACCGGAAGTTCGGTGGGGGCCAGCACGCGACGGGCGGCGAGGTCGGAGACGGTGGTGACGAACGCGCCGACGCACGCGGCCGGTAACACGCACGCGCTCGGCGACGACACCAGCCGGCGGGCGATCGGCCCCGACACGAAGGCGACGAACACGATCGGCCCAGCGGCGGCGACGGCCAGCGCGGCGAGGCCGACCGCGAGCAGCAAGAGCGCCAGCTTCGTGCGGCCCACCCGTACGCCGAGCGCGGCGGCCGTGTCGTCACCGAGTTCGAGCCGGTCGAGCGCACGCTGGGCCAGGAGGATCGCCGGGGCGAGTACCGCCAGCGCCAGCCCGATCGTGTGCACGTGGCTCCACGTGCGCCCGTTGAGCGAACCGGTGAGCCACACGGCGGCGCGCTGCACGTCGTAGATCTGGGCACGGGTGATCAGGTAGTCGACCGCGGCCGAGCTGGCGAACCCGATGCCGATGCCCACCAGCACCAGGCGCGAGGCGGCCAAGCCACGTTGATAGGCGAGCACGTAGACCAGCAGTGCGGTGCCGAGCCCGCCGGCGACCGCCCCCAGCGCGACCTCGGTGGACGAGCCGTGCATCATCGTGATGACGATCACCGCGCCGAGCGCGGCGCCTGACTCGAAGCCGATGATGTCGGGCGACCCGAGCGGATTGCGAGCGATCGACTGGAACACCGCGCCCGACATCCCGAGCGCGGCGCCGACCAGCATCGCCGTCAGCGTGCGCGGCAGGCGCAGTTGGTCGACGATGAACTCGGCGTCCTTGCCGCCGTCGCCGAACACCGCCCGCAACACCTGGCGGGCCGACAGCGGGAAGTCACCGACCATGATCGACCACACGCCGACCGCCAACGTGGCCAGCAACAGCAGCAGGCACACCACGACCGCACGCGGGTTGATGCGTACCGACAGCGGCCCCGAACGGACGACGACCGCGCTCACCCGGGACCCACCAATCGTGCCGCAGGCGACCAACGTGTCGCCTGCCCATGGCGCTCGCGGCGACTCGGAGCCCGGCGTACTGGTCGTGACGCCCAGCCTGCGTGGCGCCTGAATGCACCGGCGTTGCGGTTCACAACGCGACCATCCGGGCGCGGCGGGTGAGCAACACGAACGCGGGACCACCGATCGCCGCGGTCATGATGCCGACCTGCACCTCACCGGGGCGCGCCACCACGCGACCGATCGTGTCGCACGCCAGCAGCAGCGTCGGCCCGGCGAGTGCGCAACCCGGCAGCAGCCAGCGCTGGTCGGGGCCGACCGCGGCGCGCACGGCGTGCGGCACCACCAGACCGACGAACGCGATCGGCCCCACCGCGGCGACCGCCGCCCCACACAGCAACACGATCGCCAGGCCGCTGGCGAGGCGGGTCAGGCCGATCTTGACTCCAAGCCCCGACGCGGCCTCGTCACCGAGCGCGAGCGCGTTCAACGGCCGCGCGAGGCCGGCTGCGAACAGCACGCCGACCACCACGAACCGGCCCGTCGACCAGGCGACGTCGCTATCGCGGCCGGTCAGCGACCCCACCGCCCAGAACCGGAACTGGTCGAGCGTGTTCTGGTCGAGCAGCGTGACCGCCCGGGTCAGCGCGAACAGCAGCGCGCTCAGCGCGGCCCCGGCCAGCGTGAGCCGCACCGGCGTCATCCCACCCCGCCCGATCGAGCCGAGCAGGTAGACGACGACCGAAGCGACCGCGGCACCGATGAACGCGAACCACACGAGCGTCTCGATGCTCGACGTCTGAAGCTTCCAGATCGCCAGCACCACCGCGAACGATGCCCCGGCGTTGACGCCGAGGATGCCCGGGTCGGCGAGCGGGTTGCGGGTGACCGCTTGCATCATCGCCCCTGCCAAGCCGAGCGCGACCCCCACCAGCAGGCCGACGACAGTGCGCGGGACGCGCAGCTCGCGCACCACCAGGTGGTCGGTGTTCATCCGGTCGTAGCTCGTGAACGCCTCGATCACGTGCGACAGCGGGATCGCCTTGGCCCCGACCGCCAGCGATGCCAACGTCGCCGCCATGAGCAGCACCGCACTGACGACGACGAACGCGGTACGGCGGGCGCCGATCGACGACCGCACCGAAGCCCCCGCCACCTCGGCAGCCGTGTCGGCCGGTGCGTCGGTGGCCGTATCGGTGGCCGTGTCGGCCGCCAGAGCGGAGGTCATGGCCTCGTAGCTTAGGGACTCACACGAATATCTAGTAAGTCACCGTCGCAACTTGCATTAGGCGTACTTAACATTTAGGTTGTGCGGTCATGCCTGGAGCATCCGCAGACCACCCATTGCGCGAGGCAGCCTGCCTTGCCCACACGGTGCCCGGCGTGACGTTGCGACTGCATTGCCACTCGGGGGCCGAACTGTTGGTGTCGTACTCGTGCCTGGGGGCCGACCTCGACCCGTGTCGCCTCCGGGCGACGCTGCTGCACGAACGGGTCTCGGGCGTGCAGCGGCTCGATGCCGCGGTGACGCGCGTCGAGATCGTCGCCGGCGTACGCCCCCTCGGCATCGGGTTGTACGAACGCCACACCGCCGACGCCGACGAGCGCTGGTTCGTCACCACGCTCGCCGCCGAGCAAGTGGCGGCGGCGCTCGCCGACGGGCCCGATCACTTCCACACCGTGATCAAGCCCGACCCCGAGTTGGGCGTCAACGCGGTGTGCATCCGGCCACTCGCCGCCCCCGCCCACCAGGTGAACGCCGCCGAACTCGACGAGGCCGCCGTGTGGGCAGTGTCGGCGGCGCTCGCCGCCGAGGTCGCCACCGAGCTCGGCGCGCTCACCCACCCGGCCCGCATCGACACCAGCCGACCCGCCCCCAGCAAACCCACCCCCCGCAAGGAACATCCGTGAACAGAACCCGGTCTACCCAGGCTGTCGCCCTGGTCCTCCCGCTCGTGATTCTCGCTGGAGCGTGCGGCGGTGACGACGACAGCGCCGCGGCCGCACCCCCGCGGCCACCGGCGCTGCGTCCACCGCCACACCCGGCGACGAGACGCCCGCCACCGACACATCGGGTACCGCGGCTCCCGTCACCGACACACCGGGCGCCGAGGTGCCTGCCAGCAACGGGTTCCCCGTCACGATCGAGCACAAGTACGGCAACACCACCATCGGCGCCAAGCCCGAGCGGGTCGTATCGGTCGGCTTCGGCGAGCACGACGGCCTGCTGGCAATCGGCGTCGAGCCGGTCGCCGTGCGCGACTGGTACGGCGACATGCCGTACGCCACGTGGCCGTGGGCGCAGGACGAACTCGGCGACCTCACGCCCGACGTGATCCCATCGACCGAACTGAACTTCGAGCAGATCGCCGCGCTGCAACCCGACCTGATCGTCGGCATCGCCTCGGGGATGACCGACACCGACTACGCCACGCTCTCGCAGATCGCCCCGACGATCGCCCAACCCGGCGACTACGTCGACTACGGCACCCCGTGGGACGTGGCGTTGGCGATCGCCGGCCGTGCCACCGGCCACTCCGCCGAGGCAACCCAGGCGATCGCCGACGCCAAGGCGAAGTTTGCCGCGGTGCGCGACGCGCATCCCGAGTGGGAGGGCCAGAACGCCGGCGTCACCTACATCTACGAGAACCTCCCGGGCGGCTATTCGTCCGAGGACGTGCGCCCCCGGTTCCTCGCCGAGTTGGGGTTGGGGACACCCGCCGCATACGACGAGCTCGCCGGCGACCAGTTCTGGTTCACCGTCAGCGCCGAGCAACTGCCCGAACTCGACGCCGACGTGATCATCTGGCTGGTCGACGGCGAAGCCGGCCAGCAGGCCGTCCGCGACCTGCCGCTGCGGCCCACGCTGTCCGCGTTCCAGGAGGGCCGCGAGATTCTTGCCGACCCCCTGCTGGGCGGCGCGTTCTCGCACTTCAGCCCGCTCAGCTTCGACTATGTGATCGAGCATCTCGTGCCCGAACTCGAGCTCGCCCTCGACGGCGACCCTGGCACGGCCGTGCCCTCCGCAGCCAGCCTGAATCCGCGCTAGAGGCCGAACTCGCGGCGCAGGCCGATCAGGGCCACGGTTCGGAGCGTGCGCGTCAACTCACGGCCGAGTTCGTCGATCGATGTCGCGAGCGCGTCGGTCGCGCCCCCAGCGTGCTCGCGGGCCAGGTCGCACACGCGGCGGGCGGCTGCCTCGACTGCGGTGGCCGCGAGCATGCCGGCCGAGCCGCTCAGCGTGTGCGCACGCGACTGCACGGTCGCCACGTCACCACGTTCGAGCGCCTCGCGGAGCTGCTCGACGATCGTGTGATTAGCCGCCGCGAAGCGCTCGATCAGGCCGCGCAACATCGGGAGGTCGGGCACCCGTTCCAGCACGGCTTCAACGTCGAACCCATACAGCAGCGGGGCCACCGCGCGCAGCTCGTCAGCGGTGTCGGGCGGCACCATCCATGCCCGGACCGCCTGCGCGAGCTGAGCGGTGGTGACCGGTTTGCCGACGTGACCGTTCATGCCCGCGTCGAGCGCCCGGTCGCGGTCGCCCGACAGCACGTTGGCCGTCATGGCCACGATCGGGATCCGGTCGCCGCCCGGCATCGTACGGATCCGGGCGGTCGCCGCGAATCCGTCGAGCAACGGCATCTGGCAGTCCATCAACACGACGTCGAACTCGCCCGCTCCGACCTTTTCGACCGCGACCTCGCCGTTGGCGGCGACGACCACGTCGGCGCCGAGCACCTGCAACATCGACGCCGCGACATCGCGGTTGAGGTCGTTGTCTTCCACCAGCAGCACGCGCGCACCCGCCAACGCTCCGGCACCGACCCGCCCCGGCTCGGTGCGGGGTGTCGTGCCGGACGCGGCGGACACGCCCGGTGCGGCGGGGGCCACCGTCATCCGGAGGCGGACGGTGAACGTCGTGCCCACGCCAACCGCGCTGTCGACGCTGATCTGGCCACCCATCAGGTCGACCAGGCGCGACGTGATCGCCAGCCCGAGCCCGGTACCGCCGAACCGACGCGACGTCGAGGCGTCGGCCTGCATGAACGGCTGGAACAGCCGTGCCATTTCGCCGGCTGACATGCCGACCCCGTCGTCGTCGACCACGATCGTCACCTGCACGACGGGCGGGTCGTCGCTGGTGAGCGGCTCGACCGGAGTCACCGCGAGCATCACGTCGACCCCGCCGTGCGACGTGAACTTGACACCGTTCGACAGCAGGTTCCGTAACACCTGGCCGAGCCGCAGCGGGTCGCCCATCACCGCCTCGGGCACGTCGCCCGACACCTGGAGGCCGATCGTCAGGCCCTTCTCGGCTGCCGCGTCCTCGGTGAGCCGCACCGCCTCGGTGACGACGTCGGTGAGGTGGAACGGCGTCAACTCGACCTCGAGCCGTCCCGCTTCGATCTTCGAATAGTCGAGGATGTCGTCGAGCACACCGAGCAGAATCTGCGCCGACAGGTCAAGCTTGCTGAGCCGGTCGCGCTGCAGCGGATCGGACGCGTCGCGCAGCAACAGGTCGGTGATCCCGAGGATCGCGTTCATCGGCGTGCGGACCTCGTGGCTCATGTTGGCGAGGAACTCGCTCTTGGCCCGCGTGGCCGCCTCGGCACCCTCCTTGGCGCGGCGCAGGTCGACCTGGTGCCGACGCAGCAATTCGTTGGCGTCGCTCAGTTCCCGAGTGCGGGCTTGCACGCTCTGCTCGAGTTCGTCGTAGCTCTCGATGTGACCGAGCGAGATCGCCGCCTGGTCGGTGAGCCATCCGAGCAGGCGCCGCCGGCCATGGTGGGCGAACAGGCCGGTGAGCTTGCCGTGATCGAGGTACAAGGCCCGGCGCAGCGGCGCCCGGCGCCCGATCGGGAGGCAGGCCAGGGCGGTGATCCGTTCGGTGGCTGCCACGTCGGCCAGGCCGAACCGGCGCACGGCCTCGGCCCCGTCGCCCGATGTCGTGTCGTGCACCACCACCGCCTGCCCGGTGTTGAGCACGTAGCGCACGATGCCGAACGGCAGCTCGACCGCGGGCTCGGTGCCGACCGGCCCGATCGCGGCTTCGACAATTGCGTCGTCTCCGAGGCGTTGCACGATGGCCCCCCGCTCGGCGCCGGTGGCCGACACGATGATCGTCAGCAGCCGGTCGAGCAGGGCGGGCACGTCGCGCTCGCTGGTGATCGCCTGCACCGCCCCGAGGATCGCCTGAGCGTCAACCCGGTCGAATCGCTCGGCGGCTAACCCGACGGCGGCCCGGCCGGGGTCGTCGATCGACGTCAGCTGGCGTTCCAGCCGGGCGGCAAGCCCGTGCGCCTGGGCACTCCGGTACGCACCGATCGCAAGTTCCCAGCCGGCCGCCGAGCGGTCGGGCATGGTGTTGGCGAGCCACCTCCCGTAGCGCTCGAGCAGGTAGCCGTACTCCAGCAGGAACTCGTGGTGCAGGGCCCGGCCGAGTGCCACGCGGTAGTACATGTCGGGGTTCTCGCCGGTGACCCGGGCGCGTTCCCCCCGCAAGAACGCGAGGCGGTGCTCGACGTTGGCGGCCGCGCCATTCGCGACATGACCACTCAACCGCTCGAGCACGCCGTCGAGCCCGGCCAGATGTGACGCGCGCACGTCACCGACCGCACGGGCAGCCAACCCAGCGTGCGCCACACCGCTCCAGAACAACACGTTGAAGTCGAACGGCGCGGGGCTCCACAGGGCGAACGCGGGATCGTCGGCGAGCGACAGCACGTCGGCGTATCGCTCGTCGAACCCGGCCAGCACGATCTCGGCGAGGCGCAGCCCGGCGATCGCGATCGGTGTCTGCGCGTGTGCCGCGGCGAACGCCGACGCGTCGAACCTGGGGTCGGATTCGGTAGCGCCCCGGGTGAGCCCGGCCAGTGCGCGGGCGGCAGCCTGAAGGGGCTGGACGAGCCCGAGGAACGGGTCGGACAGGTTGGTTCGGTCGACGAGCGCGTCGACCCGCTCGGCAGCCCTCCAGACCGCGGTCATCGACCGGCCCAGGCAGAAGTTGGCGAGCACCTCACTGGCCAGGCCGTACGCGGCCCACTCGGGCTCGTGCACCTCGGCGCCGACGCGCGCCGCCACAGATCGGTCGACGGCGGAACACAACGAGCGCGCCCAGGGGTCGACGAACCACCCACGCAGGGTCGCCACCCGAGGTGCTTCGCGGGGGTCGCTGCGGGTCAACTCGGTCGCTACCTCGGCCAGTTCGTACGCGTCGCCGATCGCGCCGAACTGATCGATCAGGCTCGTTGCGAAGCCCACCAGCAGGCGCCCGCTGCTGCGCGCGGTGCCGTGCTCGATCGATAGAAGTACACCCGCGGCCGACACCCGGTGCAGCGCCGCGCGGTCGACGACCTGCGCGGCGTCAGCCATCGCCGCCAGCACATCGAGGGTCGCCTGCACGTCGACGTCGGCGGCGGGGACGAGCGTGGCGGCCGCCTCGGCCGGGGAACGGCTGGCGAGCAACTCGTGAACACGGTCGTACGCCTGCTCGAAGCGCTCCTCGTCGGCCACCGAGTCGACCACATCGACGGCACCGAGCCCGGCGACCGGCACGCCGGCCAACGCTGTGTACCCAGCCTGTACCGCAGCGCGTCGGTCGACCAGGCACAGGTCGCCGACCCGGCGGGCGTTCACGCGCAATCGGTCGCGCGGCGTACGCGCCCGGCTCAACAGTTCGTCGAAGCGCACCACCACACGATCGCTGCCGCGGTCGGCCACGGCGCAGCCGAACGCGAGCGCGAAGGCGAGCTCGTACGACGTGTCCCACGCGTCGAGCGGCAGCAGTGTCTGGCCGGCGGCGAAGTACCGGCTCGCGGCGCGCTGGTTGTGGGCGTCCGCGGCCGCGCGCCCGGCACGCAGGTTGTACGCCGCGGCCGCGACCCGGTCCACGATCGCCACGCGAGCCAGGTTGAGGTGGTCGACAGCGGTGAACATCTGCTCGTCGGCGGGCCCGGCAACCAGCAGGATGGTGGCGATCCGGTGGTGCAACTCGGCCCGACCGCGGTCGTCCAAGCCGGAGTACGCGGCCTGCATCACTCGCTCGTGGGCGAAGCGAATCGTCCGCGCATCGGCGTCGCGCCCGGCAACCAGCAACTCGTCACGGAACGCCGGGGCCAGCAGCGTCAGCGCCTCGACCTCGTCGACGTCGAGCACCGCGGCGAGGGTCGCCAGGTCCGGCTCGACCCCGATCGCGGCGGCCGCCCGGAGTGCCTCCCGAGCGGCCACGGGAAGCCGTCCCAGGCGTTCGGCCATCAGCTCGACGACGTTGGCACCAACCCCGGGCAACACACCGCTCGGGTCCCATCGCCACATGTCGTGCACCGGG
The DNA here is from genome assembly GCA_035556435.1 of Ilumatobacter sp. Classification (GTDB taxonomy): domain Bacteria; phylum Actinomycetota; class Acidimicrobiia; order Acidimicrobiales; family Ilumatobacteraceae; genus Ilumatobacter. Next base: position 15,247 of record DATMEY010000029.1, on the reverse strand, counting down.
TCGTGGACGACACCTCCCGACTCCACCAGCGTGCGCAAGATCTGGCGGGTGTAGAACGGGTTGCCGTCGGCGCGTGCCGTCACACGCTCGGCGAGCTCACCGGCGCGGTCGATCCCGGGCCAGGTGTCGACGATCAGACCCTCCACGTCGGCAGCGCAGAGCGGAGCCAGGGGTAACTCCCGCAGCGCCGGTCCGAGTGCCGTACGCAACCGCACGAGGAACCTGGCGAGTTCGTGGTCGGGGTCGACCTCGGTATCGCGGTACGCACCGACGCCGATCACGTTGCGGCTCGGCGCGTCGACCACGACGTACTCGATCAGGTCGAGCGTCGCCGCGTCCACCCATTGGAGGTCGTCGAGCAAGCACACGAGTGGCGGGCCGAACGAGGCCAAACCCCGGAACAGCCGCCGGAACGCGGCGTGCTGGCGGACCTCGGCGCCGGAGGGGTCGGGCGACATCGGCGGCTGCGGGCCGATGACGAGTTCCAACTCGGGCAACAGCGGGCACAACACGGGCGCCAACTCACCGAGGTGGTCGGTCAGGCGCTCGCGCCAGGCGGCTACCTCGACCGCCGGCCGCGACAGCAATCGTTCGAGCACGCCGGAGATCCCGTCGGTAATCGACGCGTACCGCGACGCCGCATCGTTCGAGCGCCGGAACTCGATGCAGATCGCGCCCGCCGCGGCGGCCGTCTCGCGCACCGCCCGCAGTAATGCCGACTTGCCCGACCCGGCCGGGCCGCTGACGACGTACAGCGCGCTCGGCGTGGGCCCGGTCACCAATGCTTCCAGCCGCCGCAGTTCGGGTCCGCGTCCGTACAGCCGATCGGGGAACACGAACTCGGCCGTGGCCTCGAGGTCGGCCAACTCGAACGTCATCCGCGCGCCGTGCTCGCGCCATTCGGCGAGCGCCCGATCGAGGTCGTCGGCCAGCGCGGTCGCCGAGCGGTACCGACGGTCGGGCGCCTTCTCCAGCAGCCGGGCGGTGATCGCCCCGATCAAGGGCGGCAGTTCGGGAGCCAGCTCGGCGAGCGGTGGTGCGGTGACGGCCATGTGTTGGTGGACCAGCGCGAGCGGTTCCGAACCGGTGAAGGGGGGCCGTCCGGCAAGCTCTTCGAAGAGCATCACGCCGACGCTGTACAGGTCGTCGGTGAGGTCGGTCTGGTCGAGTTGGCCGGCCACGGCCGGCGACGCGTACCGCAGCTGCTCGCCGAGGTCGGTGACCGGATGGGCGCCGGGGCCGACCAGCATCGCCTCGATGGCCGCGTCCCAGCGCACGAGCGCCGGCCGCACGTCGCCGTGGCGACCGTGACGCTGGTGATAGGCGGCGAGCGCGCGGGCCAGTTGCGCAAACCGGCTCAAGACTCCATCGAGCCCGTCCTCGTTGGTCATTCGCCTACCGCTTGCCCTCCACGATGCCCGCGTCGACACACACTAGACGCATCGCCGTCGACCCCGGGAAGACATGCCGGTCCGGACAACCGCGGCAGATGACCCGCACAGGTTCGCCGAGTTGAGTAGCGTTGCCTTCGTGACACGCGTGCAGGTCTCTCGCCCGGCCGCTTTGTCGGCAACCGCCCTCATCGCTGTGCTTGCCCTGGCCGGCTGCGGTGGCGACGACGACACGGCTTCCACGACCTTGCCCGTGCCCACCGCCTCGCCGGCCACCCAACCGTCGACGCCGCCCTCCGCGGCGCCCGTGGCGACCGAGCCCACGACGCCGGTCACCACCGAGCCCGAGTTCGTCACCGACGGCGCGATGGTCGTCGTCGCCAACGCCAGCACGGTGAACGGTGCCGCCGGGCGAATGAGCGACGCGCTCGCCGCGGCCGGCTTCGACATGGAAGCCGCCACCAACTCGACCGAGAGCCTCGGCACCACGAAGGTGTACTACAACGCCTCGGTCGCCGAAGCCCAGGCGGTCGCCAACTCGGTCGCCGCCGCGCTCGGCGGGGGTGCGATCACGGTCGAGCCGCTGCCCACCCCGGCCCCGCTGTCGGACCCCGAAACGATCGGCGACGCGGCAGTGCTGGTCGCGCTCGGCGAGGACGCTGCCGACAAGTCGCTCGCCCAACTCCAAGGCGGCGGCTCCACCACCGACACGACCGACTCCACAGACTCCGCCGACTCCACCTCGCCCTCTACGTCGGCTGGCTAGCGGGCCAGTTCGCGCACTCTCGCGAGCAGTACTTCGAGGGCCGGGCGGTTCATGCCGCCTTCCGGAATGATCACGTCGGCGTAGCGCTTGCTCGGTTCGATGAACGTCTCGTGGGCCGGGCGGACGGTCGCGAGGTACTGGTCGATGATGCTGTCGGGCGTGCGCCCGCGCTCGGCCACGTCACGACGCAGGCGGCGGATGATCCGCAAGTCGGCCGGCGCATCGACGAAGATCTTCAGGTCGAACCGTTCGCGCAGGCGCGGTTCCCACAGGACGAGAATGCCTTCCACCACGATCACCCGCGTGGGCAGCACCGCGGTGACGTGCGGCGTGCGGTCGTAGTCGGCGAAGTCGTACACCGGCACGTCGACGGGTTCACCGGCGGTGAGCGCGGCGACGTGCGCGTCGAGCAGCTCCCAGTCGAACGCGTCGGGGTGGTCGTAGTTCATCGCCGCCCGCTCGTCGAACGTCAGGTCGGGCATCGCCACGTAGTACGAGTCGAGCTTGATCAGCGAGATCTGACGCTCGCCGACCACGTCGGCCAACCGCTCGGCGATGGTGGTCTTGCCGGAGTTGCTGCCCCCGGCGACGCCGATCAGGTAAGGGCGCGGTGCGGGCGTGTTCACGGCGGGCAAGAGTAGACCGGCAATCGCCCACAACCCGCGGCCGGTGCACCCGCACACAGGAGGGCCGTGTGACAGTCTGTAGCGCATGAGTTACGAGGACGGATCTGGTCAGATCGCCCGCCGCCCGCGGGTCAACGACGGCCCCCCGCCGGTCAGCGGTGTCGTGGCGATCGTGCTGGCGGTGATCGCGGTCGTCGCCGGCTACCTCATCTTGCGTTCGATCACCAGCGACGGCAGCGTGGCCACCGGGCCGGGCGCGGGCGTCGAGACGCCCGGCGGCGACTCCGGTTCCGACACCACTGAGCCGATCACCACAAACCCCGTCGACTCGCTGGCGCCGGTCAACACCGACCCGCCCGGGCTCGACACCGACAGCACATCGATCATCGTCGCCAACGCCAACGGCAAGGGCGGTTCGGCGGGTGCTGCGGGGCGGGTCCTGTCGAGCAGCGCCGGGTTCGTCACCGTCGACGCGACCGACCTCAACGACTCCACCCCCAAGCAGGACACGTCGTTGATCTACTACGACGCCGACGACCCCGATGCCCAGACCGTCGCCAACTCGCTCAACACCGTGCTCGGCGGGGCACTCAACGTGCAGCCACTCCCCGACCCCGTGCCGGTGAAGGCCACCGACCTCAACGGAGCGGGTGTGCTGTTGATGCTCGGCCGCGACTTCGCCGACATGACGCCGGCCGATCTCGACCTGACCGACATCAAGCTGTCGAGCAGCGGCGCCACACCACCCACCAACCCCGAAACCTCCAGCACCGACGCCCCCACCGACTGACGTTCAACCCTCAAGGTGGTTGAGCTTGTCGAAACCACCGGGCCGCGCAGGGTCTCGGTGGTTTCGACAGGCTCAACCACCTGGTCCGGGCGCTAGGTCCGCCAGGGCCTGCGCGGCGGCTCGTTCGACGCACCACAGGGGTTCGGCGAGCGCACGCTCGATGCCGAACAGGTCGGCGATCGCGTAGGTGGGTAACCGTCCGGCCACGTCCGCGTCGGCGACGCCGACGATCGCGGCGACCGGCACACCGGCCTCGCCCGCCAGGCGAGCCACGCCACCAACCACCTTGCCGTCGAAGCTCGGCGCGTCGAGGTGGCCCTCGCCGGTGAGCACCAGGTGGGCGCCGTCGAGCGCTTCGTGCAGGCCGAGTTCGTCGGCCACCAGGTCGAACCCCGGCACCAGCCGGCCGCCGAGCGCGGCGAGACCGCCCGCCAACCCACCTGCCGCACCCGACCCGGGCAACGCCTGCACGTCCACCCCATAATCGGCCAGATACTGCTGGGCCAGCCGTTCCAACCGCCCGGTGAGCAAACCGACCTGCGCTGGGCTGGCACCCTTCTGCGGGCCGAACACCTCGGCGGCGGACGTGAACGGGGTGGTGACGTCGCAGGCGACCAGCAACTCGACGCCGCGCAGCCGGGCGGGGGTGGCGATCGCCTGCGCCGCGCCAAGCCCGCCGTCGGTCGTGGCCGACCCGCCCAGCCCGACGATGATGCGCGTGGCACCGGCCCGCAGCGCGGTGTCGATCAGTTCGCCGGTACCCGCGGTGGTGGCGTCGAGCGGCCGGTTGCCCTCGGCATGGCCGGCCAGCGCGAGCCCGCTGGCGAGCGCCATCTCGATCACCGCGGTGCCGCGGTGCAGGCGCCAGCCGGCCTCCACCGGGTCGCCGAGCGGGCCGGTGACGCGGTTCGTTCGGTTGGCGCCGCCGAGCGCCGCAAGCAGGCCTTCCCCGCCATCGGCGAGGGCGAACTCGGCACAGTCGTGACCGGCCTCCCAGCACGCCTGCCCGATCGCGTTGGCGACCTCGGCCGCCGTCGCGGTCCCCCGGAACTTGTCGACCGCAGCCACCACTCGCACACCCCGACGATACGCCCCGCCCTGCAACGCCCGGTAGTTTCGACCAGCTCAGCCACCTGTTTCCTGGCGGTTGAGCTGGTCGACTTCACCTTGTCAGCCGAAGTGGGTGATCGCGGCGCAGTGGAAGGGGAACTCGGCGGTGGTGGTGCCCGAGGCGCCGGTGAAGTTGTCGTCCCACTCGATGCCGGTCAGGCGGATCGTGCCACTCGTCCCGTCACCGTCGAGGGTCGCCGTGCCCGACCCCGACGACGCGGTCGCGAACGTCGAGCCGTCCGGCACCACCGGTTCTGCCCCGGCGAGCTCGGCGGCGAGCATCGTCGACATCAGGGTCAGCAGGCCCACCTGCCCGGTGACGACGATGCTGTCGGTCGACTCGTCGAGCGCGGCCGTCCCGTCCGGGTCGACCACGACGTGGAACTGGGCACTCGCGTCCGCCCCTCCGACGAGCACGTCGACGAGCAGTTCGTCGGCAGTACGCAGGCAACGGGTGGCCAGCGACCAGCCGTCGGCCGCGGCCGGCGCCGGCTCACCGCCCAGGGCGACCGGCCCGGCAGCCGCGGCGATCAGCCGCGCCCGGCAGCCGTCGGGACGCGAGTTCGTGACCAGCCCGGCGGTCGCCGCACCGTCGGCCAGCAGTGTCATCGGGGCCAGCCCACCGATCGCCAGGAAGGGTGCCGCTTCGGGTGGCACCGCCAGCGACTCGGCGACGCGCCAGTCGCCCGCCGCGAACACCGACTCCAGCGCCGCGCACGGCAACGCGGTGCGGACGACGAAGCCGCTGTGGGCATCGCCCTGGACGGCGACGGTGTCGGGAACGTAGAGCCCCGGGAAGGCGGCCCGCACGCCGGCCCCGACGGCCCCCTCGACGGGGCCGGCGGCGGGTGCACTGGCGGGCGGCACCACCGCCAGCACGGCGGTCGCGAGCAGGGCGGCGAAGCGCCGGTCAGTTGTCATCGAAGTGAATCCTCTGGTCGGGGCAGCGGGCGTCGGTGGCCACCCGGTACACGGTGCCGGTCAGGTCGCTGAACGGCCAGCTGTTGCCACCCAACAGCAGTTCCAGTTCGCCCACCGGCTGGCCCTGGCGGCCGTCGCCGATGTCGAACGTCACCCAACCGAACAGGTCGTCGGTGGAGGCGACCCGGTCGGAGATCGTCAGCACACCCTCGACGAACGGCGCCCCGTCGCCTTGGGCGATCAGGAACTGGTTCGGTTGGCCGTTGGCGGCGGGCATCACCGACAGCGGGTTGTCCTGGGCCGGCGACGACGCCGGCAGGGTCGGCATGCCGAGCGCCCCCAGCCCACCCGACGCCCACTGCCCGAAGTCACCGATGCCCACCGTGGAGTAGCCGCCGGTGCCGGTGTACGGGCCCTCGATGCCGGTGCAGCTGACGAGGTCGGCGTACACCCGGGGAATCTCGTACAGCACCAGGTTGACCGAGTCGTCGACCTTCACCACCACCGGCTCGACCCCGTGATAGCGCACCGCGATCGTGGTCCGCGCAGTAGGGAGTAGCTCGTCGACGGCGATCGATTTGAGCGCGTCGATCGTCTTGCCGATCACCGCTGCCTGCACGTTGAGGTCGAGCACCGACGTCAGGTCGGCCAGCGAGAACGGCAGCTCGCCCTTCTCGACGTGGGCGGTCAACTGCACCGCTGCGCGCAGCTCACGGCCGACACCCGGCTGCTCCTCCACGGCCGGCTTGAGCACCACCTGGGCCTGGCCCTGGCCGTCGGTGCGGTCGAGCCGGAACTTCGGGATCGACGCGTTGGTGGGGCGGAGGTGGGCCGAGCTGGCGAGTTCGCCGCGGGCGCCGGGACGCAGGTCCTGGCCGAGGCTCCAGCGCACGTTGATGCCGGCGATCGGGCCGTTCTTCGGCACGTCCAGCCCGGCGAACCCGTAGCACGCCAGACGTTCCTGCGACAGCGCCGAGTCGAACGTGACACGGGCGGTGGCGGTGACCTCTTCGGCGGTCGACCCGTCGGTGTGCTTGTAGTGGGTGACCGGGTTGTCGACACTGAGGTCGAGCGTGGTGCCCAGGAGGAGGATCATCATCGCCACGTACGACGCGACCTTGTTGGTGACGTCCCAGGCCTTCACCGCCCCGCGCACACCCTTGACCATCCGTAGGTCGCCGGCGTCGCTGCCGGGAAGCTCGGCGAGTAACTGGGCGTAGTCGAGCGACCCGTCGACCACCTGGCCCCACCCCCACTTGATCAGCGCCAGTTCGAGTTTTTCGGCCTCGGTCGTGGTCACCGGTGTGACCCGGCTGCTGAGCCGGTCGCAGGCGCTGGGGGCAGAAGCAACCGTTGCTGCCGCGGCGAACCCGTGCGTGCCCGCGGCCGGGACGGGCACCAGCACACCGCCGGCGTGGGCGGTGATGATCAGTACCTGCAGCGCATCGAGCCCCTGCTCGGCGGCGGGCATCGCCGGCGAGAACACGTCGCCGCGCTCGCCCGACAGGGCGCGCACGGTCGCCGCCGCGCTGCGGATGAACGGCGGCGCTGCGTCGTCCTTGCCCCACGCCGACACGACGTGGGCGAGCTGCGGCCAGGGCATGGGGCCGTCGACGGTGTCGAGGTGGAACAGCAGGTTGCCGACCGAGTCGACGCTGTACAGGGCCCCCGAGCGCACCGAACGGGTGACGTTGCCGAGCAGTTCGGCGGGCAGGGCGATGTCGCTGAACGTCGCTTCGTCGGGCACTGCGACCACGTCGCCGTGCACCGACACGATCGCGAACCCGGCCCGGCGGGCGAGCTCGGCGGTGGCGGCCAGCGCCTCGGCATCGGTGCCGGTGCGCAACAGGTCGACGAGCGCGCGGGCCGCAGCTTGCGGCTCGTCGGGCAACCCCGCCGACAGTGCGACCATCGCCTGGCCGAGCTCGGCCGGGTCGGGCGCGACCGGCCCGGGGGCGGGCGCCGACGAGGGGGGCGTCGTCGGCTCCGCCGCCGAGTCGATGGTGGCCGGAGTGGCGACGGATGTCGTGGCCACCCCGGAACCGCTACCCGATGTGCCCAGCCCGGCCCGGTCGAGCACCGGCCGCGACCCATCGCTGCACGCGGTGACGACGAGGGCGGTGACGGTGACGAGGGCAAGCGCGAGGCGCGGCGGGCGGGGCACCCAGCCACGGTCGTACGCCCGGTGTCCCGGGCGCCAGGGACCGGTGTCCCGCCCGCCCGGGAGATCGCCCCGCTCAGCCGGCGAGCTGCTTGACGGCCGCGGCGAGGCGTTCCACGTCGGCACGGTCGCAGTAGATCGGGGCCGAGATGCGCGTCTCGAGGTGTGTGCCCACGGGGTAGATCGGGGCCTCGATGCCCACCGCGCTGAGGGCTTGGAACACGCGCACGGCGTCGGCCTCGCGGCCCCCGAGCGCGGACGGCAGGGCCACCGTGGCCATCGCCCCGATCATCTCCTCGGGCGTGGTGAACCCGGTGTCCCACGAGTCGGCGAGGAACTGCCCGGCCCACCAGGCAAGGTCGTGGGTGTAACCCCACACGGCGTCGAGCCCGTACGACGCGATCAGCTCGATCGAGTACGGGGCGGTGAGGAACGCGGTGGGGTTGTGCGTACCGGGCAGGTCGAACTCGGCGGCCATCCCGAGGTCGAGCCCCCAGCTGGTCACCGTCGGGCGCAGGTGCGGGCGCTGCTCGGGTGCCGCCCACAGGAACCCGGCGCTGCGCGGCGCCCACGCCCACTTGTGCAAGTTGGCGGTGTACCAGTCGACGCCGAGCGCGGCGATGTCGAGCGCGATCTGGCCCGGTACGTGAGCGCCGTCGGCGAGCACGAGCGCACCCGCCGCGTGGGCGGCCGCGGCGATGTCGGCCAGCGGCAGCACGAGCGCGGTCGCCGACGTGAGGTGGTCGACCACGAGCAACCGCGTGCCGTCACCGGGGTTCGCCGCCAGCGCATCGGCGACCGCCCCGACGAACTCGTCGGGCTTGGCCCCCGGCCGCGGCATGGCGATGGTGTGGAACTCGGCGCCAGCCAGACGCGCCGAGTACTCGGCGGTCTTGATGACGCCGCCGTAGCCGAGGTCGGTGGTGAACACCTGGTCGCCGGGCGCGAGCGGGTACGACTTGAGCACCGCGTTGGCGCCCTCGGTGATGTTGTCGACGAACACGAACCCGTCGGCGTCGGCACCGACGAACCGGGCGACCTCGGCGGCGGCCTCGCGCATCCGGCTGCGTTGGCCGGTGGCGTGGCCATCGGCCAGCTCACGCAACATGAACTGAGCCGGCTGGCGCTCGATCAGTTGGGTCAGCGCCCACTGGTATTCGAGCACCTTGCGCGGCGGCGCGCCGACGGTGCCGTGGTTGAGATAGGTGACCGCCGGGTCGAGCAACCACTCGGAGCGGAGCGCGGATCCGAACCCGTCAGGCGGCGGTTGGGCCATACCGCACGTTACGCCCGGAATGAAAACCCGACCTCGACAGTTATCTTTTGCGCTATGGCTGTCACCGTGCGAGTCCCCACCACCCTGCGCCCCCTGTCGGGTGGCAACAAGCTGGTCGAGGTCGCGCCCGGCCCGCTCGCGGACGTGATCGCCGGCCTCGAAGCGGCCCACCCGGGCTTCTCCGACCGCTTGCTCGACGAAGGTGGCGAGCTGCGCAAGTTCGTCAACATCTTCGTCGACGACGACGACGTGCGCTATCTCGACGGGCTCGCCACCAACGTCGCCGACGGCGTCACGGTGAGCATCATCCCCGCCGTCGCCGGCGGCTGAGCCTGCGTTCAAGCGCCACGCAGGCTGGGTTTCACGAGCCGCGCGCCAGAGCGAACGTCGACGCGACCGCCGTGGCCTGGGGCAACGCTTGCGAGCAGCTTCAGCAATCGCCGGCGGCTGAAACTACCGACTACGGGGCGTCGGCGCGGGCGATCGTGCCGGTTTGCACGCGCCACAGCGCCGCGTACAGGCCGCCGGCCTCGGCCAACTCGTCGTGCGTGCCGGCCTCGGCGATCGTGCCGTTCTCCAGCACCCAGATCCGGTCGGCGTCGCGCACCGTCGACAGGCGGTGGGCGATGACCACCGCAGTGCGGTCGCGGGCGACCAACGCCAGTGAACGCTGGATCGCCGCCTCGGTCTCGTTGTCGACGGCCGAGGTGGCCTCGTCGAGGATCAAGATCGCCGGGTCGCGCAGGATCGCGCGGGCGATCGACAACCGCTGACGCTGCCCACCCGACAGCTTCTGGCCGCGTTCGCCGACGATCGTGTCGTACCCGTTGGGGAGGCCGACGATGAAGTCGTGGGCTTCGGCGAGCTTCGCCGCCTCCTCGATCTCGGCGTCGGTCGCGCCGGGGCGGCCGAAAGCCAGGTTCTCGCGCACGGTGCCCTGGAACAAGAACACGTCCTGGCTGACGTACCCGATCGCCTCGCGCAGCGACCGGAACCCGACGTCGCGCACGTCGACGCCGTCGATCAGCACCTGGCCCGAGCGGGGGTCGTGGAACCGCAGCAGCAAGCGGGTCAGCGTCGACTTGCCGGCCCCAGTGGCGCCGACGACCGCATGCGTCTCGCCGGCGGGTACCACCAGGTCGATGCCCTTGATGATGTCGGGCCCGTCGCCGTAGCCGAACCTGACGCCGCGCAGCTCGATCTCGCCACGAACCGGCGCACCGGGTGACCCGGCGAGGGAGCCCTCGCCGGGCACGAGCACGGGCTTGGTGTCGAGCAGGTCGGTGATCCGCCGGATCGAGGCCATCGAGCGCTGGTACAGGTCGAGCGTCTCACCGAGGTCGGTGAGCGGCCACAGCAGGCGCTGGGTCATGAACACGAGCACCGAGAACATGCCCACTTCGAGGTCGCCGTCGATGACCATCTTGCCGCCGACCACCAGCGTGCAGGTGAAACCGGCGAGGATCACCATCCGGATCAGCGGGACGAACGCCGACGAGTAGCGGATCGCGTGCCGGTTGGCGTCGACGTATGCCTGCGACACACGGTCGAGGCGCTCGGCCTCGCGTTCCTCGGCAGTGAAGGCCTTGATGGTGGTGATGCCACCGAGGTTCCCCGACAGCAGGCTGGAGAGGTCGGCGACACGCTCGCGCACCGCGTCGTAGAGCGGCTCGAGTCGACGCTGGAAGCGGATCGAGCCGGCGACGATGATCGGGATCGGCACGAACGCCAGGATCCACAGCTTGGGCGACGTGGCGTAGAACACCGCCCCGACCAGGACGACGTTCCAGAACGTCTGCAACATGTCGTCGGGGCCGTGGTCGAGGAACCGTTCGAGCTGGTTGACGTCGTCGTTGAGCACGGCCAAGAGGCCGCCGCTGGTGGTGTCCTCGAACCAGGCGACCTCGAGCTGCTGGACGTGACGGTAGGCGCCGAGGCGGAAGTCGTGCTGGATCGCCTGGGCCAACCCGCGCCACAACACGTGGGCGACGTAGTCGGTGAGCGATTCGAGGATCCACGCGCCAGCGTTGAGCACGGCCAGCACCACGAGCTGGTCGAACCGGTCGGTCACGTCGAACAGTGACGACAGGAACGAGTCTTCACCGCGCACGATGACGTCGATGGCGACGCCGATCAGCAGTTCGGGGACGATGTCGCAGACCTTGTTGACGGTCGACATGACCGCCGCCAGGATCATGCGCGGCCGCTGTCGGCGCGCGTAGTGCCACAGTCGGACGAACGGGTGGGAGGTCACCGCGGGAGTGTAGGCAGCACCTGATTACCCCACGCAGGGGTTCCTGTCACAGACCGAAAATGATTTGACTTTCAGACCATGCAGTCGAGCTACGCCTCGGTTACGAAGCCGGGGCGTAGCCGAGGATGGCCTTGGTTTCGAGGAACTCCTCGAAACCTTCCTGGCCCCATTCGCGGCCGTTGCCCGACTGGCGGTAGCCGCCGAACGGGGCGCTGAAGTCGGGGCCGGCGCCGTTCAGGTGGACGTTGCCGGTACGGATCCGCCGGGCGATCGCGGCGGCTCGTTCGGGCGAGCCCGACACGTAGCCCGACAGGCCGTACGACGTGTCGTTGGCGATCCGCACGGCGTCGTCGTCGTCCTCGTACGGGATCATCACCAGCACCGGGCCGAAGATCTCCTCACGGGCGATCGTCATGTCGTTGGTGACGTGCGCGAACACGGTGGGCCGCACGTAGTAGCCGGCGTCGAGGCCGTCCGGCTTGCCGGGGCCACCGGCTACCACCTGGGCGCCCTCGCCGATGCCCTTCTCGATCAGGCGCTGGATGCGGTCGTACTGCACCTCCGACACCACCGGCCCAATCGTGACGCCGTCGGCCTGCGGGTCGCCGACGACGATCTTGGCGGCCGCCTCGGCGGCGACCGCGGCAGCCTCGTCCATGCGGGCCGCCGGAACGAGCATCCGCGACGGAGCGTTGCACGACTGCCCCGAGTTGACGCACATCGACTGCACGTCGCGGGCCACCACCGCGGCCAGGTCGGCGTCGTCGAGGACGATGTTGGCCGACTTGCCGCCCAGCTCCTGGGCCACGCGCTTGACGGTGGGGGCGGCGCTGCGGGCGACCTCGACGCCGGCCCGGGTGGAACCGGTGAACGACACCATGTCGACGTCGGGGTGGCTCGACAGCACCGAACCGACGCCCGCCCCGTCGCCGTTGACGAGGTTGAACACGCCCGCCGGCACGCCCGCCGCGTCGAGGATCTCGGCGAACAGGATCGCACTCAGCGGGGCGACCTCGGACGGCTTGAGCACCATCGTGCAACCAGCGGCGAGGGCCGGGGCGACCTTGACGGCGATCTGGTTGAGGGGCCAGTTCCACGGCGTGATCAGCGCGCACACGCCGGCCGGCTCGTGCACGATCAGGCTGGTGCCGCGCACGGTCTCGAACTCGAACCCGGCAAGCACGCCGCGGGTGGTCATCAGGTGGCCCAGCCCGGCCGCAGCCTGAGCATGGCGGGCCAACCACAGCGGGGCGCCCATCTCGGCGCTGATCGCCGCGGCGAGGTCGTTGAGACGGCTCGAGTACTCGGCGATGATCGCGTCGAGCAACGCCAGGCGCTCGTCTTTGGTGGTGACCGAGTAGGTCTCGAAGGCGGCCTTGGCGGCGGCGACCGCGTCGTCGACGTCGTTGGCCGAGCCGAGCGCGATCGTGGCGATCGGCTGCTCGGTGGCGGGGTTGATCACGTCGAGCCGATCGGCCGACTTGGGCTCGACCCACTGCCCTCCGATGTAGAACTGGCCGGTGTGCGAGGAGGCGGCAAACGTAGTCATCGCTTGACTACGGTAGCGCTGGTGCACCGATGAGCAGCGAGCCGAGCGGCGACGTCTGCGGCACACTCCCCCCGACCGCCCTGGTGGGCGACTGGACGCTGGCGCGCACGATCCACGAACGTCGCATCGGCACCAGGGTCAGCGCGGTGGGAACGCTGTCGATCCACGCCAGCGCCCCGGAGTTGCTGGTGTGGGACGAGCGCGGCGAACTCCAGCTGGGCACGACGCTGCTCCCGATCTCGCGCCGGTACCTGATCGCCCGGGCCGACAGCCGCTGGAACGTGCTGTTCGAGGACGGGCGCGAGTTCCATCCGTGGGCACCGGGGGCCGAGGTGGTCCACGCCTGCGGGGCCGACCTGTATCGCGGCCGGTACCAGGTGGACGCGCCCGAGTCGGGATGGACGACGCGCTGGGAGTGCCTCGGGCCGAGCAAGGACTACGTCGTCGAGACGGCGTTGCAACGCCCCGGCCCGGCACACCGAGCTGGCTTGGCCGAGCGGGCGGATTGTCAGGTGACTCGCCGGGCGGCCCGACGACACGCCTGGCGCGCTTAGCAGTCTCGGCTATAGAGTGCTAGCACTCGCATTGAGCGAGTGCTGATCGCAGTTCACACTCAACACGTCCAATGGAGGACAACTGATGGCGAAGCAGATTGCGTTCGACAGCCAGGCCCGACGCGGCCTCGAGGCGGGCATGAACAAGCTCGCCGACGCCGTGCGCGTCACGCTCGGGCCGAAGGGTCGCAACGTCGTGCTCGACAAGAAGTGGGGCGCCCCCACGATCACCAACGACGGCGTATCGATCGCCAAAGAGATCGAACTCGAAGATCCCTACGAACAGATCGGTGCGGCGCTCGTCAAGGAAGTCGCCAAGAAGACCGACGACGTCGCCGGCGACGGCACCACCACCGCCACGGTGCTGGCCTGGACGATGGTCCGCGAGGGCCTGCGCAACGTGGCCGCCGGCGCCAACCCGATGGGCCTCAAGAAGGGCATCGAGGCTGCCGTCGCCGCCGCCGTCGACTCGATCAAGACGCTCGCCGTCGATGTCGAGTCGAAGGAGCAGATCGCTCAGGTCGCGGCGATCTCGGCCGCCGACCCCGAGATCGGCGAGACGATCTCGAACGCGATCGACAAGGTCGGCAAGGACGGCGTGATCACGGTCGAGGAGTCGAACACGTTCGGCATCGAGATGGACCTCGTCGAGGGCATGCGCTTCGACAAGGGCTACATCTCGCCGTACTTCGTCACCGACACCGACCGCATGGAGGCCTCGCTGGAGGACCCGTACGTGTTGCTGCTGTCGTCGAAGGTGTCGACCGTACGCGACCTCGTGCCGGTGCTCGAGAAGGTCATGCAGTCGGGCCGCCCGCTGGTCATCATCGCCGAAGACGTCGAGGGCGAGGCGCTCGCCACGCTGGTCGTCAACAAGATCCGCGGCACGTTCAAGTCGGCCGCCGTCAAGGCCCCCGGCTTCGGCGACCGCCGCAAGGCGATGCTCCAGGACATGGCCATCCTCACCGGCGGCCAGGTGGTCAGCGAGGACGTCGGCCTCAAGCTCGAGAACGCCACGCTCGACCTGCTCGGCCAGGCCAAGCGGATCGTCATCACCAAGGACGAGACCACCATCGTCGAGGGTGCCGGCAGCGAGGGCGACATCAAGGGCCGGATCAGCCAGATCAAGGCCGAGATCGACAACACCGACTCCGACTACGACCGCGAGAAGCTCCAGGAGCGGCTCGCCAAGCTCACCGGTGGCGTCGCCGTGCTCAAGGTCGGCGCGGCCACCGAGGTCGAACTGAAGGAGAAGAAGCACCGCATCGAAGACGCCGTCAGCACCACCAAGGCGGCGATCGAGGAAGGCGTCGTGCCCGGCGGCGGTGTCGCCCTGGTGCGTTCGCTCGAAGCCGTCGAGGCACTCGTCAAGACGCTCAGCGGCGACGAGGCCACCGGCGCCAACCTGGTCGCTCGTTCGCTGACCGCGCCGCTGCGGCAGATCGCCGAGAACGCCGGCCTGGAAGGCGGCGTGGTGATCGAGCGGGTGCGTGGGCTCAGTGGTGCCGAGGGCCTCAACGCCGCCACCGGCGAATACGAGGACCTCGTCAAGATCGGTGTGATCGACGCTGCCAAGGTGACCCGCTCGGCGCTTCAGAACGCGGCCTCGATCGCGGCCCTGTTCCTCACCACCGAAGCCGTCATCGTCGACAAGCCCGAACAGGCCGATTCGCACGCCGGCCATAACCACGGCGGTGACATGGACTTCTAAGGGGCCGCGCGGGTAGGTGGTGGCCATCCACCAGTCGTTGGCGTGTCTCGCATTTGATGGCGAGTGCAACTCACGTCCCAACGACCGGTGGAGGCACTCATCATGGTAAGCGCTCTGGACCCCGCGGTGGTCTCTGTT
>DATMEY010000028.1:0-203005 GCA_035556435.1 Ilumatobacter sp. | reverse complement strand
CGCGGGCGGCGTGGTCGTCGTCGTGGTGGCGGGGGGCTCGGTGGTGGCAGGAATGGTGGTCTCGGGGACGGTGCTGGGTGGGATCCAGTCGGGGTCTTTCCAGTCGAACACCGGGAGTTGGGCGCCGTTGTCCTCGGGGCTCTTGTCGCCGTCGAACACGTAGATCGTGTCGCCGATCGACACGAGATCGGGGAAGTATTCGGCGACGTGCATGGGGATTCGCACGCACCCGCGGGAGGCGGGCTCGTCGGGGACGCTGCCGGCGCCGTGGACGGCGATCCCGTAGTTGAAGTAGACCGGCTTGTAGAGCCGGCCGAGCGCGGCGTTGCGCCACCCGTCGACCTTGCGGTCGAACGTGTACACGCCACCCGGGGTCTTGGAGACCCCGCAGCGGCCCTCGACGGTGGTCGTGCCGTCGTCGTTGTCGATCGTGACCTCCTGGCACCACTCCTCGCCGGTGCCGGTGGAGACGTGGGTGACCAGCCGGGGTGCGCCGTCGACGAACACGGCGGCGACCTGTTCGGGCAGGTACACCTCGACGTGCGTGCCACCCGGTGTGCGGCGCGGCTCGATCCGGACGGGTCCGTGGAGCAGCTCCCACAGTTCGGGGGTGACGATCCCGGTGGCGTCGTCGCGGTCGATGCCGGCGACGAGCTTCTCGAAGGCCCACACGGCGCGTTCGGTCTGGCCGCCGAAGTTGCCGTCGATCGGACCGGGGTCGAAGCTGAGGTCGGTGAGGCGTTGCTGGAGGACCGTGACCTTGGGGTCGCTGGAGCCTTCGGCGAGGTTGTGCTCGAGTACCGGGACGGTGCTCGGCGGTGTCGACTCGACCGGGATCACGGGTGCGGCGGGGGCCGAGGCGGGCGGCGCGCTGGCAGGGGTGCTCGGCGGGGTGGCTCCGCCCGGCGGGGCGGCGTCGGTGTCGGCTTCCGCCGTGTCGTCGCCGCCGCGCAGGCGGGCCCACACCGACACCGGCACGCCGACGGCCGCGGCGAGGACGAGCAGTCGGCGGCGGGTGTACACGGCGTGCATGTCGACGCCGCCGGTGGGGCTGGTGGTGGGTTGCACTATCCGGGTTGGCGGGGGGCGCGCCAGGCGAGCAGGCGCAGGGCGTTGGCGACGACGACGAGGGTGGAGCCTTCGTGGACGACGACGGCGGGGCCGATACCGACGTAGCCGGCGATCGTGGTGGGGATCAGCACGGCGACGATCCCGAGCGAGAGGTACAGGTTCTGGCGGATGATCCGGCTGGCGCGGCGGCTGAGTCCGACGACCGCCGGGAGGGTGGCCAGGTCGTCGCCCATCAGGGCGATGTCGGCGGTCTCCAGGGCGACGTCGGAACCGGCCGCGCCCATCGCGATACCAACCGTCGCATGGGCCAGGGCGGGGGCGTCGTTGACGCCGTCGCCGACCATCGCCACGTCGCCTTCCTCGGCACGCAGGCGGGCGATCGCGGCGACCTTGTCGTCGGGCATCAGGTCGCCCCAGGCTTCGGTCAGGCCGACCTGGCGGGCGATCGTGTCGGCGACGAGTTGGTGGTCGCCCGACAGCATCACGGCGCGCTCGATGCCAGCCTGGCGGAGTTGCTCGACGGCTCGGCTGGCGGCCGGGCGGGGCGTGTCCATCAGGCCGATCACGCCCAAGAAGCGGTCGCCGTGGCGGACGACCATGATCGTGCGCCCGGTGGCCCGGAGTTGGCCGACGACTGCGGTGGTCGCCCGGTCGACCCCGCCGGTGTCGTCGAACATGGCCACGTTGCCGATCCACACGTCGACGCCGTCGACCCGGCCGCGCACGCCCTTGCCGGTGACCGCGGTCACGTCGCTGGCCGCCGGGACCGCCTGGCCGGCGAGGCGTTCGGTGCCGTCGCGCACGATCGCCGTCGCCAGCGGGTGGTCGCTTCGCGCCTCGACCGCCACGGCGACGGCCAGCAGCTCGGGCTCGGTCGCGTCGGCGGCGACGATCAGGTCCGTGAGACGGGGGCGGCCCTCGGTGAGCGTGCCGGTCTTGTCGAACGCGATCGCGCGCAGTTTGCCGAGCTGCTCCAGCGGTCCGCCGCCCTTGACGAGCACGCCGAGCTGGCCGGCCCGGGCGACCGCCGCGAGGACCGCGCTCGGGGTGGCGATCGCTAGCGCGCACGGGCTGGCGGCGACGAGCACCGCCATCGCCCGATACAACGCCTCGGACCACGACACCCCGAACAGCGGCGACACCAGCAGCACTGCGACGACGAGGGCGAGCACGGCGGGGACGAAGATCCGCTCGAAGCGGTCGGTGAAGCGCTGCGTCGGCGACGCCTGGGTCTCGGCCTCGCGGACCAGGTTGGCGAGCTTGGCGAGCGTCGACTCGTCGGCCAGGCGGGTGACCTGCACGTCGAGCTGCCCGGCGCCGTTGATCGTTCCCGAGAACAGGCGTGACGTGGCCGGCACGGCGTCGGGATTGGCGGCGGCTGCGGCAGGATCGCCGACGGGTTGCTTGTCGACCGGGATGCTCTCCCCGGTCAGCGGTGCCTGGTTGACGCTGCTCGTGCCGGCCAGCACGAACCCGTCGGTCGGGATCCGCTCGTTCGGTTTGACGACCACCAGGTCGCCCACCGCGAGTTCCTCGACCTGTACCTCACGCTCGCCGCCCCCGGCATCGCGGACAGTGGCGGTGGTCGGGGCCAGCTCGGCGAGCGCCTCGATCGCCCGGCGGGCGCGGCCCATCGCGTATCCCTCGAGCGCGTGGCCGAGGCTGAACAGAGCCAGCAGGAGCGCGCCCTCCTCCCACTTGCCGAGCACCGCTGCGCCGGCCGCGGCGACGAGCATCAAGAAGTCGATCTCGAAGCGCCGGTTGCGGATGCTGTCGATCGCCTCGCGCAACGTGAAGTAGCCGCCGAAGAAGCCGGCCACCACAAAGATCGCGGTCAGCACGCCCTCGGGCACGTTGGTGGCCAGTTCGAGCACGAACCCGGTCAGCCAGGCGACCCCGGAGACGATCGCGAAGATCAACTCGCTGCGTTCCCCGAACGGGCCACCATGCGAGTGTTCGCCGTGCTCGGCGGGCTCGTGGTCGTGGCCGGCGTGGTCGTCGCGGTCGGCACGGCCGTCGGCGACGACCACATCGAGCACACCCAGCGCCGCGCGCAGGCGGGCCGTGTCGATCACCATCCGGTCGAACTCGACCCGCACCACCCCGACCGCGACCTCGGCCTCGACGACCCCGTCGAGCCGGCGCAACGACTCGGCCACCGTCCGCGCCCGACGCGCATGACCGATCCCGGTGACGTTCCACAACACGTGCCCGAACTGCTCCGTCAACCCCGCCCCGGCTGCCTCGGCCAGACGGCGGATCCGCGCCATGCTCGTCGCGTCAGGGTCGTAGTGCAGGCACAACCGGGCCGGGGCGCCCGCCTCGGCGTCGACGACGTGCACGCTGTCGAGCCCGGGCGTGTCCCGCAGCGTCGACGTGAGGCGGTCCACGCACCGGTCGCGCCCGTCAAGCGCGTCCGGCAGAAGCACCGGCAGATCCAGCACCAGCTTGTCGGTCACGCGTCACCGTTTCCCTCGTCGGGCCGCGAAAGATCCACCACGCCGCACAGGTGACACGATCTGCCGTCGCGGTTCCATGTCCGTCGAGGAACTCGGCGGCGGGTTGGCGACACCTGTAGCTGGTGTGGCTTCTGCGGGTCGCGGCCGGCGCGGCGACGATCGTGATGGCGGTGAGTTGCGGCGGCGACCCGACAGGTTCCCTGTCGCCGACAGCCGCCCAAGGTCGGGAAGTGGCATCCCAGCTCGGGTGCGCGGCGTGTCACGGAACCGACGGCGACGGTGGCGTGGGCCCGAAGTGGGCAGGGATGTGGGGCCGTGAGGTTGAGCTCTCGGACGACCAGTACGTCACGTTCGACGAGCAGTACGTGACTCGTTCCGTGCGCGAACCCGACGCGGAACGCCAGGCGGGTGACTGGGTCCGAATGCCAGCGTTCGGACCCGAACTACTCGATGACCATGACCTGACGGCACTCATCGCGTACCTACGCGAGCTCGGCGGTGACTCATGAACCAACCACCGGCCGAGACGGTGCGGACCGATGCCGAGCCGCCCGTTCCGAGTCCGCGGTCCGCAGTGATCGCGATCGCGATTACTGCGGTGGCCGTGCTAGCGGTCGGATTGACGATCGCCTGGCTGCGTTCCGGTGGTGCTGCCGAACCGGCCTCGCAGGGGACAGAGCTACCGGAGACCGTCGAGGTACCCGACCTCACGCTGACCGCTACCGACGGCGAGCCGTTCCCGCTCGTGGAGCGCCTGCGCGGTCCAGTGACGTTGCTGTACTTCGGGTACCTGAACTGTCCCGATGCGTGCCCGATCACGATGGACGTGCTCAGCCGGGCCCTCGCCACCCGTGCAGCCCCGGTACGCGATCAGGTACAGGTCGTGTTCGTCACGACCGACCCCGACCGCGATCGGCCGACCGACATCCGCCGGTACCTCGACCAGTTCGACAAGTCGTTCATCGGGCTCACCGCCACCCCCGAGGACCTCGCCATGCTCCAGAACTCGCTCCTGTCACCGGTGGCGGTGCCCGAGCGGCCCGACGCCGACGGTGACTACCTGGTCGGACATGCCACTGCGGTGTACGTGTTCACACCGGATGGGATTGCCCGCGAGCGCTACCCGTTCGGCACCCGCCAAGCCGACTGGGAACGGATCATCGGGGACTACGTCGATGCGTAGCAGGCGCGCGTGGTTGGCCAGCGGGTTGATCGCACTGGCAGGCTGCGCCTCGACCGTCGCCGGCGATGCGTCCCAGCCGTTCGTCGTCGGCGCCGTGGTCGGCGCGACCGCGGCGGGGTTCCATGCCGCCGGCTACCTGCGCGTCGAGCAGCAGGGCGGCGACGACGTCCTCGTGGCGATCACCACCGAACGAGCGATCCGCGTCACCGTGATGGGCCCGAACGTGGCGATGACCGAAGCCTCCGGGGCGAGCGGGTTCCCGATCCAGCTACCGGCCGGTGAGCAGATGCTGTTCACCCCGGGTGGCGACCACATCATGCTAGAACGCGTCGCGACCGATCTCGTGGCCGGGGAGCAGGTCGAGCTCCGTCTGGAGTTCGAGCGCGCCGACGACATCGTGATCAGCGCAGACGTCGTCGCCCCGGCTGATCTGCTCGATCGGGCACCTGGCGCAGGGAGCTGAGAGGAGTGGGGTGAGATGAGGTTCTGGTGCTCGCAGTTGTTCGAGCCGTGGTCGTGGACCCCGCGTCCGTATCTCGGGGTTTGGCTGATCATGGTCGCTTGGATTGTCGACCGCGCCCGGGCGCTGCGCCGCCGACGCCGACACGCGCCCGACGAGTTGGTGGTCACCGGCCGGCAGCAGGTGTGGTTCTGGCTCGGTGTGGCCGGCTTCTGGGTGGCGTCGGATTGGCCGGTTGGCACGCTCGGCGCTGGCTACTTGGCGTCGGTCCACATGATCCAGTACATGCTGTACACACTGGTGGCTGCCCCGCTGTTGGTGCTCGCGACCCCGAGCTGGCGGCTCGACGAGATCGTCGCCCGCTGTCGGCTGCGTCCACTGCTGCGCTACCTGGCCCGCCCGGTGCCCGCAGCGGTGCTTGCCAACGTGATCCTGATCGGCACTCACGCCCCGCTCACCGTCGACCTGCTGCGCGCCAGTCAGATCGGCTCGTTCCTGCTCGATGTGGTGTGGCTGGTTGGCGGCTGGTTGTTGTGGCTCCCGGTGATCAGCCCGTCACCGGAGTACCGGATCGGCTCACCGCTCGGGAAGATGATCTATCTGTTCTTCGGGGCTCAGTTCCTGGCGATGATTCCGGGCGGGTTCCTGACGTTCGCTAACGCTCCGCTCTACAGTACCTACGAGCTGGCCCCGCGGGTCGGCCTCTCGCCGCTCGACGATCAGCAGCTCGCCGGGGCGATCATGAAGGTCGGCAGCCTCCCGGTGATCTGGGCCGTGATCGTCGTGCTGTGGGTCCGTTGGGCGACGGCCGAACGCAACGCCGACATTGCCTCGCTTCGCCGCCCGAACAGTTCGACCGTGGCGCCGAGCGGGTCGGCCTCCCGGGTTCGATCACCGGTCGTCCTTAGCCGAGACCACCGTAGGATCGGTCATGGGGGCTCCACCTTGACGAAGGCAGACCCGTCGCAAGTGACCGGAACTCGAAAGGAGACGCGCTCATGATCGACGACCAAGTCGCATCCGGGGGGTCGCGGAGCGTCACGCTCCCGCCGGTGGCTGAACGTCCGGTGACCCAGGCGATCGGCGAACGGCCACCGTTCGGGGCGATGGCAAGGCTCGATCACGATCTGCTCGTCGCCGAGCAGCAGGCGACGTTGAAGGCGCCACGGCGTCGTGCTTCGCTGTCGGCCCGTGGACTGTTCGCCGTCATGGACATCCTCTACGGCAAAGAGCGGACCCTGCCGAAGTTCAGGGTCCTCGAACTGGTCGCCCGTGTGCCGTATCAGGCGTGGGAGAACGTGGCCTATGTGGCCATGACCCACACCGCACGGGAACAGGACTTCGCGCGCCGGATCTTCGACAAGGTCCGAGTGAGCCGGTTCGAGCAGGACAACGAGCAGTGGCATCTGTTGATCTTGGAAGAGATGGTCGATCAACAACCCGAGCGGCTGGGGTTCGTTCGCCATCGGATCCTCCCTCAGATCCTCGCGTTCGTGTATTACCAGATGTCGTGGCTGACGTACGCGCTACGTCCTGCGTGGAGCTACCGACTCAACGCAGATTTCGAGGACCACGCCGAACACGAGTACGCCCTGCTCGTCCAGGAACACCCGGAGTGGGAGAGTACGCCATACCACGGATCGTTCGTGGACGACTACGGGAGCTACGACTCCCTCGCCGATCTGTTCCGCCAGATCGGCTACGACGAACGTCTCCACAAGCTCGAGAGCGAAGCGCGCATGAAGGACTCACGCTTCCGCTGACCGCGCAACGTGTAGGAGGGAGCGGCCGACGCGCACGTGAACCCCGCCGCGGTGACCGTTCCCGTGGTCGTGGCGGACGCGACCACGAACGCGGTCGCGAAGGTGATGGCTGCAACACCGAGTCGCTGCACGACTGCCCCAACCACATGGTGCTCCGGTGGGTCTCGCGCCGCCCTGGGCGCCGAAGGTAGCCCGGCGGCGGCGCCTGTCCGGTCGCGCCTGGAACGCTGATCACGGCAACGGCGAGCGCATCTGCTCCAACACGCCGTTCAAGTCGTCGGCGGTCACGGTCGAGATGATCCGGCCGCGAACGAAGCCGGACGGGTCGATGATCCACGTCTCGGGAACCTGGGCGACGCCGAACCCGATCTGGAATTCGCTTCCGTCGTCGTAGACGACCGGCCAGTCGCCGCCGCGCTCGGCGAAGAACCGAGCAACCTCGTCGCGGCTGCCGTTCTG
The DNA here is from genome assembly GCA_035556435.1 of Ilumatobacter sp. GTDB lineage: Bacteria > Actinomycetota > Acidimicrobiia > Acidimicrobiales > Ilumatobacteraceae > Ilumatobacter. The sequence continues at coordinate 195,610 of DATMEY010000028.1, read as the reverse complement.
CACGATCGTGAAGAACTCGGCACCCGAAGTTCCCAGGGCACGCTGCTGGTCGACGAAGCGGATCAGCTCGGGATGTTCGGCGATGCACGGCACACACGCCGGATCGAAGAAGTTCAACACCACCCAACTGCCCTTCCGGCGCGACAGCTCGAACCGGCTGCCGTCGGCAAGGGTTCCGGCGACGCCTGGTGCCGGCTGATCGAGCAGCGGTGTCGACGCGGACGCCTGGCGGCCGTTGGCGGTGGCCAGCATGAACACCAAGATCCCCGCCACCAGGGCCGCTCCCACCGCGGCGATCGGGGCGACCCGCCGACCCGATCGCGGTACCGTCACGGCCGAACGTCCAGCGTCCACCAGGTCGGCATCGGCGGCCAGGACATCCGCATCGAGCTCAACGGGCATCGTCGCCTTCCCGCGAGCGCGGACCATTCCGGTCGCTGTCCGCTCGGTCCGCCCGTCCCGCCCGCCGAACAGCGGAGTCCGACCGCTCGGCGGCCCGCAAGGCGACGCTCATCGTCTCGGCGAACGCGCCCACGCTCATCGTCGTACTGAGTGTGACGACCGGCAGCTCCGCGAAGTCGTCGGCGAACTCGGCGCGTACCGCTGCGGCAAGATCACGGACCGCACGCGCGCTTGCACACCCGACCTGCGCGAGCGTCGTCTCCGCTACCGGGTCGGCGTAGGGATCGGCCAGTGCCCACACCAGCGCCGCGATCGCGGCGACCGTCACCGATCCCGACGACATCATCCGGTCCACGCCGTACCAGTGACCCCACAGCACCATAGAGTTCCGCACGTGGAACTGGGCCGGCGATGATCGACCTCGAGACACGTCCCGAGGCCCCCGACGAGATCGACGATGTCGACGAGGTCGTCTCCGACGAGACGCTGCGCCGGATCCTGACCGGAATGCTCGTCACCCTGTCCGTAGTGGCCGTCGCGGTCGTGTTCATCGCCGGAGCCCGCTGGGCCACCACGGACACCGCGCCCGAACCGTTCGGTACCGCCGACATCGGCTTCCTCCAGGACATGATCGACCACCACCAACAAGCGCTCCTGCTCGCCAACACCTACCTCGACGCCAACCCCGACGGTGACGCGGCCGCCTACGCCCGCGACGTCCTGATCTCCCAAGAGTGGGAGATCGCCCGCATGGACGAATGGCTCACCCAAGCCGGCTCCAGCAGGGGCGCGGCCGGGCGCACGGCGATGACGTGGATGGGCATGCCGACCCCCGTGGACCAGATGCCCGGCATGCAGCCCGACGACCGAATCGCCGAGCTCGCCGCAGCCCGAGGCGCCGACGCCGACCGGCTGTTCTTCGCGATCATGAGCGACCACCACCTCGGCGGGGTCCACATGGCCGACGCCGTCACCACCGAGGGCCGCCGCTCCGACCTGCGCGAGTTCGCCACCAAGATGTCGCGCAACCAACGCGTCGAGGTCGTCGAGTACCGCCAAGCCGTCGAACGGCTCGGCCTCTGACGCGAACCGACCCAGAGTCGCGCTGATCGACCGGGTCCTGGCTACTAGAGGTGTCGAGGCGGAGTTGGACTCGGCGGAGGAGTTAGGCGTTGACGGACGCGCTGGCGTCCCACCGAAGCGCTACGGCACCACCAACGAGATCGCCTTCCTCGGCGAAGACGGAGCCGTCTACATCACCGGCCAGAACATCCGCGTTGACGGCGGCGCCATACGCTCCGTCTGACCTCGCGGTGGCACAGGGGCCGTCAGCCGTCGTGGCCGTGGCGGTGGTGGACGTCGGGGACGTGTGGATGGGCGTGGGCGAGCTCGAGGTGCCGGTGGGCGTGCTGGTGCCGGCCAGTGGGCTCGTCGTGCGTGTGGGTGTGGTGGCCGTCGTCGTGACGGTGCTCGTGATCGTGCTCGAGCGCCGCGTGCTGGTGCTCGTGGACGTGGCCGCTGTCGACGACGAGCGCGACACCGCCGAGGGCAATCGCCACCGACAGGAGCTGAGCGCCGCTCACGGCGTCGTCGAGCAGGGTCCAGGCGACGAGCGCACCCACGAACGGGGCCGTGGCGAACACGAGCTGCCCGCGCGCGGCGCCGAGCTCGCGGGCGCCCGCGACCCACCAGGTGATCGAGATCCCGTACCCGAACGCGCCGATCCCGAGCGCCGCCAGCGCCGGCACCAGCGGTGGGGCTCCGGCGACGGCGAGGCCGATCGCGAGGTTGGCGCCGCCGGCGATGATCCCTTTGGTCAGCGTGATGTGGGCCGGTGCCAGCTCGTCGAGAGCGGCGGTGACACAGTTGTCGATCGCCCAGCACAGGCACGCGCCAGCGATCAACACAGCCCCCCAACGGACATCGCCGGTGCCTTCCCAGCCGAGCACCACGCTGGCCGCGAATACAAGTGCCGTACCGGTCACGACACGGCGTCCGAGGTGTTCGCGGAAGACGATCGCGGCGACGACCGTGGTAAAGATCAACTCCAAGTTCAACAACAACGACGACGTCGCCGGGGACGCGTGAGCGAGCCCGAACGCCAACAACGCCGGCCCGACCGCACCACCCACTACGACCGCCACACCGAGCCTGCCCGCACCACGTCGCAACGTGTCGACATTGGGCCGCTGGCGACCGGCGACCGGGAGCACCGCGAGGGCCGCGCCGAGATACAGCAAGCCGGCCAGCCTGAAACCGGAGACATCGTCGGTGAGGCGCGCGGCGAGTGGTGCGGAGATGCCGAACAGCACGGCCGAGAGGCCGCACAGCAGCAACCCGCGTCGGCTCACCGGGAGTGCCAGCCGGGCGAGCAGGACGGCCTGACGGTCACCGGGTGGACGCTATCGAGCAGGTGAGCAGCACCGCTGAGTCACCGCGGCGAGCGGTCGATCTGACGGTGCCGATCTGGTGTTCGGGCGCGGGAGAATGCGGTGGCGGCGACGACGATGATGGCGAGTGTGATCGCGATGGTGAGGGCGTTGTAGCGGGTCAGCCAGCTGACCAGGCTGCGCTGCCACCCGCCGACGGTGCCGGTGAGTGGGTCCGAACTGGTGGGGTGGAAGATCGCGGTGTACCAGTACCAGGCGAGGTAGCCGCCGGTGAGCGTGACGATGATCGCCGAGAGCCGGTGGGTGTGGCGGGTGAGGTTGCGGAGTCGGCTGGTGAGGCCGGTGCGGGCGACGGCGAGGGTGACGGTGAGGGCGGTGACGAGCAGGCCCATGCCGACCCCGTAGGTGGCGATCGTGAGGGTGCCGGCGAGTACGCCGTGGCGGGTGAACGAGCTCATGACGACCGACAGGAACAGTCCGATCGTGCAGCCGATCGAGGCGATCGCGTAGGCGACGCCGAACAGGTACATCGAGCGCACGGAGCGGTCGGTGCGGGCGCTGCCGGTGAGCCGGGCGGTGGGCACGATCGGGGGTCGCCAGCCGGCGAGCATGGCGATCCCGGCGGTGGCCATCGCCACGCCGACGACGAGGCCGGCCCAGCGGGCTTGGGTGTAGAGCGGGTCGAAGGCGGTGCTCTGGCGGATCAGGAACCCGACGATCGCGAACACAGTGAGGAACCCGCCGGACACGGCGGCCGACACGACCAGGGCACGGCGGATGCCGGCGGTGGGACGGGTGGTCGGGTCGCTGTCGAGGTAGACGCTGAGGTAGGCGGGCAGCATGGCGAAACCGCACGGGTTGACGGCGGCGAACACGCCGAGCATGAAGCTGTAGCCGATGTTCAGGTTCGACATCGTCAGCCCTTTGCCGCGTGGTTGGCGGTGATGTCGAGGGTGTCGGCGAGGGCTTCGCGGAGTTGGTCGGCGGTGAGTGCGCCGGTGTGCTGGTAGACGATCGTGCCGGTGGCGTCGGCGAGCACGGTGGTCGGGAAGCCGGTGACGGCGAGCGCTTCGGAGAGGTTGCCGTCACGGTCGAACAGGGTGTCGTAGGTGACGCCGTAGCGGGCGGCGAAGCGTTGCGCCTGCTCGGCGGTGTCGAGCGGGTTGATGCCGACGAAGCGGACCTGGTCGCCGAGCTGATCGTGGACAGCGGCGAAGTCGGGCAGTTCGCGCCGGCACGGTGGACAGGTGCTGTACCAGAAGTTGACGACCAGCGGCGTGCCCACCAGGCCGCCGCTTCGGTACGGGCCGCCGGCAGGGTCGGTGAGCTCGACGTCGGGGAACGCGTCCCCGACCGCGCCATTGCCCGCCTGTCCAGTCGCGTCGTCGCGCGCCGCCGACCACACCACCATGACGCCGACGAGCACGGCGATCGCGGCGAGACCGAACGCCACGTTCCGGCCGCGTGTCCGGCGGCGTCGGATCGAGTCGCCCGCGGTCGGGTCGGTGACGGTCATGTGAGCAGCGTGCTCCAGTAGTCCCAGAACCGCTCGCCGATCAGCGTGGTGATCGTCAGGTACCAGGCGATGACGACGACGGTGTGGTACTCGCCGGCCGCACGCAGGGCTCGTGCGAGCGGCCCGTCGGTGGCGCTGGTGCGGGCAAGGTACAGGGTGGTGTACCAGAAGATCGGGATCGTGACGATCCACACGACCATGCAGTAGGGGCACAGCGCGCCGATCCGGTAGAGGCTCTGGAAGATCAGCCAGTGCACGAACGCGACACCGAACGCGGTGCCAGCCCACAGCCCCCACCAGAACCAGCGCTCCAAGCGGGCGCCCGCGGCGATGGCTGCGCCTGCGGTGATGACGATCGCGAAGCCGGCGACGCCGAGGATCGGGTTGGGGAATCCGAACGCTTCGGCCTGGCGGGTGCTCATCACTGAGCCGCACGACAGGATCGGGTTGATGCTGCACGACGGGACGTAGCTGGGGTCCTTGAGTAGGGCGATCTTCTCGATCAGCAGGGTGCACGCGGCGATGAACCCGAGCCCTCCGCCGACGAGGTACAGGCCGACCAGTCGCCGCGCCTGCCCGGACGAATGCTCGGCAGACTCCGCGGGCGGGGGGCCAGGAGCGGCCGACGGTGGGCTAGCAGACGGCTCGGACATACGGGTAGGGGTTGACGGAGAGTCCGCCGCCGGGGTGAACCTGGAGGTGCAGGTGGTTGGCGGTGGTGTTGCCGGTGGCGCCGACGTAGCCGATCACGTCGCCTTGGCTGACGGGACGGCTGGAGCCTTCCCAGGCTGAGAGGTGGGCGTAGTAGTAGTTGGTGCCGCTGTTGCCGTTGAGCCAGATCGTGTTGCCGCCGAGCCGGTTGGTCTTGAACTGGACGGTGCCGGACTCGACGGCGACGAGCGGGGTGCCGCCGGGCGACATCATGTCGACCCCCTCGTGGGAGCGCCCGCCCGAGCGCGCCGCGCCCCAGGTGTCGCTGAACGCGCGCGGTCCGGCGATCGGGCAGACGATGCTGGCGCCGCGCGGGGCCGCCGGTTCGGGTGGTCCGCCTGAACCGGGACCGCTGCCGGAGCCGCTGGGCGATCCGCCGCCCGAGGAGCCTGAGCCGCTCGCGGCGGCCTCGGCCGCGGCCCGCTCTGCTGCCTCGCGCTCGGCCCGTTCGGCGGCTTCGCGTTCGGCGCGCTCGCGGGCGAGGCGTTGGACTTCGTGTTCGACCTGGGCGTCGCGCTGGCGGATTTCTTCGAGTTCGACGAGTCGCACCAGGTCGGCTTCGGCCTGCTGTTGGAGTTGTTCGTAGCGGAGCTGGGCTGCCTCGGCGTCTTGGCGGCGTTGTTCGAGGGTCTGGCGGGCCTGGTCAAGGTCGTCGGTGACCTGGTCGAGGGTGTCGAGGTCGACGAGGGCGACGTCGGCGACGATGCTGGAGTACACGTTGGCGCTCATCTCGTCGGTCATGTCGTCGACGCCGGCCAGCACCGCGATCGGCTGCGCCCCGGCCCCGACGTAGCGTTGCACGGCGAGCGCTTCGACACCGGCTCGGACCCCGCGGGCGCGGGCCTCGGCGTCGGCCAGTTCGGCCTCGGCGTCGGCGATGTCGATGGCGAGCTGTTCGAGCTCACCGGCGGTGTCGAACAGGGCCCCTGCCGCCTGGTCAGCGCGTTCCTGGGTAGCGGCGATCTCGCGGGCGGCCCGCTCAGCGGCCTCCTGGTCGTGATCGGCCAGCACGGTCGGCGTGCCGAGTGCGCCGGAGGCGACGAGCACGACCAGGGCCGCGAACCCGCGAACGACGCGGCGGCGTCGAGCGGACGGGACTGGGGTCATGCGGCCAGTGCGGCGTCGACGAGGTCGATCAGTTCCTGGAAGCTGTTGACCTGGACCTTGTCGCCGTTGAGAAAGAACGTCGGGGTACCGGTGACACCGAGCGCCTTGCCGTCGGCCTGGTCGCGTTCGATCAGCGCAGCCGTCGCCGGGTCGTCGTACACGGCCCGGAACTCGTCCATGTCCAGGCCGATCTCCTCGGCGAACCCGAAGAACACGTCCTCCTGGGACGCCTCCTGCTCACCCCACTCGGCCTGGGTCTCGAACAGTCGCTGGTACATCTCCTCGAAACGGCCTTGGGCGGCGGCGGCCTCGGCCGCGCTGGCGGCCGCTACGGAGTTTCGGTGGAGGGGGAAATTGCGAACAACGAACGTGACGCGTCCCTCATACATGCTGCGCAGCTCCTCGATGCCGGGGTAGGCGGCCCGGCAGGCTTCGCACTCGAAGTCCAAGAACTCGACGAAGGTCACCTTGCCGTCGTCGGCGACTTGCAATCGCTGGCTGTCGGGACGCACGAGCATGTCGGCGCGCTCACCCGGCGGGGCCGAGGCGGTTCCCCCGCCGAGTACAAACAGCCCGGTCAGCACGACGACGGCGATCACGATCAGGCCGAGTGAGACCTTGACGTTCTTGCTGAACTGTTGCCGGCTGGCCGACTTGGCCGATGGCCGGCCGGATGGGGCTGGTGGGCGGGGTTTGCTGCGGGTCATCGGCGGGTCTCCAAACGGGTTCGGTCGGGGTCAGGTTGGGAAGGCGAGGATCAGGCCGGTGGCGTTGAACCCGATGTGGACCGCGATGGCCGGCCCGAGCCGACCGGCGCGCAGGGCGACGGCGCCGACGACGAGCGAGAACGCGGCGAGCCCGGGGTACTCGACGGGTCGGAAGTGGATCAGGGTGAACAGTCCGGCAGCGGCCAGCCAGCCGCCCACTGCTCCGAGCTGTCGGACGAAGGAGCGTTGCAGGAGCCCGCGGTAGACGAGCTCTTCGACGAGCGGAGCGCCAATCACGATCAGCAGCGAGAGCAAGCCGGCCTCGGCGGGGTGGCTGATCGGGTCAACGAGCTGGTTGGCGTTATCGCTGAGGCGGTCCTCGCTGAAGATGGCCGGCCACAGCGCCTGTAGCGGGACGTACACGGCGGGCACGAGGGCGATCTGACAGAGCACACCGACGGGGAACCCGAGCACGTCGACGGGGCGGAGGTCGAAGCCGTAGTCGGTGGCGAACCGACTGGTCCCCCACGAGCGCGAGACGATCCGCATACCGGCCAGGTAGACGGCCCAACCGAGCAGCATCGTGGCCGCCAGCACCGGCAGCGTCGGGGTGACCGCATCGACTTGGCCGGTCGCGGTGAGCACGGCCGAGCCGAGCACGGCCGCCGTGACCCACGCGATCAGCCAAGTCCCTAACGCGATCCGCAGGTCGATCCCGTCCCGCGACGGACGGTCGGTACGCGGGCGAGGCCGGTACAGCGCGGCGATCGCGGCTCGGGCGGTGGTGGCGGTCGGCCGGGTCTGGGTCACCGGCCGACCACCTGGCGGGCGGACCCGCCGATCTCATCGGCCGACTCGTCACCGGTCGAACCTGCATCGGTCGCGCCGATCGACGTGATGTTGCGCCCGAGGCAGGCCGCGACGATCGTGGCCACGAACGCCGGGATCACCACGGTGTAGCTGGCGGCGATCGTCGCCCGCCGGATCCAAGTCGGCAGGATCGTCGCGAGCTGCGACGCGGAGAGCTGGTCGGTCGCGCCAGCGGCGAACAGGAGCACCGTGGCCAGGCCGGCGGCGCCGACCCCGAAGAACCCGAACGGGCGATCCCGCCAACCGGCCAAGCTCAACGCCGCGATCAGCGCGACCGCGAACACCGCGATCACTGCCACGGTTACCTGCTGCCCGACGCTGGCGGGGAGCGCGGCGAGGTCGTCGACGGTGCGCACCAGGTTGGCGACGGCAACCAGCCAGACGAGCACGATCGCGGTGCGCGACAGCGCCGGCCAACGATCCCGCTGCGGGCGGGTGACCAGCAACACCACGACCGTCACCACGGCGAACACCGCGGCGGCCACGGCGATGGGTGGCCACCAGGCGACCGGTGGGATCCATCGCAACGTGCCGGCAGCCTCGACCGTCAGATCGTCGAGGCGGATCGGGATCGTCCACGACTGCACCAGATGCTCGCGTCCGGGATCTTCGGCGACCGCGGTCGGCACGGTGGCGCTCATCCAGTGCGCCCGGTGGTCGTGCCACGCGAACCGGTCGCCGCCGCGAGCGCGACGCCATTCCGGTTCGGCGGAGGCGTCGATCCCGGTGGGGACGGCCACGTTGCCGTCGCGTTGGCGATTCAGATAGATCGCCGGCGAGGCGAGGTTCTCGTACACGCCGTCTCCGGGCACGAACCGCAGATAGGGCTCACCCTGGTAGCCGAGCACCTCAACCGGCCGGCCGGTGCGGTTGGTCAGCTCGATCAGCGCGTCGCCGCCGTAGACCCGCCAGCCGAGCCCCGGATCGCCGGGGTCGGTGACGTCGATCCGGTAGTTCGTCGCATCCGAGCCACCGCCACCGTGGGCAGCCGCGCTGCCGGCCGGGGCGACGACGACCAGCAGCGTCAACACGAGGACCGCTGCCGCCCGGGCCACCAGTGCGGGTTTCATCCGATCTCGACCTCGAGGCTGAACACGATCTGGTCGAAGTCGCCGTAGCGCGCAGTCACCACGATCGTCCACACGCCGGGGATCGGGAAGTTGGCGTCGTAGGCGATCACGTGCTGCGGTGTCGCCGCGACCGTAGGGATCTCGAGCGGGCCGACCTGGGCGATGTCCTGGCGGGCGGTCACCTCGATTTCGTCGGGTTGCGCCCACACGGGATCGGCTGACGTCAACGTGACGTGCATCAGCGTCCCGCCGGTCACGGGCGGGTCGACGGTCACGAACGCGTCGACGCCGCGTTCGGTCGCCCGGGCCTCGACCGGGGGCCCGCCGTTGGACGCGCTGGCGAGCGGCGGCGACGACGACGCCAGGCCACCGGTGGCGGCGAACACGGCCAGGATGCCGACCAGCTCGACGGTTACGCTGCGCCGCAACCCGGCCGAGACCGCCGTCGTCGCCTCCCGGTCCGGTCGCGGCACCGCTGCCGCGGAAGTGCGGCGGCCGGATCGGCGGCCTGCCCGGCGCATCGGTTGGGGTGGCTGCGCGCCTCCGACCAGTACACGGCTGACAATCGCTGTGGCGAGCACGGCGGCCACGATCGCGAGCTTGACGAGTAACCAGCGCCCATACTCCGTCGACGTGACGCCGGTGTCCAGGACACCCTGGCGGATCGCGTTGGCGGTCCCGGTGACAGCCAGCACGAGCACCGCCACCAAGGCGATCGGTGACACCAGCGCGGCGGTCGACCAGCGCTGCTCCCGCCCGGCGACCACGACCGCGACCAGTCCGCCGATCCAGACGGCCACCGCGACCAGGTGCACGACCGTCATCGCCCACGCCGCCTCGGGGGCGCGGCCCGTGGCGGCGTGCCCACCAGCGGCGACGACCCCGAGCAGCGCCACCCAGCCGAGCGTCACCATGCCCAACACCTGCCGGTGGCGCACCAGCCAACTGCGGGCGGCGACGAGCCCGATCGCCACGGCCAAGCCGATCAGGCGGACCAGCCACCAGCGGCCCGACCGTGACGACGCCACGGTCGCCCAGGCGTCCGGATCGAACACCGCGCCGCTCACCAACCGGGCCTGCCCGGCCAGCATCAGGAGCGTGCCGGCCACCCCGACCGAGACCGCCGCCCACAGGACCAGCTCGACCGCACGGCTCCCGAACCGGTCCGGGATCGCCCACCACACCATCGTGAACACCCCAGCCAGACCCGCCACCCCGGCAAAGCTCAACGCCCGCCCCGCCACCAGCCACCACGAGTCCGCGCTCGTCGGTGTCTCTCCCAGGGTGATCGTGTCGAGCAGCTCGTCGCCCGCCGACGGGGCGCCGACCGAAAACGTGAACGCCCCACGGATCGGGTGCGAGTCCGCCGAGATCGCCTGCCACGCCACCACCCACGTCCCGTCCGCGAGCGCCTCGACCGGAACCGCGATCGTCTCGTCACCACCGGCCCGGGCCGCGCCGCCGACCGGTGCCGGGTTGCCCTGGTCGTCGAGAACCCGGATCGCGTCGGGCACCAGGTCGACCGGTTCCGTGAACGTCAGCACGATCTCGGTCGGTGACTCCTGGACGACGCTGTTGGCCGCCGGGGTCGACGAAATCAGCGTGGCGTGCGCCCACACGCGTCCGCCGGCGAGCGCGCTCGCGCCGACGAGCACGAGCACGCCGACCGCGACCGCTGCCCTCATCGTTTCCGGCGGGCCTGCGCGACCACGATGATCGCCACCAGCGCGACCGCGACCATCGTCATGATGAATACCACCGTGCCGGTGCTGGTCCCACCGCCGTCGCCTGTTTCGACCGGTGTCAGCGACAGCACCGGCAGGTCCGCGCTCGACGGAGTGGTCGTCGGCGGGTCAGTGGTCGGCGCGGTCGTGGGCGCGACCGTGGTGGGCGCGAGCGTGGTCGTTGGAAGCGTGGTCGGCGCCGTTGGCTCCAGCGTGCTGACGACGGCCGGGACGGTGTCGGTCGGGGCGGTCGGTGCTGGCGGGGTGACGATCGCGTCGGTCAGGGTCATCGCCGGGGCGGGTTGGTCCAAGTCACTACCGGAGCCGTCGTCAGGCGTGTCGATCCAGCGCAGCTCACCTTCCTCGCAGCGCTGCACGAACGGGAAGTACAGGGTCGCCCCCGGCGTGGCCGGCAGAGTCAGCTCGACCCGGAACGTGGCCGGGGTGTCACTCGGCAACGGACCCCCGGTGAACGTGACCACGTTGGCGTCGATCGATCCCTCCCACCCCTCCGGGGGCACCGGGGTCGGCGACGTGACGCCGTCGGGGAGGCGCATGTCGAGCTGCACCGTCGGCGAGTCGTCACAGCCGTGACCGACCGTGAACCCCACCGCCAACGTCGCTCCGGCCGGGGCCTCCGGTGGTTCCGGGTCGATGTGTGCCGACACCTGCCCCGCCCCCACCACGACACCGGCGATCAGCACCGCCACGAACCCACCAACACGACGCGATCGGACCATCAACTATCAACTCCTCGAAAACCTCTTGGAATGGGAACGACTCAGGCGGCCGGCAGGCGGCCGACCGGACGCAGACTCCGCCGCGCACCCGGTAGCTGGCGACGGGGCCGCCGCGGCACCGGACGACCCGCCAACAACCAGACGAGCACGAGACCGGTCGCCTCGAGCACGTGGTGCGACTCGCCCAACGCCGTCACCCGCCCAGCGCCCACGTCGATCGCCGCGGTCACCGCCATCGTCACCGCCAACGCGGTCACGATCGGCAAAATCCCCAACGCCCGCCCCGGCCGCCACGCCACATACAGCAACCCGATCGCCACCGCCGCGCCGAACGAACCGATGTGGCGACCGTCGTGTATCGACGTCGCCCCCTGGCCGAGCAACACGCCCGGTAGGGCCAGCACCAGCTCGCTGGCAGCGATCACCGCTAACGCGTAGCGGACCCAATCGCCGCGCCCCGGCCGCGGCGGCGCCACGCGTGCTAGCACCTTGGCCGACAGGTCCGGAACCGGCTCGGCCGGGCGCACCCGCAGGTATCTGGTGACCGAGCCGATCTCGGCCCACCACCCCTGGCACGCCGCGCACCCGCCGAGGTGCTCGTTCGCCACGCGCGCCTCATCCACGGTCGCTTCCTGGTCGAGCGTCGCCGACAACAGCTCACGCGCCACATCGCAATCCATAGGCCCCACTGGTTACCCGAGGTGCCCGGCGAGTTCCATTCCCACCGCCGGCCGGGCACACTGTGGCCTCATGCGTGACCTCAGCCACCTCGCCAGCGATGCGCGCGACGGCGACCGCGACGCGCTGGCCCGGTTCGTCACCGAGATCCAAACCGACGTGTGGCGGTTCTGCGCCCACCTCACCCGCGTCGACGACGCCGACGACCTCGCCCAAGAAGCCCTGATGCGGATCGTCGCCAACCTGCATCGCTGGGAACGCGGCCCGGTCGCCACCTGGGCACTCGGCGTCGCCCGCAACGTCTGCTACGAGCACCTCCGCAAACGCTACCGGCGCCGCACCGACCCTGTTGCCGAACCCACCACCCCGGCCGAAGCCGACCACGCCAGCCTGGTCGACACGATCCACCTACTCGACTCGCTACCTGTGGAACAACGCGAAGCGATCGTGCTCACCCAACTGATCGGCCTCCCCTACGCCGAAGCCGCAGAAGTCGCCGGATGCCCGGTCGGCACCATCCGCTCCCGGGTCGCCCGCGGCCGCGACACCCTTGCCGCGGTACTGCGCCCCGGCCAACGCCGCGTCGCCGACTGAACCCACCGCGGATCATCCGGTAGTCGTCGGCCCCCCCCGGGTCGTCCCGGTACCGTCACCCGGCGGCATGTACCGGTTCCTGCTCACCCCCAAGTGGATCGGATTCCACCTCCTCGTGGTCGCCGGGATCGTCACGATGATCAACCTCGGGTTCTGGCAACTCCGCCGGCTCGACCAGCGCCGCGACTTCAACGCCACCGTCGAAGCCCGCTACGACACCACTCCGGTGCCGCTCGACACGATCCTCGAACCCACCTCGAGCGACCCCGACGAACCCGCCTTGGACGACCTCGAGTGGCGGCCCGTCACCGTCACCGGGAGCTATCTCGCCGGAACGTCGATCCAGATCGCCAACCGCAGTCAGAACGGCCGTGCCGGTGAGAACACCGTGGAGGGCTTCGCCCTCGACGACGGGCGGACCCTGCTCGTCAACCGCGGCTTCACGCCGCTCACCGACGTTGCTCCTGGCGCCCCAGCGGGCACGGTGACCGTCACCGGCCGCCTCCGCCACACCCAGCAACGCCGCGGCGCCCAGCTCGCTGACCCCTCTGAGGGAACGCTTACCGTCGCCCAGCGGGTCGACCTCGAACGTCTCGCCGCGCAGTTCGACGACCCCCTCGTACCGATGTACCTCGACCTGATCGAATCGGACCCCGCCGACGGCGACCCCTACCCGGAAGCGGTCGTCCGGCCCGATCTCGGCGAAGGCAACCACCAGTCCTACGCCGTCCAGTGGTTCCTGTTCGCCGGCGCCGAGGCGGTCGGCTGGGTGCTCGCCGTGCGCTACTCGATCGGCACCCGCCGCGCCGCTCGTGCCCGTGCCCTCGACCCGGCGGTGTCCACCGAGTAGCGGAGGTCGTCAGTTGCTGCGGGCCTCGCGCAACGAGACGATCCCGATCACCACAAACGTCGCCAACACGAGGAACATCAGCGAACTCACCGCCACAGCGACGGGCCGCTCAGCCGTTCCGGCGACAAGCTCGTTGAACTGGGCCACGTTCATCGTGCAGCCGACCGCGCCCACACCGCCGACGACCAGCGCCGCGTAGTCGGCGCCCTTGCGCCGTGCCAGCGACCTCCCGGCCACGCCACAACCGATCAAGACCACGCCGACCACCGCTGGGATCAGGGCGGTGACGCTCTCGGCCCCAGTCCCGACGAAGGCACCGACGCCAAGCAGCACGAGACCGATTCCGATCCGTAGCCCCAGCCCGGCCAGCGTCATGACAGCCCGCATCCATTCAGCTGCACCACACACGCCGGAGCCGACGGCGTGGGGGCGGCCCCGGGTTCGTCGCGCACGATCGCGATCACCAGCCAGACGACCGATACCACACCGAGGATCAGCACGAGCCAGGTCAAGACCTGCTGGGTCCGGTCGCCCGGCGGGGGTGTGGGCCGCGCCGCGCGCGAAGCCGGAGGGCACTCCGCCGACTCGTCGGGCGGTTCCGGCGCCGGATCCTCGGCTGTGCTCACGACGGGCCCCCGGCGGTCCACGTCGAACTCTCGAGTTCCGGTACTGAAGTTCCTTCGGAATCGATGGCCGGAGGCCGTCCATGAAGAGCTTCGCAGAGCAGACGCACGACGCTACGGGTGATCTCGCACGGCCACCGAGTTCCACGGAATATCGCCAGCCCACGATCCTCGGCGACGAGGACAACTCGAACTTGCTGGGCTCGTCCGGCCGGCGCCGCGGGCCACGGGCCGCTGTGAACGCCGAACGCTGTCTCGACGGCGCGGCACCGGCTGTCGTGAAGCGCCCCGGGCGCTTCAACCCATCGGCAGACCATCACACCCCCTACGCATCCCGAAAACGACAACAGTCCGAACCATGAAGGTTCGGACTGTCCGGGATGTGTGAGACATCACAGAGTCGGGACGAGAGGATTCGAACCTCCGATCTCGTGCCCCCCAGGCACGCGCCTTAACCAGACTAGGCCACGTCCCGTGGCTATGTTGCGGTCGCCCATCATACCGGCCCCCATTCACCAAACGTCGCCCGTACGTCGCTCTCCGAGCCACACAGCACCCGGAGAGCGGCGAATCGAGGCTCGGGCGATCACCCGGCGGGCCGCCACCCGGACGAGCGCAGTTCGGCCTCCCGGCGGGCGGCGAGCATCCGCAGCGCCGCCCGGTCCTCGCTGGCCCGGTTGTACAGGGTGGTCGTGATCGACGACGACGAATGCCCCATCATCGTCTGCACGTCGGTGGCGCTGAACCGCACCGGCGGATCGTCGACGACCTCGTTCAAGAACACGAACCCGAACACGTGCCGGAGCGCGTGGGAGCCGTCGACCGGGGGCAGGCCCAGTTCCTTGAGCGTCCCGTGAACCCGGCGGCTGAACGTGTCCGCGCGGAACGGGTCGCCGGGCTTGGTGGCCATGCCGCGCCCGCGGCCGACCGGTCGCACATCGGCAGTCCACGACACGATCGGCGTCGCCTTCGTGACCCGGATGCGCGAGCGCCCCAAGGTCTCCCGCTGGACCTCCCGCCACGCCTCCAACGCCCGTGCCAGACCGCTCACCAACGGAACCATGCGATCGCTCGTCGCCGACTTCGTCGTACCCGGAACGACCGTGCCGTTGACGATCGGCCGTGACTCGCTCACCCACAGCACGGCGACCTCGTCGGTGAAGTTCGTCGTCATGTCGTCCCACACGACCGCCACCGCCTCGGCCCGCCGCAACGAGCCTGCCGCTCCCAAGCAGCACCCGATGCGTTCCGGCGTCGGATCGGCCGCGGTCTTGTCGAGCAGCTCGGCAATCGTGTCCCAGTGCCACGCGAGGACTGGGTCGATCGACGCCTCGTCCACCGTGCGCCGCGACGCTCGCATGGCGGCGCGGAACTGGTCGTGCTTGCTGGTCGCCTTCGGCTTGGCCGTGTCGGGCACCCGCCGCACCGGGTTGTCCTCGTGCATCACCGCCCGCTTCTGCTCGAGCCAGGTGAACACGACCGACAGCCCCTTGTGGATCGTGCGGATGCCTCCCTCGCCGATCCCGCGCCCGGTACGCACCGACCCCGACCGCCGCAACCGCATGTAGAACTCGCCCAGCTCGTCGCCGGTCACGTCGCGCACCGCCAGCGCGGCGATCGGGTCCGGCCGACGCTCGCGCACCTTTGACGGCCGACCCCGCGCGGCGTTGGCGGCCTCGAACTGAAGCGTGATCGCCGACGGTGGACGCGCGGCCGGCGTCACGTAGGCCAGCGCATCCCGCAGCGTCATGATCGTGCCCGGCTTGTTGCCCTTCGTCCCCGACAGCGCTTCACGGTCGGCGAGGTACTGCACGATCGCGTGTTCCAACGTGGCGTTGCCAAGCGCCCGGCCGGGCAGCCGGCGCAGCACGTCGACCTTCGTCGACAGGTACTCCCACGCGTCAGCCTCGGTGGCGAAGCCACCCCGCTCGCGCTGGCGGTCGTTATCGCGCCAGCGCACCGACCAGGTTCCGCCGCGCTGGCGCACGGTGCCCTTCGGCCTGGGTGGCGCCGCGCGCCGCTTCTTCGCGTTCGTCATGATGTGTTCCTCCGTGTGTCATGGCTTCTGACCGACCAAGGCCCGTGTGCAACGCACACGGACGCACGGCCGGGGCAGATGCCCACGGACTGCCCACACCTCTGCCCACAGATGTAGGCTCACCAGAACACACGGGTGCTCTGTAGTGGCAGAGGAACCCACGTCCACCAGGACATACGCAGCCATTGCAGAACAAGGCTGCGCTGGGGGACTGGGGGTCGGAGGTTCGAATCCTCTCGTCCCGACGGAATCGGAGGGCCGCTGACCTGCGGAAACGCAGGCAGCGGCTCTCTGCCGTTTTCGGCTCAGGCCTGTCGATTCCGCGGGCATCCCGCGATTGGTTCACGACCCCAGCCCCATCGCCGCCGCGATCGCCGACGAGGCCTGGCGCTGCATGCCCTCGATCACGTGGCTGTAGCGGTCCATCGTCTCGCCGATCGTGGCGTGGCCGAGGCGCTCCTGGACCACCTTGGGCGACTCGCCGGCCTCCAGTAGAATCGTCGCCGCGGTGTGGCGCATGCCGTGCAAGCGCACCCACGGCAGCCCAGCGGCGACAACCGCCCGCTTGAACATCTTCGTCACCATGTCGGGCCGCCACGGCTGGCCATCCTCGGCCGTGAACACGTACGGATCCGTGCGGTCCCCGGCCCACGCCTCACCCCAGGCGAGGCGCTCGGCGTTCTGGGCCGCCCGGTGTGTGCGCAGAACGCCCGCGAGCGCGTCGTCGAGTTCGATGTGCCGGCGGCTCTTGTCGGTCTTCGGCGCTCCCTCGACGACGACCTCACCGCGCCCCGGCTCGTACACCAGCGTACGACTGCGGCGGATGTGGAGGACGTTGCGATCGTCGTCGACGTCGGACCACCGCAGCGCGAGCAGCTCACCGCGTCGTGCGCCCGTCGAGATGGCCAACGTCCAGAGCGGCGCCAGGCGATCGCCCCGGACGTGCTCGAGGAACTTGCGCACGTCCGCCGTCGACCACGTGGCCGCTTCGCTCCGTTCGGGCCGCCGGACCTCGACGAGCGCGGCGGGGTTGTCACGCAGGTAGCGGTGCTTCACGCCCCACCGAAACGATGCCGTGAGCATCTTGTGGACGTGGAGCACCGTCTGCGCGGACAGCGGGCGGGGCATCAGGTTGCCGTCGGCATCCCTGCGCGGGCGGCCACCGCGAGCGGCGAGGTCGTCGTACAGCTCGGAGATCTGCCGAGCGGTCAGGTGGCGCAGCTGCACGCCACCGAGCCGCGGCTTGACGTACGACTTGATCATGCCGGCCAAGGTCGCGTTCGGGCCCGGTCGCCGTGCCGCCTTCGTCGCTGCGAGCCACTCGTCGAGGAACGCCGCGAGCGTCATCGTGGATGGTCGAGCCGCGGCCGCTGCCGGGCCGTCGGCTTCGATCTCGCCAGCCTTGAGGTTTCGGGCCTTCTGCGCAGCCTGCTTGCTCGTGAAGCCGCCGGCACCGATGCTCTTGCGCTTGTGCTCGCCGGTCGGGTCGTCGACCATGAACTCGTAGGCCCAGCGCACGGCCCTGGGGTTCGGCGCAGCGTCGGCGGTTGCGGCCTTGCGAGTGCGCGGCTTGCCGGTCACCTGGTCGACCTCGCGCCAGTAGGCGTACACGCGGCCGCTCACTTGCCCAACCTCTCAGCCCACTTCTCGAGCGCCCTGATCACGGTGTCCTTGACGGTCATCGAATCCTCGGCGGCGACCTTCTTGAGCTTCACGTGGAGCTGCTTCGGGATCGCCACGTTGATGTTGACGGTGTCGCGTGTGGGCGCGGGCTCGGGGGCAGGTTTCCTGGGCACAAGCCAGACATTAGCGCACTTATAGCGCTAAGTCCACTAAGTCCCTGTCAACACTATGCGGCAAGGTCGCCGCATGGATGCAACACGCCTCCTCGAACGCGCACGAGCTATGCGCTCACTACCCGACGCCGCCGAGCGCCGACGGCTCCGCGAACAGGCCGGCCTCACGCTGGCCGAGGTAGCGGAGCTCATAGGCGTTGACCGGTCGACCGTCCACCGGTGGGAGCACGCTGGAGCGCTCCGCGGTGAACGGGCCGGCGATTACGCCCGGCTCATCGAGCAGTTGGCAGCCGCGTGATGGGCGCCACCCAGTCGATCGTCGACGTCCACGGCCACCGGTGGCCACCGACGTTGGCGACCTCTGAGGCAGCCGAGGTGTGGGGCGTGTCGGACGACACTCTCTACGAACAGGTTCGCCTCGGAACTGCCCCGGTCGAGCCGCTCCGGTTCGGCCGCAAGTTGCGCTGGCCGACGGCCAAGGTGCTCGATTCCGTCGGCATCGGGACCGAACGTGCACCTCGTCCCGCCGCCGAGGTGACTGCGTGAACGGGGTGCCACCATGTGGTCTCGACGCGCTCGACCTGGCCGGCGAGCTCAACGAGGAGCGGGCGACGTGGTTCGAGCTGCTCACCGGGATCCAGATCCTTCTCGACCGCCCGCGCCGGTGCTGTCCACTGTGGGTGCTCCACGGCCGCCCGTGCGCCTACACATGCACCTGCCGAGACAACGTCAGCTCGACGCTCGACCACCCTGTGCAGGCGCTCGACGCTTCAGGCAATCGCTGCGTGCTGATCGCGCCGTATCGGCTGCGGCCTGGCGTCGAGGTGCCGGCGCTGGAGCGCTGGTGCGCCCGCCACGACGTGACCTGGGAAGTCGTTCCGGTCACGTACTGGGGCGCGGCGACGATCGCCGTGGTACTGCGTCACGTCGAAGCCGACGGTCGCTCGTGGCACCTGTTCCTGGCAAGCGATCTCCCACACCGCCAAGTCGAGCTCGACGACCGGACGCGCTGGTGACCCTCGTTCACGCCGACCGGGCGCCGATCCGGCCCGGCGACACCTGCCAGCACTGCGACGACCTCGCCGTCGAGGTCGTCGACGGGGCCAAGCTCTGCGCCGAGCACGGGTCGCTGACGAGGTCCGCGTGCTCCCGGTGCGGCGACGGGACGCCGGCCGCCCAGTCGGTCGAGGGGATCATGGTGTGCGATCGTCACGCTGCGGCCGAGCGGTACGCGACCGCCCAGGTCGCCTGGCAGCGGGACAACGTCCATATGGGCCCCGACGGGTTCCGCTACAGCGACCACGGCAACGCCGAGCGGCTCGCCGCCCGGCATGGCGACGAGATCCGCTACGTGCCCGCCTGGGGCCGATGGATCGTGTTCCACGGCGGCCGGTGGCACCTCGATCACGGCGAGACGTTCGTCAGCGCCCTCGCCGCGGAGCTGGGCCGCCAGCTGCTCGAGCACGTCGGCGACGTGTACCACGACGCAGACGCTATGAAGGCGCTTCGGCGGTGGGTCGTCAAGTGCGAGTCGGTCGTCGGCGTGGCCGCGACGCTCCGGGCTGCCCGCTCGTTGCCGGGGCTGGCGATCGACCACGAGCTGCTCGACGGCGAGGGCTGGCTGCTCAACGCCGCCAACGGCACGATCGACCTGCGAACCGGCGAGCTGCGGCCGCACCGCCCGAGCGACCTGCTGCGCATGCGCGCCTCGGTGCCGTTCGAAGCCGCAGCGACGGCGCCGGCGTGGTCGGCCTTCCTCGCCACGATCCTGCCCGACGACGAAGTACGTAGCTTTGTGCAGCGGCTGCTCGGCGTGGTGCTGCTCGGCGAGCACCGCGAGGAAGTGCTCCCGATCTGTGTCGGTGGAGGGGCGAACGGCAAGTCGACCCTGACCCGGATCGTGTCGAAGGTGCTCGGCGACTACGCCGAGGTCACCACTCGCGACCTGTTCCTGGCCCTCAAGCACGACACGCACCCGACCGCGAAGGCCGACCTGTTCCGGATCCGGTTCTCGCACTCAGGCGAGCTCCCCGCCGGGGCACGCCTTGACGAGGCCCAGGTGAAGGAGCTCACCGGCGGCGACCGCGTGAAGGCGCGCCGGATGCGCGAGGACTTCTGGGCGTTCGACCCAACGCACACGTTCTGGCTCCACGCCAACCACCGGCCGCTGATCGACGGTACCGACGACGCCATCTGGCGACGGGTGCTCCTGATCCCGTTCGACGTGCAGATCCCGCCGGCCGAGCGCGACCCCGAGTTGGCTCGCCGCATCGTCGATACCGAGGCACCCGGCGTCCTCAACTGGATGCTCGACGGGTTGCGGGCCTACCGCGCCGACGGGTTGCGGGTGCCTGACGCCGTCCGAGCAGCGACCGTCGCCTATCGCCAGGAGTCGGACACCGTCGCGGCCTTCCTGGTCGAGGCCGGCCTCGTGTTCGGGCCTGGCAAGGCAATCAGCACGAACGACCTCATGAAAGCACACGGCGAGTGGTTCGCAGCGGCCGGCACCGACGGACCGGAGAAGGCCCACTACCAGCGACTCGTGGCCGTCCTCAAAGAGCGCGGAGTCACTCAGGGCCGGTCGAAGGCTGGACGCCGGTGGGTCGGCGTAGACCTCCCGGCGATCGAGGGTGACAACGTATGACAACCCTTCCGTATTGCTCCCTCGCGTATGAGTGCATAGCCGATAACCGGAAAGGTCGTCACACGTTGTCACCCGCCGGTCATTGGCCGAGAACCTCACGGCCAGCGCCCTTTCCGACCCGAGTCCCCTCTGAGGTCGAAACGCCGCGCACGAAGCATGTGGTCGGCGGTCGCGGGATGCTCGCGGCATCGACCGCGTCGCTCCAGCGTGCCGGCCTGGCCTCAGTCCGCCGGACTGGGGGTCGGACATGACCCCACGATGGCCGGGTGACACCAGGCCCCCGTTCGAGCCTGACAATGAGGCGGCGACCAAGCACGGCGCCGGCTCGCAGCGCAAGGTCGGCCCGATCGCCGAGCAGCTGCGCGCCGAGCTGGCGGCATCGGCCCCGTGGACGATGGGACCGGCGTTCGCCGCAGCAGCAGCGGCCTGGGCCAGCGCCGAGGCGCAGTGCCGGCTCTACCGCGACTACGCCGACCAGGTCGGCCTGCTCGACGCCGACGGCACCCCCCGCCCCTTCCTGGCCGCCTGGTCGAAGGCCGAGAGCCGGGCCGAGCGCCAGCGTGCCCGCCTCGGCCTCGACCCGGCGGCGTGGGCACAGCTCCACCGCACGATGACCGCCAGCCCCGACGGCACGGCCAACGCCCTCGACGCCCTGCGAGCCACGGGCCGTCAGATGATCGAAGCAACCACAGCCGCCCCGGCGGCGATCGAGGCCGGCGAGGTCGCCGGCGAGGAGGTCGAAGACCTTGGACTCTTCTGACGCGAGCGTGAGCGTCGCCACGCACGACGACGTGGTGGCGCTGGTCGGCCACGTCCTTGACGAGCTGCACCGCCAGGTCGAGCGCCTCGGCCAGCCGGGGGCGAGCGACGCAGCGCTCGACCGCCACGCCGAGCTGCGCCGGGCGGTCGAGCTGGTGCGCATGCTCGACGAGCTGCTCGTCGCCGCGGATACCTGGCGGGCCAGGCCGTGAGCGCCGACCCTCGGGCGCTCCTGCGGGCGCTGGTGCTCGACGACGACCGACGGTGGGGCGACGTGGCGGTCGACTGGCAGATGACCGACGCCGACGCCGTGCTCGACCTCGCCGGCGAGCGTGCGCACTTCCAGACCCGGCCGCGCGGTGGCAGCAAGACCACCGACCTCGCTGCCGTCGCCGTGGTGGCGCTGATCGACCAGGCGCCGCCCGGCTCGCGCTCGTACGCCGTGGCGGTCGACGCCGAGCAGGCCGACCTGCTCGTCGGGGCGATGCGCGGGTTCGTGCTGCGCACGCCCGGCCTGGCCGGCGTGCTCGAGGTCCAGGCTCGCCGCGTCGTGAACCGTCAGACGATGGCGCAGCTGGAGGTGCTGCCAGCCGACGGCGCGTCGGCGTGGGGTCTGCTGCCGTGGCTGATGGTGGTCGACGAGATCGGGCAGTGGCCCAGCACCCGAAACCACCGGACGCTGTGGGAGGCGGTCGTGTCGTCGGTGCCCAAAGCCGGGCCGACTGGCCGCTTCGTGTGCCTCACCTCGGCCGGCGAGCCAGCGCACTGGTCGTATCGGACACTGCAGCACGCCCGCACATCGCCGGCCTGGCGGGTGTCGGAGATCCCGGGTCCGCTCCCGTGGCGCACCGAGGCCGACCTCGCCGAACAGCGGGCGATGCTCACGGCATCGTCGTACCAGCGCCTCCACGAGAATCGCTGGGTGGCCGCCGAGGATCGGCTATCGACCGAGGGCGACATCGCACAGTGCATCCGCGACGGCGGCGCCACGGTGCTGCCGCCTGAGCGCGGCGTGAGCTACGTGATAGCGCTCGACGTCGGCCTGACCAACGACCGCACCGTCGTCGCCGTCGGTCACCTGGAGCTGTACACCGAGCTGGCCGACGGCACGCCGGCGCGCGGCGCCGACGTCGTGCTCGATCGCATGGAGGTGCGGCAGGGCTCGAAGGGGCACAAGGTCGACCTGGGCGAGGTCGAGGAGCTGGTCGCAGAACTGGCGACCAGCTATCACCGCGCCCGCGTGGTCGTCGACCCGTTCCAAGCCGTGCACCTCGCCCAGGGGTTGCGCCGGCGTGGCATCCGCACGCGGGAGTTCACGTTCAGCCAGGCGTCGGCGGGTCGGCTCGGCCTGCTGCTGTACCGGCTGTTGCGCGATGGTCAGCTCGACCTGCCCGACGACCAGGAGCTGATTGACGAGCTCGCCAACGTGCGCCTGCGCGAGACGTCGATCGGCCAGTACCGGCTCGACCACGACAACGGGAAGCACGACGACCGCGCCGTGGCGCTAGCGCTGCTCGCCCACGAGCTGCTCGAGGGCAAGCCGTCCCGCCGGCGCACGTCCAGGGCCTTCGGGGATCAGCCGTCGGCAACGTCGCTACGGACCGACCTCGCGGCTCGGGTGTCCGGGTCGGGGGTGTACGAGTGAGCGGCGTTCCGTTGCCCGAGCCCGACCTCCGCTGCATCGCCGCGGCTCTTCGGGCGCGGGCTGACCAATGGGTGTCGCAGCGGGATCGCTCGACACGTCTGGCGGCGCTCTACGACCAGGCCGCGACTCTGGCGGCCACCGGGGCGTCGCTCGCACTGACGGCGACCCCTTCCGGCCCCGGAACACCTTCAGGGGCCGATTTGCCACGGTGGGGGTCGGTGATGAAGGCAGCGACGATCCCAGGCGCCCCGGGAGCGCGGCGGCTACGGCAGCTCGCGGCTGCGGGGCGCCTGGGGGGCTCGTGCCGCATCGACGGCGATGGCGACTGGATGATCGACCTCGAGGCTCTGCGGCACAGGATCGAGGCGAGCGCATGATCGAGCCGCCGACCTCGGGGCGCTGGATGCACCTGCGCGGCACCGTCGCCGAGCTGGGCGCCTGGCATGCCGAGGGCATCGGGTCGAGCGGCCGCGTGGCGGTCCAGCCAGGCGCCTACCGCCTCGGCGCCCCAGCGGTGCCGATCCTGGCCTGCCACGGCCGGCACTCCGCCGATCCGCTCGGCTGGGTGGTTGATCTGTGGGAAGCCGACGGGCACGTCTGGGTCGAGGGCCTGCTCGGCGGCCATCCGTTGTCGGAGGCCTACGCGTTCGACGTTCGCCGTGGGAGCGCCGCAGCCTTGTCGGTCGGTGAGCGCGACCGGCGGGTGAGCCGCGGCCTCGTGCTCTCGTCCACGGTGCGCGAGGTCTCGCTCGTCACGAGCGGGGCCGACACCACCGCCCGCGTGCGCGAGTCGTGGTGGATCGACTTCACCGAGGGCGAGCACGTCGCCCCGGCACAACTGGCGATCGTCGACCGGGTTCGGCGCGCCGTCGAGCGGTTGGAGGCCGCAGCAGCATGAGACACACCAACCGAGCCGGCGCGGCCACGCTGGAGCGCCGCACCCGGTCCCTGGAGCTGCGCGAGGAGGTGCGTGGTTCGAACGGCCGCCAGCGCTGGGCGACGGCGGTGACGTATCGCACCGTCGACTCCTATGGCACCACGTGGTCGCCGGGGGTCTTCCGCAAGGCCCTCGCCGAGCGGATGCCGGTGATCCTCTACGGCCACGACTGGAACTCGATCGACAGCGTGCTCGGCAAGGGCATCGACAGCCGCGAGCGTGACTACGGCGTCGACGTGCTGATGGAGTTCGCCGACCCCAACAAGATCCCCGCAGCGCGCACGGCGATCCACCTGGTCGCCGACAAGATCCTCACCGACGTGTCGGTTGGGTTCATGCGGCTGGCCTGGCGAGATGGCGGCGACCTCACGGCCGCCGAGCACAAACTCGGAGCCAAGGAAGCGATCGACGAGGCGGTCATGGACGAGTTGAGCCTGGTCGTCGTCGGTGCGGTCCCCGGCGCCGCCGTCCGCCGGCGGACGGGTCAGTCGCAGGTCGAGCGGGTGCTCGCCGAGGTCCGCGGCCGTCGTCCCAACACCGTCCCGGACGCACTGCTCGACGACCCGGTCGTGAGCAAGTGGCTCGCCCGAGCCGACGCCGACCGGCTGGGCGACAAACTTCGGATGGCCACCGAGTTGTACGCCAGGGGGCAGCTGTGAGCCGTCGTTGGGACTCGGCGCCCGTGGCGCGCGTGATCGACAACCGCGAACTGCTGCTGAGTGAGGGTGAGCAGCGCGTCCAGCAGGCCGCCCGACAGGCGGATGCACCGCCCCGGTCGAGCCGCGGCAAGCCCCTCAAGCAGATCGTGACGCACGTTCCGAATGACCTGTTGGGCCGTTTCAAGCCGGGGGACGAGATCTTCGAAGTTGACGTCGTCAAGTGGGTTCTCCCAACGCGCTGGGTGCCGATCGATGGTTCTCCACTCGAGGAGGGCGAGCAGGTGCCGACACCCCGGTACGTGCTGGTGAACACCCCCGAAGGGCCCGACACCGTCGCCACGCTGCTCCCTGGCGTAGTGCCGGCCGACTGGGAGGCCGCGGGGCGCCGGGCGGCATCGATGACGACCACGGGCGAGCCCAAGGTCACCACGCTTGCCGGCCGCCGCACTGCCGAGGTCGCGGCCGAGCTTGACGGCTGCGTCGTGCGGGTCGAGGTGACCGTTCCCGCCGATTTCGACGGCATCAACCTGTACTCGCTCGGCTTCCGCCAGCTCGTCAACCGGGCCGCCAGAAGGGCGCTGGTCGCAGCGGAGCGTTCGTCATGAAACGCCCGGACGAAGACCGCATGCGCCGGCGGGTTGAGGACAGCCATGCCGCCAGCATCACCGTCGCCGCTTGGGAGCTGATCGACGCGTCGTTGGCCAAGCTCAGCGAGGCTGCGGCCGCCGGCGACCCGGTCGCTGCGAGAGAGCTCGCCAGGCTGCAGGAGTGGCTTGCCGAGGTGGGGGGCGGCATCGATGCATCGTGACTTTGGGCCGTTCGAGTCGGGTCCCACCCGCGAACCGATCACGTTTTCGTTCCTCGGTGAGACGTTCACCGCCCTGCAATCGCCGACGCTGGGCGACGTGCTGGCGCTCGACGAGGCGCCAGAGGTCACCCGCGAGCAGTTCGAGGCCGGCGGCGACCTCGCGGCCGAGGCGGTCAAGGCGCTCATCGGGTGCATCAGGGGGATGCTCGACTACGCCGACCGCCAAAGGTTCGACGCCTCGCTATACCGCCTACGGGCAAGCGACGGCTATGTCCTCGTGCAGATCGCCGAGTACGTCCTGTCATCCGCACTCGTCGTCGAGCCCGAACCCGAGCCCGAACCCGAACCCGAGCCGAAACCGCGCCCGCCGCGGAAGCGACGGGCGCCCGCCAAGGCCGCCACGTGAAAATCGCGACCGCCTTCGTCGAGATTCGGGTCGACTCACGCCAGGCCCGCGACGAGGCGATCAAGGACGCCCAGGCGATCGGCAAGGGCATGTCGTCCGAGTTGGCCAAGTGGCTCTCGGTAGCCGCCGTCACCGCTGGCTTCGCCAAGATCAAGAACGCCGCGTCGGACCTCGAACAGGCGGTCGGCGGCACCGAGACCGTGTTCCGTCAGGCTGCCGGCACGATCGACGAGTTCGCCAAGAACAGTGTGCGCGCCGTCGGCCTGTCCGAGGCCAGCTTCCGCACGTTGAGCACCCAGGTCGGCGGCCTGCTCGTCAACATGGGCCTCACGCAGGAGGCGGCCGCCGACGCCTCCATCCTGATCAGCAAGATCGGCGCCGACGCCTCGGCCGCGTTCGGCGGCACGGCCAAGGAGGCCGTCGAGGCCTACGGCGCGGCGATCCGCGGCGAGTACAACCCCGCCGAACGGTTCGGCGTCGCGCTGCGCGCCTCGGCCGTCGCGGCCAAGGCCGTCGAGATGGGGCTCGCCGACTCCAAGGCCGCCGTCGACGACCACGCCCGCGCCCAGGCCACGCTCGCGCTGATCACCGAGCAGGCCGCCACCTTCCAGGGCCAGTGGAATCGCGAGCTCGACACCACGGCGTCCAAGGAGCAGATGGCCAAGGAGGCGGCCGTCGACCACGCCGCCACCATCGGCCAAGGGCTGCTCCCGATCTACAACCGTCTGATCGACGTGGTCACCACGCTCGGCGAGGGATTCGCCAAGCTGCCTGCCGGGGCGCAGACCGCGATCGTGGCAATACTCGGCATCGCCGCGGTCTCCGGACCGATCATGAGCGTCGTGCGCTCGCTCGGCGCGATGACGACCGCGTTCACGGCGATGCGCGCAGCGATGGCGGCTCACCCGATCCTGGCGCTCAGCGGCGTGCTGGGCGCCGTCGTCGTAGCGATGGGTGTGTTCGGCAAGGCGACCGACGACGTCAAGGCCTCGGTCGACGATCTCGCCGAGGCGATGCGCAGCGCCCAGGATCCGCTTCAGGGCATGGTCGACGTCGTCGCCCGCCTCGCCAACGACGATGACGCTCTACTCGCCTGGCTCGACGCCACCGGGCTCAGCTTCCTCCAGGTCGCCGAGGCAGCGCTCGCCGGCGAGAACGCGATGGGCACCCTCATCATCGCCGGCAACATGCAGGCCGCCCAGGCCGGCAACCAGGTCGCGTTCAATGACGCATTGCAGCAGTCGCTGCTCGACCTCGTGCCAACCGCCGCCGCAGCCCAGCAGAAGTACGAAGCCATGTCCCGCGCCGCCGGCGAGGTAGCTGACGCCACCGACGACTCGGCTGACGCCGTCGACGGCGCCGTTACCGCCCTCGGTCGCGCATCGGCCGAGGAACGTCGCTACGCCAAGTTCCTGCTCGACCGCGCCGCCAACGCCCGCGCCTCGGCCGACGCCACGGAGGCCGACCGGGCCGCGCTCGAGTCACTCCGCAACGCCCTGCGGGCCGGTGCCGACGCCGTGTTCGCGCTCCACGACGCCGAGGACGCGCTCGTCGACCAGGTCGCCGAGTCGACTCGGATCCTGGCCGACAACGGCACCGGGCTCCGTGAGGCGCGCCAGGCGATGGACTCCGTCGCCGAGACCGCTGACCGCCTCGCCGCCGCCCAGGTCGAGGTCGCCCGACAGGCCGCCGCAGCAACCGACGCCACCCTCTCCGACACAGAGGCCCACGCCCTGCACAACCAAGGTCTGCTCGACCAGGTCGGCACGCTCGAGGGCCCGCTACGCGACGCCCTCATCAACCACATCGCCACGCTCAACGGGATCCCCGACGAGCGCCGCGCCGAGTTGACCCTTGCCCTGTCGGACGACTCACTCAGTCCCGAAGAGGCCGAGCGGCTCGGCATCGACATCGTGACCGGTGTCGCCGCCGGAATCGATCAGGGAGCCTCGCTCGTCGGACAACGCCTGGTGAGTGCGACCAGAGGCGCGGTGAGAGCGGCACGCGAGGCGATGCAAATCGCCTCGCCGTCGATCGAGGGCAGCGTCGCCTTCGCCCCAGCACGCCTCCACAACGTCGCTGAGCTGCTCGGGGATGCCGTCGACTTGGCGAACCTCGATGAGCACCTCGCCGAGATCGTCGACCGCGAAGCCGAGCAGCTCGCTGGGGCGCGGCCATGAGCTTGCTGTCGTTCAACTTCGGCCCCGACGAGGTAACGATCGTGAGCGACGGCATCAACGTCGCCGGCATGACCCCGCATCACTTCGGATCGAAGGCCATCCCCATCCCACACCTCGGCATCGTGGTCGCCGGCATCGGCGTCACCCGCCTCGTCGCCGACTGGGCGGCCCTCGTCGCGTTTCACTCGATCGCCGACAACCTCGACGACCTCGCCGCCGTCGCCGAAGCGTGGCTGCCCGGCCGCGACCGATACGTCAACCCGCACCCTGGGGACTGCTTCTACGGCGGTCACACGGTGATCTACCACTTCGGCCCGGACGTCGACGGCCGCTACGTCTGTGACGAGTTCGACCGAGGGACCGGCTTCCGGCGGATTCGACGCGACCCTGGGTTCTGGTGCCGGCCGATGCCCGAGGACGGGCTCGTCGAGGCCCCAGCGACGCTTGTCGAGTGGATTGCCCTCGCTCAGGACCTCAAGATTGAGCATGCGACCACCGAGCCACCGATCTTGATCGGCGGCCGCCTCTCGCTGGTCACGATGTCCAAGATCGAGGGCGGCTACTCGTGGATCCAGGTCATCCCATCGCTGCACAAGTTCTCCGACGCCGACGAGATGCAGGCGGGGATGCGAGCTCGGGCGATCGAGGCCGAGATGCTCAGGCGGGCGACAGGCCCGTGATGTCGATGCCCTCGGCATCGGCGTCGATGTCCACGAACATAGCTCGCTCGTACCACCTGGCGGCCTCGTCCTGGCGGCCCGCCGCGGCGGCGCGGTGTCCGAAGCGAATCAGCTCGGCGACCAGCTCGGCGAGCTCAGCCGGGCTCGCTGGCTCCTCTGGCTCGTAGCCGCCTGTACAGCCCCACCAGTCGTCGTCCCAGACCTCGTGAGGCAACCATCCCATCCGCACCGCCCAGCGATCGGCCTGCCAAGCGCTGATCGGCCGGCACAGCACCGCTGGGTTGACCTCGAGCACGCGGGCGAGCCCGCGCACCCCGAGTCGCGACACCGCCACCAGCGGGGCGGGGTCGAGACGATCGGGGCGCACGGGCCCAGTATCCGCGGCTGTCAACTCGCCCGCTTCGACCGCGGCGCCGGCGTGAGGGGCGGTGCGAGCAGGACCGCCAGCTTGCGCAGGCCCGCCTGGTCGGAGATCGTGCGGGGATGGCCCTGGTCGACGGCGGCCTGGACGAGGCGCTCCACGTCGGCCGGGGTGGGTACGTAGGGCAGGCTCTTGGGCTTGTCGGTGGTCATGGCATCCACTCTGGCCAGATCGTCGCCGGGTGCTCGCCGAGGGCGATCGCCACCCGGTCCGCGGTGTTCTCGTCGACGCCGCCGGCTCTGATCCAGCCGTGGATCATGGCCCGGCTCACCCCCACAATCCGAGCGAGGCCCGACACACCGTTCTTGGCGATCACCTCGTCGAGCGAATACCTGGGGCCGCTGTACGGCTGCGGACCGCCGCGACGACGCCTTGCCGGCTCTCGCGGCACCTTGCCGAGGACCACGTTCCGCACCGACCGCCGCGACGGCGGGTTGTCGTCGGTGCTGGCGGCGATCGCCTCCTCGACAACGTCGCGATGCTCGGCCATGTTGCGGAAGTCGGAGCGATCGTCGCGAGGGATGGGGTTCGGATCGGTCGCGCCCGATCCGTTCCGACTATTGCCACCGTTGGGGATGGCCGGCCCGAGCAGCTCCCCGATCCGAACCTCCAGCCGACGCTCGACCTCGGCCAGCCGACGTTCGAGCACGCTCACACGATGCGTCAGTGCGGCGTTCTCGACATCGATGGCCGCGCACCGCCGAGCCTCGACCGCCGCCGCCAGGGTGAGTGCCGAGCCCGAGCGGCACACGCCATCGACCCGCAACCGCCAGCGGTAGCGGCCCGACGGCAGGCGGTCGATCCCGGGTTCGCCGGCGATCACGAGCCGGCCGGCGACCACTCGCCGGCGATGTAGCGATCGAGCACGACCGGCGACCAGCGCCAGAGCTTGGGGTGCAGGGTGGCGTCGATCGGTGCGGGGAACTTCCCCTGCCGCGCCAGCTGGCGAATCAGCTCGGGCCGGTAGCCGGTCAGCTCCCCGACCTGGGCATCGGTGAGGAGGGCTCGGGGCACCCATGCCGCCGGCATCAGCGGCCCCCGTCCAACCGCTCGGCCACCCGAGTGCCCGCAGCGCGGTTGTCGGCCCGCCAGGCGGCGTGCGCAGCGACACGTGCCTCCCAGCCGGCCGCATCGACCTTGAGCGCGTCGAGCACCCGGTCGAGCGGGAAGCCGAGCGCCAGGAAGCTCAACGCCCGCCCGGTCACCCGGTGCTGCGCCGACTTCGCGTGCAGCTCGTCGAGCAGCAGGTCGCACCACACGGCGGCGAGCAGCTCAGAGTCAAGCGCGACCATCACGCAGCCCACCCGTCGACGTCGTGGCCACCCTCGCGGCGGTCAAGCTCGGCCTCGAGCTCGGCGACCTGGCTCCGCATCCGCTCAACCTCGGCGGTCATGGCCCTGATCTGCTCGAGCACGGACCGCCAGTCGTCGGGCACCCGCGACGAAGCCGGGACCGCGGCCGCAGCGATCCGTCGCAGGGCGCCGGTGCACACGGAGCACAGACGGCCGTCGTCCGGGTCGGCGATCCTGGTAGCGCCGGACGCCCAACGGCCGCACGCCGTTCGCGCCGCGCCGGCCAGGTCGAGTTGCAGCGCATGCACGATCGGTTCGGCGCCGTCGGGAAGGTGGTACCGGTGTGTGACCAGCACGACGCTGGTGGGCCAGGTGATCGGTAGGTTGGGCATGTCTCGAACCTCCTGTGTTCGTGACGTAGGGCCCGGGTGGTTGCAGCCGCCCGGGCCCGCTTGGTTGTTGGGGATCTTGCTCGGGGGGTGTGACGAGGTTGGCTGCATTCCGCGGCGCATCCCGCGAACGCCCCCGGGTTCAGTCGGGTGAGGGCGGGTGAACGTGCCGACGCCACTGTCGTCACCGCAGGTAGACCGGGTTGCGTCGGGTGCCACCGGGTCAGGACGGGTGAACGATCCAACACTGGGGGACTGGGGGTCGGAGGTTCGAATCCTCTCGTCCCGACGGAATGGAGAGGGCAGCCCTGCCAACGCAGGGTTGCCCTCTGTGCGTTCCGGGGCGCGCGCTACGGTGCCGGAGCATGTGCGGCCGGTTCGCCTCGGCGACACCACCGGAACGGATCGCCGCCTACTTCGGGGCGAGCGTCGACGTCGACACGCTCGGCGAGAACTACAACGTCGCGCCCACCAACGACATCTACGCGGTCGTCGCCACTCCCGACACATCGGACACTCCGGCGCGCTCGCTCCAGGCGTTCCAGTGGGGGCTCGTGCCGGTGTGGGCGAAGGATCGCAAGGTCGGCCAGAAGATGATCAACGCCCGCTCGGAGACGATCGCCGAAAAGGCCGCCTTCAAGGGCGTGTTCCGCAAGCACCGGTGCATCATCCCGATGGACGGTTTCTACGAGTGGCGCGCCGGCGACCCTGACGGGCCGGTCGGCAAGTCGGGCAAGCCGCTCAAGCAGCCGTTCTTCATCCACCGGGCCGACGGCGACCCGCTCGCGGTCGCCGGATTGTGGTCGGCGTGGCGGCCGCGGTCGGGCGACGCCGATGCCGACCGGGCCGAGCCCTGGCTGCACACGGCGACGGTGGTGACCACGTCGGCGAACGCCACGATGGCCCCGGTCCACGACCGGATGCCGGTGCTGCTGCCGAAGGCAATGTGGGACCTGTGGCTCGACCCGACCAACCACAACATCGACGTACTGTCGAAGCTGCTCGTACCCGCCCCCGAGCACGTGTTGACGATGCACCCGGTGTCGACCGACGTCAACAACGTGCGCAACAAGGGCGCCCACCTGATCGATCCGGTGTAGCTCGGTCGGCTGCTCGGGTCTCGGTGGTTCGACAGGCTCAACCACCTGGTGGGTGAGTACGGTCGGCGCTGATGAGCGACGCGTTCGAACATGGGCAGGTCGATGCCAACGGCATCTCGGTACACACGGTGTCGGTCGGGGAGGGGCCACTCGTGTTGTTCTGCCACGGCTTCCCCGAGTCGTGGTACTCGTGGCGGCACCAGCTTCCCGCGGTGGCCGAGGCCGGCTACCGGGCGGTGGCGATCGACATGCGCGGCTACGGGCAGACCAGCGCGCCGGCCGACATCGGCGCTTACACCGTGGGGCACCTCGTCGCCGACGTCGTCGGTGTCGTTGCTGCACTCGGGGAACGCACGGCGGTGATCGTCGGTCACGACTGGGGTGCCCCGGTGGCCTGGTACGCGGCGTTGCTGCGGCCCGACATCTTCCGGGCCGTCGTGGCGATGAGCGTGCCCTACATCCCGCCACTGAGCGGGCTGCCGGAAGGGCTCACCGTCAACGACATCGTGCGCGCCAACGCCGCCGGCCGCGAGTACTACCGCCTGTACTTCCAGGAACCCGGCGTTGCCGAGGCCGAACTGGAAGCCGACGTCGACCGCTCGCTGCGCAGCTTCCTGTACTCGAACTCGGGCGACCTGGTCGCCGACGGGCTGGCCACCGAGCTGTCCGACGGGCACTTCCCGGCAGGCGAGCGCCTGATCGACCAGCTCGTTGTGCCCGAGCGGCTGCCGGCCTGGCTGAGCGAGGACGACCTGGCGTTCTACGTCGGCGAATTCACGCGCACCGGGTTCCGGGGCGGCCTCAACTGGTACCGGAACATCAACGCCTTGCCGACCGTGCTGGCACCGTTCGTGGGCCGCACGATCGACCAGCCGGCGCTGTACCTGGCGGGCGAACTCGACATGATCGCCGGCAACACGCCCGAGGCGCTGGCGGCCTTGCCGTCACAGGTGCCGGGGCTGCGCGACCTGGTGGTGTACCCGGGCGCTGGGCACTGGCTCCAGCAGGAACGCCCGGCCGAGGTGAGCGCCGCGCTGGTGGGGTTCCTGCGTTCGTTGGGGTGATGTGCGCGGCGGTGGTTTCGACAGGCTCAACCACCTTGGGGTTTCGACAGGCTCAACCACCTTGGGTGTTTGGGGGCGTTGGTCAGTCGATGAGGGCTTGGTTGACGAGTTGGCGGAGCTGGGGGCGAATGGGGAGCGCGCTCGACGGCACGAGTTGGGTGAGGAACACGACCGAGATCTGCTCGGTCGGGTCGTTCCAGAAGAACGTGCTCGCCGCACCGCCCCACGAGTAGTCGCCCGCCGACGACAACGTCTTGTTGCCCGCCGGGTCGAGCAGCACCGAGAACCCGAGCCCGAAACCCACCCCGTCGAACGTGGTCTCGGCGAACAGCGGCCGCCCGAACGCTTCGAGGTCGGCGTTGCCGGGCAGGTGGTTGCGGGTCATGTAGTCGACCGTGCGCGAACCGAGCAACCCGTCGCCACGGCGCAGCAGCATCGATGCGAACTCGAGATAGTCGGAGGCGGTACCCCACAAGCCGCCACCACCCGACAGCCACGGCATGCCGTCGGGGCTGTTGAGGTCGATCGGGCTGGCATGAGCCAACCCGTCGGGCCCGGCCAACCACAACCCGGTGCACCGGTCGCGGACGGCTTCGGGCACCCGGAACCAGGTCTCGTGCACGCCGAGCGGCTCGAAGATGCGGGTGCGGAAGAACTCGTCGAGCGGCATGCCCGACACCACCTCGACCACCCGGCCGAGCACGTCGGTCGAGTAACCGTAGAGCCACTCCGACCCGGGCTGGAAGGCGAGCGGCAGACCGGCCCAAGCGTCGCAGCAGCCGGCGAGGTCGAGGCCGGCCGGCGAGCCCCACTCGAACCCGGCGTTGCGATACAGGGCGTCGGTGACGTGCTGATGATGAAACCCGTAGGTGAGACCCGAGGTGTGCGTCAGCAGGTGCCAGATCCGCAGCGGCTCGACCACCGGGTCGGTAAGCGGCTTCTGGGTACTGCCCTCGCGATACACCCGGGCCTCGGCGAACGACGGGATGAAACGACTGACCGGATCCTTCAGTTCGAACGCGCCCTCCTCGTACAGCATCATCGCCGCCACCGACGTGATCGGCTTGGTCATCGAGAACAGACGCACGATCGGGTCGTCGCCCCAGGCCACCGCACGCTCGGCATCGCGCCAGCCGGCCGACGCGGCGTGCACCAGCTCGCCGTGACGGGCGACGAGCACCTGGAAGCCGGGCAGCTGCCCAGCGTCGACGTAACGCCGGAAGTGCGCGTCGAGCCGCGCCAGGCGGGCGGGGTCGAAGCCGTGCTGGGCAGGGTCGCCGGTGGGCAGCGTCATGGCAGCGCCTTCCGAATCAGCTCCGCGGCCGCGGCGAGTTCGTCGCTGCTGACGCTGTCGGCCGCATTGGCGAACGACAGCTCCGACATGTCGTTGGTGGGCACCACGTGGATGTGCGTGTGGGGTACCTCGTAGCCGGCGATGATCAGGCCGACCCGGGCAGGGGAGAAGGCCTGCTGCTGGGCGATCGCGATCGTGCGCGCCACGTCGAACAGGTGCGCGCTGAGGTCGGGCGACAGGTCGACCCAATGGTCGACCTCGTCGATCGGCACCACCAAGGTGTGGCCTGGGGCCATCGGGTTGATCGAGAGGAAGGCCACACACCGGTCGTCACGCCACACGAACGTGCCCGGGATGTCACCCTCGATGATCCTCGTGAAGATCGTCGCCATGGCCGGTCATGCTGACATAAGGGCGAAGGCTTGCCGAAGCCCGACCACATGCGATAGTGGCGCCATGGCCGACGAAGACGGTGAGGTCGACACGATCTGGACCGTTCCGAACCTGTTCACGCTGCTGCGCCTGCTGTGCCTGCCGCTGTTCCTGTGGGTGCTGTTCGGACTCGAATCGCGCCAAGCGGCGGCCTGGTTGCTCGGCGCGCTCGGCGCCACCGACTGGGTCGACGGCTATCTCGCCCGGCGGCTGGGCCAAACCAGCGAGTTCGGCAAGAAGTTCGACCCCACCGTCGACCGCCTGCTGTTCGTGGTGGCGATCGTGGCGATCATCGCCGACGGCTCGATTCCGGTGTGGTTCGCGGTCGCCGTGCTCGCCCGCGAAGTCGTCGTCGGGGCCACCGTTGCGATCGCGACCGTGGCGTTCGGGATGCAGCGCTTCGACGTTACGTACTGGGGCAAGTTGGCGACGTTCCTCCTGATGTTCGCAGTACCCGGGTTCCTGATGGGCCACAGCTCGATCCCCGGTGCCGACGGGTTCACGGTGGCGTCGTGGATCCTCGGCATCCCCGGGCTGATCCTCAGCTACTACACCGCGGCCACCTACGTGCCCTTGATCCGCGACGGGATCCGGGCCGGGCGCGCGACCTGACTACGCTGCACCATCGTGAACGTTCCCCCAGAGCTGCACTATTCGAACGAACACGAGTGGGCTCAGGCCCTCGACGGAACGTCGAGAGTTCGGATCGGCATCACCGACTTCGCCCAGGACTCGCTCGGCGACGTCGTGTTCGTCGACCTGCCCGCCGCCGGCACCAGTGTCAACGTCGGCGAAGCGCTGGGGGTGCTGGAATCGACCAAGTCGGTGTCCGACCTGTACGCCCCGGTCGCTGGCACCGTCGCCGCCGTGAACGAGACCCTTGCCGACAACCCTCAACTGTTGAACGAGGATCCGTACGGCGAGGGGTGGCTGATCGAGATCGAACTCGGTGACGGGGCCACGCTCGCCGACGCAGGCCTGCTCGACGCCGAGGCGTACCGAGCACTGACCGAAGGTTGAGGTTGACGGTGGGGTACATCTTCTGCAACAGCTGCGGCCATCGCAACCCGCCCGACAGCGTGTTCTGCTCGTCGTGCGGGTCGCCGCTCGACGTGCTCGATGACCGCACCATCACGCTCACCGCGGTCGACCCACTGCAGGACGCGCCCGGCCCCGACGACGACGTGGTCGTGCCGCTCGGCGAGATCCGTAAGGGCGTCGGCGTGCTGATCGTGCGGGCCGGACCGCAGGCCGGCGCGCGCTTCGAACTCACGTCCGACCTGACGCGGCTGGGGCGCCACCCCGACAGCGAGATCAGCCTCGACGACATCACCGTGTCGCGACGTCACGCCGACGTGCAGCGCCTCGCCGAGGGATACTTCGTCGCCGACTCGGGCTCGCTCAACGGCACCTACGTCAACCAGGAACGGGTCGAGCGGGCGCAGCTGCGCCACGGCGACGAGGTCCAGATCGGCAAGTTCCGGCTCGTGTTCTTCGAGCGCGCCGATGGCTGACCCGCCGGTCTGCGAGAGGGCCGACGGAGCCCACCGTGAGTGACGCCGGGGGAGCGGGCGAGGGGTACCTCTCGATCGGCGAGGTGCTCGGCATCTTGCTCGAAGAGTTCCCCGACGTCACGATCTCGAAGATCCGGTTCCTCGAAAGCCAGGGCCTGATCAACCCCGAGCGCACACCGTCGGGCTACCGCAAGTTCTACGAGCCCGACGTCGAGTTGCTGCGGGTGATCCTCAACGAGCAGAAGCAGAATTACCTGCCGCTGCGGGTCATCAAGGATCGTCTCGAGACCGGCGAGATCGTCGACCCCACCGGTGAGCATCATCGTCACAACGGCGCGCCCACCCGGGCGGGAGCACGCCCGTCCGTGTTCGACGACCTGGCCGGCATCTTCAACGACGACGACGACCGCCACCACGACGACGAGCACCGTGCCGACGGCACCCTGGTCGACCCGACCGACCCGACCGACGACGTCACGCTCGGCGACGTGCCCGCCGAGAGCCGGGCCGGGCACCCCGCCGCCCGCCACCAGGCCCCTTCGGCACCCGCTCGCTCCGCCCGGCCCGACCCCACCCCGGCCCCGCCCCAGTTGCTGCCCGGTGTGTTGCTCGACCGTCGCGAGCTGTGCGCGATGGTCGCCGCCACCGAGGCCGAACTCGACGAGCTCGAATCGTTCGGTGTGCTCGGCCCGGGGGAGCAGGGGTTGTACGACGACGACGCGGTCGCGGTCCTCCGCCCGGCGGTCGAGTTCCTGCGGGCCGGCGTCGACGGGCGCCACCTGCGCACGTTCCGGTCGTCGGCCGACCGCGAGGCGTCGCTGTACGAGCAACTGGTCACGCCGCGGTATCGCCAGCGCAACCCCGAAGCGCGAGCCGAAGCACTGATCGAACTCAAGCGCTTGGCGCGCCTCGGCGGCGCACTCCACGCCGCCCTCACGCGGCAGGCGCTACGCAAACACTTCGAGTCGTAGCGGGGGTAGTGTCGGCCCATGAGGCCGATGGAGTTGGTGGGCGTGCGTGTGGAGATTCCAGCCAACACGCCGATGGTGCTCCTCCAGGAGCAAGAGGGCGAGCAGCGCCTGTTGCCGATCTACATCGGCACCCCCGAGGCCGCCGCGATCCACTACGCGCTCGAGGGCACCGAACCGCCCCGCCCGCTGACGCACGACCTGTTCGTCAACGTCCTCACCCAGCTCGGGGCCACGCTCGATCACGTGGTGGTCACCGAGGTGCGCGAGCACACCTACTACGCCGAACTGCACCTCAAGCTGGGCCCGACCGACCACGTCGTGTCGAGCCGTCCCTCCGACGCGATCGCGCTCGCCGTGCGCAGCGGCGCCACGCTCTACGCGGCCGACGAACTGCTCGACGAGGTCGGCCAGACACCTGAACCCGCCGACGAGTCGTCGGAAGAGATCATCGACGAGTTCAAAGACTTCATCGAGCACGTCTCGCCCGAAGACTTCGCCTGAAGCTTCAGCCCAACACCGGGCCTTGGCAACTCTCAAGTTGTGGTTGACGGCGCGCGCCTGCTCGCGTAGGGTGACACGCCTGTAGTTACGTCGGTGTTGGGCAGTACGGAACGGAGACACTTGTGGCACTCGGATTCAGCGGCTCGCAAGCCGCCAAGGTGGTGGGCATCACCTACCGCCAACTCGACTACTGGGCGCGCACCGACCTGATCCGGCCGTCACTCAGCGATGCCAGCGGCAGCGGCAGCCGGCGGCGGTACAGCTACAAAGATCTGCTCGAACTGCGGGTCATCAAGACCCTGCTTGACGCCGGCTTCAAGCTCGAATCCGTCCGCGACGTGTTCGAGTACATGCGCGAACACGTCGGCACCGAGATCGCCTCGGCGCACCTCGTCATCAGCGGCAACTCGGTGGTGCTCGCCGCCGACGACGGCGAACTGATCGACGTGCTCAAGAAGGGCCAGGGCGTGCTCAGCAACGTGCTCTCGCTGTCCACCGTCAAGGACGAGATCGACGCCCAGATCGACGAGTCCGACCTCACCGACGACCCCCCCGTCGTCGAACTCCCACGCGCCGCCGCCCACTAGCGTGGGTCCACCGATCTGACGGCTCGTTCCTCACCGTCATCCCGGTGAATCCACGCTTCTAACGTTTTGCGTTCAAGCGCCACGCAGGCTGGGCTTCACTGGCGGCGCACCAAACCACGAGCGTTCTCATCCGCCGTGAGCAGGGTGAATGCCGATCCGCAATGTCAGCGACTGGTGGGTCGAGGGCTAGTTTCAGTGGGCGATGGAGTATTCGCCGCTCGACGCTGTCCACCGTGCGCTCGGGGCCAAGATGGTCCCGTTCGGTGGGTGGGACATGCCCCTGGAGTACACCGGCACGCTCGCCG
The DNA here is from genome assembly GCA_035556435.1 of Ilumatobacter sp. Taxonomy (GTDB): domain Bacteria; phylum Actinomycetota; class Acidimicrobiia; order Acidimicrobiales; family Ilumatobacteraceae; genus Ilumatobacter. The sequence goes on along the minus strand of DATMEY010000028.1, from coordinate 157,206 downwards.
AACACACCGCCTGCCGAACCGACGCGGTCGTGTTCGACGTGTCGCACCTGGGCACCGTGCGCCTCACCGGCAGCGACGCGTTCGACCGGCTCCAGGGCGTGCTGACCAACGACCTCGCCAAGATCGAGCCCGGACGTGCCCAGTACACGCATCTGTGCGACGACTCCGACGGGTCGGTGCTCGACGACATCATCGTGTGGTGGCACGCCGACGGCACGACGTTCGACGTGATGCCCAACGCCTCCAACACCGATGGCGTGCGCGCCGCGATCGGTGGCGACGAGATCACCCACGACCGTGCGGTGCTCGCAGTGCAGGGGCCAGAGGCCAAGGCGCGCCTCGCCGAGGTGTTTCCCGAGGCGGCAGCGGTCGGGCGCTTCCGGGTGGCCACCTGCGACTGGCACGGCGTGACGTGTGTGGTGGCCGGTACCGGCTACACCGGCGAGCCCGGCGTCGAGATTGCGATCCCTGCGGGCTCGGATGCCGCGGAGCGGCTGTGGTCGGCCGTCACCGAGCAAGCCGGCATCGCACCAGCCGGCCTGGGCGCCCGCGACACGCTACGCCTCGAAGCCGGCCTGCCACTCCATGGCCACGAACTCGGCGCTGGCATCACCAGCCTGCAAGCCGACCTGGCGTGGGTGGTGGCGTTCGACAAGCCGTCGTTCCGGGGCCGCCTGGCGTTGCTCGCCGAACGCGAGGCCGGGCCGTCGCGCAAGCTCCGGGGTATTGCCACCGAGGGCCGCCGCCCACCTCGCGCCGAGTCGGCGGTGCTGATCGACGGCGAGGTGGCCGGGGCGGTCACCTCGGGCAACTTCTCACCGATGCTGGGACACGGCATCGCGCTCGCGTTCCTGCCGCCCGACGTCGCCGACGGCACCGCCGTCGAGGTCGAGGTGCGCGGCGGGCGGCTCACCGGCCAGGTGGTCGCCACGCCGTTCGTCCGCTCCGGTGGTTGAGCTGGACCCTCTGGTGGTTGAGCCTGTCGAAACCACCCGCTTCGTCTGCCCCGGTGATTTCGACAGGCTCAATCACCTTGGGGGCTTCTTGGCCGGACTCTTCTTCGCGGCGGGCTTCTTGGCGGCTGCCTGCTTGGCGGCTTTGGCCGTACCCGCCGGAGGAATCGGCTCGGCGGGCTTGGTGCCGAACCCAGGGATGCGCAGGCCGCCTGCCAACCCCGTCAGCGGGGCCAGCCGCGTCAGCACCTCACCGAGCTGGCTCGGCAGGCTCGTGAACGCCGGCGACGACAACGTGTCGACGATCCGGTCGAGGTTCGGGGCGGCCCTGCGCACCGGGGCCTCGAGCGCCCGGGTGATCGAATCGGCGGCGTCGATCGTGCGGGTGAGCTGAGGGATCATCGCCCGCACGGGCTCCTCGACCTCGGCGAGCAGCGCGTTCACCCGGCCGGCCGCCTCGTTGAGGTTGTCCATCGTGCGGTTCATGTTCTCGACCGCACGGATCAGTTCGTCGATGCCGTGGCGGAACTGGTCGGCGGCACGGATGCCGCTCGCGATCGGCGCCGCGAGCAGGTTGACGATGTCGGCGAACGCGTCGTTGGTAGGGCCAGCCATCGCGCCAGGTTAGGGCGGTGGCGGCGCCACGGGCGCTGGCTCGGGCTCGGACGTCGTGGTGGTCGTGGTGGTCGTGGTCGTCGACGACGTGGTCGTGGTCGTGGTCGGCGGCACCGTCGTCGTCGTGGTCGTCGTGGTGGTGGTCGTGGGCACGACGCTCGTGGTAGTCGTGGTCGTGGTTGTCGACGACGTGGTCGTGGTCGTCGACGTGGTCGGCACGACGGTCGTCGAGGTCGTGGAGGTGGACGGCACCGGGGTCGTCGGCGTCGTCGGCGTGGTTTCGGCCACGGTGGTCGTGGTGGTGATCGGCGGCGGCTCGGGCGGTGTCGGACGGGGCGTGGCCACGAACGGCCGGGCGAAGACGACGGGCCGGTACCGCCATGGGTGCGGGAACGCGTCCCGGGTCATGTCGCGAGCGTTGTTCGAGACCGCGATCTGCACCGCACCGAACCCGTCACGCCACGGCAGCACGTGGGCGTGGTACGTGTTCATCAGCGCGTCACCGCGGCGCGGTACCAGCGGTGCCAGGTCGACCGGGTACCAGGGGCCCCAGGGGTGCTCGGCGACGTCGATCAGGAAGTTGGTTCCCCAGTACCCGTCGATCGCGGTCGCCGACACCCACTGACCGTCGATGAGGCGCGGCTGCATCGGGTTCTCGATGTTGAAGCGGTCGACGATCGGCGCTGCGTCCTCCGGGTGTGACGACCACCCGTCGGCGGTGCGATAGTCGGGTCGGGCATCGAACTGGAAGCGCGGCACCCGGGCGAGCCAGATCTTGCTGCCCGAGTGGGGCACGTTCCAGAACCCGCCCTCGCGGGTGAGGTTCTGTTCGAACGTGTTGCCGAACAGGTACGTCCACGATCCGTCGGAGTCGACCGCGTAGCCGTAGATCGGTGCCACACCGTCGTTGTGTGCAGGGCGGAAGTCCTGGCGTTCGAGCGTGTCGGCGTCGTAGGTGGCCAGCCACGTCCGCACCGGGTGCCAGCCGAGGCCGTCCGGCGGCGTCGGGTCGACCGGGTCCTTCTCCATCTCGGCCCAGAACACCCATGCGGTCGTGCCGTCGGAGTCGCCGCCCATCGGCCAGAACCACTTGCGCAACGGGTGCCCGAGCCCGTCGCCGGGTTCGAACTCGTCGGGAGCGTCGGCCGTGCCAGCGTGCAGCAGCGTGAAGCACCGTCCGTCCTGGAGCAGCGCCGCGTTGTGCACGAAGCTCGCCTGGTCGAGACGCGTGGCGGCGCCGCTGTGGTCGACGAACGTGTCCTGGAACAGCCACAGGTGGCGCCCCCCACCGAGCGGGATGATGTGCTGGTAGTCCCAGCCCAGCACCGGCCCCACCCGAGCGGCGAAGAACGCGTCGAGGCCGCTGGCGTTGAGGTTGGTGGCGCAACCGACCTCGGTGGCGAGGCCGCCCGGCGTACGCCGGGTCGACTCCGCCCACGGCGGCGGCTCCACCGGAGGTTGTGGCGGCTCGGCCGGCTGCTTGGGCGGGATCGAGCGCGACACCACACCGCTCGCGTCGACGTCGTCCGTGTCGTACTCGTCGTCGAGGTCGACCGTCGTCGGTGGCGATGTGGTGGTGGACGGGCGGGTCGACGTGGTGGTGATGTCGATGCCGACACCGCTCGGCACGCTGATCGTCGTCGTCGGGGCCGTAGCGAGGCTGGACGCTCCACCACCGGTGGTGTCAGGGTCGGCAGTGGCCAGCGAGCCGTCGCCCCCGCGGCTCAAGGCGATGATCAGCACGACGGCGACCAGCCCAGCGCCCGCGCCCGTAGCGAGCGCCCACCGGGGGGCGCGCCGAACGAGCTCGAGCCACTTCACGGCTGCAACGGTACTGACCGACCACGCTCCGTGCAGGTCAGGTGCCGGTCAGTACCTGGATCAATCGATCGCGGTACCGGCCGCGCGTTCGGCCGCCTCCAGCGTCTGCAGAATCAAGGTGTTGATCGTCATCGGCCCGACACCGCCGGGAACCGGTGTGAACGCGTGCGAGCGCGGTGCCGCGGCATCGAGATCGACATCGCCGACCCGCTCTGCCGGGTGGAACCCGGCGTCGACGATGACCGCGCCGTCCTTGACCCAGTCGCCGGCCACAAATCGTGGCCGGCCGACGGCCGCGACGACCAGGTCGGCCTGGCGTACGAGCGCGGGCAGGTCGCCGGTGCGGCTGTGGCACACGGTGACGGTGCAGTCGGCGTTCAGCAGCATCAGCGCCATCGGCTTGCCGAGAATGGGGGAGCGGCCGATCACCACCGCGTGCATCCCGCGCAGCCCGATGTCGTAGTGGGCCAGCAGGCGCATGATGCCGGCCGGTGTGGCGCTGCCGTAGGCCGGCTCGCCCATCGCCATCAGTCCGAACCCTTGGGTGGTCACGCCGTCGACGTCCTTGGTGACGGCGATGCGATCGAACGCAGCGCGCTCGTCGATCTGGTGCGGCACCGGGTGCTGGAGCAGGATCCCGTGCACGTCAGGGTCGGCGTTCAGTTCGTCGATCTTGGCCAGGAGTTCGGCCGTCGTGGTTGCCTCGGGCAGCACCACCGCCAGCGAGTCCATACCTACCCTCCGGCAGGCGTTGCCTTTCATCTTCACGTACGTCGCTGAAGCTGGGTCGTCGCCGACCAGGATCGTGGCCAAGATGGGCGTCCGCCCGGTGCGCCCCACCAGTGCGCCTACCCGCCCGGCGATGTCGGCTTCTGCCGCCTTCGCTACCGCTGACCCGTCAAGCACCAAAGGACTCGTCACGTACGAGCACCCTACGCGACCGCGCCGCGTTTAGCCGCCAGGAAGCTCGGGTACGCGGGTGGCATGAACACAACACGACACCCCTCCCCATGAACACAACACGACACCCCTCCCGTCGAGTCGCGGCCGCAGTCGCCGCCGGAACGCTGTTGTTCACCGGTGGCCTGGCCGCCTGTAGCGACGACGACGGCGACCCGAACGACATCGACAACCCGGTCGACGGCGTCGACGACATGATCGACGACAACTTCGACGACGACCTCAACGACGACCTCACCCCCTGAGCCGGCCCACCCCGGGTCAGCGGGGGGTGGCGAAGGCCTCGAGGGCGTCGCAGGTGCACGCCAGGTTGCGGTCGCCGTAGGCACCGTCGATGCGGCTGACGGGCGGCCAGTACTTGGTGTCGCGGAGGCCCTCGACGGGGTAGGCGGCGTGCTCCTGGCTGTACGGCTGCTCCCACTTGCCGAGTAGGTCGGCGGCCGGGTGCGGGGCGTTGCGGAGCGCGCTCGACTCGATCGGCACGATGCCGGCGGCGATGTCGTCGATCTCCGAGCGGATCGCCAGCATCGCCTCGCAGAACCGATCGAGTTCGTCGAGTGACTCGCTCTCGGTGGGCTCGATCATCAGCGTGCCCGCCACGGGGAAGCTCATCGTGGGCGCGTGGAAGCCGTAGTCGATCAGCCGCTTGGCGATGTCGTCCACCGTCACGCCGGTGTCGCGGGTGATGCCGCGGATGTCGATGATGCACTCGTGGGCGACGCGCCCGCTGGTGCCGGTGTACAGCACCGGGAACGCGGGGGAAAGGCGGCCGGTGACGTAGTTCGCCGCCAAGATCGCCGTCTCGGTGGCCCGCGTGAGGCCGTCGGCGCCCATCAACTGGACGTACACCCACGGAATCGGCAAGATGCCGGCCGAGCCGTACTTGGCGGCCGACACCGGGCCGACCGGGGTGCTGCCAGGCGCGGCGAGCGGGTCGCCGGGCAGGAACGGCACCAGGTGCTCGCGCACCCCGACCGGGCCGACCCCCGGGCCGCCGCCGCCGTGCGGGATGCAAAACGTCTTGTGCAGGTTGAGGTGGCTCACGTCGGACCCGAACTCGCCGGGCTGGGCCAGCCCGACCAGCGCGTTCAGGTTGGCGCCGTCGACGTACACCTGGCCACCACCCGCATGCACCATCTGGCACAGGTCGCGGATGCCTTCCTCGAACACGCCGTGGGTCGACGGGTAGGTGACCATGATCGCGGCCAGCCGCTCGCCGACCTCGGTTCCATTCACCCGGGCGATCGCATCGGCCAGGTCGGCCAGGTCGACGTTGCCCCGGTCGTCGCACTTGACGACCACGACCTCGAGGCCGGCCATCACCGCGCTGGCGGCATTCGTGCCGTGCGCCGACGAGGGGATCAGGCACACGGTGCGCTGCTCGTCGCCTCGGCTGCGATGGTAGGCACGGATGGCCAGCAGGCCGGCCAGCTCGCCTTGGCTACCGGCGTTGGGCTGCACACTCACCGCGGCGTACCCGGTGATGGCGGCCAGCGCGTCCTCCAGTTCGGCGATCATCGTGCGGTAACCGACCGTCTGGTCGTCGGGAGCGTAGGGGTGCACGTCGGCGAACTCGGGCCACGTGATCGGCTCCATCTCCGACGTCGCGTTGAGCTTCATGGTGCACGACCCGAGCGGGATCATCGTCCGGTCGAGCGCCAGGTCGCGGTCGGCCAGGCGCCGCAAGTAGCGCAGCATCGCGTGCTCGCTGTGGTGCGTGCGGAACACGGCCTGGGGGAGCACGTCGCCGGTACGGCGCAGTTCGAGTGGGATGCGGCTGGTGGGCTCGCCCCAGGCGAGTGGGCCCGTGCCGAACGCTTCGGCCACCAGGTCGACCGTCCTCGAGGTAACGGTCTCGTCGAGGCTGATGCCGACAGCGGTCGGCGAGATGCGGCGCACGTTGAGGCCGCGTTCGGCAGCGGCGGATACGACGGCGTCAGCGTCGACGCCGTCGACCGTGACCGTGTCGAAGATTCCGTCATGACGCAATGCCAGCCCGGCCGAAGCGAGGTGGTCGGCGAGCGCGGCCGCGAGCGCGGCGATCCGGGTGGAGATCCGGCGGAGACCGTCGGGGCCGTGCCAGGCCGCGTACATGCCGGCGATGTTGGCCAGCAGCACCTGCGAGGTGCAGATGTTCGAGGTGGCCTTCTCGCGGCGGATGTGCTGCTCGCGGGTCTGGAGCGCGAGGCGCAGCGCGGGGCGCCCGGCGGTGTCGCTCGACACGCCCACCAGGCGGCCGGGAAGCACGCGGGTCGCCGACTCGCGCACGGCCATGAACCCGGCGTGCGGGCCGCCGTAGCCCATCGGCACGCCGAACCGTTGCGCCGAGCCGATGGCGATGTCGGCGCCAAGCTCGCCGGGCGAGGTCAGCAGCACGCACGCCGCCAGGTCGGTGGCGACGATCGCCTGCGCACCGAGTGCGTGGGCGTGGTCGATCGCCGCCCGCCAGTCGGTGACGGCACCGGTGGAGGTGGGGTACGAGAACAGCGCCCCGAAGAAGTCCGAATCGCCGGCTTCACCGGTGAGCTGGTCGAGGTCGCCGATCACGACGTCGATGCCAAGCGGTTCGGCCCGGGTGAGCACGACGTTGACGGTCTGGGGGTGGGTGTCGTGGTGGATGAAGAAGCGGTGCGCCGGGCGCTTGGTGAGGCGCCGGGCCATGGTCATCGCCTCGGCGGCCGCGGTGGCCTCGTCGAGCATCGAGGCATTCGCCACATCGAGCCCGGTGAGGTCGGCCACCATCGTCTGGAAGTTGAGCAGCGCCTCGAGCCGGCCCTGGCTGATCTCGGGCTGGTACGGCGTGTAGGCGGTGTACCACGCCGGGTTCTCGAGCAGGTTGCGCTTGATGACGCCCGGCGTGTGCGTGCCGTAGTAGCCCTGACCGATCAAGCTGACCATCGGCCGGTTCTGCGCCGCCAGCGCACGCAGCCGCGCCAGCACCTCCGGTTCGGTGCCGGGGCCCGCGAGTGCGTCGAGCGCGGCGTGGCGGATGGCCGCCGGGACGGCCTGGTCGATCAGTTCGTCGAGCGAGGCCACGCCGACCGCGGCGAGCATGCGGGCGAGTTCGTCGGGCTGCGGGCCGATGTGGCGCTCGGCGAACTCGCCGGCGGCGAACAGCTCACCGAAACTGGGGGAGAGGGTCATCAGTGCTCCAGGGGGTTGCGCGCGATCTCTGTGCGCCCCCGCTGTCATCGATACCTGAGAGCTTCACGTCGGGCTGCGAGCCCGGCGCTTTCCCCTTCGGCGAGGTGCGAGCACCTGCTTTCCAGCGTCGTCGTCCGATGTTCTGGGCCCGGCCGGTCCGGTGGCCTGAGAGATTCCGGGGCGGTTGCTCCTTCGGCGCCAGCGTGCGGTTGCGAACTGGCTCTCCCGACTGGGTTCGTGCGACAGGCCCAACGCTAGCCGACGTTAGGTTGGGCGCGGTGGACGCACCCGACACTCTCGCCGAGCCGACCCTCGCTGTGGGGACCATGGCCGAGCGCGGTGTGTTCGCCAATCGCACCCTGAACCTGCGTTCGGTCGCGGCGATCGGGTACGACATGGACTACACACTGATCCACTACCGAACCGAGGAGTGGGAGGGCGTCGCCTTCGAACACGCCCGGCGTGGCCTGGCCGCGGCCGGGTTCCCGGTCGAGGGGCTGGTGTTCGAGCCCGATCGCTTCATTCAGGGGCTGGTGATCGACCTCGACCTCGGCCATCTCATCAAGGCCACCCGCTTCGGCTACGTCGTCAAGGCGTATCACGGCACGCGGGCGCTGAGCTTCGACGAGTTGCGCACTGCTTACGCCGGCGTGGTGGTCGACCTGGCCGAGCCACGCTTCGAGTTTCTGAACACGCTGTTCTCGATCTCCGAGGCGGCCCTGTACGCGCAGCTCGTCGACCGTCTCGACGCGGGGGAGTTCACGTCCGACGAGGTGGCGCGCAAGCACGGCCCGATGGGATACGACGAGCTGTACCGCACCGTGATCGGGGCGCTCGACGCGTCGCACGCCACCGGCGCCCTGAAGGCCGAGATCATGGCCGACCCCGACCGGTTCTGCGTACTCGACGAGGAGATTCCCGCCACGCTGCTCGATCAGCGCCTGGCCGGCAAGCGGCTGCTGTTGATCACGAACAGCGGGTGGCCGTACACGCAGCCGATGATGCGGTACGCGTTCGACGGCGTGCTCGCCACCCAGGCACCGGGCACCACCTGGCGCGACCTGTTCGACCTCGTGGTGGTGGCCGCCGACAAGCCCCGGTTCTTCGTCGAGACCCCGCCCGCATTCCGCATGGTCGATACCGAGCGTGGGCTGCTCGAACCGCACTATGGCCCATACCAGATGGGCAACGTGTACCACGGCGGGTCGGCCGCGCTGGTCGAGCAGAGCTTCGGCTTGTCGGGCGACGAGATCCTCTACGTCGGCGACCACCTGTTCGGCGACGTGCACGTCACCAAGCGCGAGCTGCACTGGCGCACCGCCCTGATCCTGCGCGAGATCGAAGCCGAGATTGCCGACGCCGAGGCGTTCGCTGCCGACGAGGCCGTGCTCCGGCAGCTGATGGGGGACAAGCGGGTGCTCGAAGACCACCTGTCGGCGCTGCGGTTGGCGGGCCTGAAGGCGGGTACGCCGGCGCCCGAGTTCGACCAGCTGTACGCCGACATTCGCCGGCTCGACGAGCAGATCGCGCCCTACGCAATCCGGGCGGGAGCACTCGGCAACCACGAGTGGGGGCCGCTGATGCGGGCGGGCAACGACAAGTCGCTGTTCGCCCGCCAGGTCGAGAAGTACGCCGACGTGTACACCAGCCGCGTCAGCAACCTCCTCGCGCGTACCCCCTTCGCCTACCTGCGAGCCACCCGAACCAGCCTCCCCCACGACCTCTGAAGGTCAGCGGACAGGCAACCGCGCCAAGGTGGTTGAGCCCGTCGAAACCACCGAAAGCCGCGACAACCGGTGGTTTCGACAGGCTCAACCACCTGGCACTGCTCTGCCGATCCACTCAAGCCCGTCTCAGCAGCCGTTGATGGCCTTGATGATGGGATGGGGGTTGATCGCCGCCCCGCCGAGCGGATGTACTTCGAAGTGGAGGTGGGGAGTGGCCGCGTTGCCGGTCATACCGACCGTGCCGATCTGCTGCCCAGCGGTCACCGGCACGCCGAGCTCGATGCCCGGAGCGATCTCGCTGAGGTGGGCGTAGAACACGTACGTACCGTCGGCACGCTGGACCTTGAGGCCGTTCCCCGACAGTGAACCCGGGGCGTCCACGTAGACCTGGCTGATCTTGCCGCTGAACGCGGCGTACACGGCGGTGCCGGTCGGGGCGATGACGTCGACGCCGAGGTGCTGGCGCCCGCCGCCACGGTCGTAGTGCCACGTGTCGGCGAACCCGCACGGCTTGGCGACAGGGAACGCATCGAGCGTCACCGTCGGGGTGGGTGTGGTGACCGGCGCCGGAGCGGCCCCGATACCGAGCGCGGCAGCGGTGGCCCTGTCGACCTTGCCCGTCACCGGCAGACCCTTCTGACGCTGGAACTCCATCACCGCCGCGCTGGTCGCCGATCCGAAGTTTCCGTCGACGCCACCGCGCAAGCTGATGCCCGCCTGCACGAGCGCAGCCTGGAGCGCCGTCACCCGCGCCCCCTGCTCGCCGTACTCGGGGTAGCCCGTGGCGCCGGTGGAGGGCTCGGCCGTGACCGGGAGCGGGTTCGCCAGTGCCGCCGCCGTGGCCTGGTCGACCTTGCCACTGGCCGTGAGGCCCTGAGAAGTCTGGAACGTCTTGACCGCCTGGGCGGTGGCCGGCCCGAAGATTCCGTCGGCGCCGCCGCGGACCTCGACACCGACCGCGATCAGGCGCTTCTGGAGATCCTGCACCGAGGTACCCGTCGACCCGGCCTGGAGCCCGACCAAGCTGGCGTTGGCAGCGGACGGGGTGGGGCCGGCGCCCAGCACGGCGTTGATCGCGTTTGCCGTACGCGAGTCGACTTTGCCGCTGGGTTCGATCGCGTTGGCGGTCTGGAACGCCTTGAGCGCGCTCTGGGTGGCGTTGCCGAACACTCCGTCGGCACCGCCGCGGACCGTGTACCCGGACTGGAGTAGGGCTGTCTGGATCTTCTTGACGCCATCACCGGTCGCCCCGAACGCCAACCCGACCAGCGAGCCGCCTTGGCCGCCGTTGTTGGTCAAGCCCTGCGGAGCGCCGTCCGGGCCCTGGCCCGAGCGGAGCACGTCGAGCGTCTCCTGGTCGACGGTGCCGCTGACGGCCAGGCCCTTGGCCTGTTGGAACGACGTGAGGGCAGCCTGGGTCAGCGCGCCGAACACGCCGTCGGCACCGCCGACGATCGACACGCCGGCGTCGATGAGGAGTTGCTGCACCTGGCGTACCCCGTCGCCGGTCGAGCCGACCTTCAGGCCGACCAGGCCAGCCGAGCCCGGCGCAGCCGTCGGTGATGCCGTGCCGCGGCCAGCCGGCTCGTCGACCGTCACCGGTTGCACCGGCGTCGTCGCGCCGCCGCCCGACGATGCCTGGCCGAGCGCCGCCGCAGTCGCTGCGTTGACCGAGCCGGTGGGGTAGTAGCCGAGCTGGCGCTGGAGTTCCTTCACGGCTGCTGTGGTGCCCGCCCCGAACACGCCATCGGCACCGCCCGCCACGGCGATGCCGCGGTTGATCAGGGCCTGCTGAAGCTGGCGGACCGAGTCACCGTTGGCCCCCTGGGCGAGGCCGAGGTACGGGCTCGACACCAGTTCGAGCGCGATCGCGGTCGCGGCGGTGACCGTGCCGTTGGCATTCAGGCCCTGATTCGTCTGGAACTGCTTGACGGCCCGCTCGGTGGCCGCCCCGAATACACCGTCGGCGCCACCGGCCACCGGGAAGCCCTTGGCGATCAGCGCCTGCTGCACCTGGCGGACGGCGTCGCCCGTGGCGCCGAGCCGAAGCCCGGTCACGGCGGTGGACGGGGCGTCGGCCTGCACCACACCCGTCGGAACCGCGACCCCAGCGGCCGCCGCACCCAGCGACAGCGCAGCCACCATGATCAGCTTTCCCGTACTTGACATAACGGGGATTATGGGCGTTCGCCGACTCATAGACATCACTGTACGGACGTTCCCGAAAACTCTCAAGTAGATGTTGAGAGTTAACGCAACTCTGTCGACCACAACGCCAGCGGGCCCGCGGCCAGCCCGATGCTGCGACGAAGTCTCCGCGCTCCAGCCGGCGAGCGCCGCTGACCTGGGACTTTGAGGTCGCTCGAGGTCAAGCCCCGGGCGGATACCGGGCGCCGAAGGGCGCCCGCGCGGCCGCAGGCTGGGCACCCTGGCTACCGTGCTGATTACGTCATGACGATTTTGGGGACGAGCCGCCGGGACGCAGCTCGCGGTCACGCAGCGGGCGCGCCGCCGCCAGCAACCAGGCGATGATGCTGCGCAGCTCACCGGCGTCGTGTTCGCCGTCGGCCAGGTCGCGTTCGGTGTCGTCGACCGCACAGGCCAACACGTACAGGTCGTCGTGCAACAGGTCGAGCTCGCTGCGAGCGATCACCAACTCGTGCTCGCTGAGTTGCAGCTCGGCCGAGCGCTGCTGCGCCACCCAGTTCCACTGCCGGCACTTCTGCGAACAGAACTTGGCGGGCCGCCCTGGCCCCTGTCGCTGCGGCAACCCGCGGCGACACCAACCGCACCGCGCGGGAACGGCCAACTCCCCTGCTGTCGCCTCCCGACCCGATTGCGTCATGACGTAATGATGTCAGCTTCCACGGGACGGGTCGCGGATGGGCCGCCGCGGCCCGGGGCCGGTACTCTCGGCTGGGTGAGTTCGCCAGGCGGGTACGTGCCGGCGATCGATGGGCTCCGCGCCCTGGCGGTGCTGGCCGTACTCCTGTTCCACGCCGGGTTCGCCGGGGCGTCCGGCGGGTACCTGGGCGTGTCGGTGTTCTTCACGATCTCGGGGTTCGTGATCACCCGCTCGCTGGTCGAGCGGGCAGCTACCCGTCCGGCGCACCGGGCCCCGCTCGCACTCGGGCAGTTCTACGCCCGCCGGGTCCGTCGGCTGCTGCCGGCAAGCCTGGCCACGATCGTCGCCTGCACGATCGCCGGGCGCGCCGGGTGGCTCCCGACGGTCAGCGCGGCCGAGTTGCGGTGGACCGTGCTCAACGGTGCCAACTGGTACCAGTGGCGCAACGATGGTGACTACGCGGCCGTGTTCGCTGGACGCGGCGGCGATCGCGATCCGCTCGTGCACTTCTGGTCGTTGGCGATCGAGGAGCAGTTCTACGTGGTCTGGCCGCTCGTGATGCTGGTGCTGCTCCGGCTTCCCCGCCGAACGGCCACGGGCGCGGTGGCTGGACTGACCGTCGGCCTCGGGGCCGCGGTGTTGGCCGTGGGACCGAACGCCGGTGCCCCCACGGTCTACTACCACACCCTGTTCCGGGCGCCCGAGGTACTCGTCGGCTGCCTGCTCGCGCTCACCGCCGGACACCTCACACTCACGAGTCACCGCGTGCAGTGGGCCCGCTGGGTGGGCCTCGCCGCGCTGGCTGGGGTGCTGGTGGCGGTATCGCTGTCCGGCGGCTCGGGAGCCTGGCCGTACCAGGGCTTGCTACCGCTGTTCGCTGTCGGGTCGGGGTTGGTGATCCTGGCGGCGACCGTGCCCGGGCCGGTTGCCACGGTGTTGGGTGCCCGCCCGCTCGTCGAGATCGGCCGCGTCAGCTACGGCACGTACCTCTATCACTGGCCGATCTTCGTCGTCCTCTTCGCCCGCGGATGGTCGCCGACCGCGGTCGCTGCCCTCGGCATCCCGCTCACGTTGGCGCTGGCCGCGGCGTCGTTTCATCTGGCCGAGTTGCGCATCACCCGGGCCCGGCTGGCCGTCCGCCCGACGCTCGTCGGCGGACTCGCCACCGTCGCCGCCGTGGTCGCGGCCACCACGCTAACGGCCGGGCCGACCTCCACGACATTGGCGCTCCCCACGCTCGACCCCCACGTACTCGCGGCCGTCGACTTCGTACCGGAAGGCGGCCCCAGCACGCCCCCACCGACCGCCCAGCCGACCACCGCTCCCCCGCCGGCGACCGCGTCGACCGACAGTTCGCCACCCACCGCTTCTTCCACGAGTCCCCCGCCGGCAGCCGCGTCGACCACCTCGGTCGGGCCGACGACGGTGCCTGCGCCCCGGCCGATGCGGGTCCTCGTGGTCGGCGACTCCACCGCCCAGTCGCTGAGCGTCGGGTTGACCCAGTGGGCGCTCGACCACACCGAGGTGCAGGTGTCGGTTGCCGCGTTCGGCGCCTGCGGGCTGATGCGCGGCGGCGAGTTCCGGTTGGGCATGCTCGACGCGGCGCTCCAGATCGAGTGCGCCGAGCGCCATACCCAGACCATCCCCGACGCACTCCCCCTGGCGGACGTCGTGGTCGTGCTGGTCACCCTCGCCGACGTGTGGGGGCGCTCGTGGGATGGCGGTACGACCTGGCTCGGCCCAGCCGACGAGGCGTTCCGCGAGCGACTGGCCGCCGACTACGCGGCGTTCGCCGACCAGGTCGCAGCAGCGGGGGTCCCGACCCTGCTGTGGTTGCGGCCGCCGGTGTCGTCGTACGGGGTCGACGGCGGCCCGGCGAACGTCGAGGTCAGCTTCACCGACGGCACCCAGGCGTGGATCGAATCGGTGATCGCCGAGCTCGCCGCCACCGCCCCGTCGGCGGTGGCGATCGCCGACCTACGCTGGTGGCTCGAGCAGTCCGGGCTGGCCGACGACCCGGCGGCCCGCCCCGACGGCACTCACTTCAGTGCCGATGCCGCACTCCAGATCAGCGACGAGTGGCTGGTACCCCAGTTGCTCGAACTGCCCCGCCGCAACGGACACGGCTGACGCTCCCGCGCCGCTCGGTCAGCCGGCGAGGATGTGTTCGAGCAACAGATCGGGCTCGTCGTTCTCGATCCGCTGAAGCCGGTAGCGACTCTCGAACAGGGCCACCAGGCGGCCGTCACCGCGCTCCATCACACGGATCCCGCCGATCTCGCGCAGGCGCCGGGCCGAGGCCTCGTCGGTGAGCCGGATCGACTCGTAGGGCGCGCTGGTGATCTCGATCGGGGCGTTGAACTCGACGTCGAGCCGGTCGGCGAACACCTCGAACTGGAGTTGACCGACGGCAGCCAGCACGGGGGCGCTGTCGCCCATCAGCGGATCGCGCAGCACCTGCACGACGCCTTCCTCGTCGAGCTGGGCGAGGCCCTTGCGGAACTGCTTGACCTTGCCGGTGTCGAGCGGGCGGGCACTCGCGAACACCTCGGGCGCGAACCGCGGGATCGGGGCGAACGTCACCGCCGTGTCGGCGTACAGCGAGTCGCCGATGTTCAAGCCGGTGGCGTTGACCAGGCCGACCACATCGCCCGGGTAGGCGACGTCGACCGTCGAGCGCTCGGCCCCGAACACCGTCGACGCGTACTTCGTGGCGAACGGCTTGCCGGTGCGCTCGCAGGTCAGCACCATGCCGCGCTCGAACTTGCCCGTGCACACGCGCACGAACGCGATCCGGTCGCGGTGCATCCGGTCCATGTTGGCCTGAACCTTGAACACGAACGCCGAGCAATCCTCATCAAGAGGTCGAGCTTCATCCTTAATGTCGACAGGAGGTTGAGGTTGAGGTGCCAAGTCGACGATCGCATCAAGCACGAAGCGCACCCCGAAGTTCGTCAACGCCGACCCGACGAACACCGGGGTCGACTCGCCGGCCAGGAACGACTCGAGGTCGACGTCGGCGCCGATTGCGTCGAGCAGGCCGGACTCGTCGAGTGCCGCCTGCCAGGCCGTGCCCTCGTCGGCCGCGGCCTGCTCGGCCGGCACGACTTCTTCGGGAGCGATCGCCGAACCGCGCACCGTACGGGTGAACCGGGTGAACTCACCGGTGCGCCGGTCGAGCACCCCCCGGAAGTCGCCCGAGATGCCGACCGGCCAGGTGGCCGGCGTGGGGCGCAGGCCGATCTGTTGCTCGATCTCGTCGAGCAGTTCGAGCGGCTCACGCCCGGGACGGTCGTACTTGTTGAGGAACGTGATCACCGGCAGATTGCGCGACCGGCACACCTCGAACAGCTTGAGGGTTTGCGGCTCGATGCCCTTCGCCGAGTCGAGCACCATCACCACCGCATCGACCGCCGACAGCACCCGGTAGGTGTCCTCGGAGAAGTCGCGGTGGCCAGGTGTGTCGAGCAGGTTGAAGTGATGACCCCGGTAGTCGAACGACAACGCCGTCGAGGTGATCGAGATGCCGCGCTTCTGCTCCATCTCCATCCAGTCCGACGTCGCCGCCCGGCGGCCGGCCCGGGCGTGCACCGCGCCGGCTTCGTTGAGCGCACCGGAGTAGAGCAGGAACTTCTCGGTCAGCGTCGTCTTGCCGGCGTCGGGGTGGCTGATGATCGCGAACGTCCGCCGGAGCGCGGCCTGTTCGAGTACGTCGGACATTCCGACCACGCTACGGCTGATCGCGAACGACGAGGCTGCCGTGCTCGCGCCAGGCAGCCTCGATCGCCGCCAGTCGCTCCGCGGCAGGTTCACGCACCCGGGCCGCCACGTTGGCGACGAACAGGTTGAGCAGCGCCAGCGTGCCGACGTGGCTGTCGAACGGCCCGGCCGAACCGGCGCTGATGTCGAACGCCACGTCGGCGAACGCCGCCAACGGCGACAACGCGTTGTCGCTCAGCGCGGCCGACCACAGCCCACGTGCCCGAATCAAGCCGTGCGCGTCGAGCACCCATTGCTCGTAGCGCCGCAGGTCGATCACGATCACGGTGGTGCGCGGGTCGAGCAGGGCGATGTCGCGGTGGACGATCACCTGGCTGCCATACAGCGACGTGACGCCCGGCCGGATCTGCACGAGTTGGGTGACGAACTGGTGGGCGACGCCAGCCGAGTCGTCGCCCGACAGCAGCGCCACCGGGCGGTCGAGATCGGCAAGCCGGTCGATCAGCGTGGTGAGTGTGCGGCCATTGACCGCCTTGAGCGTGCCGGTGACGTTGGCGACCTCGATCGCGCTGTGGTCGGCGCGGGCGTCGTCGCCGGCCTCGCGGATCCGCTCGGCGGCGGGGCGCAGCTGGTGCATCAGGTCGCGCTGTACCCCGGTCTGGAGTTCACTGAACCCCTCGTAGCCGAGCTTCGCCGACAGGCGCACGACCGTTGCCGCGCCGACCCCGGCAGTCCGGGCCAGCTCGGCGACCGTACCGAACCCGACCGCGTGCGGCGAACCGAGGATCACCTCGGCGACACGACGTTCGGCGGTGGTCAGCGTCGCTCCCCCAGCACGGATGCGCTCGGCGACTTCCATCCGGGGAACCGTACACGGAACACCTCGTCCAGTCCTGAGCCGTCGACGGACGGCGCATATCAGCGGCACGAGCTGGGAACAGGTGAGAATTTGTCGAGTTCACCCCGCGTTCGTTGACGGCGCACCAACTTGCGTCGTACTGTGAGCACTCGTCGGCCGCGTCGGGGGACTCCCCGGGGGAGCGCGTGGAGCGATGCCAGTACGCACGAGCCGGGAAGGGGCCCAGCATGGTGATGTCCGCAGATTTCGTTCGCGTCCTCCACGCCGGTGACGACGACTGGATGCGACGAGGCGCCTGCAAAGGACTGACCCACCTGTTCTTCCCCGCCCCGGCCGAACGCCCACAAGCTCGCGAGCGTCGGGAGGCGATGGCCCGACGGGTGTGTTCCAACTGCACCGTGCAGGAGACCTGCCAGTCGTTCGCCCGCGACCAGCACGAGTACGGCTTCTGGGGAGGCGAGAGCGAGGACGAACGCCACGCCGCCGGTTACCGGCTGATCGCCCCGATCGGGGTGCGCGCCCGCAACGCCAGCTAGGTTTCCGGCCCGTGCCGGGCCCCTCACTCGATGTCCTCGTTGTCGGTAGCGCCAACCTCGACGTGGTCGTACGCGCCGAACGCCACCCTGCCCCCGGAGAGACCCTGCTCGGCCGCGAACTCGCCGAGCACCCCGGCGGCAAAGGCCTCAACCAGGCGGTGGCAGCCGCCCGCAGCGGCGCCCGCACGGGATTCGTCGGTGCACTCGGCGACGATGCCGCAGGACGACTCCTCGGCAAGGTGCTCGAGAGCGATGCGATCGACGCCTCCCACGTGAAGGTGGTTGCCGAGCCGACCGGCCGGGCCTTGATCGTGGTCGCCGACGACGGCGAGAACACGATCGTCGTCGCGCCCGGGGCGAACGCCACGGTCGTGTGCCCCACTCCCCTGCCACCCGCGGCGGTGGTGCTCGCCCAACTCGAACTGCCGCTCGACACGGTGATGGCCACGCTGCGCGCCGCCCGCGCGGCGGGCAGCACCACCGTGCTCAACCCCGCCCCCGCGGCCGAGCTGGCCGACGAGTTGCTCGCGCTGGTCGACATCGTCGTGCCCAACGAGCACGAAGCCGAACTGCTCGGTGGCCCGGCCCGGCTGCTCGCCGGCGGTTCCCGGGCGGTCGTCGTCACCCGCGGCGGTGCCGGCGTCGACGTGCACACTGCCACCGGTGTCGACCACGTGCCACCGCACCCGGTCGACCCCGTCGACACCACCGGGGCGGGCGACGCGTTCTGCGGGTCGCTGTGCGCCCGCCTGGCCGCCGGCGACGACCTCGCCGCGGCGGTGAAGTGGGCGGCTGTCGCCGGGGCGTTGGCGACCACCGTCAGCGGCGCGGTACCCGGTCAGCCGACCGCCGATGCGATCCGCGACGCGCTCGACAGCTGAATTCAGCCTGAACCCACCGATTGTCGCGGCCGCTCGTACACGTTACGCCAGCCCACGGCGGTCGCGTCCACGTCTGACCCTGAAGCACCGTTCGTGAAGCCCAGCCTGCGTGGCGCTTGAACGCAAAGCGTTGACGAGCCTGGATTCACCGTGATGACGGCGAGGAACGAGCCGCCAGATCGGTGGATCCAGGTTCAGCGCCTGAGCTCGACGGCCGCCCACCCGTCGGCCACGTCGGTACGCACCACCGCCAGCGGGTGGAGCGCGGCCACGACATGGTCGTAGGCACCCGCGAGCACGCCCGAGATCACGAGCGTTCCGTCGGGCGCGAGCACGCGGAGCAGGTCGTCGGCCAGTGCCACCAACGTCGGCGCCAAGATGTTGGCGAACACGACGTCGAACGCGCCGTCGACCTCGGCGAGCGGCGTGGTCGACACGTCGACCGCGCGCTCGACGCCGTTGCGGGCGGCGTTCGCCCAGGTCGCCTCGAGCGCCGCCTCGGCGACGTCGATCGCCACGACCGGGGCGGCTCCCCGGAGCGCGGCGATCACCGCGAGTACCCCGGTGCCGCACCCCACGTCGAGGACCGATACGCCGGCGCGTGTCAGGCGTTCGGCGGCGGCCGCCGCCAGCCGGGTGGTCGGATGGTCGCCCAGCCCGAACGCACCGGCAGGTTCGATCGCCACCTGCTCGACGCCCGGGGTGGTGGCCAGCGGCGCCAGCCACGCCGGACGCACCACCAACGTCGGTGACACGTGGATCGGCACGGCGTGGTCGCGCCAGGCCTCCGACGGCGCGTCGGGTTGGTCGACGAAGCCCAGCTCCCAGCCGGCCGGCAGCTCGCCGAGACGCGTTCGCGATACCGCGTCGTCGTCCGACAGTACGGACCGGAGGGCGACTGTGCCGCCACGGCCCCCGAGCTCCTCGACCGCCTGGGCGCCGGCCGTCCACAACCGGTCGGCCGCCAACTCGGCCTCGGCCGCGGGCACCCGCAGCTCGACGACCCGGGCCATCCAGTCAGCCGATCCGGCGCAGCTCGCTGGGATAGCTGCGCACGCGCTCGAGGTACGAGTCGACCGCCAGGGCGATGATGTCGGCCTGTGCGCGGCCTTCTTTGATGACGGCCGGCGATCCGACCGCCAGCGCTCCCGCTGGTACGTCGACGTCGTACAACACCACTGAGTTGGCCGCGACGATGGCGCCCGCCCCGACGACCGATCGGTGCAGCACCATCGCCGCATTGCCGACCATCGAACCGTCGCGGAGGGTGCAACCTTCGAGGTGGACGAGGTGGCCGATCACACACCGGTCGCCGACCACCGTCGGGCAGCCGGGCACCGTGTGCAGCACGGAGTTGTCCTGCACGCTGGTCTGCGCGCCGACCTCGATGTAGCCGCCGCCGTCGCCACGCAACACCGCGCCCGGCCAGATCGACGTCTCGGCGCCGATCCGTACGTCACCGATGACGACCGCGTCGGGGTGCACGAAGGCGGTCGGGTCGATCGTCGGCTGGATGTCGGCGAGGGCGTAGATCGGCATCGCGGGCACGGTACTCGGCAGTGCGGCATGGTTGCCCAACGCTGCCGGCGCGCGGCGAGATACCGCGCCACGGCAATGGTGCGGCCAGGCCGCGAGGCGGTACCGTTGCGCCTCTATGTCCCGACGGATCGACATCGAACTCACGAGCGCGCTCGAAGACGGCAGTTGGACGTGGCGCGCCGCCGGTGCCCGCAACCCGAAGGGAGTCGTCCCCGGGTCGGTGCTTCCGGCCGGAGCGAAGGTCGGCGACGAACTGAAGGTCGAAGTCGAGCAGGAAATCGACGGCATCACCATCCTCAACGTCGTGCACGGCCGCCAGAAGGCCGAGCGCGCCCTGCTCGAACTGCTGCCGACCGAGCGCGAGTTCCAGCCAGTTGTCGAAACCCGTGCCCCCGGTGGCCGTCGGCGCGACGACGACCGGCGCGACCGGCGCCCACGTGGCGACGGCAAGGGCGGCGACCGGCGCGATCGGCGTCCGCGCGGCGACGGTGACGGCCGGGGTGATCGTCCGGGTGGCGGCCGCGGCGACTCGCGTGGCGATCGCCCGGGTGGCGGCCGCGGCGACGGCGACCGGCGTCCCCGTCGCGACGGCGACCGTGGCCGTCGAGGCCCGTCGTTCACTCCCCCGCCCGAGCTGCCCCAGCGTCCCAAGCCGCAGCGTCTCAAGCCGGGCAAGGCCCACCGCAATGCGGTCCTTGCCGAACTTCCCGAAGAACAGCGCCCGATCGCCGAGCTGACGTTGCAGGGGCTGGCAGCGGTGCGTCAGAAGGTGCGCGACGAGAACCAGAAGGCGGTCGCCGATGGCCGCGCGGCGATGCCCGAGGCCACCGTCATGAAGATGGCCGAGGAACTGTTGCCGAAGCTGCGCGTCGCCGAGTGGCGCGACCGCGCCGAAGCTGCCCAGACCCAACTCGTACAGCTCGACCTGCGCGATCTGCGCAGCGTGGTCGCTGCCGCCAACGACCCGATCGTGGCGCGCGACGAGTCGACCCGGGCGTTGGCCGCCGAGCTGACCGCCGCACTCGCCACCAAGCAGGAGCAGGAACTCCAGCTGTGGTTCGGCGATGTCGACGCTGCTCTCGCCGTCGGGCGTGTCGTGCGCGCGTTGCGCCTGTCGTCGAACCCGCCCAAGGCCGGCGTGCCGTTCCCGGTCGACATCGCCCAGCGCCTGGTCGACTCGGCGAATGCCTCGCTGGCGCCGATGGATCCGCCCGAACGCTGGATCGCGATGCTCGAGGCGGCGGCCTTCTCGCCGGTTCGGTCGCAAGTCAAGCCGCAGCGCAAGCCCGACTCCGTGACCGACGATCTGCTGGCGACGGTGACGCGCCTGGCTCCCGCCCTGCCCCAGGTGGCCGAGTTGTTCGACGTGGCAGTCGACCCGAAAGCCCCGATGCCCAAGCCGCTGCGCCCCGGTCCGCGCCCTGGCGACAAGAAGGACGCTCGCGGCGCCAAGCCCGAACCCAAGCCCAAGCGCGGCGCCAAGCCCGATGCCGCGGCGACCGAGACGGCCGCCGCCCCGACGGACGCCGTAGCGAACACCCCCGAGGCTGCCGCCATCGGCGAGACGGCCGAAGCCGAGGCAACCGTCGCCGACACCAGTACACCGGATGCCGGCGCAACCGACACTGGTGAGACGCACGCCACCGAAGCCGGCGCCACGCAAGCCGAGACGGCCGACGCCACTGCCACCGACGTCGAGACTCCCGATACCGCCGACACCAGCGCACCAGATGCCGGCGCAACCGAGACGGACCTCACCGAGGCCGACGTGACCGAGGCGCCCGACACCAGCGGAGCCGAAGCCGACGCAACCGACAGCGGTACGCCGGAAGCCGACGTAGCCGAGACTGACGCCACCGAAACCGACGCTGCGGGCACCGACAGCACGCCCGGCACCGACGCAGCCGAGACCGACGCTGCGGAGGCTGCTGTAGTCGAGGCTGGTGCGGCTGACGAAGCCGGTGTCAGCGTCGACGATGCGGTTTCCGACCTGCTCGACGCTGCCCGTGGGAACGCCGTGCTCGAAGCCGCACGGGAGATCACCGCCGAGACCGACTCGATCGAGGCTGCCGCAGAGGCACGCGCCACGACCGACGAAGCTCGCGACCACTGACCGGTCGCCGGCGAGCGTCGGCCTGGTCTCGATACACCGCCTGGCGGCGGCACTCGACCACCGGGAGCTGGCGACCACCGCGAGCTGGCGACCGCCGGACACAACGGCGGCGCTCGACCGGTGCCGCTGGCTGCTTAGAGCGGGGTGGAGACGACGATCAGGCGGGCTTTGATGCCGGCCCGCTCGTAGAGATTCTTGATGCTGCGGTCGCCGGGCAGGGCTTCCCCGTCGAGGGTGGTCGCCCCGGCCGCGCGGGCGGTCGCGGTGACGGTGGCCAGGAGTTCGTCTCCGAACCCCAACTCGCGGGCGCCGGCAGTGACGTAGACGTCGACGACCCGGGCGAACGCCCCGTCGACCGTGGCGACGATGTACCCGACAATCACGTCGTCGATGTGGGCCACGTACACGATCGCGCCTTCGTCCGCCCACGCCCCCGCCGGGTGGTCGGCCAGCCACCGGGCGCCCCCACGGTGGTCGGCCAGGGCCTCGCGAGCCTCGCCTTCGAGCAGCGCCAACTCGGCCGCATCGTCGGCGGTCGCCGGGCGAACGAGCGGGTCGATCATCCCGGAAGCTGGCCGGTGAGTTGGGCGACTTTGGCGAGCACCGACTGCCGGTGCCGGTGCGCCCGCTCGTACTCGGCCACGAGCTCGAGTTCGTCGGCCGTCAGTGCCGCCAGGCGGTCGACGACCTGGCTGGCGGCGAGATGGTCGTAACCGTCGACCGGCAACTCGTCGACGGCCACCGACGAGGCGACAACCACGCGCGGCTGGGGGACGATCTCGGGGCGACTGGGCTCAGGAGCAGCAACCGGTGCCCCACGCGACCGTCGCCGGGCCGCCGCGGCGAGCGTCGCCACCGCTCCGAGTGGCGCGAACACGGCGACTTCCACGAGTCGCCGGGGTCGCTTCATGTCAGCTGAAGATCGGGCAGGCGTCGTCTTCTACCGGGCAACCCGGGGCCGACGAGCGCACGAGGAGGAAACAGCTGTTGCAGAGGATCTCGTCGGCGCGCTTGGGCTGGAGGCCGTCGGCAGCTTCGCCGCCCGCCTTGCCCTTTCCGGCATCGTCTTCTTCGTCTTCCTCGTCGTCTTCGTCCTCGCTGGACACCATGCGGTCCTTGAGGATGCGGTCGAGGTCGGCTTCGACGTCGTCGGGCGCGAGCATGTCCTCGTCGTCGTCCTCGTCGTCCTCGCCCTTGCGCTTGCGCGCACGGGTGGCCGCTTCGGTGTCCTCGTCCTCGTCGTCATCGTCCTCAGCGTCAGCGTCGTCGCTGTCGTCGTCATCGGTGGCGCTGAAGGCGTCGTCTTCTTCGTCCTCCTCGAAGGCCTCCTCGTCGGGGCCGTCCAGATCGGCCTCGTCATCACCGTCACTGTCGTCGGCCTTGAACTCTCCGTCGTCCTCCGGCGCGACCTCGTCCTCGTTGAGTTCGTTGTCGTCGTCAGACATGGGACTCCTTGCTCGTCGTAACTGGCCCGGGGGGCGGGCGTTCGCGCCGGGAGCATAGGCGCGCGAAGCACGCCTCCAAACCCCAAGTTGCGACCTGTCTACGAGAGCCGGCGGGCTTCGGCTTGGCGCTCGGAGGCGAGTCGTTCCAACTCGGGCGCTTCGGTGGTGAGATGGGTCATCGCCGCAGCGATCGCGCGGTGCCCGGCCTGCTCGGCGATCAGGCGGTGCATTTCGAGCGCGACCCGCCGGTACGAGGGGTGTCCCTGCGGGCTGGAACGGAGTTCGAGCAGGTGGATTGCCTCGCGAGCGTTGAACTGCATGACGTAGCGAAGGCGGTAGGCCATCGCCACCGCGTACCCGGCTTCCTCGACGAACCCGGCTGCGCGCAGGTCGTCGTGCAACAGCGCCGAGCGGTGCATCGTCTCGTCGAACATGCCGGCCGTGCCGGACGCGTCGACCAGTTCGGGGCGTACGTAGCCGTGAGC
Organism: Ilumatobacter sp.; assembly: GCA_035556435.1. Lineage (GTDB taxonomy): Bacteria > Actinomycetota > Acidimicrobiia > Acidimicrobiales > Ilumatobacteraceae > Ilumatobacter. Next base: position 133,563 of record DATMEY010000028.1, on the reverse strand, counting down.
GGGCGTGAGCCGCTGCCATTCGATCGTCAGTATCCGGTGGCGTTGCAGGTCACGGAACGCGCCGTAGTCGGACAACACGTCGAACCGGTAGTCGACCCGTTCGAACGCCCGCCCGGGCTTGTGCCGACGGTTGGTGCGATCGCCCACGTAGGCACGGATCAGCGCAACCCGGTCGTCGGCCGCAAGCGTACGCACACGGTCGAGCAACGCCGCCTCGGACAGTGTCGAGTGGGGGTAGCAGATCGCCGCCAGCAACTTGTCCTCGGCGTCGGGGTCGAAGTCGACGAGCGTCACCTCGGGTACGTCGGTAGCCGGCGATGTGTCGGGCTCGCCGAACAGCCGCGCCACCACGTCGGCGGTGGCGGTACGGGTCGCCGCGAGGTAGTCGCTCCACGCTCCGCCGCGGTCGGCGAGGTCGACCCGCTTCAGGAAGCTCGGCACGACCTTGCGGAGCTCGTGCAGCATCAATCCGGCGTAGTGCTGGGCCTCGGGCAACGGGTGCGCGCGCATCCGCAGCAGCAGCGCTTCGAACCCCTGGCCCGAGCCGTAGATGCCGACGTTCGACAGCGACGCCGCGGGAAGCATGCCGCGGACGGCATCGAGCGCTTTGGCTCGGGTTGCCTGACGCCACACGAAGTCGCTGTCGGTGGGCTCGCGCGGCACGGTCGCGCGCACGTGTTCGGTGACCGCGTCGGCGGCCGCCGAGTAGGCGTCGAAGATGCGGTCCATGTCGCCGACGTACCGGGTGCCGAGCGAGCTGGTGAGGATGGCCGGGTCGCGGTAGAACCGGTAGCGGCCCCCGAGCCGGGCGTCGTAGGCGATGTAGCGGGTGCTCTGCTCGAGGTAGCTCATCAGCCGGCCCCACTCGAGGATCTTGGTGAGCAGATTCGACGCCTGCTCGCACGCCAGGTGCACGCCGCCGAGTTGGGCGACCGAGTCGTCGCCGTATTCGAAGAACACCTTGTCGTAGAGTTGTTCGGCCCGGGCCACGCCCATCGTGGCGTCGACGGTCTGGTCGCCGGCGATATCGAGGTCGCCGACGAATTCGTCGAGGAACAGCCGGCGCAGGCTCTTCGGGCTGCGGCTGTAGCGGGCGAACAGCGCCCCCTTGACCACCTCGGGCAGGTTGACCAGGGCGAACACCGGCCCGTCGAGGTTGGTGAAGTACCGCCGCAGCACGTCGGCCTCGTCAGCGGTGAACTCTTCCGGGACGTAGACCGTCACGCGTTCTCCTGAGGGCGCACGGGCGCCATCGTAGGAGCCGCGCCGGTCGCGGTACGGGGACCGCTGTCTAGCTGGTACGACGTCGCACTGGGCGGCCCGACTCGCCCTCTCCAGGGGGCCGCTCGTACCGTTCGGGCGTGAGACCGAACGCCGAACTCGATGTCGAAGCCGTCGTCGTGGGGGCCGGGTTCGCCGGGCTCTACATGCTGCACCGGTTGCGCCAGGCCGGCGTGTCGGCCGTGGTGCTGGAGGCTGCCGACGACGTCGGCGGTACGTGGTACTGGAACCGTTACCCCGGTGCGCGCTGCGACATTCCCACCACCGACTACTCGTACTCGTTCGACCACGAACTCGACGCCGAGTGGCAGTGGTCGGAGAAGTACGCCACCCAGCCCGAGATCTTGCGCTACCTCCAGTTCGTCGCCGAGCGCTACGGCTTGCGTGACCAGATCCGATTCGGCACCGCGGTGACGTCGGCCCGCTGGGACGAGTCGTCCACGAGCTGGCAGATCACCACCAGCGGACACGACACGAGCGCACCCGACACGCTCAGGTGCCGGTGGTTCGTGATGGCCACCGGATGCCTCTCGGTACCCAAGCAGGTCGACGTGCCCGGTGCCGACCGGTTCACCGGCCCGGTGTACTCCACCGGGCGCTGGCCCCACGACGGGGTCGACTTCGCCGGGAAGCGGGTGGGCGTGGTGGGTACCGGCTCGTCGGCCATCCAGGCGATTCCGTTGATCGCCGCGCAAGCGGCCGAGCTGGTGGTGTTCCAGCGCACGCCGAACTTCTCCATTCCGGCCCGCAATGGCCCCGCTCCCGACCGGATCGAGTGGCGCCGACGCGACCGCGAGGGCTACCTCGTCGCCGCCCGCGCCTCGGCGGCCGGTGTGCCCCAAGAACGGCCGGGCGAGATGGCCGCCCAGGTGCCGCCCGACGAGCGCCGCCGCCGGTTCGACGAGGCATACGCGACCGGCGAGATGGTGCCGCTGCTGTCGCTGTTCGCCGACCAGCTCGCCAACCCGGCCGCCAACGAGGTCGTCGCCGACATGGTCCGCGAACGGATCCGGGCACGTATCGCCGACCCACAGGTAGCCGAGGCGATGCTGCCGCAGGGCTATCCGATCGGTGCCAAACGGCTGTGCCTCGACACGGACTACTACGAGACGTTCGACCTGGCGCACGTGCACCTTGTCGACCTGCGCCGCGACCCGATCGTCGGTGTCACCGAAACGGGCATCGAGACCACGTCGGCCACGTTCGGCCTCGATGCGATCGTGTGGGCCACCGGTTTCGACGCGATGACGGGGGCCGTGGTGGCGGTCGACATCACCGGTGTCGACGGGCTCACCCTCCGCGACAAATGGGAACACGGCCCGCGTACGTACCTGGGCCTCGGCGCGGCCGGCTTCCCGAACCTGTTCCTGCTGACCGGGCCTGGCAGCCCGTCGGTGCTCTCGAACATGATCGTGTCGATCGAGCAGCACGTCGACTGGGTCGCCGACCGGATCACCGGCATGCGCGACACCGGCTTCGACCGGATCGAGCCCACCCGAGCCGCCGAGGACGGGTGGGTGCAGCACGTCAACGACTACGCCGACATCACGCTGTTCCCGCATGCCGACACCTGGTACCTCGGCGCCAACGTGCCCGGCAAGCCGCGCGTGTTCCTGCCGTACGTGGGTGGGGTCGACCGCTACCGCGCCGTGTGTGACGAGGTGGCCGCCCGCGACCTGCTCGGCTTCGAGTTGTCCGGCCCAGCCGGGCTGTCGCGCAACGACGGCACTATTCGCGAGGTACAGCCCGACGTCGCCTTGGTGCTCGAGGCGATGGCCGAGTTGGGCCTGCCGCCGCTCGAGACGCTGCCGCCGCAGGCCGCCCGCGACCTGATGGGGGCGATGGAAGGTGCCCGGCCTCCTGGCCCCGACGTCGGCGCGGTGGTCGACGGCACGCTGCCGGGGGCCGACGGGGCGCCGCTGGCGTGGCGGCTGTACCGCCCGGCCACGTCCGGGCCACACGCGCTGCTGGTGTGGTTCCACGGCGGCGGGTGGGTGCTCGGCCACGTCAGCTCCGACGAGCCGCTGTGCCGCGACCTGTGCGTGCGTGCCGACGTCGCGGTGCTGTCGGTCGACTACCGGCACGCTCCCGAGGCCCGGTTCCCCGCGGCCACCGACGACGCCCGAACGGCCGTCGAGTGGGCCCGCGGGCACGTCGACGAGTTGGGGGTGCGTTCCGACGCGGTGCTGGTGGGCGGCTGGAGTGCCGGTGGCAACCTGGCCGCGGTGACGGCCGCGGCGGTCGGTGGCCTGGCCGGGCAGGTGCTGCTCACGCCGGTCACCGACAGCGACTTCTCGCGCCCGTCGTACACCGACAACGCCGACGGCTACGTGCTGACCACGCCGTTGATGCACTGGTTCTGGGACCACTACTGCGACCCCGCCGACCGCACCGATCCGCGGGCCGCGCCGTTGCACTCGCCCGACCTGGCCCGGCTGCCACCCACCGTCGTGGTCACCTGTCAGTTCGACCCGTTGCGCGACGAGGGCCGTGCCTACGCGGCCGCGCTCGACGCGGCCGGCGTCCCTGTCACCCACATCGAGGCCCGCGGTCACACCCACACGTCGCTCACGATGGTCGACGTCGTCCTCTCCGGCGCCAAACCCCGAGCCACCCTCGCCACCGCCATCCGCAACCTGGTCCCTACCCGCGTCTGAGCGCCACCAGGGTTGGTTACAGGAGGAGCTCGAAGGCGTCGGGGCGGACCGTGACCTTGAGGTGGCGGGCGGTGCCGGACGGTACGCCGTCGAGCCACACCCGCATGGGTGACTCGAACTCGAACGACACGGTGCGGATCGAACGGGTGGTGATGGCCGGGTGCGGTAGGTGGGTGCCTTGCGGGAGGCGACGCCACGCCTGCCAGCGAGCCCGTGTGCTCATCGCCGGCGACACGTCGACGACGTTGGCGCGGCCGTCGCCCGGATGGGCCCGGGGAGCGACGTTCCACGTGCCCACGTAGTCGACGTTGCACACGGCGACGACCGGGCCGCGCCACCACGACCGTCGGGCGACGAGGTGGGCGACCACCAGCCTCTCGGGGCCCTCGTCGAGCTGTACGGCGAGCGCGTCGACGGGCACGATCGTGGTGTGCGCACCCGGCTTCGGCGCACCGACGGCTCGGTGGAGGTCTCCGGCCGAGACGGCGAACGGACCGACGGCACCGGCCGCGACCTGGTCAGCTAGATCGGCATCCGACCCGGCGGGGGTCGCCGTCGACACGTCGCCTGCCGGCCGCCCCCACTCCTGCCCAGGGCGGATCGTCATACCTGCTCGACGGTCGCCGAGTCCGACACCACCCCACGGAACGCCGCGTCGGCAGCCTGCCGGGCGGCCTGACGGGTCGCGTCGGACGGGGCGACGTTGCCGATCTGGCCGAGCAGGTCGACCAACTGCTTGACGGTGCGCACGAAGTCGCCGCCCGTGAGCTCGCCCCCGCTCGCCTGCTCGGCCTCGACCACCTCGGCGAACCCCTCCCCCGCCGCCCACGCGTAGGCGACGCCGAAGAACGTGGGGTCGGGTGGCCGGTGCTCGGCCAACCCACGCTCGCGTTCGATCGTGGCGAGCTCGTAGCTGAGCCGTTCGATCGCCTCCCACCGGCGGCGCACCTCGACCGACGGGAACCACGGCCGGGGCGGGTCGTCGGGTGAGCGGTGTTCGTACACGAACGTCGACACCAGTCCGGCCAAGGTCGCCGGGTCGACGCCGTCGAGCAGGCCTCGCCGCAGCGTCTCGGCCACGAGCAGGTCCGACTCGTGGAACACCCGGGCCAGCACGCCACCGGCGTCGGTCAGCGCCCAGCCGGCAACGTCGACGTAGCCCAGCTCGCCGAGCACGGCCAGCACCTGGTCGAACTCGCGCACCAGCGTTCCGTTGCGATGTTCGACCCGCTGTTCGAGCTGGCGGATCTCGTCGGCCAGCCGCTCGGCTTGGGCGGCGACGCGCAGACGTTCTTTGAGGTCGGGGTCGGCCTCCACCGGGTGCAGCCCGGTGCCGACCAGCGCCGCCGACTCGCCGATTCGTTCGCTGCGTTTCGGTCGTGCCGGCGCCGCCAGCTTGGCTCGTTTGATCCTCCGCCCGACTTCGGTGCGGTAGTCGGTCTGGTTCGGCGCGTAGGCCCCGGGGAGCACGATCGTGCCGATCTGGGTGGGCATCGCGTCGAAGTCGTCCGCGCCGAGTTGGAGCACGTGCCCGGCGGGAGTGATCGCCGTGATCTTGAGGCCGCCCTTTCGGTGGGCCGAGGCGACCACCGCGGCCGGCCCGTGGTGCTTGCCCTTCGACACGTGCACCAGCGCGCCCGGCTTCATCCGCACCAGCGCCAGCTCGTACGGATGGTCGCGCCCGTTGCCGACGCCGCGCCCGGCTGCCACCGCGGTGCGGTATTCGTCGACGTCGCCGTACGGGCTGGCGGCGTCGGCGCGCAGCTCGGTGTGGCGTTCGCGGAGGCGTTGGAGCCGGCGCTCGACGCGCACGACGTCGCGGTCGGCCTGGAACTGAGCGAACGATAAGGCGAGTAGCTGGTGTGCCCGCTCGGACGTGTACGTGCGCACCAGGTTGGCGGCCATGTTGTAGGTGGGCCGGAACACCGAGCGCAGGTGGAACGACCGCGAGGCGGCCAGCTCGGCGACCTGGTCGAAGCGCACCCACGGGCTCCACAGCACCATCGCCGAGCCGTGCTCGTCGATGCCACGACGCCCGGCGCGACCGGTGAGCTGGGTGAACTGGCCCGGCGACAGTGTCTCGTGGCGGTCGCCGGCGAACTTGGTGAGCTTCTCGATGACGACGCTGCGGGCGGGCATGTTGACCCCCACGGCGAGCGTCTCGGTGGCGAACACGACGCTGATCAGGCCCTCGATGAAGCACGCCTCGACGATCTCCTTGAACGGGGGGATCATGCCCGCGTGGTGGGCGGCCACGCCGGCTTCGAGCTGCTCTACGAAGGCGTCGTAGCCGAGCACGGCCAGGTCGGCGGTGGCGAGCCCGTCGAGCCGGGTGGCGACGATCTCGCGGATGCGATCGCGTTGTTCGTGGTCGGTGAAGCGCATGCCCGCGTGCACCAGGCTGCGGGCGGCCTCGGAGCAGCCGTTGCGGCTGAAGATGAAGAAGATCGCCGGCAGCAGCCCGTTCGCCGCCAGCACGTCGACGGTGTCGGTGCGGCTCGGGGTGGCGAGGATGCGCCGGCCGCTCCCCCGCAACCCGCGCAGGTCGTCACGCTTGGCCCGCCCGCGGTCACGGCCCCCGCCGCGCACCGCGCTCGCGTCGAGCCGCAGCGCGTCGGCGTTCGGTCGCCCGTCGACGATGGTGGGCAGCAGGCGGATCCGGTCGTGCGTTCGGTCGTGGACGAGGTACAGGTTCTCCAGCTCGACCGGGCGGCGTTCCTCGAGGATCGCCTCGCTGGGCCCGCGCACGGTTTCCACCCATTCGGCCAGCTCGCGCGAGTTGCTGACGGTCGCCGACAGGCACACCAGGCGTACGTGCTGGGGCAGGTGGATGATGACCTCTTCCCACACCGGGCCCCGGTAGGCGTCCTGAAGGAAGTGCACCTCGTCGAGCACGACCACCGCCAGGTCGCGCAGGTCGCGCCCGGCGTACACCATGTTGCGCAGCACCTCGGTGGTCATCACCACGATCGGCGCGTCGCCGTTGATCGCGTTGTCGCCGGTCAGCAGGCCGACCGCGGCGTCGCCGTGGCGAGCCACGAGGTCGCGGTACTTCTGGTTCGACAGGGCTTTGATCGGTGCGGTGTAGAACGCCCGCCGGCCGTCGCGCAGAGCGGCCTCGACGGCGTACTCGGCCACCACCGTCTTGCCGCTGCCGGTGGGAGCGGCGACGATGACGTGACGCCCGGCGTCGAACGCGTCGATCGCCTCACGCTGGAAGCGGTCGATCGGGAAGGGGTAGCGGGCCAGAATCTCCTGGCGGTCAGACCGCACCAACCCAGTATGACGAATTGCGTCGGACACCATTCGTCACCTTTCGTCGACCTCGCGTGGGTCAGCCCTCGTCGGCCTCGCGTTTGCGTCTCGACCGTTGGATCAACCAGCCGATCAGGATCGCCGCGAAGTACAGGACGATCATCGGCCCGGCCAGCGCGGCCAGCGAGATCGGGTCGCCGCTCGGCGTGATGACCGCCGCCAGGGCGACCGTGCCGACCACCGCGTATCTCCACGCGCCCAGCAACGTGCCCGGCCGGATCACCCCGAGCAGCTGGAGGAACACGAGCAGGACGGGAATCGTGAAGCCGATCCCGAACGCCACCACCATCAGCGTCACCAGGCGCACGTATGCCTGTACCTGGAACGTCGGGTTGACGTCTTCGCCCGACCACGAGATGAGGAACTCGAGTGCCTTTTCGAGCGTGAGGTAGGCGACCGCCCCGCCTCCGGCGAACAGCACCACCGTCGAGGCCACGAAGCCGAGCGCGTAGCCGCGCTCGTTCTTGTGCAGCGCGGGGACGATGAACTTCCACAACTGCCACAGGATCACCGGCAGCGCCAGCACCATGCCCCCGTAGAACGACACCTTCAGCCGGGTGGCGAAACCTTCGATCGGGTCGAGGATCACCAGGCTCACGTCGCGCGGATCGGCATCGGCGGGCAGCCCGCAGAACTCGGGGCCACGGCGCACGCACAGGTCGATGTACGGCCGTGTCAGCCAACGCATGACCCGGTCGTAGAAGGCGATCACGACGATCACCCCGAGCATGACCGCCAGGCTGGCGCGGATGATCCGCATGCGCAGTTCGGCGAGGTGCTCGAACAGCGTCATCTCCCCGGTCGGCGACTCGGCCGGCCGGTTGCGAGCGGGGAACAGCCTCACGCGGTGCCGTCCGCCGGCTCGTCAGGGGTACCGGAGTCGGCGCTGCTCTCGAACGTCGGGGTCGCCTCGGTCGGCACCTGGGTGGGGTCGGCCGGGGCCACCAACGGAACGTCCGGCATCGCCGGAGCCATCTCGGCACTCTTCGGCTTCTCGTCGCGGTCGCCCGACGAGAGCCGGGTGAAGTCGGCCGAGTCACGCAACAGATTGGCGGTCTCGCGGAGCTGGCCGGTGGCCTCGTTCACCGATTCGTTGAACGGTTCGGCGGCCTTGCGGAACTCTTCCTGGAAGCCCGACGACATCTTGCGCAGCTCGGCGTACATGCGGCCGGCCTTGCGCATCGCGTCGGGCAGCTTTTCGGGGCCGAGCACCACCAGCGCCAGCAGGAGGATGATGACGACCTCGCTGCCTTGCAGGTTGAACACGCCGGGCAGTCTACGGATCCGCTACCGACCTGGCAGGATGGACCCGGCGTGCAGCAGCGACTCCCCTCCCTCCTCGACTCACCGATCCTGTTCGCTCACCGCGGCGCTCGGGCCTACGCCCGCGAGAACACGATCGAGGCGTTCCAACTCGGCCTCTGGCTCGGCGCCAGCGGGCTGGAAAGCGACGTATGGCTCACCGCCGACGGCGAGGTGGTGCTCGATCACGATGGTGTGGTGCGCCGCGGGTTGCGCAATCGCCCCATCTCGGGGTTTCGCCGCGCCGAACTCCCGGCACACATTCCCACGATCGGCGAGCTGGTCGAGGCGTGTGGCACCGACTATCACCTGTCGCTCGATCTCAAGGACCCGGCCTGCGGCCCGGCGGTGATCGCCGCGGTCCGCGAGGCCGCTCCCGGCCTGATCCCGAAGCTGTGGTTGTGCAGCCCGACGCTGAGCCTGCTCGAAACGTTGCGAGCGCTCGACGCCGACGTCCGGTTGGTCGATTCGACCCGGCTCGACAAGATCAAGGAGGGCCCGGAACGCCGGGCGGCGTATCTCGCCAATGCCGGTATCGACGGCATCAACATGCACCACACGTGCTGGAACGGGGGCCTGGTGGCGCTGTTCCACCGCTTCGAGCGCACCGCGTTCGCATGGGACGTCCAGTTCGAGCACGTCCTCCAGCCGGTGCTCCGGATGGGCATCGACGCGGTGTACAGCGACTGGCCCGACCGGATGGTCGACGTCGCCGCGTCAGTTTCCTCCAGTAGCTGAACCGGTCGCAACGTACTCGCCGACCACCGCCGCGGTGCGGTCGTACGAGGCCTGTAGCACCGAGCGGCGACCGGGGCCGAGCGCGTCGCCCGCCAACTCGTCGGCCAAGATCCGTATCTGCCACCCGTCGTCGCGGTCGACCCAGGTCGGCGTCGCCGCCGGCGGTAACCAGGTGAACCGGCCGGCGGTGTCGCGATGGACCGCGATCGACACCACCACGCCGTCCTGGCTGGCCGGGGGGAACGTGCCGGTGGGCATGTTCGACAGCAGGTTGCCCATCCCGTAGATCACCCACACCCCGTTCACCTGCTCGATCGGTTGGACCACGTGGGCGTGGTGGCCCACGATCAGGTCGACCAGCCCCGAGGCAGTCAGCCGGTCGGCCAACCGGCGCTGCTCGTCGGTGGGTTCGGAGCGCCCCTCGGCACCCCAGTGCAGGCTGAGGATCACCAGCTCGGCACCGACCCGGCGAGCCTCGGCCGCGTCGGACAAGATCCGATCCGGGTCGATCAGGCGCGAACGCCAGGCGTCGTCGGGGCGCGGGATGATGCCGTTGTAGCTGTACGTGTACGACAGGTGGGCGATCGCCACACCGTCGACGTCGAACACCCGCGGGGCGACCTCGGTGATCGTGCGGGCCATGCCGTCCTGGGCGACCCCCACCCGTTCCAACTCGGTGATCGTGCGCTCGATACCGGCCACGCCACGGTCGAACGTGTGGTTGCTGGCGGTGGAGCAACGGTCGAAACCGGCGGCCGCGATCGCGTCGGCGATCTCGGCCGGCACGCCGTAGTACGGCATCGTCGAGAACGGCTCGCCGACCGGCGCGATCGGTGTTTCCAGATGGCACACGGCCAGGTCGGCGCGATCGTGCAGCGGACTCAGCGCAGCCAGCATGGGGTCGAAGTCGAAGCCGGCGGTGCCGGACGCGGCAGCGTTGCGGGCGGCCCCGTCCCACAGCGGGCTGTGCGGGAGGATGTCGCCCGAGAAGGCAAACGTCACCACCGTCGGCTCCGGCTCCGGCTCGGTATCGGGCTGGTCGGTGCTGGGTGGCGGGCTGCTGGACGGCGTGGCCGCGTCAGGCTGGAGGGCGACGAAGAGGGGCGGAACTGGCCCGGCAGACGCGACCCCCGGGCCAGGCTCGGGCACCGCCGCAGGCAACGTCTCGGGTACCGGCTCGGGTGTGTAGGCAGGCCCGGCCGTCACGGACGCGGCACCGCGGGTGCAGCCGGCCAGCAGCGCGCACGCGGCCGCGGGTAGGCACCACATGGCGACCCGTGCGGTTCGTTGCGATGTGCCCGTAGGCGCCCCCTGACCTGACGATCGGTCTCGGGCGGGCGGGCTCCCCTACAGCCACTGCCAGTCCGACTTGGGCCAGAATACGACGAACGCGCGGCCGACCAGGTCATGCTCGGGAATCGGCCCGAGCGTGCGGCTGTCCGACGAGTGGTTGCGGTTGTCGCCCATCACGAACACGTGATCAGGGCCGATCGTCAGCGAGTTCGACGAGCCGTTCCACGTCGTGCACACACCCGGGTCGAGGTACGGTTCGTCGAGCCGGCGCCCGTCGATGAACACCTGGCAGTCGTCGATCTCGATCGTCTCACCCGGCAGCGCGATGATTCGCTTGATCAGGTCGCGCTCGGTGGCCCCGGTGAGTTCGTGGAGCACCACCACATCGCCCCGGTTCGGGTCGTGGAGGCGGTACGACAGCTTGTTGACGAACACTCGGTCGCCGGGGTGCAGTGTGGAGTACATCGACTGCCCCTCGACCTGGTAATGGGCCAGCACGAACGTGCGCACCACGATCGCCACGAACAAGGCGATGCCCACGACGAGCACCCAGTCGAAGAACGCCCGGGCCCCCGGCGACAGCAGCCGCCCGTCGTCGTCGGGCTGGTCGGGCTCGCTGTCTCCATCGGCCTCGCCGCCGGACACGAGGTCGCGCTCGGCCGCGTCGAACTCGGCGGTGCCGTCCGGATCTGGTGATTCGGGCCCTGGGTCCACGGTCAACTCGGTCACGCGGCGCTCACGGTACCGGACAGCCGTGCCGGCTCCCCGGCACCGCTCCGTGGCTCACAGGGACTCGATCAGCTTCTCGACGCGCTCGTCGCGGCTGCGGAACGGGTCCTTGCACAACACGGTGCGTTGGGCCTGGTCGTTGAGCTTGAGGTGCACCCAGTCGACCGTGTAGTCGCGGCGGCGCTCCTTGGCGCGCTTGACGAATTCGCCGCGCAGCCGGGCTCGGGTGGTCTGCGGCGGCGTGTCGACTGCGGTTTCGATGTCGGCGTCGGTGCACACCCGCTCGACCAGACCGCGGTCCTGCAGCTTGTGGAACGGGCTGCGGTGCCGCGACACGTCGTGGTACTGAAGATCGAGCAGTTGCACCCGCGGGTGCCCGAGCGGCAGGTCGTGGCGGGCACGGTAGGCCTCGAGCAGCTTGTACTTGATGACCCAGTCAAGTTCGCGGTCGAGCTTGAGCGGATCGTTCTCGAGCTGGGTCATGCAGTGCTCCCACATTTCCAGCGCGCGCTGCTCGAACGGCGGAAAGCCCTGGTGGTCGGCGTAGCGCAGCGCCCGGTCGAGGTACTCGCGCTGGATGTCGAGCGCCGACACCTCACGACCGTTGGCCAGTCGGACCACCCGCCGGCAGGTGATGTCATGGCTGATCTCGCGGATCGCCCGGATGGGGTTCTCCAACGTCATGTCGCGCAACACCACGTTCTGGTCTTCGAGCATCCGCAACATGCACGCCGCCGCACCGACCTTCAGGAACGTGGCGTACTCGCTCATGTTCGAGTCGCCGACGATCACGTGCAGGCGCCGGTACAGCTCGGCGTCGGCGTGGGGTTCGTCACGGGTGTTGATGATCGGCCGGCTGCGCGTGGTGGCCGAGCTGACGCCTTCCCAGATGTGCTCGGCACGCTGGGCGATCGAGTAGGTGGCGCCGCGGGCGGTCTGGAGCACCTTGCCGGCACCCGCGTAGATCTGGCGGCTGACGAAGAACGGGATCAGCACCTCGGCGTAGTGCGCCAGGTCGTCGTTGCGGTGCGTCAGGTAGTTCTCGTGGCAGCCATAGGAGTTGCCGGCCGAGTCGGTGTTGTTCTTGAACAGGTAGATCGTGCCGCGGATCGACTCCTCGGCGAGCCGCTGCTCGGCCGACTCGACCAGGCTCTCGAGGATCCGTTCGCCGGCCTTGTCGTGCACCACCAGGTCGTACAGCGAGTCGCACTCGGGCGTGGCGTACTCGGGGTGCGAGCCGACGTCGAGGTACAGGCGGGCGCCGTTCTGCAGGAACACGTTCGACGAGCGGCCCCACGACACCACCCGCCGGAACAGGTAGCGGGCGACCTCGTCGGGGCTCAGCCGCCGCTGCCCGCGGAGCGTGCACGTGACGCCGTACTCGCTCTCGAGGCCGAAGATGCGGCGCTCCATGCGCGCACTGTAACGGGCTTCACCCCACCTTGAGACGCACGCTCCGCAGCGCCGCCGCGAATCTCAGGTGCCGGTCGTCGAGTGCCGCACTCGCGGCGCAGCCGCCACCCCGGTGTATCGAGACGTTGGCGCGCGAACCAGTGTCTCGATACACCGCCCAAACGGCGGCACTCGACAACCGGACGGGCTCGGTCAGGCGGGACGAAGACGCACGGTCGTCCCGGGGCGGTGTTGGGCGATGATCGCCACGTCGTCGGGATGCACCACGGCAACCACGGGGTAGCCGCCCGTGGTCGGATGATCGGCCAGCATCATCACCAGCTCACCGCCCGGCGGTGCCTGGACCGCGCCGCGAACCAGGCCCTCGCTCGGCAACTCGGCGTGGCGGGCGCGTTCGAGCACCACACCGCTCAGGCGCACGCCTACCCGGCTGACGTCATCGACCGTGAGCACGGCCTCGCGCAGCCTCTCGGTCCAGCCGGGCGCGAACCAGTCAGCGCGGGCACCCACGGTGAACCGGGCCACGTCGGCCAGCGGCCCGAGTGGGGCGACATCGAGTGTCACCTCCGTGCCCGGGTCGTCGCCGATCGGCAACCACTCCCCCGCTGCCAACGGTGCCGGGCCCAGCCCGGCCATCGTGTCGGTAGCTGCGCTACCCAGCACCGGCTCGACCGCCAGGCCACCGCGCACCGCCACGTAGTGCCACAGCCGCTCCCCCGCCGGCAGCCGGTACGTGTCGCCGGCGGCGACCGTGAACGGCGCAGCCTCGACGCTGGTGGCCACCAGTACCGGCCGGTCGGCGCGCACGACCAGCCCACCGCATGTCTCGATCAGCGCCGCCCCGTCGGGGTTGCCGACCAGCCGGTTGACCAACGTGCCCAGCGCCGGGTCGACCATCCCGCTCGGCGACACCCCCAGGTGCGCGTACCCCGGCCGCCCGAGATCCTGCACCGTGGTGGCCCACCCCGGTGCGACGACGGTGATCATGCGCGCTCCCCGAGCGCTGCGGAGGCTGCTTCCGGTCGTCGAGTGGCGCACACGCGGCGCAGCCGCCACACCGGTGTATCGAGACGTGGTGCGCGCACCAGGTCTCGATACGGGCGCTGCGCGCCCACTCGACCACCGGTCGGGCAGCCTCTCGGAAATCCTCCAACTCTCCGCTCGATCGCCGGGGCCGTGATCAACACGGCTCGAACCTCACCCGGTCGCCGGGTTGGACGAGGGCGGGCCGCTCGGCACGGGCGTCGAACAGCACGGCGTCGGTGGAGCCGAGCAGGTGCCAGCCGCCGGGCGAGGCGCGTGGGTAGACGGCGCTGTACCCGTTGGCGATCGCCACCGATCCGGCCGGCACGCGGGCTCGCGGCGAGGCGCGGCGCGGCAGATGGAGCGCCGAGGGCAGCCCCGCCAGATAGGCGAAACCCGGGCTGAACCCGCAGAACGCGGCGACGTACTCGACCCCGACGTGCGACGCGACGACGTCGTCCACCGATATCCCGGCCACCGCCGCGACATCGTCCAGGTCGGCCCCGTCGTAGCGTACCGGGATCGTCACGACCGGACGCTCGCTCCCATCCACGGCCACCGGCACGACCGCGTCGAGGTTCGGGTGCAGCGCTGCCAAGGCGGTCGCATCGGTGCAGGTGACGAGCACGGTCTCGGCCGCCGGTACGACGTCGACCACTCCCTCCAGCCTCAGTCGGCGTAGGCCGAGCGCCCAGCCGGCAGGGTCGTCGATGCCGCTCACCAGCACCGCCCCGAGTCCCATCGGTCGGACCTCCAGCGTCACCTTGGTCACCCCGTGAACGCGTACACGCCGATGCCGGCCTGTTCGAGCCCCGCCCGAACCGCTTGGGCGATCGCCACCGCCCCGGGCGTGTCGCCGTGCACGCAGATCGAACGGGCACCGCCCGCCGTGGCCAAGGTGACCGCCTGGGCGGCCGCCTCGGCCGGGTCGTGCAGCACCGCGCCCGGCTGGTCGCGGGGTACCAGGCGCCCATCAGGCAGGTACGCCCGGTCGGCGTAGGCCTCGGGTACCGCTTCCATGCCAAGCGCCTCGGCACGGGCCAGCAGGAGCGAGCCGGGCGCCCCGAGCACCGCCATCGCCGGGTCGTATTCGTGAGCCGCGGCCACCACCGCCTCGGCCTGGGCGGGGTGCGAGATGCAGGCGTGGTACAGCGCGCCGTGCGGCTTCACGTAGGCCACGCCGGCTCCGGCCACTTGGGCGAACGCGTCGAGTGCCCCGAGTTGGTAGAGCACCGCGTCGCGCAACTCGCCCGGGTCGATGTCGATGAACCGTCGGCCGAAGCCGGCCAGGTCGGGGTAGCTGACCTGGGCCCCGATCGCCACGCCACGGGCGGTCGCGGCGAGACAGGTGCGGCGCAGCGTCGACGGGTCGCCGGCATGGAACCCGCAGGCGATGTTGGCCGACGTGACGACGTCGAGCAGGGCCGCGTCGTCACCCAGCCGCCACACCCCGTACGACTCGCCGAGGTCGGCGTTGAGATCGATCGCGGGCACGCCCCGAATCTACGTGCGCACGGCCCTGGTCTCGATACACCGGCTGCGCCGGGACTCGACCGCCTTCGGTCAGCGACGGACTGCGCGGCGGTAGCGAGCCGTGGACAGTGGGGCGAACACGGCCACGATCGCGATCACCCACAGCACGGTGTACAGCTCGGGGTGCTGGAGCGACCACACGGTGGGGTCAGGGGTGCCAGGCGGCACGTTGCCGAAGCGTTCGCGGGCCGCCTGGGTGACCGTCGATACCGGGTTCCATTCGGCGATCACACGCAGCGGGCCGGGCAGGTTGCTCGCCATCACGAACGTGTTGGCGATGAACGTGAGCGGGAAGATCACCATGAACGAGGCGTTGTTGACCACCTCGACGCTGGGCACGATCAACCCGACGTAGGCCATGATCCACGACACCGCGTAGGCGAACAGCAGCAGCAAGGCGAAGCCGATCAGCGCATCGAGCACGCCATCGCGGATGCGCCAGCCGATCAGCAAGCTGGTGAGGGCCATGATCACGAGCGACAAGAAGTTGTAGATCACGTCGCTGGCGGTGCGCCCAGCGAGCACGGCGACGCGCGACATCGGCAGCGAGCGGAACCGGTTGATGATCCCCTTCTGCATGTCTTCGGCGATACCGGCACCGGTGAACGTGGCGCCGAACACCACGGTCTGGGCGAAGATGCCGGGGGCCAGGAACTCCTTGTACGACATGCCCGGGATGCTGATCGAGTCGCCGAACACATAGCCGAACAACAAGATGAACATGATTGGCGAGAGCAGCACGAAGACGACGACTTCGGGCTGCCGGCGGAGCTTGATGACGTTGCGCTTGGCGATCACCGCAGAATCGTTGAGCACGTTCAGCACGAGGTTCATGCCGGCACCTCCTGTTG
This sequence comes from Ilumatobacter sp., assembly GCA_035556435.1. Lineage (GTDB taxonomy): Bacteria > Actinomycetota > Acidimicrobiia > Acidimicrobiales > Ilumatobacteraceae > Ilumatobacter. The sequence continues at coordinate 117,428 of DATMEY010000028.1, read as the reverse complement.
CTCGGCGTCGGGTCTCTGCTCGTCGGGTTTCGTGCCGTTGTGCTCGGCCGCGTGACCGGTGAGCGACAGGAACACGTCGTCGAGGGTGGGCCGGCGCACTCCGATGTCGAGCACGGCAACACCACGGGTGCGCAGCTCGTCGAGCGCCGTGGCCAGCGCGCTGACCCCGCCGGAGACCGGTGCGAGCAGGCGCCGCGCGGTGGCATCGACGTCGACCTCACCGGCCGCCACCGCGCGCAGCACGGCCGCCGCATCGTCGATCGAGGCACCTTCGGCGAGCAGCACCTCGATCCGCTCGCCACCGACCTGCGACTTGAGCTGGTCGGCCGTGCCGTGGGCGATCGCCCGGCCGTGGTCGATCACCACGATGTCGTCGGCGAGCTGATCGGCCTCTTCCAGATACTGGGTGGTGAGCAGCAGCGTGGTACCGCGACCCACCAACTCGCGGATGATCGCCCACAGCTCGACCCGGCTGCGCGGGTCAAGACCGGTGGTGGGCTCGTCGAGGAAGATCACCGGTGGCTCGGCCACCAGCGCCCCCGCCAGGTCGAGCCGGCGACGCATACCACCCGAGTAGGTCTTGGCAGGACGGTTGGCGGCGTCGTCGAGCGAGAACCGCTCCAACAACTCGGTGGCCCGGGCGCGTGAGCGGCTGCGGCCCAGCCGGTACAGCCGGCCGATCATGTCGAGGTTCTCGAACCCGGTCAGCAACTCGTCGACCGCCGCGTACTGGCCCGACAGGCCGATCCGCCGGCGAACCTCGGCGGGCTCGCGCCGCACGTCGGCACCGGCAACCGTGGCCTGGCCTTCGTCGGGTTCGAGCAGAGTGGTCAGGATCGACACGGCGGTGGTTTTGCCGGCGCCGTTGGGGCCGAGTAGGCCGAGCACGGTGCCCTCGGGAACCTCCAGGTCGAGCCCGGCGAGCGCGTCGACCTGGCCCGCCCTGGTCTTGAACCGTTTGACGAGCCCGGACGCGACGACAGAGGCGCTGGGAGAAGACATGGCGCGCACTGTAGGCGGACTATCCGGCCAACTCGCGTCCGGATTACCTCGAATTCGGGAGGAAATCAGGAACGAATTCAGGAATGAAATTCAGGAAGCGAGCAGGACGTCGGCGATCCGTGTGAACAGGTCGAGGCGGGCCCGTTCGCGGTCGTGGACAGGGCGGTCGGGACGCCCCGCGGCCACCCACATTCCGGCGAGCGGAAGCGGCGACCAGAACAGGTCGCTGGCGCGGTGGTCGCCGAGATGCTGCCGGCCGGCGATCAGCGCCGAGACGTAGTCGGTGCTGGGCGGCTCGCCCGCCGCGGCGACCGTGGTGTCGTCGCGACACAACAACGCCCAGGCTCCCTCGGTGAGCCGGGCGACCGCGTTGACCAGTGTGTCGGTGCGCCCGGCGGCATCGGTTTCGGCCAGCTCGGCCGCCAACGCCAGGGCGAGCTGGCCGCCGTCGGTGTGCTCGTCGACCGTCGGCCGCACGTGCTCGACCGACACGCCGTCGATCGCGTGCACCTCGTTCACCATCAGGTCGACCACCGCCGAGTCGGGCAGCGCGACCACGAGTTCGTCGATCACGCGCCCGCCCCCGGCTTCGAGGATGTCGATGCCGAGCACGTCGCCCTTCACCGACCCGATCCGGCTCGCGACCTGGCCGAGCGCACCCGGGCGGTCGGGTAGCCAGACGCGGACGACGACGGTGTGCACGGGCGGGAGGTTAAGCAACGAGTGTGACGGGAACGTGAAAGCGGTGTCACGGTTGGTGACGTGTTGCATCCGGGGTCCGACCCGGATGAAACAGCGCTACAGCTTCGTGAGGCCTTTGCGCAGGTTGCGAATGGCCTGGTTGATGCGTAGCTCGTTCTCGATCAGGGCGAAGCGGACGTACCCCTCGCCGCCGGGGCCGAAACCGAGGCCGGGCGACAGGGCGACGTTGCAGTCACGCACGAGCTTCGAGCAGAACTCGACCGAGTCCATCTCGCGGTACGGCTCGGGAATCGGTGCCCACACGAACATCGTGCCGCCTGGCTTGGGGATGTCCCAGCCGATCCGGCCGAGCCCCTCGATCAGGGTGTCGCAGCGCCGCTCGTACGTGGCACAAACCTCCTTGGGGAAATCGGAGGCCTCGTTGATGGTGACGGTCGAAGCGATCTGCACCGGCTGGAACGTGCCGTAGTCGAGGTAGCTCTTGAGCTTCACCAACGCCTGCACCACGTCGGCGTTGCCGACGAGGAACGCCGAGCGCCAGCCCGCCATCGAGAAGCTCTTGGTGAGCGAGTACTGCTCGACGGCGACCTCTTTGGCTCCTTCGGCCTGGAGGATGGACGGCGGCTGCACCCCGTCGAAGCCGATGTCGGCGTAGGCGAAGTCGTGCACCACGATCATCTCGCGTTCACGGCAGAAGTCGACGACGCGCTGCATGAAGTCGAGGTCGACCGAGGCCCCGGTGGGGTTGTGCGGGAACGAGATCACGAGCACCCGCGGCTTGGGCCAACCGACGTCGTAGGCGGTGTGCAGGTTGTCGAAGAACTCGTCGGCGAAGTTGGTGCGCTCGTCGGGGTGGCTGAGCCCGCGCATGGGCACCTGGCGCAGGTCGGCCCCGGCGAACAGCGGGCCGTACATGTGGATCGGGTAGCTCGGGGTGGGCACGATCGCCGCGTCGCCGCGGTCGAGCAGCACCCACATGAGGTGCGAGAAGCCCTCCTTCGAGCCGATCGTGTTGGTGATCTCGAGCTCGGGGTCGAGGTCGACGTTCCAGGTCTTCTTGTAGTACCCGGCCATCGCTTCTCGCAGCTTGGGCAACCCCCGGCTCAGCGAATACCGGTGGTTGCGCGGGTTGCGGGCCGCCTCGGCGAGCTTGTCGACGGCGATCTGCGGCGACGGGATGTCGGGGTTGCCGAACCCCAGGTCGATCACGTCTGCCCCTGCCCGGCGTGCCTCGACCTTCAAACCGTTGATGATCGTGAAGACGTACGGCGGCAAGTTCGTGATCCGGCGGAATTCCACACGGCTAGGTTACGTCCGTGAAGGCTCCCGCTGATGGCTGCGTTTGGGTGTGTATCGAGATCCCTCGTGGCAGCCGCAACAAGTACGAGATCGACCACCACACCGGGGTGGTGATGCTTGACCGGCGGCTGTTCACCGCCACCACCTACCCCGCCGACTACGGGTTCCTGCCCGACACGCTGAGCGGCGACGGCGACCCACTCGACGCGCTGGTGCTGCTGGAGGACTCGGTGTACCCGGGCGTGTGGGTACAGGCCCGACCGGTGGGCGTGCTGTTCATGCAGGACGAGGCCGGCGAGGACGCCAAGCTGATCTGCGTGCCACCGCAGGAGCCGCGCTGGGCCGGCGTCGACGACATCACCGACCTCACACCCCAGCTCGTCGCCGAGATTCAGCACTTCTTCGAGGTGTACAAGGCACTCGAACCGAACAAGCACAGCTCCACCGCGGGCCTCGGCGGCAAAGCCGAAGCCTGGGCCGAGATCAAGTCAGCCCGCGCCAACTACTCACCCGGCGATTGAGCCAGTTCCCCGGTGGTTGAGCCTGTCGAAACCGCCTCAGACAGCAGGGCGGCGCCGACCGCGCCGGCTCGTTCGCCCCACTGGGCGAAGCGCAGCTCGGGCAACTGGCGCAGGTCGGGCTGGTAGAGCAACTCACCAAACCACTTCTTGATCGGGCCGAGGTACAGGTCGGCGCCCGCGGCCAGCCCCCCGCCGAGCACGAACGCCCCCGGGTCGAGCGCGTTGGTGAGGTTCACCAGCCCCAGCGCGACCCACCGGCCGAACTCGTCGACGACCGCCAGCGCGCCGGCATCGCCCTCGCGGGCCGCCTGCTGCACCATCTCGCCGCGCACCGCTTCGGGGTCACCACCCGCCAGTTCGAGCACCCGGCCAAGACGACGCCCGGCCGCCGCGTCACGCGCCAGCCGCGCCAACCCGGCCCCCGACGCGTACCGCTCCCAGCAGCCACGCCGGCCGCACGGGCACGGCGGCCCGGCCGGGTCGACCACCATGTGGCCGTACTCCCCGGTGAAGCCGTGGGTGCCGAGCTGAAGCCGGCCGTCGAGCACCAGGCCCCCACCAATGCCGGTGCCGAGCGTGACGAGCACCATGTCGTCGAACCCCTGCCCGGCGCCCGACGTGTGCTCGGCCAGCGCCGCGCACGTCGCATCGTTGCTGACCGCTACCGCGTAGCCCATCCGTTCGGCGAGCAGTGTGGCGACGTCGAAGTCGGCGACGCCGTCGAGGTTCGCGGCCGCCCGCAGCACGCCGGCGCGCGTCACCAGGCCGGGCACACCCACCCCGAGCGCGCCGTCTACGCCGAGCGCCGCGGCCAACTCGGCGAGCGTGTCGATCAGTGCCGGCAGGCTGCCCGGGCCGCGCGGGGTAGGTCGGCGCTGCTCGTCGACGACCGCCCCGCCGGCATCGAGGACGACCCCCAGGCACTTCGTGCCGCCGACGTCGATGCCCACACGCACCGCGTCGACGCTCGGCGCGTCGTCAGGCTTCAGCGAACGCCTTCATCTCGCGGATCGCGTTCAGAATCCGGCGTTCGGCACGGCGCTTGACGAACCCGGGGAGCGGCACGACCAGCTCGATCGCCAGGTCGTACTGCACGTGCGTGCCCCCGTCGGTGGTGGGCTCGAACTTGTAGGCGCCGTCGATCGAACGTTGGATGTCGCCCTTCACCATCGTCCACGCCAGCGTGTTCGGGGCGTCGGCGTAGTCGTACCGCAGCGTGTAGTGGGTGCTGCGGCCGAGCGCCGACGTGCGGAACTCGACCTGGGCCGGGCGTCCCTCGCCGTCGCGCTCGGTGACGACGACGTCTTTCACGTCGTGGGCCCAGTCGGGGTAGCGCTCGATGTCGGTGGCGATGCGCCACACCGCGTCCGGTGGCGCCGCAATGGTGATCGACTCGGTCGCGGTCTCAGCCATGTTCGGCATTCTGCCCGATCGGAGCCGCCGATTCACGAACCCCGTCCGTTCCGGGCTGCTCGGCGCGCACCGCGAACGTCGCGTGGCGGGCGGCCCACAGCCCGTTCAGGCCGAATCCGAGCATCGGCACGAGGAACCCCACCGCCAACGACGAGCCGGGGTTGCCGTCGGGCCCGTTCGGGCGTGCCAGGGTGGTGGCGAGGGCGACCACGACCTGGGTGACGAGCGCCCCGAGCATCGCCCGCTTGACCGCTCCGGGGATCGCCGGACCGAGCAGCAGGTAGAGCTGGCTGACGGCGATCTCGCTCGTACGGCTGCGCTGCACGGCTGCCCAGTACGACCACAAGAACGCGAACACGCCGATCGCGAACAGCGTCATCGCCGTCGCCGCGCCCACCCACTGGGCGGTGGTGTCGAACACCGCCGCGGCGTACACGGCGCTGAGTGCGAACACCATCGTCAGGGCAACGTTGGCCTGGATGATCCGGTCGCCGGCGGGCTGGCTAGGCACCCTGCCAGGCTATCCGGGGGTCAGGCGACCGGCGGGTGGTTCAGCGCTGCCCAGAGCCGCCGCGCCAATACGTCGTAGTCGAACTCCTGCTCGGCCCGATGACGCGCAGCGCGGCCCATCTCGTCGCGCCGCGCGTCGTCGTCGAGCAGCTCGGCGAACGCATCGGCTGCGTCGGCGACGGCCCGCTCGCCCGACGCCTCGACCACCAGGCCGGTCAGCCCGTCGGCGACCGCCTCGGCCGCACCACCGCTGCGCCCGGCCACCTGGGCGACACCGCACGCGGCGGCCTCGACGAACACGATGCCGAATCCCTCCTGTTCCAGGCCGCCCCACCGGTTGCGGCACAACATCGTGAACACGTCGGCGCAGGCATACAGGCGCGGCAGCGCGTCGTGGGGCACCCGTCCGAGAAACGTCACCGGGGCCGCCAACTCGGCGGCCAGCCGCCCAAGTCGCTCGGCGTCGCGACCGCGACCGGCGACCGCCAGGTGCACGTCGCCGTACCGGCGCGGGTCGCGCCGGTGAAGTTCGGCGACCGCGCGGATCGCCGTGTCGAACCCTTTGCGTGGCACCAGTCGCGACACGCCGACGATCAGCCGGGCGTCGACGGGAAGACCGAGTTTGGCCCGGGCCGCGGCCTTGTCGGCAGGGCCCAGCGGCCGGAACCGGCTGACGTCGACGCCGGGCGGCACCACCGTGGTCGCCAGCGGGCGGCCGGCCGCGCGCTCGGCCTCGCGAGCTGCGTACTCCCCTGCCGAGATCACGGCCCGGGCATTACGCAACACGCGCCCGAGCGCCTGCCTGCTCCCCGGGAGGCGTCCCGGCACGGTGACCTCGGCGCCGTGCAGCACGACGTCGTAAGGAAGCCGCAACGACGGGCCGATCATCCCCAGCGGCACCGCCGGGTCGAGCACAGCGAGGTCGGCACCGAAGCGGGCGGCCAGGTCGTGCACCCGCCGCACCATCACCGGGTGCGGCAGCAGGGCGAATTCGCGGATTCGCTCGACGAGGTAGTCCTGCTCGGCGTCGAACTCGGCCGCTCCGCGATACGGGCTGGTGAGCACGGCGAACTGTTCGGGTGGCAGACGCCGCCACCACTCCCACAGCAACGACTGAATGCCCCCGATCTTCGGGGGGAAGTCGTTCGTGACCAGCAAATGCTTCACCCTGGATCCACCGATCGCCCCGGTGGTCGAGTGCCGGCGCAGCCGGTGTATCGAGACCACTGGTGCGCGCACCACGTCTCGATACGGGCGCTGCGCGCCCTACTCGACGACCGTGAGCCCGCGGGGCTCATGCAGGGACCCCCAGCCGGTCGAGGGCCCAGCGGGCGTGCTCGGCGAGCAGTTCGTCATCGCTGGCGGCGTAGCGGCCGAGCACGTCGCGCGTGCGCGGGTCGGCGGGGTCGCCCGTGTTACCCAGGACGATCAGGGCGTTGCGGCGCCACCATCGTGGGTCTCGGTCGGCCAGGTACCAGCGCCCGTGGCGGGCGATCAGGGTGGCGTCGTCGGTGTCGAGTAGGTCGAGCACGTCGACCCACGCCTGAGGTGTGTCGGGTGTGCCGGCCGAGCCGCGTCGGGGCCCCTTGCGCACCGACGGCGGGCACACGGTTTGGCATTCGTCGCAGCCGTACAGCCGGTCGCCGAGCGCTTCACGGAACTCGACCGGGAACGTGCCGGGTCGCTGCACCAGCCACGCCAGGCAACGGTTGGCGTCGACCACGCCGGGGGCGACGATCGCCGCCGTCGGGCACCCGTCGAGACAGCGGCGGCAGGGCCCGCAACCGTCGGCCACCGGTTCGCCGGGCGGGTACACGGCGGTGGTGACGACCGACCCGAGCACGAAGAAGCTGCCGGCGCCGGGCAGCAAGATGTTGGCGTTCTTGCCGAACCAGCCGAGCCCGGCCAGGTAGGCCACCTCGCGGTCGACCAGCGAGTTGTCGTCGGCAAATGCCACCGCCCGCTGGTCGCTGCGCCGCAGCCGCAGGGCGATCGCGCGGAGTCCGTCGCGCAACGGCGCGTAGTGATCGGCCCAGGCGTAACGGGCGACGCTGGCCCACGGTCCGCTGGGCGGGCGCTCGGGTTCGTCGGCCATCCGGTACGCCCGAGCGGCGACGATGATCGAGCGCGCCTCGGCCACCGCTCGCTGGGGGTCGGTCGAGCGCTCGGGGTTGCGATACGTGAACCCCATCTCGGCGTGGAGCCCGGCCGCCTTGCGCTCGGTCAGCGCCGTACGAGCCCGGGCGAGCACCGTGGCCGGGGCGACGCCGAGGTGCTCGATGCCGTACTGCCCGGCCAGCTCGACCAGTTCCTCCCAACTCGGCAACGGCTCGGCACGACGCACCCCCGCAGGCTAGGTGTGAACGCCGGGAGCGAAGACGACAACGCCAGCAGCGGTCGCCGCGGCCGTCAGCTCGGTGTCGTACGCGACGAACTCGTCCACACCCAGCCGCAGCGCTACGGCGAGGTGGATCGCGTCGTTCGAGCGCAACGGAGTGTGGGTACCCGCGGCGAGGAGGTCGCCGCGGGTGATGTCGACGAGATCGACGGTGCTCAGGACGCTCTGCACCGCGTCGCGATCGATTGTCTGCGGGTGACGGCCTGCCGCGCAGTGAAGTTCGGTATGCAGCAGCCACGACGCGACCAGTCGGCGCCCACTGGCCAGACCGTCGGCAAGCGCGGCCGACTCCGCCTCTTCGACGACCAGCTTCATCGCCGCCGAGGCATCGAGATATGCAAGCGTCACCGGTCGCCTCGGACGTCGGCAAGCAGTTCGGCGGTTGTCAGCGATGACGTGCCGCGCCGGATCGAAGGGAGGATGGCCGGATCGGCGAGTGCGGACCGGAGCTGCCCCTGGGCAGCAAGGAGCGCAAGCACGTCGCTGGGCGGCGGCACGATCATCGCTGCGGGACGACCGTTGTTGGTGACCACGATCGTCTCGCCACCCGCGACACGGCGCAACACCTCGCCACTCTCGTTGCGCATCTGCCGATGGGAGATCTCCAACACGTAGCACAGCGTAGCACGTCGGACGCCCCAGGGACGCTCACGATGCCCTGTGGCGGAGTACCGGGACCAGGCCGGCCTTCACGAACAGGTGCACGACGCGCTCCTGGTCAGCGTCGAGTTCGAGCGCGTCGAACCCGTCCGGCTCGTTGTCGGCCTGGAGCACGAACGTGACCACGCAGTCGGCACAGGCCGTGCTGTGGCGAAGCGTGCAGTCGTCGCAGGCGATCGTGAGATGTCCCATGCCCGCCATCATCGTCGGGGGATGTCACAGAGTTTCCGGGCCGGAGCGGCCGGTCAGCCGCCCCTCAGCCGACTCTCAGCCGACCACGGCAACGAACAGCGCGCTGGCGATCGTGTTGGCGCCCTCGTTGCGCACGTCGCGCAGAATCTCCTTGTCGTCGGTGACCACTACCACCGGCTTGCTGACCGGCACCTCGGCTACCTCGGCGCGGATGATGTCGTCGGCGATCACGCCCGCCGGCGAGTAGCGCACCCGCACCAACCGGCGCCCGCTGGCGCTGGCGCCCTCCACGTCGGCGCCGTCGAACACGACCGTCACGTCGGCCCCGAACCGCCGTACGGCGTCCTCGGCCACCGCCACCAGCCGTTCACGCTGGGCGGGCAGGTCGAGGTGGGGCCACGCCTGCTTGGCCACGTTGTAGCCGTCGATCAGCACGGCCGCCCCGGCACGCAACAGGAACTCGGCCTCCTCGGCAGTGCCCGAACGGACTCCGCCGGGCCGCACCAACGGCGCCCTCCGAGCGCGCCGTCCGACCGAGGCGACGACACCGGCCGGTTCGACCAACTGGCGCTTCAGGTCGGCCACACGGTCGGCGAGTTCGGCCGAGGCCTTGGCCAGGTCGGTGAGCGCCACCTGTTGCTGGTCGGTGAGGGGTGGCGCCGCGGGAACCTCGGGCGGAGCACCCTTGGCGGCCTCGAACTCGGCTCGCAGCGCGGCCAGCTTGGCGGCCGCCGCGTCGGCGCGCTGCGAGGCGCTGCGGGTTTCGGCACGGGCAGCTCGCAGCTCGTCGGCGCGCGTCGTGGCGTCCGACCGGAGCTGCTCGACCTCGGCGACCGCCGCGTCGAACTCACCGGTGCGCACGGCGAGTCGCTCGCGCAGTTCGATCAACTCGGCCTGGAGGCGCGCCTGCGCGTGCTCGGCCGCGTCGCGGCGCTTGCGGGCGCGCTGCAGTTCTTCGTCCTTCGTCCGCTCGGCCGCTGCCGCGTCCTCGGCAGCTGCCAGTTCGATCAGCCGCTCCTGCCACCCGTCGGGCCGGGTCAACCACGCCATGCCGATCGCGCCGACGCGTTCTTCGGTGGCTGCGGCGGCCATCCGCTCTCTAAACGCTGGATCGCTCTCGATCGCGCGTGCCAGCGCGCCGTACTTCACCGACGGCACCCGCCCGCCTCGTAGGAAGGGCCGCAAGCTTGCCGGAACCGGGAAGTGACCCTTCACCTTGACGCCCATGGTGGCAACATCGACGACCCACAGCAGCACCTGGCGCAGGTAGCGGGGGTCGATCCGCGCCGTTTCCGGCGTGCGGTCCGCGGCGCTGCCCGACATATCGCAAGTGTACCGAGGCGCCGACAGCCCTGATCGAACGGACGTTCTTGACGCGAACATGTGTTCGTGATTCACTCACACACCCATGTTGCAACCGTCGCCGGGCCAGACCTCGCTGCTCGACCGCCTCGCCGAGCAGGGCACGCCACTGCACGAGGCGACGTTCTGCGTGCTCGACCTGGAAACCACCGGCGGCAATCGCAACGACGACACGATCACCGAGATCGGCGTCGTCAAAGTGCGTGGCGGCGAGTGCCTGGGTCGCTTCCACACGCTGGTCAACCCGGGGCGGGCGATCCCCCCGCAGATCACCGTGCTGACCGGCCTCACCGACGCGGTGGTGTCGACCGCGCCGCGCATCGAAGCGGTGCTCGGCTCGCTCGTCGACTTCCTCGGCGACGCCGTGTTCGTCGCCCACAACGCCTCGTTCGACCTCGGGTTCCTGCGTGCCGCGCTGGCCCGCGACGACCGGCCCGACTATCGGCCGACGGTCGTCGACACGGCTGCGCTCGCCCGGCGCCTGCTGCGCGACGAGGTGCCCAACTGCCGGCTGAGCACACTGGCCTCGCGGCTGCGGCTCGATCACCAGCCGAACCACCGGGCGCTCGACGATGCGCTCGCCACCACCGACCTGCTCCACCTGTTGATCGAGCGGGCCACCGGTCATGGCGTGATGGGCGTCGACGACCTGGTGTCGCTGGCCAAGCTGGCAGGGCACCCGCAGGCCGCCAAGCTTCGCCTCACGGCCCGGCTGCCGCGCTCCCCTGGCGTGTACCTGTTCCACGGCGCCCGCGACGAAGTGCTCTACGTGGGCAAGGCCACCAACCTGCGCCAGCGCGTGCGCAGCTACTTCGGCAGCGACGACCGGCGCCGCGTCGGCCCGTTGCTGCGCGAGTTACAGCAGGTGCGCCACCTCGAACTCCCCGACCCACTGTCGGCCGAGGTGATCGAGTCGCGCCTGATCGCGCGCATGCTTCCGCGCTACAACCGGGCGGGAACCCGTGCCGACAAGTACTGCTACGTGCGGCTCGACACCGGGTCGGCGTGGCCGCGGCTGTCGGTTGTCAACACGGCGGGGTCGGCCGGCATCCATCTCGGCCCGGTGCCGTCGCGGGCTCAGGCCAACTTGGTGATCGAGGCGATCCAGTCGGCGCTACCGCTGCGGCGTTGCAGCACCCGGTTGACGGCCAACCACACCGTCGCGCTCGACGCCACGCCGTGCGGCGCGGCGCAATTGGGTGTGGCGATGTGCCCGTGCGCGGGCCAGGCCGACGCGGCCGCGTATCAGGTCGCCGTGGCGACCGCGTGCCGGGCGTTGACGGGCGATGCGTCGGCGGTCGTCACGCCACTCACTGCGAAGATGACCGACCTCGCCGGCCAACAACGGTTCGAGGAAGCCGCGCTCGTCCGCGATCGCATCGCCGCGCTCACCGCTACTGCCCGGCGGCAGCAACTCGCCGAGGCACTCCGCCGGGCCGGCACGGTCGAGTTACGCCGCGGCGCGACCACCTGGGTGATCGACCACGCCCGGCTGGTCGACGTGTCGATCCACGACCCCGACGGCCGGGTCGGTCGGGCGCTCCCGGTCACCCCACCCGAGGCGCCCACCGAGGGCCGCCCGCTCGGCCGCGAGCACGTCGACGAGGCCTTGTGCCTGGCCAGGTTCTGTGACAAGCACGCCGCCCGGCTCGACGTCGTCTCCCTCACCGGCGACTGGCTGTTCCCCCTCCCCGACCCCCCAGCCGGTTGAACCCTCCCCCAAGGTGGTTGAGCCTGTCGAAACCCCATCCACGGCAGGCTTTGCTGTACCGCCAGTGAGGCCCAGCCTGCCTGACGCCTGAACGCAAGGTGTGTTACGGCACCTCGACGACACCCGCGGGTGCGATGCCGAGCAACTTGACGTGGCCGGTAGGAGGCAGCGCGGCGGCCACCGTGTCGGCCTGCTCGGGGGCGCACAGTGCGGCCACCGTCGGCCCGCTGCCCGACAGCCACGCCGCCCAGGCCCCGGCCTCACCGGCGGCGGCGATCGCCCGCGCCGACTCGGGCACCAGCGCCAGCCGGGCCGGCTGGTGCAAGCGATCCTCCACGGCGGTGGCCAAGGCGGCGGTGTCGCCGCTGGCGCAGGCGGCGACGAACAGTGCTGCTCGGCCGACGTTGAACACGGCGTCGGCACGACTGACCGTGTCGGCGAGCGTGGCCCGCGACTTGTCGGTGGACGTCGTGACGGCGTCGGGCACCCACACCACCACTGCCGGCGCGAACCCGAGCGGCACCGGCACCACGTGCGTGCCGACCGCGGCCACCAGCCCCCCGTACACCGAGGCCGCCACGTTGTCGGGGTGATGCTCCAACTCGGTGGTCAACTCGAACACCTCGCGGCGCCCTTCGTCGGTCAAGCTGCCGTCGCGCTGCACGACCGCGGCCGCGGCACCGCCGACGCGTACCGCGCCGCTGTACCCCAGCCCGCGACCCATCGGTATCGGCGAGCGCTCCCACAGCTCACCCGTACCCCCCAGCCGCCGGAAGGCGATGTCGGCGATGTGATGCGAGTCGACGACGCGGGCGCCGTCAGGCACGGCTCCGTCGACCACGCCGATGTCGGCGTACAGGTCGAGCGCCAGGCCGAGCACGTCGAACCCCGCCCCCAGGTTGGCCGACGTGGCCGGCACACGGACGTGCACCGTCACGCCGACACCGCGGCCTGCGACTCGGCCACCAGTCGTTCGAGCGCGGCCGTGGCGGCCCCCGAATCGATCGCCGCCGCAGCCCGGCCGACCCCATCGGCGAGGTCGTCGGCCAGGCCGGCGACCACCAGCCCGGCGGCGGCGTTGAGCACGACGATGTCGCGGTGTGGCCCCGCCTGGCCACCGAGCACGGCGCGTACCACGTCGGCGTTGCGGGCCGGGTCGCCGCCCTCCAGCGCGTCGAGCGTGACCGTGGCGAACCCGTACGCGGTGGCGTCGACATCGAACCGGCGAACGGCTCCGTCGCGCAGTTCCACCACGTGGCTCGGGCCGGTGGTCGACAACTCGTCGAGCCCCTCGCCGTGCACCACCCACACATGGGTCGCGCCGTGCAACCGCAGCGTCTCGACCATCCGCTCGGCGAATGCCGCGTTGGCGACGCCGATCACGTAGCGGCGCAGCCGGCCGGGGTTGGCCATCGGCCCGAGCACGTTGAACACGGTGGGGATGCCGATCTCGCGTCGGGGCGGCCCGGCATGACGGAACGCCGGGTGGAAGGCGGGCGCCAGGCAGAAGGCGATGCCGGCCCGGTCGAGCGCCTGCCGGGCACCGTCGGGCGTCAGCTCGATCGCCACCCCCAGCGCTTCGAGCACGTCGGCGGCTCCACACTTCGACGACGCCCCACGGTTGCCGTGCTTGAGCACCGGCGCCCCCGCCCCGGCGCACACCAGCGCGGCCATCGTCGACACGTTGATCGAGTGCGACCGGTCGCCACCGGTGCCGACGATGTCGATCGCGGTGTCGCGCTGCGCGTCGGTAAGCGGCACGAGCGCGGCGTACTCCAAGACCGCTTCGAGCAGCCCGCCGAGTTCGTCGGCGCTTTCGCCCTTGGCCCGCAGCGCGACCAGAAACGCCACGATCTGGGCGGTCGTGGCCTCCCCGGACAGGATCGTGGCCATCACCACCTGGGCCTGCTCGGCCGTCAGGTGGTTGCGGTCGAGCAGGTGGGTGAGCAGCGCGGGCCAGCCGCCGTGGTCGTCGATCGTCGCCATCGGCGGCGATCCTACGGACTGGTTGCTAGGCCGAACGACGCCGTTGGCGCAGGATGCGGCGGCGCTCCCGCTCGGTGGCGCCTCCCCACACGCCCACCTTCTCGCGCCGGGCGAGGGCGTACTCGAGGCACGCCGCCTTCACACCGCACTCGGCGCAGACCTCCTTGGCCACGTCCGCCTCGTCGTCGGTCTCCGGGTAAAAGACGCTGGCGTCCAACCCACGGCACGCCCCCAGCATCCGCCATTCCAACTCATGCACTGACATCGCGCGGCGACATTAGGACGGGTTGACAAAAAATGAAAGAGAAAATCTGTGAACGCCACATGACCGTCTTGTGACGGTAGGCATCGCCGGCAGGCTGGCGGGCCGCACGGCGCGTGGTACGGCGTTATGCCCGGCGCCGCCGGGAGCGTGCCGCGATCAGCTCGCGGCCCCGCCGTCGCCAACTGATCTGGCCGGTCGCGCGACGCATCGCCAACGCCTGGTCGGCCAGGGCCGGCACGTCGTAGCCGTACCCGCACGCCTCGGTACAGCGGCCGCAGCGGATGCAGGCATCGGTGATGCGATCCTGCTCGGCGACCACCAGGTCGCCCGCCGACCGTTCGGGCTCGCCCGCCCGGGGAACGACCGCATGGATCAGGTCGAACATCAGCGGGAACGCGTCGCAGTAGCTGACGCAGGCCCGGCACGCGTCGCACGCGTCGAACTGCACGGTGAGGGCCGCGCGCACGGTGGCTTCGTCGGGTGCGGCGCGTCGGGAACCCAGCATCGACTGTCATACTGCCCGAGTGGGCGACACCCGATCGATCAGCGAGCGGTGGGATCTCGACGCGCTCCGGTCGGGTGGCGCGGTGGCACTGGTGTTCGCCGTGCCGTTCAGCCTGACCGCGCGATGGGCCGCCGAGTCGCGCGACGACACCGTGCTCGCCACCTGGTTGACGGCCGGCGCCGTGATCGGGTTCGTGCTCGGCGCCGGATGCGCGGCGTGGGTGCAGCGCCGCGGCCTGCCGATCAGCCACGGGATCGTGACCGCGGTCGGCACGTACACGGCGGCCCAGACCGTGTTCATCGCCGTACGCCTGCTGCGCGGCAGCGACGTCAACTGGTTCGCCGCCTTGTTCAACCTGTCGGTCGTGGCCGGTGCCGGGCTGATCGGTGGCCTGCTCGGGGCGCGCCTGGCCAGGACCGGTGCGCGGCCGACGGAAATATGAGTGTTGCCGCGCGCCTCTTCTAGACTGCGGCCCCATGACCACACCCGCCCAGGCGGTTACCCCTGACTCCGACGCGCAGTCGGCGGCCGAAGCGGTCGCCCTCGAACTGGCCGCTCGCGACCTGTACGACACGGCGATCGAAGCCGGGGCCGATGCCCCCATCTGGGCCACGTTGCGCGAGCAGCACGAGTCGTACGCACAGCGGCTGGCCGGCATTGTGGGCGTCTCGGCCAACACACCCGACGCCGACCTGCTGGCCGGGCTGTCGGAGAGCTTTGCGGTCACCAACCCGGGCGAGGCGGCGGTCGAGTTGGAGAACTCGCTGGTGGCCGGCCACACCGGGCGGCTCGCGGCGATCGCCGGGGGCACCTCCACCGGCGACGCGTTGGCGTCGGCGTTCGCGTCGATCGTCACCGCCGAAGCCCGGCAGGCGACGGTGGTCGCCCTGCTCAGTGGCGTGACCGACGCCGCAGCCCTGTACGTCAACCCCAGCAGCGAGGCCGGCGCCTGATGTCCGACACCACTCCCTTCGCATTCGACGCGCGCCTGGGTCGCCGGGCGCTACTGCGCAACAGCTTGCTGGCGCTCGGCGCCGGTGCGGTGCTCGCTGCGTGCGGCGACCGCGAGGGCAGCACCGACCCGGGCCGGATCGGTGTGGCGGCACCGCTGCCGACGCTGCCCGCCACCGGCGAGGTCACCGACGCGACCTGGCTGCGCACGCTCCAGTCGCTCGAGCACTCCATGATCGCCCTGTACGCGGGCCTCGCCACGCACGGCGGCCTGCCGGCCAAGGCGACCGGTCTGGCGGCCCCGTTCCAGGCCGCCCACGTTGCTGCCGCCGAGACGCTGGCAGGTCTGGTCGCCGACGCCGGTGGCGCCGACTTCGCGTGTGCCAACCCGTTCTTCGCCGACCGCTACGTGAACCCGGTGATCGAGGCGCTTGACGACACCGACGACCGCGAGCGCGACGCTGCCCAGATCGCCTACTCGTTCGAGGATTGGGCCGCGCGTTCGTACCAGGCCGTCGCCGCGCGCACGTGGAGCGACCCTGCCTTGCGCGCACCGCTCATCGGTCTGGCCGCCGAGGCCAGCCGCCGGGCCGGCGGGCTGGCGCTGACCCTGAGCCCCGACACACTGGTCAGCCCGGTGCTGACAGGCGGCCAGCCGGGCGCCGACAACGGGTTCCCGGTGATCTACGCGATCCCGTTCCGGTTCGGCCAGATCAGCCCGATCGAACTGCGCTACGGCAAGCCCAACGACGACGGCGCCTACCGCACCGTGTCGTTGCAGACGCCGGCCGACAACGCGCTGGTCTACGACAGCATCAGCTGCTGACCCGGTTCAGTTGACCCGGTTCACGACCGGCCGACGCGGAACGCTTCGACCAGGTTGTAAAGGAAGCTCGCCCCGAGCACTGCGCCGGCGATCAGCACGACCCGGTTGAGCATGTTCGCCCCGGTCTTCCACAAGAACACGGCGGCGATGCACGCCACGCCGACCACCAGCAGGAAACCGGTGTCGCTGGCGAACGCGACGTCCCACAACTTGGTGGCCTGGACGTCACCCGGGAACAGCGAGTGGTTGTCGCCGGTGATGGTGTTCCACCCCAGCCAGCCGGCCCAGAACGCGCCGACGCCAACGGGGAACAGCACCAGCCGGTGGACCTTGAGGTTGAGCATCGCCACGACCGCGACCGTGGCCACCACCAGCGCAGCGCCGGTCTGGTAGCCGTTGTCGGCAAGGTTCTCGATCATCGTCTCGATCACGTCGCCGATCGTGCTCGCCGATGTAACAGGCGGCGCGGCGAGTGGTGACGTGGTGGAGACGGGAAGCGATGGCGGCGGGAGGGTCGGGGGGACCGCCGTCACGGGTGGCAGCATCCCGCAAGCTTGGCATCGCGACCGGCCGGATTCGGCGATGCTCGCGGCATTCCCCCACGTAGGCTGACGCGGCGATGGTGAGTGGGCCGGGTGGCCGCGGCACGGGTCGGTTCGCCGAGATCGTGTCGAGGAAAGTCGGGACTCCACCGGGCAGAGTGCTGGCGCGAGCCAGGTCGGGGCGACCTGACGGACAGTGCAACAGAAAACAGACCGCCCGACGCCAGATCCCAGCAATGGGAGGCGGTGGCGGGTCAGGGTGAAACGGTGCGGTAAGAGCGCACCAGCGTGCGGGGCGACTCGTACGGCTCGGCAAACCCCACTCGGAGCAAGGCCAAGCAGGGAGTGAGCGGCCCGCTCAACACTCCCGGGTAGGCCGCACAGATGGATGGCCACCGGCGCGAAAGCGTCACAGAATCCCGCTTACAGACCCACTCACCATCGCACCATCAACTACCAGGACTTTCGCGGCAGGTCAGCCCAAGGGTGACGCGGATTGGACGCGAGCGCCCTGGAACCACCCGGCCGAGCCAGACTCGATCGCCTGCCGCGTCCGGTCCTCGTCGGTCGGCCACAAGTGCGTGTAGACCTCCAGTGTCTCGGCCGGCGACGAGTGCCCGAGCGCCGCCTGAACCGCCGCCACGGAGAGCCCGGAGGCGATCATCGACGAAGCGGCGATGTGACGCAGGTCGTGCGAGCGGGTGCGCCCGTCGACACCGGCGACGTCACATGCCTTCCGGTAGGCGTCGGACCACCGGCTCCGCGAGATCGGCGTGCCGCGATCGGTCGTGAAGATCAGGCCCTGCTCCCCTGCCGGGAACTCGGCCAGATGTGCCGCCAGTAGGTCGGTGATGTGCTTCGGCACCGGGATCGTGCGTACGCCAGCGCGCGTTTTCGGCGGCCCGAACCCGCCCGTGCCGGCCGCCGTGTTGTCGAGCTGGCGGTCAACCCGGATCGTGCGCCGAAGGAAGTCAACCCGGTCGACAGTGAGGCCGAGGCACTCCCCCAACCTCAGCCCCACCGAGGCCATCAACAACACCGCGGCCGACCAGCGAGCCGGCATCGCCTCAGTGAGCCTCGGCACCTTCGGCGCCATCGACGCGATGTGCATCGGATCGACGCGCCGCTCCGTCTTTGAGCCGACCTTGACCCGCTCGGCAACGTTCTTCGGGATGCGATTGTCGTCGACTGCCTCGCGCAGGATCGCCGCGAGCGTAAACACGATCGCCCGGGCCGTCGTCGGCGCGGCGCCCTTCTTCGTCACGTTGCCCTCAGCGTCGAACTCGCTCACCGTGAGCTTCCCCGCGAACGCTTTGACGTGCTCCCGGGTGATCGCCCGCAACTCATATCGCCCGAACTCAGGTGCGAGATGCGCGTTGATGTGCGACGCGAACGTGCCTGCCGTCGTCGACCTGGTCGTCGAGCGCTTCCGTTCGAGCCAGCCGGCGGCGTAGTCCTTGAACAGCGCCCGGCCGGCCGCCGTGTCGACGTAGTCGCCCGTCAGCTTGCGGTGCCCGATCGAAGTCAGGAAGTTCTCGGCGTCCGACTTTTTTGCGAACGTCTTCGAGCGGCTCGCACCGTCGGGCGTCCGATAGCGGGCACGGTACTTCCGATTGTTCTTCGGTCCGGTCGCGGTGATGAAGCTCATTGCGCCTCCTTGGCGGTGATGGCGTTAAAGAACTTGCGCGGCAGGCCCGACGCCGTCGCATCCGCATCGTCGGCCCAAGCCGCGTCGAGATGCGTTCGAAGGACATCCTGGCCATCGGCACCGAAGCGCGCGAGCGTCTCCCGCAACGCTTCGAGCTCCCGGTCCAGCCCCTCCTTCGCTAGATGCCTGATCTGGTTCCAGTGCTCGAGTGCGTCGAGGTATCGCTCCAGAGCAGCACCCACAGCCTGGTCGGCGGCGAGGGCGGGGTCGAGCATCAACAACCGCGGTGGCGTGTGGAAAACCGTCATGAACGCGGCCAGGTCATCTACGCCGATGCCCCGCTCGCCGGTCTCCATCTTGCTCAGAACCTTGATGGACATTGGATGGCCAACAGCCTCAAGCGCCTCCGACAGGTCGGCCAGCGACCAGCCCTGCTCGGACCTCAGCCGACGGACGTTGGCCGCCACGGCACCCGATGCTGACGACTGACTGTTCTCCATATTGGAGAACAGTACCACAGTGATTGAACCCTGTGGAGATTGTGTGTACCTTCCGAATCAGAGAACGACAGCAGCGCCGTTCTCGGAACTGGAGAAGGACAGATGGAAGCGTTCGTAACGTCAGAGCAGGTCGCCGAACTTCTCGGGGTTTCCGTCGCGACCCTCAACTACTGGGCTACACGCCGGACCGGGCCTCCCTATCGCAAGATCGGCCGCCATCGCCGGTACGACATGGTTGAGGTGCGCGCGTGGGCCGACGAGAAGCTCGTCAGAACTGCCTGATGTCACCCGAGACGCGAGTCCGCCCACCGGGTCGAACGGTGGGCGGCTCAGACGATCAGCGTGGGGACGACTGGATCAGCACCCACAGTACGGCCACCGTCAACGACCCGACCTTCTGCCCGCTGAGCTGCTCCAGGCCCGAGGGCTGCACCTGGCGCTGTCCTATCTCGATCACGGGCGCACTCGACGAGGTGCTGGTCGACCTGCTGGCGGTGGCCTCATGAGCACCAGCCTGTTCGGGGAACCGATCCCCGCGGTGATCGTCACGCACGTCGCCGACGAGCAGATCGTTGCCGAGGCCAAGGCGGCGCGATCCCAAGCGGAGTCGTCGGAGGCCAACGCGTCGGATGCTCGCTGGCTCGAAGCCGAGCGGTACGCCGAGCTCCACCAGCGCGGCTGGAGCGTGCGCCGGATCGCCGACGAGTGCGGCACCAACAAGTCGAGCGTCGGCTACTTCCTCAAGGCCGTGTCCACCTACGTGGACAGCGAGCGCCCGACGTTCTGGATCGCCTACAAAGAAGCCCGTACTTCCGCCTCGACCCGCCTGGGCGTCGAGCGTTCCCCCAGCGTGGAGACTGCGGACGACGAGATCCAGCGGGCAGATCCGGAGAACGATCTCACCGAAGACCAGTTGGCGATCTGGGCAACGATGATGGCCCGCGGCGTCACCGCGATCGACGCGTTGTGCGAGGCGAGCCCGTCACCGATCCAGACGCGTGACCACGTGCGCGACCTGACGCTGATCTTCGCGGTCGCGATCACACACGCCAACGACCCCGCCGGCGAGACCAGCGCAGCCGACCTGCACGGCCTGTTCCACGAGGCGTGGCCCGACGTCGTCGAGGTCGACTACTGGCACCTCGCCGCCACATGGATCGGCTGCACGGCCCTCGCGGCTGATGCTCCGGCGATCGGTGTAGCTGAGGCCTTCGGGTCCCAGCTCGCTCCAGACGGCGAATTGAGCGACGCAGCGTGGACGTGGCTCACCGCCGAACCTGAGGTGCCGACATGAGCGCCGAGTTGTGGCCATGCTCGACGTGCGGAGCGGCCGGCGTGTTGAACCTCGGCACGCGCGGCTACTGCACGACGCACGCGTCGGAGATCCTGCGGTCGTTCGACCCGTCGGTGTGGTCGCTGCGCGGACGCTGGATTCAGACCGGCTGCCTGCGACCCGATCACGGCCCGGGTTACGCCGAGTGCGAGTGCCCGGCGTGTGGGGCGGGCGCGGTGGTGCTCGTCGGATCGCGGTGTGCGTACTGCGAAGTCATCCGCGAGAAGCTGGCGGTCTGGCAGGCCTCCAGGGTGCTGACGCCGCCCGACTGCGACATCGATGACGCCCGGCGGCCTGCTGCGTTGGAGGCGTGGGCCGAGCGGATGGTCACCGCTGCGGAAGCGGGGATCATCACTGCCAGCGAGGCCCATCGAGCGTGGGACCGGGCGTTGGGAGAGCGACATGCAGCCTGACGTCGCCGATCCCGCGTACCTCGACTCGCTGCTCGCCGACGGCCCACCCGTCGACCATCTGGACCGGGTGTTCGCGCGGCGCCGGCACACCAACGGGACCGCCGACGTCAAGCACGTGTCGCTCGAACTGATCGACTGGGCGACGCTGCACGACCGACCCGACGAGATCGTCGAGGGCGTCGTGATCCCCGGGCGCTGGGCTGCGTTCGCGGCCAAGGCAAAGGTCGGCAAGTCGACGTTCCTGATGTTCGTCACGACAGAGATCAGTCTCGGCCACGACCCGTTCACCCGGCACCGCATCGATCCCGTCACCGTCGTCTACGTCGACGCCGAGATGGGCCGGTTCGACCTCGCCGAACGCCTCACCGAGCTCGGCCACGACCCGGTCGCGATCGCCACCAACTGGCACGCCACCGACCTACCACCACGCCTCGACACGATCGAAGGCGGCAACGCCCTCACCGCCGCTGCGAGCCAGCTCGACGCGCAGGTGGTGGTCATCGACGGGATCAACGGCGCGGTCAGCGGAGCCGAGAAGGACGACACCACGTGGCGGGCGTTCTACGACTTCACGATCGCCCCACTCAAGCGCGCCGGCATCGCTGTGCTGACCGGCGACAACTTAGGCAAGGACGCCTCGTTGGGGCCGCGCGGGTCGTCCGTGAAGGTCGACAAGCCCGACGCCGTCTACGGCGCCACCCGCACCGACAACGGCCTCAGGCTGAAGATCCACGACGGCGCACGACGCACGGCCGCCTACCCGCTCGAACAGGTCTACGTGGTCGACGGCCTCGACGGCTCCTCACCGGTCCGCTACCGGCCCACCGCACAAGCCTGGCCCGCCGGCACACGCGAAGCCTCCGACGTCCTCGACCGGCTCGGCATCCCAGTCGACCACGGCCGCCGCAAAGTCCGCCAAGCACTGAGCGCCGCCGGCGAAACGATGGCCGACAACGTCTTGAACGCCGCGATCAGGTGGCGCCGAACCTCGCTTCCAACCCCGGAGTTCACCCCGTGAACCCGGCTCGCACACGTTCACGCACACGTTCCGAACCCGGCTTCGCACGCGATCCACGCACACACGCCCCGAAAGAACCAACTACCAGGACTCGCACACGTTCACGCACACACCCGCACACACACCCCCAGGTCACGCACACGTTGGGGGTGTATAGCGAAGCACACCCCAAGGGGTGCCCCAGCGCCACAACCCGCATCGAGGCCGGACCATGACCAGCCCGCGCCACCTCTCCGGTTATCGCATCGGCGCGGTCGACCCACTCGCCGGCGACCCCGCTGACATCGTCATCCCGGCTGACACCGTTGCCCGGCGCACCCTGCTCGGCCGCCTCTCACCGGACTGGCATGCCGAGGCCCTCTGCGTCGGCGAGCCGACGGCGTGGTTCTTCCCGACCCGCGGTGAGTCGACCACCGCGGCGCTGCAGCTGTGCGGCCGCTGCCCAGTCCGGACACAGTGCCTCAACGAAGCCCTCGCCGAGCCCGGCCTCGACTACGGCGTCAGAGGCGGCATGAGCGCACGTGCCCGCAAGGCACGCCGTCGCCTCGAACGAACCAGGGGCGAGCGATGACCACCCCCTGGCGGGGGTCCCCCTCGACCCCCCTCGCGGCCCCCGTTCGGCCTAGCGCCGATCCCTCCCTCCGATCTGAAATAAATCCCCCCTCAGGAGGCCTGAGATGAGCAAGAGCACCCCCAAGACCCCCACGGCCCCGAAGAACCTTGCAGCAGCCGGCTCAGCCTTGTGGGCGGCGGTCACGGATGAGTTCGACTTGGCCGAGCACGAACTGGCGCTACTTCGGCAGGCGTGCTCGACGGCCGACGCGATCGACCGGCTTCAGATCTCGCTCGACAGCGACGAGGTGCTCGACACCTCGCCGCAGGGCCGGCGGGTGCACCCGGCGTTGCCGGAGTTGCGTCAGCAGCGGATCGTGTTCGCCCGGCTGATCGCCCAGCTCGGCGTGCCGGTCGGTGACGAGGACACCGAGACGCAGCAGCGTCGCGCGACCCGGGGCACCTACCGGATGCGGAGCGCGTCGTGAGGCGCAAGCGTCCAGACGTTGCCGGTGAGATGCCTGACCTGGCAGATCTCGCTCCGATGCCGACATGCCTGGCGTTGGCGCCACGCCGGGTCGAACGCGGCCTGGAGACGCTTCTGCGGTGCCGGCACTGCGCAGCCGTTCACGAGTGGGTCGCAGCCCAGCAGGCAGCATTCGATGCCCTGGCAGCGGCCGGAGAGGCGTGCGACCTCGAGACGGGCGGCGATGCCGCGCGGGAGTGGCACACCGAACTCGACAAGCGCCGTCGAGAGCTGGGTGACGCGCCGGTCTGTTGGGGGGACTTGTGACCAAGGTCAACCCTCGCCACGCCAACGGCCACCGTCGCCGCCGACTCCGCGCCCGAGTCCTCGCCCACTACACGCACTGCGCTCTGTGCGGCCAGCCGGTCGACAAGACACTCCCGTACACCGACCCCGGCGCCCCGGAGGTCGACGAGATCGTGCCGGTCAGCCGTGGCGGCGACCCGCTCGCCTGGGGCAACGTGCAGCTCGCACACCGGTCATGCAACCAGACCAAGGGCAACAAGATCGGGTGGACGCCGAGGGTCGGCACGCGTCGGCCGAGGCAGCCGACGCCGCCGCGCACATCGAGGGACTGGTGAACGAGTACGGCTACTCCGACGGCGCGGTCGTCGTCCCGGCCCGAGTGGCGGCGTTGATGCTCAACGTGTTCCGTGTCGACCAGCGGCGGGTCGAGTTGCGCGGTCAGGATGCCGAGCTCGACCGGGTACTGCTGGCGTTGACGACGGTCGGGCGGGTGTATGTCGAGCGGTACGGCAACAAGCGCGGAAGCAGGGTCGACTCGTCACCGGCGTTGAGCAGGTGTTCTTCCGTCGGCGCGGAAGCGCGGTCGCAACGACCGCGGAAGTCGTCGCACGCTGAGCGGGCAATGACCGCTCAAGACGCCGCCGACGTTGTTGGGATCACCGCCCACGGCATCCGGCTCGCGGCCCGCGAGGGCCGCCTGGCCGGCGAGGTCGACGACCTCGGCCACTGGACGTTCGACCCGGACGACGTGTCGGCGTTCACCCTTCTACGAAAGGACACCCGCTGATGCACTTCGATCCCACTCTGACCACCAGCACTGCCGCCAACAAGGCTCGCGAAGTGCGCGAGGAGGCCGACCGCAAGGTCGACGATGTCCGCGCCAACAACGACTTGACGGCCGAGGCGAAGACGCGACTGGTCAACGAGATCCGCCAGACAGCGAACGCCAGGGTCGCCGAACTCGAGCAGGAACACCGCGCGGCTGACCGTGCCGAGCGGGAGCGGCTCGAGCAACGCCTGTTCACCCCGCCGACGGCGTACACGGGCAGCGAACGCATCACCCAGGCGATCTCGTACCGCGACGCCCTCGACCGGGCCCGGGCGACGTCAATCGACGTGCCCATGTCGGACCTGATGCGCGACGCCTGGCGGGTCGGCGACGACCTGCTCGCCAAGGCCGCCCTGTCGGTCGCGTTCGATCGTCGCGACGTCGACTCGCTCAACACGTGGATCGACCGCCACCCGGCCGACGACACCGACCTGAACCGCCTCGTCGAACTCGCCTGGCCCCGCAACCCGACCCAAGACATGGTCAACGTCCTCGCCGAAGGATTCGCCTTCCAGCGCTGACCCCCACTGCTGGCTGACCGCCGGCACGCATCCCTGTTCACCGAGACCCCGCGAGATCGTGAGAACCCCATGGCAGTTGACAGGCAAGGAACGTCGTCGTGAGTGGACCCAACGTCGGTTACGCGACCCTCAGCATCATCCCGTCGGCCCGCGGGTTCGAGAAGGCGCTGAAGGCACAGACGTTGCCGTCGATGTCCGCCGCCGGCAGGACCGCGGGCGAGGCGACGTCGAAGTCGTTCTTGTCGTCGTTCAGCGCCGACACGCTCAGTGGGCTGGACCGGTTCGGTGGTCAGGTCACGAAGTGGGCCAAGCGTGGCCTGTTGGCCGGGATGGCAGCGGCCGGGGCGACGGTGTCGGCCGGCTTGTGGGGCGGCCTCAAGCGCGCCCTGGATCGGGAGGACGCGATCGTGTCGTTCCGGCGGATGGGTCTCGATCAGTCCAACATCGACCAGCTCACCAACGCGATCGACACTGCGTTGTCAGGCACCCCGATCACGAACCCCGAGGGTTTCGCGTTGGCCGGCCGGTTCCTCGCTCAGGGGTTCGAGCAGGCCAACATTCCGGCGTTCATCTCGACGATCGCCGACATGAGCAAGGTCGGCAACCGGTCGTTCCAGGAGATGGCCGACGTGATGATCGCGGCGGCTGGGGCGGGCAAGATCACCGCCGCCGAGCTCAACCGTATGGGCGATCTCCCACTCGGCCGTGTCGCCGAAGCACTCGGCATGACCGAGTCGAAGATGCGCGAGATGGCGTCCGCGGGCGGCCTGACTGCCGAGTCGTTCCTCGACGCGTTCGGGTCCATCACGGAGTTCAACAATGCCGCCAAGGACGCCACCACCAGGGTCGCGTTCTCGAACCTCAAGACCGCGATCTCGGCGCTCGGTGAGAACTTCGTCGGGCCGCTGCTCGGCGAGAACGGCCCCGCCCAACGCGGCCTGCTCGCGATCCGCGAACGCGTCGCCGCGCTCAGCCCGACCATCAAGACCGCCGGCGAAGGCTTCGCCGCCTGGCTGATCCCAGCCGTGCAGTCAGCCGCCCGATGGTTCGAGAGCACGCTCGTGCCGGCGATCACCAACGTCGTCGACCACGGCCGCCGACTCGTCGGCTGGATACGTGACAACCGCGACCAGATCACCAAGCTCGCCAAGGCCGCAGTCCCAGCGGTAGGCGCGGTCGCGGCGCTCGCCACGTCGGTGCATCTCGGTATCAAGGCCTTCAAGATCCTCAAGACCGCCAGCCCAGTCGGGCTACTGATCGCCATCGGCACCGGCCTGGTGTACGCCTACCAGAACAGCGAGAAGTTCCGCGATGTCGTCGACAAGGCGCTCGGCTGGGTCACGACGAACGTCCTCCCCGCACTCGCTCGGGCGGCCGAATGGGTGGTCACGACGTTCCGGCAGCACTGGCCACAGATCCAGGCGGCGATCGAGCAGGTCGTGACCTGGTTGCAGACCGTCGCGTGGCCGATCGCGCAGCAGGTGTTCCAGTGGATCGCCGGCGAAGTCCGGGCGCTGGTCGCCTACGTGCAGGACTACTGGCCCAAGGTCCAGGAGACGATCGCTGGGGTGATCGAGGCCGTCAAGATCATCATCGAAACGACGGTCGCTGTGATTCAGGCGATCTGGGAGAAGTGGGGCGACCGGATCACTGAGGTCGTCGCCAGCCGGTGGGCGACGATCAAGACCGTCATCCAGTCCGTCATGGACATCGTGCGCGGTGTGATCAACACGGTCACATCGCTGATCCGTGGTGACTGGGAAGGCGTGTGGGAGGGCATCAAGACCGTCTTCTCCGGCGTGTGGGAGGCGATCAAAGCCGTCGCCGCCGACGCGATGGTGCTGCTCCGCAACGGACTCGCGATCGGCTGGGACCTGATCAAGGCCGGTGCCTCTGCTGCGTGGGACGGGATCAAGTCGAAGGCCTCCGAAGTGTGGGACAGCATCAAGTCCACCGCCAGCAGCGCGATCGACGAGGTCGTCGGCTTCGTCGAAGGCCTCCCCGGCCGCCTACTCGACTTCCTCGAAGACCTCGTCAGCGCCGGAGCCGATATTGGGTCGAGCATCCTCAAGGGCATCGTCGACGGCATCGCCAACGCCGCCGACTACGTCGGCGACCTGGCCGGCAACATCGCCAAAGCCGCCAAAGAAGCCGCCCGCACGGCAATCAACTGGGTGATCGACAAGGTCAACCGAGGCCTCGAATTCACGATCCCGATCCCCGACCTCAAGGTCATGGGCAAAGGCATCTCGATCCCCGACATCACCATCAACCCACCCGACATCCCCAGCATCCCCAGCTTCCACACCGGCGGCTGGGTACCAGGCCGACCCGGCCAAGAAGTGTTCGCCCTCCTCCAAGCCGGCGAGTACGTCGTCAACCAACGAGCCGCCCAACAGATGCTCCTCGACACACGGGCAAGCCAGGCAATAGCCAACGGAGGCCGCCGGGGAGACAACGGGAGAAACGCGCCGCTCATCTCCGTGGCCGAGCAGCACATCCACAGCGACGTCGACGTCGACGCCATGTGGCAAAGGGCCAACGCGTTCGCGGCGCTCGCGTGACACCCCCTACCTACAGTTCCGACACATGAGCACCGCCGACCGCGATGCATTCGGATACAGCAACCCGCAGCACGTCCACGAGCCTGTCGGCGTGCAGGTCGCCGAAGGCAAACACGCAAACACCCTCGAACCCCGAGTGCTGATCTTCCTGCGCTGGACCCGAGAACAGCCAACCCACGAACGCGACATCATCGGCCTCGCGCCCGACCAAGCCGACTTCCTCGCCGACCAACTCCACCAATGGGCCGCACGCGCCCGCGAGAAGCACTGGGAGTAGACGCACATGAACCCCACCGACCTGCTGCTCACCAAGATCGTCAACGACATCGCCGCGATGCCCCGCTTCCCGCTCCCCAAACAGATGCGCGCCGCTCTACCGAAGATCCTCGCCGACCCCGAATGCCGCAAGCTCGCCCGGCGAGCAATCCGCAACGACCGGTTCGTCGACAAGCTCCAAGCCCGCGTCGTGTACGTCGCCGCCGGCTACCAACACGACGGCTAACCACGTCGCGCCGGACAGCAACCGCCGGTTAGCAACCAACATCGCTGGGTAGTTCGCCAACCCCGACCCCGCTGCGCTCCCGCCCTCCCACGGTCGAGCGCAGCGGGGTTAGAGCGTCCTGGGATGGCAGTTCAGGGACTCGTCCCCGTACTCTTCGGGCCAGCGAGTCCCGATGAGCCGCGAGTACAGGTCGTCGCACTCGGGACGCAGCGCCAGGAGGGGCGCGATGTCCGGCTCAGCCTCTGCCGGCTTCATGACGTGCTCGCTTGGCGGACCAGGTCAACGTCGAGGTAGTCGAGCGTCGGGGCGAGATCGGACGACCCGCACAGCAGGCGGATCGCCGCCCGCGCGTGCGCCCCGGCGCGCTCTGACGCCGGACCGCCGATGTGTTGGGCGATGACCGCCCCGATCAGCCGTTCGCACCGCTGGACAGCCCTCAAGACGTCCCTGGCGTGCTGCACACCGCC
Organism: Ilumatobacter sp.; assembly: GCA_035556435.1. Taxonomy (GTDB): domain Bacteria; phylum Actinomycetota; class Acidimicrobiia; order Acidimicrobiales; family Ilumatobacteraceae; genus Ilumatobacter. Next base: position 89,464 of record DATMEY010000028.1, on the reverse strand, counting down.
GCCATCGGGGGCCAGATCGGTGGTCCGGAACTCGTCGACCACGCCGGTGAGCGCGTCGCAGGTGCCCTCGTGGAACATGCCGCCGATCACGCCGATCGAGCGAACGATCTGATCGGTCGCCTCGTTCATCACGTCAAGATCGACCTGGCTGAGCGCCCACTCGCGGTCCGTGGCATCCATCACGCCACCGCCCGCTTGTTCTGCTCGACCCGATCCGCAGCAGCCCGGTTCTCAGCCCGCCACGCCTCGTATGCCGCCACACGGGCCTCCCAGCCCGCCTGGTCGACCTTGAGAGCGTCGAGCACCTGCGACACCGGCAGGCCAAGCTCGACGAACAGTAGAGCCCGCTGCGTGACCCGATGGAGAGCGCCCTTGGCCTTGCAGTCCTCGAGGAACAAGTCACACCACACCTCGCCGATCAGGCCAGGCCTCAACGACCGGTCCGGACCCTCGCTATTTACGGATTCGTAAATAGCGACACGATCTCCGACAACAGATACCTGTCCGTTATTCCCGAAATCGGGAATAACGGCGCCGCTCACGACGCCCCCCCTTCGATCAGGCCAAGCGCTGACGCCCCCTCGTACTGGACCCTGAGTTGCGCGAGCGCAATGCGACGTCGGCTGTTGATCGCGTTCAACTCGTCCACCAGCGCCCACAGGCCAGCAATCGTCACTCCCTCGCCCACGCCGGGTGGCACACCTGTGCCACCTGAGACGTCGCCGACGGCGCTCATGCCCGGCCCCTCCGGGTCGCGGCCAGAATCGCCCGCGCCTCACGCAGGTCGTTCTCGGCCCGCAGCACCGCCGCCTCGGCCCGAACCTGGTCGTAATCGATGGGCGGAGGGTCCGCCGGCAAACCACGAGCGATCCGCCGCGCCCGACGCTTCTCGCACAGGAGGTCACTCAGCGCCGTGACGTCGGTAATGATGACGCCGAGGTCATCGGACTCCGTCCTCACGCCGCGACCCCGGCGATGAACGCCTCACACGCCGCACGGCCCTCAGGCGACAACTCGTCACCGAACTCGTCCAACAGGGCCCGCAAGCCCGCCTGGTCGTAGCCCTGCTGCTCGTGAACGAGGCGCAAGGAGTGCAACAGCGACCGGTCGCCACGCTCCACGCTGTACACCTCTTCGGCGAGCGTGTCGAGCGGCAATGAGCCGGTGATCAGGGCCGCGACCTCGTGCAGGTGGTCATCGACGCCCCGGTAACCCTCGGCGTTGTCGCCGATCGCCGCCAGCAGCAACACCCGAAACACACTCTCGGCAGCCGTGCAGCGTTGCTCCAGTTCGAGGTACTCGGCCTCAGCCGGCTTCTCGCCGCCCGACAAGCGCTGGGCCATCTCGTCGACCTCGACACGCAACGCCAACAGCGGAGCGAGATCGATCGTCGTCGAGACGTCAGTGGATACGGTGTTCATGTTCGGAACCTCCATGTGGTTCTGAGCCAGACCCCGGGGTGCTTCCAACACCGCCGGGGTCACCTTGTTGTGAATAGACAACACTTTGGCACAGATGTTGTGAATCGTCAACTACGATCTTTGGCATGCCCGAGATCGAGCCTGACGACCTGATCGACTCCGCCGAGGTGGCCGCGGTCATCGGCCAAGAGAACCGCAACGCCGTGAGCGTCTACCGCAGCCGGTACGCCGACTTCCCGAAACCGTTCGTCGAACGAGGTCGGTGCGTGCTGTGGCTTCGGGCCGATGTCCTTGCTTGGGCGGCCGGCCGTCGATGAGCGAGCCAACTTGGGACGAGGTCCGCGACAGGTGGGTCGCAAACGTCACCTGGGCCGAGAAACTCAACGGCGCGGTCGGAGCCTTCCTGGTGGCGCACGTTCGGCTCGACGAAGATCTGAGGCAAGCGCTCGCTCGCTGCATCCTCCCCGAGGTCACCGTCGCCGAGTCCCATGATCGGCTTCTCCGGTACGGAATCGCTGGCCTCACCTTCGAGCAGACCAGATCCGCTCTCGAGCGCTTCGCAAAGGACCACGGCCTGGCTGACGCAAAGCCTCGGCTAGCGCGGTGCAGAGAACTGAACGAGTTGCGAAACGCGATCGCGCACAGCGTCCTCAGGACAGACCCCGATGCCCTCACGCTGGACGTGGAGCCGACTTACGTTGTAGCGCCGTTCGACCGACGATGCCGGAGAGTCACGATCGCCGAGCTCGTCGAGAACAGACAAGAGCTCTGGAACCTCGGTATGGAACTCGGCGAACTCTTCGCCCGCTTCGCCTACGACAGGGCGACCTCGGCGCAACGTCCCGACGAGACCGTCACCAAGTGAGCCGGCACTTTGAGATCGAAGATGACAGCCAGATCGACCGGCTGAACGAGGAGTACTTTCGGCAGTCCCCACTCCCCTACCTTCGTCAGCGACTCGACAGCCTCGTCTCCCTCGCGGCCCGGCTGCCCGAGCACGGCGAGCGGCTCACGGCCGGCTTCAATCGTGCGGGGCTCGGAATCTCGGTGCCCCCTGACCACGTCGCCAGCACCGAGCTCGCGGAGGATGAGCTGCGGACGTTCGTGGCGACCGAGTCGGCAGTCGTCAGGCAGCACGCGATCGAGTCGCTCCTCATCGGTCTTCACGCCGAGCGGGGCCGCTCACGCTGCCCTTGGCTCGCATGTGCCAGCCTTACGCTGAAGAGCTTGTGGCAGGACACCGAACGGCTGTTGACCATGGACCCAAGCGGACGACGCACGACGATCTTCCAATGCCTCGCCGGGCCGATCGAAGGCGACTACAGCGAGGATGAGCAGGCAAGGCGCCACTCATTCGCGTCCGCACTCGACGCCTGGTTGGTTCACCTCGCCACCGAGGTGCTCGATTCGCGGGATCTGTACAACGCAGCCAAACACGGGCTGGCCGTGCGCGCCGCGAACATGGACCTCAACGTGGGCATGACGCAGGATCAGGCCACGCTCAACGTGCTGTCTGGGCCGACGCTCGAGCACCTCGTACACACACGACACGATGACCTACGAGCGTGGCATCGTCGCCGGCGGTGGGTCGATGTTGAGGTGATGTGGGTGGACGCGATGGTGGCGGCAACGCTGTTGCAGACCACCTGGGAGGTCGGCCGCCGGCGGCTCCTCGGCGGGCAGCTCGACGGGGTCTGGTTGCCAACGGAACCACCCGACGTCCGGAGGACCGACGGATCGCGTCCGCTCAACACCGGCGTCATGACGCTTCCGCTAGGCATCGTGCAAACGAGTAGACCTGACGGGTCGTGACGCGGACGTGACGCGGAAGCACCACTAGTGCCCGTTATCGACCGTCATCAACCAACACGCGAAACGCCAGGTCAGAAGCCAATTCGCGGCATCGCTGCAGGTCAGAGAATTGGCCTGAATCGTGTCCCGCTTACAGACCCGCTCACCATCGCCACCACAGCAGGTCTGTCAGAAGTTTCAGCGCGAGCTGTGAGGTGACCAACATGCCCAAGACCCAGACCCGTGACGATGCCGACGACTTCATCGCCTCGATTGACCCCGCAGCAATGCGTGACGCCCGCCACGTCTGCAAGATCGCCCACGCCCGTCGGGCACTCGAAGCTGCCGAACGGGACCTACAGACCGCCGTCGACGAGGCCCGGGCCGCGGGCGACTCGTGGACGATGATCGGCGTCGCCCTACGCACCTCGAAGCAGAACGCCCACCGCAAGTACGGCCGGGGCAGCACCTGACGGATCGCCCCGCCGCGGAGCTGAGAGTGACGTGACCAACGACACGTCGACATGGGGTCGCCTTGTCGTTAGGTTGGTCGTCAACCCCCGCTGCCTCCCCTTCCCCCGGGGTTGAGGCAGCGGGGGTTAGACAATTCCGGGCGGCCCTGCGTGACGGCTACACGCGCTTGCTCAACGCTCGCCAGCCCGTCACGGCGCCGATGACCAACAGCGCCGCGCCGATCAGGATTGCCCACAACATGCCCTTGATCACGCCACCGATCCCGAAGATCAGCGCGGCCAACAGGAAGATCACTAGCACGGCCATCTCGAACCCCCTCGATTCGCTCAGAACCCGGCACCGCGGACCGTAGCAGCACGGCCGATGGCTCAGGGGCCGGAGCGGTTGGGGGCGGGGCCGTGGTAGTGGGTGGTGCCGTCGGGCCGGGTCCAGGTCATGGTCTGGTGCTTGTCGACCGACAGGTGCCAGCCGTGTTCGTGGATGTCGGTGTGGCAGCGATCGCAGACCGGGGCCAGGTTGCCGAGGTCGGTCAGGCCGCCGTGGTCCCACATGTGGGGGTGGTGGATCTTGCAGTCGTCGAACGGCACGTCGCACTCGGGCTTGGCGCACGTCGAGTACATCGCCCGCAAGGCGTCGCGTTGGGCGGGGCTGGCGAGGCGGCGGGTGCGGCCGAGGTCGAGAACTTCGCCATGACCGCCCAACACGGCGGGCACGATGTCGGCGTCGCACAGCATCTGGCGGATCACCGCAACCGGGACCGGGGTACCGTTCGACGTCTCGGCAATCGTGCCCGGGTGGCGACCCGACATCAGGGTCTGCAGGTCGATCAACACGATCACCTTGGGCACCCGAACCGTCGCCGCGCGCTCGGGTACCCCCGGCGCGGGTGGGCCCTGCACGGCTCGTAGGAACGCGTCGACCTTGAGCTGCTGCCAGGTCTGGTCCTTCGCGCTGGGTTGCTGCTTGAGGTGGGTAATCCAAGCGTCGTAGTTGCGCTTCCAGTCGTCGTTCCGGACCGGGTCGAGCTCGATCAGGGTCTTGTGCATCCCTGAGGTCTTGTCGACCCAGGTACTGACGTTGGAGTCGCGGCGTTGCCGGTTGAGCTCGTCGAGGTCGGCGTCGGGGCGGTGCTCGCTGCGGATCTGTTCGATGATGTTCTTGGCGTTCTTCTCGAACCGTTCGACATATTCGCCCTTGGCGTGGTCGAGCAGTTCGCCGGCGCGGTCGCGCAGGTCGGCGCGCTCGTCGTCGGTGAGGTTCTTGGTCAGCCGGGCGAGCCTGTCGAGGTGCTCGGACGACACGTCGCCCGCCGACAGGGCGTCTTCCAGGCCGGGCAGTTCAGCGCAGAGTTCTTCGCGACGTTCGTTGTTGTGGGCCTGCTGCGAGCCGCGCCCGCCACCGCCGAGGAACAACCCGAACGTGTCGGCCCCGCCCTGGGCGGCGAGTTGACGGCCCCGCCGGGCGATCCGCACGTCGAGCGCATCGAGGAACCCGCGGACCTTGCGGGCATACCCGGAGAGCTCGGCCAACTCGTCGCGGTCGAGGCACGCCGGGTCGGCGTCGACCACTGCTGACCATGCCTGATCGGCAGCGAGGACTGAGTTGTCGACGGTGCTGGTAGCGCCCATCGAAGTTCCGATCTCTCCAAGCGAACTGGGACTAATCGGGGAAACCGGCCAATCACAACGTACCAGACCAGCAAGTGAATTGCAAACATATGTTCGTGAAGAAGTCGTCAAGTCGCCGTTCGCGCACCGATGGTCTCGATACGCCGGGCAGAGCCCGGCACTCGACCACCGTGGGGTGGGGTGGGCGGTCAGCCGTCTTCTAGGGCGGTTTCGAGTTCGTCGATCACGTAGGTGGGCAGAGTGCTGTGCACCAGCTCGGCCCCGGCGAAGCGGCGTACCTCGTCTTGCAGCGCCGACAGGTCGACCTCTTCGGCGAGCACCACGACGGTCGTCGTACCCTCACGCACCGCCACACGGAACCAGTCGACCCACTCGTCGGGCACCCCGAGGTCGATCACCTTGGCGGTGACCGCGCCCACGCTGCCACCGACCGCGATGCCGGCCAGCCAGCCGACCGGGCCACCCACGAGCAGGCCGAGCAGCCCGCTCCACACGGCCCCCGACATCGCCGACCTGCCGGGCTGTGGGTCGATCGTCTCGCGCACGCGCACGTCGCCCGCCTCGTCCTTCGCCAGCACCACCGCGTCGCGCAGGCGGATCGAGCCGAGGCTGCTGAGGCGGGTCATCGCCGTCAGGAACTCTTGGGCCCGGAACCCGTCGCTGAACGAGATACCGAGAAGGAACTGGCTTTCCTGCACACCCGAGAGTTGCCGAGCGTGCGGGACGGCAAACTCGCCGGCCGCGCCGGCGTGGCCCATGTCGCCAGCGTGACTCATGTCGGAAGTACTCACCCCGTCATCATGGCAGGCTGGCGATCCGACCGCTACGCCAGTCGATCCGGCGGGCGATGACGTAACACCCCACCAGCCCTGCCACCTCGAGCGGCACGTTCCACCAACCGCGAGCGACGACGGGGTGCGTCGCGTCGCCGATGTCCCAACCGAACAGCGGCCACCCGAACAACTTGTCGTTCGTCCACGCACCGGTGAACACGAGGTGCAGCATCAGCCCGACCGGCAGCCCGAGCAGGCGCCGCCGCACCAGCCGGTGGCCGATCGTGGCCAGCATCACCACCGCCAGGAACGCCACCGCGAACACCATCGAGTGAAGCACCTTCATTCCCGCGACCAAGCCGGCCAGCGGGATCAGCGACCCGACCATCAGCGGGCGGTAGTCGAACGCCGGGCTGCGGAACACGAAGAACACCGTGAACACCGACGTGGCGAGGAACCAGAACAGCATCGCCCGACTTAGGACCCGGCTCAGCCGACGACGAGCATGCGCCCGCAGTTCGGGCACTCGGTGACGCCCGCCGACGCGGCTGCCGCGGCGCGCACGCCGTCGAGTTCCCCGGCGGTGAGGTCGAGGTGGCACCCAGTGCACCGCGTGCCATGTTCGAGCGCGGCCGCCGCCACTCCCCCGAGCTGTGGCCGCAGGCTGTCGTAACGACCCAACAACACCGGGTCGACGGCACCCCGCAGCACGTCGCGACCGGCAGCCAGCTCGTCGAGTTCGGCGGTGATCTCGGCCGCGGCCGCGTCGCGGACCTCCTCGGTGGCCGCCAACGTGGCCCGCAGGCCGGCCTCGTCACCCGCCAGCGCGGCCAACTCGTCGTCGATCGCGGACTGCGCTTCGAGCGCTTCGAGCTCGGCGTCGTCGAGGGCGTTGCGCTCGTCGGCCAGCGTGGCCAGCTCGTGTTGCAGGGCCTCGGCCTCGCGGATCGCCATCACGGTCCTGAGCTGCTTCGACAACCGTTCACGCTGACCGTCGATCGCGTGCGCACGCGCTTCCTCCGCCTCGATCTCGGCGTTCAGTTCGGCAACCCGTGCCTGGCGGGCGGCAACCTCGCGCTCCCACCCCACCACGGCGGCCTGGGCGGCATCGACATCGGCTTGCTCCGGCAAATGGTTACGCCGGTGCGTCAACTGGTCGGCGCGCGTGTCGGCCGCCTGGAGCGCCAGCAGCGGGTGCGTCACCACGCACCTCGGCGGGCAATCGAGCACGACCGCGCGGGGAGCGACCGACGGCAACGGGGCGTTCGGGTCGAGCACATCTGGCGGGATGGTAGTGCCGCTTGGCAGCGGCTCGCGGATCGACCCCGCGGATCGGCCCGCGGGCGTCGAGTAGGGTCGACCCGATGGGTTGGCTCGACAAGGCGAAGCAGGCGCTCGACCAGGCCGTTGCAGCAGGGAAGGAGGCGCTCGGTAGCGAGACCGGATCGGCCGCACCGAGCGAGCCACCCACGGAAGCAGCGTTGGCGGCCTGGGCTGCTGGCGTCGAGGCCGATGCGCATGCCATGTTCCCCGACGACACCGACAAAGCCTGGACGGTCGAGCGGGTGTGGAGCCACGCGAACTACGGGCTGGTGACCGCCCGACCGTCGGCCAGCATCGGCTACGACCTGGTCACCTTCGCCTACCGGCCCGACACCACCACCCCGCAGGGCACCTACGTTCCCGACGGCGCGGGTTGGGCACTGCTCTCGGGCCGCGACGATCACCTCCCCCGCTCGATCCCGGGCTGACGCGGCCGAGCACCGGCGCGGGCTGTGCCCGCGCTCGACACGCCATGCCACGCGCTACCCCGGCGGGCAGCCGAGCACGACCGCGCTGGGGGCGACTGACGGCAACGGGGCGTTCGGGTCGAGCACATCGGGCGGGATGGTCGTACCGCTTGGCACCGGGCCGTAGATCGGCGTCGGTGGGGCGGTGGGGGGCGGCGGCGTATCGGGCGGGGCAGGCTCGCCGGCGGGTGGCTCGGCGGTGGGCGGCGGCTCTTCGGGTGGCGCTGCGCGCGGCTGAGCGAAGCCTGCCGGGCCGGCGTCGGGCGGCACGGTGCTGGCCGGCGTGTAGCCGATGATCTCGAACAGGCACTCGTTGCCGGGTAGGTACAGGCGCGCCGGCCCACGGCTGGGGGCGGGCGGCGCCGGCCAGTCGGCCACACCTTGTTCCAACCCGACGTTCTCCATGAACGCCCCCCAGATGCGGGCCGGGAACGTGCCACCCTGCACGTTCCCGACGCCGGCCGCGAGGAACTCGGGGATGTTCGACATCGACGTGTAGCGGTCGGGGTCGCGCACGAGCACCGCCGTCGACAGCGACGGTGTCGCGCCCACGAAGTAGGCGGTCCAGTTGCTCATCTGCGTGCCGGTCTTGCCGAACGCGGGGCGCCGCGACGCGAAGTCGGCCAACTCGCGGCGGGCGGTGCCGCCCGTCAGCACGCCCTTCATCACGTCGATGGTCGTCAGCGCGGCCTCGCGCGACAGCACCTGCTCGCCCGGATCGTGATGCGTGTACACGCGCTCGCCACGCACGTTGTCGATGTAGTCGACGTAGTAGGGCCGCATGTGCACGCCCTCGTTGGCGATCGTCTGGATGCCGGCCGCCATGTCGAGCGTGCTCAACTCGTTGGCCCCCGTGGCGAACGAGGGGTACGGCATGATCCGCTGCAGCGGGTCGGCCGACTCGCTGCGGCGGTCGAGATACGGGTTGGCGGCCATCCGGTACACCGTGTCGACCATCCGGTTGAGCCCGACCACCTGAGCCAACCGCAGGAACCCGCAGTTGATCGAACGCACCGTGATCGCGCGCACCGTGTCGTTGGCCGCGCCACTGACCCCGCCGCGGGTAGTGAACGTCGGCTCGCGGGGGTCGCCCGGGTTGGGCAGCACGCACGGGTGGAGGGCGTTGATCAGGTCGTTCGGCGTCGCCCCGGCCTGGAGCGCGGCGGCGAGGATGAACATCTTGATGCTCGACCCGGTCTGGCTGGGGGCCAGCGCCAGGTTGACCTCGCGCTCGCCGGGGATGAACCCCTGCCCGCCCACCATCGCCCGGATCGCCCCGGTGCGCGTGTCGAGCGACGTGATCGCCGCGTCGATGCCCACCAGGTTGCCCGGCAGCTGGTTGCGGGCCTCTTCGGCCTGGGCCTGGATGGCCGGGTCGAGCGTGGTGTGGATGCGCAACCCGCCGCGGTGTAGCCGTGTGTAGCGCTCCTCGTACGTGGCCCCGAGGATGTCGGACCGGTTGAGCAGGTAGTCGCGCAACGCCTCGGTGTAGTAGGTGCGCACCACCTCGGTCTCGGGGCGCCGCCGCACCCGCTCGGGGAGCACGAACGTGTCGTCGATGTCGGCGCGTTCCTCTTCGGTGAAGTGCCCCTCCGACTCGAGCCGGTCGAGTACCTGGGTGAACCGGCCGCGGCTGCGCTCGGGGCTGGTGATCGGGTCGTACGTCGACGGCGCCTGCACCAACCCGGCGAGGAACGAGGCCTCGACGAACGTCAGGTCGGGTACCGGCTTGCCGAAATACGTCTCGGCCGCGGCCCCGATGCCGTACGAGTTCTGCCCGAAGAACACCGTGTTGAGGTACCGCTCGAGGATCTCGGCCTTCGACCGCTCTTTCTCCAGCCGCACCGCGTACACGATCTGAAGCAGCTTGTAGCGCCCGTCGCGCTCGAACCCGGCCATGTAGTCGTTCTTGACGACCTGCATCGTGATCGTCGAGGCGCCCTGGATGGGGCCCTCGGTGGCGAAGTTCGACAGCACCGCCCGGAACAGCGAGCGCACGTTCACGCCGTGATGGCCCCAGAACTCGTTGTCCTCCACCGCCAAGAACGCGGCGATCACGTGCTCGGGCACGTCGTCGAGGTCGATCGGCTGGGTGTTCTGCACCTCGTAGACGGCGATCTCCTGGCCCACCGCGTCGTACACGTACGTGCGCTCGGACAGTTCGGCGAACGGGGGCAGCTCGACCGGCGTCTCGTCGTGGGCGTTGGCGATCCGCCAGATACGCGGCGCCACCGCCGCCGTGGTGGCCGTGAGCAGCAATGCCGCAGCCAACACCACCAGCCCCAGCCGGGCCACCGAGCCCAACTTCGACGCCGATCGTACGAGCCGATTCATCCACTGCCGACCTTACGCACGACCGGCCGCCTGCGCCGGGCATGCGCACTACCGTGCGGGACGTGACCGCCGCCGACCCCACCGCGCCCACTCCCCCCGGCCGACTCCCCCGCGACCGCCCGTTCCGGTTCGGCATCCAGGCCAAGCCGAACACCACCCGCAACGACCTGGTCGACGTCGCCCGCCGGGCCGAAGCACTCGGGTACGCCACATTGACGATGCCCGACCACTTCGACGACCAATTCGCCCCCGTACCGGCCCTCCAGTGCGCGGCCGACGCCACCACCACCTTGCGGCTCGGTGCGCTCGTGTTCGACAACGACTACAAGCACCCGGTCGTGATGGCCAAGGAACTGGCCACGATGGACGTGCTGTCGGAAGGCCGCGTCGAGATCGGCCTGGGCGCGGGCTGGATGGAGAGCGACTACGTGGCCTCGGGAATCCCCTACGACCCGCCCGGTGTGCGCGTCAGCCGGTTCATCGAGGGCCTCGCCGTGATCAAAGGGGCGCTCGGCAACGAGCCGTTCTCGTTCGCCGGCGAGCACTACACGATCACCGATTACAACGGGCTGCCCAAGCCAGTCCAGCAGCTCCCACCCGTGCTGATCGGCGGCGGAGCGCCGCGTGTGCTCCGCTTCGCCGCCCGGCATGCCGACATCGTCGGCATCAACGGCGATCTGCGCACCGGCAAGGTCGACGCCGCCGTCATCAACTCGATGTCGGCCGAAGCGGTCGATCAGAAGCTCGAGTGGGTCACCGCCGCGGCCGCCGAGGCGGGGCGCCTCGATGCGATCGAACTCAACGTGCGGGTGTTCCTCAACGCGATCACCGACGATGTCGCCGGGGCGACCGACTTCATCGCCCAGATGGCCAACCAACCACCGGAGATGATCACCGAGTCGCCGTTCGCGCTGGTGGGCCCGCCCGCCAAGCTGATCGACGACCTGCTCGCCCGGCGCGAGCGCTGGGGGTTCAGCTACGTCCTCGTCGGCCAGGCCGAGCTGGAAGCGTTCGCCCCGGTCGTCGCTGCGCTCACCGGAACCTGACGTGCCCACCGACGCCCCGGGCAACGAACCGCCCGACACCGACAGCGCCGACATCCGCCTGCTCGGTCGGTTGCTCGGCGATGTCATCCGCGAGCAGGCCGGCGAGGCGACGTTCGACCTGATCGAACGCGTCCGCCAGATCGCGGTCGCCGAGCGCCGCGACGGCCGCGCCCCGCTCGACGCGCTCGCCCCAGTGCTCGACGGCACCGACGCCGACCAACAGTTGCACCTGATCCGCGCGTTCGGGTGGCTGTCGCTGCTGGCCAACACCGCCGAGGACGTGCACAACGAACGCCGCCGGCGACACCACCGCGACCGCAGCACGGGCACCGCTCACGACGGCACGCTGGTCGCCACGTTCGAACACCTCGCCGCGGCCGGCGTCCCCGCCGATCGCGTCCGCGCCGAGCTCGCCGACCTGTACGTGAGCCCTGTCGTCACCGCTCACCCCACCGAAGTCCGCCGCCAGACCGTGCTCGATCACGTCGACCGGGTGGCCGCGCTGCTGTCCAGCCGACACCGGGCCGCCGGCAGCCCGTCGGAGCTGACCGAGCTCGACGCCGAGCTGCGGCTGGAGGTGCTCACCCTGTGGCAGACCGCGATGGTGCGGCTGTCGAAGCTGCGGGTGGGCGACGAGATCAACGAGGCCCTGCGCTACTACCGGTCGAGCATCTTCGCCGTGGTCCCCGAGCTGCTGGCCGACCTCGACGCGCTCGCCGGCGAGCGCTACGGGCACGTAACGATCGGGGCACGGCCGTTGGCGATGGGTTCGTGGATCGGCGGAGATCGTGACGGTAACCCGAACGTGACCGCCCCGGTGCTGCGCCTGGCCGTCGAGTCGCAGGCACGTGAGGCGCTCGGTCACCATCTCGTCGCGCTCCACGCGCTGTCACGCGCGATCTCCGTGTCGGCCCGGCTGGCCACGCCCACGGCGGCTCTGCTCGCGCTCGCCGAGGTGTCGGGCGACGACTCGCCGTTCCGGGCCGACGAGCCGTACCGACGGGTGCTGCGCGGCGTGCACGCGCGCCTATGGGCACTCGCCGAGCAGGTGCTCGACCCCGGCGAGGGGCCTGTACCTGGCCCACCCCCGCACGCCCGCCTCGCGCGCTACCCCGACGTCGCCGCTGCGGCGGCCGACCTGGCGGTGGTCGCCGAGTCGTTGGGCACGCACGGCGCGGGCGCGCTGGCAGCTGCTCGGGTGGCACCCGTGCAGCGCGGCCTGCTGGCGTTCGGAGCACACCTGTGCGGGCTCGACCTGCGCCAGAACTCCGAGGTGCACGGCACCGTCGTCGCCGAACTGTTCGCCGCCGCCGGGGTCACCGACCGGTACCTCGACCTGGACGAGGCCGAACGCGTCGCCCTGCTCACCGCCGAACTCGACGGGGCGCGCCTGTTGGTCACGCCGTTTGCGACCTACTCCGAGTTGGCCGCCGGCGAGCTGGCCGTGCTCGCTGAAGCCGCAGCAGCGCACGCCCGTGTCGGCCCCGCGGTCATCCCCCACTACGTGATCTCGATGGCCGAGTCGCTGAGCGACGTGCTCGAGGTCGCCGTACTGTGCAAGCAGGTGGGCCTGGTGCGCACCGACGCCGAGGTGCTGGCCACCGCCGCGCTCGACATCGTGCCCCTGTTCGAGACGATCGGCGACCTGCGCCGCGCCGACGCGACCCTGACCGACATGCTCACCCACCCGCGCTACGCCGAGTTGGTCGCCAGCCGGGGCGGGTGGCAGGAGGTGATGATCGGCTACTCCGACTCGAACAAGGACGGCGGCTACCTCACCTCGCAGTGGGAGCTGTACCGCGCCCAAGCGGCGCTGGTGGCCGCGGCCCAGCGCGCTGGCGTGCGGCTGCGCCTGTTCCACGGCCGGGGCGGCACGGTGGGCCGGGGCGGCGGCCCCGCTTACCAGGCCATCCTCGCCCAACCACCCGGCTCCGTGCACGGCGCGCTGCGCATCACCGAACAGGGCGAGATGGTCGCCGCCAAGTACGCCCGCCCCACCTCTGCGCGGCGCAACCTCGAGACGCTGCTGGCGGCAACGCTCGAAGCGAGCTGCCTCGACGCCGACCGCGGCACCGGGTCCGGTCGAGCATCGGGCACCGTGCCGGAACGCTTCGCCGAGGCCGCGGCCGACCTGTCCGAGATCGCCTACCGCTCCTACCGCGGGCTGGTCGAGCACCCGCAGTTCGTCACGTTCTTCCGCTCGATCACCCCGATCGGCGAGATCGCTTCGCTCAACGTCGGTAGTCGCCCGGCGTCACGCAAACCGTCCGACCGCGTCGAAGACCTGCGCGCGATCCCGTGGGTGTTCGGCTGGAGCCAGTGCCGCCTCAACGTGCCCGGCTGGTACGGGGCGGGTACCGCCCTGGCCGAGTTCGCCGAGCGTCCGGGCGCGACCGAACTACTCGTCGAGATGCATGCCGAGTGGCCGTTCTTCCAGGCTGCGCTCGACAACATGGGCATGGTGCTGGCCAAGACCGACCTGACGATCGGCCGCTACTACGCCGAAGCGCTCGTCGACGACGCCGAAGCGCGCACGACGGTGTTCACGCTGCTCGCCGAGGAACACGCCCGCGCGCGTACCTGGCATGCACGGTTGACCGGCAGCAACGACCCCCTGGTTGGCAATCCTGCGTTGGCACGCAGCATCCGCAACCGATTCCCCTATCTCGACCCGCTGCACGTGCTGCAGGCCGACCTGTTGCGCCGCCACCGCGCCGGAAGCCCGGCGGGTGACGACGAAACAGCTGAACTTGTCGCGAGGGGCATCCAGCTGACGCTGAACACCATCGCGACCGGTCTTCGAAACTCGGGCTGACGCCCGGGTGTCAGACGACCTTGACGCCGACCGCTTCCGGGCCCTTACGACCCTGAGCGACCTCGAACTCGACGCGCTGGCCGTCGAGCAGGGTGCGACGACCCGAACCTTCGATGTTGGAGAAGTGGACGAACACGTCGTCACCGTCTTCGCGGCTGATGAAACCGAAGCCCTTCTGATCGTTGAAGAACTTCACAGTGCCGGTGGCCATTTGCGTAACTCGTTTCTTGTACTCCACCGGGCGCCACCGTGGCGACCGATGTGCGCGGCACGTTATCCACCCGACACCGCAATTCGCGACTTTCGTTCACCGAGCAGCGTCGTTGTGTGCAGATGACGAGCACGCCGAACTCCCCCACACCGCTCGGTACGTAATCGACAGCCGGCCGCGACCGGCGCCCGGGCCGGGCACCGAACCTCGGTTTCCCTCCAGCGTGTCGGTCGTGATCGCCACCCTGCTCACGGCCACGACGGTGGGCTTGCTGCTGATGTGGGCCGACACCGCGCAACCGCTTGTGCTCCTCGGCGTCACCGCCGCGTTCCTGTCGGGGTGGCTGGTAGTCGGTCGGCTGACCTGGAACGGGGGGCCGACCGGCTCGACGGCCGGCGAACACCGCACCCTGCAACGGCGATGCGACGACGCCGAGCGCGAGGCGAGCCGCCTGCGGGCGACGCGCGACGACCTCCAGGAGCGGTTCAACCTGATGGCCAGCGATCTTCAGCGTGCCAACGCCGCGCTTACCCAACTGTCGCTCCAAGCTCGCGACGACGCCGACACCGCCGCTGACGAACTCGCCGCCCGCCGCCAGCAACGCCGGGTCTAGAAAGCCAATATGTTCAGTTTGCTGCCGGCTCCCGGTGGTTTCGACAAGCTCAACCACCTGGTCATCGCCTGCGTCCGGTGGTTGAGCTTGTCGAAACCACTGAACTGAACGGCACTGGGTCTAGAACAAGCGCTGGCTGAGCAGCTTGCGGTACTGCGCCGTGCGCGGGTCGTGCGGGCCCATCAACTCGAGGATGTCGACGAACTGTTGGCGCGCCTCGTCGTCGTCTTTGACCCGGTCGAGCAGGGTCGTGAGTGTGGCGTCGTGGTCGTCGTCGGGCGTCGTGCCGAGACGGGCGCGGGCGGCAACCTGGCGGGTGCGGTCGGATTCGGGAATCCGTTCCAGCAGGGCCAGCGCCGCCTCGGTGTCACCCTCGTCGCCGCGCTCGACCAGCAGCGTCGCCAGGGCGACGATCGCGTCCTCGTTGGCGGGGTCGATGTTGAGCGCCACGCGCAGCGAGGCTTCGTCGCCGGCGGCGATCAGGTCAGCCACTGCGAGCTGTTCCTCGCTGGGCAGGAGGCGGGCGACGAAGTCGCGTACCTCGCGCTCGCCGACCGCCCCCGTGAACCCGTCGACGATCTGCCCGCCCACCATCGCGAATACGGCCGGGATCGACTGCACACGGAACGCCTGGCCGATCGCCGGGTTGCTGTCGACGTCGACCTTGGCGAGCACGACTTGGCCGTTGGTCTCGCCGATCACCTGTTCGAGGATCGGGCCGAGCGTCTTGCACGGCCCGCACCATTCGGCCCACAGGTCGATCACGACAGGGGTGGTCATCGACCGTTCCAGTACGTCGGCCTGGAACGAAGCGTCGGTCACGTCGAGAGTCGTCACGGGCACCAGGGTAGGACCGAACTGGCCGGTACCCTCGGGCGCATGACCGCGGGGGACGTGCGCTGGCTGGGCTCCACGCCCGAGCTGAGCGAACCCACGCTGGTCGTGATGCTCACCGGCTGGATCGACGCCGGCGGTGCGGCACGGGGCGCGGTCGGAGCGATCGAGGCCGAGTCGGGGCTCACCCCGGTAGCCGAGTTCGACGACGACGTGTTCGTCGACTTCCGCGCCCGGCGACCCACGATGGAGCTGCGCGACGGCCTCCACAGCGTGCTCCACTGGGAACGCATCCTGTTGTCGACCGGCACCGACCAGACCGGGCGCGACCTGCTGGTGCTGAGCGGGCCCGAGCCCGACATGGCCTGGCACCGGTTCACGCGAGCGGCCGTCGACGCCGCCACCCAACTCGGCGTGCGCCAGATGGCACACCTCGGCGCCTACCCGTTCGCGGCCCCGCACACGCGCCCGTCGCGAGTGTCGGTCACCACCCCGTCGCAGGACGTACTCGCCCGGGTGCCGTTCCTGCGCAGCACGATCGACGTGCCGGCCGGGGTGGCCGCCGCGCTCGAAGCCGAGTTCCACGAGCGCGGCGTCCCGGCACTCGGCATCTGGGCCCAGGTGCCGCACTACATCGCCTCGTTGAACTACCCAGCCGCCAGCGTGGCGCTACTCGACGCGTTGCGTGAGGCGACCGGGCTGGTCATCGAGGCCCCCGACCTGCGCGCCGAGGTCCACCGCATCGTCGCCCGGCTGAACGGCATGATCGAGGGCAACGACGAGCACGTGGCGATGCTGCGCCAGCTCGAAGCGGTCTACGACGCCTCGGCCGACGGCGTCGACGTCCCCGGCGCCGGCCCCACCTTGGAGCTGCGCTCCGGCGACGAACTCGCCGCCGAACTCGAACAGTTCCTCAAAGACCAACCCTGACGGTTACGTTCCCGTCGCATGAAAGTCGACGGGAACATCACCGGGCCACTGGGCGCGTCCGCGGCGAGCGCAGCCGAACTCGAGCAAGCGGGCTACGACGGGGCGTGGAGCGCCGAGACGAACCACGACCCGTTCATACCTCACGTGCTCGCCTCGCAGTCGACCGAGCGGATCGAACTGGCCACCGGCATCGCCGTCGCCTTCGCCCGCAACCCGATGCTGCTGGCGAACCTCGGGTGGGACCTGCAAACGCTCAGCGGGGGCCGCTTCATTCTGGGGCTGGGCAGCCAGATCAAGCCGCACATCACGAAGCGCTTCTCGATGCCCTGGAGCCACCCGGCGGCGCGCATGCGCGAGCTGGTGCTGGCCACCCGGGCGATCTGGGACACCTGGCTGACGGGGGCTCCGCTCAAGTTCCGTGGTGAGTTCTATACGCACACGCTGATGACCCCGTTCTTCACACCGCCGGCGTCCGACCTCGACGGGTTCGGCGTGCCCAAGGTGTTCCTCGCCGCGGTCGGCGAGTTGATGACCGAAGTGGCCGGCGAGGTGTGCGACGGCATCATCTGCCACGGTTTCACCACCGAGAAGTACCTGCGCGAGGTGACCCTGCCGGCGATCGTCCGCGGCCGCGAGAAGGCCGGCAAGACGATGGAAGGGTTCGAGGTGTCGGGCCCGTTCTTCGTCGTCAGCGGCACGAACGAGGAGGAATTCGCCAAGGCCAAGGCGGCCACCCAGCAACAGATCGCGTTCTACGGTTCCACCCCGAACTACCGCACCGTGCTCGAGCTGCACGGCTGGGGCGACCTCCAGACCGAGCTCAACACGCTGTCCAAGCGCGGCGAGTGGCAGGCGATGGGCGACCTGATCACCGACGACATCCTCGGCGAGTTCGCGATCGTGGCCGAAACGCCCGAGCAGATCGCGGCGGGGCTCGGCGAGCGCTTCGGCGGTGCCGTGCAGCGGCTCTCGTTCTACGCCCCCTACCAGTCCGACCCCGACCGCTGGGCCGCCGTCATGACCGACCTCAAGGCCCTCTAGCGGTTTCGACAGGCTCAACCACCGGTGGTTGAGCCTGTCGAAACCACCTAGCTACCGAGGCCGGTGAGCCAGGCTTGGGCGTTGGTGCCGAGTTCGGCCGCGGCGTACCCACCCTCTTGGAGCACGACGGTCGGTCGTCCCCACTCCCCCACCGCCCGTCCGCTGGCGGCGAAGCCAGCGGCCGTCACGGCCAGGTCGGCGATCGGGTCGCCGGCGTACATGTCGAGGCCGAGCGACACCACCACGAAGTCGGCCCCGAACCGGTCGATCGCCTCGCCTGCACGGGCCAGCGCGGCGAGCACCTCGGCGTCGCCGGCGCCGGGCCCGAGCGGCAGGTTGACGTTGGCGCCCAACCCGGCGCCCGCACCCGTCTCGTCGGCGAACCCGGTGGCGTACGGGTACGCCCGCGCCGGGTCGGCGTGCAGTGACACGAACAGCACGTCGCCCCGGCCGTAGAAGATCTGCTGGGTGCCGTTGCCGTGGTGGTAGTCGACGTCGAGCACGGCCACCTTGGCGCCCTCGGCCGCGGCGTGCTGGGCCGCGACCGCGGCGTTGTTGAAGAAGCAGTACCCGCCGTACACGGCCCGTGCGGCGTGGTGCCCGGGCGGGCGGCACAACCCGTACGCCGCGCGTTCGCCGGCCAGTACCGCCGCGGTCGCGCTGAGCGCCACGTCGACCGATGCCCGCGCTGCCGCGTAGGTGCCCTCGGTGAGCGGTGTGGTGGTTTCGTAGCACCACCAGCCCAACCGCATCGACACCGGGCCCGGCTCGGCCGCCGCGCCCATGCCCTCGCGGACTGCCGGGTGGTGGAACACGTCGGGCACGACGTCACGGGTCGGCCCGCACTCGGCCTGGTACTCCTCCCAGGCGGTGGCGAGGAAGCGCACCAGGCCCGGGTCGTGCACGGCCTCGATGAGGGCAGTCCCCCACTCGTCGGGGCCGACGATGTCGAACATCGGGTCGGCGGCCAACGCGGCGCGGATGACCTCGGCGCGGCCGGGATGCTCGAACGGCGCCTGGAACTGCGACTTCTCCAGCTCGCGCTCGGGCGAGTGCAACTCGTGGCGAGGGCTGTAGACGACACGCACCCTCCCATCTTGCCGTGTCATCTCGCCGGTCATCATGCCTGGTCAGGGTCGTTGCCTCAGGCGCTCAGGTTCATTACCGTTTGGTGACAGAGGACTGCGGGCATATCCAGCGGGCAACAGCAACCCCACAGCGGGCGGCACGGCACCCCAAAGGAGCTAGCCATGGACAACTCCTCCAACTGGATCACCTACATCGACCACGACGTCATCGACGAGCACGGCGACAAGATCGGGACGGTCACCGACGTGCTGTACGACGACCCACCACCGGACGCGATCGGCACCAACGACATCGCCGTACCGACGTGGCTGGTGGTCGACCCGGGTCTGCTGCGGGCGGCGCACTACGTGCCCGTCGCCGGCTCGTACCGCACCGAAACCGGCGCCGTGGTGGTGCCGTGGGACAAGGACTGGGTGCGTCACGGCGTGAAGGCTCGCGGCGACCACCTGCTCACGAACGAGGAGCGCAGCCTGCTCGCGCAGCACTACGCCATCGTCAGGTAGCGGTCGGCTCGCCCCCTAGTCGGCTTCGGTGAGCTGTAGCTCTTCGGCCAAGTACTCCTCCCGGCACTTGGCGCGCTGCAGCTTGCCGGAGCTGGTCTTGGGCAACGTACCCGGGCGCACCAGCATCACGTCGCGCGGCGGCAGCCCGCAGACTTCCAGCGTGCGGTGGTGCACCGCCTCGCGGATGCTGTCGAGCGATTGGTCGTCGCCAGCCCGCACCTCGGCGACCACCACGACCGATTCCTTGCCCTTGTAGCCCTCCATGCCGAACGCGATCACGTTGCCGGCGCGCACGCCCGGCAGCCCGCCGACCGCGCGCTCGATGTCCTCGGGGAACACGTTGCGCCCGCCGACGATGATCACGTCCTTGATCCGCCCGCAGATCACCAGCTCGCCGTCGAGCACGTAGGCGAGGTCGCCGGTGCACAGCCAGTCGTCGCGGAACAGGGCCGCGGTGGCCTCCTCGCGCTTGTAGTAGCCGGGCGTCACCGACGTGCCCCGCAACAGCAGTTCGCCCACGTGGCGTTCGGGGAGATCGTCGTACGTGTCGGGGTGAACGACCCGGAACTCCATTCCCGGTACGGGGCCGCCGAGCAGCGGCAACCTCCGCGCTGTGCCTTGAAGGTCGTCGTCGTAGGGGTCGTCGAACGCGACCGGCTTGGCGACACCCTGGCGTTCGAGTACCTCGCGGTCGACCGCGTCGGTGACCATGCCCCGGCCACGAGGCGGGAACGCCGCCCCGATCGCCGTCTCGGCCATGCCGAACGCGGGGAACACGGCGCCCGCCACGAACCCCTGCGGCGAGGCCGCGGTGACGAACGCCTCGACCGCGCGCGGGTCGACCGGCTCGGCACCCGACAGCGCCAGCGTCAGTGCCGACAGGTCGAGCGAACCCGGCGCCAGGCGCGACAATGCCCGCGTGGCGAGCACGTAGGCGAAGTTCGGCCCGGCGGTGGCGGTGCCGCCCCAGTCCGACACCCACTGCATCCAGTTGCCCGGCTTGGCCATGAAGTCCTGCGGGGCGGCTTGGACGAGGTCGACGCCGAGTGTCATCGGAATCGCCAGGAACCCGACCAGCCCCATGTCGTGGTACAGCGGCAGCCACGACACCATCACCTCGTCGTCGCGCAGCCCGGCCGCCGCGGCGCAGGCGTCGATGTTGGCCGACAGCACCCGGTCGGGAATCATCACGCCCTTGGGTTCGCTGGTCGATCCGCTCGTGTACTGGAGGATCACCAGCCGTTCGGGGTCGTGATCGGGCATTTCGAGCCGGTCGCCGGGCGGCACGTTCGGGGCCCCGGGCAGCACGCTGCCGATCGGCAGGGTGGGCGGGTCGCCGGCGATCGACTCGTAGAACGGTGCCAACTGGTCGTCGATCAGCACGAGCTTGGCGTCGCCGTGGCGAATGCGCGCCCGGGTGGAGGTGACGAACTCGTCGAGCGAGCCCATCCGCATCGGTAGCGGCAGCACCATCGAGGCCACGCCCGCCAGCCAGCAGCCGCGCACGACCGTCATCAGCTCGCGGCTCGTGGGCCCGAGCACGGCAACGTGGTCGCCGGGTACCAGGCCGCGCGCTTGCAGGGCCGCGCCCACCGCACGGGCCTCGTCGTGGATCTGGCGCCACGGCACGAGCGTCGGGCCGTCGGGAGCCACCGAGTGGCCCACGAAACGGACACCGGTGCCGCGCTCGGCGGCGAGTTCGAGACGTTCGATCGTGGAGTGCCCGGCTGCACGGAGCCCGGATGGGGAACCAGGGGGTTCGAGGGTCATCGTCGCCCGACGTTAGCCGTGCGGGCCCTGGCATGCCTGGCCCCGCCGGTGCGGTCAGCGTTCTCCAAGCGGGCCACCAGCGCGCTGCAAGCGCTCGCGTTCACCGTGGGTCGAGACACACACAACGATCCAGACGGGAGACCCCCATGACCGCCAACACCAGCCTCGACACCAGCCTTGACGCCGGTATCGACACGATCGACATCACCGACCGGGCCGCCACCGCGGCGGCCCTGCGCGGCGCCGCCAACGGGCACGTCTACGTGCCGGGCGACACCGAGTACGACCAGTACAGGGTCGCCTGGAACGTCGCCTTCGAGCAGCGTCCGGCCGCCGTCGCCGTCCCCCATACCGCAGCCGAGGCCGCCACCGTGGTGCGCCTGGCCGCCGAGCTGGGCCTCAAGGTGGCCCCGCAGAGCACCGGTCACAACGTCGGCCCGCTGGCCCAGCGCGGCCTCGACGACGTCGTGCTGATGCGCACCCAGGCGCTCGACAGCGTCCACATCGACGCCGAGCGTCGCGTCGCTCGCGTCGGTGGCGGCGCGCTGTGGCTGCCTGCCGTGGAGGCCGCGGCCGACCACGGTTTGGCCACATTGCACGGCTCGTCGCCCGACGTCGGCATCGCCGGCTACTCGCTCGGCGGCGGCATCGGCTGGTACGCCCGCAAGCTCGGCATGGCCACCAACAGCTTGACCGCGGTCGAGCTGGTCACTGGCGAGGGCGAGCTCGTCCGTGCCGACGCGACGCAGAACGAGGCCTTGTTCTGGGCGCTGCGCGGAGGCGGCGGCAACTTCGGCGTGGTCACCGCGCTCGAGTTCCAGCTGTACCCGATCGAGACGGCCTACGCCGGCATGTTCGTGTGGGACATCGCCCACGCCGAGCGTGTCCTGCGCGAGTACGCCGACTGGTCGCCCACGGCCCCGCACGAGATCAGCTCGTCGTTCCGCATCATGCGGTTCCCCCCGATCCCCGAGATTCCCGAGCCGTTCCGCGGCCGCCAACTGGTGGTCGTCAACGGGGCGGTGCTGGGGCCCGACGAGTTCGCCGAGCGTGTCGTCGCCCGGTTCCGTGCGCTCCAGCCCGA
Organism: Ilumatobacter sp.; assembly: GCA_035556435.1. Taxonomy (GTDB): domain Bacteria; phylum Actinomycetota; class Acidimicrobiia; order Acidimicrobiales; family Ilumatobacteraceae; genus Ilumatobacter. The sequence goes on along the minus strand of DATMEY010000028.1, from coordinate 67,317 downwards.
GCTCGACACCTGGGCACGCGTGCCGGCCCGCTCGCTGTCGCGCCTGCACATGGACCCCGAGGGCAACACGCCGGCGATCTCGGCCACGACGATGCTCGCCGACCTTCCGGGCGCGGCGGTCGACGCCCTGCTCGACGTGGTCGGGCCCGACGCCCAGACGTCGCTACTGATCGCCGAGCTGCGCCAGCTCGGTGGTGCCCTGGCACACCGGCACCCGGCGGGTGGTGCCCTCACCAAGCTCGACGCGGCGATGCTCGCGTTCGGTGTGGCGATGACCCCAACGCCCGAAGCCGTCGCCCAGGCCCACGTCGACGCCGGTCGCTATACCGACGCACTCCAGCCGTGGAGCAGCGCCGCCAGCTACCTCAACTTCGTCGAGGAGCGCTGCGACACCAAGTGCGGCTACACCGCCGACGCCTGGGAACAGCTCACGGCGATCCGCTCGGCGATCGACCCGGGCGACGTGTTCGTCGCCAACCACCGCATCCCGCGCCTGTTCGAACAGGGCCGGCGCACCTCCTGACCAGCCCCGGTGGCCCCATGGGATGCATGGCATCTGCCAGCATGCGTCCCATGGGGCCCCGCGTCGAGCGCAACGAGTTCCTGCCGGGTCCGCGCTGGCGCACCCGAGCCGGCAAGCCCGCGCTGGCGGTCGCGGTCGGGGCCACGTTCGCCGTGATCGTGCTGATCGGCTGGGCCGTACTCGTCGTGCTGATCGCCGGGCTCGACTGGCTCGGGGTACCTGCCGCGTGGCGTCACGCGACGTGGATCGCACCCACCGTCGGCGCCGTGGCGTGGGCGTTGCGGCGCCCCCAACCGGCTACCGCGTCCGAGGACGAGGCGCAGCCGTGGAGCGACTACGCCGTGCGGGCCGTGATGGTGGGCATCGAGCAACCCCGCCCGGTCGCCCAGCGGCTACTCACCGGCGTGCTGTTCGGCGCCCCACTCGTGGTGTACCTGATCATCACCGTCATCCTCGAAGCCCTCGGCTTCTTCTGACACCAGGGTGGTTTCGACAGGCTCAACCACCGGTTCAAAGCGCTGACCAGGTGGTTGAGCCTGTCGAAACCACCGGGAGCAGCAACAACGCCGATCAGGCCGAGGCGCCCGAGTAGGAGCGGATGCTGCGGCGGAAGATCCAACGGGTGGCCGCCAGCACAACCGCGACAGTGAGCAGCGCTGCACCGACCCCGATCCACGAGAGGCGGCCGGTCAGGGCGCTCGACGGGACGGTGACGGCGAGGCCGATCGGCACGATCGCGGTGAGCGCGACGCGGAGCCAGCCCGGGAAGATGCCGAGCGGCCAGCGGCCCGAATACGACGACCCCTGGAACAACCGGAACAACAGGTCGCGCAGGTCGACCAGGCGAAACGCCAGCGACGTGACGACGAGGAAGAACGAGTACAGGACGACGGCCGCGGCGGGCAGGAGCACGACGTAGGCGGCGGCGTCGGCGAGCGCGATCCCGTCGATGCGGGCCGCCCCGTAGGCGGTGACCGCGACCCCGATGGGGATACCGGACAGGTCCCACACCGACAGCTCGCGGGCGGTGACGACGAGCTGCTCGTCGGCCGGCATCACCAGCACCGCGTCGAACGTGCCCTCCTGCACGTCCTGCACGATCATCCACATGTTCGGCAGCACGACGGCCCGCAGGAACGCGTCGAGCACGGTGAACGTGCCCAGCACGACCAGCAACTCGGGTTGCGACCAGCCGTTGAGCGCGTCGACGTTGGCGAACACGAGCCGGATCGCGACGACACCGATCGCCAGATCGATCAGCACCTGAACGACGTTGAGCAGCAGGTTGGCGCGGTAGTGCAACTCGTGCAGGGCACGAACCCGCCACAGCGCACCCCACACACGCAGCCCGTGGGCGATCGCCGGACGCCCCATCAGATGCCCACCGAGTCGAAGCGTCGCACGGCGACCCGCCAGATCGCCGCCAACGCGCCGGCTGCCACCACCGTCCAGCCGATCTGCCCGGCGAGCCCGGCCAGCAACGCCTCGGTCGACATCGAGGTCGTCAACACCTCGATCGGGAAACCGAACGTGTAGCGGAACGGCAGCCATGTCGCGGCCGACGCCAGCCAGCCGGGGAACAGCACGATCGGAATCATGCGCCCCGAGAGCAGCAGCTCGATCGCCAGGTACACGCGGGCCGCGGCGTCGACCCGTGTGGTCCAGAAGCCGACCGAACCGACGATGCAGAACATCACTGCCCGCAGTACGTAGGCGCCGACGATCGACACCGCGAACACGCCCACCTCCAGCAGGCGCGGTGACAGGTCGGGACGGAACAGCGCGATCAGCAGGGCCGTCAACGGGATCGAGATGACGGCCCGCGGCAGGTTGAACCCGAACCCGCCGGCGATGTCGGCGTGGACGGGATGGACCGGCCGCAGCAACAGGTCGACGAGCGTGCCGTCCTGGAAGCGGCGCTGCCAGTTGTCGGGCGAGTAGCCGGCGGTGAGGTTGCGCACCAGCGTCCACACGACGTAGTAGGCGCTGACCTGGCCCAGCGTCAGACCGCCGACGGAGCCGCCGTTGTGGTCGGCCACCGTGGTCCACACCACCAGGTACACCACCGGCTCCGAGAGCAGCGCGAGCATCCCGAGGATGGTCGGCCAGCGGTACTGGATCGACGACTTGAGGTCGAACGCCGCGGCCGCCCGGTAGAAGGCGATGTGGCGCCGCACCCACCCAGGTGGGACCGCCGTCGTGCTCACCCGGTGCCTCGGTCGAACAGTGCGGCGACGACCTCCTCGATCGGCGGGTCGACGACGGTCAGGTCGAGCACGTCGAAGGCGTCCATCAACCGGGCGGTGGTCGCCGCGGTCGCCCGCCGGTCGACCCGCAAAGCGACCTTGGTGCCCTCGACGCCCACCACCTCGCCGTACCCGGCCAGATCGGCCGCTTCGGCCAACGTGACGTTCAGGATGCGGGTCGAGTCGACACCCTCGGTGAGCTGGTCGAGCCGACCGTCGTACACAAGCGCTCCGCCGGCGATCACCAGCACCCGCTCGGCAAGTGCCTGCACGTCGGCCATGTAATGGCTGGTCAACAGCACGGTCGCCCCGGTGCGCCGGTTGTAGTCGGCGACGAAGTGGCGCAGGCGCAGTTGGGTCGACACGTCGAGCCCGAGCGTCGGCTCGTCGAGGAACAGCAGCTCGGGTTCGTGCAGCAGAGCACCGACCAACTCGACCTTCATGCGCTCGCCGAGCGACAGGTTGCGCACCGGCTTGGTGACGAGCGTGCCGATCTCGAACCGCTCGATCAGCTCGTCGCGGGTGGTGGTGAAGTGCCCGGACGGGATGCTGTACACGGCCCGCCGCAGCTCGTACGAGTCGAGCGCGGGCAGGTCCCAGGCGAGCATCCGCCGGTTGCCCATCACCAGCGCGATCCGGCGCAAGTACGTGTGCTCGCGACGGGACGGAACCTGGCCCAACACCGTCGCCGAACCCGACGTCGGGTGCAGCAGGCCGGCCAGCATCTTGATCGTGGTGGTCTTGCCCGCCCCGTTCGGGCCGAGGAACCCGACCACCTCGCCGGCGGCGATGTCGAACGTCACCCCCTCGACCGCCCGCACCGTCCGGGTGCGCCGCCGCACCAAGCTCCGCAACGCGTTGGCCACCCCCGGCTCACGCTCAGGCACCTGAAATTCGCGGGTCAGCTCACTCGCCCGCACAGCCACCGACACCGCCGCGACGCTACCCGACACGTTCAGGCGACAGCCCCCACGATCTACGGTCGTCGAGTGCCACCTCACCCGACGCCGCCGCCACGCCGGGATTCGGTACGTTGGCGGGATGGGTGAACCGAGCGAACTGGCTACTCGGCGCCCGGTCGTCGTCGCTGCGATCCCGCTCAAGCGGGCGGCCCGCGAGCGGCTGAGTGAATTGCTCGACGCCACGGTCACCGACGTTCGCCAGCCGGTCGAGCGACCCGACGTGGTGCTCACCCCGGCGTGCAGCCCGCAGTTGATCGGCCTCCTCAAAGACCGGTTCGACGGTGCGCCAGTCATCGTCGTCGAGTTGAGCGACGACGAGTTCGACATCGACCTCACCGGCCCGGTCACTCGCCTGCTCGACAGCGGTGCCGACGCCTACGTCACCGCCGACAGCCTCGACGAGTTGGCGAGCAAGCTCGCCGCCGCCCGCGACACCCCACCGCAGCCCGAACGCATCGCTCACGAACTCGGCACAGCGACCGTCGACGACATCATCGCCGCCTTCCTCGCCGAACCGGCCGACGCACGCCACCACCAGGTCTGAACCGGCCGGGGTGCTCGCGAGGTCGGGCCGTAGGCTTGGCGGACGGTATGAGCGTGGAACCTGAGCAGACCCCCGAAACCAGCAGCGACACTCCCCCGTTCCGGTACACGCCCGCGCTCGCCGCCGAGATCGAGACCCGCTGGCAGGACCGGTGGGACGCCGACGGCACGTTCGAGACGCCCAACCCGGCCGGCCCACTGGGCGACGCCGAACTGGCCACCGCCCGCGGCCCGAAGCTGTTCGTGCTCGACATGTTCCCCTACCCGTCGTCGGCCGGCCTGCACGTCGGCCACCCGCTGGGCTACATCGGCACCGACGTGTACGCCCGCTTCAAGCGGATGACCGGGCACAACGTGCTGCACTCGATGGGCTTCGACGCGTTCGGGCTGCCCGCCGAGCAGTACGCCGTCGAGACCGGCACACACCCCGCCGTCACCACCGCCGCGGCTGTCGATGCCTACCGGCGCCAGCTGCGCCGGATGGGCCTGGGGCACGACCGGCGGCGCTCGATCGAAACCACCGACCCCGGCTACTACCGCTGGACCCAGTGGATCTTCAGTCAGATCTTCAACGCCTGGTTCGACCCCGAACAGAACCAGGCCCGCCCGATCGCCACGCTGATCGAACAGTTCGAGTCGGGCGCCCGGCCCACACCGAACGGCACGCCGTGGGCCGAGCTGTCGGCCAAGCAACGCGCCGACATCGTCGACGGGTACCGCCTGGCATACGTGTCCGACGCCCCGGTCAACTGGGTGCCCGGCCTGGGCACCGTGGTCGCCAACGAGGAGGTCACCGCCGACGGGCGCTCCGACCGCGGCAACTTCCCGGTGTTCAAGCGCTCGATGCGGCAGTGGATGATGCGCATCACCGCCTATGCCGACCGGCTGATCGACGACCTCGACCTGCTCGACTGGACCGACTCGATCAAGGCCATGCAGCGCAACTGGATCGGCCGCTCCACCGGCGCCAATGTCGACTTCCGGGTCGTCCCCCAGGTGGTTGAGCCTGTCGAAACCGCCGAGGGGAGCGACATCCGCGTCTTCACGACGCGGCCCGACACGCTGTTCGGGGCGACGTTCATGGTGCTCGCCCCCGAACACCCACTGGTCGCCACGCTCACGACGCCGGAGCAGGCCGATGCCGTCGCCGACTACCAGCGCCAGGCCGAGCGCCGCAAGGACGTCGACCGCCAGGACGAGGGCCGCGAGAAGACGGGCGTGTTCACCGGCGGCTTTGCCACCAACCCGCTGACCGGCGACCCGATCCCGGTGTGGATCGCCGACTACGTGCTGATGGGCTACGGCACCGGGGCGATCATGGCGGTGCCCTGCGGCGACCAGCGCGACTTCGAGTTCGCCCGCAAGTTCGGCCTGCCGATCCCCGCCATCCAGCAGCCGCCCGCCGAGTGGTTTGCCGAGCGCGGCATCGACGCGCAAGTCGGAGCGGCGCTCGACACCAGCACGTGGCCCGAAGCGTTCGTCGGCGACGCCCCGTACGTCAACTCGGCCACCCCCGACGGGTCGCTCGACCTGTCGCAGTTCACTACCAAGGCCGACGGCATCGAGGCCACCAATGCCTGGCTGGAGGCTCACGGGCGCGGTCAGGCCACCATCACCTACAAGCTGCGCGACTGGCTGTTCAGCCGCCAGCGCTACTGGGGCGAACCGTTCCCCGTCGTGTGGGACGCCGACGGCATCGCCCACGTCGTGCCCGACACGATGCTGCCGGTCGAACTGCCCGACACCGACTCGTTCTCGCCACGCACGTTCGACCCCGACGACGCCGACACCACGCCGGAAAGCCCGCTCGACCGTCTGCCCGAGTGGGCCGACGTCGTGCTCGACTTAGGCGACGGCCGCGGCCTCCAGCCGTACCGGCGCGACACGAACGTGATGCCGCAGTGGGCCGGCTCGTGCTGGTACCAACTGCGCTACCTCGACCCCACCAACGAGAACGCCTTCGTCGACCCCGCGGTCGAGCAGTACTGGGTGGGCCCGCAACCCGCAGTGCGGCCCGACCATCCGGGTGGCGTCGACCTGTACGTCGGCGGCGTCGAGCACGCCGTGCTGCACCTGCTGTACGCGCGCTTCTGGCACAAGGTGCTGTACGACCTGGGGCACGTGTCGTCGAAGGAGCCGTACGCGCGCCTGTTCAACCAGGGGTACGTGCAGGCGTACGCCTACAAGGACGCCCGCGGCATGTACATCGATGCCAAGACGGTCGACCAGCGCGACGGGCAGTGGTTCGCCGGCAGCGAGCCGGTCGTGCGCGAGTACGGGAAGATGGGCAAGAGCCTGAAGAACTCGGTGTCGCCCGACGAGATGTACGAGGAGTACGGCGCCGACACGCTGCGCCTCTACGAGATGGCCACCGGCCCGCTCGACGCCAGCCGTCCGTGGGAGACCCGCGACGTGGTCGGCATGTACCGGTTCCTGCAACGCCTGTGGCGCAACGTCATCGACGAGCACACCGGCGCGGTGATCGTCAGCGACGAGGCGCCCGGCGACGACCTGGTTCGGCTGCTGCACCGCACCGTCGACACCGTGCGCACCGAGATGGATGCGCTCCGCTTCAACACCGCGATCGCCAAGCTGATCGAACTGAACAACGCCCTCACCAAGCTCGACGCGGCGCCGCGGTCGGTCGTCGAACCGCTGGTGCTGATGGTTGCCCCGCTGGCGCCCCACGCCGCCGAGGAACTGTGGGCCAAGTTGGGCCACACCACCACGGTCACCTACGAGGAGTTCCCCCAGGCCGACCCGGCTTGGCTGGTCGACGACACCGTCGAGTACCCCGTGCAGGTCAACGGCAAGGTCCGCGGCCACATCGTCGTCCCCGCCGACGCCGACCAAGCCACCATCGAAGCCGCAGCCCTGGCCGAGGTCGCGATCACCGCCCCCAAGCGCGTGATCTACGTGCCCGGCCGGATGATCAACGTCGTCGCGTAGCTACGGGTGGTTTCGACAAGCTCAACCACCGGCTGACCCGCGTCACTTCTCCACGAACCTTCTGGCGTTGATGGGTTTGTTGCGGATGGTGGCGCCCTTGAGCGCGTGCACGACTTGGTCGACTTGGGCGTCGGGCACACCGACCACCGAGTAGAACTCGGCGATGCGGATCGGGCCGATCTGCGAACCGGGCAACCCCGCCTGGTTGGCCACCGAACCGACCAGGTCGGCCGGGCGCACGCCCGCCTTCTTCCCGACGTTCACGTACACGTAGCCAGTACCCGGGTTGACGGTGGGCCCACGGCCCAGCTTGTCGCGATCGCGGTGGCGGTCCTTCGGGCCGCGGTCGGGGCGATCCTTGTGGAACGTCGGGTCGGGGATCTCGTCGGTGTCGAGCGTGGCCCCACGTTCCTCGTGCACCAGCTTGATCGCCGCCAGCGCGACCACCCACGGGTCCTCGCCGGCGAAGTGATTGATGACGCTGCGGTAGTCGTCGAGGTCGTCGGCACCGATCGCCTCGCTGAGTGCCTCGACGGTGAGATCGACCTGGCGGTCGCGCAGGTCGGCCACCGACGGCACCTTGGCCACCGTGATCGTCTGCTTCATCAGCCGCTCGATGTTGCCGAGTTGGCGCCGCTCGCGCGGCTCTGCCAGCGTGATCGCCACGCCCTCGCGTCCAGCGCGCCCCACCCGGCCGATGCGGTGCACGTAGCTCTCGGGCGCAGCCGGCACGTCGTAGTTGACGACGTGGGTGAGTGTGTCGACGTCGAGCCCGCGGGCGGCCACGTCGGTGGCCAGCAACAGTTCGGCGGTGCCGTCACGAAGGCGCGCCATCACCTTGTCGCGCTGCACCTGGTCCATGCCCCCGTGCAGCGACTCGGCCCGGTAGCCACGGCCGTTCATGGTGACGGTGAGGTCGTCGACCTCGTAGCGCGTGCGGCAGAACACGATCGTCGCCGCGGGCGTCTCGATATCGAGGATGCGCCCGAGCGCCATCGCCTTGTGGGCGCGCTGCACGTAGTACACGGTCTGGCGGATCGAGCCCTGCCCCGACTCCTCCTGGCTGCGTCCGATCTCGATCCGCACCGGGTCGCGCTGGTACTTGCGGGCGATCGCCGCGATCCGGGGCGGCATCGTGGCCGAGAACAGCACGGTCTGGCGGGTGGCGGGTGTGGCGTCGAGGATCGCCTCGAGGTCTTCGGCGAAGCCCATGTCGAGCATCTCGTCGGCCTCGTCGAGCACCACCGTCTCGATCCGGTCGAGGTCGAGCGAACCGCGCTTGATGTGGTCGATCGCCCGGCCCGGCGTGGCCACCACGACGTGCACACCGCGACGCAACTGGTCGAGCTGGCGGACGATCGGCTGGCCGCCGAACACCGGCAGCACCTCGATGCCGAACCCGCGGCCGTACTTGAACATCGCCTCGCTGACCTGCACCGCCAGCTCGCGGGTCGGCACGACGACCAACGCCTGGGGAACCTTGGGTGCACCGGCGCCGATGCGTTGCAGGATCGGCAGCGCGAACGCGGCGGTCTTGCCCGTACCCGTCGCCGCCTGGGCGACGACGTCGGCGCCGCTGAGCACGATCGGTATCGCTTCGCGTTGCACCGGCGTGGGCTCTTCATAGCCGAGCCGGCTCAGCGCGTCGGCCAACTCGTCGGCCAACCCCAGCTCGGTAAACGCGTCACTCACCCCGGCAGTCTGGCACCGGCTGAACCGGCTTGGGCACGATCGGGACCAATGACCCCTTGACCCCTACGGCCTCAGGCGCGACACTTTTCTCAGAACAGATCCACGGGGACACACCTTCGGGGACACAGTCCCGCTGCGCGACGCCGCACGGCACCGCAGTAGCGGCTCCTGGTCCCGAAACCCATTCCGAGTTGTACGGATGGTCCCCGTGGATCTGGCGCGAGTGCACCCGGGTACTGTGCCGACGTGGCGAACCAACAGCGTGCGACCGATCGCTCCGACCCGCTCCAGCGGGCATGGGTGGCCCAGGCGGTGCAGGCGATCGAGGCCGACGCCAACCGGTCGGCCGACACGCACCTGATCCGCCTCCAGTTGCCGGCCACCCCGGGCGTGCATCTGTACCTGAAGGACGAGTCCACCCACGTCACCGGCTCGCTCAAGCACCGCCTGGCGCGCTCGCTGTTCCTGTATGCGCTGTGCAACGGGTGGCTGCTGGAAGGGATGCCCGTGATCGAGGCGTCGAGCGGGTCGACGGCGGTGTCGGAGGCGTACTTCGCGCGGTTGATCGGATGCGAGTTCGTAGCCGTGATGCCGGCCACCACGTCGCCCGAGAAGATCGAGCTGATCGAACGTCAGGGCGCACGGTGCCACCTGGTCGACGACCCCAGCTCGGTCTACGCCGAGGCGCAACGGTTGGCCGACGAACTCGGTGGGCACTACATCGACCAGTTCACCCACGCCGAGCGGGCCACCGACTGGCGCGGCAACAACAACATCGCCGAGTCGATCTTCACGCAGATGGAGCGCGAGCCGCACCCGGTGCCCGAGTGGGTTGTCGCCGCGGCGGGCACGGGTGGCACCAGCGCCACGCTCGGCCGCTACATCCGCTACCGCGGGTACGCCACGCGCTTGTGCGTACCCGACCCGGAGGGGTCGGCGTTCTACGACGCCTGGTGCGCGTCCGAGCCCAGCCACACATGCGTCGGCTCGCGGATCGAGGGCATCGGGCGGCCCCGCGTCGAGCCGTCGTTCGTCGGTCAGGTGATCGACCGCATGGTCCGCGTTCCGGATGCGTGCTCAGTCGCGGCGATGCGGGCGATCGAGCCGGTGCTCGGGCGCCGTGTCGGCCCGTCCACCGGTACCAACCTGTGGACCGCGTTCGGCCTCGCCGCCGAACTCGCCGCGGCCGGCCAAGCCGGCTCGATCGTCACCCTGCTGTGCGACGCCGGCGAGCGCTACGCCCACACCTACTACGACGACGAGTGGGTCGCCGCCAAAGGCTGGGACCTCACCACCCCCACCGCCCAGGTCGAAACGTTCCTCGCCACCGGCGCGTGGTCACTCTCCGGTGGTTGAGCCAGTCGTTGCCACTACAGGCACCGGTCGAGCGCGGCGAGGAAGGCACCGACGTTGCGGGGACGGGCGGTGTGGCCCATCAGGCCGATCCGCCAGCCCTTGCCGGCCAGCTCGCCCAGGCCTCCACCGATCTCGATGCCGAACTCGTTCAGCAGCCGGCCCCGGACAGCGGCCTCGTCGACGCCGTCGGGGACGCGGACCGACGTGAGCTGCGGGAGGCGGTAGCCCTCGGCGGCGAACAGCTCGAACCCACGTGCCACCAGCGCGTCTTGCAACGCCGTGCCCACGGCTTGGTGGCGGGCGAACGACGCCTCGAGGCCCTCGTCGAGCAACACGCCCAGCCCGGCGTGGAGCGCGTAGACCATCGAGATCGGGGCGGTGTGGTGGTACGCCCGGGCTCCCCCACCGGTGACGTACTTGGCAATCATGTTGAGGTCGAGGTACCACGACTGCGGCGTCGGCAAGAGCGCTTCCAACGCTCTCGGTGACACCGTCAGCGGCGCCAGCCCCGGCGGCACGCCCAGACACTTCTGCGTGCCGCTGTAGGCGATGTCGACGCCCCACTCGTCGACCCGCAGGTCGATCCCACCAAGTGAGGTGACGCAGTCGGCAAGCAGCAGCGCGTCACCCTTGCCGGCCCCGAGCGCGGCGATGTCGCTGCGTACACCGGTCGACGTCTCGGCGTGCACGGCCGCGATTAGCTTCGGGTTGGGATGGGCGCCGAGCACCCGCTCGGCGTCGACCGGTTGACCCCACTCGTGCTCGACCCGCACAACCTCGGCACCGCACCGGCCGGCGACGTCGCACATGCGCTGGCCGAACACACCGTTCACGGCCACCACCACCGTGTCGCCCGGCCCGACGAAGTTCACGAACGCGGCCTCCATGCCCGCCGAACCGGTGCCTGACACGGCGAACGTGAGCGGGTTGGCCGTACGGAACACGAGCCGCAGGCGTTCCGACAGCTCGTCCATCAGGGCGATGAACGTGGGGTCGAGGTGCCCGAGCACGGGTCGCGTGAACGCCTCGATGACTTCGGGGGCGGGGTTCGAGGGGCCGGGCCCCATCAGGATCGGATCGGCGTGACGCACGCCCGGCACGGTACCCCGGCACGCCCGCGCCGGCCGAGTTTCGAAGCCGGTTCGCCGGCAACTCGGCGATCGGAACGATCTCGTGCGTCGTGCCCGGAACCCGCCTGCTCGACCCGCCCACCCCTCAGGCACAGGGATACCGTGCGGTCATGAACACACCCGTGCGAGTGGAGTCCGACGGGCCGGTGCGCGTCGTCACGATCGACCGGCCCCACGCCCGCAACGCAGTTGACGGGCCGACGGCCGAGCAGCTGACCGCCGCGTTCACCGACTTCGAAGCCGATGACGCCGCCCTGGTGGCGATCCTCACGGGGGCCAACGGCACGTTCTGTGCCGGCGCCGACCTCAAAGCGATCGGCAGCGGGAACGGCAACCGGGTCGACACCGACATGGCGGTGCCCGGCCCGATGGGACCGTCGCGGATGGCGTTCACCAAGCCGGTACTGGCGGCCGTCGAAGGGCACGCCGTCGCCGGCGGACTCGAGCTGGCGATGATGTGCGACCTGCGGGTCGCTGCCCGCGACGCGGTGTTCGGCGTGTTCTGTCGCCGCTGGGGTGTGCCCCTGATCGACGGCGGCACCGTGCGCCTGTCGCGGATGCTCGGCCACAGCCACGCGCTCGACCTGATCCTCACGGGCCGGCCGGTCAGCGGCGACGAGGCGCGCCTGATGGGCCTGGCCAACCGGCTCACCGAGCCGGGCGAGGCGCTCGCCGAGGCCATGGCGATGGCCCACCAGCTGGCGGCATTCCCGCAGCGCTGCCTACGCAGCGACCGCCAGTCGAGCTACGACCAGTGGGACCTGCCCTTCGTCGAGGCGCTGGCCAACGAGACCCGGCTCGGGCTCGACGTCCTGAAGGCTCGCGAATCGCAGGAGGGCGCCGCCCGGTTCGCCGCCGGCGCCGGCCGGGGCGGCCAGTTCTAACGGTCGCCCGCCAGTGCGGCGAGCGCGTGGTCGTACATCGCCGCGCGCTGCTCGATCGTCGTCAGGTCGATACCCACCAGTTCCAGCATCACGTACCCGTGCATCGTCGCCCAGGCGTGGTACGCGGCGGGCACCGGGGCTGCGGCACCCGCCGCAGCGAACGCATCGACGAGCTGCTGGAACGACCGGAACGCGCGGTCGCGGGCGACCTCGCTGGGCTCGAAGTCGGGAACGGCCCGCCCCCACATCACGAGGTAGTGGGTCGGGTTGGCCAGCGCCCAGGCCCGGTAGGCCGACCCAGCACGCTCCACCCCGTGGCCGAGGCAGCCCGAGACGTGCCGGTCGAACGACTCGAACCCGTCGAGGTAGATCGCCTCGACCAGCCCTTGCTTGCCCCCGAAGTGGGTGTAGATCGCGCTCGTCGAGCAGCCCGCGCGCGCCGTGATGTTGCGCACGGTGAGGCCCGCCGCGCCCTGCTCCCGAAGCACCGCCAGCGCGGCGTCGAGCAGCGCCTGCTGCATCTCGGTGTGGCCCACCCCGCCGTCGGTTGACATCGGAACGGAGCGTAACTAAGTTACGCGGTGTTCGCACGTAACTTAGTTACGTCGGCGTTCACGCTGACGACCGAGGGGAGCTCACGTGTCCACCACCGCTACCGATCCGATCAACCCGTTCGCCGGTCCTGGCGGCTACCTCGCCGGCGGCTACGCCCCGGTCGCCGACGAGGTGACCGCGTTCGATCTGCAGGTGATCGGCGAGCTGCCCGCAGAGTTGGCCGGTCGATACGTGCGCAACGGGCCGAACCCGATCGCCCCCGAGCAACTCGACCTCGCCACACATCATTGGTTCGTCGGCGACGGCATGGTCCACGGCATCCGCCTGCGCGAAGGGCGCGCCGAGTGGTACCGCAACCGGTACGTCGGGTCGCCTGCGGTCAGCGCCGTGCGGGGTGTCCCCGATGTGCCCGGCCCGAACTGGAGCGGCAGCACACTCGGCCCCAACACGAGCGTCGGCGGGCTCGCCGGCACCACGTGGGCGCTGGTCGAGGCAGGCGGCACACCTGTCGAGCTGACCTACGAGCTCGACACCGTCGGCCGCAACGACTTCTTCGGCACCCTGCCGGGGGCGTTCACCGCGCACCCGAAGTACGACCCGCGCACCGGCGAGCTGCACGCTGTCTGCTACGCCTGGGCGCAGTGGCTCGACCACGTCCAATACGTGGTCGTCGGGCCCGACGGCAAGGTCTGCCATGCGCTCGACGTGCCGCTGCCCGGCATGTCGATGGTGCACGACATGTCGCTCACACCCAGTTGGGCCGTGGTGTACGACCAGCCGTGCACCGTCGATCTCGACCTGGCCTTCACCGGTCGGTTCCCCTTCCGCTGGGACCCCGAGTACGGCAACCGCGTCGGGCTGATCCCGCGCTCGGGGCCAGACGGGTTCGGGGCCACGGCAGCCGACATCGTGTGGGTCGACGTGCCGCTCGGCTACGTGTTCCACCCAATGAACGCGTTCGAACGCGCGGACGGCACCGTCGTGATCGACGTGTGCAACTACGACTCGATGTTCGCCACCGACTTGCTCGGGCCATTCGGCGACGGTGGCCTCGGCCGGCTCGAGCGCTGGGAGTTGTCGCCCGCGCGGCGCACCTGCTCGGTCACGCTGATCGACGCCACCTCCAACGAGTTCCCCCGCCACCGCGGCTCGGTCGGGTTGCAGGAGTACCGGTACGGCTACTGCGCTTCGCCATCGTTGGTAGCCGGCGAGGGGTGGCCCACGCTCAAGCACGACCTCGTCTCCGGTGAGCGCCACAGCTTCGACCACGGGCCGGGGCGCGCGGCGGGCGAGCCCGTGTTCGTCTCACGGGCCGGCGGCGATGGTGCCGAGGACGACGGCTGGCTGGTCACGTTCGTGCACGACCTCGGCCTGGGCACCACCGAGTTCGTGGTGCTCGACGCCCAGGAGTTCGACCGCCGCGGCTACGTCGCCCGGGTGCCCCTCCCCCAGCGCGTCCCCTTCGGCTTCCACGGTGCCTGGATCAGCGACGCCTCGGTACCCCCGCCAGCCTGACCAGGCCAGACGGCGGCACCCCACGGAATTGACGCGATCGATCTGAACCGTTGCGGGTCGTCGCGACGTAGGAGCAGCAAATCGACGAGCTCCGGTGGTTCGGGCATGCCGGTTATGTGCGTACATCTCGGGGCTCCTGACGAGCAAGGTGACGACCCATGCTGACGACCGCCGAAACAGTGCACGACGACCTGGCCATCCTTCCGGCCAACACCGCCCGCGAGGCCGGTGCCGAACTGGCCAGCGCGGCCGCGGTCACGTAGGCGGGGTCGTGACACGACCTCCGCACGTGCTCGTCGTCGGCACCGGCACGGAGGAACTCGAGGCGTTGCGCGACGTCGCACTCGGCGTCGTCGCCGAGGGTTCCGAACTGCTTGGCCTCGACGTTCCCAAAGGCTCGAGTGACGCGTCCCTGGCATGGGGCACCGAGCAGGTCCAACTGCGCCGGTTCCACTCCGACGGCGAGCTGGGGCCATCAGTCCCGCAGCCGTTGGAGGAAGACACGTCGATCGCGAGATCGAGGGCCGGTACCCAGTCGATCCGTTCCGAGATGCCCGGCCCAGCGATGCGGTCGCGGTCGGTCGCCGCGGCGACGGCCAGCCAGACGACCACCGCGACTGGGGCCGCCGCGCCGACGGCCCAGACGTGGCGTCCGAGCCGGCGACCGCCGGCGAGTGCCGCAGTCCCACAGATCGCGTGCAGAGCGAGAAGTCCGAGCAGCATGCGGCTCCGTCAACCGTTCATGGTGTCGTGGCTGCCGCCGTCTCGTTTACGTTCAACACTCGTCATCACGCCTCTCTCGTGCAACCTCCGCGGAGCCCGGGGACGCGCGCACGGTTTGCGGGCCGCGTCGTTGCCACCCCTACGTCACCGACCCCGCGAACGGTTCACGTCCGCCCGACCCGAGCGGGCCGCCGGCAGGTCAGTCGACGCGCAGCATGGTCAGGCAGGCGACTCGTTCGGCGCCCGCCGCCCGCAGCGCACGGGTGGCTTCCGACAGGGTCGCCGTCGTGCGGACGACGTCGTCGACGAGCAGCACCGACCCGGCGATCGGCGTCGCCGCCAACGCGTCGGCGACGAGTGCCTGCCGCTCAGCCGGATCGACGCCCTTGAGCGCCGGAACGTCACGGGTCCACCGCAACGTTGCTGCCGGCGCCAGCGGCCGCGCCAGACAACTGGCGAGCAAGCTCGCGAACACGGCCGCAACGGGTGTGCGCGACGGCACGCACACGACGGCGTCGATCGGCGCGAGCCCGTCAAGCGCGTCCAGGTCGACCCGCTCCGCGAACTCGGCCGCCACACTGGCGCTCAAGGTCGGGTCGTCGAACTTCGCCGCCAGGTAACGACTCGCCAGCGGCGTCGGCATGCCCCCGGTCCCCATCACATCCACCGCCCAACACCCCACCGACCCCGACGGCACCGGACAGTCGATCACCACCCGCCCGACCCTACGACCCGCTGCCGCCCGGCCGCGTGGACGCTCCCGCCCAGAAACGGCAAGAACCCCAGACCAATGGCCTGAGGTTCTTCTCGTAGAGCTAAAGGGAGTCACTCCGGGCCGACACTGCCGCCGCGTCGGACCTCGTCACCGGCTCGGTTTGCCGGGCGAGGTGGTCGTTGGGGAGCAACCGCGGGAGCAACGGGCTACGCCGCCGGCTCGAAGTGGAGCTTGAGCCCGAGCGCCTTTGACACCTTCATGATCGTGGCGAAGCTCGGGTTGCCCTCAGCGGACAGCGCCTTGTAGAGGCCCTCGCGGCTCATGCCCACGCGCCGGGCGAGCTCGCTGAGGTTGCCTGACCGCGCGATTGTGCCGAGCGCGTGTGCGATGAACGCCGGGTCGTCGTCGGCCTCTTCGAGCGCGGCTTCGAGGTAGGCGGCGACATCGTCAATGTCGACCAGGTAGTCGGCCGAGTCGTACGGCGCGAACTGCTCACGCTTCTTGCTCATCGTCCTGCTTCTCCTTGGCCTTCTCTTGTTCCTTCAGTTCCTTGGCGATCTTCTTGGCGGCCTTGATGTCGTGGTCCTGACTCGCCTTGTCGCCTCCGCAGAGCAGGAAGATCAACTCGTCACCGCGCTTGAGGTAATAGACCCGATACCCGGGCCCGTAGTCGATGCGCAACTCGGAGACGCCGTCGCCGACCGGTTGGACGTCGCCGGGGTTGCCGGTGATCAGCCGATCGATTCGCACGGTGATCCGGGCGACCGCCCGACGGTCTTTCAGTTTTCGTAGCCAGCGGTCAAACGTCGCCGATCGAACGACCTTGACCATGTGTCAACTGTAGTTCACAGTCCGCCCGACGCGCAACCAGCCCACTCGGTGACGAACGCAGCGGCGATCACAGGTCGGGCTCCACGTCAGTGTTCACGACGACGCTCCAAGGAGCCACGGCCGACCCGGTCCGGGTACCCGAGGGCAGCAGGAGCGCCCGCTCGGCACCGGCGACTGTCGCACTCAGGGCACTGAGATCGACAGACAGGTCGAGGAGCCCGGCGACGAACGAGATCATCCACCCAGTTCGCTGGCGAACGGCGATTGGATACTGGCCAGCCTCCCTCGCCAACTCGTCGAGGTCGAGCTTGTCGTCTTCGAGCAGCTCACCGATGACGGTCGCCACATTCGACAAGCCGCCGCCCCGCGAGGGTGCCGCCACAAGGTCGAGCACGGTCACCTCGGGAGTGGAGACGCGCATGGTGCCGGTCGGAGTGTTGCGTTCGACGACGGGTCGGCCGGCGGTGTCGGCCGAAG
This sequence comes from Ilumatobacter sp., assembly GCA_035556435.1. Taxonomy (GTDB): domain Bacteria; phylum Actinomycetota; class Acidimicrobiia; order Acidimicrobiales; family Ilumatobacteraceae; genus Ilumatobacter. The sequence continues at coordinate 50,216 of DATMEY010000028.1, read as the reverse complement.
TGGTGAACTCGATACGAACGCGGCCGAAGGCTCGATCGCGGAGCCGGCCGGAGGTGACGACCTGAAAGACCTGCGGTCGCTGATGCGCGGCGCCGTGGACCTCGGCAGCGGACAGGTAGGCGACATAGTAACGGTGGCCGAGGAAGCGCATCAGCGGGTCGATGAAGTGACTCGCCGGAACTACGCCCCACGACCGGAACTCGGGAGGAATCGGCACGTACGCCCCGCGGGTCGGAGCGAACGCATGGTGCTTGGCACGCCAGCGGGCAGCAATCGGCGGCACCTCATTCCCGGGCACCCCGAGCAGCTCGGCCACCTCGCCGGTGGTGACGAAGTGCCGCCCGCGCGACATCAACCAATCCGGCAGCTCACGAGGCTGCGGCCGAGCCCGAGCAGTGTTAACGCACTCAATATAGCGATTAACGCTAGTTTAAGCGCGTCACACATCAGACTCCGATTGGGATCGCCCGGCTACGAAACGTTCGAGCTCGGTCACGGCGAACCGGACGCTGCGGCCGATGTGCACCGGCTTGACCTGGCCGTTCCAGATCAGGTCGCAAAGCGCGCTGCGGCTGATGGCGAGCATCCGTGCCGCGTCTTGGATCGTCACGAGCAGCGGCGCGTGTTTCGGGGCCGTATTCATGCCACCCTCAGACGGGTACACCCGCATGCGCGCCTACCGCGCTGCCCGGCGCAAGCCGCACGTAGGAGATACGCCACCGGGTCGAGGTGGTGACGGTGCTTGCCTGAGTACCAGAGGCCGGTCGTCTTTGAGTAGCGGTAGGCACCGAGGTGGCCGACTGTGGTCACGACCACGTCGATTGTCCAACTCGGCCCCGGCTGCCCAGCGAGGTACTCGGCACTGCCTATGAGCGCTCGGTACCAGCCAGCCATCGAGTCAAGCACGAGCGTCGCCCGCCGTTCGGTCTCATGCTCATACTGAAAACGGTTCGTCGGGTACGGCGGCTCGTCCTCGGACGGTCGGCGTGCGTGGTACCAGAGGTGTAGCGGGTCGTACCCGTTGCTTGGCTCGTACGGCGACAGCGTTCTGGAGCTTCGCGCCTGGAGGTCCGCTTGTTCGAGCCACTCTCTATCGGGATCGATCGAGGGATGCACCCGTTCGCGATCCGGGTCGACGATGTAGTCGTGGGTGCCCGCGGTCCAGAGCCATGCGGCGAACCAGTCCAGTTAGCAATGCTCCAGGAACGGCGACGAACACCGACGAACATCAGCGGACAAAAACCCCTGGTCAAGGCGCTGCGACTCGGCGCCGGTACGCGCCGAGGAACGCCTGGAACCTCGGGAGTGGAGCTAAAGGGAATCGAACCCTTGACCTCTTCCATGCCATGGAAGCGCTCTACCAACTGAGCTATAGCCCCGTACTGCGGTTCGTCACGATACCGGCCGCACCACCTTGTGACACCCTCGCCGCAGGGCCTGTTACGAGCACGGGTCGCCGTGAGTCAGGGTTGCCAGGCGATGCGGGGGACGTCGGTGTAGAGCCGTTCGATCTCGTAGAAATCACGGATCTCGGTGAGGAACACGTGCACCACCACGTCGCCGTAGTCGATCAGTACCCACTGCTGCTCCCGGGCACCCTCCACCCGTACGGGCGAGCGGCCGGTCAGCTCGCGGCACTGGGCTTCGATCTCGTCGACCAGCGAACCCACCAGGCGCCGGTTCGACGCGCTGACCACCACGAAGTACTCGGCCACGGCGAGCACCTCGCCCACCGCCAGCACCACGATGTCGCTGCCGTGCTCGGCGTCGGCGACCTGGGCCGCGTGCACGGCGAGCTCGCGGGCTTCGGCGTCGAACTCGGTCACTCGGCTGGCTCCACGGTGCCAAGGTAGGCGCGCCCGAGCGTGATCTGCATGTCGATTCCGTCGATCAACGCCTCGGCGACACGCACCTCCGACTCGCCGAACAGCGTGCCGTACGATTCCTCGGCGTCGGCGAGTTCAGGCTCGGAGGCGACCTCGATCAGGGTCACCTCGGGCGCCGTGTCGACCTGCCCGAACGACATCACGTTGACCTTGGCGAACAGCAACCGGTTGATCGCCTGGCGGGCGACATCGGCGTTGTTGTAGCCGAGCGGTTCCAGGTCGGCGGGAGCGAACCGGGCCAACACCCGTACGGTCGGCCCCTCGAACGGCGCGCCCAACCGGGCCGGCGCGATCGCGCCCAACACCATCAGCAACTCGGCCCGGTCGTGAGCGACCACGGTGACATTGGCATCGCCGTGTTCGGCGAACGCGGCGACGTACTCGTCCGCCAACTGTTCGGCGACGCGGGTGGCTGCGATCGGCTTGTAGGTGAAGCTGCGGTGCTCGACGCGCCCGGCAAACAGGCGGGCGACGAACTCGTCAAGCGTCGTCGGCGTTGCGTCCTCGGCTCCCCCGGTGACACCGGCGCCGATACCGCTGCCGACGCGGTCGGCGATGGCCGCCCACACCGCCGCCCGGGCCGGGTCGAGCAGCGGGTCGTCGATCGTCGGGTCGCGCGACACGATCGCTGCCCCCGCCTCGTCGGGCGTCATCTGCACAACCCCGGCCGCGTACCGCTGGCCGGTCGACGCGTCACGCAGTTCGGTGGGCAACTCGACGGTGAGCTCGCCGAGTGGTGTGGCCAGCGCCGCGAACCGTTCGGCGTCGAGCACCTCGGCGACATCGAACGACATACCGGTCAGGCCCTCGATCGCTCCGAGCAGCTCGTCAGGGCCGTCGACGACGTAGACCGCGTTGAGCGGCGCCAGCGCGCTGGTGTTGCCGGACGCCGAGTCACCACTCGGCGACAGCGACACGATCGACCCGCCGACCCCACTGGGGTCGAGCGCGAGCACCGCCACCGACGTCAGCCAGCCGTCCTCGTCCGACGTCGCCACCAGTGCGGTCGCCGTGTCAGGTAGGTGCTGCATCGGTTGATCGGGGGCGACCGTGGTGACCAGCCGCCCCGCACGCGAGTTGGCCAGGTTGTCGACACCGGCATAGCCGAGGCCCCCCACCGCGCCGATACCCACCACCCCGGCGACGAACGCGGCGATCGTGGCGTTGCGGCGCCGCCCGCGAATCGCCGTCACGCGGCGATCCCGTTCGACCCGTTGCCGTACAGGCTGCGCGCGGCGATCACCGCGAGCACGTCCTCGGTGACCAGGTAGTCGAGCGGGCGGCCGTCGGCCCAGCGGTCGCGCAGGTCGGTGCTCGACACCTCGAGCCGCGGCACCTCGATACGGATCCAGTCGACGCCGGGGTCGAGCTCGGCCGCCTGACCCGGGCGTTCGACCACCACCAGGCGTGCCTGGGCGATCACCTCGTCGGCGCGTTCCCACGTGTGGATACCGGCCGCCGCGTCGTCACCGAGGATCACGTAGAACTCGGCACCCGGGTAGTCGTCGGCCAAGCGCCCGAGCGTGTCGGCCGTGTACGAATGCCCCCCGGCGCGGATCTCGACATCGCCGGCCAACAGGCGCGGCACGTTGCCGACCGCGGCCTGCACCATCGCCAACCGGTCGAGCGCGGGGGTGATCGGGCGAGTGCCCACCTTCTGCCACGGCACGTTGTTCACCATCAATACGACCGCGTCGAGGTCGAGCGAGTGGGCGACGTTGATCGCCGTCACCAGGTGGCCGACGTGAGGCGGGTCGAACGTGCCGCCGAACACTCCGATCCGCAGGGCGGGCGCATCAGTTGGCACGACCGGCGAGCCTATCCGTCGACGGTGCGGCGCCGCGAGCGGGCTTGACAGGCCTGTTACTGTGGCAAACCGGTTCAAGTCCGCGCACATACCCGCGGACGACGGCGGCAAGCACAGCCCCATCCCGGCCCCTCAAGTAGGCAACTACCAGGGGAAATACCCGGAGCGCTGGGCAGCGTAGCGGGGATTCGGGAATCTGCGACGCGACGCCGAACGATTTTCATCCACCCCCCAGCCCCTATCTCCCCCACCTCTCCCCGGTTGTGCAGCGTGGCGTTTGTCACAGCGGCAACGGGGAATCATGACGACGAAGAACGGTTGCAAACAATCACCATGAACGACTCGATTGGCCTCTATCTGAACGACATCGGCAAGGTGCCGCTGCTCACCGCCGAAGACGAGCGCGAGCTGTCGCGCGTCATCGAACAAGGACGCGAAGCACAGGAGCTGCTCGACGGCGGGGCGCGCAAGTCGGCCGATCTCAAGGGCAAGGTTGCCGCCGCCGCCCACGCCAAGGATCGCTTCATCCGCGCCAACCTGCGCCTGGTCGTGTCGATCGCCCGTCGCTACCCACTGCCCCAGGGCATGGACCTGCTCGACCTGATCCAGGAGGGCAACCTCGGCCTCGAGCACGCGGTCGACAAGTTCGACTGGCGCCGTGGCTTCAAGTTCTCGACCTATGCCACGTTCTGGATCCGCCAGGCGATCGGCCGTGCGCTCGACCAGAAGGCCAGCCTGATCCGCATCCCCGGCGACCGTTCGGCCTCGCTGCGCGCAGCCCTGCGCCAGGCGTCGGGCGACGGCGAGACGCTCGACCAGCAGAACGCCGAGTTGCACCGCCTCACCACCCCGGTCAGCCTCGACAAGACCGTCGGCGACGACGGCGACGCCACGCTCGGCGACCTGATGGCCAACGGCGACGGCACCCCCGAGGATCACGTCATGGCGCTGGTCGACAGCGACCTGCTCGACGAGTTGCTCGGCACGCTCGACGCCCGCGCCCGCTACGCCGTCGAGGCCCGCTTCGGCCTGCTCGACGGTGAGCGCAAGAGCTTCCGCGAGGTCGGCGAGAGCCTCGGCGTCACCGCCGAAGCCGCCCGCCGTCTCGTCAGCCGCGCGGTCGCGGGCCTCCGCGACGACGCCGAGCGGATCCTCGCCGTCTGATCCGGTCTCGATACACCGGCTGCGCCGGCACTCGACCACCGGTGGTCGAGCCCATCTGAACCACGAATCCCGGCTGGGGCAATCCGGCCGGGATTCTGCGTTTTCGGGTCGGTAGCCTGTGCGTTCATGGCGAAGGACTGGTCACCCGACTCGTGGCGCGGGTTCCCGATCAAGCAGCAGCCCCAGTGGCCTGATGCGGCGGGGCTCGACCGGGCGTTGAAGCAGATCCAGTCCTATCCCCCGCTCGTGTTCGCCGGCGAGGCCCGTTCGCTGCAGGCCGGCCTCGCCCAGGTCGCGGCGGGCAACGCGTTCTTGCTCCAGGCCGGCGACTGTGCCGAGAGCTTCGAGGAGTTCTCGGCCGACAACATCCGCGAGAAGCTGCGCGTCATCCTCCAGATGGCGATCGTGCTGACCTACTCGATCGGCGTGCCCGTCGTGAAGGTCGGGCGCCTGGCGGGTCAGTTCGCCAAGCCGCGCTCGGCCGACTTCGAGAAGATCGGCGACCTCTCGCTGCCGTCGTTCCGCGGGCACATCGTCAACGGCGACTCGCCCACCGACGCCGCCCGCCAGCCCGACCCGGAACGGCTCGTGCAGGCCTACCACCAGTCGGCGGCCACGCTCAACCTCGTCCGGGCGTTCACGAAGGGCGGCTATGCCTCACTCGCCCGGGTCCACTCGTGGACCCAGGAGTTCGTCGCCTCCAGCCCGGCCGGCCGGCGTTACGACCAGCTTGCCTCCGAGATCGACCGGGCGCTGCGGTTCATGGGTGCCACCGGCATGGACGTCGAATCGAACCCGGCGCTCAGCACGGTCGACATGTGGACCAGCCACGAGGCGCTCCTGCTCCCCTACGAGGAAGCGCTCACCCGGCAAGACTCCACCACCGGCAACTGGTACGACTGCTCGGCGCACATGCTGTGGATCGGCGAGCGCACCCGCGAACTCGACGGTGCTCACGTCGAGTTCCTCCGCGGTGTCGGGAACCCGATCGGCTGCAAGATCGGCCCGTCGATGACCGGTGAAGAGATCATCGCCATGTGCGAAGCGGTCAACCCGGCGCGCATCCCCGGTCGCCTCACGCTGATCAGCCGGATGGGTGCCGACAAGATCGAAGCCGGGCTGCGTCCGCTGCTGCGGGCCGTGAAGGAAGCCGGCCATCCGGTGCTGTGGGCGTGCGACCCGATGCACGGCAACACGTACACCAGCGAGACCGGCCGCAAGACGCGCCACTTCGACTCGGTGGTTGCCGAGATCGACGGCTTCGTGCGGGCCCACCGGGCCGAGGGCACCTGGCCGGGCGGCATCCACGTCGAGCTCACCGGTGACGACGTCACCGAGTGCGTCGGCGGCGGCGACGACCTCAGCGAAGCTCAGCTCGATCACCGCTACGAGTCGGTGTGCGACCCGCGGCTCAACGGCCGCCAGTCGCTCGACCTGGCGTTTCACACCGCCGAACTGATCCGCGGCTGACGGCGCCGATGGAGGCGCTCGGGCTGGTCGACCGTTGGCCGGTCGAGCACGCCGCGGCCGTCGCGGTCACCCCCGCCGGTGCGGCGATGCTGCAACGGCCCGGAAGCGATCGGTTCCAGCTCGCCTCGGTGACCAAGCTGCTCACCACGTGGGCCGTGCTGGTCGCGGTCGAGGAACGTACCGTCAGCCTCGACACGCCGCTCGACCCCACCGTCGACCGGGTACCCGAGGGCGTCACGCTCCGGCACCTGCTGGCCCACGCGGCCGGGTTCGGGTTCGACGGCGACGCCCCGGTCGCCCCACCCGGGCGACGCCGGATCTATTCGAACACCGGCATCGAACGCGCCGCCGACGTGCTCGCCCGGGCGGCCGCAATGCCGTTCGCCGAGTACCTCCACGAGGCAGTGTTCGCCCCGCTCGGCATGCACCGCACGCGACTCGACGGGTCGCCCGCCCACGGGGCGGTGTCCGACATCGGCGACATGAACCTGTTCCTGCTCGAGGTGATGCAGCCGACGCTGATCACTGCGAGCACCCGCGACGACGCGGTCCGTCCACAGTACGCAGACCTCGGGGGTATCGTTCCCGGCGTGGGCCGGTTCCAGCCATGCCCGTGGGGACTCGGATTCGAGTTGCACGGCGACAAGCATCCGCACTGGATGGCGCGCACCAATTCGCCCGCCACGTACGGCCATTTCGGCGGGGCAGGTACCATGATGTGGGTCGACCCGGTCGCTGGTACCGGCACGGTCGTCCTGACCGACCGCCGCTTCGACGATTGGGCGGCCGACGCCTTGCGATTGTGGCCCGAGTACTCCGAGGCGCTCCTCGCCGAGGCGGGCCACGGATGAACTACCAGCCCGGCGACCGAGTCCGGTGGCAAACCACCGGGGCCGACGGGCTGCCGCTCGTGCGTTACGGCTTCGTCGGCGCGGGCGTCCACAACGGCGAGGTGCGGGTGATGCTCGACGGTGAGTTGAAGGGCAACACCATGCTGCCCGCCGACGACCTGGCGCTCGTCCACATCACCACGATCGAACTCAGGGTCGCCGGCATCGACCTGCTCGGCGACCCGGCGATGTGCCAGGGTTTGGTGCACCTGTGGACCGCCGAGGCCGACGAAGCCGGGCTCGACCTCGGCCCGGTCGCGTTCTTGCCGCACGACTCTGCCCCGCCCGACAACACGCCGATCGCGCTCGCCCGGATCGAGGCGGGCGGCTACCAATACATCCTCCAGGCGTGCCCGTCTCGCAACGACGCGGTCCACGTCAAAGCCGTGCCAGCGCCTCTGCTTTGATCCGCTTGTAGTCGACCTTGCCGTTCGGTGCGCGACCGATGGTGTCCACCACCAGCACCCGCTTGGGCGCCTTGTAGCCGGCGAGCGTGCGGCGCACCTCGGCGATCAGCGCGGCCTCGTCGAGTGCCTCCCCGTCGCGCAATTCCACGACGCCGGTGACGCTCTCGCCGAACTTCTCGTCGGGTACGCCGACCACCACCGCGTCGAGCACCGCCGGGTGCCGCTTGAGGGCCTCTTCGACCTCTTCCGGGAACACCTTCTCGCCACCGGTGTTGATGCACACCGACCCGCGCCCGAGCAGGGTGATCTTGCCGTCGGCATCGACGGTGGCGTAGTCGCCGGGGCACGAGTAGCGCTGGCCGTCGATCTCGAGGAACGTCCGGGCCGTCTTGTCGGGGTCCTTGTAGTAGCCCAGCGGCACCCGGCCACCCACCGCCAGCCGGCCGATCTCGTCCGAACCGGGGGCAATCGGGCGGTTGAACTCGTCGATCACGATCGACGTCGGCGTCAACTCGAACTTGGCCGTCGCCACCGTGGCCCCCGCCATCGAGATCGAGCTGCCCATACCGAGCGCCTCCGACGACGAGAACGCGTCGAGCAGGAGCATTCCGGGATGGTGGCCGAGCAGACCCTGCTTGGTCTCGTGGCTCCACATCACACCTGACGACGTGATGCCGAGCAGGCTCGACAGGTCCCACCGGCCGGGGTTCGCGTCGAGCGCCTGGAGGATCGGCTTGCCGAACGCGTCGCCGACCATCGCCACCACCTGTACGGCCTCGCGCTCGACCGTGTCGAGTAGTTCGACCGGGTCGAACGCCCGGCCGGGGAGGGTGACGATGCTGCCCCCGGACGCCATGGTGGCGAGCCCCGGGAAGTTGCCGGTGCCGTGCATCTGCGGGCACGCCGGCAGGAACCGCCGACCCGGCCCGGCATCGACGAGTGCCGCCCGGGCGACGTCGTAGTCGGTGTCGTCGGGCAGCGCCGCGGTGAGTGCCCCGGCGAGCAACACGGCAAGGTCGTCCTGGCGCCACATCACGCCTTTGGGCATGCCGGTGGTGCCGCCCGTGTACAGGAAGTTCAAGTCGTCGCCCGAGCGGCCCCCGTCGGGGACGACGCGGGCGGTGTCGATGGCTGCCGCGGCTTCGTACGGCGTCGCCCAGTCGGGGCACTCGTATGACCCGTCGTCGACCCACAGCCACGCCTGCACCTTGGGAAGCCGGTCACGGATCGCCTCGATCGTCGGCACGAACGTGGCGTGGAACACGACCGCGCCAGCGTCAGCGTTGTCCCAGAGGTACAGCAGTTCGTCGGCGGTGTACCGGTAGTTCGTGTTGACCGGAACGAACGCAGCCTTGAAGGCAGCGAACATCGACTCCATGTATTCCGGGCAGTTGTAGAGGTACTGCGCGACCGCCTGCTGACGTTGCAGACCGGCGTCGATCAAGAACCTGGCGACCCCGTCGGCGCGGCGGTCGACCTGGTTCCAGGTCAGCCGCCGCTCACCGTGAATCAAACACTCACGGTCGCCGTAGACCTCGGCCGACAATTCCCACAACGACGCATAGTTCCAATCCCCCATGGGGAGATTGGTCTAGCAGGTCAGCTCAACCTCTCGATGACCATGGCCATGCCTTGGCCTCCGCCGACGCACATGCTTTCGACGCCGAACTGCTGGTCGTGGACCTGGAGGTTGTGGATCAGGGTGGTCATGATGCGCGCGCCCGTCATGCCGAACGGGTGACCCAGCGCGATCGCCCCACCGCTGACGTTGAGGCGGTCCTCCGGAATACCCAGGGCATCGGCCGAGCCGAGCACCTGCACCGCGAACGCCTCGTTGATCTCGAACAAGTCGATGTCGCCGACAGTCTTGCCGGCCCGCCCGAGCGCCTGCTTGATCGCCTCGATCGGGCCGAGGCCCATGATCTCGGGGTTCAGGCCGGTGACCCCTGACGACACGATCCGGGCAAGCGGTGTGAGGCCGAGTTCCTTCGCCTTGGTGTCGCTCATCACCAACACCGCCGCAGCACCGTCGTTGAGCGGGCAGGCGTTGCCGGCGGTGACGGTGCCATCGGGGCGGAAGACCGGCTTGAGCTGGCTGACCGCCTCGAGCGTGACGCCAGCCCGCGGCCCGTCGTCTTTCGACACGACCGTGCCGTCGGGCAGCGTCAGCGGGGTGATCTCGTCGGCGAAGAATCCGTCGGCAATTGCGGCCTCGGCGCGGTTCTGGCTCAGCACCCCCCACTCGTCTTGGCGCTGGCGGCTGATGCCGGTGAACTGGGCGACGTTCTCGGCGGTCTGGCCCATCGCGATGTAGATGTCGGGCAGCCCCTCGGCGGGCGCCCAGGTGTCGGCGCCGCCCTCGGCCCGCGCCCGGGTGCGTGCCCCGGCGTCCTTGAACACCGAGTTCGGGGCCGTGTCGCTGGCCCCTGCCCCGTACCGACTGACAGCTTCGACGCCGGCGGCGACGAACACGTCGCCCTCGCCGGCCTTGATCGCGTGGGCGGCCATGCGGATGGTCTGCAGCGACGACGAGCAGTACCGGTTGACGGTCACACCGGGCACGTCGTCGAGGCCCGACAAGATCGCGACGACACGGGCCATGTTGAACCCGGCCTCGCCGGCGGGCTGGCCGCAGCCGAGGATCAAGTCCTCGACCGCGGCCGGCGCCACCTCGGGCACCTTCGCCAGCAGTGCCTTGACGATCTGGGCCGTCATGTCGTCGGGGCGCAGGTCGACCAGCGACCCCTTGGCAGCGCGCCCGATCGGGCTCCGGGCGGTAGCGACGATCACAGCTTCGGTCATGCGCCGAAGCGTAGTTACCACCCGGTAATTCGCGTCAATCGAAGGTGATCAACCTGCTGTGCTCATGGAGTGATGCCGCACTCCATGACGGCACCGGCGATCACGGTCGGGTCGGGCTGCCCGCCTGATGCCGCGGCCGCCCCCATGTCAGCGAGGGTCTCGTCGCCGAGCGCGTCAGCGAGACAGTTGGCGTCGTCCGCCGAGAAGCCGCTGGCCACGAACTGCTCGACGATCATCGCCCGCACGTCGAGACAGCTCATCGCCGCGGCCATGAACAACTGCTGCTCCTGTGCCGACAACAGGTCCTCGATGTCGGAGTCCTCGGGCGCGCCGAGCAACTCGCGGGTGCGGTCGGCTCCGAGCGAGCTGACCATCTGGGAGGCAGCGCACTCGGCCTGCTCCTGGGTGGGGCCGTCAGCGTCGGCATCTTCCATCATCCGGGCGACCACCTGGGCTTCGAGGCTGCCGCCCCCGCTGCCTCCGGCGTCGTCGTCATCGCCGCCACAAGCGGCCACGGTGAATGGAGCGACGGCGACGAACGCCACCGCCAGGAAACGGAGTCCACGGTGCTGCATTCGACCGAACGTAGCGGTTCGGTGGCAGCGTCAGCCGCCCAATTCGCCGAGGTTGTAGTGGCGCCGGCAGAGCAGTTCGTAGCGCACCGTGTCGCCGAAGATCTTCTGCGCTCCGGGCTCGGCGGTGTCGCCGATCACCACCGTCTCGCCCTCGTAGACCACGAACTCGTTGACCACGCGGGCGTTGTGGGTGGCCCGGGCGCCGCACCAGCAGCGCGCTTCGACCTGGAGCGCGACGCGCTCGTCGGCGATCTCGAGCATCCGCTGGGTGCCTTCGAACAGGCGCCCGCGGAAGTCGGTGATGAGGCCGAACGCGTAGACGTCGACCTCCATGTCGTCGACGACGGTGGCGAGCTGGTCGCACTGGGCCGGCGTGTAGAACTGCACCTCGTCGCACACGAAGTAGTGCAGTGGCCAGTGCTCGATCGCCAACTGGTGCAGGTCGAGCTGGTCGTGGACCTGAATGGCCGGGGCGGCGACGCCGAGCCGGCTGGTGACCTGCATGCCCTCGCGGTCGAGCTTGGTGAGCAACAAGCCGTACAACTCGCGCGAGGTGAGGTTGTGGTGGATCTGCAACGCGAGCGTGCTCTTGCCCGAGCCCATCGTGCCGAAGCTGAACCGAAGCGTAGACATCTACGTGATTTCCCGATCAGCCGACATAGGCGCACGATTCTGCCAGGCTCACCCGAAGGTTCGGGGAATCTAGAGCGCGACAACCTCCCGACGTGCCTGCTTGATCAACTCCTCGATCAGCGAGTTGGGAACGAGACCACCCACACGCTCGACGTACGGCCCTTCAGTCCCATCGAGCACTCGGTCGATTTCCTCGAACGTCTCGTGGACCGCACTGGCGATCTTCGCGTACTCGCTTGAACCGACGATGCGCACCTCACTGACGGCCTGCTCCTTCCCAAGCCATGCCTGCAACGACTCGCGTGGTTCGACTATGTCAGCGCCACTGTCCTTACCTGCTGCCACAAGAAACACGGAAGCCGTCCACGTCCGGAGCGCGGCAACGTGGCTCGCATAGGCGTCGCGCTTCTGGGTGATCTCCCACTTGCGGGCTTCGAGGTCGCGTTCGTCCTGCCACCGCTGCTCGGCCTGGGCGAGCTGCCGGTCGAACTGCGAAGCAACTTCGGTGATCTGCCGGTTGAAGCGACGCTCAGCCTTCCGCTCACCGATCCACAGAGCGACGATCGCAACGACGACGGGTCCGAGCACAGTCGCTCCGACGCTGACCCAGTCGAACCAGTCGGTGGCGAGGTCGATTTCGATGGCTGCGAGTGTCCGTCCCACGGGTGACAGGCTCGCGCTGTCGTAGAGCGCGAGCGCGGATGCGGAGGCTTGACTATGGTCGATCGGGACTCAAAGGTCGGGGAGAGTCGCGATCGCTCCGAGCAGCGTGCCGATCGCCGTGAGCAGTAGACCGACGACCGCCTGCTGCAAACCGGACCCGTTGCGCCCAGCGAAGCTCCGTTCGAGCCGCTGAACCCGCTCGTCGGACGTGTCGACTCGCTCAGCGATCTTGCTGAGGTCGGCGCGAAGCTCGACCTTCGCGGCCTTGATGTCGTCGCGGGTCTGCTTACGTATCTGCTCGGTGTCATTGAGGAGCGTGTCGACGGTTCGGCGTAGGTAGTCGATCTGCTCGGCGATCGGGGCATCAGCACCAGGAGCGGCTCGACGGAGAGCACCAGCCCCGGACACCTCAATGCTCATCCCAAGGGTGCCGGCAACCGCCTTCACCTCGTGCGGGACGCTACGGCGCAAGACGTTCACTTTGATCCAGCGCCACGACCTGTCGCGGATGTCTTTCCAGAGCGAACGGCTATCGAGCAGGGTCGAGTACGTGTCGCTCAGGCCGTTGATCGCGAGAAGGAGCCCAACGATCTGCAAGACGAAACCGACCAGGGCTACGACGGTCATCAACGGATCATCGCACGAACGGTTCTACTCACGCGGTGAGGTACCGGAAGTGGGTTACGCGGGGCCGATGTCGTCGATCACGAGCGCGCCGTTGCGGCCGTCCAGGTTGAGCACCGAGACTGAGCCGCCGGTGGTGACGAGGCGGGCGTTGCGGGGTGTGTGAACCCGAGAGACGGTGTCGGATTGGAGCGTGACGTAGCCCCGACGGTGGCTTGCTCAACCACAAGATCTGGGATGCCGTCGTCCGAGTGAGCCCGTGGCTCACACTCCGGCACGAGCGAGCAGGCGGCGATATTCATCGAGCGTGCCCGGCAACACGCGGAGGTGGACGACCGTGCCCGCTGGCTTGTCGATCAGGTCGATGACCTCGCACACCGCCGGTGTCAGGGGCGTGCCAGCGACGACCACAGCACCCGGCCGGATCACCGCTGGGTCGTCGGCTTCGTCAAGGAACGTCCACACGAAACCGGTCTCGTCTTCGCTGTTCAGATCGGCCAGGATGTCGATGTGGGTCACCGCTGCTCCTCTCCCCGACCAGCGTAGGGGTTCACGAGTAACTCGCCGAACATCGCTGCGAGCGAACCAACCGAGTCGAGGTCTGGGAGCACGATCGTGAAATGTGGTCGGCTGAAGGTCGCCAGCAACTCGAACCCGGCTGCGGTCACCGCCGCGACGGTGCAGCAGTACACGGAGGGGTAGCTCTGCAACTTGACCGTCAGGATGCCCCGTTCGGAAGCCGGACCGATGTCGTCGAGGGCGACGAACACCGAGATTCCATACACCGGCTGACCGTCGAGTTGGTACGAGCGCCACAGGCGCCTGGCATGGGCTCGAAGCAGCGACAGCGTGTCTGGCCCGCCACGAATGACCACCCTCGCGGCGGCGGGCGGCTGCTCATCGTCGCGGACACGTTGCCTGAGCTCGTCTCGCTGTGGTTCGGTCACTCGCGATTCTCCTTGTCTCGTTGCAAGTGTGACGAGAGGGTGTGATGGAGTTCGTCGAGGCGACGGGGTACGGGTGGCACACTCGGGTGGTGGGTGATGCCGGCGGCGACGCGATCGTGGAGTGGCTGCACTCCCGCGGCGTTGGGCGCGGCGGCCTCGTCGGCCTGGCCGTGCGGACTGGTGTCGGCATCGGCCTCGCGGTTCCCGGCGGTGAGACGATTCACGACGACCGCACCACCCTCGGTGAGACGATTCACGATGTCGAGCGCGACCTGGGGCCGCGCTGGGTGTGGTGGGGCCGCGAGACCGCCGACGTCCTCGCCGCCGCCGGCGTACCGGTCGGGCGGTGCTGGGACGTCACGACCGTGCACCGGCTGCTGGCGGGCGTGTGGCGCACCGACGCCGCCCACGTCTGGGCGTGGCTGCACGACCTGCCCGCTGGTGGCCTGCCGCGTACCGGACAACTCGACCTGCTGACGAGCGTGCCCGCCGGTGCGTCGGGCGGCGACCCCGCCGACCCAGTCCAGCCCGACGGATACCTGCGCCCGGAGTGGGCCGACGGCGGCTGGGGAGACAGCCCCGAACGGCTCGCCCGCTGGGCCGGCCTCGCGCTGGCCGCGGCGGAAGTCCAGGATCGCCGGGCCGCGGCACGGCCCGACGCCGTTCGAACCCGCTCGACCGCGCACGCCGAGTCGGCCGCCGAGTTCCTGTGCGCCGAACTCGAGCGCGACGGGCTGCCGCTCGACATCGCCACCGCCGATCGCCTGATCGCCGACGCGATCGGGCCGCGGCCGACCAGCCCCGCCGACGACGATCGACGCCGCGCCGAACGCGACGATGCCGTGCTGGCCCACGCCCCACCGGGCGGGCGCCCCGACCTGCGCAGCCCTGCCGACGTCAAGGCGCTGCTGCGCCGGGTGGGGTTCGACCTGCCCGACACCCGTGCGTGGCGGCTCAAGCAGCACGCCGGCGACCATCCGCTGATCGCGGCCCTGCTGACGTGGCGCAAGGCCGAGCGGATCGCCACCACCTACGGCTACCGGTGGCTCGACGAACACGTCCGCCGCGACGAGCGCGGCTGGGGACGTCTGCACGGCGAGTGGAGCAGCTGCGACGGAGCTGCGGGGCGGATGACAGCCAGCGCCGGGCTGCACAACCTGCCCGCCGAGCTGCGCCCAGCGGTCGCCGCCGAACCCGGATACGCGTTCGTGCACGCCGACCTCGGCCAGATCGAACCGCGGGTCCTGGCGGCGGTGTCGGGCGACCCCGCGCTGATCGCGGCCACCGCCGACGCCGACCTCTACCAGCCGGTGGCCCGGCGGCTCGGCGTGACCCGCGAGCAGGCCAAGCTGGGCGTGCTCGGGGCGATGTACGGCGGCACCACCGGCAACTCCGGCCTGGCCCTCGTGCGACTCCGGCAGGAGTACCCGCAGGCGATGGCCACGCTCGAAGCGGCTGCCGAGCAGGGTCGCCGCAGCGAACCGGTGTTCACGATCGGCAGCCGGATGGTGCGGATGTGGGGCAACGAGCAACACGACGAAGGCGACGCCGACGCGCGTTTGGACCGCGCCCGCCAGGTCGCCGCGGCCCGCGGCCGCTACGCGCGTAACGCGCTGATCCAGGGCGCGGCGGCCGAGTTCTTCAAGGCCTGGGCGGTCACGTTCCGAGCGCGCGGGTTCGGGGCCGGGCTCGACGCTCGGATCGTGCTGTGCCTCCACGACGAGGTCCTGATCCACGTCGCCGAGGCCGATGCCCCCGCGTCCGCCACGCTGCTCACCGACTCGCTCGCCGAGGCGGCTCACCGGTGGTCGCCCGAACCCGCGGTGCGGTTCGTCGCCGACGTGACGGTGGTGTCGCGATGGTCGGACGCAAAAGGGTGAGCCGGGGTAGGGTGAGCGTGCACCGGCAACGGCGCCGGGCACGTACAACTGGGGGTGTGCAATGACCGACACGGGGGTGTTGGACCGGCTGGTCGTCCGCTTTGCCGGCGACTCGGGCGACGGGATGCAGCTCACCGGTGACCGCTTCACGTCGGTCAGCGCCACGTTCGGCAACGACTTGTCAACGTTCCCCGACTATCCGGCCGAGATCCGCGCCCCGGCCGGCACCGTCAACGGGGTGTCGAGCTTCCAGGTCCAGCTCGCCGACCACGACATCACCACCCCGGGCGACAACCCGAACGTGCTGGTGGCGATGAACCCGGCCGCGCTCAAGGCCGACCTCGCCCGGCTCGAACCCGGCGGCACCCTGATCGTCAACGACGACAGCTTCGAAGAACGCGACCTCGCCAAGGCCGGCTACGACCACAACCCGCTCGACGACGGTTCGCTCGCCGGCTACCGACTGATCCGCGTGCCGATGACGAGCCTCACCAAGCAGGCCTGCGAACCGCTCGGCGTCAAGCCCCGCGACGCCGAGCGGTCGAAGAACTTCTTCGCGCTCGGGCTGGTGTCGTGGATGTACACACGACCCACCGAACCCACCCTCGAGTGGATCGCCGCACGGTTCAAGGACCCGCTCGTGGCCGGCGCCAACACGGCCGCCTTCCAGGCCGGGTTCCACTTCGGCGAAACCACCGAGCAGGTCGGCCACCGCTACGAGGTGCGCCCCGCCAAGCTGCCCGCCGGCGAGTACACCTCGGTCACCGGCAACACGGCGTTGGCGTGGGGCTTGGTCGCCGCCGGCCAGTTGGCGCAGCTGCCGGTGACGCTCGGCTCGTACCCGATCACCCCGGCCAGCGACATCCTCCACGAACTCAGCAAGCACAAGCACTTCGGGGTACGCACCATCCAGGCCGAAGACGAGATCGCCGCCTCCGGGATGGCGCTCGGGGCGGCGTTCGCCGGGCACCTCGGGGTCACCACCACCAGCGGCCCGGGCGTGTCGCTCAAGGGCGAGACGATCTCGCTGGCCGTGTCGATCGAGTTGCCCTTACTCGTCATCGACATCCAGCGCGGTGGCCCGTCCACCGGGCTGCCCACCAAGACCGAGGCGGCCGACCTGAACATCGCCATGTACGGCCGCCATGGTGAGGCCCCGCTGCCGATCGTGGCCGCCTACTCGCCGGCCCAATGCTTCTTCGCCGCGATCGAGGCCGCCCGGATCGCGCTTACCTACCGCACGCCGGTGATCCTGCTCAGCGACGGGTTCCTCGCCAACGGGTCGGAACCGTGGCGGCTCCCCGACATCGCCGACCTGCCCGACATCCGGGTCGCGTTCACCACCTCCCCGAACGGCACCGACGCCGACGGCAACTCGGTCTATCTGCCCTACTTGCGCGACCCCGACACGCTCGCCCGCCCGTGGGCCATTCCCGGCACGCCTGGCCTGATGCACCGCGTCGGCGGCCTGGAAAAGGCCGACCGCACCGGCAACGTCGACTACACACCCGAGAACCACCAGCGGATGGGCGACCTGCGCGCCGCCAAGATCGACGGCATCGCCGCCAGCTACCCGCCGCTGGTCGTCCACGGCGACCCCGACGAAGCCGACCTGTGCGTCCTCGGCTGGGGTTCCACGTGGGCCACCATCCACGCCACGGTCGAGCGCCAGCGCCGCGCCGGGCACAAGGTCGCGTGGATCCACCTCACCAACCTCAACCCACTTCCCAACGACCTCGGCGAGCATCTCCGCCGGTACCGCACGGTGGTCGTGCCCGAACTCAACCGCGGCCAGCTGTGCAACATCGTGCGCGCCAAGTACCTGATCGATGCCCAGCCGATCAACAAGATGTCGGGCCTCCCGTTCACCGTCGGCGAGCTCGAAGCCGCGCTCGACCAGATCCGCACCGCACAACAGGGGGTTCCGGCATGACCGACACAGCGATCCAGCTCACGTCGAAGAAGGACTGGTCGTCGGACCAGGAGGTCCGCTGGTGCCCGGGCTGCGGTGACTATGGCATCCTCCAGGCCGTCCAGCAGCTGATGCCCGACCTTGGGGTCAGCCCGGAGAACACGGTGTTCATCTCCGGCATCGGGTGCTCGAGCCGGTTCCCGTACTACATGAACACCTACGGGATGCACTCGATCCACGGGCGTGCCCCGGCGATCGCCACCGGGTTGGCGGTGGCCCGTCCCGACCTCGACGTGTGGGTGATCACCGGCGACGGGGACGGCCTGTCGATCGGCGGCAACCACCTGATCCACGCCCTGCGGCGCAACGTCAACCTGACGATCCTGCTGTTCAACAACCGCATCTACGGGCTGACCAAGGGCCAGTTCTCGCCCACCAGCGAGGTCGGCAAGGTCACCAAGTCGACCCCGTTCGGGTCGATCGACCCGCCGTTCAACCCGCTCGCCGTGGCGCTCGGTGCCGAGGCCAGCTTCGTCGCCCGCACCCACGACCTCGACCGCAAGCACATGATGGAGATCTTCCGGGCGGCGCACGACCACCGCGGCGCAGCGTTCGTCGAGATCTACCAGAACTGCAACGTGTTCAACGACGGGCAGTTCAACGACATCACCAAGCGCACGGTGCGCGACGAGATGATGATCGACCTCGTGCACGGCCAACCGATCGTGTTCGGCGCCGACCGGCAGCGTGGTGTGGCGATGGGGTCGAACGGCTTCCTGCAGCTCGTCGAGGTGGCCGATGTCGGTATCGACAACATCCTCGTGCACGACCAGCACCACCCGCACCCCTCGCTGGCGTTCGCGCTGGCCCGGCTCAACACCGACGACCACTCGCCGACCCCGTTCGGCATCTTCCGCCAGGTCGAGCGCCAGGAGTACGCCGGCGCGGTCGGCGCCCAGCTCGCCGCAGCGGCCGAGAAGAAGGGCCCTGGCGACCTCGCCGCCCTGCTCCGCAGCAACGGCACCTGGACCGTCGGCTAACGCGTCATACGACGAGTAGGGCGACGGCGCCGAAGTGCAGGAACGCCGCCAGCACGGTGCAGGTGTGCCACACCTCGTGGTAGCCGAACACCTTCGGCCACGGGTCGGGGCGCCGTAACAACAAGACCGGGAAGCCGATCGTGTACGCCACGCCGCCGCCGGCCACCAGGCCGAGCTGAAGCGGCGTCATGTGCGACGCCAAGGCGGGCGTCGCGGCCACCGCGGCCCAGCCCATCACCGGGTACATCGCATAGCTCACGCCATGTAGCCGGCGGATGCCGCAGAGCTTGATGACCATGCCGAACAGCCCGATCCCGCCGACCGACGCGAGCAGCGGAATACCCCACGCCGTCGGTAGGGCCACCAGGCAGATCGGCACGTACGTGCCGGTGATCAGCAGGTAGATCATCGAGTGGTCGAGACGCTGCATGATCTGGCGCTGGCGGTAGGTGCGCGCCAGGCGGTGATAGGCAGCCGAGGTACCGAACACCAGCAGCAACGTGCCGAAGTAGACCGCGGCTGCGGCACGCGCCGCGGGGCGGTTGGCGAACACGATCAGTAGCACACCGGCCGGGATGACCAAGAAGAACGTCCACGCGTGCATCAGCCCGCGCCACACCGGTCGCTCGGCCATGAGGACGTCGACACGATCGGGTTTGACCGGGGCAGGTGGCGCAGCGATCACGTCGGGCACGGTACCCCTATCGGCGCGGCGGAGGGCGGCAGTGACGAATTGTTCATGCTGAAACCCCACCGACGCCGCACAGCCCGTCGGCGCTGGCCCAGCCCACGGCGGTTGTGTCGACGTTGGCTCTGATGCACCGACGGTGAAGAACAGCCTGCGTGGCGCTTGAACGCCGATCGTTACGTAGCCTGGATTCACCGGGATGGCGGCGAGGAACGAGCGGCCAGATCGGTGGATCGAGGCTCACACCCGGAGCGCCTGGCGTTCACGCCACACCCGGGTGGTGAACGTGGCCGCGACGAGAATCATCAGTGGTTCGTACGGCAATCGGTAGCGGTAGTTGCCGTAGTACATGAACCCGTAGAGGAACAGCGCGGTGCAGAACGAAGCCGCCAGGCACCGGGTGGTCGGTGTGGCCCAGAAGCGCCGACCGAGCACCGCTGCCCCGACCAGCGTCGCTGCCAGCAGCGAGAAGTAGGCGAAGTCGGCCACCACACTGATCCGCTCGACCCACACCCGCGACACCGGCGGGGGCTCACCCTCGGGGACCGCGTTGATCCACGCGAATGCGTGCGAGTCACCGCGGTTGAGATAGATCAGCTTGAGCGGGATCAGCTTCAGCTCGTTCACCGGGTGGTTCAGCATGTAGTCGATCGCGTCGGCGCGCAGCGCCGCGGCGGCCTCGAGCTCGCGTTCGGGGGCGGTCTGCGTGAACCGGTCGAAGTAGTCGTCGGGCGGGTATGTCTGGCCACCGGTCGCAGCCGGGTTGTGCCCAGCCCACAGCGTGTGGCTCGCATTCGTGCCGGTGGGGATCAGAGCGCCCATCCGCACCGCGTTGCGGATCATCCACGGCGCCAGGGCGAGCACCGCGACCAGTCCGATCAGCGCGACCCGCTGGATCAGCGTGCGCCACGGGACTGCCCTCCAGAAGTACACGATCGGGAGCAGTCCCCACGTCATCGCCTCGCCGCGAACGTTGGCGCCGACGCCGATCACCAGCCCAACCGCCACCAGCCACAGCACCAGTTGGCGAGTGCTCATCGCCTCGGCTCGCGGCGCCCGCGGGCCGAAGGCGAGCAGCACGAACAGCAGCACGAACAGCATCGTGAACAGCGTCTCGGTGACGAGCACGTCGGTCCACATGATCGGCCCCGGCATCAGCGCCAGCCACAGCCCGGCGACACATGCCGTGCGGCGACCCGCCAGACGGTTGACCAGCACCATCAACAACACGACCGTGATTGCCCCGAACACGGCGTTGGCCAGTTCGCCGGCAACGGGGTTGAGACCGAATACGTAGTACACGCCCGCCAGCACCACGCCGTAGCCGGGCGGCCACTGCGCCGACACGCCGCCGTAGATCGGCCGGAAACCGAGGCCTTGGTTGATCGACACGCCCTGGGCGTTGTAGATCGCCGCGTCGTTGAGCACGAACCCCTCGCGGTCGACCTTGAGCACCCATGCCACGCGCACGGCCAGCGCCAGCACGAACAACACCGCGTGGGGGCCAAATCGCAGCGAGTCGATACGTCGTCCCGCCGCGCGCACCGCAGCCCGAGGTCGATCAAGCACGTGCAGAGTGTGCCGGATCGGAGGCCGCGTCGGCGAGGACCCTCAGTACCGCGTCGCCGTACCGTTCGAGCTTGACCGGCCCGAAGCCCTTCACCCGGGCCAGCTCACGCAGGCTGCCCGGACGCCGCGCGGCCAGCTCGGACAGCGTTGCATCGGACAGCACGGTGTACGCCGGCTTGCCCTCGGCAGCCGAGCGGCGCCACTCGCGCAACCGCTCGAACACGGCCTTGTCGCCGGCTCCGAGCGCCGCTGCTGGTTTCGGTTTCGGCGGCGCCGTCGCCACCGGGGCAACCACCTTCGGCTCGGGCGGCCGCACGGCCGGCGGCTCGGTGGTCAGCTCGGCCACGAACACACTCGGATACTCGCCGCTGACGACCGCAGCGTGGTGCCGGGCACGCGTCAGGGCGACGTGGAACAGCCGGCGCTCTTCCTCCACCGATTCCGGCGAGCCGTCGGCAAGGCGATGGGGAAACTGGTCGACGTCGGCCAGGTGGATCACCACGTGCGGCCACTCTTGGCCTTTGACACGGTGCACCGTCGACAAGGTGACGCCGTGCGCGGCGCGCGGGCGGTCGAGCGCGGCTCGCACGCGCGCTTCGAACGAGCCCGGGTCGGGGAACAACTCGGCGAGTTGGCGTACCGCGAGCAGGTCGTCTCCGGTGGAGGCCGCGTTCTGCCCGACCTTGTTGAGATCGAGCTTGGAGATCGCTCCCGACAGGCCGACGTTGTCGAAGATCTCCATCAGCAACGCGGCCGTTGTGGCGCCGCGGCGGGCCAACGCCTGCAGACGTTCGATGTCGTTGGCAAGCTGCTCGACCTTCTCGGCGTCCTTGGGATTGTTGAGGCGTCCGGCCAGCCGCAGCATCGCCTCGATCGACCGCTGCTCGGCCACCCACTCGCGGAGCTTGGCGCTGAACCCCCGCGACGGTCGCTTCGATGCCTCGCTCAGATCGGCGGCACGGAACGCGTCACCGGTGGCCAACTGGAGCCACGCACACGCGGCGCGCACCGCCGTCCGGCGCAAGAAGTCGGGGCCCACGCCACCAACCACTGGCACCCCCTGCGCACCCAGTGCGACCTGGACCGGGGCGAGCAGCGAGTTGACCCGGGTGAGCACGGCCACGTCGGCCGGGGTGGCCCCGTTGCCGAGCGCGACCTGTACCGCGTGCACCGTGAGCGCGAGCGGGTCGTCGCCCGACACCGCCACCCAGCCGCCCGGCGCGGCGCCGTTGGCTGCCCGGATCACCTTCGACACGCGCCGGCGGTTGTACCGCAACAGGCGGTCGGCCGCTTCGACAATGCCGGCCGGGCACCGGTAGTTGACCTCGAGCGGATGGTCGCCCGCCCCCGGGAAGTAGTCGGCAAAGTCGATCAGCCAGCGCGGGTCGGCGCCGTTGTACCCGTAGATCGTCTGGTCGTCGTCGCCGACCGCGAACACGGCCCCGCCGTTGCCGGCCAGCAGGCGCACCAGCAAGAGGTGCGCGGGCGTGAGGTCTTGGAACTCGTCGACCAGCAGGACACGGCAGGCACGTTGCGCAGCTGCACGCGCCTGCGGATCGGTGACGAGCAGCTCGACAGCCAGCACGATCTGTTCGTCGAAGTCGATCGTGCGCCGCCGCGCCAGCTCGCGACGAAACTGCCCGAACATCTCCGCGAAGCCGGCCACGTCGCCACCGAAACGCTGCTCGACCTCATCCGGATCGACCAGGCCCAGGCGGGCGACCGACAGTGCGTCGAGCCACGGCGCGTACGGATCGACGTTCAACTGGGCCTTGGTCGGCACGAGCCGGGCGAGGACGTCGCGGGCGACCGTGTCGTCGGTGGCCCACGTACCACGCTGCGCCGCAAACGGTGCGCGCCCGTTGACGATCGCCAGCGCCAGCGAGTTCAGCGTGCGCACCTGGAGCCCGGGAAGGTCGGCGGTGCGGGCGACGATCTCTTCCTGGGCACGCTTGTTGTAGGCGACCACCGTGACCGCCGAGGTGGGGACCTGCCAGCGCTGCACCAGGTGGCGGGCGCGCTCGGTGAGCACCCGCGTCTTGCCCGACCCGGCCGGAGCGAGCACCCGCGCCGAGCCGCCCGCGTGGGTGACCGCGGCCAGCTGATCGGGTGCCAGCTCGGCCGCGCACGTGTTGTCGGCAGGAGCGCCGAGGGCTACGGCGGGTGGGTCGCCGGCCAGCATCTCAGCCAGCCCGGTCAGCCAGAACGTGCTCGCCGGGCCGAGTTCGTGCAGCGCCGGCGCGGCCCGGTGCGCTGGCTGGGCCACCAGCTCGGTTTGCCGTGGGCGTTCGACCGGCTCGGGGGTTGGTTCGTCGAGTGGGGCGTCGCCGGTGGCCGGCGTCCAGGCGTGGCGCTCGGCACACTGCTTCAGTTCGGGCGGCGACGCATGCGCGCCACCGCAGTACACGCACGCGATCACCCGGGCGACCTTACCCAAGGGGTGTGCGATTGATCGGGTGGGTGGGTGGCGGCTCAAGGCGCCTTGCAAAGCTGCCGAAAAATGTGGGTCCGCGACTCGCTTCGACATACGAGCGCGCGGCTATCGTAACGATTTCGTAATGCATGCCTCGCCTCGTCTCCGTGTCCTTGCCGTCAGCGCCGCGATCGTCTTCGGCGCGGGCGCTCCGGTGCTCGCAGCACCCGCGCCGGACACCGAGACGCTCGACGACACCCCGTACACCGTTCCGGTACCCCCGCCGAAGTGCACACAGCCCGAAGTCGACTCGGGCAACGTCGGCGGGTGCCTGCTGTTCGGCACGCACGGCGGCAACAACCCCGACGAGAACGGATGGGGGGTACCACCGGCGCCAGGTGTCGGCGACGGCTGGGTGTGGACCGGCAACACGTACCGCGGCTCGCCCGCACTGGCCGAGTTCGAGAGCACCTACATCACCGCCAACACCGAGCCGCTCGGCAACCTACGGGCCGGCTCGTTCGAGATGCACACCGACGTGCGTCAGCTGTTCGAGGGCTTCCTCGGCGAACTCGTCGCCGGCGGGTATGCGATCCGCCATGCGAGCGGCTACTCGTTCCGGTGTACCAGGGAGTGGAACTGTTCGACACGCGGCTTCGACGGCCTGTCGCTGCACGCGTGGGGCCTCGCGTTCGACATGAACAGCGACGCCAACCCAATCCGCACGTACCACTCGAAGAACGGTGTGTCGGCGTGCCTGACGCCGATCGCCACCGACCTCCCCGAGTGGGCGATCCGCGCCGCCGAGCGGTGGGGCATCTACTGGGGCGGCTACGGCTGGAACAGCGGGTGCAACGTGGCCGGTGCCGAACGCAGCTCGGTCGAGCGGGACACCCCCCACTTCGAGTTCCGCGGCTCACCGCAACAGGCGCGTGCGATCGCCCAGTACAACTACGCCAACAACCCGAACCTGCAGTGCTTCGACACCGTCACCGACGACGGCACCACCGCCCAGCACTGTAATCTCGACGGCCTCCCCGACGCGCGTACCCGGCTGGCGGTCAGCGCCGAGCCACCCGCCGGAGCCACCGCCGCGCTCGTCAACCTCACCGCGGTCGGCGCCGCGTCAGCCGGCTACCTCACGCTCGAATCGTGCGCCGCCCGCGACGCCGGCCCGCGCGAGACATCGTCGATCACCTACGCCGCCGACGAGGCGGTGGCCACGTTGGCGATCGTGCCGCTCGACGGGGATCGCTTTTGCGTCTACCGGGCCTCGGCGGTGCACTCGATCGTCGACATGCTCGGGTACCTCGTCGACGGCGACGCAGCCGGCGACGACGCCCGCTGGGTGTCGCCCACCGAACCCACCCGCCTGCTCGACACCCGCGACGGCGGCGAACCGCTCGCCGCCCGCACCGAAGCCGCCGTTGCGGGCACCACCGGCGACGTGCTCGTCAACCTGGCTGCCGTACCCACCGGGCCGGCGGGGTACCTGCAGGCCGGCGCGTGCGGTGTGCTCGGCCCCGATGCGAACTTCTCGAACGTCAACTACGCCGGTACCGAGGCGCGGTCGAACCTCGCCCTGGTACGCGCCGGCGACGCCGAACCGTGCGTGTTCTCGCTCGCCGATGCCGACGTCGTCGTCGACGCGCTGGCCACGCTCGACCCGGCCGATGGGTTGGGCTGGGAGGTCACCGAGCCGCGGCGCGCGCTCGACACGCGCGAGCGCGACCAGGGACGACCCGAAGCCGGAGAGCTGATCGAACTCGATCTCGACATCACCGCCCCGGCCGCGGTCGTTGCCCTGACGGTGACCCAGCCCGAAGCTGCCGGGTATCTGTCGGTCGGTCGTTGCGACGACCTGCGTACCCAACTCGCCGAGGCCGACCGACCGGCCACGTCGAACCTCAACCATGCGGCCGGCCAGACCGTCACCAACTTGGCGGTCGTCGCCCTCGACGACGGCCAGATGTGCGTGTTCACAAAGGCCGCCGCCGAGGTGATCGTCGATGTCCAGGCGACACTGACGGGTGACCGCACGCTCGCGCTGGTGCCCACCGAGCCGACCCGCCTGCACGACTCGCGCGAACCGGCCGAGCCGTAGCTCAGCGCTCGAGATAGTCGGCGAGCCGCCGCTCGGCGTCGTCGCCGAACAGAATCTCGGCGACTTCACGCAGCCCACGCGACGCGCGAATCGTGTCGTCGGGCACGACCAGGCCGATCTTCGACCGGCGCCGCATGAAGTCGTCGAGCGTCACGATCATCTCGAATTCAGCGGCGTTGTACAGCTCGACGCGCAGGTAGTCGGCCGACTCGAGCACGTCCTCGCCCATCCGCGGGTCGGCCCGGATCGCTTCCAGCATCTCGAACGCACGCCGGCCGTAGCGCCGCCACAGCCGGTCGGTCAGCGACTCGTACACCCCGTGCGGCGCGTCGCGTAGACGGTCGAGCTTCATCAGCTTGGCTTGCCGGTAGAACTCGGCCCGGGTTGCCTTGGCCGGCTCGCCGTACCAGTTGCGTAGGTCGCGTTCGAGTGGCACGCCCAGCCGTTCGATCTCGGCGGCCACCTCCTCCCCCACGTTCAGGCAGTCGGTGAGCTTGCCGCCGAACACGGTGACCACGGCGAGGTCGTCGTCACGCTCGACGGCGTGCTTGCGGCTCAGCGCGGTCCAGTCGACCGTATCGAGGTCCTTGCGGCCACGGCCGGCCTTGACCACCAGCGGGCGGACACCGCTGCGCTCGGCGATCACGTCGGCGGCGGTGAGCGGGCCGCCGCGCGACGCGGTCAGGTCGAGGCGCTTGTTGATCTGCTCCAGCAGGAACTCGCGGTCGTCGTCGGTGACCGCCGTGTAGGGGTCGTCGACTCGGGTGTCGGTGGTGCCGATCACCGAACGGTGCCCCATCGGGATGACGTAGAACAGCCGCTGCGAGTCGTCGAAGAACGCGAGCACCCGGTCGTGCTGCTCGGTGGTGAGCCGCGGCACTACCAGATGGATGCCCTTTGAGTACACGATGCGGTGCTCGGTGGTGAGCCCCCACTGTCGGTTGAGACCGTCGACGAACGGCCCGGCGGCGTTGACGATCGTGCGTGCCGAGGTGGTGAGTTCGCGTCCGGTGTCGGAGTCGCGGAGGCGGGCCTGCCACCGATCGCCCTGGCGTTCGGCCGATACCAACTCGACGTAGTTGGCCGCCGCGGCCCCGGCCTCGATCGCCGAGCGCACGAACGCGAACACGAAGCGGGAGTCGTTGTCGACGAGGTAGGCGTCGCGGTACTCGATCGCGCCGCGCACCGAGGTGACGTCGATCGCCGGCTCTTCGGCCTTGGTCTGCTCGGCACCGTAAAGGAACGGTCGCCGCGTCCCGAACAGTCCGATCGCCCAGTAGGCGGTCGCGCCGAGCGCGGCAAACCACGGCGCGTACGGGCTCGACCGGTCGAGTGCGGCGAGGAAACCGATCTCGCGGACGTTGTCGGGGTAGGCCTTCATCAGCCGGTTGCGCGAGCGACACAACCCGAACACGAGCGGCAACTCGTAGTTCTCGAGGTACTTGAACCCGCCCCAGACGAGGTTCGACGACTCCTGGCTGGTGAACCCGCCGAAGTCGCCGCGGTCGATCAGGGCGACGTCGGCACCGCGACCGGCGAGCGCGGCGGCCGAAACGGCCCCGTTGATGCCGGCTCCGACGACCAGTGCGTCGAACGAGCCGCCGTCGAGCCGATCCAGATTGGCGGCGCGCAACGACATACCCGCTAGCCAACCAATCCGGCACGGCCGATGGCAACACGCGAGATTGCACACTCTCCGCGTTCGCTCGAACACACACCCGGGTTTCCGCCACGTCAGCCGGCTGAAGATCGTCAAATTCCATGAAAAGCGGTTTACGCACTACGCGCACTCTGCGTACTCTGCGTGTGCCTTTCCGTGTTGTGGTCACACCCAGTGCGGAGGATGCGGAAATTCGTGGCGATAGTCGCGTAACGCTCGGGATCACCCTGCGCGTTCGCCAACGAGAAGGAAATCGGATGCAACTCAAGAAGATTCTGACGGTCTGCGCCGTCGCTCTCGGCTCGGTGACGGCGGTTTCCGCCGCGGCCAGTGCCCACATGCCACAGGCCCAGGGCAACGAGCCTGAGTGTTACACCGAGGAAGAGGTCCAGGCCAAGTTCATCAAGGGCTGGTACCTCGAGGATGACGTCTGGGTGCAGGGCGACGCGGATGTGTGGTATCCGTACGAAGCGGCGCTCTGGGGCAGCGGCTCGGGCACGATCAATGCAGGTATGTACGGTCTGCCCGGCCCCGACGAGGGTGGCCAGGAGTACTACGAGTACAAGTACGACACCCACATCCTTCAAAAGCCGAGCGACGACTGCGACCCACCGGTGTGCGAGTGGGACGACCAACTCCCACCCGGTGAGGAGTGCGACGATGTCTGCACCCCCGGCCACCCCGACTACGGATCCGACTGCGACCCGTGCGACGACATCGGCGACTACGGGCCCGACTGCGACCCGTGCGACGACATCGGCGACCTGGGTGACGACTGCGACGAGACGACCACCACTACCTCCAGCACCACCACGACGACGACGACGACGGCACCGCCGACTGACAGCACGACGACGACGACACTGCCGGCTGGTAGCACGACCACGTCGACCACGACCACGACCACGACGCCAGGCGGGGAGGGCACCACGACGAGCACGAGCGTCGTCTCCCAACTGCCGCCCGACACCCCCAGCACGACGTTGCTGGTCGTGCCGACGTCGGCGGCGGGGCCGGTGCTGGCCCCCCAACTGCCGGCCACAGGCTCGCAGGACACCACTGGGCAGATCGCGATGGTGGCCCTGCTGCTGCTCGGCGCCGGCGGCTCGATCGTGTGGGTGACACGGCGCCGCCGACCTGACATGATCTGACCCAGATCGGCACCAGCCTCTCAGGGGCGACGAGAGCCGGCCGGGGCGACCTGGCCGGCTCTCGCGCGTTCGGAGTGGGATGCCGGCGTGGCCGGTGTCAGCGGCCGATCGCTTCGCCCGACTCCACGTCGAACGCGTGCAGCCGGTTGAGGTCGACGGCGAGCGTGAGGCGTTCGCCCGCACGGGCCGACTCGCGCGGGTCGAGCGAGGCGATCGCCGTCGACGAGCCGGTTCCGACCTCGACCCCGGTATCGGTCATCCGCACTGCGGGCGCGGCGATGGTGGCATGCACGAGCAACTCCGAGCCGAGCATCTCGACCAGGTCGACGTCGACGTCGAGCCGGCCCTCGCCGTCGCCGCCGAGTGCCTCGGGGCGGATACCGACCGCGATGTCGCGGCCGACGTAGTCGGCCAGGCCGGCCAGCCGGGCCGCAGCCGCATCGGCGAGCGTCAGCGTGTGCGCAGCGACGTCGATCGTGATCGTGCCGTTCTGCGCCGCCGCGACCTTGCCGAGCACGACGTTCATCGACGGCGAGCCGATGAACTGGGCGACGAACAGGTTCTCGGGGCTGCCGTACAGCTCGGCCGGGCTGGCCACCTGCATCAGCTGGCCGAGCCGCAGTACGCACACACGATCGCCCATCGTCATCGCCTCGACCTGGTCGTGGGTGACGTAGACGGTGGTGACGCCGAGCCGGCGCTGGAGCTTGCTGATCTCGGCGCGGGTCTGCACGCGCAGCTTGGCGTCGAGGTTCGACAGCGGCTCGTCCATGAGGAACAGCTTCGGCTCGCGCACGATCGCCCGGCCCATGGCCACGCGCTGGCGCTGACCGCCCGACAGCTGGCCCGGCTTGCGGTCGAGCACCGGCGTCAGTTCGAGCAGTTCGGCGGTCTCGGCAACCTTGCGCTTGATCTCGGCCTTGTCGATCTTGCGCAGCTTCATCGCGAACGCGATGTTGTCGGCAACGGTCATGTTCGGGTACAGCGCGTAGCTCTGGAACACCATCGCGATGTCGCGCTCTTGGGGGCCCTTCTCGTTGACGCGCACGCCGTCGATCAGCATGTCGCCATCGGAGATGTCCTCGAGCCCGGCGATCATCCGCAGCACGGTCGACTTGCCGCACCCGGACGGGCCGACGAGCACGAGGAACTCGCTGTCGGCGACCTCGAGGTCGAGCCCCGGAATCGCCAGATAGCCGTTGTCGTAGCGCTTCTGGAGGTTCTGCAACTGCAAGGTGGCCATTCGGTGTCAGCCTTTCACGCTGCCGGCGAGGAGCCCTCGCACGAAGTATCGCTGGAGGGACAAGAACACGATCAGGGGGACGATCATCATGACGAAGCCGCCCGCGGTGAGCAGGTGCCAGTCCTGGCCACGGTCGCCGACCATGTTCAGCATCGCCGACGTCATCGGGTGGTTGGTCTGGCGCCCGGCGAACACCTTGGCAACGAGCAGGTCGTTCCAGACCCACAGGAACTGGAAGATCGACAGCGAGGCGAGCGCCGGCACCGACAGCGGCAGCACCAGCCGGGTGAAGATCGTGAGATGGCCGGCACCGTCGACGCGGGCGGCTTCGATGACCTCGCCGGGTAGCGAGCCGATGAAGTTGCGCAGGAGGAAGATACAGATCGGCATGCCGAAGATCGAGTGGGCAAACCACACCATCGGAATGCCTTGCAGCGCGTCGGGGTAGAACGGCCCGGTGAAGAACCGCAGCAGCGGGATCAGGCACATCTGCAACGGCACGACCAGCAGGGCGAGCACGAACAGGAACATGGTGTCGCGGCCCTTGAAGTGCATCCACGAGAACGCGTAGGCGGCGAACGCCCCGATGATGATCGGGATCAGCGCGCCCGGGATCGCGATCTGGATCGTGTTGAAGAAGTAGTGGCTCAGCGGCCGCCCGTTCTGACGGGTATCGAGCACGCGGCGGTAGTTGTCGAACGTGGTCTGGCTGGGGTCGGTGATCCAGTTCCACCAACCGTTCGTGCGGATCTCCTGCTGGGGGCGGATCGACGAGATGAACAGGCCCAACGTGGGAATGGTCCACAGCGCGGCGAGCAGCCACACGGCGAGCTTGCCGACGCCACCGTCCAGCGATCGCACGACGCGGGTGGAGAAGCCGGGCCGCGTGCTGACGGCCGGGTCGGCGAGTTGCCCGACAGGGGACGCGGTTGCCGTGTCGGCGGTGTTCATCAGTTGCCCTCCCTCATCCGGCGCTGGTTCCACGAGTTCACGAACACGATCGGGAGCACGAGGACGAACAGGATCACGGCCCACGCCGAGCCGAGCCCCTTGTTGTTCTGTGGGAACGCCTGGCGATACATCTCGTTGGCGACCGTGCTGGTGTCGAACAGGCCGCCCCGGCCCATCGTCTGGATGATGTCGAAGATCTTCAGCACGGTGATCACCGTGGTGGTGGCGACCGTGATCACCGTGCCGCGCACGTACGGGAGCACGACCCGGAAGAACGCCTGGCGCTCGGTGGCGCCGTCGATCTTGGCGGCCTCGACGAGATCGGAGGGCACGCCCTTGAGGGCCGCCGACATCACCACGGTGGCGAACCCGGCCTGGATCCAGATCACCACGACCATGATGTAGAACGAGTTGAGGCCCGGGATCCACGAACTGCGCAGCCCGAAGAACGTGCGGTCCTGGAGGAAGTACTGGGTGCCCTGGTCGCCCGGGAGCAGCCGCCACAGCGAGTTGAGCAGACCGAAGTCGGACGGCGAGTAGACGAAGTTCCAGATGATGCCGGCGCCGACCATCGAGATCGCGGTGGGCAGGAAGATCAGCGCCTTGGCGATCGGCTCGCCGCGCAGCCCGTCGGCGAGGCGGGCGATGAGGATGCCCACCGACGTGCTGACGACGGTGACGAACAGCGCCCACCACAAGGTGTTGCGCAAGACGATCCGGCTCTCGCGGTCGGTGAAGATGTGCTTGTAGTTGGTGAGCCCCGAGAACACGCCGTTGCGGTTGTCGAACGAGTAGCGAAGGTTGAGGATCGCCGGGATCACCAGCCCGAGCAGGAGCACCAGCGCGGGGAACAGGAACACCCCCGTCTGGGCACGCTCGCGCCATCGGTCGGGCAACAGACGCGACAGCCCGTACAAGCCGACCATCACGAGCAGCAGCGCCCCAACGCCCGCGCCGGCTTTGAGTAGCGACGGAAGGATGTCGATCATGGTCGGTCTGCCCCCTGAGACATGGCCCGCATCGTAGGCGCGGCGCGATCGGTGCTTGGACGACGTGGTTGGGGGCGGGCCCTGCGGACCCGCCCCCAGGCGTCACGTACGGGATTCGTGGGGGTGGATCAGCCCAGCCCGGCCCACACGTTCTCGATGTTGGTGAGGGCCTCTTCGGTGGTCACGTCACCGACGACCCAGTCGACCATCTGCTTCCAGAACGCGTCGGCGCCGATCTCGCTCGGCATCAGGTCGGAGCCGTCGAACCGGAACACGTCGGCGGTCACCAGGAACTCGGCGACCTGACGGGTCAGCGGGTCGGTGTCGGGGATGTTGCCGGGATCGGCCTGGGTGTTGGGCGAGATCCACGAGCCACCCTCGGCCATGCGGTTGTTCGCATAGTCGGCGCTGGTGAGGTACTTGGCGACGAACTCGACGACGGGCCGGTCGTTGAAGGCAGCGATGAACTCGCCACCGCCGAGCACGGCCCGCGGGTCGTCGGCGTCCATCATCGGCTCGAAGAACACGTTGTACTCACCGTCGGGGCCGAACGTGGTGCCGTCGGGCAGGTTGCTGCCCCACCAGTTCGGGTGCTGGTACATCCAGCAGCGGCCGTCGACCATGCCCAGACCGGCGTCGCCGTGGCTGATGCTCGGGATGGCCTGGACGTCGCCGACGTAGTCGGGGTTCCTGAGGATCGAACCGACCGTGTCGAGCGCTTCGACGATGGCGGGGTCGTTGAACGGGATCTCGTGGTTGACCCACTGGTCGTACACCTCGGGCGGCGACGTGCGCAGGAGCACCTCTTCGACCCAGTCGGTGAGCGGCCAGCCGGTGGCACCGCCGGACTCGATGCCGATGCAGAACGGCGTGTTGCCGTCGGCGACCATCTTGTCGGCGAGGGCGATCCACTCACCCCACGTCTCGGGCACCTCGTAGCCGGCGTCGGCCCAGGCGGCCGTGTTGTACCAGACGATGCTCTTGATGCCGGCGCCGAACGGCGGGGCGTAGAACGTGCCGTCGACCGTGCCGTACTCGTCGAAGCCGGCCACGTTGTTGTCGAGCACGCCCTGATGCAAGCTGGTGAGCGGCGTGAGCAGGTTCGACCGGGCCAGCGTGGCCAGCAGGCCGGGCTGCGGCAGGATCGCCAGGTCAGGGGCGTCGCCGCCCTCGGCCCGGATCCGCACGTCGTCCTCGAGCGTGTTCGTGTTCTCGTGGATGATCTCGATACCGGTGGCCGCCTCGAAGTCGGCCCACGCACGGTTGTACCGCTCGCCTTCCTCGCCGTCGAAGGTCGACATGATCACGACTTCCTGCCCGGCGAATTCGTCGGTGTCGAAGCCGTCGTCGCCACCATCGGTGGGCGGGGCCTCGGTGGTACCCGGGTCGCCGCCGTCGGTGGGCGCCGGAGCCTGGGTGGTATCGCCGCCGGCCGGATCGTCGTCGTCGCCGCCACAGGCCGCCGCAACGAGCGACAGGCCTACGAGTACAGCGACCGCTGAGCGCGTAGCTCGTCTGGTCATGGTTTCTCTCCCCTTGGTAGACGCCGGGCCGTGAGGGCAGGCCCGGTCGATGATGAGCGTAACCCGCCGCGGTGCCGCGAACAAGGAAGCGCTTCCATTGCGCACACGGAGGCGACGCGACACACAGGTTCAGAGCCCCCGCGGCCCCAGAGCGGCCAACGCTGCTCCCCCCAACCGGGTGCAGTCGACAGGTCCCGCCGTGATCGTCCGTGTGTCGCGCCGCCACCGGCACGAGCCACCAACGGTAGAACGAATCCTTGTGGAACGGAAGGGGACAACCATGTGAATTCAGGGGATTCGCTGTGGGTTGCGGTGTGGGCGAGCTGTGGGCATCATCGGACGATGCCTCTCACTCCCCTGCTGCGCCTGCACCCCGGGCCGGTCGCGACCACCACCGTCGCCGAGGCCTACGCCGTCAACCGGCCGGCACGGGCCAACCGGCCGTGGGTCGGCGTGTGCATGGTGGCGAGCATCGACGGGGCCACCGCCGTAGCCGGGCGCTCGGGGGGGCTGGGCAACGCCACCGACCGGGCGGTGCTGGCTGCCGTGCGGGCCACTGCCGACGTGGTGCTGGTGGGGGCCGGTACGGCGGCCGGCGAAGGCTACGGCGCGCCCCGCAAGCCCGGGCTACGGATCGGCGTGGTGACCAACTCGGGGCGCATCGACCCCACCCGCGAGTTGTTCACCAGCGGTGCCGGGTTCGTGGTCGCCCCCGACGACGCAGCGCTCCCCGACGGCATCGACGTCGTGCGGGCCGGTACCCGGACCGTCGACCTGAGCCAGGCCGTGGCCCGGCTCGGCGAGGTGGTGCCGGGGGCGACGTTCGTCAGCGCCGAGGGGGGCCCACACCTGAACGGGGCGCTGCTCGATGCCGACCTGGTCGACGAACTGACGGTGACGACGTCGCCGCGGCTGGTCGGCGGACCGAGCACACGCCTGACCGCCGGCGCCACCGAGCACGACCGGCGATTCGAGCTGGCCCATCTCCTGCTCGACGACGAACACTTCCTGTTCGCCCGCTGGGTGCGGCGAACTACGGCAGGGTGACGCGCTGGCCGGCCTGGATCGAGACACCACCGTTGAGGTCGATCAGCGCGTCGACATAGCGCCGGATGCCCACGTCGCCGCGGTGTTGCTCGGCGATCGACCACAACGTGTCGCCCGGGCGGGCGACGACCGAACCGCGCGTCGCGGCGGCACCGGCAGGCCGGCTCGCAGCGGCACTGGCAGGCGTGCCGCTGGAGCCGGCGAGCAGGTCGTAGCTCCCGACGAGGGTGGCTACGACGACCAGCGCGGAACAACCTCCGACCACGGCCCGCCGGCGAGCGTACGTACGCGCGCTCACGGGCCGTTTGCGACGGGCTCCGGTGCTGTGCGACGGCGTGCGATGTGATGGAACGGTGATCGTGGCGCTCATACGGGTACTCCCAACTGTCGACCCTGAAGCTGTTTCGACGACGAACATCTGTACGGACGAACAGATGTACCCGAACACCCGTACGATGTCAACCCGACCGGCGCAGAAAATCGAACTTTCGTTCTCGGAACATACGTTTGCCGAACACATGTTTGACACGGTTGACGAACGCCAGTACGATTGCGCTATGGCTACGCCCGGCTCGCAACGTCCCATTTCGCAGCGCCAGCGACAGATTCTCGAGTTCATCGAGCGGCACATGCACAACAAGAGCTACCCGCCGTCGGTCCGCGAGATCGGCGAAGCGGTCGGGCTCACGTCGCCGTCCACGGTGCACACCCACCTGAACACGCTGACCCGGCTCGGCTACCTCCGCCGCGACCCTGCCAAGCCACGCGCGATCGAGGTCCGGTGGGACGCCAACTCCGGCGCGGTGATGGAACGTCGCCCCGTCCGCCACGTACCGCTGATCGGCGACGTCGCCGCCGGAACCGACGTGCTCGCTCAGGAGAACGTCGAAGAGGTGCTCCCCCTGCCACAAGACTTCACCGGCAAGGGCGACCTGTTCATGTTGCGGGTGCGCGGCGAGTCGATGATCGACGTCGGCATCCTCGACGGCGACTTCGTCGTGGCCGCGCAACAATCGATCGTCAAGAAGGGCGACATCGTCGTCGCCGGTATTCCTGGCGACGAGGCGACCATCAAGTTCTACGAGCGCAACGGCGACCAGGTCACACTGACCCCGGCCAACTCCACGATGGAGCCGATGTTGTTCCCCACGCGCGACGTCACGGTCTACGGCCGGGTCGTCACCGTGATGCGCCGCCTGTAGCAGCTACCCGCGGCGATCGTCCGCCGACGGAGCCCCCCAGGGGTTGGCCGGGCGCACCAGCGGCTCGCCCGCGAGCGGCGGGGCCGCCAGTACGGGCTCAGGTTTGTCGGTCTGGCGCCGCGTGCCACCGACGCTGCTCCCCACCAGCAGTATCAGGCCCACGATCACGCCGCTCAGGCCACCGATCAACGCCCACGTGCGGTACGTGTTGACGATCTCGTCGGGGTCAGGCCCGACGGCTGCCCGAATGCCGGCGTCGGGCCCGTTCACCGTCATGTCGTACACGCCCAGTTCGGTCACCTCGAAGCGACGGATCGACGTGCCGACCGCCCCACCGCTGTTGTACGAGGCCGACCGGTCGTCAGCCAGCGCAACCGGTCCACTCGGCCCGGCGATGGTGACCGCGAAGTCGCCGGGTTGGGGGTTCGCCGGGCACCCGCTGGATGCTCGATCGGGGCCGGCCACCTCCTGGTAGACGTAGAACGTTCCGGTCTCGGTGAACACCAGCGGTGTCACACACCCGACCGCGCCGCGTGCCAACTGGTCGACTTGCCGGTTGCTGTAGCGGGGGCCGAGCACGAACAGCACCACCGCGGCGACGATGCCGCCGATCAGCAGCACCACGCCGAGCAGGCCGAGCAGGCGACGGGCAGGTGAACGCCGTGACATGGCGGTCAGATTGT
The DNA here is from genome assembly GCA_035556435.1 of Ilumatobacter sp. GTDB lineage: Bacteria > Actinomycetota > Acidimicrobiia > Acidimicrobiales > Ilumatobacteraceae > Ilumatobacter. Next base: position 14,293 of record DATMEY010000028.1, on the reverse strand, counting down.
CACAACCCGAGCCGCCCGGCGAGGAGTTCGATCGCCGCGTCGGGCTGGACGACGGCGATCCGCACGAAGCGTTCGCCTGCCGCGCCGTAGAAGTCGCCGGGGCTCACCAGCGCGCCGCCCTCGCGGGCCAGCCGCTCGGTGAACTCCCACGCCGCCTCGGCCGAGTCGCCGACCGGGAACCACAGGTAGAAACCGCCGGCCGGCAGGGCTATGTCGATGCCCGCCCACTGCCCGACGATGCCGGCCATCCGCTCCAGGCGCCGCCGGTACGTCGTGCGCTGCTGCTCGACGTGGGCGTCGTCGTCGAGGGCGGCGACCGCGGCCGCCTGGATCGGCCCGGGCACCATCATGCCGACGTGCTTGCGAACCTCGGCCAGGTAGTCGACCAACTCGGGGTCGCCGGCGTAGAAACCGGCCCGGCCACCCGCCAGGTTCGAACGCTTCGACAACGAGTGCACGGCCACGACCCCGTCGCAGCCGTGTTCGAGGATCGTGCGGCCGTATCGATCGCCTGCGGCGCGGCCCTCCCACGTGAACTCGACGTAGCACTCGTCGGAGAACACGGGCACCCCGTGGGTGCGGCCCCACGCGGCAGCCGCGCCGAGGTCGTCGAGCGCACCTGACGGATTCCCGGGGCTGTTGACCCACAGCGCGAGTGCCCGCTCGGCTTCGGCCGGGTCGATCGAACCGAGGTCGAGCCCACCGGTCGGGCCGAGTGCCACCGGCACACCCCTGCAGCCCGCCAGCGTCGCCCCCATCGCGTACGTGGGATATGCGATCTCGGGGTACAGCACGGTGTCGCGGGAGGGGGTGCGCAACCGCAGCCACTGCGGCAGCGTGCCGACGAACTCCTTCGTGCCGACACACGCCGCGATCTGGGAGGGGGCGACGTCGACGTCGAAGCGGCGGCCGATCCAGCGTTGCACCGCGCCACGCAGCGCTGGAGTGCCGACACTGGGCGGGTACCCGCGCTCGGCGTTCGACGTGGCCAGAGCGTCGACGACCGACGCCGGCGGCGGATCGCACGGCGTGCCGATCGAAAAGTCGATCAGACCACCGGCGAACCGATCGCCGTACGGCTTGAACCGGTCGACCCGCTCGTACGGGTACGGCGGGGGAACGAACGGCTCCGAAGTGCTCATCACCCCGACGTTACAAACGGTGTCAGACACCATCTGTAACGCGTGTTGCGGCGCGCCGGGCACGCGACGCTACAGATGGTGTCTGACACCGTTTGTATCACCCGACGTTACGAACTCGGCGAGCCGACCGGCCGAGGCGTCGGAGAGGCGCGCCCGCACCCGGTAGCCGGCCTCGGACTCGGTGGTGGACACCACCTCGCCTTCACGGTGCACCGCCGCGAGCACGTCACCGCGCTCGTACGGGATGGCCAACTCGATCACGTTGGTGAGTGCCCGGAGTCGGTCCGACAACGTGCGCAGGAACGTGTCGGTGCCCTCGCCCGTCGCCGCGCTGACGGCAACGGACCCCACGTGGTCGGCGACGAGTTGCTTGGCGACGCCCGGTTCGAGGTCGGCCTTGTTGAACACGAGCAGCTCGGGTACCCGCTCGGCGTCGATCTCGGCCAGCACGGTGCGGACCGCGTCGATCTGGCCGCGCGGGTCGGGCGCCGACGAGTCGACGACGTGGACGAGGTAGTCGGCTCGCGACGCCACTTCGAGCGTGCCCTTGAACGCCTCGACGAGGCCGTGCGGCAGGTTGCGCACGAACCCGACCGTGTCGGTGAGCAGCACCGGTTCACCGCCCGGCAGGGCAAGCCGGCGGGTGGTCGGGTCGAGCGTGGCGAACAGCCGATCCTCCGACAGCACCCCGGCGTCGGTGAGCCGGTTGAGCAGCGTGGACTTCCCCGCGTTCGTGTAGCCGACGATCGCCACGTTGGCGAGGCCGCTGCGGCCCCGGCCCTTGCGTTGCAGGGCCCGCGTGTCGGCGAGCTGTTGCAGGTCGGATTCGAGCTTGGTGATCCGGCGCATGATGCGACGCCGGTCGACCTCCATCTTCGTCTCACCGCCACCGAACCGGGCGCCGACACCACCGCGCTGCTGACTCAGGTTGGCGTCCTTGCCGCGCCGCAACCGCGGCAACCGGTACCGCAACAGGGCCAGTTCGACCTGCGCCTTGCCTTCCAGCGTGTGTGCGTTCTGACCGAAGATGTCGAGGATCACCGCAGTGCGATCGATCGCCGTTCGTCCGAGCTGTTTCTCGAGGTTGAACTGCTGCGCCGGGGCCAGTTCGTTGTCGAACACGACCGTGTCGGCGTCGACCGCGAGGCACAGTTCCTTGAGTTCTTCGACCTTGCCCTTGCCGATGTACCACGTGTGGTCGGGCGCGTCGCGACGCTGAACCAGGCGCCCGGCGACGTCGGCACCGGCCGTGTCGACGAGCAACTCGAGTTCGTCGAGGCTGGCGTCGATCGCCTCCTCGGTGGTACCGGGCAGGGCGACGCCGACGAGCACGATCTTTTCGCGGACACTCCGGTCGATGAGGGTGGCGCCGAGCGCTTCGTTGTACGGGGAGGGAGTGTTCAAACTTCAACCGGCAATCTGGCTTCGACCGTAGCGACGTGGGTGGCCGGCCCGGTCAGCGTGACCCGGCCGGGCGACGGCGTGTCGAGTGCCACTGTGGCACTGCCGCCGTCCATCACCACGGTGAGTTTCCCATCGCGCGGCGTCGCCAAACCCCACCGTGCTGCCGCGAACGCGGTGGCCGCGGCGCCCGTGCCGCAGGCTTCGGTGATGCCGACGCCGCGCTCGTGGACACGCATCCGCACCTCGTGCTGTGCCAGGCCCGGCGCCACGACCTCGAGATTGACCCCCGGCACCTTTGCCCCGAGCACGGCCAGGTCGACCTCGCCGACGTCGTCGACGCCGACCACGCTGTGCGGGTTGCCCAAGCTGACGTGGGCGACCGGGCGATCGGGGTGACAGCCGAGCGCGTCCCACCCGGCGGGCGCGTCGAGTGGGTCGACCGAGCCCATGTCGACGCTGGCGAGGATGGTGGCGGGCGACTCGGTGGCTTCCAGCACGACCAGCCGATCGCCGGCGTCGGTGAGGATCAACTGGTCGGACAGGTCGCCGCGGCGCATGGCCAAGGCCTGGGCAAAGCAGCGGATGCCGTTGCCGCTCATCTCGGCGCGGCTGCCGTCGGCGTTGTAGAGCACCATCTGCGCCGCGTACGCAGCGGCCGACTCGCCGACGAGCAAGCCATCGGCGCCGACACCTCGGCGCCGGTCGCACAGCTGTCGTGCCAGCGCGGGAAGCTCGGCCTCGGCGACCGGTGGATAGAACACGACAAGGAAGTCGTTGCCCAACGCGTGGTGTTTGGTGAGCGTGATCGTGGGGTGGTCGGTCATGAGCGTTCGAACGCGGCGAGCACCGCCGGCACCGCTTCGGCCACCGGATCGTGTTCGACGTCGACCCAGGCTACGCGCGGGTCGCGCCCGAACCAGCGCAGTTGTCGCACCGCGAACTGGCGGGTGCGCACCACGATCTGCTTTACCGCCGCATCGAGCGACGTGTGCCCGTCGAGATGGGCGATCAACTCCTTGTAGCCGAGCGCTTGCGCGGCGGTGCGCGACAACCCGCCGGGCGCGGCCAGCAACCGTTCGGCTTCCCCCAGCAGACCGTCGTTCATCATCTGGTGGACGCGCTGTTCGATGCGCGCCGACAGCACCGGGCGGTCCCAACGCAAACCGACCTGGGCCACCGGTGACGGCGGGTAGGCGTCGAGGCCCGGCCCGAACGAACTGAACCGTCGGCCGCTGCCCTCGATCACCTCCAGTGCACGCACCACGCGGCGCTGGTTGTTCGGCTCGATCTTGGCGGCCGCCGCCGGGTCGGCCGCGGCCAACCGGGCGTACAGCGCGTCGAGTGGCTCGGCGGTCAACCGGCGGCGGATGTCGGGCCACTCCCCCGGCAGGTCGAGGCCGTCGATCACCGCCCGGTGGTACAGGCCGGTGCCACCGACCAGGATCGCCGGCCGGTCCCCGAGTGCCCGGTACGCGGCCTGGAACTCGGCGACGGTGAACTCCTGACTCGGCTCGACCAGGTCGATCAGGTGGTGCCGCACGCGTTCCTGCTCGGCCGTGGTGGGCTTGGCCGTGCCGATGTCCATGCCCCGGTACACCTGCATCGAGTCGACCGAGATCAGGTCGATGTCACCCAACTGCTCGGCAGCGTGCAACGCCACTGACGACTTCCCCGACGCCGTCGGTCCCACGACCGCGACGCGCCGCATCAGAGTGACAGGACGGGGATGCGAGTGCGATGCGCCGGCTCGGCCACCAGTTCGACGAACCGGCCTTCGAGGTGGTGCGGCGCGGCCCGGGTCACCTCGACCGTGGCGTAGCTGCCGGCCCGCAGCGGCTGCGGTGGCGTGAAGTGGACGAGCTTGTTCTGGCGGGTGCGCCCGCTGGTGACCGTGGGGTTCTTCTTCGAGGGGCCTTCGACGAGTACTTCTTCGACGCGCCCGACACGCTCCTCGTGCTTGCGCAGGCCGCTGTGCTCGACCACGACGCGCAGCCGGCGGAAGCGCTCGCCGGCCACCGCCGGGTCGACGAAGTGGGCCTCCATCGTGGCCGCCTCGGTACCCGGCCGGGGGCTGAAGATGAACGTGTAGGCGTAGTCGTACTCGGCCGCCGCGGCGACCTCGAGCGTGCGTTCGAAGTCGTCGTCGGTCTCGCCGGGGAAGCCGACGATGATGTCGGTCGACACTGCCAGGTCGGCGACCTCGGCGCGCGCCTCGGCGAGCCGGGTGAGATAGCGCTCGGCCGTGTAGCCACGGTGCATCAGGGCGAGCACACGGTCGCTGCCGGACTGGAGCGGGTAGTGCAGGTGCTCGCACACCGCCGGGGTGGCGCCCATCACCGCGAGTACGTCGCCGCGCATGTCCTTGGGGTGCGGGCTGGTGTAGCGCACCCGCCGGATGCCGGGCACCGCCCCGACGTCGCGGAGCAGGTCGCCGAACAGCGGGCGCAGCCGGGCGCCGGTATCGCCGGCCTGGCGCGCGGCGAGTTGCAGGTCGCGGCCGTACGAGTTGACGTTCTGCCCAAGCAGCGTGACCTCGGTGACCCCGGCCTCGGCCAGCCGCTGCACCTCGGCGACGACGTCGGCGTACGGCCGGCTGATCTCGGCGCCGCGCACGGCCGGCACGATGCAGAACGCGCAGTTGTTGTCGCAGCCGATCTGGATCGTGACCCACGCGTTGTACGACGTTTCGCGGCGGGCGGGCAGTGCCGACGGGAACATCGCCTGATCGTCGAGCACGGCCTCGTCGAGGATCTCGGTGATCGGGCTGGTCGTCGTGCGCGCCTGGTGCAGCAGGTCGGCCGCCCGATGGACGTTGTGGGTGCCCATCACGACATCGACGTGGCCGGCCTTGCGGGCCACCAGCTCGCGGTCCTTCTGGGCGAGGCACCCGGACACCACGATCTGGCGGCCCTCGCGGGCGTCCTTCCACGGCTTGAGGTGGCCGAGGTTGCCGTACAGCTTGTTGTCGGCGTTCTCGCGGATGCAGCACGTGTTGAGCACGACCACGTCGGCGTCGTCCTCCGACTCGGCGGCCACCATGCCGTCGGCTTCGAGCAAGCCAGCGATCCGCTCGGAGTCGTGCTCGTTCATCTGACACCCGTGCGTGCGCACCACGTACCTGCGCGGCACGGCATCGTCGGGGCTCATGCGCCCCAGGCTACGGGGCGATCACTGTGCTACCCGACCAGCGACTCGACGACCGTCGTGGCGGAGAGCAGTTGGCCGTCGACGAACGTCTGGTAGCGCACCGGCATGCCGGGGAACGCGGTGGCGAACCAGAACACGTGCTGGCGGTCGCCGGCGTCGAGTGTGTAGCGCAGCGTGGCGAGTTCGCCGAGCGGGTGGGCGATGACCTCCTCGGCCACCAGGGTGTCGGCGGCCGGGAACAGGGCGTGGCGGCGAAGGTCCTCCCAACTGGCCCGCGACTCGGTCGGCTCGCCCACCGGCTGACCGTCGGTGTCGAGCACACACGATCGCATCGTCGCCCCGTCGGTCTCCCACTCGGCGAACTCGGTCACCTGCTCGACCGGCTCGGTATCGGGGGCCTCGGTGATGGTGCGCACGCGCCGGCCCCGCGACGCGTCGCGGATCTGCTCGGCGGTGAACGGGGTGGGCAGGTACTCCATGCGCCGACGTTAGGCTCCGCGCATGGCACTCGCGGACGAGAAGTACGTGGCGTTCACCACGTTCAAGCGTGACGGCACCGCGGTGACGTCACCGGTGTGGATCGTGGGCCTGGCCGATGGCCGGTTCGGCTTCTGGACCAGTTCGTCGTCGGGTAAGGCCAAGCGGCTCGGCCACACCGCCAAGGTGGTCGTGCAGCCGAGCAGCTTCAAGGGCAACGTCGCCGACGGCAGCTTCCCCGTGGAAGGCACCGCCGAACTCGCCACGGGCGGCCCCGCGTTCGACGAGGTCAAGGCGGCCGTGCGCGCCAAGTACGGCCTCATGACCACGCTCAGCAAGGTGCTCGCCCAGCTCGGTGGATTGATCAAGCGCAAGCCGTTCGCGTACGGCGACCGGGTCGTGCTGATCACGCTCCCTGCCCAGACGTGACCAGCCCCGAGCAGTACGACCTGATCGTCGTCGGCAGCGGTTCGGGAAACTCGATTCCCGAGTACCTCGCCGGCTGGAGGGTCGCGCTCGTCGAACGCGACCTGGTGTTCGGGGGCACCTGCCTGAACCGGGGCTGTATCCCGTCGAAGATGTTCGTGCTCCCCGCCGACCTGGTAGCCGACGCGGCGACGAGCGCCCGATTGGGTGTCGACGTGCGCTTCCACGGCGCCGACTGGGCGGCGATCCGCGACCGCGTGTTCGGCCGGATCGATGCGATCTCGCAAGGAGGTCGCGAGTACCGAGCGACAGGCACGGCAGGGTTGACGCTGATCGAAGGCACGGCCCGCTTCAGCGGCGACCGGCAGCTCGACGTCGAGTTGGCCGACGGCACCGTCCGCACGATCGCCGCGCCGAACATCTTCGTTGCCGTGGGCTCGCGTCCGGTGGTGCCCGACATTCCCGGACTCGCCGAGTCGGGGTTTCACACGAGCGACTCGATCATGCGGCTCGACCGGTTGCCTGCCCGGCTGGGTGTGATCGGGGCCGGCTTCATCGCCGCCGAGATGGGCCACGTGTTCGCGTCGTTCGGTTCGCAGGTGACCGTGTTCAACCGCTCGATGGGCATGCTCACGCATCACGACTTCGACATCTCGGCGCGCTTTACCGAGGTGTTCGGCGAGCACGTCGACCTGCGGCTCGGGCGCGTGCCCGAGTGGGTCGAGCGGCGTCAGGGCGGCAACGGTGCCGAGATCGTGCTGCACGACCCGCGCGTCGAGCCGGTCGTCGTCGACGAGTTGCTGGTGGCCACCGGGCGTCGCCCGAACAGCGACCTGATCGACGCCGCCGCGGGCGGCGTGGCGATCGCCGCCGACGGCACGATCGACGTCGACGCACAGATGCGCACGAGTGCTCCGGGTGTGTGGGCGGCGGGAGACGTCGCCAACCGGTGGCAACTCAAGCACGTCGCCAACGCCGAGGCCCGGGTGGCGTTCTGGAACATCGCGCACCCCGACGACCTCCGTACGGTCGACTACTCGGCGGTGCCCTCGGCGGTGTTCAGCCACCCGCAGGTCGCCGCCGTCGGGTTCACCGAACAGGACGCGCTCGCGGCCGGCCTCGACATCGTCGTCGGGTGCCGCGACTACGGCGGCACCGCGTACGGATGGGCGCTGGTGGACGAGACGTCATTCGCCAAGGTGATCGTCGACCGCTCCAGTGGGCTGATCGTGGGCGCCCACGTGCTCGGCCCTCAGGCCGCCACGTTGATCCAGCCGCTCGTGACCGCGATCCAGTTCGGCCAAACCGCCGACCAGGTCGCCCGCGGCCAGTACTGGATCCACCCGGCGCTGACCGAGGTGGTCGAGAACGCCCTGATCGACGCATTGGACCGCTTCTAGCCCGCTGGCTACGGTGACGCGCGTGCTTGCCATCTATCCGATTTCCACCGGCTACGAAGTGATGGGCTTCCTTCACATCATTGCCGCGATCGTCGCCTTCGGGCCGCTGCTCGTGTACCCGACGCTGAAGGACGCCGCTCCGGAACGACTGGCCAAGCTGCACATGACCATCACGTTCCCCGCGCTGGTCGCCCTGTGGGTGTTCGGCATGGGCCTGGCGGGAATGTCGGACGACACGTTCAAGATGTCGCAGACGTGGCTGGTCCTGGCGATCGTCGACTGGGCGATCCTGATGGTGGTGAGCTTCTTCCTGATCAAGCCGGCCATCACCGACACCAGCGACTCGGCCAAGTCGAAGTTCTCGGCAGGCGTCGGCATCACCCACCTGGGGATGATCGTCGGCCTGGCCCTGATGATCTGGAAGCCCGGCTACTAGGTTTCGACAGGCTCAACCACCGGTGAGTTCGTCGACGAACTCCGCGAACACGTCGGCGTAGCGCAGCGCGGCGTCGGCGTCGTGCATCACCGAGATCAGCCACTGCTCGTCGAGGCCGGGGGGCAAGAGGATGCCGCGGTTGATGCCATGGATCCACTGGGCGAACGCCAGCTCGAAGTTGGTGGCCTTGTAGTCGCGGTAGTTGCGCACCCGGTCGCGTGACCAGGTGATGCAGCCCTTGGCCCCGAACTGCACCGTGTGGGCCGGGATGCCCGAGCGGTCGATGATCGCCTGGCACGCCTCGACCAGTGCCGCGTTGCGGGCGATCGCCGCGTCGACGGCCTCGCGGGTGCACGCCTGGGTGAGCGTCGCCTTGGTGGCGGCCATCACGAGCGGGTTGCCGTTGTAGGTACCCAGGTGGAGCACCTTGCCCTGGGTGATCAGGTCCATGTACTCGGCCTTGCCGCCGAACGCCCCGACGGGAAACCCGCCGCCGATCGACTTGGCAAGGGTGAGCAGGTCGGGCTGCACGCCGAACACGGTGGTGGCGCCGCCATAGCCGGCGGTGAGGCCCGTCTTGACCTCGTCGAAGATCAGCAGCGTGCCGTGGCGTTGGGTGATCTCGCGGACGGCCGCGAGGTAGCCGTCGTCGGGCAGGCAGATGCCGATGTTCTCCATCACCGGCTCGACGATGAACGCCGCCACGTCGCCGCCCGACAGCGCCCGGTCGAGCGCGTCGAGGTCGTTGTACGGAACGACCCCGACCTCGGCCAGCAAGCCCGCCGAGATGCCCGCCGACTGCGGCACCGGCACCGGCGCGTCGGCAGGGCCGGCGAGGTCGAGCGGGGGCTTGTTCGAGATCATCACCTCGTCGTGATGGCCGTGGTAGCCGCCTTCGACCTTGACGATCCGGTTGCGCCCGGTGACACCTTTGGCCAACCGGAGCGCATCCATCGTGGCCTCGGTACCCGAGTTGGTGGGACGCCACATCGGCAAACCGAACTGCTCGGCCAGCAACTCGCCGACCTCGGCGTCGAGTTCGCAGGGGGTGACGTAGAGCGTGCCGGCGTCGAGTTGGGCGCGCACGGCGGCATTCACCGCGGGATGCATGTGCCCGGCGAACAACGCCCCGAACCCCATGTCGTAGTCGACGTACTCGTTGTCGTCGACGTCGACCATGCGGGCGCCCGCGGCGTGCTTGACCACGACGGGCCATGGGTCGTATGCCTGGAAGCTCGATGGGACCCCGGCGGGCATCACCTTGCGCGCCCGTTCGGTGGCAGCCTGCGATCGGCGGGTGCGTTCGGCGTAGGTCGCCAGCTCCCGCTCGGTGATCGCCTTGGCGGCGTTGGCCAGGTACGAGTCGTCGTGCCTGGTGGACATGAGTATCACTCCCCTTCGAAGAAGGGGAGGATAGCTCACACGGGGCCTCAGTCGATCGAGATCGGCTCGTCGTCGGCTTCGGTGAAGGCCTCGGCCGGATCGACGACCTCGTCGCCAAGGCCGGCTGCCGTCATCACCTTGTCGGTGACCTCGAGCATCACGTCGATGTTCTCGGCGAGGAAGTTCTTGGCGTTCTCGCGGCCCTGGCCGAGTTGCTCGCCGTTGTAGGTGAACCACGCACCCGACTTGGTGACGATGCCCATGTCGACCGCCATGTCGAGCAGCGAGCCCTCGCGGCTGATGCCCTTGCCGTACATGATGTCGAACTCGGCCTGCCGGAACGGCGGGGCAACCTTGTTCTTCACGACCTTGACGCGGGTGCGGTTGCCGACCACTTCGGCGCCGTCCTTCAACGACTCGATCCGGCGGATGTCGAGCCGGACCGACGAGTAGAACTTGAGCGCCCGCCCGCCAGGCGTGGTTTCCGGCGAACCGAACATGACGCCGATCTTCTCGCGCAGCTGGTTGATGAACAGGCAGATCGTCTTGGTCTTGTTGAGGTTGGCGGTGAGCTTGCGCAGGGCCTGGCTCATCAACCGGGCCTGAAGCCCGACGTGCGTGTCGCCCATGTCGCCTTCGATTTCGGCCTTGGGCGTCAACGCCGCCACCGAGTCGATCACGACCACGTCGATCGCCCCCGAGCGCACGAGCATGTCGCAGATCTCGAGCGCCTGCTCGCCGGTATCGGGCTGGGAGATCAGCAACTGGTCGATGTCGACGCCGATCGCCTTGGCGTACACCGGGTCCATCGCGTGTTCGGCGTCGATGTAGGCGCACACCCCGCCCATCCGCTGGGCCTCGGCGACGACGTGCATCGCCAAGGTGGACTTACCCGACGATTCCGGGCCGTAGATTTCGGTGACGCGACCGCGCGGCAGGCCGCCGATGCCGAGTGCGAGGTCGAGCGCGAGGGCGCCGGTGGACACCGCCTCGATGCCCATCGTGGTCTTCTCGCCCATCCGCATGATCGAGCCCTTGCCGAACTGCTTGTCGATCTGCGAGAGCGCCATGTCGAGCGCCTTCTGCCGGTCTCCGCTGAGATTGCCGTTGCTCATAGCGTGGTTCCTGTTCTGTGGTGGCTGCGGGGCTCGATCGCCCGATCTGGAGCACACCGTACGGAGGGGGTGTCACACAGTTCGGGGACTGCAAACGACAGCACTGTAACTCACCGAACATCCGTTCGCAAGCATCGCGCCAAGCCCGGCTACAACGTCGCTTCGCCTTCACCGGCCAACTCGGCGGCCGTGGGCGGGCGCATCGTCAGGTCGATCGCCTGCCACAACGTGTACCCCACCGGATACAAGAGCGCCGGCCCGATCAACCCGATCGCAGCCGTGATGACCATGACCGGTACGACGGGCACGTCGGGCGCGGTCACGCCGATCGTCACCCCCAGTGTTACGAGGATCAGGACGAACGTGACGATCATGTTGGCGGTCACCGCGCCGAGTTCGAACGCATGGTCGCCGCGGCGGAACCCGTGCCCGCAGGTGCGGCACGCCGACTGGCGCCGGAACCAGCCGACGAAGTACGCGCGCCGGTCGCCGCACCACGGGCAACGGCGCGTGATGCCCCGTAGAAGCAGGCCGCCAGGGCCAGGGAAACGCTCGATCGGTTGGAGCGCCGGAACCTCCGAACTCGTCACAGTCGCAACCTACCCACCGCGTTTGGCATGATCACCGGCTGTGGAACGCAGTCTTGGGGCGACATTCTTCCTGATCGCCTCGGTGGCGTTCGCTCTGGCGTTCGGTGCGTGGTGGCTCGACCGGGTCGCGTTCAGCCCCGACGCCACGGTCGACTCGGCGGCGGCGATCCTCGAGGACCCCGACATCCGTCAGGAACTGATCAGCCTGATCGCGCCGTTGACGGCCAACCGGCTCGACACGAACTCCACCGACCTGGCGGGCATGCTCGAGACCAAGGTGCTCACGAACCGGCTCGGCGCCCGCGAGATCGCACCGATCATCCATCAGGCCCACCAGATCATCATCGGCGACCACGCCGACCCGATTCGTATCACCGGCGCCCAGCTGGTGCCGATCGTGCGCGACGAGCGGGCGGCCGACGTCGACACGTTCACCCTGCCGATCGAAAAGATCGGAACGCTCGCCACGTTCGACTCGATCGGGAAGTGGATCATGCTCGGCGGTGCCGCGCTCGGCGCGGTGATGTTGGCGCTCGGGTTGGTCACCCGGCCCGAACGGCGCGAGTTCATCAACGGGCTCGGTGAACTGATGATCGCGTTCGCCTGCGCGGTGCTGCTGTTCGGCTACGCGATTCCGGTGCACCTGTTCACCGCGATCGACAACCGCACCTGGACCGGCGCGATCCCCCCGCTCGCGCTGCGCACGCTGCCGGTGGTGATCGGCACCGCGGCGGTGCTGTCGCTGGCCGGGGCGTTCCTCATTCTCACCGCCCGTTCGGGCGGGGGCAGCCGCAAGCAGTGGTCGACACCCGTGTCGATGGGCCGCTACCGCGGTGGCGAGAACCCGGGCTGGGGCTGACGCCTTACGAGCGCGGTACCTGCAGCCAGGGGACGTCTTTGTCGACCCGTGGCTCGCCCGGCAAGCCGAGCACCTGTTCGCCGAGGATGTTGCGCAGCACTTCCGACGTGCCGCCCTCGATCGAGTTGGCGCGGACCCGCAAGAACGCGTACTGGAGGCCTTTGCCGCTCCCCGTGGCGTCGAGTTCGTCGGGGCGGCGGAACGTGTAGTCGTAGTCGACCTGGCCGTCCATACCGAGCAGGTCGATGCAGAAGTTGTAGAGCGCCTGGTTGAACATCGAGAACTCGAGCTTCGACACCGAACCCTCCGGGCCGGGGTTGCCGTGCCGGGCGGCCTCGGCGGCACGCACGTTGGTGAGCCGGCCGACCTCGCCGCGTACCCACAGGCGCATCAACTCGTCACGACGCACCGCGGTCTGTTCGTCGGCCGGGAGCTGTTTCCAGATCGTCACCGCGTCGTTGGCGGCACCGCCCCGGCGCGGCTTGCCGCCACCCGACGCACCCCCGCCGCCGATCGCCGTGCGTTCGTTCATCAAGGTGGTGAGCGACACGCGCCAGCCCTCGCCCTCGGCGCCGATCCGATTGGCGTCGGGGATGCGGGCGTCGGTGAAGTACACCTCGTTGAACTCGGCTTCGCCGGTGATCTGACGCAGCGGGCGCACCTCGACGCCGGGCGAGCGCATGTCGACGGCGAAGTAGGTCATGCCCTTGTGCTTGGGCAGGTCGGGGTTCGAGCGGGTGACGAGCATGCCCCAGTCGGCGAGGTGGGCCAGCGTGTTCCACACCTTCTGCCCGTTGACTACCCACTCCTCGCCGTCCTTGACTGCCCGGCAAGCCAGGCCAGCGAAGTCGGAGCCGGCGCCCGGCTCGGAGAACAGCTGGCACCACTTCTCTTCACCGGTGAACATCGGGCGCAGGAAGCGGGCGTGCTGTTCGGGGGTGCCGTGGGTGGCGATCGTGGGCCCGGCGAGGAACATGAAGAACGTGGTGGGCTCGGGCGGGCGCGCGCCGGCTGCCCGGAAACGTTGCTCGACGTGCCCGTTGAGGCTGCGGTCGAGCCCCAGCCCGCCGGCCCCCACCGGGTGGTGCACCCACGCCAGCCCGGCGTCGAAGCGGGCGCCACGGAACTCGACGTCGGGCGTGGTGGCCGGGTCGTGGGTGGCCAGCAGCGCGTCGATCGCGGCGTCGACGGTGGCGAGGGGCGAGAGATCGGTGGCGGTCACCGCATCAGTCTGGCCGATCGCTTGACCCGCCGGTCAAGCGGAACCCGTGCCGCGTGCTACGGACCGACGACGGCACAGTAGGCGTACGCCCAGATCCGGTGGGTGCCGGTCGTGATCACACCGCCGTCCCGCGTGACGTAGGCGGCGTACCAACCGTTCTCCCACGGCCCAGCCGCGTGGTTGACGATCTGGAGGCTGGACGCATCGTGCCCGCCACCGATCACGCGGGTGCCCTCGGGGCACACCGCCCGGACGTTGCTGTAGCCGTCTCCCGGAACGAGTTGCCCTTCGGCCTCGACCACCTCGATGTCGGTCAATCCGGCTGGGCCGCGCTGACCGGCTGGGCCGCGCGGACCGGCTGGGCCGCGCGGTCCGGTAGCCCCACCGGTGGTCGGCACGAAGTAGCCGACCACGTCGACCAGCAAGTCGGTGGTAGCCGACGCGCTCGTGCCGTGGAAGTACAACTCGACCGCACCAGCCGCAGCACCCGCCGTCGGCAGCGCGACCGTCACCGAGTTCGGCTCGACCGCTCCCCCAGCCGTGAAGTTGATGTTGCTCGTCGTCGGCACACCGGTCGCCGTACCAGGCCGCACCGACACGTGCCCAGCCGTCGTCGGCGTCACTGCCGTGACGTTGGCGATCACCCCCGTCGCCCCCACAGGCACCACCTCAGCCGAACCAGCGACGTTGCC
>DATMEY010000027.1:0-5223 GCA_035556435.1 Ilumatobacter sp. | reverse complement strand
AACCTCGTCAAGCGGATCAAGCGAGTCGCGTTCGGGATGCGCAACTTCGCCCACTACAGGATCCGCGCCCTGCTCTACGCCGGCCAACCGAACTGGTCACTGTTGCGGACCATCACCCCACCATGAAACGCGGAGCGCCCGAATACCAGGACACACGTCGAAGGAAAGAGCATCATTATATGACTAAAGTTGAACGATCGAGAAGTTGTCAATTTGCACTCCCATGTTAGATCGAACCCGAAGCGCCACATATCCAGGTCAGATCTCCCAGATGTTCCAGGCGTTTGTCGTCGTGCGCTCACCGTACCTTGATATAAATGATTGATGTTTCCAGTCAGCAGGCGAACCTTTTGTTGTACGTAGTTGGTAGTATTGTCTAAACGAGTTGTGACGACTGCCATGTTCGGCATATAGATTCTCTGTGTCACCACTATATACACCCGACGGAAGGGCTGTTTTGCTCACTTGAACAGCCGATACACCTGAACCTTCCGAAATAATGGCTAGAGGCCGGAGATGCGGGTGTCGAGCAGGCGGCGTGGGGTGGGTTGTGGCTGGTACGCGGTGGCGGGCGGCAGTGTGGCGGTGAGGTCGACGATCACGTCGGTGGTGGCCTTGGCGTAGACGCACACGCTGCCGTTGGCGGCGACCGGGGCGAGTACCAGGTTGGCCACGGTGTGGCCGGCCAGGTAGTTCAGGTTCGACGCCGTGGGGAACGGCTGGTCGCACGGGTACACGGTGAGGAACCCGGGCGCGCCGGGGTCGACCGCGGCGACGCTGAGCACGGCGGTGGAGCCGGGCGCCGCTCCCGGCACGGCCACTGCGAGCGCCGTGCCGCCGACGAGCTGGGCCGGGTTGGCGCCGGCCCGGGTGTCGGTGAGGCGGGTGGGAGCGTCGAGCGAGGCGAGCCACGCGAGGGGGGTGTCGTGCTCCTCTTGGTCGCCCCCGGTGAACCGTCCGGCGAGGTCGACGACGACGTCGGTCGCGGCTTTCGAGAACACACACACGTTGCCGTCGGCGTCGGGCCGGGCGACGGCCAGCACCGCCACGGTCTGGCCGGGTGCGTAGTTGACGTTGCTGGCCACCGGGCGGGGCTGGTCGCACGGGTAGACGGTGAGGTAGCCGGGGCCGTCGGGCGCTACCGCAGTGAGGTTCACGGCAACCGCGCCATCCGGGCCGACGCCGACCGTCACCTCGGTCTCGGCCGCCAGCCGCCGCGGCCCGCCGACGCCCGAGCGCGTATCGACCAGTCGCACCGGGGCGGCCTCGGGTGCGAACGCAGCCGCGTCGCCGACAGGGAACGTTCCCGCCAGGTCGACGACCAGGTCGGCCGCGGCGTGGCTGTAGATACACACGTCGCCGCGGGCGTCGAGCGCGCTCACCACGAGGTTGGCGACGGCACCCGCCCCAGCGACGTAGTTGAGGTTGCTGGCCGTGGGTCGCGGGCGGTCACACGCGTACACCGTGAGATGGCCGGGCGCGCGCGGGTCGACTGCGGTGACGTTGAGGGCGGCGGCCGCGGGCGGTTCGTCACCCGGCGCCGTACCCGGCACGCGCAGACGCAACGTGTCGCCCGCTCGCAGCGGGTACGCGGGCGCCTTGACGGTGTGGAACGAGGGGCGGTAGTGGGCCGACGGTTCGCCGTCCCACCGGTTGTGCGATAGCCCGTAGACCAGCGTTCCCGCCGGGGCGGCGACCGCCTCAGCGGGAACGAAGTCGGCGAAGAACGTGTTGCAGTCGGCGCACTTGCGCGGTTCGGGTACCGCCGCGATCTGGCGGAACGGGCCGGTGGCGTGCTCCGCCACGTACACGTAGACGGTCTTGCCCCACCAGTCGCCCTCCTTGTCGACCACCCAGAAGCGGTTGCCGGCGTAGTGGAACTGGCTGGCGTTGACGCGCTCGGCAGCCAGCCCGGCGAGGGCCGCCGCCCGGCCGGGGTCGGCCTGCCAGCGCGACCCGTCCCAGTACTGATGGGCGGCCCACAGCTGACCCCTGGGCACGCGGGCGACGGTGATGCGCCCCGCGCAGTTGCGGTCGAACGCGGGGGCGAGCGCGTACAGGTCGTACCCGAACTGGCGGTAGCAGTGGGCGTACAGGTAGGTCCAGTCGGCGTCGTCGGTGACCGACCATCCGTACAGGGCGGCCGACGAGTTGGGCGGTGTCGCGGCGCCGGCGATCGAGCTGGTCGCCGGGTCGAAGATCGCGACGTGGGTACGCACCGGCTCGGCGTGGGTCAGGTACTCGTCGGGCTGTTCGTCGGGGTCGGGGTGTTCGACCATCTCGGCGGTGTAGATGTACACCCGCCCGTCGGTGCCGACGGCCCCATCGAGCGGCCAGTACCAGCGGCGGAACGGGGTGGTCTGGTCGGCGAACAGGTACGGCCGCGGGTTCGCCCGCGAGCCGCCGTAGAGGACCGAGAAGCAGGCGCCCTCTTGGAGCACGGCGATGTTGTGGACGGTGACGATGGGCCCACCGCTGGTGCGCACGGCGGCGTCCTGGAACGTCCACAGCACGCGTCCGTCGGGCAGCGCGGTGGCGCGCTGGTAGTCGGCGCCCACCACGCCGGCCGGTTCGTGATCGAACAGCCGCCCAAGGTCGGCGGGCGTGGGCAGCCCCACCGTCGCGTCGATGACCATGCAGAACCGGTACTGCTCGTTCGGCACCGGTCCGTCGGCCTGTGCGGACTGGGCGGTGCGGAGGAGGGCGAACCCGCCGAGCACGGTGGCCGCGGTGAGCACGGACGCGATCGATCGGCGGGTAGCGCGCACGCCGTAGAGACGCCGCTGGGGCGCCCGCGGTTCCCTGCGAGGCGACAATAATTGGCGTTCAAGCGCCACGCAGGCTGGGCTCGCGCTGGCACCCGGTGGTTTCGACAGGCTCAACCACCTTGCGCGCCTCATGCTGGTTGAGCTTGTCGAAACCAGCGACGCTGCAACGCTTCGGGGCTCAACACCGTGCGTCACGCCGTGGTCGCCGTCGCCGCGCTGAAGCGGGCGATTGCGTCGAGCACCAGTGCCCACGCCGCGTCGGCGTCGACGGATTCGAGCACGTCACAGTTCTCGGCGTCCCGGTCGTGGACGAGACGCCGGTCGATCACGGTCATCCCGGCCGTGTGCTCGCCGCGCGTCTCGACCACCACGTGGCGGCGGGTGCGTTCGAACAGTTCGGGGTGGGTCACCGCGAGTACTGCCAGCGGGTCGTGCAGGGCGGCCCCTGGCATGCCCTCGTGACGGGCGATGTAGTTGCTGTTGAAGAAGCCGAACAGGTCGGCGAGCACGGATGCGAGGTGGCCCGGTAGCTCGTTCACCTGGCCGATCCGCTCGGTGGTCAGCAGGAACTGGTGGGTGACGTCGAGCCCGGCCATCGTCAGCGGGATGCCTGCGGCGAACACGATCGCGGCCGCCTCGGGGTCGGCCCAGATGTTGAACTCGGCCGCGGGCGTGCGGTTGCCGTAGCTGCCGCCTCCCATCAGCGAGATACCGGCGACGTTGCCGGCCAGGTCGGGCGCGGCGCGGAGAGCGAGCGCGATGTTCGTCAGCGGGCCGATCGGCACGAGCGTGAGCCCCGGGTGGGCGCGGGCGGTGTGCACGATGAACTCGACCGCGTCGGTGGAGTCGGGCCCGCGGACCGGAGCCGGTAGGTCGGCCCCGTCGAGCCCGCTCTCGCCGTGCACGAAGGCCGCGAACTTGGGCGCCGTCACGAGCGGCCGATCGGCGCCCGCGTGGACGGTGGTGGGCAGGGCGAGCCAGTCGCGGAAGATGCACGCGTTGTGGGTGGTGCGGTCGAGCGGGGCGTTGCCGGCGACGGTGGTGATGCCGAGCAGTTCGGTGTGGGCCGCGGCAGCGATGATCGCCACGACGTCGTCGTGCCCCGGGTCGCAGTCGAGGATGATCGAGGGACGCTCCGCGGCCATGCCCGAGAGTGTCGCGCGCCCCGTGCCACCATGACGGAGTGCGCGAGCGAAGGCGGTCGAACCCCCCAAGGTGGTTGAGCTTGTCGAAACCACCGCTCGTTGGGGTGCTCGCGGTCGTCGTGTTCGTCGGCGCGGCTTGTACTCGCGACGACACGGCCGCGCCGCCCGGTGGAGCGACCTCCGAACAGCAGCCGAGCCCGGGTGGCCCCACCGCAGGCCAGCCGCCCGCGCCGGGTCCCACCGGCCCGCCGCCCACCGCCGCGCCGCCGGAGACGGGCATTCCCGGCCTCGACAGCGACGACGTGTTCTGCGCGGCGTGGAGCCGGTTCGCCGGGTCGTTCCAGGTGATCGCGGTGGCATCGTCGTTCCTCGTCGACGACGCCCGGCGGGCGTTCGAACTGGAGCTGGCCGGGTCGATCACGGTCACCGACGCCTACGCCGCGCTGGGTGAGCACTGGCCGGCCGAACTCGCTCGCGAGCGCGACGCCGCGCTGAACGGGCAGCTCGGCCCGTTCGCGACGCGTGCCGAACGGGCGAGACAGGTGCTCGCCGAGGCACTCGACGGCGAGGGTGGCGGCCGCGAGGCATGGGACGCACTCGTGGCCGCGTGGGAACAGATGCTCGCCACCCGCAACCCGGACGAGCCCGACGTCGAGCTGGCGGTGCCCGGCGACGCGCTCGCCGCGCTGACCGCGGCGACGCTGGCGTTCGCCGGGGCGGAACCGCCCCTGTATGCCGACCCGGCCCTGATCACCGACGTCGAGACCCCGCTGGCCGACGCCTACCGCCGCGCCAACTGCCCCGACGAGGGCCTCCTCGCCGGCACCGACGTCGACGCCTGACAGTGAGAATGATGAGTGGGGCCAGCGCACCGCCGGTCTGACTCACCGCCTGACTGACTTCGGGTCCTCAAGGGGATTCGTCGGCTGGTAGGGCGCTGGCCCCGTCGCACCTGCTGGTGATCGACGTGACCTCATAGGAGCCTGCGCTATTAGGCGCCCATCACTGTCTTGTCCATCGGTTGCTGGCGCGTGCTGCCCACCGTTCAGCAACAACGAGAGGACAACGATGACCATCGTCGCAGACACCTGTGCTCCTGTCGATCCGCCCAGCGTGACGCTCGGGGTCGACACCCACGCCGACACCCACGTCGGGGCGGTGATCGACCCGTTAGCCCAAGCTGTTCGATATCCGGCTGGGGTGAGCGGCTGTGTGGTGGATGGTGCTGTGGTGGGCGGCTCGGGTGGCTTCGAGCGTGTCGGGGGCGCCCGAGGTCATGGTGTCATCGTGTGTGGATGTCGTTGGCCGGC
>DATMEY010000026.1:0-1772 GCA_035556435.1 Ilumatobacter sp. | reverse complement strand
CGACGCCTGACTGTGAAGATCAGCGAGGGCCTGGCGTTCGTGCTGGGCTGTCGCCGACAGCAGCGGCCGTGGCTCTACGCCTGACTGGCCTTCGTGCCTTCCAGCCGACTTGTCCGGCCGGTGCTGCCGGCCCCGGCCCGGCCGGAGCGACTGGCCTGATCAGGAGCTTGACCACCAGGTAGCAGCCTGGTGTGTCCCGTCACAGTCCTGCCGAGCTCCGACCGGACCGGAACCACACGTCCGTTCCCGGCAAGGAGAAGAACGCAGTGACCATGCTCGCAGAGACGGTCGATGTCGTCATCGGCGTCGACACCCACAAGCACACCCACACCGCAGCGGTGGTCGTCGCCGCCACCGGTGCAGCGGTCGACGAAGCCACCGTCGACACCGACCCTGACGGCTACGCCGCCCTGGTCGAGATGGCCGACCGCCACTCCGGGCTCCGGGCCTGGTCGATCGAGGGCACCGGCGGCTACGGCGCCGGGCTGACCCGGTTCCTCGCTGAGCGCGGCGAGCTGGTCATCGAACTGGACCGTCCCAACCGGCCCGCCCGCCGCAACGGCGCCAAGTCCGACCCGCTCGACGCCGTCCGCGCCGGCCGCGAGGCCCTCGCCCGCGAGCACCTGGCCCAACCACGAGCGGCCGGGGAGCGAGCCGCGCTATCGGTCCGGCTCGCTGCCCGCCGCTCCGCGGTCGACGCCTCGACCGTCGCGCAACGCCAGCTCCTGTCGCTCATCGTCGCAGCACCCGAGACGATCCGGGTGAGGTTCCGGGGCCTCAAGACCACCAACACCGTCAACGCTGCGGCCCGGCTGCGCCTGTCATCGACGTGGGACACCGAGACCCGCACCTACGCCGAGGTCCTGCGTGACCTCGCCCGCCGGATCCAAGCCATGAAGACCGAGGCCGACGCCCACGAGAAGGCCATCTTGGCCATCGTCCGCTCGTGGCGACCCGACCTGCTCGAGCTCACCGGCGTCGGCCCGATCGTCGCCGCCACCGTGCTGTGCGCCTGGTCCCACCCCGGCCGCTGCCGCAACGAGGCCGCCTTCGCCAACCTCGCCGGCGTCGCCCCGATCCCCGCCAGCTCCGGGCTCACCAACCGACACCGACTCAACCGATGCGGCGACCGGCAGCTCAACCGGGCCCTCCACGTCATCGCCATGCAGCGCATCCACCACGACCCCGCCACCCGCGCCTACGTCGAACGACGACGCACCGACCCCCGCAACCCCAAGACCGACCGCGAGATCCGCCGATGCCTCAAGCGCTACATCGCCCGCCAGCTCTACCGCCAGCTCGAACAACCCCTTGACGACCTATAGGAGCGTCGCCACCCCGTCCACCGAGCGTCACCGCTCAGCGCGACCGATCGGGTCGTCGTGGCCCACGGAGCTCGAGCAGGGCCGGCACCTCGGAGCGACCCCGCGGCTCAGCGCGCCCATCGGGGAGCGCTCGCCTGCGAGGTTCCCCCGGGTCCTGGGGTTGGTAGGTTCGGCGCCATGGTCATCCCCACCGCTCCTGTCGTCGCCGGCTCGCTCATCGGGGGCTACTACGTCGCCCGCACCACCAAGAACCGCAAGCTCGGCGCGGCGGTCCTCGGCGTCGGCGGCGTCTACGCCAAGACCGAGTGGATGAAGACGAGCGGGCCGGTCACCACCGCGATCCTCTCGGGCGTGTTCTACGGCGGCTTCGGCCTGTCGCACCCGCTGGCCAAGAAGATCGGCGCCTGGCCGTCGGTGCTCACCGTCGCCGGCATCGCCGGTGCCGCC
>DATMEY010000025.1:0-42770 GCA_035556435.1 Ilumatobacter sp. | reverse complement strand
AGCCATCAACTCCATCACCTTGTCCTGCCACTCCGCATCCCCCTCCAACGCCTTCAGAGCACTCACCCGCACCACCGGCGCGTCATCACCCGGGAACTCGTACTCGTTCAACAGCTCGCGGATCTCCAACTCCACCAACTCGAGCAGCTCCTCGTCGTCGACCATGTCCGCCTTGTTCAACGCCACAACGATCGACGGCACACCCACCTGACGCGCCAACAACACATGCTCACGCGTCTGGGGCATCGGACCATCGGTCGCCGCCACCACCAAAATCGCCCCATCGACCTGCGCCGCACCCGTGATCATGTTCTTGATGTAGTCCGCGTGACCCGGCATATCCACATGCGCATAGTGGCGGTTCTCGGTCTCGTACTCGATATGCGAAATCGAGATCGTGATCCCCCGCTGCTTCTCCTCCGGCGCCTTGTCGATGTTGTCAAACGACGTGAACTCCGCCAACCCACGATCCGCCAACGTCCGACTGATCGCCGCCGTCAGAGTGGTCTTGCCGTGGTCAATATGACCCATCGTGCCGATATTCACATGCGGCTTCGTGCGCTCGAACTTGGCCTTGCTCATTGCTCTTCGCTCTTTCTTGTGTGACTAGATCTGGGTGGGGATTCGAATTACTCGCCGCGGACGCGCTTGACGATGTCGGCCGCGATGTTCGGCGGCACTTCCTGGTACACGGCGAACTGCATGGTGTAGGTGGCGCGACCCTGGGTGCTGGAACGCAGGTCGGTGGAGTACCCGAACATCTCCGACAGCGGCACCTGGGCCTTGATGGTCTGGGCGTTGCCGTTGGCTTCCATGCCCTCGATACGGCCGCGGCGGCTGTTGAGGTCGCCGACGACGCTGCCGAGGTAGTCCTCGGGGGTGACGACCTCGACCGCCATGATCGGCTCGAGCAGCACGGGGGCAGCCTTGGCAGCCGCTTCCTTGATGCCGGCCTGGCCGGCGATCTTGAACGCCATCTCCGACGAGTCGACGTCGTGGTAGCTGCCGTCGACCAGGCTGACCTTGATGTCGACCAAGCCGTACCCGGCGAGCACGCCCGACTCGAGGCCGGCTTGGATGCCCTGGTTGGTGGGCTGGATGTATTCGCGGGGGACGCGGCCACCGGTGATCGCGTCGACGAACTCGTAGCCCTTGCCGGGGTTCGGCTCGACCTTGAGCTTGATGACGGCGTACTGGCCCGAGCCGCCCGACTGCTTGATGTGGCGGTACTCGTAGCTGTCGACGACCTTGGTGACGGTCTCGCGGTAGGCGACCTGCGGCTTGCCGACGGTGGCCTCGACGTTGAACTCGCGCATCATGCGGTCGACCAGCACTTCGAGGTGCAGCTCGCCCATGCCGGAGATGATCGTCTGGCCGGTCTCGTCGTCGGTGTAGACGCGGAACGTCGGGTCCTCATCGGACAGCGACTTGAGCGCCTTGCCGAGCTTGTCCTGGTCGCTCTTCGTCTTCGGCTCGATGGCGACGCTGATGACCGGCTCGGGGAACTCCATCCGCTCGAGGATCACCGGGTGATCGCGGTCGCACAGCGTGTCGCCGGTGGTGGTCTCTTTGAAGCCGAGCCCGGCCACGATGTCGCCGGCCATCGCCACGTCGAGGTCTTCACGCTGGTTGGCGTGCATCAGCAGGATGCGACCGAGCCGCTCGCGGCGCTCCTTGGTGGAGTTGTAGACCTCGTCGCCCTTGTTGATCTCGCCCGAGTACACCCGGAAGTAGGTGAGCTTGCCGAACGGGTCGGCCACGATCTTGAAGGCGAGCGCGGCGAACTCTTTGTCGTTGGGCCCACGGGTGAGTTCGATCTCCTCGCCGCCCTTGGTGATCATGCCGTGCGCCGGGGGGATGTCGAGCGGCGACGGGAGGAAGTCGATGACCGCGTCGAGCATCGGCTGGACGCCCTTGTTCTTGAACGCCGAACCGCACAGGATCGGCACGAACGTGTTCTCCAGCGTGCCCTTGCGGATGGCCGCCCTGATCTGCTGCTCGGGCACCTCTTCACCGCCGAGGTAGGCCTCCATGAGCGCCTCGTCCTCGGTGGCGACGGTCTCCATCAGCGCCTCGCGGTACTCGTCGGCCTGGGCCTTCATGTGCTCGGGGATGTCGACCTCGTCCCACTTCGCGCCGAGTTCTTCGTCGCGCCAGATGAGGGCCTTCATCTTGACCAGGTCGACCAGGCCGATGAACGGTTCGTTCGACTCGGGGCCACCGGCGCCGACCGGCAACTGGATGACGAGCGGGTTCGCCCCCAGACGGCTCTTGACCATGTCGACGGTGCGGTAGAAGTTGGCGCCGATGCGGTCCATCTTGTTGACGAAGCACATCCGCGGCACGGCGTACTTGTTGGCCTGACGCCACACGGTTTCGGTCTGCGGCTCGACACCGGCGACCGAGTCGAACACGGTGACCGCACCGTCGAGCACGCGCAGCGAACGCTCGACCTCGATCGTGAAGTCGACGTGGCCCGGCGTGTCGATGATGTTGATCCGGTGGTTGTCCCAGATGCAGGTGGTGGCAGCCGACGTGATCGTGATGCCACGCTCTTGCTCCTGGACCATGTGGTCCATGGTGGCCGCGCCCTCGTGGACCTCGCCGAGCTTGTAGCTCTTCCCGGTGTAGTAGAGGATGCGCTCGGTGGTGGTGGTCTTGCCGGCGTCAATGTGGGCCATGATGCCGATGTTGCGGGTGCGCTCGAGGGGGTACTCACGCTTGGCCATTGCAGGTCACTTCCGTCTCACTGTTCCGATGGACTCGGGTCGAACTCTCAAGGTGCAGGTGACGGGCGACAAGCCGCCCAGACACGGCGAGCCAGTGTACTGCGCCGCCACGGCGATGCGACACGGCGCGCCTGGCCAATCGGAACAGCGTGGTTGCGCGGTGGTTGACGCGGGCCATGCACGCTGACGCGATGTTCACGACTTCCGGAACTGCCCGACGTGCCCTGGCAGCCGTGGTGACGTTCGCCACGCTGGCGGGCACGACGATCGGGGTCGCCCCGGCCCCGGCCGCGCTCGCGTGGAGCGGGCCGCAGCGGGCGGGCGACGCCAACACGGCGGGGCGTTCGTCGGACCCACGCTTGGTCACCCCGGCCGGCTCGAAGCTGTTCGCCATCACCGGCAGCGACGACGAGGCGCTGTGGGTGATCGGGGCGGGGGGAACGGCAACACGCCTCGCCGACATCGGGGGTATCAGCCCTCTGGTGATGCACGTTCCCGGCAGCGACGGGGTGGTCGTGTTCACCAAGTACACGCAAGGCTCAGGAGTCGAGCTGTGGCGCAGCGACGGCACCACGGCCGGCACGCAGCTGGTCGCCGACATTCGCCCCGGCACCGCGTCGTCGTTTCCCGCCGAGTTCACCGCCTACCGCGGCGAGGTGTACTTCACCGCCAACGACGGAACCACCGGCACCGAACTGTGGCGCACCGACGGGACCACGGCCGGCACGTCGCGGGTGGCCGACCTCAACCCAGGCAGCACTTCGTCAACGCCCACTCAACTGGCGGTGGTGCAACACGGCGCCGACGACGAACGTCTGTGGATGGTCGCCCGCAGCGGCGGCACCGACAACCGGCTGGTGGTGTACAACGGCAACACACACGAAACCGCCGACGTGTTCATCGGCGTGCGACCGACCGAGTTCGTGGCCGTCAAGGACATGGTCTTCGCGACCGCGACGATCAGCTCAAGCGGCTCGGCCGAGGCCATTCACCGGATCCAGGCCACCGGCACCAACACGTACACCGCCAGCCACGTGGTCGACCAGACCGTCAACCAGATGTTCGCGCTCGATGACGAACTCTTGCTCAACGTGCCCCACCCCACCCACGGGCCCGAACTGTTCAAGCTGGTCGGCAGCACCGTGACGCTCGTGCAGAACATCTACCCCGGCTCGACCGGGTCGAACCCCGGCAACTTCGTGGCCGCCGGTGGGTGGGCCTACTTCGTCGCCAGTACCGCTGATCGAGGGCGCCAACTTTGGCGCACCGACGGCACCACCGCTGGCACCGTCCAGGCGGCCACGCTGCCCCAGTGGGCCGAGTTCCCCTACAACTCCTCCGACCGCGTCGTCACCGCGCTGCCCAACAACGCGATCGCGTTCGTCGCCTATGCGCCCGGAATCGGCAGCGAGTTGTGGATCAAGCCCGCGACCGCCTCGGTCGACGACGCCTACCTGGTCGACATCGCCCCGGGATCTTCGTCGTCGGACCCGAGCCCGATCGTTGCCTGGGGCGCACGGCTGGTGTTCACCGGTAACGACCCGACCCACGGCCGCGAGCTGCTCGAGCTCTCGCTCGGCGACACCCCGGCCGACGTCAAGACCGCGTTGCTCGCCGACCTGGCACCCGGCACCGACCACTCCGACCCGCGCGAGCCGGTTCGAGCCGGCGATCGCGTCGTGTTCACCGCTCGCTCCCCCCAACACGGTCGCGAGCTGTACTCAACCGATCCGGCGACCGGGGCAACGACACGTATCGACCTCCATCCCGGCACCGGTTCGCGATATCCGCGAGACCTCGTCACGTTCGGCGACCGAGCGATGTTCATCGCCGAGGACGCCGACAGCCGTGAAGCGTTGTGGACGACCGACGGCACGGCATCGGGCACCGCGATGATCGACATGGGCGGAGGTTTCGACGCCTGGGACCTGACGTCGGTGGGCAACCTCGGGTTCTTCACCGGCGACGACGGAAGCGGCGAAGCACTGTGGCGTACGGACGGCACCGCCGCGGGAACGTTCCCGATACTCCCTATACCGGCCGGAACGTGGGGCTGGTTCTACGACTTCGCCGAGTTCGGCAACGGGGTCGTGTTCGTCGCCGAGATCGACAACCGGGCCCAGATCTACGTCAGCGACGGCACGGCCGCGGGCACCGCTGCGTTCACCGGCGACCTCGGCGACGAGGGCGTGGGAGGCCTGGTGGTCGTCGGCGACTCGGTGTTCGCAGCGATCACCGACGAGGACGATTGGCTGCCCAAGCTGTGGGTGTTCACGGCGGGGTCGGCCCGCCGGGTGACACCGACGGGGGGGCACGCTCGCATGGGTCTCCGGACTCACCCGGTTCGGTGACGGTGTGGCGTTTGTCGGCTCCGACGGCGGCGACGACTCGCTGTGGGTGTCGGACGGCACCGACGCCGGGACGCGGCGCGTCTCGCCCGACGGAACCGACGTCCGCACACCTCTCACCGTGCTCGACGACTCGATCGTGATGCCCGGCTTCACCTCGCCCAGCGGGTTCGAGCCGTGGGTCTACGACGGCGGCACCGGCGCCACACGAACGCTCGACATCGAGCCCGGACCGGTCGGCTCGGACCCCGAACTGATGGTTGAGCTCAACGGGTACGTGTACTTCGTCGCCCGCACCACCGCGGCTGGGTCGGAGCTCTGGCGCACCGACGGCACCACGGTCGAACGGGTCACCGACATCAGGCCCGGGCCGGCCAGCAGCGTGTCGAGTGAATTCTTGGAGGTAGTCGACAACCAGGTGTGGTTCGCGGCCGACGACGGCGTCACCGGCACGGAGATGTGGTTCGTCACCGACTCGCCGGCTCCGACCGCCCCCGGGGTCGTCACCGGCGTGGCCGGTAACCGCTCGGTGGCGGTGAGCTGGGCCGCCTCGGCAGCCGCGGCCGATGCCCCGGTGCTCGGCTACACCGTCACCGCCGCGCCGGGCGGGGCGACGTGCAGCACGGTGCCACCGGCAACCACCTGTACCGTCACCGGCCTCACGAACGGCACCGCCTACCGGTTCTCGGTGGTCGCCACCAACCGGGTTGGGTCATCGCCCGCCGGGCTGTCGGCGCACATCACCCCCGGGTCCCCAACCGGGCCGGGTCAGGGGCAAGGTGGAGCCGACGTCCTCGTCCCAGTCGCCCCGGCCCGGTACTGGGACACCCGCGCCGGCCAACCCACCGGCGACAACCAACAGTCGGGCACCGGTCGCCTGGCGGCGGGTGGCACCTACGAAGTACCGGTCGCCGGCCGGCTGAACGTTCCCGCCGACGCAACCGCGATCGTCGCCAACCTCACCGTGATCGAAGCCAACGCCGCCGGGTTCGCCACGATCTACCCGTGCACCGACGAGCGTCCGAACGTGTCGGCGGCCAACTACTCCCCCGGTGACGTGCTGGCGAACAACGTCGTGGTGCCGCTGTCGGCGAACGGCTCGGTGTGCGTGTTCACGCGCGCCGGCGCCGATTTCGCGCTCGATGTGAACGGGTACGTCGATGCCGACGCCCCCGACACGGCGATCGGCCCCGCCCGCTACCTCGACACCCGCGGCGGCCAGTTCGTCACGTTCGACCACGACCACGAAGGCGGAGGACCGGTGGCGGCCAGGTCGATCACCCGGGTGCAGGTCACCGGCCGTGGCGACGTGCCGGCCGGGGCCACCGCGGCGATGGTGAACCTGACGGCCGTGTCCCCGGCAGCCGACGGCTACCTGACGGCGTACCCGTGCACCACCGACGTGCCATGGGCCTCGACGGTGAACTACATGGCCGGCCAGGTGGTACCCAACGGTGGCGTCGCCCCGCTGTCGGCCACCGGTGAGCTGTGCATCTACAGCCTCGCGGCAACCGACATTCTGCTCGACGTGACCGGTTTCGTTCCCGCTGGGGTCGACTCGATCGTGTCGCTCGAGCCGGCGCGACTGTTCGACTCACGGCCCGGTGGCGAACTGGTCGACGGTACGTCGGCGGGCCCGCGCCTGGCCGCCGGCTCGACGGTGAAGGTGCAGGTCACCGGTCGCCACGGCATCCCCGCCTCGGCCACCGCGGCGTTCCTGAACGTGGCGCTGGTGTTTCCCGACGGCCCGACGTTCGTGACACTGTTCGCCTGCGACGACCCGGGCACCGCAGTGCCGCCGCGCACGAGCAACCTCAACCTGGTGACCGGTGGCGTACGCGCCAACAACGCCCTCACCGCGTTGTCGAGCGACGGCGCCGTGTGCGTCTACAACCGCTCGGGCGCCGACCTCGTGCTCGACGTGACCGGCTACCTCCGCTAGCCGGCCGGCACCGCGGTCAGCGGCCCGAGATGTAGTCGGCGAGGGCCCGGTTCTCGAGTTCGAGTTCGGCGAGCCGGGCCTTCACCACGTCGCCGATCGACACGATGCCGGCCAACTGCCCGGCGTCGTCGACCACCGGGAGGTGACGGATACGGCGCTCGGTCATCAGTTCCATCAGGCGGTCGACGCCGTCGCCCTTCGAGCAGGTGATGACGTCGGTCGACATCGCCGAGCCCACCGTGCCGGCCAGCGCCGACAGGCCGGCCCCCGCCACTCGCTGCACGATGTCGCGTTCGGAGATGATCCCGTTGATCACCCGCCCGTCGCCCGACACGACCAGCGCACCGACGCGTAGCCGGCCGAGCGTGGCCGTGGCCTCGTCGAGCGACGCAGTCTGCGCGATGGTGGCGACCTCGCAGCCCTTGTGGGCAAGGATCGATTGGACGTTCATGAGCAGCACCCCCTGCGCTCTACGGTGTTCCCCCGTGACGGGCACGCTAGTGAACACGTGAACCCAACGGCCAGCGCGCCCCTCAATTGTCACCGAAAACGCAAACAAGGTTCCGCCCTGCAGAGGCTCCGGTGAGTACTTCCGTTCAACTATGAAATCCAGCAGCCTGACCATGACTGGAATAGTCTGTTGCTCGGCCGCTGGGTGTTCCAGCGGGCTGGGACTCAGGGAGCGCAGTGTCGGAAACCACGATCAAGAACCATGCGGCGTTCATCTGGTCGGTCGCTGATCTATTCCCGCGGATCGAGTTCGACTGGAATAGTTGTCGCCGAGGGCGCTCGCTGTTCCAGCACACTGAAACAGGACCGCGATGAGCACGCGGGCGGGGCGACACCAGCGGCAGGTGACCGGGTATCGGGCGTTCGTGCCGAAGTCGTTGCCACCCGATCCGCCGGTGCGGTGGGACGGTGATCTGCTGCGGGCGCTGTCGGCTGCCGACCGGGCGCTCGGCCGGCTCGACGGATTGGCACGCAGCCTGCCGAATCCCGACCTGTTCGTGGCGATGTACGTGCGGCGGGAGGCAGTGCTCAGCTCGCAGATCGAGGGGACGCAGTCGAGCCTCGATGACGTGCTCGCCTTCGAGGTCGCCGCGCCAGGGACAACCCAGCCGACCGACATCACCGAGACCGTCAACTACGTACGGGCAATGAACACCGGGCTGGGCCTGCTCGACTCGTTGCCGCTGTCAGGTCGTCTGATCCGGGCGGTCCACAAGGAGTTGCTCACCGGCGTGCGTGGCCAGGAACGCTCGCCGGGCAGCTTCCGGCGCACGCAGAACTGGATCGGCCCCGCCGGTTGCACGCTCCAGAACGCCTCGTTCGTCCCCCCGCCGCCCGACGAGCTCGGCGACGCGTTCGCCGCTCTTGAGCGGTTCCTCAACGACGACACGCACCCACCGCTCGTCACCGCCGCGCTGGCCCACGCCCAGTTCGAGACGATCCACCCGTTCCTCGACGGCAACGGGCGCGTCGGCCGCCTGCTGATCACGCTCGTGCTCGTCGAGCGAAAGGTGCTCAGCCGGCCGTTGCTGTACCTGAGCCTGTTCCTCAAGCAGAATCGCAGCGAGTACTACGACCGGCTCGGCGCGATCCGCACCCAGGGCGACTGGGAGGGCTGGCTACGGTTCTTCCTCACCGGCGTGACGGTCGCGGCCGACGATGCGATCGAGGTCGCCGGGGCGATCGCCGACCTGCGCGATGTTCACCTGCGGACGGTGACCGCGGAGAACCTCGGACGTTACGCCCTGCCCGTGCTCGACCTGTTGGTGGAGCACCCGGTGGTGACGGTGAAGTACGTGGTCGAGCATGTGGGTGGCACGCCGACGACGATCGGTGGGCTGCTCGACAAGCTCACGTCGCTCGGTGTAATCGAGGAGACCACCGGGCAGAAGCGCAACCGCGTCTACCGCTACTCCCCGTTCCTCGACCTGTTCACCGCCGACGACCCGGCGCCGTCATCGTTGCCCGAGGAGGTCACATCGTGAAGCCCAACGAGGCAGCGTTCGAGGAGTTCGTGGCGACCTGGCTGGTCGAGCAAGGTGGGTATGACCATCTCAAGGGGCGACGTTCCGCTGGGATCGCCAGCCGGTGGTAGTAGCGACACGGCACGGCCCTCCGACGTCAGCAAACATCCGCCACATCGATGACGTGCTGCACGAGTGCGAACGCGAAACGAGGGCCCGGTTGCCCAGGCTCTCGATCTCGAACTGAACCTTGATCGTGTCGGGAACTCCCGACCCTGGATGTTCGGTTTCAGCTTGGTGCGGGTGCTACCAGCGGTAGTGGGCGAAGGCTCGGTTCGACTCGGCCATCTTCTGCATGTCGTCGCGACGCTTCATCGCCGCGCCCAAGCCGTTGGCGGCATCGGCGATCTCGGCGGCGAGGCGCTCGGCCATCGTGTGCTCGCGACGGGCACGGCTGAAGTCGACCAGCCAGCGGATCGCCAGCGTGGACGCACGCCGCGGACGCACCTCGACGGGCACCTGGTAGGTGGCACCGCCGACGCGGCGGCTACGCACCTCGAGCGGCGGCTTGACGTTGTCGACCGCACGCTTGACCGTGTCGAGCGCATCGTCGCCCGACTTGGCGGCGATGATGCCCATCGCGTCGTAGACGATCTTCTCGGCGATCGAGCGCTTGCCGTGCAGCATGACCTTGTTGATCAGCTGGGTGACGACAACCGAGTTGTGAACGGGATCCGGGGCGAGTTCGCGCCGCGGGGCAGGACCTTTACGTGGCATGGCTGTTGTCCTTCCCGACTACTTGTCGCGCTTGGCGCCGTAACGGCTACGGGCCTTCTTGCGGTTCTTGACACCGGCGCTGTCGAGCGCGCCGCGGATGATCTTGTAGCGCACGCCCGGCAGGTCGCGGACACGGCCGCCACGCACGAGCACGATCGAGTGCTCTTGCAGGTTGTGGCCCTCGCCCGGGATGTAGGCGGTGATTTCGACGCCCGACGACAGGCGCACACGGGCGACCTTGCGCAGCGCCGAGTTCGGCTTCTTCGGGGTGGCGGTGTACACACGGGTGCACACGCCGCGGCGCTGGGGCGAGCCCTTGAGCGCCGGGGTCTTGCTCTTGGTGAACTTCGAGCTGCGCCCTTGGCGGACCAGCTGCTGAATGGTTGGCATGAAGTACCTCGTGTGTTCCGCCGCCCGAGAGCGCCTCTGACGATCGCGACGGCATGTGGTGGGTTGGGTGCTCGGCTGGGCTGCCGGTACCCGCCGTACGGACCGGATCGCTCCGGCCCGAGAGGCCGCAGCAACGCTACCGCCGGATGCCCGGGCGCGCACCACGTCTCGATACACCGGAGTGGCGGCTTCGCCGCGGGTGCGGCACTCGACGACCGGTGTGGCCCTACTCGATCCAGCCGGTGGTGTCGACGACGATGTGGGTGGGCACCAGGCTGAACACGCACACCGTGCCGTCGGCACTCAACTTGGTGATCGCGTTGTTGGCGCGCACGACGCCCGCGGTGGCGTGGTTGAGGTTCGACGTCCGCGGGCGGGTGCCGCACGGCCACAACGTGACGTACCCCGGGCCGTCGGGTTCCACGGTGACCACGTTCAGGATCGCCGCGGTGGCGTCGGGCGCCACCCCTGCACGGCCGGCAACCCGGATCTCGGTCATCCCAGCCACGGCGAAGCGATCGTCGGGGCGTGAATCGAACAGTCGCGTCGGCGCGGTCGTCCGCAGACGCTCGGCACCGGCCGGCACGAAACCGGCGATGTCGACCACCAGGTGCGCGGCTGCCAGCGTGAACACGCAGATCGTGCCGTCGTCGGACAGGTCGACGATCGCCCCGTTCGGCACGACCTCACCGGCGAGGTAGTTGAGCGACGACGCCGCCTTGGGGTCACCCACGCAGGGGTACACGGTGACGTAGCCGTTGCCCTCGGGTACCACCGCGGTGACGTTGACGACCGCCGCCGCGGCGTCGCCGGGCACCTCGCCCACACCGGCGATCCGCACCGTCGCGTGCGCACCCGCCGCGACCGGCAACCCGCCGGTCGCTCCGGACGTGACCCGGGTGTCGAGGTAGCGCGCGGGGGTGAACAGGCCGAGCGGCGAGCCGGCCGGTACGAAGCCGTTGACGTCGACCACGAAATCGGCCGCGGCGTGGGTGGCGATGCACAGTTCGCCGTCGGCGCTCAACGGCACCACCACGTTGTTGGCCAAGATGTCGCCGGGCCGATAGTTGAGGTGCGAGGCGAGCGGCACGGTGGGCGTGCAGGGGTACACGGTCGCGTGACCCGGCGCGTCGGGCGTCACCACGGTGACGTTGGCCACCACGCCGACCGCATCCGCCGGCACCTCGCCCACGCCGGCCACCGGGACGCGCACGACGCCACCTGCGGCGAGGCGTCCGCCCCCATCCTCGGTGGTCGAGCCTGTCGAGACCCCGTCCTCGCCGCGGGTGTCAAGATACCGCCGCGGAGCGACCGGCACGATCACCGGACCGCCCGCGTCGCCATGGCCGCCGTCGCCATCGTCGCCATCGCTGCCATCGCCGCCGTCGCCCGGCCCGGGGGGTGCGGGCACGACGCGCCCGCCGATCGTGTTGACCGTCGGTGCGAACGGGCGGCACGGTTGGTTGCGCAGCACGCCGCACTCAGGCTGCCCGGCGGGTGCTGTGGCCCCGGCGATCACCGGCAGGACCAGCCGCCCGGGCGACGCCGCACCGTGTTGGACGTCGACCGTGGTGGTGCCGCTGGCGGGCTGGGGGTGCTCGAACGACCAGATCGGCTGGTCGCCGTTCGGAGCCGAGATCACGACGCGGATGCGGGTGCCCGCCCGATACGGGTGCCCGTGGAAGTAGATCGGCACGACGACCTTGGTGAACTCGTCGTCGGGCATCGGCCGGCGGTCGGCCTCGCGCAACGTGAGGAACCGCTGGGTTTCGGTGGGCACCAGCTTCCACGGGTTGTCGGCGTCGGTGGCCATGGCCCGCAGCGAGCCGCGCACCCACCCGCCCTGCACGAACGTCTCGTTACCGTTGGCATCGACCTCGCTGATGGTGACCTGGAAGTCGACGTCGTCGGCCTGTGACCGGGCCCAGAACTCGACCGCTCCAGAGCCGACGACGACGTGGTCGGCGACCAGTGGTTCGGTGAGGTACGACAACGACGTGTCGTCAGCGCGTCCCCGCCAGTCCCACGACCACTGCGACCGGTTGCCCCACAACCCGCCGCCGGCGGTGCCACCGGCGAAGTTGGTGAGTGGGTCGGGCCACGGGTCGGCGACGAACGAGTGCGTGACCGCGGCGGGGGGCGGCGCGTCGCGCATCGTCTCGTCGGCACCGAAGTACCACGAGCGGGCCTCGGCCTGCGGCGGCGGGAAGCTGTCGAACGTCATCTCGAACGACGCGCCCGGGCTGCCCGGCTGCGAGGTGAGGCCCGGGTTGGCGCCGTTGTTGAACAGCACGCGGACCTGAGGTTGGGCCTCGAAGTTGGCCTTGGCCTGGGCGTAGCTGAGGGTGAGGAGTTGCTCGAGCAGGTCGTCGAGCGGCAGCGTGATCAGGTCGGTTTCGGGCACACCGAACGCGGTCTGGTAGATCACCGGCGCGGTCGCGTTGAGCACGACCGCGTTCGTGATCGGCGATCGTTCGGCGACGTAGATCGACAAGAACTTGAACATCTCGACGAACGTCTCGGGGTCGAGCGAGTCGGTGTGCACGCCGTTGGTGAACGTGAACCACTTCTTGTCGGTGCCGGTCATCCGCTGGGCGAGCGTGGGGCAGTGCCCGCCGGTCTGCTCGTCCTGCCACTGGCAGGCCATGAAGACCGGCACGTTGATGCGGTCGACGAAGCTGATCGGGTCGAGCGGGTCGGCCACCTCGGGCACGTAGGTGGCGTTGGCCTCGATCTTCGTCATCAGGTGGGCGGCTTCGGGGTGCAGCACCTGGTTGTCGATGCACGTCTGGTCGCCGCCGGCGACCCGCGCCTCGGCGTAGGAGTGCGTACCGGCAAAGCCCTGTCCGGCGGGCTGGGCCTCGACCTGGCGCTCCTCGGCCCAGGCGACGGCGAACCCGTCGTTGCGGATGCCGCCCGGGTACAGCGTGGCGGGCACGGAATCGATGACCGACAGCGGCGTGATCGCCGCCAGGCTGGGCGGCTGCGTGGCCGCGGTGAACAGCTGGCTGATGCCGCCGTACGAGATGCCGAGCATGCCGACCTGATCGCCGTCGACCCAGCTCTGGCGGGCGATCACCTCGATCACGTCGTAGCCGTCGAGCGCCTGGAGCGGCTCGAAGAAGTCGAACGCGCCGCCCGAGCAACCGGTGCCGCGCATGCTCACGTCGACCACCGCGAAGCCCATCAGGTTGGCGAGCGCGGCGATGCCGCTCTTGGGCCCGGCGGGGTCGGCCGTGGCGTACCCGGAGTACTCGATCAGCGTCGGGTGCGGTGGCGCCAGGTCGACGAGGTCCAGCAAGGGCACGAGATCACACAGCACGTCGAGCGGTGGCGGCAACAGGCCACACAGGCTGGGAATCGGGGGCAGGTCGATCACCCCCGCCGGTTCGTTGGGTGGGTGCACGGTCAGCGCCAGCTGGGTGCCGTCGCGGGTGGTGATGTACTGATAGCCGTTGGGCGCGATCGTCTGGTTGTAGAACGACGTGTCCCACGGCTCGGACGAGTCGTCGTACACGGTGACCGGTGGCGACGTGTCGCCCTCCGAATGCACCACGTAGCCAGTGCCGACGGGCACCTCGCGGAACAGCACGCCACCCAGCGAGCTCACCGTCTGGGTGGCGACCACGGTTCCGCCCTTGCGCAACGTCACCGTGGCACCCGGCGAGAGGCCGGTCGCGTAGACCTGGTTGACACTCCCCCGTGCCGCGATCGACTCGGCCGCGCTCGCCGGCGCAGGCGACGTGATGGCCAGGGTGATGAGTAGGAGTACGACCGACGCGACCGCCACAGCACGCCGGAGCACCCCGCCAAGAGGCTCCATGCGACCACTATGACACACGTCACACCCGCCTGGCTACCCGCGGGTAACTTTCGCGCATCCCTGGTCTCGATACCCCGGGCAGAGCGCGGCACTCGATCACCGGGACTTTCCCGGCCTCATAGGCTGCGTGCATGACGGTGACGGTGGCTGCGTTGCAGATGGGGATGGGGGCGGAGGTCGGCGGCAACGTCGCCACGGCCGAGCGGTTGGTACGCCAGGCGGCGGGCGACGGCGCCCAGATCATCTTGATCCCCGAGCTGTTCGAGGGGCCGTACTTCTGCATCGACCAGCTGCCCGAGCACTTCGACCGGGCGCTTCCGCTCGACGGGCACCCCACCGTCGAGCACTTCCGGGCGATCGCCCGCGAGCTCGAGGTGGTGCTACCGCTGAGCGTGTACGAGCGGGCGGGCCAGGCGACGTTCAACACCGTGGTGATCGTCGACGCCGACGGTTCGGTGCTCGGCACGTACCGCAAGAGCCACATCCCCGACGGGCCCGGCTACACCGAGAAGTACTACTTCAACCCGGGCGACACGGGCTTCCGGGTGTGGCAGACCCGCTACGCCACGATCGGCGTCGGCATCTGCTGGGACCAGTGGTTCCCCGAGAGCGCCCGGGCGATGGCGCTGCTCGGCGCCGAGTTGCTGTTCTACCCGACGGCGATCGGCAGCGAGCCGCCCGACCCGGCGTGGGACTCCAGCGGGCACTGGCAACGTGTGATGCAGGGCCACGCCGGCGCCAACCTGATGCCACTGGTGGCCTCCAACCGGATCGGCACCGAACACGGCACGCCCGCCGGCGGCCGGTCGATCACGTTCTACGGCTCGTCGTTCATCGCCGACCACACCGGCGCCAAGGTCGCCGAAGCCGGCCGCGAGCACGAAGCCGTGCTGACAGCGTCGTTCGACCTCGCCGAGCTGCGCCGCACGCGCAACGCGTGGGGCCTGTTCCGCGACCGCCGACCCGACCTGTACGCCCCCCTACTCACCCTCGACGGGCGGCGTGGTCTCGATACACCGCCTGGCGGCGGCACTCGACCACCGTGAGCACAACACTCGACCACCGTAAAGCACGGTGGTCGAGTGCCGGCCTGGACCGATCCGAGTTCTACTCGGCGGCGGCTTCGGTTTCGAGCGAGCCGTGGAGGTTGGCCAGGAACGCAGCCGGGTCTTCCTCGTCGAGGTCGCTGGAGTAGTACGACATCGGCTCGTAGTCGGGGGCCTCGATGCCGAACTCGCGATACTTGGTCATGCCCGTACCCGCGGGGATCAGCTTGCCGATGATGATGTTCTCCTTGAGGCCGATCAGGCTGTCGCCCTTGCCGTCGATCGCGGCCTCGGTGAGCACACGGGTGGTCTCCTGGAACGAGGCGGCCGACAGCCACGACTCGGTGGCCAGCGAGGCCTTGGTGATACCCATGATTTCGGCGCGGCCCTCGGCCGGGCGCTGACCCTCCTCGACCATCCGCTTGTTGGTGTCGCGGAAGACCTTGGCGTCGACCCGCTCGCCGGGCAGGAAGTCGGTGGAGCCGACCTCTTGCACGCCGACCCGGCGCGTCATCTGGCGCACGATCAGCTCGATGTGCTTGTCGTGGATCGACACGCCCTGGTCGCGGTACACCTTCTGGACCTCGTCGACCAGGTACTGCTGGGTCTGGCGGATGCCCTTGATCTCCATCAGCTTCTTCGGGTCGGACGGGCCGTCGGTGATCAGGTCACCGGCCTTGATGTCGTCGCCGTCGTTGAGGATCGGGCGGGCACCGAGCGGCAGCACCGACTCGTGCTCGTCGCCCTGCTCGTCGACGATGCGCACCGGAATGCCCTTGCCCTCGTCCTCGCCGAGGTGCAGCACCCCGGTGGCCTCGGCCAGGAACGCGGCGCCCTTCGGGGTGCGAGCCTCGAACAGCTCGACCACGCGGGGCAGACCACCGGCGATGTCCTTACCGGCCACACCACCGGTGTGGAACGTCCGCATCGTGAGCTGCGTGCCGGGCTCGCCGATCGACTGGGCGGCGATCACGCCGACCGCCTCGCCGAGTTCGATCCGCTTGCCCGTGGCCAGCGAGCGGCCGTAGCACATCGCGCACACGCCGAGCTCGGCGTCGCACGTGAGCACCGACCGGACGCGGACGCTGGTGACCTCGGCATCGGCGGCCAGCTTGGCCATCTCGTCGTCGCCGACGATCGTGTTGCGCGGCAGGGTGGTGCCGTCGGACAAGGTGACGTCGCGCAGCAGCGCCCGGCCGAACAGACGCGTGTCGAGATAGTTGCGCGGCTCGTCGTTGATGCGGTCGACCTCGACACCGAGGTTGGTGCCGCAGTCGTCCTCACGGATGATCAGCTCCTGGGCCACGTCGACCAGACGGCGCGTCAGGTAGCCCGAGTCGGCGGTACGCAGCGCCGTGTCGACCAGACCCTTGCGGGCGCCCGGCGTGGCGATGAAGTACTCGAGCGTCTCGAGGCCCTCACGGAAGTTCGACTTGATCGGTCGCGGGATCATGTCACCACGGGGGTTGGCCACCAGGCCGCGCATGCCGGCGATCTGGCGCATCTGGGTCATGTTCCCGCGGGCGCCCGAGCCGACCATCATGTCGATCGGGTTGAAGCGCTGCGACTTGAACTCGACCTCCATCGCGTCCTGGACGTCCTTGGTGGCGTCGGTCCAGATGCGGACCTCCTGCTGGCGCCGCTCGCCGTCGGTGATGATGCCGCGCTTGAACTGATTCTCGACCTTTTCGGCCTGGGCCTCGTACCCGTCGAGCAGCTCGCGCTTGGCCTTCGGGGTGCGCACGTCGTCGATCGACACGGTGAGGCCCGACTGCGAGGCGAAGCGGTAGCACAGGTTCTTGATCGCGTCGAGCGAGGCGGCGACCTGCACGGCCTCGTAGTTCTCGCTGAGGCGCTCGACGATCACGCCCATCTCGCGCTTCTTCACGGTCGCCAACACGTGGCCGTAGCGCTCGGAGTAGTCGTCGGGCAGAGCCGACTCGAACAGTGCCCGGCCGAGCGTGGTGTCGTACGGCTCGGCGCCGCGACCGGGTCGGAACGTGATGGTGGCGTGCAGTTCGAGCACGCCCTCGTCGTACGCCCGGCGGGCCTCCCACAGGTGACGGAACACCTTGCCTTCACCCTTGGCGCCCTCGACGTGCTCGGTGAGGTAGAAGCCACCGATCACCATGTCTTGGGTGGGCGTCACGATGGGGCGACCGTTGGCCGGCGACAAGATGTTGTTCGCCGACAGCATCAGCACGCGGGCCTCGGCCTGGGCCTCGGCCGACAGCGGCACGTGGATGGCCATCTGGTCGCCGTCGAAGTCGGCGTTGAAGGCGGTGCACACCAGCGGGTGGATCTGGAGCGCCTTGCCCTCGACCAACACCGGCTCGAACGCCTGGATGCCGAGGCGGTGCAGCGTGGGGGCACGGTTGAGGAGCACCGGGTGCTCCTTGATGACGTCGTCGAGCACGTCCCACACCTGCGGGCGACGGCGCTCGACCATCCGCTTGGCGGTCTTGATGTTCTGGGCCAGTTCCAGGTCGACCAGGCGCTTCATGACGAACGGCTTGAACAGTTCGAGCGCCATCAGCTTGGGCAGGCCGCACTGGTGCAGCTTGAGCGTGGGGCCGGCCACGATGACCGAACGGCCCGAGTAGTCGACGCGCTTGCCGAGCAGGTTCTGGCGGAACCGGCCCTGCTTACCCTTCAACATGTCGGACAGCGACTTGAGCGGGCGGTTGCCCGGCCCGGTGACCGGGCGGCCGCGGCGGCCGTTGTCGAACAGCGCGTCGACGGCCTCCTGGAGCATGCGCTTTTCGTTGTTGACGATGATCTCGGGGGCGCCCAGGTCGAGCAGCCGCTTGAGGCGGTTGTTGCGGTTGATGACGCGCCGGTACAGGTCGTTGAGGTCGGACGTGGCGAACCGGCCACCGTCGAGCTGCACCATCGGGCGCAGTTCCGGCGGGATGACCGGCACGACGTCGAGGATCATCGCCTCGGGGCTGTTCAGGCGCCGGCCGTGGTCGTCACGCCGGTTGAACGAGGCGACGATCTTGAGGCGCTTGATGGCCTTCTGCTTGCGCTGCGCGCTGAGCGGCTTCTGGCCCTCTTGCGGGTCGATCGCACCGCGCAGCTTGATCTCTTCCTCGTCGAAGTCGATCCGGTCGATCAACTGCTTGATCGCGTCGGCGCCGGTGCCGCCCTCGAAGTAGTCGCCGTACTTGTCCTTCAGCTCGCGCCACAGGATCTCGTCTTCGATGATCTTGCGGCTGTGCAGGGTGCGGAACTCGTCCCACGCCCGCTCGACCAGGTCGAGCTCGAGCTCGTAGCGCTCGCGCAACGTCTCGATCTCCTTGTCGGAGTCGCGCTTGAACTTCTTGGTGTCGGCACCCTCAGCTTCGAGCGCCTCGGCCTCGGTCTCGACCTCCTTGAGGCGCCGGTCGATCGCCAGCTCGAGCTCTTTGCGGATCTCGTCACGCTCGGCGAGGAACTCGGCTTCGAGCGAGGCGAGGTCTTCGTGGCGCTTGTCGTCGTCGACCCACGACACCAGGTTGGCCGCGAAGTAGATGACCTTCTCGAGCTGCTTGGCCTTGAGTTCTTCCTTGGGCTCGATGCCGGCCAGCAGGTACGCCAGCCACGAGCGCGTGCCGCGCAGGTACCAGATGTGGACGACCGGGGCCGACAGTTCGATGTGGCCCATCCGGTCGCGGCGCACCTTCGAGCGGGTGACCTCGACACCGCAGCGCTCGCAGATGATGCCCTTGAAGCGCACCCGCTTGTACTTGCCGCAGTAGCACTCCCAGTCGCGGGTGGGGCCGAAGATCTTCTCGCAGAACAGACCGTCCTTCTCAGGACGCAGCGTGCGGTAGTTGATGGTTTCGGGCTTCTTGACCTCGCCGTGACTCCACAGGCGAATCTGGTCGGCCGTGGCCAGCCCGATCTTGAGCTGGTCGAACATGTTGACGTCGAGCATGGAAAGCCTTCAACTCCTACGAGGTGTGCCGCGACAGAGGCGGCGGATGTCACTTCAGTTCGGAGGACGGCTTCTGCTTCTCAGCCGGACCACGTCGAAACGGGCCAGGTCGCAGGTTGAGGCGTCTCACGTGCGGCTGAACAGCGTAACGCCCCGTGTCACCCGTTCCACCACCTCGCTCGCTGTACCGTCAGGTACCGGCGAAGGCGGTGTCGACGACTTTCCGGCCGCGTTGCCATTGGCGGATCGCGTGGAGGTCCATGCCGTCGGTGAGGAAGGCCAACGACAGGCCGGTGTCGGGGTCGGCGAAGGCGAGCTGGCCGCCGGCGCCGTCGTGACCGAACACCCGTGGCGTAGTGCAGTACTCACTGGGAGGTCGCCGGGACGGCTGCTCGACCGCCACGCAGCTTGACCAACTCGCTGGTCTCGTTCATACTACGGACAGTGTCAGGTCTTCCGATTCGCGACAGGCGTGCCGAGCGTCGGCAGGCGACCATCGAGGAAATCCTCGACACCGCATGGCGTCTCGCCAGAGCTGAAGGATTGGCAGGGTTCTCGTTAAGGGAGCTGGCCCGTGAGGTCGGCATGCGCCCCCAGTCGCTCTATTCGTACTTCGACTCCAAGCACGCGATCTACGACGCCATGTACGCGCAGGGGTGTCGCCAGTTCGTCGCCGGCCAGGCCCGCTGGAAGACGTCCGGAGACGCGTTGGCAGACCTACGAATGATCGGGCGGTACTTCGTCGAGTTCTGCACCGACGACCCAGTCCGTTTCCAATTGATGTTCCAGCGCACCATCCCCGGATTCGAGCCGTCCGCAGCATCGTTCGCGATCTCGGTCGAGAGCCTGGCGACCCTGCAAGCACACCTCGCCACGCTCGGCATCGACGATCCTGCCGCGCTCGACCTGTTCACCGCGCTCGGAATGGGCCTTGCAGACCAGCAGATCTCCAACGATCCCGGCGGTGACCGTTGGATCCGCCTGATCGACACCGCCGCCGAGATGTTCTTCAACCACGTCGCCCTCCCCCTACACCACACCCTTCGATCACCCACCCCACAGCCGGAGGAGCAGACAACGTGATGACCACGACGACACGCGTGGAGACGATCCCGCCGATCTCACGATCCGAAGCGAACGCTCTGGCGGTCACCGAGTATGGCCGCCTGGTCGACCAGCTTCGCTCACTGGCACCCGAGGACTGGACGAAGCCGACCGACTGCCCGCTGTGGGACGTGCGCGCGATGGCAGGCCACAGCGTCGGCATGCTGTCGGACTTCACCTCGTTGCGGTCGGTGATGCGCCGCATGCGCGCTGCCACGAAGGCCGCCAAACAGACCGGCAGCCCGATGATCGATGCGATGACCGCGATGCAGGTCACCGAACACGCCGAACTGACCACCGCTGAACTGATCGAGCACGCTGAAATGAACAGCCCCCGCGCCGCCCGCTGGCGAGCCACCGCCCCTGCCCTGCTGCGCCGGATACCGATGACCGAACACGTCGACGGGCAACCCGAGACCTGGCGAATCGGGTACCTGCTCGACATCATCTTGACCCGCGACCCGTGGATGCACCGCGTCGACATCGCCCACGCCACCGGGCAACCAATGACGCTCACCGCCGACCACGACGGCCGCATCGTCGCCGACGTCGTCGCCGAGTGGGCACGCCGCCACGGCCAGCCCTTCACCCTCGCCCTCACCGGCCCCGCCGGAGGCCAGTTCACCGCCGGCACCGACGGTGAACGCATCGAGCTCGACGCGGTCGAGTTCTGCCGCACCCTGTCCGGCCGGGCCGCCGGCAGCGGTCTGCTCGCCCGACAGGTGCCGTTCTGATGAACACCCGACTCACCGAGATCGCCGACGGCATCCACCAGCTCACCACCGTGGTGGCCGACATGCCGGTGGCGTTCAACCAATACCTGATCGTCGGTGACGAACCGGCGATCTTCCACACCGGCATGCGCTCACTGTTCCCGGCCGTGTCCGCCGCGGTCGAACGGGTCGTTCCCGCCGAGTCGATGCGCTGGATCACCTTCGGCCACATCGAAGCCGACGAGTCCGGTTCGGTGAACGATTGGCTCGCGCTCGCTCCCCGAGCCACCGTCGCCCACTCCCAGATCGGTTGCATGGTGTCACTGGCCGACCTCGCCGATCGACCTCCCCGTCCGCTCGCCGACAGCGAGCGCCTCGACATCGGCAGCCACGTGTTGCAGTGGTTCGACACCCCGCACGTCCCCCACGCCTGGGAAGCCGGCGTGCTCTACGACGTCACCACCAGAACCTTGTTCTGCGGCGACCTGTTCACCTGGCATGGCCCGTACGACCCAACCACCACCGACGACATCACCGGCCCCGCTGTCGCTGCCGAAGACGCCGCTCCCGGCTCACTGTCACTCCACCCCACCAGCGCCGCGACCATCCGCCGCCTCGCCCAACTCGACATCGAAACGCTCGCACCCATGCACGCCCCCGCCTACACCGGCAACTGCCGCCAAGCACTCCTCGACCTCGCCGACGACTTCCAACGCCGGATCACCACCCCCGGCTGACGAGCCCGATGCCCTCATGAGGGGCAGAAGGCGGCAATGAAGAACGGCGTGTCCGCCAGGTTCCCTGCGAGATTGCGCACGTAGACGTGGGCCACCTGACCGCCAGTCTTCACGTTTGCGATGCGTGCTGGCGGCGGCAGGAACGGAGGCGCCTGTTGTCCGATACTG
This sequence comes from Ilumatobacter sp., assembly GCA_035556435.1. Lineage (GTDB taxonomy): Bacteria > Actinomycetota > Acidimicrobiia > Acidimicrobiales > Ilumatobacteraceae > Ilumatobacter. Next base: position 21,101 of record DATMEY010000025.1, on the reverse strand, counting down.
AACAGGCCAGTGGTCACCTGGATCGAGCAGCGGGTGAGCTGCCGGTCGAATACGATGTTGTAGCCGCCTGTCGGCTCACCAGCGATCCGTTCGACGAACAGGACGCCGGGGTTGGCCGGGCCGTCACCGAACAGGGTGCCGTTGGCGGCGATCCTGCCGAACAGCTGCGAGGCAGCCGGGCCTTGTGGGCCGGCCGGACCTTGCGGCCCGGCAGGACCCTGCGGACCCGGGTTGCCCTGGTCACCCTGCGGCCCGGCAGGACCCTGCGAACCTTGCTCACCTCCGGCTGGACCCGGAGGGCCCTGCGGACCGGCCGGGCCCTGCGGGCCTGGCTCGCCCGGTGCGCCTCGGTCACCCTTCGGGCCGGTCGAGCCCGGGCCGGGTTCGCTGGAGGTGTAGTAGCCGACGATGTCGACGACGAGGTGCGTGGTGGCGTCGGGTTCGATGCCCCGGTAGAACAGGTCGACCTGGCCGGCGTTCGCGCCGCTCGTGGGGACCGCGACGGTGACCGAGTTCGGCACCACCACACCGGGTGCAGTGATGTTGATGTTGCTCGTGGTCGGTGTGCCGGTCGCGTTCCCGGGCCGCACCGCAACCCAGCCGACGCTGGTCGGCCCGACGACGGTGACGTTGGCGGTGATGCCCGTCGCCTGGGCTGGCACCGGCGTGGCCGACCCGATCGTGTCGCCCGGCAGGATCACCGGGATCGTCCCCGCTACCTGCAACCGCCGCGCCTCGCCGCTGACCAGCGGGCCGGTCAGGCCGGCGTCGACGCGCGTGTCGAGCACCCGCACCGGTTCGATCGGCACGAACGCCGACGGCGTTGCCGCGGCACGCACGACGGCGACCCCTCCGGCCCCCAAGCTGACCGCCACCGCGGCACCCGCAGCGGCCCATCGTGCGCGCCATTCGCGCGATGTCGATTTGTTCCAGATCATCGTCGTGTCTCCTTGTCGTCGGGTCGTCGTCTCGTGGTGGCGGGTCAGCGCTGCGCCGCGGCAACGAGCGCAGCGAGGAACGTCTCGGCATCGGTGCCGCCGGGCAGCCCGCCGAAGAAGTGCGGCTTGCCCCCGAGGGTTACGGCGATGAAGCCGCCGTCGAGCCCCTGCACGGCCTGCGGCGCGGTCGCCGGGAGTCGCTTCACCAGCCGGGCGTCGGCGAACTCGGCCGACGGCCACTCGACCGTGTGCTTGTCGCGGTCCAGGGCGGCGCGACCTTCGGCGTGGTAGCGGCGTTCGTTCTTGCCGATCTCAGCCCGGAACCGTTCGAAGACCTTGCGCGTGCCGGCGCGCGCAAGTGCCCCTCCGAGCGCCCCGCCGACAGCGCTTCCGGCCACGCTCGTGCTGCCGACCCGGTTCGCCTGCCGAATGGCGTTACGAATGGCGTAGTCGGGCAGGCCCGGCGTCGGCGACCAGTACGCGCCACCCTGCCCGAGCCGGCCGAACCACACGGTGTCCTGGCCGATCTCGACCAGATACGTGTGGCCCTTGGAGGCCCAACCCTTGCGCCAACCCACCATCACCGTCGTCTGCACATCCACGTCATTACCTACCTGTTCTCCATGCCGGCCCGGTGCGGTGCATCTCACCTGCTCAGGCCGGCACCGCTCGATGGCATTGTCGGGCAAGACCCTTTCGGAAACCTTCAGACGCCGACCGGCGAGTTGGAGCTTGCGCCCACCTGTTCGTTCTGCCGAGCGGTCGCCTTCGACGTGAAATGCCCCTCACCGGGCGGGCCTGTGCTGGAATGGGGAGGTGGCGGGGGATCTTGACGGCGGCGGGTTTGCCGCCGCGCCGATCCGCTTCGCTCGGGCGGGAACGACGAGCATCGCCTATCAGATGTTCGGTGACGGTCCGCCGACGGTCGTCGCGGTTCCGCCGATGGCCCAGAACGTCGAGCACTGCTGGGGCTGGCCGGGAATCCGGTCGATGCTGGAGCGCTTCGGCTCGTTCTGCCGTTACGTCCACTTCGACAAGCGCGGCACAGGGGCATCCGATCGCAGCGTCAGCCTGCCGGAGGTCGATCAACGAGTCGACGACCTGCGCGCCGTGATGGACGACGCCGACATCGATCGGGCGTTCCTGTTCGGCACCTCCGAGGGCGGGCCGATGACCCTGCTCTACGCGGCGACCTATCCCGACCGGGTGGCTGGGGTCATGCTCGAAGGCTCGGGGGCGCGGTTGATCGATCGCGACGCGCCGCCTCCGCCCGACGACGAGCGGACCGCTCGCGTGCTGCGATTTGCCGACCTGTGGGGAACCCCGGAAACGGTCACGCCCGAGCTGTTCGCTCCGTCGCTCGTCGACGATCCAGACTTCCGCGGGTGGCACGCCGGCTACGAGCGCCAGTCGGCGAGTCGCGACGCGATCCTGACGCTGATGCGCATGAACGGCCTGATGGACGCGCGCGAGGTGCTGCGGCGGATCTCGGTGCCGGTCCTGATGCTGCACCGGGTGAACGACCCGGTCGTGCCGATCCGGTTCGCCAGGGAGACGGCTGCCGCGCTTCCCGACGCCCGCCTCGTCGAACTGCCCGGCGCCGACCACTTCACCTATGCGGCCGACGTCGACACGATCATGGACGAGATCGAGCGGTTCGTCACCGGCTCGGTCTCCACGACGCCGCCGAACGTCCGGCGTCGACCACACGTCACGATCACCACCCTCGGACGGTTCGCGGTGTTCGTCGACGGCGACGAGGTCGCGCCCGCAGCGTGGGGCTCACGGCGGGCCCGCCAGCTCCTCAAACGCCTGGTCGTCGCCGAAGGCGGCCCAGTGAGCCGCGACGAGCTGTGCGACCTGTTGTGGCCCGACGAGCCCGACCACGACCGCCTGCGGCCGCGGCTGTCGGTGCAGCTGTCGACGGTGCGGCGGATCCTTGACGGCGGCGTGATCACCGACCGCTCGACGATCCGGCTCGACGTCGACCACGTCCACACCGACCTGGTGACGTTCAAGGGACTCACCGACGATCGGACGATCGTCGACGCGTACACCGGCCAACTGTTGCCCGACGACGTCTACGAGCACTGGGCAGAACCGCCCCGAGCGGCCGCCCGCGTGCGGTTCTTGGCGGCCGCCCACCGACTGCTCGACGAGGCGGTCAAGGCCAGCGAGCACCTCGTGGCCGTCGAGGTCGCAACCAGCATCATCGCGGTCGACCCGTACGACGACGCCGCCCACCGGGCCATCGTCTCCGGGCTGCACGCCAACGGCAGCCGCGGCGCGGCTCAGGCCGCGTATGCGAACTACGTCAGCCGGATGGCCGACCTCGACATTCAACCCGAGTCGTTCGAGCGTCTGATCCCACAGCGGTGATCCGCTCGGTGCCGGTCGGCGCCTGAAGGATTCCGGAAGGGTCGGCCCCGACACTGGGGTGATGAGCAGCGCCGCCTCACAGCGTCGGCGGGTGCGGGTCGTGGTCGGCGGGGCGATCGGTGTCGTCCTATCGGCCGGTGTCGTCGCATTCGCCGCGCATCAATGGTTCTACGTCATGGTGTTGTACGGGTTCCTGATCGGCACGTGCGGCGGTCTGATGGCCTGGATGGTGCTCGACGAGTTCGATCCCAGTCGACAAGGCACTCCGATCATGGCCGTTGGCGGACTCGCCACCGCGACCATCACCTACGTGCTGTACGAGTACCTCCGCTACCGATTCGACGTGGCCGGGCTCGGCGCACGACCCGGATGGTGGGACCACCTCGGCGACACCGCCCGGCAGGGTGCCGCGTTCGGTCGGCTCGGCCGCGACAGCACCATCGATCTCGGCGCCTGGTTCGTGTGGGGCGCACGCGCGGTCGAGTTCGCGATCGCGATGTGCTGCGGTGCCGGCATCGCACGGACCGTCGACCTCCGACGCTGAACGCCACCGACACGACCGACGCGACCGCCGGCAGATTGGTCGACGTGGCCCGGCTGCCATTCAGAACCGGGTGTCTGAAGGTTTCCGAAAGGGTCGTCCTCGACGATGGTGCCATGAGCAGCGCCACCGCACCGTCCCCGCCGGTCCGGCATCGTCCGGTCGAGATCGCGCCGGACACGTTCGTGATCCAGGCGACCGTCGGAGAAGGCGTCGCCCCACAGGCGATCCACATGAACTCGATGGTCATCCGAGGTGCCGAACCGGTCGTCGTCGACACCGGCTGCCCGGTGCACCGCAAGCAGTATCTCGAGGACCTGTTCGCGCTGGTCGAGCCCGACGACGTGCGCTGGGTGTTCATCAGCCATGACGACCCCGACCACCACGGCAATCTCGAAGCGGTGATGGACGCGTGCCTCAACGCCACCTTGGTGGCGAGTTGGTTCATGTGCGAGCGCCTTGGTGCCGAAGGCTTCAAGGTGTCCCCATCGCGGTGGCGCTGGCTCGGCGATCGCGACACTCTGGACGCCGGTGATCGTGCCTTCGCGCTGGTCCGGCCACCGCTGTACGACTCGCCGACCACGCGGGGCCTGTTCGACCCGATCACCGGCGTCTACTGGGCGTCGGACTGCTACGCCACCCCGGTCGAGCAGGGCACCGCGTTCGTTTCGCAGCTCGACCCCGACATGTGGGCGGCCGGATTCGCCGCGTTCAACCTGTGGAACAGCCCGTGGGTGTCGATCACCGATCCCGACGCGTTCGGCGTGCAATGCAGCCGGGTCGAACAACTCCGACCGACCACGATCGCATCGACGCACGGCCCGACGATCGAAGCCTCCCACCTCCCGCAGGCCTTCGACATGCTGCGCCGCCTGCCCGACACCCCCGTACCACCTCAGCCGGACCAGGCCACGCTCGACCACATCGTGGCCGCGATGAACAACGTCGCGGACGGCTGACGACCCTCACCGCCCCCTCCCCCTACCCCCCACCCCTCCCCCCTACCCCCCACCCCCTACTGCCACGTGCACGTTCGAAGGAGAATCCCCGTGCTCACTACCAACTTCCGGCCCCGCCGTGCCCTCGCACTGGTCGCCGTGCTCAGCCTGAGCGGCGCTGCCTGCGGCGACGATGACGACAACACGTCGACAGCGGGCAACGCCTACGCCGACGCGCTCGCCACGGGATACAAGGCCGACCCGGCCATCCCGTTCTCCGGCGACCAAGCCGACTGCATGGCCCGCGAGTTCATCGACGCGGTCGGTGGACCGGCCGCCTTCGAGGCCGCCGGTATGTCCGCCGACGACATGACCGGGACCGACAACCCGTTACGTCGGGTCAATCCCACCGACGCGCAGGCCCGCTCAGCTGGAAGCGCATTCCGCACTTGCGGGGTCAGCGTCGTCGACATGCTGTTCGAGCCTGGCAGCATCCCCGACGACGACCGTGCGTGCATCGACGAGGCCTTGACGGACGGGGTCATCGGCGCTGCCTTCGTCGCCCACCCCGAGGACGGTGGTGCCGTGATCAGCGAGGCCATCGCGCCGTGTAGCGACAACGATCCCGCCGATGGGGTGCTCGAGGTGGCGATGGTCGACTATGCGTTCGCAGGGCTCCCCGAGTCGGTCCCTTCCGGCGTACGGCTCACCGTCGCCAACATCTCTGAAACCGAACTCCACGAAGTGGTCGTGTTCCGGTTGTCCGACGGCGAGGGTCGCGCGGTCGCCGAGCTGGCCGGGCTACCACCCGCCGAGTTGCTGGCCGCGCTCGGTGAACCGCACACCGTGCTCCTCGCCGCCCCGGGCGGGCCCGCGATCCCCGCCGTGGGCGATGGCATCCTCGCCGAGCCCGGCCGCTACGCCCTGTTCTGCTTCATCCCCACCGGCGCCGACATCGACGAGTACCTCACCGCCGCAGCCACGTCGGACGGGCCCCCCGAAGTGGCCGGTGGCCCACCGCACTTCGTGCACGGCATGTACGCCGAGCTCACCGTTGAGCCCTGAGCGATGGGCCTTGTGGGTCGCCGTCCCTCTGCATCAGCGGCGGCTACCGCCCCACCCGCGCCATGACGCCGCGGAGTCCCTTGGGTGTCCCGACGGCCTTCGGCCGATCCTGGGCGCTTGCCGCCGCGCTCGTGCTCGCGGCGGCTTGCGGCGGCGAGGACGCAGGGAGCCTGAGCGCCACCATCGACAGCCCCACCTCCGGTGACCATCCGATCGCCATCGACCCCCCGCCCGCCGACAACTGCCCGGCCACCGATCTCGCCGTCACCAACCACACCACCGGCGACACCGCGACCACCACCGAGGCCACAGCCCGCACCGTGCGAGAGGGAGCGCTGTACCACCTCCACATCGCCAGCTTCGAGCTCGATACCGACGAACTCGCCTGGCGGGGCCGGGTCGAGGTGCCCGCCGGCGAGCACCTCGTCCAGGTCCAGATGACGGCGTTCAATGTCACCGACGAGGACGACCTTCCCGCCCTCACCGTGGGCGCCGAGTTCGAGCCAGTCTTCGGTCAGGATGGCGTCACCACGTTCCTGGTCAGCCACCACACGCACGACCATGCCTACGAACTGGCCAGGCCAGACGAGACCAGGGGGCACCTCACGATCACCGGTCTCGGCGGGGTCGTCTGCGCCGAGATCGACTACACCGACGCCGACAAGACCGTCACCGGCACCCTCCGCGCTCCGATCGTCGAGTAGCGCCCGACCGTTGGCGACGGCGACCTCGGCCCCGAGGTTCTGCCCGAAGCCGTTCTGGTTGACGACGAGCTCGATCCCCACCTCGGCGCACCGCGGGTTCCGACGATGCTGGCACCTCCGGTGGTCGAGTGGGTACGCAGGAACAGCGAAGGCCGCCACGCCCGGGGGCGCGGCGGCCTTCGGCCGATCGGGTTGGGTGACGTCAGCGCAGGGCGCGCTCGCGGGCGCGGCGCTCGTCGTCTTCGTCGGTGCCGCGCTCGGGGCGGCTGATGTCGATGCCGAGCTCTTCGGCGGCGCGGAACACCTCGTCGTCGAGATCGCGCATCTCGATCTCGCGGCCGTCCTCGGCGAGCACTTCGACGTTGATGCAGAGCGCCTGCATCTCCTTCATCAGCACCTTGAACGACTCGGGCACACCCGGCTCGGGGATGTTGTCGCCCTTGACGATCGCCTCGTACACCTTCACGCGGCCGAGCACGTCGTCGGACTTGATGGTGAGCAACTCCTGGAGGCAGTACGCCGCGCCGTAGGCCTCGAGCGCCCACACTTCCATCTCACCGAAGCGCTGGCCACCGAACTGGGCCTTACCGCCGAGCGGCTGCTGGGTGATCATCGAGTACGGGCCGGTGGACCGGGCGTGGATCTTGTCGTCGACCAGGTGGGCCAGCTTCAAGATGTACATGTAGCCGGTGGTGATCGGGTTGTCGTACGGGTCGCCGGTGCGGCCGTTGAACAGCGTCTGCTTGCCGTTCAGGCCGAGCAGACGCTCGCCGCCCTCGCGCTCGGGGTTGAGGTGCTCGATGATCCGCTGGATCGTCGGGTGCTTCTGCGCCTTGTCCTCTTCCTCCCACTGGGCACCGTCGAACACCGGCGTGGCGATGAACGTCGAGGGCTTGGTGGTGGGGCGGGTCTTCTTCTCGGTGCCGCGGATGGGCTCGTCGCCCACCCGGTTGCCCGAGGCGGGGTCGGTCCAGCCCCAGCGGGCGCAGTAGCCGAGGTGCGACTCGAGCACCTGGCCGACGTTCATCCGGCTGGGCACGCCGAGCGGGTTCAAGATGATGTCGACCGGGGTGCCGTCGGCGGTGTACGGCATGTCTTCGATGGGCAGGATCTTGGAGATCACGCCCTTGTTGCCGTGGCGCCCGGCGAGCTTGTCGCCCACCGAGATCTTGCGCTTCTGGGCCACGTACACCCGCACCAGCTGGTTGACGCCCGGGGGAAGCTCGTCGCCGTCGTCGCGGTTGAACACCTTGACGTCGATGACCTTGCCGTTCTCACCGTGAGGAACCTTCAGGGACGTGTCGCGGACCTCGCGGGCCTTCTCGCCGAAGATCGCCCGCAGCAGGCGCTCTTCGGGGGTGAGCTCGGTCTCGCCCTTGGGGGTGACCTTGCCGACCAGCACGTCGCCCGGGCCGACCTCGGCGCCGACGCGGATGATGCCGCGGTCGTCGAGGTCGGCGAGGATGTCGTCGCTGAGGTTCGGGATGTCGCGGCTGATCTCTTCCGGGCCGAGCTTGGTGTCGCGGGCGTCGACCTCGTGCTCGTGGATGTGGATCGACGTCAGCACGTCGTCCTTCACCAGGCGCTCGGAGAGGATGATCGCGTCCTCGAAGTTGTAGCCCTCCCACGGCATGAACGCGACCAGCAGGTTCTTGCCGAGCGCTAGCTCGCCCATGTCGGTGGACGGGCCGTCGGCGAGGATGGTGCCCTTGACCACCTTGTCGCCTTCGACGACGCGGGGGCGCTGGTTGATGCACGTGTCCTGGTTCGAGCGACGGAACTTGGCCAGCTTGTAGGTGCGCCGGCCGAGCGTGGCGTACTGGACGCTGATGGTGGCACCGGTGACCTCGGTGACCTCGCCGTCTTCGAGCGCCTGGATCAGGTCGGCCGCGTCGCGGGCGGCGCGGTCTTCGATGCCGGTGCCGATGTAGGGCGCCTCGGCACGCAGCAGCGGCACGGCCTGCTTCTGCATGTTGGCGCCCATCAGCGCCCGGTTGGCGTCGTCGTGCTCGAGGAACGGGATCAGCGCCGTGCCGACCGAGACGATCTGCTTGGGCGACACGTCCATGTAGTCGACTTCGTCGGGTGGGACGATGCCGATGTCGGTGGTGGCGCCGAAGAAGCTCTCCTGTTCGAGCATCTTGCGCAGGTCGTCGAGGCTGGCGGCCTGCGGCGAGCGGCGCACCATCACGCGCGCGTCGCGGAACGTGCCGTCGGGGTTGATCGGCGTGTTGGCCTGGGCGACGACGTAGTTCTCTTCCTCGTCGGCGGCCATGTACACGATCTCGCTGGTGACCTTGCCGTTGACGACCTTACGGTAGGGCGTCTCGATGAACCCGAACTCGTTCACCCGGGCGAACGTCGACAGGCCACCGATCAGGCCGATGTTCGGGCCTTCCGGCGTCTCGATCGGGCACATCCGGCCGTAGTGGCTGAAGTGCACGTCGCGGACTTCGAAGCCGGCGCGCTCGCGCGACAGCCCGCCCGGGCCCAGCGCCGACAGGCGGCGGCGGTGGGTGAGGCCCGACAGCGGGTTCACCTGGTCCATGAACTGCGACAGCTGCGAGGTACCGAAGAATTCCTTGATCGCGGCGACGACCGGGCGGATGTTGATCAACGTCTGGGGCGTGATGGCTTCGACGTCCTGGGTGGTCATGCGCTCGCGCACCACCCGCTCCATCCGGCTGAGACCGATGCGCACCTGGTTCTGGATCAGCTCGCCGACCGACCGGATGCGGCGGTTGGCGAAGTGGTCCTGGTCGTCGAGGCGGTAGCCGGGCTCCTGCTTGACGAGGTTGAGCATGTACGTGACCGACGCCAACACCTCGCACCGGCTGAGCACGTGCTGACCCTCGACGGGCAGGTCGAGCAGCGGTTCGCCTTCGAGGTTGTAGCGGTCGGTGAGGCCGAACTGGTCGCCGATCTTGGCGACTTCCGACCCGAGCTTGCGGTTGAGCTTGTAGCGGCCCACCCGGCTGAGGTCGTAGCGGCGGCTCTCGAAGAACGCGTTGCGGAAGTAGGCCTTGGCCGACTCGACCGTGGGCGGCTCGCCGGGGCGGGCCCGCTTGTAGATCTCGACCAGCGCCTCGTCCTGGGTGGGGGCGACATCGCGCTCCTTGTCCCACTGGCCCTCGAGGAAGTCGAACTCGCGCACGAACGCGTCGAGGAAGCCGGGGGCGTTGGCCTCGTCGTAGCCGAGCGCGCGCAGCAGCGTGAAGATGCCGAGCCGGCGCTTGCGGGCCACGCGGGTGCCGCAGCTGACGTCCTTGCCGGGCCGGTGCTCGACGTCGAACTCCATCCACTCGCCGCGGTAGGGGTGGATGGTGCCCTTGACGAGCTGGTGCTTGGTGAGGTTCCGGAGGCGGTACCGCTCGCCGGGCTCGAAGATCACGCCGGGGCTACGCACCAACTGCGAGACGACGACGCGCTCGGTGCCGTTGATGATGAACGTGCCCTTTTCGGTCATCGCCGGCAGATCGCCCATGAAGACGGTCTGTTCCTTGATCTCACCGGTGTTGCGGTTCATGAACCGGGCGCGCACGAAGATCGGCGCGCTGTAGGTCATGTCCTTCTCCTTGCACTCCTCCACCGTGAACTTCGGCGGCGGGCGCAGGTCTTCGTCGAACGGGTCGAACTCGAGTTCGAGCTGGAGGTTCTCGGAGAAGTCCTTGATCGGCGAGATGTCGCGGAACGTGTTGGCGAGGCCCTCTTCGAGGAACCAGCGGAAGCTCTCCGTCTGGACCGCGATCAGGTCGGGCAGCGCGAGGGGTTCGTCAAGGTTGGCGAACGAGTAACGCTCACGGGAGACGGCGCGGGTAGCCATCGATCACCTCATCTACTAGGACTGGAGAGTCAGTCGGGGGGTCGGCGAGTGTGCGCGACGAAGCCAGACCCCAGGGACGACACAGGACAAGGCGACGCACGGCAACGGACGATCCTACCGTGCCTGTCACGGGATCGTCAACCGGCACACGCGTCGATCAGGGGACCGGAGGTGCTGAGCGTGCGAACGGTGCCTCCCGGCCTGTCCAGCACGAATTGCGCCTCACGGTAAGGAAAGTTCGCCCCGCTGTCAAGCACCGACCCCGCCTGCCGAACCCACGGGGCCGGCGCCGATGAGAGGATTCTCATCGGAATCTCATGGGGATGCGGGGCACGGGCGAGAGACTGAAGGTGTCATGGTCGGCCGTCGCCCGCTTCGCGTTGTTTCGACGCTGACGGTGTTCGTCGCGGCCGTTGGGGTGGGCTTGGCGGTGATGTTGTTGGTGGCGCGGGCGATCGATGGGTCGCAACCACCGATCGAGCCGATCGTGTTGGCCACCACACCGACCACCGCGCCGTCGTCGACCTCGGTACCCCCGGCGCCGTCGACGCCCGCGACCACGTCGCTGCCCACGCCGGCCACCAGCGCCGCGCCGCCGGCGACACCACCGCCGGCGACCAGCCCGCCTGCCCCGCCGCCCGCGCCGCCCGTCGTCACCGCCGCGCCGCCTCCACCCGTTCCCGCAGGCGACGGCGACGACGACGATGACGACGACGATGACGACGATGACGATGACTGAGCCAGCGGCCAGGCGCCGGTGGGCTGTGCTGACCAGCATCCGTACGCGGATCGTGCTCGGGTACGTCGGGCTGCTGTTGGCCGCCTTGTCGATCGCCGTGCTCGTCACCCGGCAGGTGTTGATCGGGCGGCTGGCGAGCGACATCGACGCCGCGCTCGTGCAAGAGGTCGAAGAACTCCGCCAGCTCACCCAGGGCAGCGACCCGGCCACCGGTGAACCGTTCGGCGACGACGCCCGAGCACTGTTCCGCACGTTTCTCAACCGCAACGTGCCGTCGGACCACGAAGCGTTCTTCTCACTCGTCGACGGGGCGCCGTTCCTCGCCAGCTACGACGCGCCGTTCTTCGCCGCCGACGCCCCGGCCCTGTTCGCCCTGTGGGCAACGACCACCGAACCCACCTGGGGCACCGTCGACACGCCGGCCGGGCCGGCCCGCTACCTCGCCGTCCCACTGACGCTCGACGGCGACCAAGGCGGTGCGGCCGGCGTGTTCGTCGCCACGCACTTCCCCGAGGCCGACCGGGCCGAGATCGGGCAGGTGATCCGGATCATCGTCGTCGCCAGCGCGGTCGTGCTGATCGTGTCGGCCGGGGTCGCCTGGTCGCTCGCCGCCCGGGTGCTGCGGCCGGTACGCACGCTCACCCGAGCGGCCCGGCGCGTGTCCGAGACCGACCTGTCGCACCGTATCCCCGTCGAAGGCGACGACGAGCTGGCCGAGCTGAGCACCACGTTCAACGCCATGCTCGACCGGCTCGAGGAAGGCTTCGCCGGTCAGCGCCAGTTCCTCGACGACGTCGCCCACGAGCTGCGCACCCCGATCACGATCGTGTCGGGGCATCTCGAACTACTCGACGACGACACCTTGCTGACCGACCACGACGAGCGCGCCGAAACGATCGCACTGATCACCGACGAGCTGGCCCGGATGAACCGCTACGTCAACGACCTGCTGCTGCTCGCCAAAGCAGAACAGGGCGACCTCTTGCGGTATGCCCCGTTCGACCTGGGCGAGTTCGCCGACCAACTCCTCGCCAAGCTCACCGCACTCGCCGCCCGGACATGGACGATCGACACCGCCCCGCGGCCGGGAACCGTGGCAGTCGTTGCCGACGAGGAGCGGCTGATCCAGGCGATGCTCAACCTGGCCACCAACGCCGTCCAACACACTGCCGACGGGGACGAGATCGCGATCGGCGCACAGCTACTCGACGCGATCTCGGCCCCAGACGGTCGCGTGCCAGGGTCCACCGCCGGTAGCCCGAGCATGGTCCGGCTGTGGGTCCGCGACAACGGCCCGGGAATCGACGCCCAGCACGCCGAACAACTCTTCAGCCGCCGCGTCCGCGGTGCCGCCAGCCGCGCATCGCGCGCCGACGGGATGGGCATTGGCCTGTCGATCGTCGACGCGATCGCCCGCGGGCACGGCGGCGCGGCCGAGGCTGCCAACGTGCCCGCGGGCGGCGCCCAGTTCACCATCACCGTGCCCGCCGACGCGGAAGCGTGAGAGATACCACTGTGAGGACCAACCGATGACACGCATCCTGATCGCCGAGGACGAGGAACGCATCGTCGCCTTCCTCGACAAAGGCCTCCGCGCCAACGGCTACACCGTCGTGCCAGTAGGAACCGGCCCCGACGCCGAGGCGCTCGCCCGCGACGACACGTTCGACCTGCTGATCCTCGACCTCGGCCTGCCCGGGCGCGACGGGCGCGAGGTGCTGCGAGCGATCCGCCGGCGCGGCGAACGGCTGCCGGTGATCGTGCTGACCGCCCGCGACGGCGTCGACGACACCGTCGGCAGCCTGGAACAGGGCGCCGACGACTACGTCACCAAGCCGTTCCGGTTCGAAGAACTGCTCGCCCGGATCCGGCTCCGCGTGCGTGCCGAACCGGCGGCCGAGACCACACTGCTCAGCGCTGGGCAGGTCACGCTCGACCTGCGTTCGCGGCGGGCCACCAGCGCGGCCGACGGCGACCAGCGCACGATCGAGTTGACCGCCCGCGAGTACGCGCTGCTCGAGACGTTCCTCCGGCACCCCGGCCAGGTGCTGTCGCGGGCGCAACTGCTCTCGCACGTGTGGGGCTACGACTTCGACCCGGGGTCGAACGTGGTCGACGTGTATGTGCGCTACCTGCGCCGCAAACTCGGCGAGGGAACGATCGAGACGGTGCGCGGGATGGGCTACCGGCTGGTGGTGTGAGTGCTCGATGAGCGTGTTCTCATCATTCGCTCATCACGCTCCCATGTGACCCGGCGACGATGCCGGGGTGACCGCCCTCGTCGACGACCCGCTGCTTCCGGCAGCGCCGTTCCTCACCTCCGACGCGGCGAGCAGCATCGTCGCCACCGCGGTCGCGCTCACCGGCGCCGAACTTCGTTCGTGCATACCCGTGCAGGTGCAGTACCGGCCCGGCAGCGACCTCGTGGTGCGCTACCGCGTGACGCTCGCCACGCGCGACACCGCCGGGCAGGCCACCGTGATGGCGGGCACCACCGCCGAAGGACCTCACCCGGGCACGCTCGCGCTCGAGGCCGACGTACCCGACGCCCCTCCCCTGTCGGTGGGGGTCTGGCGCTGGCCGTTCGACCCGGTGCTGACCGGGCTGACCGCCGCGGTCAGCCCCGGCCGGGTCGACGGCCTGCTCGCCGGGCACCTCGTCCCCCCGCTGCGACCCGACGTGGTCGTCTACCGCCCGACCGAACGAGCGGTGGTGCGTATCACCGACGCGCGTGGTCGCAACGTGTACCTCAAGGTCGTCCCGCCCGCGACCCTTCCGGCGTTGGTCGCCCGCCACACCGCGCTCGGAGCCGCCGGGCTTCCCGTGCCGGCGGTACTCGCCGCCGACGCGGCCACCGGAATCGTCGCCCTCGCCGAGTTGCCCGGGCCCACCGTGCGCGACCTGCTCAAGGGCACCCCCGGCCCGTGGCCGGGCGCAGCAGAGTTCCTGGCACTGCGCGAGCGGCTGGCCACGGTCTCCGTGGACGGCGTGCCGCTCCGGGCCGGGCGACGCAGGGATGCGAGCGCCCACGCAGCGATGCTCGCCACAGTCCTGCCGTCGGCGGCCGACCGCATCAGCCGGATCGTCGCCGCGATCGGCGTGCACGGCCCGGCAAGCGGCGCGCCGACCACGATCCACACCGACCTCCACGAAGCCCAGATGATCGTGGCCGACGGCCGTGTGGTCGGCCTGCTCGACATCGACGACGTCGGACCGGGTGACCCGCTCGACGACTTGGCGACGCTGCTCGGGCACCTGCGCTACCGGGCCGCGACCGAGCGCGAGGTGCCCGAGCGCGCAGCCGCGCTCGACAGCTACACCAACCGGCTGCGGGCCGGGTTCACCGAGGTGGTCGACGCGACCCAGCTCGACGCGTCGACCGCGGCCGTACTGGTGGGGCTGGCGACCGGACCGTTCCGCGTCCAGGCCACCAACTGGCAGTCGACCGTCGGCTACGTGCTGGCCGCGGCCGAATCGACGTTGATGAGCGAACTCTCAGACTCGCCTCATCGGCCGCCCACCTCGGCGGCGCAACATCACATCGTCGGCACATCAGCCGGCACGAACCGAACCTCTCGAACAGGAGCATTCGCATGATCACCCCCAAGCGCCCGAACTGGAACCCGAGCTGGCGTGCCGCCGCTGCGGTCGGCACGCTCACCGGCGTCGCGATCGGCGGGTTCGTCATCGCCGCCCCCAGCGGGGGGCCCAGCCTGCCCGACGAACTGATCCTCAACAACGACGTGGGAAGTCCCACCCGGCTGTCGGCTCCGGTGGTGCTCCCACCGAGCACGGTGGCGTCGCTCGCGGCCTCGGCCCAGGTCAGCGCCCCGTCGCCGGCGAAGGATTCCTGGGTCGGCACGGTCGTGCCGGCCCCGGCCCCGGCCACGCTGGCGCCGGCAGCGCCCCCGCCGGTCACCCACGCCAGCGCGCCCAGCCCCGCCAGCCCCGCTTCGCCTGCGTCTGCCGCCAGTGCCGTCTCGGCCGACAGCCCGGCCAGCCCTGCGTCACCGGCCAGCCCGGCCAGCCCGCCCAGCCCGCCCAGCCCGGCCAGCCCGCCCAGCCCCGCATCGCCCGACAGCCCTGCATCGCCCCCCAGCCCCGCATCACCGGGCAGCCCCGGCTCAGCCGGCAGCAGCAGCTGAGGCCCGACGTAGCGCCGTTCAGCCGGGTGGTTTCGACCAGCAAACTGGACGACGGTCGTCGAGTGGCGTACCCGCGGCGCAGCCGCCACGCCGGTGTATCGAGACGTGGTGCGCGCCAATGGTCTCGATACACCGGCTGCGCCGGCACTCGACCACCGGGCCGGTCACCGCCTCTCCGCTGAGCCTTTACATCTGCTTGCGGGGGCGGGACTTGGCGGTGGTGACGGTGCCAATCGCGAGCAAGGCTGCGGCGAACAGGACGGTCACCCACGGGTTGGTGCCGGTGTCGGGCAGCCGGCCGCCCGGGGTGGACACCGTGGTAGTGGGCACTGCCGGGCCACCGCCGATGTCGGTGGTCGGCACGACCGTCGGCGAGGTCACGGTCGACGTGGTGGACGGCCCGGCGGTGGTGCTCGTGGCCGGCGTCGTGCTGGTCGTGGCGCTGACCGCGGTCGTGGTGGTGGTGCTCGTCGTGGTGCTGCTCGTCGGCGGGGCGGGGTCGACCCACTCGTAGGCGCCGAAGTCGGGCGCCGCGTCGCGGGCGACGCCGCGCTGGTCGACGGCGACACCCGCCGGGGCAGCGGCGTCGATCGCCGGCGAACCGGCGAGCAACCGCAGCGTGGCGGTCGGCCCACCGTTGGCGGCCAGGCCGGCCGGGTCGACGCCGGCGTCGCCCGCACCGGGTACGGCACCGCAGCCGACGGTGGCGAGCAGCGAACCGGTGACCCCGGCGCCGCACGCGGCGACGACGCCCGGATCGGCGACCAGCAGCGAGTTGACGACGCCGATCGGGCCGTCGAGCAACGACGGCGCGCCCGTCACGGTGACGTGCACCAGGCCGACGTCGGAACCCGCCGCGGAGGCGACCACCGCGCCGCCGTCGGCGCGCCCACGCACCGTGGAGTTGGTCGCCGCCAGCGGCGCCTCGTCGATCATCACCGCACCGGCGTCGACTCCGTTGTGCCCGGGCGGACCATCGGCGCCGGGAATCTCGGGCGCCTCGATCGTGATCGACGGTGACGTGAACCCCTCGTGCTCACCAGGCCCACCGAGCCCGCCCCATCCGGCCCGCGCCGGCACCGCTGCACCGCCCACCAGCGTCGAGGCGTCGACCGTCAGCGCCGACCCCGCATGGAACAGCACGCCGGCTGCGACGCCGCCCAGGCCGCCTGGCCCTCCGGGGCCACCCACGTCGGATGAATACCCACCGGGACCACCGACGCCACCGTCGCCGGCGACCGCGTTGCCATGCAGCGTCGACGCGGCGATCGATCCGAGCGAACCCAGGTTGGCCACGGCTCCAGCCGCGGTGCCGCCCGCGCCGCCCATGCCTCCCGGATGGGCCAGGCCGCCCGGGCCGTCGATTTCGCCGCTGCCGCCGCGCCCGCCGGCGCCACCGTCGCCGGCGACGACCGCGTCGGCGGACAGCGTCGACGCGACGATCGCCCCGATCGTGCCCTCGTTGTCGATCGCACCTGCCGCACGGCCCCCGGCGCCACCGGTGGCCCCGGTGTCGACCGGGTACCCGGCATCGACTACCGACAGGTCGACAGGCACCGGCAGCCCGGTCACCTGCCCCAGCACCACCACTCCGGCTTCCGCCTCGGCCGCCGAGATCCGCCCACCGCCGGCGCCGCCGGTCGTCGTGGTCGCCGTGCTGGTGACCTCGTCGATCAGATCGATCGTGCCCGTCGGCGTGTTGGCGATCGCCCCCACCGCAGTGCCGCCAGCACCGCCGAGCGACCCGGTGCCGACGTAGCCGCCTGCATCGCCACCGACGACCTCGGCGACCGACAGCACCGCCGACCGGAGAGTGCCGACCCGACCCGAGTTGGCGAGCGCCCCCGCCGCCAGGCCGCCCGACCCACCGCCCGTGCCCGGGCCGCTGAACTCACCGCTGAACACGCCCAGCCCGCCATTCCCCGCACCAGCGCGGACGGCACCCACGTCGATCGTGACGTCGGCGATCGTGTCGATGTCACCAGCGTTGCCGAGCGCACCGACCGCGGTACCACCAGCGCGCCCGAGCCCGGCAGCCAGGTACAGCGCCGCGTCGCCAGCGGTGACGGTGGTGCTGGCGAGCGCGCACCCGGTGAGCGACCCGATCGTGCCGGCGTTGTCGAGCACGCCAATCGCGGGGCCGCCCTGTCCGGACGTCGACGCGGGTGTCTCGACCGAGGTGCTGGCAAGCGTGCAGCCCGACACCGCGGCCAGCGTGCCGGAGTTGGCGATCACACCCACCGCCGCCCCGGGGTGGCCACCGAAGCCGATCGACCCTCCCATCGCGAAGCCGTCGACGCCGCTGGCCACCTCGGCCGACTGCATCGTCGTCGCCTCGATCGTGGTGATCGTGCCGCTGTTGCGCAGCACACCGACGGCGTCGCCACCATCGGCCCACTCCACGACGGCGACCAGGCCGAACGTGTCGCCGCCGAGCGCCCGCGTACTGGCGAACGAACTGCCGGTGATCGAACCGACCGAGCCCGAGTTGTCGAGCACGCCGACCGCATCGCCGCCATCGACGCCGAGCAGGAACACTGGCGGGGGAATCACACCGATCGACTGGCCCGACCCACCGGTGACCACCGCACCTGCCACCGACACGTCGTCGATGACATCGATCGACGAGGTGTTGTAGATCGCTCCGACCGCGCGGCGGCCGTAGGCGCCTGCCGCGCCGCCCGTCGCCGTCGGGTCGGAGATGACGACGTGCTCGATCCGGCCGATTGCACCATGGTTCTCGATCGCCCCGACGACGTCGCCGACGGCACCTGCGGGGTCGGGGTCGGGGCCACCCGGCGGAGCGAGACCGCCGGCACCGCCGGTGGCCGAGTTGCCGACCAGCGCCATCGTGCCGATCGACGTAACCGTGCCCGTGTTGCGCAGTACCCCGACCGCACCGCCTCCTGCGCCGCGGCCGATCGGGTCGTTGCCCGGCGCGAGCGTGGCACCGCCCACTGCCGTGTTCTGGTTGGCGGTCCCCCCGGTGAGGGTGAGCACGGCGGCCGACCCGACGTTGTCGATCGCCCCGACCGCACCACCACCGTGCGACGGCTGGTCGGGCGCGTCGCCCCCGGTTGCCCGGTTGCGGTCGAGCATCGACTCGTTGATCGTGGCCGTGCCGGTGTTCCAGACGGCACCGACCGCCGGGCCGCCGCCGTGCTCGCCGGCAAATATCCCGATCCCACCGACGGCGGTGTTGCCCGCGACCTCGGTACCGTCGATCGTGAGCGTGCCCGAGTTGGCGATCGCCCCGACGGCCCGGCCGGACGGGTTCGTGTCGTCGGGGGCGGGGCCACCGGTCGCGATGTTGTCCGACACCGAGCCGCGGACGATGGTGAGCGCGCCCGAGTTGGCGATCGCCCCGACGGCGTCACGGGCCGGCGGGTCACCGATCCCACCGGTCGCCGCGTTGTGGGTGACGTCGACGTCGACCAGGTCGAGCGTGCCGGCGTTGACGATCGACCCAACGGCCACGGTGCCGGGCACGAACGCGTTGCTGTTCCCACCGGTCAACGTCAGCCGTTCGAACGTCACCGTCGCCGCCGCGTCGATCGTGAAGTGGCGGGCCATCGCCCCCGCGGTGATCGTCCGTACCGTCGCGTCGCTGGTGACCGTGACGTCGGTGGTGATCGTGAGCTCGGCCGCCAGCGTCACATCGGTTTCCAACACGATCGTGTCGCCGTCGGCGGCGCTCGCGAGCACGGTGGCAAAGTCGTCGCCGGGGCCGACGGTCAGCGTGTCGGCCGAGGCACCGTTCGCTGGAACCAATCCGCCGATCGCCACAAGCAGCACGGCTGCCGCCACGCGGAGGCGCGTCCGCT
The DNA here is from genome assembly GCA_035556435.1 of Ilumatobacter sp. Taxonomy (GTDB): domain Bacteria; phylum Actinomycetota; class Acidimicrobiia; order Acidimicrobiales; family Ilumatobacteraceae; genus Ilumatobacter. Next base: position 2,005 of record DATMEY010000025.1, on the reverse strand, counting down.
TCGTTGTCATCGTCTTCTCCCCAGGTCGACGTTCCCTGCTCATCGGCACAGTAGGCGCCTGGCTACAGCGTCGGTTGCGTGATGTGGTCTCGATACACCGCCCAGAGGGCGGCACTCGACCACCGGGGAGAGACGCGGACGAGCCCCGGGCGTGGGCCCGGGGCTCGTGCGTAACTCGGTGAGGGTTAGCTCACTTGAGCTCGACGCTGGCGCCGGCCTCTTCGAGCTTGGCCTTGGCCGAGTCGGCGTCGGCCTTGTTGGCCTTCTCGAGCACCGGCTTGGGGGCGCCGTCGACGAGGTCCTTGGCCTCCTTGAGGCCCAGGCTCGTGATCTCGCGGACGACCTTGATGACCTGGATCTTCTGGGCGCCGGCGCCCGTCAGGATCACGTCGAACTCGTCCTTCTCCTCGGCGGCCTCGGCGCCGCCGCCGGCGGCCGCGCCACCCGCGGCGACGGCCACGGTGGCGACCGGTGCAGCAGCGGTGACGTCGAACTTCTCCTCGAACGCGTCGAGCAGTTCCTTCAACTCGAGCACGGTCAGCGAGCCGATCGCGTCGAGGATTTCATCCTTGGTAATTGCCATGTCTGGCGTTCTCCTTCTTCAGAGTTCTGTGTGCGTAGTTGGTGGTGGTTTCGACAAGCTCAACCACCGGGCGAGTGCAGGTCAGGCGGCTGCCTGTTCCTGCTGGTCGATGAGTGCGGTGAGGCCGTAGGCGAACTTCGCCGGGACGGCTTGGAGCAGACGCGCGGTCTTGACCAGCGGAGCCTGCAGGGCGCCGGCGAACTGGGCCAACAGCTGCTCGCGCGACGGCAGATCGGCGATGGCCGTGATGTCGGCAGCGGACACGGCGTTCCCGCCGAGCACACCACCTTTCACCACCAGCGCCGGCAGTGCCTTGGCCGAATCGCGGATCGCCTTGGCGGCTGCGGCGACGTCGCCGCGGACGAACGTCAGGCCGGTCGGGCCGACCAGATACTCCTCCAGGGCGGCGAAGCCGGAGTCCTTGATGGCCAGCCGGGCCAACGTGTTCTTGTACACCGCGTATTCCGCCTCGGCGGGACGCAGCGCATTGCGCACGGTGGCGAGTTGGCTGACGGACAGGCCGCGGTACTCGGTGACGAACACCGCCAGCGAGCTATCGAGCTTGCTGACGATTTCGGCAACCGTGGTGACCTTGTCGGCGCGCGGCTGCTTGGCCGCGTGGATCGTTTCGGTATCGCTCATGTGTGGGTGCACACCTCCTCTCGTTCAACTCATGGCTCGCGCGGGCGACGCCATGAGGAACAGAGTTCGACGTGGTGTGCACCTCGGCTGGCGGGCGAACCCATTCTCCAAACTCTGGACCAGCTGTCTTCGGCGAGTAACCGGATATGACGCCCGGCAGGCTACCGGTGGTTTCGCAAGCCCGCACCCGCGCACCGATGGTCTCGATACACCGGCTGCGCCGGCACTCGACCACCGTGAGCGTCGAGTTACGGGACGTAGCCGTTGACGTCGACGACGAGGTCGGTCGCGGCCTTGGTGTACAAGCACACCTTGCCACCCGTACCGACCTTGGCCAACACCGCGTTCGGCGCCACATCACCCGGCCCGTAGTTCACATTCGACGCCTGCGGACGATCCGAACCACACGGCCACACCGTCACAAACCCCGGCCCATCCGGGAACACCGCAGTCACGTTCAGCAACACCGCCGATGCGGCTGCCGGCACGCCGCCGCGCCCGGTCACGGTCAGCTCGACCACACCATCGGCAGTGACCCGGCCGTCGCCCTGGAACAACCCGTCGACCGTCCGGTCGTTGGGGCCCTGGCGAGTCTCGAGTACCCGCGCTGGTACCAAGGTGCCGAGCCCGGCGCCGGTGGGCACGTAGCCGTTGACGTCGACGACGAGGTCGGTCGCAGCCTTGGTGTACAGGCACACCTTGCCACCCGTACCGACCTTGGCGAGCACCGCGTTCGGCGCCACATCACCCGGCCCGTAGTTCACATTCGACGCCTGCGGA
>DATMEY010000024.1:0-160167 GCA_035556435.1 Ilumatobacter sp. | reverse complement strand
TCGGTGGGTTCGGCATCGGAACGGGTGGGGATCGCCAGGATGCCGGCGAGTTGGTCGACGGGTTGATCGGCCAGCAGCACCTTGCCGGGGGCGGTGACGGCGGCCGGGAACCGCGTGCCGACGTGCACCGAGAAGGCGATGATCTTGGGCACGCCGACGCGGGCGATGCACACGATGTCGGAGCCGTCGAGCTGTGACATCGAGCTCGACTCTCCGGTCGCCGCGACGAGCTGTTCGAGATGGGGCCGGGCAACGTCCCAGATGCCGAGTGCGGCGACGTACGACGTGCCCAGTTCGAGCGACTTGGCGGTCAGCGTGAACCGGCCGTCGATGGCGCGGACGTAGCCGAGCTGTTCGAGCGTGAGCAGGAGCCGCCGGGCGGTGGGTCGGGCCAGCCCGGTGCGATTGGCGACGTCGCTGGCGCTCAGTTCGATCGCGGTGGGGCTGAACGATTTCACCACCGCCAGCCCGCGGGCGAGCGACTGGACGTAGTCGGGGCTGGTCGAGCGTTGCTTGCTTCCGGCACCGCTCACAGCAGCGATCGTAGCCGACCATCTCGCCGAGCTTGACTCCACAAGCGCCAGCTTTGTACGGTAAGCGGTCACGTTACCGCTATGCGGTCCACGTTCCTGGCGACTCGACACGACACCGACACGACACCGATGCGAAGCGAATGACTGACGAACTCGACCTCTCCCTGCTCTACGAACCGATCACGATCCGCAACATGACGCTGCGGAACCGGTTCGTGATGCCCGCCATGCAACGCTGCTGGAGCGAGAACGGTCAGCCGGTGGCGTTCCTCGCCGACTACTACCGCAAGCGCGCGGCGGGAGGCACCTCGCTGATCATCACCGAGTCGTGCGCGGTCGATCACCCCTCGGCCACCCAGGTGCCGTACTACAGCTGGATCTCCGACGCCACGGCCCAGGGCTGGCAGCGCTGTGCCGAAGCGGTCAGGTCCGAGGGTGCGCACTTCTTCGTGCAGCTGTGGCACGAGGGCTCGATCCGCACCGTGGGTGGCGACGGGCCACTCTCGCACCACCCGACGCTGAGCCCGTCGGGTCTGGTCGATGCCGATCGCGTCAACGGGCGGGCGGCGACGCTCGACGAGCTCGACGAGATCAAGGATGCATTCGTTCGCGGCGCCAAGATCGCCCAGCAGATCGGCGCATCGGGCGTCGAGGTGCATGCCTGCCACGGCTACTTCCTCGACCTGTTCCTGTGGAAGGACACCAACCGGCGCACCGACGGCTACGGCGGCGACGAGCTTGCCGATCGGCTGCGCTACCCGGCCGAGATCGTGCGCGCGATCCGGGCCGCGGTGGGCGACGACTTCGTCGTCTCGTTCCGCTTCTCGCAGTGGAAGGAGGTCGACTACCAGGCCCAGGTCGTCGAGAACCCGGCCGAGCTCGAACAGCTGGTGCGCACGATCGAGGATGCCGGTGCCGACATGTTGCACGTGTCGGTGCGCCGGTTCTGGCTGCCCGAGTGGCCCGAGCTCGACCCCCAGCTCGGCCTCGCCGGGTGGACGAAGAAGTTCGCCACGGTGCCGGTCGTCGCCGTCGGCAGCGTGGGCCTCGACGTCGACGTGATGGACAACATGCTCGGTCACGAGGCCAAGCAGACGGGTCTGGCGTCGTTCGTCGAGCTCGAGCGGCGGTTCAAGGCCGGCGAGTTCGACCTGATGTCGGTCGGCCGCGGCCAGATCGGCGACCCGGACTGGGTCACCAAGGTGCGCGACGGCGACATCTTCGGCATCCGCCAGTTCACGCGCGAGGACCTGATGCGCGACATCGAGGTGCCCGACCTGGTCACCGACGCCCACCGCTGAGCCTGGATCCACCGATCTGGCGGCTCGTTCCTCGCCGCCATCACGGTGGACCCAGGCTCCGTAACACTTTGCGTTCAAGCGCCATGCAGGCTGGGCTTCATGAACGGTGTGCCCGAGCCGACCTCGCTGCAACCGCCGTGGGCTGGGAAAACGCCGACGCGCAGCTGCAACGATCGGTGGATCCCGGTCTACTTGCCGCGGAGGTAGCGGCTGCCGGCGACGGCGATGATCAGGGTGACGCCGTAGAACATCGCCTGGGCGAAGTCGTCGGCGCCCATGATGCGCAGGCCCTGGATGCCGGTGGCGAGGAACAGCACGGCGATCATCGTGCCGATCGGGTTGAACCGGCCGGGGTGGATGGTGGTGGCACCGAGAAACACCGCTGCGTACGCGGGCAGCAGGTAGGGGTAGAACGACACCGGCGACATCGAGCCCGAGTTGCCGACGAACACCACCGCAGCGAACGCCGACAGCGTGCCAGCGGCGATGAACGCACCCCAGCGGATGCGGTCGGAGTTGATGCCGCTCAGGCGGGCGACGTCGCGCGACTTGCCGACGAACAGCCAGCGCACCCCGAGCGGCGTGTGCTGGGCGACCCACCAGATCACGAGCATGATCGCGACCGCGTAGAAGAACTGGATCGGTATCACCCAGATGCGGTGGCCGTACGTCCACGACGACAGCGAACGCGACACGTTGGTCATCGTCTGGCTGTCCGACACGAGCAGCACGAAGCCCTGGAACAGCGCCCCCGTGCCGAGCGTCATGATGAACGGTTCGGTCTTCAGTTTGACGACCACGAACCCGTTCAGTGTCCCGCATGCGGCACCGATGACCAATGCCACCAGCGCGGCGGTGACGATGTTCCAGTCGTGTTTCGTGTTGAGTACGGCCATCACCATCGCCCCGAGCGCGCCGGTCCAGCCGAGCGACAGGTCGAGGTCGCCGGCCATCGCCGGCAGCAGCGCCGCCAGGGCGATGATGAACAACGCCGTCTGCGTGCCGAGCAGGCTGCCCAGGTTGCGCGACGTCGGAAACAGGTCGGGCTCCATCAGCGAGAAGAAGATGATCAGCCCCAGCCACGCCATCGGCAGTGCCAGCTGCTCACCGTAGCGACCGAGCAGCGCACCCTTGCGGGCGTCGTGCACGAGGGCCGAATCGGGGGTGGTGTCGCTCATGGAATCCTCAGTGGACGGTGGGGGACAGGTCGGGCGTGGCCGGTGCGGTCGCGTCCGGCGTGTCGCCGCTCTGCTGGCCGGCGAACACGGCGGCGGTGATGGCCTCGGGGGTGATCGCCGCTCCGGTCAGCTCGGACGTCGCCCGCCCGTTGTTGAGCACGACGATGCGGTCGCACGTGATGGCGAGTTCTTCGAAGTCGCTCGACACCCACACCACCGCCATGCCGGTCTCGGCGGCGGCCACGATCGTGCGGTAGATCTGGGAGCGCGCGGCGACGTCGACGCCCTGGGTGGGCTCGTGCAACAGCAACACGGCCGGGTTCGTCTCCAACCACTTGGCGAGCACGACCTTTTGGGCATTGCCGCCGCTGAGCGTGCCGACCGCCACGTTGGTACGCCGCGGGCGCACGTCGAACTGCTCGGCGCGTTCGTTGGCGGTGCCCCGTACGGCCCGGTTTTCGAGCCTGCCTCGGCGACGAAAGCGCGGCAACACCAACGACATCATGTTGCGGTCGATCTCGATCTCGCGGGCGATGCCGTCGCGGTTGCGGTCGGCGGGGATGAACGAGAAGCCCTGGCCCACGGCCGCGGCCGGCTGTTGGCGGGTCAGGTCGATCAGTGCACCCGGCGCGGGCGGGCCGACCGTCGCGTTCCCGGCCAGCGCCTGCTCGGCGCCGAACAACGCGTAGGGCAACTCCTCGGCCCCCGAGCCGAGCAGGCCGGCGACACCGACGACCTCACCGACGGCGACGTCGAGGTCGAACGCCTGGAGGCGTTGGCCCGTCAACCCGCGCACCGTCAGGCCAGGCTCGGCCGCGGTGCGGTCGAACGGCACGGTGCGCAGCGCCCCGCCGGCGTGGAGCTCGCGCGACTTGGCGGGGCCGACGATGTACTCGACGATCTGCTCGTCGGTTACCGCGGCCATCGACGCGGTGTGGGCGAGCTTGCCGTCGCGCAGCACTGTGACGCTGTCGGCGATGGTGCGCACGGCGGCGAGGTCGTGCGAGATGAACACGACGCTCGACCCCGACGCGACCACCTCGCGGATCAGGCGGAACAAGAAGTCGAGCTCGCTCTCGGGAAGGAACACCGTGGGCTCGTCGAGCACCAGTACCGACGAGGTGGCCCCGGTGCGGTCGCGGTACTCGCGCAGCTCTTCGGCTGCGCGGGCGATCGCCACCAGCGCCTGCCCCACCGGCGGGAGACGGTCGACGACGGTGTGTGGGTCGATCCGCACGCCGTAGCGGGCGAGCATCTCGCGGGCCTTGGCGGCCTCGGCGCGCCAGTTCACGAAGGCCCGCGAGTACTCCCCCCGCGCAGCTGCGCCGACCAGGTTCTCGAGCACGGTCAACGGCCGTGCCAAGCCGAGGTCCTGGTGAACGAAGCTGAGCCCGAACTCGTGGAACGCGCCCGGCGGCATCGGCAACGGCGCGGCCCGCCCGGCGACCGTCAGCGCCCCGCCCGGTTCGGGTTCGTGTATGCCGGCGAGCACCTTGATCAGCGTCGACTTACCGCTGCCGTTCTCACCGAGCAGGGCGTGGACCTCGCCGTGCACGACGGTGAGGTCCACGCCCTCAAGTGCCCGGGTGGCGCCGAACTGCTTGGAGATGTTGCGGAGTTCGAGGGCGTGCTCCATGAACCTGGTGATGCGGGCTGGGGTCAGTCCGGGTGAGCGGTTGGGCTCAGGGCTGGTACGGGGCGCTGGCCGGGTGGTCGAGCCACAGGTCGTAGTAGCCCTGCATGAACGCGTCGCCGAAGCCGCTACCGGCTGCCTCGGTCTTCTCTGCGGCGTTGGCCGGCGTCCACAAGCGGTACGGCGCGTACGCCTCGGCGGCGGGGATCACCGGTTCGCCGGCCATCGCCCGGAACAGCTGGTCGGCGCCGCTGTAGGCCATCCACAAGAAGTCGGGGCCCATGTTGGAGCCGTACGTCGTGTCGGGCGCGGTCATCGTCGACACCACCGGGAAGTCGCCACCGAAGCTGTAGATCTTGGCCGACGAGTTGTTGGCCCGGATCGAGCCCTCCACCACGGGGGCCATGAAGTCGTACGACAGGATCACCGCATCGAGGTTCGGGTTGGCGACCAGCGCGGCGTCGATCGTCGACTGTCCGGCGCCGCCGAACCAGTCGGGGATCGGCACGTTCTGCTTCTGGAACGTGCTCTCCGGGCTCAGTTCGGCGAGCGTGTCGATCACGGTCTGCTCCATGCCGACCGACGGTGGGTTCTCGTTGGCCGTGATCATGAACACCTCGATCGGCTCGCCACCCGAGGCGACGAGGGCGCCCTTCACGCCGAGTTCCATGGCCCGGTTGAACTCGCCGTTGGTCTGGCCGGCGATCAGCGGGTCGGCGGGCACCGAGCGGTCGGCCAGGTGCAGGTCGACGACCGGGATGCCGGCGTCACGGGCGGCTTCCATTTGCGGGGTGAGCGCGTTGGGGTCGATGCCGCACACGAGCGCGACACCGTCGTAGCCGCCGTTGAGCGCCTGCTCCATGCCTTCCTGCCAGGCGGCGGGCCCGCCGTCGTTCTGGAAGTAGGTGGAGTCGGTCATGCCGATCGACTTGGCGATCTCGACGACCCACTTGGCCATGTTGTCGCAGCCGGTGAGCGAGCTGGCGACGGGCATCGAGAAGATCTTCTTGCCGGCCAGGTCGGCCACCGAGAAGGCTGGGCCTTGCGGCACGAACTCGGGCACGGCGGCGGCAGCGGCGAGTTCGGCCTCGAGCGCGGCCAAGTCGATACCGCCCCCGCTGGGTGCGTCGGTGGCCTGGCTGGGTGGATCGGTGCCGGCGTCATCGTCGTCGTCGCCGCCGCACGCGGCGGCGATCAGGCTCAGCGATGCCAACGTGGCAACCGCAGCCAGCCAGCGCGACGCGAGTCCTCGTGTCGAACGTGTCATCAGGTTTCCCCCTCGTGATGTGTGTGCCGGCCCGCACGGACCGGTCCCCCCGGGCACCCATTCTTACATGTTTGTCCACGACGATGACGAAGCACGCAACTAATTTCGGACGAATGTCCGTCAGTTGGTCGCTCGGTCAGTCGTCAGTACCCGTGGTCAGTAGTGGAGCGGTTCGAGGTAGTCCTTGATCCACTCGGCCTGGTCGGCGAACACCGGTGGGATCTGGAACGCGCAGCCCAGGTCCTCGTACGACTCGTCGATCAGGAACCCTTCCGGCTTCGACACGGTCGCCTCGAACAGAGCCCCGCCGGGCGTGCGCACGTACACCGACTCGAAGTAGCCGCGGTCCTTGCGGTCGGACACGTCGGTGTAGCCGAGCCCTTCGAGGTGGGCCTTCACGCCGGTCTGCACGTCGAGGTTGTCGACCGCGAACGCCACGTGGTGCACGACCCCCTCGCCGAACGTCCACGACCCGGCCGGCAGGCTGGGGTCGAGCTTGAAGTCGACCACGGCCCCCGAGCCGCCGTCGCCGACCTCGTAGCGGACGTAGTCGCCTTCCTCCTGGGTGCGGTGGCCGTTCCAGCCGGCCTCCATGAACTCCATCGACGCCTCCAAGTCGCGTACCGACACGGTGATGCCGTGGGTGCCGCGAATGCCCATGTCGGACGGCACACCGCTGCCCGTCCACGGCTTGCGGTCGTCGTCGGCGATGCCGGTGATCTCGTATTCGATGTGACCCGGATTCTGGATCACGAGCATCTTCTCGCCGAACCGCTCGCTGGTGGTGTACGAATACCCCTGGTCTTTGAAGCGGTCGGCCCAGAAGCCCAGGCTCGACTCGGGCACCGACAGGGCGATCGAGCGCACCTGCCCCGAGCCCTTCCGCCCGACCCGGCCGCTCTGGCGCATCGGGAAGCTGGTCAAGATGGTGCTCTCGTCGCCGAGGTCGTTGGCGTAGTACAGGTGGTAGATCGGCACGGTGCCGTCGTAGAGGGCGGTCTTCTTGACCGACTTCAGGCCCAGTAGCTGGGTGTGGAAGTCGTAGTCCTCCTGGGCGGTCCCCACGCACATCGTGAGGTGGTGGTGGTGCTTGATCGCGGTTGCCGGATCCATGATGTGGCCCTTCGTGACGTGGCTGATGATGGCCCGCGGTGCGAGCCGTTCCCCACTGTTCATCATGCGCACACGTGTGCGCCCTCCGTCAACACAAACGGACAATCGCCCGTACTGCGGGCGCCGGCGGCACCTTGGTGGCGGTCGGCGATCTGCCGAGGTCGGTCAGCGGTAGCCCATCCCGCGGCTGATCGCGGCGGCGGTGTCCACCAGCGCCGGCAGGAACTCGCGGCGGAGCTGGTCGAGTGTCGTGCGCGCGGCGTGGGCCGACACGTTGATCGCTCCGATGACCCGGGCGCTGTTGTCGCGCAGTGGTGCGGCGACCGAGCGCACCCCCTGTTCCAACTCCTGGTCGACCAGCGCCCAGCCCTGCTCGCGGACCTCGTCGAGGATCGTGCGCAACGTGTCGCGATTGGTCACCGTGCGCGGCGACAGCGGCTTGAGGGTCACCCGCTTGAGGTACGCGTCGAGGTCGTCGGCGGGCAAGCCGGCCAGCAGCACGCGGCCCATCGACGTGGCGTAGGCGGGCAGCCGGCTACCGACCGCGAGCGCGATCGTCATGATCCGCTTGGTGGGGACGCGGGCGACGTAGACGACCTCGTCGCCGTCGAGCACGCTCACCGAGCACGACTCGTGGAGCTGGTCGACGAGCGTCTCCATGTGCGGGGTGGCGAGTTCCCAGAACGGGGTGGTCGACAGGTACGCGTACCCGAGTTCGAGCGTGCGCGGCGACAGCGCGAACTCGCGATCGTTCATCGAGACGTAGCCGAGGCGGTGCAGGGTGAGGAGGAACCGGCGCGCGGCGGCCCGGGTGAGCCCGGTGGCGTGCGCCACTTCGGTGAGTGTCATCGCCGGCCGCTCGCGTGAGAAGGCGGTGATGACCGACAGGCCGCGTGCCAGCGACTGCACGAAGTCGGGATCTGCCGCCGGGTCGTCCGCTGTTCGCATGGCGAACAAACTACCGCATTCCGAACCTAGGTGGTCGACTCGCGCAACAGTCGCTGCGGTGGTGCGGTGGCGACAGCGTTAGCGTAAGCCAGCGTGCCAGGTACCGAAGAATGCGTCACGGAGCGCATCACGATCGTCGAGGTCGGGCCGCGCGACGGGTTGCAGAACGAGCCCGGTGTCGTGCCCCCGGCGGTCAAGGTCGAGCTGATCGAGCGGCTGGTGGCGGCAGGCCTGTCGGCGCTCGAGATCGCGTCGTTCGTGCGCCCCGACCGTATTCCGCAGCTCGCCGACGGCGACGAGGTCGCCGCCGCGCTCGACCTGCCGGCCCATGTGCGGGCAATCGCCCTGGCCCCCAACGCAGCCGGGCTCGACCGGGCGGTCCGCGCCGGCGTCGGCGAGGTCGCCGTGTTCGTCGCCGCCAGCGACCAGTTCAACCTGCGCAACGTCAACCGCACCACCGACGCGGCAATCGAGATGTTCCGGCCGGTGGTCGACGGGGCCCAGGCCGCAGGTGTCCGCGTCCGCGGCTACGTGTCGACCGTGCTCGGCTGCCCGTACCAGGGCCACGTGCCGCTCGACGACGTCTGCCGTGTCGCCGAAGCGCTCGTCGAACTGGGGTGCGGTGAGATCTCGCTGGGCGACACGATCGGTATCGGCACACCGTTCGAGGTCCGCCGGCTGGTGCGCCGGGTCGCCGACGTGGTGCCGGTCGAACGGCTCGCCGCCCACATGCACGACACGTACGGCATGGGCCTGGCGAACAGCCTGGCGGCGATCGACGAGGGCGTCCGCACGGTCGACGCCTCGGTCGGTGGACTCGGTGGCTGCCCGTACGCCGGCCCGGGCGCGCGCGGCAACCTGGCGACCGAGGACCTCGTCTACGCCCTGCGCGGCTCGGGGTTCGACACCGGCGTCGACCTCGACGCGCTGGTGGACACGAGTTGGTGGCTCGCTGGCCAACTCGGCCGCGACCCCTACGCCCGAGTCGCCACCGCCCTCGGACGGCCAGCAGACAGCTAGCCACGACGGCACTCGTCACGGGTGGTAACGACCGGCTCAACCACCTTGCGTTGCCCCGGGCCAAGGTGGTTGAGCTTGTCGAAACCACCAAGCGAAGCGGCACCTCTCCGCTGACCTTCCGGACATAACCCACAATTGGTCGCTTCCACCAAACTGGGGCCGTGAACGAACCTGCACCACCACTGCTCTGGCAACCGCGGGCTGACGCACGGGCAACCACTCGCCTGGGGGCGTTCATCGATGCCGTAGAGGCCCGCACGGGCCGGACGTTCGGCGGCTACGACGAGTTCTGGCAGTGGTCGGTCGACGACCTGGCTGGGTTCTGGCAGGCCGTGTGGGACGAGCTCGGTGTGCATTCACCGACGCCTCCCACGCGGGTGCTCGACGACACCGGGATGCCCGGCACGCGCTGGTTCCCCGGCGCCAGCGTCAACTACGCGGCGCACGCCCTGCGCCGCACCGGGAGCGAGCCGGCGCTGATCGGCCGGTCCGAGCTGCGGCCCGACGTCGAGTTGTCGTGGGACGCCCTGCGCGACCAGGTCGCCCGCGCCCGCGCCGGCCTGGTACGTCGCGGTGTGGGTACCGGGGACCGGGTCGCGGCCTACCTGCCGAACATCCCCGAGACGATCGTGGTCATGCTCGCCGCAGCCTCGCTGGGCGCGATCTGGACGTCGTGCGCACCCGAGTTCGGGCCGCAGGCGGTCCTCGACCGGTTCCGCCAGGTCGAGCCGAAGGTGCTGCTGGGCGTGACCGGCTACCGCTACGGCGGCCGCGACATCGACCGCAGCGACGAGTTCGCGTCGATCCGCGCCGGCCTCCCGACGGTGACCACGACGGTCGTCGTGCCGTACGCCGTGAGCGGCACCGCACCCGATGGGCCGGACGTGCTCGACTGGAACGAGTTGCTCGCTGAACCCGGGCCGCTCGAGTTCGCCGAGGTCGCCGACGACCACCCGCTGTACGTCCTGTACTCGTCGGGCACCACCGGCATGCCCAAGGCGATCGTGCACGGCCACCTCGGCATCACCCTCGAGCACCTCAAGGTGCTCGCCCTGCACGCCGACATGGGGCCGTCCGACCGATTCCTGTGGTTCACCACCACCGGCTGGATGATGTGGAACTACTTGGTCTCGGGCCTGCTGGTCGGGGCCACCGTGGTGACGTTCGACGGCGACCCGGCAGGGCCCGACGGTGACGCCCTGTGGGCCGCCGCAGCCGAGCACGCGGTCACCTGGCTGGGTGTCGGGGCGCCGTTCCTGTCCGCCGGGCGGCGCCTCGGCCTCCACCCGGCGGCGACCCACGACCTCAGCGGCCTGCGGGCGCTCGGTGCCACCGGGGCGCCCCTGCCGGCCGACGCCGCGGTGTGGGCGTACGAGGCCGTGCTCGGCGACGAGGCGATGCTGTCGTCGGTCAGCGGTGGTACCGACGTGTGCTCGGCGTTCGTGGGCGGCAGCCCGCTGAGCCCGGTGTGGGCCGGCGAGATCTCGTGCCGCTACCTCGGCGCGGCGGTCGAGGCGTACGACCCCGACGGCACGCCGGTCCGAGGGCGCGAGGGTGAACTGGTGATCACGCAGCCGATGCCCTCGATGCCGCTCGGGTTCTGGGGCGACGCCGACGGTTCGCGCTACCGGGCCGCTTACTTCGACACGTTCCCCGGCGTGTGGCGCCATGGCGACTGGGTCACCGTCACCGACCGCGGTTCGTGTGTCATCTCGGGGCGCGCCGACGCGACGCTCAACCGGGGTGGGGTGCGTGTCGGCACGGCCGAGATCTACCGCGTCGTCGAGTCGGTCGACGGCGTCGCCGACAGCCTGGTCGTCCACCTCGAAGACCCCACCGGTGAGGGCCCGGGCGTGCTGGTGCTGTTCGTCGCCGCGGTTGGCGTCGGCGAGGATCTGGTGGCCACGATCCGCACGGCCGTCCGCCGCGACCTGTCGCCGCGGCACGTCCCCGACGAGGTGCACGTGGTCGAGGCGATCCCCACCACGCTGTCGGGGAAGAAGCTCGAGGTACCGGTCAAGCGCATCCTGCTCGGCGCCGCGCCCGACACCGTCGCCAGCGCCGACTCCCTCCGCAACCCCGCCGCCCTGGCCGAGATCGTCACCATCGCCAGCTCCCGCTGACCCTGCGCGCACCAGGTCTCGATACGCCGGGCAGAGCCCGGCACTCGACCACCGTTGGCACCGGCGACCGGCACGCGTGGGTTAGAGGATTCGGTCGATGCAGGATTCGAGTTGGGGGAGGGTGCACACCTCGAAGACGTCGGTGCAGTGGGGGCGGTACTCCTCGATCGCCGAGTCGTGGGTGCCCCACTCGGCCTGCGGCTCGGGGTTCAGCCAGAACACCGAGCGGCAGCGGCGGGCCAGAGTTGCCAGCGTCGGTGCACCCGCCGGGCGGTGGTTGCTGCGTGCGTCGCCGGTGATCAGCAGGGTCGCCGTGCCGGTCAACTCGTCGCCGACCCGGCCTGCGAACTGCTCCAGCACGACGCCGTAGTCGCTGTGGCCGCTGGCGCCGATCACGTTCGTGTTGCGGAGGATTTGCCACGGCTCGATCTGGTGCCCCGTGCGTTCGAGCAAGCTGCTGATCTCGTCGACCGCGTCGACGAACACGAACGCCCGCGTGCGTGGCAGCTCGGCCGACAGTGCCGCCATCAGCGTCAGCGTGAACACCGAGAAGTCGGCGACCGACCCGGAGATGTCGCACAGCACGTACAGCTCGGGCCGGTGCGGCCGGCGCTTGCGTACGGCGACGTCGAGCGGCACGCCACCGCTGGCGAGCGACCGGCGCAGCGTGCGGCGCATGTCGACCCGGCCCGAGGAGGCGTGCTGGCGGCGGCGGGCCAGGCGGGTGGCGATCCGGCGCGCCAGCGGGCGCACGGCGGCGCGCATCTCGTCGAGTTGTGCTCGGGTGGCGTGGAGAAACTCGACCTGGGCGAGTTCGTCCAGCGCGGTGAGTCCCCACTCGCCGTCCACGCGGTCGCGCACGTCGGCGGCGATCAGCCGTTTGAGATCGTCGACCCGGGCACGCACGGCTGCCGGGTCGGCCCCATCTCGGTCGCGCAGGGCGAGCATCAACAGCCGTGCCAAGTCGGCCGCGTGCAGGACGCGCTGAACGTGATGGCGCTCGCCGCGCTGGGCGCCCTCGCCGTCGAGCCCGCTGTAGGCGTCGACCAACCCGGCGGCCAACTCGACGAGGTCGGTGTCGCCGACGAGCGCGTCGACGAGCGCCTCGGTGCTGACATCGACCGGCGGCACACCACCGATACGCCACGCGGCCGGGAAGGCGCGGTCGAACAACTCGTCGAACCGGCCCTGCGGGTCGGGTTGCTTCACCAACGTCGCCCGCAGGCAGGCCCGCAGTTCGGTGCGTCGGACCACGTCGAGGTCGCCCAGGTCGAGGTGTGTCAGCGCGGTCGCGGCATCGACGGTGCTCGCCGGTGAGACGTCGAATCCGTGGCCGTGGAGCCAGCGCGCGAGCACGACCACGCGATCGAGCAGCGGGCTTGACATGCTCTCCGCGCCGGTGGGAAGATGTTCGCTATACGCATGACCGTTCGCTATACGAACACGATAGTGACGGTTCGCTCGGCGATCAAGGGGGATCCATGAGCCAGTACACGACGATCTTCGGGTCGCTCGGGCACTACGACAAGGGTGGCGTGCACGTCATCGACGACGACCCGAAGTACTACGCGTTCTCCAACGTCTTCGAGGTCGCCAACCACTCGGCGCCCTACGAAAAGGTGGCGGTCGGGCAGAACCTCGAGTACGTCCTCGAAGCGATCCGCGCCGAGGGCACCAGCGGTTGGCGGGTCACCCCGCACGACGAGTTCCCGCTGGTGATGGACGGCGAGGTGGTGGTCGAACTGCTCGACCCGGACGCCCCGCTGGTCGACCCCGACGCGCACGGCTCGGTCGCCGTCGAGGGCGTTCCGGCGGGTACGCCGATGGGCACGCTGACGCTCGGCCGTGGCCACATGGGCCTGTTGCCGGCCGGCAAGTGCTACCGGTTCTCGGCCGAGCATCCGTCGGTGATCCTGCTGCAGACCATCGCCGGCCCCGACACCGCCTTCAAGTGGGCAGAGATCTGCCAGACCGTGTGAGCGATAGGAGACCGACCATGACCGACGTGCTCGACACCTCTGCTACCGACCCGGCCGACCCGAACGCGGCGGGCTACCGCACGTTCGCGGCCGGTGGCTTCACGTTCTCGCGTGACGAATACTTCGCCACCATCGCGTGGCCCACCGGATCGCACCAGATCGCGATCGACCAGTTCCTGCGCAGCATGCAACGCGACGTCGCCTGGGGCTTCTTCTACGGCATCGTCAACTTCGACTCGGTGTTCGGCACGATGAACCACTACGGCAACGTCGACATGTTCGCCGGCCGGTTCAACGAGGCCTACCGCAAGGCCGAGGTCGACTACAACGAGAACTTCTCGCACGACGACCTGGTGGGCGTGTTCAAGGCGATCCTGTCCGACTGGACCAACGCCGGCTACGACCCGTTTGCGGCGCCGATGGAGACCGGCTCGGCGTTCGGTCGTAACAACGGCAGCAACGACGCCGCGGTCGAGCGCCGCCGGGTGGTCGCCAGCCGGATGGTCGGCGTGCCCGGCGACGAGCAGATCCGCAGCGACGAGTCGGGCTTCCCGGTCAACCGGGCGTTCACCGACATCGACCAGACCGAACCCGAGGTGAACCCGGCCCCGGGCTACGAGGACCAGGTCGCCGCGTTCAACCTGTACGCGTACCTGTCGCGCTCGGACGTGACGTGGAACCCGTCGGTGGTCTCGGCCTGCAAGGAGAGCCTGTACTGCCCCACCACCGAAGAGTTCATCTTGCCGATCATCCACGGCAACGACCGGGTCGAGTGGTTCGTCCAGCTCACCGACGAGATCCAGTGGGACGTCGAGGACCGCGACACCGGTCGCAAGCGGGCCCGCGTCACGATGCGCTCGGGTGACGTGGCGGCGATGCCGGCCGATATCCGCCACCAGGGCTACTCACCGAAGCGGTCGATGCTGCTGGTGTGGGAGAACGGCTCGTCGAAGATCCCCGAACTGATCGCCAGCGGGCAGGCGCCCGTGCACCCCGTCGAGTTCTGATCGGCCGCGCCCGTATGCAGTTCCTGCCGCTCGCCGAGGCCGTCGAGCGTCTCGTTCACGATGGCGACACGGTCGCCCTCGAGGGGTTCACCCACCTGATCCCATTCGCCGCCGGGCACGAGATCATCCGCCAGCAACGGCGTGACCTGACGGTGGTGCGGATGACGCCCGACGTCATCTACGACCAACTGATCGGCGCCGGGTGTGTGCGCAAGATGATCTTCTCGTGGGGCGGGAACCCCGGCGTCGGCTCGCTGCACCGCTTTCGGGACGCGGTCGCCGAGGGATGGCCGCGGCCGATCGAGATCGACGAGCACAGCCACGCCGGCATGGCCGAACGCTGGCGGGCCGGTGCGGCCGGGCTGCCGTTCGGCACGCTGCGCGGCTACGTGGGCACCAGCCTGCCCGAGCACACCGCCACAATCGGCTCGGTCACCTGCCCCTTCACCGGCGAGCAACTCACCGCGGTGCCGGCACTCAACCCCGACGTCGGCATCATCCACGCCCAGCAGGCCGACCGCGACGGCAACGTGCACCTGTGGGGCATCACCGGGGTGCAGAAGGAGTGCGTGCTGGCCAGCCGCCGGGCGCTCGTCACCGTCGAGGAGGTCGTCGACACGTTCACGCCCCAGGTCAACTCGGTCGTCCTGCCGGCGTGGGTGCTCGACGCCGTGTGCGTTGTGCCCGGCGGCGCGCATCCGTCGTACGCCGCCGGCTACAGCGAGCGCGACAACGCCTGGTACCAGGAGTGGGATGCGACCTCGCGCGACCGCGACACGTTCCAGCAGTGGCTGGCCGGCGAGGTGTTCGGGGGAGTGCGCGCGTGACCGTCGAGGCACCGGTGGCCGTTGGGGCCTACACCGCCGACGACATGATGACCGTCGCCGCCGCGCGGGCGCTGGGGGCGGGCACCGTGTGCTTCGTGGGCATCGGGTTGCCGTCCACCGCGGCCAACCTCGCCCGCCGGCTGCATGCACCCGACTGCGTGCTGATCTACGAGTCGGGGTGCATCGGGGCCAAGCCGACGCGGTTGCCGAGCTCGATCGGCGACGGCGTGCTGGCCGAACACGCCGACGCGGTGATCGGTGTGCCCGAGATCTTCAGCTACTGGCTCCAGGCCGGGCGGATCGACGTCGGGTTCCTCGGCGCCGCCCAGATCGACCGGTACGCCAACCTCAACACCACCGTGATCGGTCCGTACGACCACCCGGCGGTGCGGCTGCCCGGTGCTGGGGGTGCGCCCGAGATCGCCGCCAACTGTGGTGAGGTGATCGTCACCTTGCGCCAGACGCCCCGGGCGTTCGTCGAGCGGCTCGACTTCGTCACCTCGATGGGCCACGGCGACGGTGGCGACCACCGGGCCCGGCTCGGCCTGCGCGGGCGCGGCCCGACCGCGGTGATCACCGACCTCGGTGTGCTGCGCCCCGACCCGACGAGCCGCGAGCTGGTGCTGACCGACGTGCACCCCGGCATCACCGTCGACCAGGCGGTCGCCGCCACCGGCTGGCCCCTCCGGGTGGCCGACGAGGTCGCCGTCACCGACGCCCCCACCCCCGCCGAACTCGCCACCCTCGTCGAACTGAGGAATGCCACATGACTTGTGCTCGTCGCGTGTGGTCTCGATGCACCGCTCAGTGGGTGGCACTCGACCACCGCAGGGTGCGACCCGGTCGTCGAGTGGCGCACTCGCGGCGAAGCCGCCACTCCCGTTGTATCGAGACGACACCGGTCCTGCGCGGCGGTCGACGGGAGGCCCGGTGACTGCGCCGTTCGCGTACGACGCGATCGGGGGGCGGGTGGTGTTCGGGGCGGGGGCCCGGGCGCAGTTGGCCGCGGAGGTCGACGCGCTCGGTGCGACGCGTGTGGTGGTGGTCGCCGACTCCAGCGTCGACGGGCTCGCCGACCTGCTCGGCGACCGCGTCGTCGGGCGTTTCGGCGACGTGGCCCAGCACGTGCCCGCGGCCCTGGCAGCCAAAGCGGTCGCCCTCGTCGACGAGGTCGGTGCCGACGGCATGGTCACGATCGGGGGCGGTTCGGCCACCGGCTTCGGCAAGGCGATCCGGCTCGAACGGCGGGTCGCCTTCGTCGCCGTGCCCACCACGTACGCCGGGTCGGAGATGACCACCATCTGGGGCCGCACCGAGGGCGATCACAAGGCCACCGGCAAGCATCCCTCCGTGAAGCCCGACACGGTGGTCTACGACCCGGAACTGACGCTGACGCTGCCGGCCCGCGTTGCCGGTCCCTCGGGTATGAACGCGCTTGCCCACTGCGTCGAGGCGCTCTACGGACCTGGCGCCAACCCGATCGTGACGCTGCATGCGCTGGAAGGCATCCGCGCGCTCCACGCCGGGCTCCCCGTGGTGTGCAGCCCGGCCGACTCGCTGGCCGCCCGCGGCGACGTGCTGTACGGCGCCTATCTCGCCGGCATCGCGCTCGCCTCGGGAGGCACCGCGTTGCACCACAAGACGTGCCATGTGCTCGGCGGGATGTTCGACCTGGCCCACGGCGACATGAACGCGGTGGTGCTCGGGCACGCGGTCGCCTACAACGCGCCGGCGATGCCCACGGTGATGACCCAACTGGGTGCCGCGCTGGGCGTCGCCCCGGCAGCGGTGCCGGGGGAGCTGTACGACCTGGCCGTCGCGATCGGCGCGCCGACCAGCCTGGCAGAGATCGGCATGCCCGCCGACGGCATCGCCGAA
Source organism: Ilumatobacter sp. (assembly GCA_035556435.1). Lineage (GTDB taxonomy): Bacteria > Actinomycetota > Acidimicrobiia > Acidimicrobiales > Ilumatobacteraceae > Ilumatobacter. The sequence continues at coordinate 143,360 of DATMEY010000024.1, read as the reverse complement.
GCCGCGCGGCGCATCGTCGTCGAGGCGGCGGCCAACGTGCGCCCACCCGACTCGGCGTCGATCGAGCAGTTCCTCAACGCCGCCTTCCGAGGGGACCGACCGCAGTGACCGAACTCCAGCCCGTGTACATCGTCGACGCGGTCCGCACGCCGATCGGCAAGATCGGTGGGGCGCTCGCCCAAGTACGGCCCGACGACCTCGCCGCTGGCGCGATCGAGGCGCTCGTCGCCCGCAGCCCCGGCCTCGACCCTGCCCGCATCGACGACGTCCACTTCGGCAACGGCAACGGCGCCGGTGAGGAGAACCGCAACGTCGCCCGCATGGCCGCCCTGCTGGCGGGCCTGCCCACCTCGGTGCCCGGAGCCACTACCAACCGGCTGTGCGGTTCGGGCCTCGAGGCAGTGCTCGGGGCCAGCCGCGAGATCGCCGTCGGTGACGCCGACGTGACGGTGGCCGGTGGCGTCGAGTCGATGACCCGTGCTCCGTGGGTGGTCACCAAACCCGAGGTCGCGTTCGAGCGCGGGCACCAGCAGATGCACTCGACCACGCTCGGCTGGCGGCTGGTGAACCCGCGCCACCCGGCCCAGTGGACCGTGGCGCTCGGCGAGGGTGCCGAGATCCTCGCCGACAAGTACTCGCTCACGCGTGACGCCCAGGACGAGTTCGCCGTGCGCTCGCACCGGCTGGCCGCCGCGGCGTGGGCGGCCGGGCACTTCGCCGACGAGGTCGTCGCGCCGTACGGAGCCGACCTGGCGACCGACGAGTGCGTGCGCGCCGACAGTTCGGTCGAGGCGCTCGCCCGACTCAGGCCGGTGTTCCGCACAACCGAGCAGGGCGGCACGGTCACGGCCGGCAACTCGTCACCGATGAACGACGGTGCGGCAGCGCTCTTGCTGGTGAGCGAGGCCGGCCTGGCGACTACTGGGCGGGAACCTCTGGCGCGCATCGTCAGCCGGGCCGTGTCGGGCATCGACCCGCACCTGTACGGGCTGGGCCCCGTCGAGGCGTCGACCAAGGCGTTGCGGCGGGCGGGCATCGGCTGGGGCGACCTCGCCGCGGTCGAGCTCAACGAGGCGTTCGCCGCCCAGTCGCTGGCGTGCCTGGCCGAGCTGCCCGAGCTCGACCCGGCGATCGTCAACCCGAACGGCGGGGCGATCGCGATCGGCCACCCGATCGGGGCCTCGGGGGCACGGATCCTGACCACGCTGGCCCATCACCTGCGGCGCACCGGCGGCGGCTACGGCCTGGCGACGATGTGCATCGGCGTCGGCCAGGGCATCGCCGTCGTCATCGAATCGACCTGACAGAGAGGGAGCCTCATGTCGTTCACCACCAAGGACCACCTCGCGCAAGTGCTCGAGGCCTACTCGCACCCCGTCGACGAGCGCGCCGGAGAGCTCGCCCGGGCGGCGATCCGGCACCTGTTCGCGTTCATCGAGGAGGTCGGTCTCACCCGCGAGGAGTGGTTCGCGGGAGTCGGCCTGCTCACCGCGATCGGCCACATGAGCGACGACAAACGTCAGGAGTTCATCCTCCTGTCCGACACGATCGGTGCGTCGATGCTGGTCGAGATGATCAACCAGAACGGGGCGCCCGGCACCACCGACCCCACCGTGTTCGGGCCGTTCCACCGGCCCGGCGCGCCGTTCCGCGAGATGGGCGACTCGATCGTCACCGACGACCCGGGTGGTGAGCCGCGCACGTTCCGTGGCACCGTCACCGACCTCGACGGCAACCCGATCGAGGGTGCCCAACTCGACGTGTGGCAGGGCGCCTCGAATGGCCTCTACGACGTGCAGGACGACGGCCAGCCCGACATGAACATGCGCGGGGTGTTCACCACCGGGGCCGACGGCAGCTACCACTTCGTCACCTCGCGCCCGGTGCCGTACCCGATTCCCGGCGACGGGCCGGTGGGCGCGATCCTGCGCGCTTGCGGGCGTCACAACTTCCGCCCCGCGCACACCCACGTGCTGCTCACGGCGCCGGGCCACAAGCCGATCATCACGCACCTGTTCGACCGCGAGTCGGCACACCTCGACTCCGATGCCGTGTTCGGTGTGCGCGACGGGCTGGTGGTCGACATGTCGGGCCCCGAGGTGGTGTTCGACTTCGTGATGGAACCCGAACCGACGACGCTGTAGACCCGGTTGGGCTACTCGCGCGGGTCGGGGTAGGTCAGGATCGTGGTCGCCGTCGGTTCGCCAGTGTCGAGGTTGGCATCGGCGCTGACGGTGAACACGGTTGGCCGGTACACCACCGGGTCGTCCAAGCCGTCGCCGTCCCAACGGTTGTGCGAGATCGCGATCTGGTAGTCGCCCTCACGTCCGCCGGCTGCGAACGAGGCGAAGTACGTGTTGCAGTGCTCGGGCGCGCATTTCGGGGCGACCGTGATGGTGTCGGTCGTGGTCCACGGGCCGAACGGGTCGGGCGAGCGGTCGACGTAGACCGTGTCGCCGTACCAGTCGCCCGGCTTCGACACGGCGACGAACACGCTCCGGTCGGCGTCGTAGAGCACCTCGGTCGGGCGCACGTCGCCGTGGGAACGGTCGAACACCGACACCGCCCCAGCCGGATCGGGCTGGAACTCGGCGCCGTCCCAGAACTGCGGTGCTGCCGTGAGTTCACCGCGCGGCACCCGGGCCAGCAGCACGTCACCCGTGCACGCCGGGTCGTGGCCGGTGTCGGACCAGCCCCACTGGCGCAAACACCACGAGTACAAGTAGGTCGAGTCGGTGTCGCTGGTGACCGACCAGCCGTAGATCTCCGGGCCCCCGGCTGGGGCGGGGGCGATGTCGACCACGTCGAGCGTCGCCGCGTCGAGCGTGGCCAGCACGACACCGACCGGCTCGGGGTGATCGAGGTAGTGCTCGCCGCGCTCCACCAACTCGGCGAGGAACAGGCCGAACGTCGCACCGTCGGCCGACATCGCGCCACCCAGCGGCCAGAACCATCGGTGCTCGAGCTCGGTCTGGTCGGCGAGCAGCCAGGGCAACCCGTCGGCGGCGTTGAGCACGGTCCAGCACTCGCCGGTTTGAAGCGCGGCGGCGTTGTGCGTGAACACCTGCTCGTGGGCGGCGTCGAGCAGGGTCGCGTCCTGGAACGTCCACAACGTGCGCTCGTCGTCGAGCCGGTGGGCGCGCTGGTAGTCGCCGCCGAACAGGGGGTTGCCCGGCGTGGCGAAGAACGCCTCGACGTCGCCGGCGCGCACGCCGTCACACGGGGCCGCGTCGCGATCGAGCGGGCCGACGCAGCCGGCCCCGGTCATCGGTATGGCCAGCGCCAGGGCGAACCACGTGGGGTGCGCCATCGGGCCAGATCGCTTCATCTCACCGGCAGTTCCCTCCCGGGTCCGCGGAGAAACGTTTGCGCGGGGTGGCGGCCCGGGTAGCCCTGGCCTATGCAGCGTCAGACGTCGGGTTGGGAAGAGACGTCGAGGTACTCGTCGACGCCCGAGACGTCGAGCACGCGTTGGACCGCGGGGGAAGGTTGCGACAGGACGAGCGAGCCGCCCGCGGCCTGGCGGGTCTGGTGCGCCTCCAGGAGGACACGTAGGCCGCTCGAGTCGACGAACTCGACACCGGACAGGTCGATCACCAGCGGTTCGTGCTCGGCCGCGGCCAGCGCGGCCGCTACCGCCGGCGCCGTGTGGGCGTCGATCTCGCCGACGACGGCAATGCCGGACTCGGTCCGCGTGATGGTCAGCGGGGCGGCCGAGTCGGTCATGTTTCGCACGATAACCAGTTCCGCAGCGTGTACGCATCCGGGACGCATCGAAGGGCAACTAGGTTGGCGGGCGCCATGAACCTCCCTGCCTCCGATCGGACGTCGATGCCCGCCGGCGACCTTGTCGAACTGGTGCTCCCGCTCGGCCACCGGCACACCGCCACTGCCCGGCTCGTCGCCGCCGCCCTGGGCGCCGATGCCGGCCTGAACGTGGACGAGCTCGACGATCTGCGCCTGGCGGTCGACGAGGTCGTGGCCGTCGTCGTCGACGCCGCCGGGCCCGATGCCACACGGGTCGTGGTGCACTTCGTCGCCGAGCCGGGCACCGTCACGGTGCGGGCGGCGGCCGATGCGCCCGCGGCCCTGGCGCGCACCGACATCGACCCGCTCGCGCTCCGCATCATCGATGCGGTCGCCGACGGGTTCGATGTCGCCGACGGTGCGCTCGTCGTCATCAAGCGCTCCGCGGCGGGCGATGGCACCTGATCCCACTCCGCTGTTCGAGGAGTGGCGCCGTACCGGGCGGCGGGCGGTTCGCAACGAACTGGTCGAGATGCACATCGGCCTGGCCGTGCACATCGCCCGCCGGTTCGCCCGCGGTGCCCGGCGCGACGACGACCTCGAACAGGTTGCCCTGCTGGCCCTCGTCAAGTCGGTCGACCGGTTCGACCCAGCGCGTGGCGTGCCGTTCGCGGCGTTCGCCGGACGCACGATCGAAGGTGAGCTGAAGCGCTACTTCCGCGACGCGACCTGGGCCGTGCAGGTGCCCCGCAGCGCCAAGGAACTGCACCTCGCGGTGCGCGGAGCGATCGACCGGTTGACCCACACGCTCGGCCGGCCCCCCAGTGTCGACGAGGTCGCGGTCGACCTCGACGTCCCACGGGACGACGTGCTGCTCGGGTTGGCCGCCACCGATGCCCGTGCGGTCGGTTCGCTCGATGCCACCCCCGACGACGGCTCACCGGCCGGCTCCCGGCTGGCCGACCAACGCGACCCGGGATACGGCGGCGTCGACGACCGCGACGCGGTCGCCGGGCTACTCGCCCGGTTGCCCGAGCGCGAGCGCACGATCGTGGAACTGCGCTTCTACGGGGGCCTGTCCCAGTCGCAGATCGCCGAGCGGCTCGGCATCTCGCAGATGCACGTGTCGCGCCTGTTGCGAGCGACGCTCGAACGAATGCGCGATCTGGCCGGTGGTGACGCCGCCGACGCCCTGCCCGGAGCGGAGGACGCATGAGCGCCGACGTCGAGACGGTGGAGCTGGTCGCCGACTCGGCGAGCATCACGATCGCCCGCCGGTTCGTGGCGCGCACGTTCGCCGGCCGCGTCCCGCGCGACGTGATCGCCGACTTGGTGCTGGTGACCAGCGAGTTGGTCACGAACGCAATCGAGCACGGGTACGGCGCCGACGGCGAGCGCGGCCCGGTGCACGTGGCGGCCCAGGTCGGCTCGGCCTCGGCGACCGTGTCGGTGCGCAGCCCCGGCGACGACCGGCTCGCCGACCCTGACGATTGGGAGATTCCGACACCGGAGGTGCGCACTGGACGTGGCCTCGGCATCGTGCGCCGCGTGTCCGATCACGTCGAGGTCGTGCGACAAGACGACCAGGTCGAAATCAGCGCCAGCCGAACCTGGTAACCGCGACCAAGGTGGTTGAGCCTGTCGAAACCACCGAGATCGCGAAGACCGGTGGTTTCGACAGGCTCAACCACCTTGGCGGTGGTCGCCTACCCGCTTGACCCCCTTAGTCGAATCGCGCGTGGGTTGAGCGGTCGGCGGCGACTCGGCCGTCGGCGGTGACCCGGGCGAGGCGGGCCTCGGGGTGCTCGGCGGCTGCCTGCTCGGCCGCGCTGAGGTGGTCGGCATCTTCGGAGTGGAAGGACGCGACCGCGATCTCGGTGGCGCCGGGATCGACGAACGAGTGTTGATAGGCCTCGCCCCAGCCGGTGCCCTTGACCATCGCCATGACGCCGCCGGCCACCGCGCCGAACGCGGCACCGCCGAGCCCCGCGCCTACGAGGGCTGCCCCGCTCCCCGAGGTGATGGCGACCGTCGTTCCCACCGCGGCGGCACCCACGAATGCGCCCGGCAGGGCGCCTTTCAGCACGCGCCGGGCCGTGTGCCCGGCGACCCCCTCCGGGTCGACGCCCGTCGGCCGATCGAGCTCGGTCTGGCGGTCGGGCGCGGTACCGAGCGCGATGAACCCCACCGCGGCGTCGGCTGCTTCGATCCGTTCCCAGCTGAGCACGACGGAGCGTGCCGCCTCGGCAGTGGGGAAGATCGCCACCAGGTCGCCGGCCTCAAGTGCCGCCTCGGGGCCGGATGCCGAGACGACATCGAGCCCTGGGGCCAGTCCCTGCGCCCACTCGCGCAACGTGAGCGGCCGATCCGTGTCCGTGACACCTTCCATACGGGCGGAGTACCCGGCATGGACCCGGTTCAATCGCGGCCCGGCACGGGTACTCGCGCGGCATGCCACAACGAGCCTGGAGCGCCAAGCGCGAACGACAGTACGAACACATCAAGGGCAGCCTCCGCGAGCGCGGGGAGAGCAAGGACACCGCCGAGGAGATTGCTGCGCGGACAGTGAACAAGGAGCGTGCGCGCCACGGTGAAGCGCGTGAGTCGAGCCGCTCGTCCACCGACGACATCTCGTCGGGTCGCCGGGGCGGGCTGCGCTCGCAAAGCGGCCCTGGCGGGCGGACATACCGGCAGCTGTACAACGAGGCCAAGCAACGCAACATCAAAGGCCGCTCGTCGATGAACAAGGCCCAACTCGAACGCGCCCTGAACCGCTGACGGGGGGTGGTTTCGACAAGCTCAACCACCTGGACCCCGGTGGTTGAGCCGGTCGTTGCCACCGTCGCGAGTGTGGGTCCGGCTCGGGTTGTTGGCGCGGCTGGTGGTAGACCAGTCGGTGGCGAACAGGGGCGCCGACCGGTTCGAGAGGGAGTTCATGGAGACCGATATCGCCTTTGGCGCGGCACCGATCTGGCGGCCCGCCCCCGACGCCCGCACCACCACCCGGCTGGGGCACTACCTCGGTTGGCTCGAACGCGAGCGCGGGCTGCGGTTCGACGGCTTCGGTGACCTGCACGCCTGGTCGATCGCCGACATCGAGGCGTTCTGGGCCTCGCTGTGGGACTACTTCGAGGTGCGCGCCTCGGCACCTTACGAGCGGGTGCTCGACACACACGAGATGCCCGGTGCGCGGTGGTTCGAGGGCGCCCGCCTGAACTACGCCGAGCACATCGTCGGTGGACGGTTCCCGTCGGACGCGCCCGCGGTGGTGGCGATCTCGCAGACCCGCGAGCCGCTTGAACTGACCTATGGCGAGCTGACCGAGCAGGTCGCCCGTGCCCGGGCCGGCCTGGCCGCGCTCGGCGTGGGGCCGGGCGACCGCGTCGTCGGCTACCTGCCGAACATCCCCGAGACGCTCGTTGCGTTCCTGGCGTGCGCCAGCCTCGGTGCCACGTGGGCTGCGTGCGCACCCGAGTTCGGCGACCGGGCGGTGGTCGACCGGTTCGCCCAGATCGACCCCACCGTGTTGCTGTCGGTGGGCGGCTACATGTACGGCGACAAGTACGTCGACCGCCGCCAGCAGACCGCCGCGATCGCGGCCGCGCTGCCCACCGCGCGGATCGTGGTCGAGGTGCCGTACGGACGCGACCCGATCGACCCGGCGACCCTGCCCGACGGCGTACGGCTGGTCGGGTGGGCCGAGCTGATCGCCCACACCGCCCCACTCGAGTTCGCCCAGGTGGGCTTCGACCACCCGCTGTGCATCTTGTTCTCGTCGGGCACCACCGGCCTGCCGAAGGCGATCGTGCACGGCCACGGCGGCATCCTGCTGGAACACCTGAAGAACCTTGCTCTCCAGTGGGACCTCGGGCCGGGCGATCGGCTGATGTGGTTCACCACCACGGCGTGGATGATGTGGAACGCGCTCGTGTCGGTGCTGCTGACCGGCGCGTCGATCGTGATGCTCGACGGCAACCCGGCCTACCCCGAGGTGGTCAGCCAGTGGAAGCTGGCCGCCCAGCTCAAGGCCACGCTGCTCGGCCTCAGCCCGAACTACCTGGCGGCGTGCCGCAAGGCCGAGCTCGACCTCACCGCGATCGAGGGCCTCGCCCTGACACGCGTCTGCACGGCCGGCTCGCCACTACCGCCCGACACAGCCCGCTGGCTGGTCGAGTCGCTCGGCGTGGAACTGATCAACGGTTCGGGCGGCACCGACGTGTGCTCGGGCATGGTGCAGGGCAACCCGCTGCTGCCGGTGTGGGCCAACGCGATCTCGGGCCCGTGCCTGGGCACCGCCGTGTACGCGTTCGACGCCGACGGCAACCGGGTGGTGGGCGAACTCGGCGAGATGGTCATCACCGAGCCGATGCCGTCGATGCCCGTCGGGTTCTGGAACGACCCGGGCGGCGAGCGCTACCTCGGCACCTATTTCGACCGGTACCCGGGCGCGTGGCGCCAGGGCGACTGGATCGTCTTCGAGCCGAACGGGGCGTGCAACGTCACCGGACGCTCCGACGCGACGCTCAACCGCGGCGGGGTGCGGCTGGGCACCGGCGAGTTCTACCGGGTGGTCGACGAGCTGGCGGCGGTCGCCACCAGCCTGGTGGTACACCTCGACGACCCCGACGGCGGCGCCGGCGAGCTGATCCTGTTCGTCGTGCCGTCGGACGGCTACGCGGTCGACGACGCGCTGAAGGCCGAGCTGCGGGCACTGCTCAAGGCCGAGCTGTCGCCGCGCCACGTGCCCGACTCGATCGTCGGCGTCGACGACGTGCCGCTCAACCTGACCGGCAAGAAGCTGGAGTTGCCGGTGAAGAAGATCCTCCAGGGCGTCGCGCCCGAGGCGGTCGCCAGCCGCGACGCATTACTCAACCCGCCCGCCCTCGACGCCTACGTCGCCTACGCCCGCACCCGCCTGGAGGAGACCCCCGGATGACCATCGACGCCGCCTCGCTGACCGCGATCGACACGCACGTCCACGTCGAGTGTGACGGGCACGGCTGCTTCTCGCTCGACCAGGAGCTGCTCGACGCCTCGGCCGCGTACTTCAAGTCGGGCGCCGACCGTACGCCCACGCTGGAGCGGATCGCCGACAAGTACCGCGCCTTGAACATGGCGGCGGTGGTGTTCACGGTCGACTCGACGACGGCGATGGGGCACCCGGCGCTGTCGAGCATGGAGATCGTCGAGCGCGTGACCGGCGAGTTTGCCGACGTCCTGATCCCGTTCGGTTCGGTCGACCCGCTTCAGGTCGAGCGCTCGGTCGAGCAGGTGCAGGCGCTGGCCGCGGCCGGGGCGCGCGGGTTCAAGTTCCACCCGACGATGCAGGCCTTCGCTCCGAACGACCCGGCGGTGTATCCGATCTACGCGGCGATCGACGCCGCCGGTGTACCGGCGGTGTTCCACACCGGCCAGACCGGCATCGGGGCGGGCATGCCGGGTGGGCGCGGGCTCAAGCTGCGCTACAGCCAGCCGATGCTGATCGACGACGTGGCCGCCGACTTCCCCGACCTCACGGTGATCCTCGCCCACCCGTCGGTGCCGTGGCAGGACGAGGCGATCTCGATGGCCACCCACAAGGGCAACGTCTACATCGACCTGTCCGGCTGGTCACCGAAGTACTTCGCCCCCCAGTTGGTGCGAGCGTTCTCGAGCTATCTGAGCCACAAGTTCCTGTTCGGCAGTGACTACCCCGTGATCGACCCCGAACGCTGGATCCGCGACTTCGCCACCCTCGACGTCCCCGACGCCGCAAGAGCCCAGATCATGAAGGACAACGCCATCGGCGTCCTGGGGTTGTAGGTGGTTTCGACAGGCTCAACCACCGGTGGCGCGCTGGGGTTGTAGGTGGTTTCGACAGGCTCAACCACCGGTGGTTGAGCCTGTCGAAACCACGCCGTGTCAGGCGTCGACGAGGTCGAGGAGGATCCATTGCTTGCCGGCGCCTTGGCCGAGCAATTCCTTGCCGACGTTGGTCCACATGCCGGGGCCGCTGGTGACGTGCTGGGTGCCGGCGTGGACGTCGCGCACGAGCCGCTGGATGGTGCCGCGGCGCAGGCCGGTGGTGCCCGACAGCGCGTACACACCGTTGGCGACCTCGGCGAGGGCATCGGTGACGTGTCCGAGCGCCAGGCGGATCAGCGAGTTCTGGCGCAGCGACAGCGGCTTGCCGGCGAGCATCGTCTCGGTCGCATCGGCCCACGCTTCGTACGCGAACGCCTTGCCGGCCCGGTAGGTGCCTTCGAGCTTGGAGAGCTTCTGGAGGAACGCGTCGCTGTCGGCCAGCGAGCCGGGCCGGCCGACCTTGGCCTGGGCGTAGGCCTCGAGTTCGTCGAGCAGGCGCCGGCCGACACCGATCGCCCAGCCCGAGTGGCAGATCAGGGCGGTGCCGATGATGCCCGACCGGTAGATGTTGCCGCCTCGCTTGGGCTCGACCGTGAAGGCGAAGTGCGAGTAGTCCTCGGGCACGAACACGTCGGTGATCGTGTAGTCGATCGAGCCGGTGCCGCGCAGGCCCATCACGTCCCAGCTGTCGAGCTTGAGGTCGACGCCGGGCTGGTCGACGGGCAGCACGCAGATGCGCCCCTCGCCCTGGTCGGTGATGACGAGCGTGTGGATGTGGTCGCCGTGCAGCAGGCCCGAGGCGAAGCTCCACTCGCCGGTGATGCGATGCCCGCCGTCGACCGTGACGGCGCTGCCGGGGCGCGTGCCCTGCCCGGCGATCACCGGGTACTTGCCGTCGTGGAAGAGTGCGGCGACCGCCGCGTCGCCCAGGTACGCCGCGCCGGTGCCGATCGACAGGCACGCCGCCATCTGCACCCACCCGGCCGACGAGTCACCGTACGAACTGAGGGCGAGGACGTCGAGCGACTCGACCGGGTCGAGTTCGAACCCGCCGAGTTCCTTCGGTACCCACATCTGGAACATGCCCTCGCGGTGGAAGGCGGCGACGACGTCGTCGTGCAGGCGACCCTGCTCATCGGTCCACTGGGCGTGTTCGTCGAGCAGCGGCACGAGCGTCTTGGCCCGCTGGGCAAGGTCGGAGTTGGCCCGGAGTTCGGGGTTCACGGTGATGGGCATCGTGGGTCCTTTCAGGGGAACGGCGGCGCTGCTACGCGCCGAGGAGGTAGGCCTGCTTGAGCAGTTCGGGGTCGTCGGCAAGCGCGGCCGCGGTGCCCGAGTAGTGGATGCGTCCGCCCTCGATGACGTGGGCAGTCTGTGCCAGCGCGAGCGCGACGTGGGCGAACTGCTCGATCAACAACACACCGACGCCGCCCTCGGCGACGCGTTCGAGCACCGGCATCATGCGCTTCACCACGACCGGGGCGAGCCCCAACGAGAGCTCGTCGACCACCAGGGTCTTCGGGCTGGATGCCAGCGCCTGGGCGATCACCACCATCTGCTGCTCGCCACCCGACAGCGAGCGGGCGGCCGACGTCATCCGCTTGTTCAGTTCGGGGAACAGGTCGAGCGCCCCGGAGATGCCGGCCTCTGCTTCGGCGCCCGGCAGGCTGTAGGTGGCGACCTTGAGGTTGTCGGCCACGGTGAGGTTGGGCAGCAGCCGGCGCCCCTCGGGCACCACCGCCACACCCGCCGCGCGAACCTTCTCGGGCTTCTGCTTGGTGAGGTCGCGGTCGCCGATACGAATCGCCCCGGTGGTGGGCTTGAGCACGCCACCGATCGCCAGTACCAGCGTCGACTTGCCGGCGCCGTTCGGGCCCAGCAGGGCCGTGATCTCGCCGGGCGGCACGTCGAGCGACACGCCGTGCAACACGGGCCGGTCGCCGCGCGTGACGTGCAGGTTGCTGACGTTGAGCGTGTGGTCGGTAGTCACCGGCAGGGTCATGCCCCGACCTCCTCGGTGCCCAGGTAGGCGGCCATGACGCGCGGGTCGTCGAGCACCTCGGCGGTGGGGCCGGTGGCGATGACGTGGCCGAAGTCGAGCACGGCGACGTGGCTGCACACGGCCTGGACGAGATCCATATCGTGGTCGACGAGGATGGTCAGCGCTCCGGTGACGTCGGGGATCTGGCGAATCACCGTGCCGAGTTCGCGGGTCTCCTCGTCGGGCAGGCCCGCGGCCGGTTCGTCGAGCAGCACCAGGCGCGGTGAACCGACGACCGCACGGGCGACCTCGACGAGCCGCCGTTCGGCCGCGCCGAGCGAGGCCACCGGGCGGTTCACGAGCCCGCCGAGCCCGACGAACTCGGCAGCCGCGAGCACATCGGCGCGGCGCTTGCCGGCGGGAGAGCCCGAGTGTTCCAGCACCAGCAGGATGTTCTCGAACACGGTCATGCTGGCGATCGCCTGCTCGGTCTGGAACGTGCGCCGCAAGCCCCAACGGACACGCTGGAAGTCGGGCATCGCCACGAGGTCGTCGCCGAACGCCGAGACCGACCCTTCGGCCGGGCGCACGAAGCCCGACAGCACGTTGAAGAACGTGGTCTTGCCGGCGCCGTTCGGCCCGATCAGGCCGTTCACGCCGACGTCCATCGAAACGGTCATGGCGTCGATCGGCGTGACCCCGCCGAACCGCACGGTGAGGTTGGTGACGGCGATCATCGGGCGCCCCGCCCGATCAGCTTGGTGCCCAGGCCGCCCAGCTTGCGCAGCAGTTTCTCGAGGTCGGAAACGATGCCGGCCGGGTTGGCCATCAGGACCTGCATGATCCCGACGCCGAACAGCATCGTGAGGATCTCGGACGGCAACCCGAGCTTCTGGTCGAGGAGGCGCGGGAACACGCGCAGGAAGAAGGCCGCGACGACGGCGCCCCAGATCGAGTACACGCCGCCCATCAGCACCACCGCGAGCAACAGGATCGACCCCTCGACCGGGAACTGCGAGACCGACACGCCGCCCGGTCCGGCGGCGATCATCGCCCCGCCGATACCCGCCGCGAATGCCGACAGGGCGAACGCCCACAGCTTGTACAGCGTGGTGTTGACGCCGGCCGCCACGGCGGTGACCTGGCTTTGGCGGATCGCCGCCCAGGCCCGGCCGGGCTTGCCGCGCAGGTGCCAGGCGAACAGCACGAACAGGATCGCCACGACGATCAGCGTGTAGCGGTAGTAGGCGACGTCGGTGGTGGCGACCGACGGCCGGCCGAGCCGGATCACGCCCGAGGCGATGCTGCGGTCGAACCCCCAGAACCCGCCACCCCCGTTGGGCAGCTTGACGACGCTCAGCATGAGCGTGATCGCCCCGGCCCCCATCAGCGTGATGAGGGCGAGGTAGAGACCCTTCAGGCGCAGCGCCGGCAGCCCGATGACCACGCCGACCAGGCTGGTGAGCAGGCCGGTGACGAGCAGCAGCACGGGGAACGGCAGGTCGACCTCCTGCTTGACCCGCAGGGCGAACCACACGCCGGCGGCGACCAGCGGGATCTGGCACAGCGAGTACATGCCGACCCGTCCGACCAGCACGTTGAGGCCGACGGTGACCGCGCTGTAGAACACCATCGTCATCAGGATCTGCATCCAGTAGGCGTTCAGCAGGGCGGGTAACCCGAACAGGGCGAACGCCAGCACCGCGGTGCTGGTGACGGCCCGGGTGGGTGTCAGCGCGGTCCACATCGACGGCAACCGCGTGTCGACCGTGGGCGCGCCGGCTGGTGCCGCGCCGGGGGCGGTGGCGGCCGCGTCGGCGGCCTCGGGAAGCGTGCCCACGTCGGCCATCAGGCCACCCGCCCCTCGACGTTGCCGCGCCATCCGAACCACAGCAATACGGCGATCGCGCAGACGAACGGGGTGGCGTTGCGGTAGTCGGCGAGCGAGGCGAACGCGTTCAGTTCGGCCTGCACGAACCCGATCACGAACGCCGCGCCGAGCGTGGCCCACAGCGATTCGAGCCGGCCGACCAGGGCCGCCGCGACCGCGGCGATCGGCATCGTGAACGTGAGCGGGCCGGGCACGAGCGCAACCAGCGCCGACAGCAGGAGGCCGGAGATGCCGAACACCAGGCCCGAGCCGAACCAGGCGGCGGCCTCGACCCGGCGGACGGGCACCCCCAACAGCGCCGCGTTGTCGCGGTTGTCGGCGAGCGCGCGCATGGCCGTGCCGAGCTTGGTGCGGTTGAGGAACATCACGGTGACGAACGTGAGCACGATCGGGAAGATGATCGCGATGCCCTGCGTCCAGTTGATGTTGAGCCAGCCGTTGACGTACCGCATGCGGCTGGTGGGCAACGGCAGGCTGCGCGCGTCCTCGGTCCACTGCCACTGCATGAAGCCGAGCAGGATTAGCGCGAACCCGAGCGACGCGGCAGCTTTCACGAGCGGGTCGCGGTCGGCGAGCGGTGGCCCGAAGAACCATCCGTACAGCAGCGTGAGCACCCCGCCGAGAACGATGACCAGCCCGAAGCTGAGCCAGTCGTTCCAGCCGTGGTTGGTGATCAGGTCCCACGCGGTGATCGCGCCGAGCGCGCCCACCGCTCCGTAGAACAGGTTGAGCACCCCGGTGGTGCGGTACAGCACGACCAGCCCGACGCCCGACATGGCGTACACGCCACCGAGCGCCAAGCCGATCACGATGAACGGCTTGAGGTCAGGCACCGCGCGTGACCTCGGGCTGTCTCTGTACTCGCACCACCGGGGTGAACGTCACTGGGTCAGCCTCCCCGCGCTGCTTCCGCGGCGCGGATCTCGGCAAGCGGGTTCGACGGGACTTCGGCGATGTCGAAGCAGTCCTCGGCGAGCACCATCACGTCGCCGTCGGGGGTGACCGTGCGGTCGGCGTTGTTGCCGACGTTGCCCACCGCGAGGCCACTGCTGTAGTACCACGGCTTGCACAGCAGGTCGCTCTCGAACCCGGTCAGTTGCTCGAGTGCCTGGTTGAAGCTCTCGCGGGTGACCTCGCCGTCGATCGACAGCAGTGCTTCGGTGGCGATCCGCCCGACCAGGTAGCCCATCTGCGGGAACGCACCCATCGGGAAGTCGGCCCCCCCGTCGGTGTGCAGCGCGACCATGTGGACGTTGTCGGGCTCGCCGGAATCGAGCACGTCGAACTCGGCGTTGATGAAGAACTTGCCGTCCCATGCGCTGCTCAGGGCGGCCGCCACGCTGTTGTCGTTGGGCGGGGTGGAGCTGGCCCATACGACCGAGTCGATCAGGCCCTGCTCGTCGATCGCCTGGAGCACCGGCAGCACGACCGGCGGCACGAAGTTGAGCACCACGGCACCACCGGGGCCGGCTTCCTGGACCAACCGCTGCGCCAACCCGGCCGGGTCGGCGATCGGCGTGTCGGTGGTGAGGCCGATACCTTCGAGGCCCTGCGACTCGGCGTACTCGATCGCGCCCTGGTTGTTGAAGTCCATGCCGGGCTCGTCGGGTGAGATCACCACCAGCTTGCCGGTGGCGCCCATACGGATCGCGGCCTGGGCGGCACCCAGGTTCGAGTAGTACGGGCCCATGTTGACGGCCGACCAGTTCGGGCTGGTGAAGCACGTCGGGGCGACGCCGGCGATCAGCGGGTGGATGCCGAACTGGGTGTAGTACCCGTCGTTGACGTCGCACTCGATCGCCGAGGTGCTGCCGGTGATGCCGACGACTTGCTCCTGCTCGACGAGCTGGATCGCCAGTGACTCGACCTGTGCCGGGTCGAGTTGCTCTTCGAGGATGGTCAGCTCGATCGGCCGCCCGTTGATGCCGCCGTTGGCGTTGACGCAGTCGTAGTAGATCTTCGTCATCTTGGGAATCCAGTCGAACACGTACCCCTCGGCCGTGGTCGCCATCGCCCCCATCTTGATCGGCTCGCCGGTGGCGGCCTCGCCGGTGCCCAGGCCGCACTCGCCTGGCTTCTGGATCATCCCGGTCGGGGCCTCGCCGCCGCCGTCGTCGGTTGCCGGTGGTGCCTCGGTCGGTGCCGGAGCTTCGGTTGGAGCCGGCGCCTCGGTGGGTGCCGGGGCATCGGTGGCGCTGCCGCCGTTGTCGTCGTCGTCGCCACCGCAGGCCGCGACCACGAGGGCGGTCGCGGCCAACGCGGCCGCGAGCCTCTTGGTCGGGCGGTGCGACGTGTTCGTCGTACTGCTCATGGTTTCCCCCATCTGAGTTGGTGCCCGGAGACGGGCGGTGTGGTGACCGGGCCGGGCGGCCTGATCGGTTCGGCGCGGGAGCCCCCTGACTACCCGCGCAGAAATTCGGCGACCAGTGAGGCCGCGTCGGAACGTTCTTCGAACAACAGGTGACCCGCCCCGGGCACGGCCTGCACGGTGGCCTGCGGGAGCGCCGCCGCCCACACTGCGGCCTGACCGAACGGCACCAGCCGGTCGGCGTCGCCCCACAACACCAGGGTGGGTACGTCGATGCGGTGCAGCCAGCGCCCGAGCCCCGACGTGTGGGTGAGCCCGGTGGTCTGGGTGGTGGCCCACGATTCGAACTCGCGCTGGCGGGCGGCGAGGAATTCGGGCGGTGGCGGTGGTGCGTCGGGCGGCCCGAAGATCGCCTCGACCTGCGTGGTGAGGTATCCGGGCACGTCCTGGGGGGCGATGCTCAGCAGGTCGACGGTGGGGTGCTCGGGGACGTCGAGGCCGACGGGGGCGATGAGCACGAGCTTGCCCAGGCGGTGTGTGGAGTACGAGGCCAGCGTGGCTGCGGCCCAGCCGCCCATCGACTGCCCGACGAGGTGGAACGTGTCGATGCCGAGCCGGTCGAGTACGTCGAGGTGGTGGCGCACGAGGTGGTCGATGCCGGGCAACGCCGGGTCGCCCGAGGCGCCGAAGCCGGGATGGTTGGCGACGATCAGGTGGAAGTTCTCGGCAATCGGCAGCAGCCAGTCGAACCCGCTGGCGGTGCCGGCGCCGTGGAAGAAGACCACCGGGTCGCCGGTGCCGGCCGTCAGCACGGCCGTGTCGATGCCGTTGATGTCGTGATGCGTCTTCGTGAACGTGGCGGTCACGATGCTCCCCTGGATCGGCCGCAGGACCCCTGAAAGTTCGCAATGCGAACACCTGCGCGCAATGTGTACATTAGTGGTCGTTGCGGAGGAACGCAATGTCGGACCGGTATCCGGGACGATTCGTCACGGCCGGACGAGGATCTTGACGTCGCGATCACGGCTGGTGGCCAGCGACTCGAACCCTTCCGACACCACCTGCTCCAGCTCGATCCGCTTCGTGATCAATGGCGACGCGTCGATCCGTCCCGAGGCGAGCGCGTCGATCACGGCCGCGTGGTCGTTGGCGTAGGCGCAACTCGACGTGAGCGACGCCTCGGTGAAGAGGAACTGGAACATGTCGATCGTGGCCGGGTGCTCCCACAGGGCGATGTTCACCACCCGGCCGCGCTTGCGCACCGCCTGGAGCGCGAGCGTCAGCGTCGCCTGGTGCCCGGACGCGTCGAACGTGACGTCGGCGCCCGGGCCGCCGGGGCCTGATGCCGTGCGCGCCTGGATGATGCCGACCACGTCGTCGACCGACGGGTCGAGCACCAGGTCGGCACCCATCTGCTCGGCCTTGAGCTTGCGCGCCGGCGACAATTCGGCAACCGCGACGAAGCTCGCCCCGGCGTCCTTGAGTGCCAGCAACGTCACCAGGCCGATCGGCCCGGCGCCTACCACGAGCGCGGTCTGGCCGGGCTCGAACTCGGCCCGCCGTACGGCGTGCCAGCCCACCGCCAGCGGCTCGATCAGCGCGCCGATGTCGGTGGGGAGCGAGTCGGGCAGCCGGTGCACCATGTACTCGGGTACGACGGTGAACTCGGCCAGCCCGCCCCCGCCGCCGCTCAAGCCGTGGAATCCGATCGACGGGCAGTAGTTGTAGTCACCGTTCTGGCAGTAGCGGCACGTGGTGTCGCGGATGATCGGTTCGATCGCTACCGGGTCGCCCACGGCCACCCCGGTCACGCCCGCGCCCACCTCCACCACGCGACCGGCGAACTCGTGGCCGAGCACGATCGGCGCCGCCTCGCCGGTGATCGGGTGCGGGTTGCCGGCGGTGGGGATGGTCTCGGGGCCGGCGAGGTACTCGTGCACGTCACTGCCGCAGATACCGCACCATTCGGGGGCGACCTTGACGGTGCCGGGCCGCACCTCGGGCGGCTCGATCTCCTCCACCCGCACGTCGCGGGTGCCGTGATAGCGGACGGCCCTCATGCGAACGACCTCACCGGGTCGCTGCCGTCCCAGCCGATCGAGGCTTTCCAGAAGTTCGTGAACGCGGCCTCCATGCCGGGCCCGGCCTCGATCAGTTCCAGGTACCCGGGCAACGCGCCGTTCGTGTCGAGATAGGCGACCGAGCCGCCGGTAGGCACCCCGCACTGGAAGGCGACGTCGTAGCCGCGGTTGGTGTAGTCGGCCAGGTCGGTGTCGAAGTCGGACGTCGCGAACCCGTAGTGGTGGAAGCCCCACCCGCGGGCGTCGGCGGCCTCGCGATACACCGACGGGTGGTCGTCCTTGGGCTGGATGAGTTCGACCTGCATGTGCCCGGCGAACGACATCGCCAGTTTCACGTGCGCCTCGCACGGCGCCCCGCGGTACACGGGGTCGACGCCAGTGAAGTCGTCGAGCAAGAACCACGGCCCGATGCCGAGTTCGCCGACCCAGTGGTCGATCGCGGCCTCGATGTCGGGGCAGATGTAGGCCATTTGCATCACGCCCCGCGTGGGCTGGCCGAAGTCGAAAGCGGGCATGAGACCTCCTGTGGAACTCGTCGGTGTGATCAGTCGGAGCGGCCGAGCCGCCAGCCGCCGTCGATCGTGATCTCGACGCCGGTGATGTAGGCGCTGGCCGGCGAGGCGAGGAACACGGCGAGACCCTTGATGTCGTCGGGCCAGCCGACACGGTGCATCGGGATCACGCGGGCCATCGCCGCTTGCGAGTCGGGGTTGTGGGCGTGCCCACCGCCGATGTTGGTGACGAACCAGCCGGGGGCGATCGCGTTGACGGCGATGTTGTACGGGCCCAGTTCGAGCGCGATGTTGCGCATCAGGTGGGCGCCGCCGGCCTTGGCGGCCATGTAGGCGGCGCCGATCACCGACTCGTTCTTGCGCCCGGCGACCGACGTGGTGAACACGATCCGCCCCGAGTTCTGCGGCTTCATGTGGCGTGCCGCCGCGCGTGCGGCGGCGAACAGGCCGGTGAGGTTGACGTCGATCGCCCGCTGCCAACGCTCGGTGGTGTAGTTCTCGAGCGAACCTTCGGGGTTGCGGCCCTTGCCGTCCCACGCTGCGGCGAACCCGGGGCCGGGGTCGACGCCGGCGTTGGCGAACATCACGTCGAGCCGGCCGTACCGCTCGGCGGCCTCGTCGACCAGGGCGTCGAGCCGCGGGTGGTCGGTGACGTCGACCTGGGCGCCGCGCACGTCGAGCCCCGCCTCGGTGAGGCGGGCGACCTCACGCTCGATCCGGTCGGCGTCGAGGTCGAGGATGGTGACCCGCCCGCCGCCCTCGGCGAGCGCCTCGGCGTAGGCGAGCCCGAGCCCGCTCGCCCCACCGGTGACGACGACGCCCAGCCCGGACACGTCGAACAGTTGCTGGATCCCCATTGGTTGTCCCCTTCGCGAGTTGCGAGCCGAAAGATTGCGAGCACGGTCGCCCAGACCCGTGCTGACGGGCTCATACGATATGCGGACAATTGTCCGCTAGGCGAACTCTGCGCGTGCACGTCTCGTCCACCAAACGGCTGCGCTGCCATGCTCGCGGCATGTCCGATCGCCGTTCGCCGCTCGACCCACCGTTCCGCGCCGACCACGTCGGCAGCCTGCTGCGCCCGCCCTCCATCCACGAGGCGCGCGCCCGGCTGGCCGCCGGGGCCATCAGCCCGGCCGAGCTGCGCGCGGTCGAGGACGCCGAGATCACCGCCGCGGTCGCCCGCTTCGAGGCGACCGGCATGCGGGCCACCACCGACGGCGAGTTCCGGCGGCGGTGGTTCCACCTCGACTTCCTCGAACAGCTCGACGGGGTGACGGTCACCGGCAACATCGCGTCCAGTTCCGACTCGGCCGACACGGTGCACATGACGCCACCCAAGATCTCGGTCACCGGCAAGCTGCGTCACGCCCGCGACATCCAGGTGGCCGACTACGAGTTCCTTGCCTCGGTCGCCACCCAAACGCCGAAGGTGTCGATCCCGTCGCCCACGATGGTGCACTTCCGCGGTGGCCGGGCGGCAATCGACATCGAGTCGTACCCCGACCTGGACGAGTTCTTCGCCGACCTGGCGGCGTGCTACCAGGCCGAGATCGCTGCGCTCTACGCGGCCGGGTGCCGCTACATCCAGCTCGACGACACCAACCTCGCCTACCTGTGCGACCCGGTGATGCGCCAGGGGGCGGTCGACCGCGGTGACGACCCGAACGACCTGCCGCGGGCGTACGCCGAGCTGATCAATGCCGCGATCGCCGGGCGCCCGGCCGACCTCACGGTCGGGGTGCACCTGTGCCGCGGCAACTTCCGCAGCACCCACTTCGCGTCCGGTGGCTACGAGCCGGTGGCCGAGGTGCTGTTCAACGAACTCAACGTCGACGCCTACTTCCTCGAGTACGACGACGAACGTTCGGGTGGGTTCGAGCCGCTGCGCTTCGTGCCGCCGGACAAGACGGTGGTGCTCGGCCTGATCACCAGCAAGCGCCCCGAGCTGGAGCCGTACGACGCACTCGCTGAACGGGTGGCCGAGGCGACCAGGTTCGTATCGCTCGACCAGTGCTGCTTGTCGCCGCAGTGCGGCTTCGCCTCGACGATCGAGGGCAACGACCTCACCCCCGACCAGCAATGGGCCAAGCTCGAACACACCGTGGCGATGGCCACCCGCATCTGGTCGTAGCCGGCAGCGTCGTCTCGATACAACGCAGTGGCGGCTGCGCCGCGGGTGCGCCACTCGACGACCTTCACCCAAGGTGGTCGAGTGCCGCCGCCAGGCGGTGTATCGAGACCACGCCCCTCAGGCATTCAGGATGATGTCGGCGACTTCGTCGGGGTGGCTGAACATCAGGAAGTGGGGGCCGGCGAGTTCCACGTAGCGCCAGGTCGGGTCGGCCTGGGCGCCTTCGGCGTAGCCGCCGAAGCGGGTGCCGGGGCTGTCGGTGGCGAACACGTAGGTGGGTCGCACGCCGGGCGGTACCGGCCGTTGCCAGTCGGCCACGAACGTCTGGAACGGGTGTGCCACGGTGCGCTCGCGGAACCACCTCCGGGCCTCGTCGGTGGGCAATTGGTCGACGTCGTGGTCGTACCCCGTGAACGGCAGCAGCCCGCCGTTGTCCTCGGCCATCGCCACCCGCTCGGGTGGCTGACCCGCATCGGGCGCGGTGGGGGCGTGGGCGTCGAGGTACACCATCGCGCCGAGGCGCTCGGCGACGTGCGGGGCGGCGGCGGTGATGACCCGGCCGCCGTAGCTGTGACCCACGAGCGTCACGCCGCTCAGGTCGAACGTGTCGATGACGCCGACGACGTCGGCCACGTGGTCGGCGATGGTGATGTGGGCGCCGCCCTGATGGCGCCGGGCGCCTTGCCCGGTCAGCGACACGTTGTAGACCGGCCGCCCGCTGGCCTGAAGCAGGGGTACGACCGGCAGCCAACTCCACTCGCCCACCCACGCACCGTGGACGAGGACGATGGCTTGCTCGCGCAGGGACGCCGGGGGAGGCAGGGGGGCACTCACGGCCACAGAGCGTACATCTGTCCGTTGCGCGGTCACGGAGTGGGCGCGCCAGGAATATCGCCTCGGCCGCCACGGTTCCGATCAGACATGGCGACCATTCCCGATTCGCACGCCGACCTGCTCGACGGTGTCGTCGCGCTCACCACCGTGGGCCCCGACGGCTACCCGCAGGCCACCGCCGTCAACGTGCGGCTCGAAGCCGACGGCAAGATCCACACGAGCATCAACGACGGGCGCCAGAAGTTCCGCAACCTGTCGGCGCGACCGCAGGCCACGGTGTTCATGATCGACCCGGCCAACCCATACCGCACGATCGAGGTGCGCGCCGACGCCGAGTTGGTGGCCGACCCTGACAAGTCGTGGACCCGCGCGTTCTTACCCGGCTTCGACGTCGACGCGATCGACGGCGACGCCCAGCGCTACCACGTGATCCTCACCCCGGTGAAGGTCAACACGGTCACCCCCGGCGCCTGGTAGCCCGGACCGTCGACCCGTCTGCGTCGTCGTTGCTGCAGGCGGCGGCGAGGAACGCGACATCGACGAGGCCCGTGGGGACGCACCGCGGGGCCTTTGTACGTAGCATCTGGGTTGTCTCCTTGCTGATGTTGCTGAGCTGAGGTTGTGTGAAGGTCAACAGCGGATCGGTCATGTCGGGTGGGAGACAGCTGGGCCGGGAACGTGCGGTTCTCGGCCCAGCAGCGGGCGTCCTGACGACGGGTGGTCGGACGACCCTCCTTTCACCAGAGCGGGGACGATCGATACGGAGGTGACATCCGTGCGGCCCTCGACGAGCGCGACGAGCAGATCGACTGCGGCGCGTCCGAGCTGATCGAACGGCTGGGCCACGCTCGACAAGGTGGGTTCGTGGAACTCGTCGAGGGCGGTGCCGTCGAAGCCCATCAACAAGATCTCGTCGGGCACGCGGCTGCCGCGCCGGGTCAGGGTCCACATCGCGCCGACCGCCATTTCGTCGTTGGAGGCGAAGATCCCGTCGGCACCGGCTTCGAGCAGCGCCAGGCCGGCGCGGGCGCCCGACGGCCGACTGAAGTCGCCGGGCACGATCAGGTGCTCGGGTACGTCCCTGCCGGCTCGGGTGTGCGCCAGGCGGTAGCCGGCGAGACGTCCCCGGGCGTCGGCGCGATCGAGCGGCCCGGTGATGCAGCCGACGCGGGTACAGCCCTGTTCGAAGAGGTGGTCGACTGCCGCCGCTGCCGACTCGACGTTCTCGACGTCGACGCTGACGAGGTCGGTACGCACCGGATGTGTTCCGATCAGCACGGTCGGCAGGCTCGAGTCGAACAGCTCGTCGACCCATCGCATGCCAACCGCCACCGAACTGATCAGCAGGCCGTCGATGAGGCCGTCGCGCAGGATGTGATGCACGGTCTGGCCGGGCACGTCAGCGGCAAGGTGGAGCATCAAGCCGAGGTCGCGGGCGGCAGCCGCGCGGCCCACCGCGTGGGTGATCGCGGCGCCGTAGGGGTCGACTTTGAGGTCGTCGGTAGGGATCACCAGGCCGATGACCGACGACAGGCCCGATGCCAGGTTGCGGGCCGCCCGGTTTGGTCGGAAACCAACATTGTCAGCGATCCGGTTGACGCGTTCGCGGATGTCGTCGCGGACGCCTGGGCGACCGTTCAGCGCGCGGGACGCGGCCGCCCGTGACACACCGCTGAGGCGTGCGACGTCATCTAGCGTCACCTTGTCGGCCACCGCTCATCCCCTCAGAGTCCATTCCGCTGGTCAGCTCCCGGGCGCCATGCTTGCGCCGTACATGGAAACGCTTCCACGCTAGCCGTTTCGCACGCTGATCGTCCCCTCGTCACCTGCTCCGTCAACCACTTCGCGCGAGGACGCAGCTCCCTGCCTCCGGTCGTTGCCACCTCTGGCGTCGCGGCCCGCCTCGGCGCCAGCTGACCGACTTGATCTACGGTCGCCGGCATGACCGATTTCCGGGGAGTGTCCGCGCGCGAGGTTGCCGGGTTGGTGCAGTCGGGAGCGTCGAGCGCGCGCGAGCAGGCCGAACGTGCGCTCGCCGCGATCGCCGCCACCAACGACGTGATCCACGCGTTCGTCGCCGTCGACGCCGAGCGGGCGCTGGCCGAGGCCGACGCGGTCGACCGGCGGATCGCCGCCGGTGACGAGGTGGGCCCGTTGGCCGGTGTACCGATCGGCGTGAAAGATCTTGAGGACGCGGTCGGCTACGTCACCACCCGCGGCTCGGCACTGCACCGTGACGACGCACCCGCCACCGGCGACTCGCCGCTGGTCGAGCGCCTGCGGGCGGCGGGCTGCGTGGTGGTCGGCAAGACCAACACGCCCGAGTACGGCTGGCAGGCCGACACCAGCAACGAGATCTTCCCCACCACCGTCAACCCGTGGAACCCGGCCCGTAGCGCGGGTGGCTCGTCGGGTGGGTCGGGCGCCGCGCTGGCCGCGGGCATGGTGCCACTCGCCACCGGCTCCGACGGCGGCGGATCGATCCGCATCCCGTCGGCCCTCAACGGCCTGTCGGGGCTCAAGCCGTCGCGCGGCCGGGTGCCGCTCGGTGGGCCCGAGGCGTCGGCGTGGCTGCACTACTCCACGTCGGGCCCGATGGCGGCGCGCGTCGCCGACATCGCCCTCGCGCTCGACGCGTCGGTCGGTCCCGACCCCACCGACCTGAGCTCGCTGCCGATGCCGCGCGGCGAGTCGTGGGCCGCGGCCGTGGAAGACCCGGGCCTGCCCAAGTCGGTGATCTGGTCGCCCAACCTTGGGTACGGCACGAACGACACAGAGATCGACACGGTGTGCCGGGCCGCCGTCGAGCGGTTGGCCGCGGCCGGTGTCGAGGTGATCGAGGTCGACGTGTTCGCCGGCGACCCGGTGCTGGCCTGGGCCGGCCTGGCGTTCACCGGGTTGTTGCGCAAGTTCGACCCGTACGCCGGCACGCCGGCGTGGGACACGATCACGCCGGGGCTGCGCAAGGTGATCGAGCTGGCGGCCGGGTTCGGCCCGTTCGCCGTGTACGACGCGCTCGCCGAGGCGCACCGTTTGAACTTCCGGTTGGTCGAGTTGTTCCACCAGGCGCCGCTGCTGCTGTGCCCCACGGTGGCCGGGCAGACCGGCCTGGCGGGCGAGCAGGGCACGATCGACGGTGAGCCGACGCTGAGTTGGGTGAGCTACACCCCGCCGTTCAACATGACCGGCAACCCGGCCGGTTCGGTGTGCGCAGGGTTCACCGCCGACGGCATGCCGGTGGGCCTCCAAGTGGTCGGCCCCCAGCACGCCGACATCGCCGTGCTCCGCGCGATTGCCGCCTTCGAGCAGGCCCTCGACGTCGACACCGTCGCCCCGCTGCCCTGGCGCTGATCGTTCACCAGGTGGTTGAGCCTGTCGAAACCACCCATCGGCCGGCGCGAAGATGGCGACATGAGCGTCCTCGACTCGCCGATCCCGCGCTTCCACCTGGCCATGCCGGTCGACGACATCGCTGCCGCGCGGCACTTCTACGGTGACGTGCTCGGGCTGCCCGAGGGCCGCAGTGCCGAGACGTGGGTCGACTGGAACCTCAACGGGCACCAACTCGTGACGCATCTGGCCGAGCCCGGCCAGCGGATCCGCAACGATGTCGACGGTCACCAGGTGCCGGTGCCGCACTTCGGCCTGATCCTCACCATCCCCGCGTTCCACCTGCTCGCCGAACGCCTGCGCACCGCGGGCGTCGAGTTCGTGATCGAGCCGTACGTCCGGTTCGCGGGCGAGGTCGGCGAACAGTGGACGATGTTCTTCTACGACCCCGCCGGCAACGCGCTCGAGTTCAAAGCCTTCGCCGACGACTCCCAAGTCTTCGCCGCCTGACGACCTCAACCACCGGACGCAAGCGCTGACCAGGTGGTTGAGCCCGTCGAAACCACCGTGAGGACGCGTGGTCAGGCGGTGAACTCGGCGGCGACGCGGGCGGACTGGACCAACACACGAGTGCGGCCGTCGTTGGCGACCACGAACGCGCCCTGCGTGCGGTACTGGTCCAGCAGGGCAGTGGCGGCCCAGTTGCCGTTCGAGCCCGGCTGACCGACCGAGGCCGGGCCGAGACGGTGGGGCGACGCCCAACCCGTCGCGTCGACGCTGCCGGGGGTCGACGGCGAGCAGACGTTCCACCGTTTCCGGGGCGCCTGGGGTGCGCCCATGCGGACGGTCGGGCCGCTTCCATCTACGGTGGCAGCGAGATCATGGAGACCACCCTCGCCACCCCCGCTGGGCTGTAGCAGCCGGACCATCACTGTGGAAGACCCGCTCAGCCCCCCCCACCCCGTTGCGCCCGAGCCGGACGCTGCGCCGCGCCCGCCCAAGCAGGAGCAGGAACGGGCCACGACCGATGTGGTCGAGGTCGCCCCGGGCGTGTTGCGGACCCAGTTGCCGATCGAGATGCCCGGCCTCGGGCACGTCAACTGCTACGTGATGGAAGACGAGCGCGGTATCGCCGTCGTCGACCCGGGCTTGCCAGGCGAGGCGCCGTGGGCGGCGTTGGTCGACCGGCTCGGGCGCGCGGGGTACGGCGTCGGCGACGTCCACACCGTCGTGGTCACGCACTCGCACCCCGACCATTTCGGCGGTGCCTCGCGGCTGCGTGAAGAATCGGGCGCCGACATCGTCACCCACGAGTCGTTCCAAACGCTGTTCGCCGAGGCGCTGGTCGACGACTCCGAAGACTCGGCTGCGCTGGTGGTCAACTCGTTCGACGAGCAACTCGAAGCGATCGAGCGTTACCTGAAGGAGCCGACGCCGTGGGGCGGACGGCGGTTCAGTGACCCCGACGCGTTCCTGGAACGGATTCGTACCGAGCACGCCCAGCCGGGCCAGTTGCTCGAGCCGCTGCTGCCTACGCAGCCGCTGCGCGACGGCCAGACCATCCGCCTCGCCCGACGCGAGTGGGTGGCGATTCACACGCCCGGCCATACCAGCGACCACCTGTGCCTGTACGACCCCGAGTTCGGTGTGGTGTTCACCGGCGACCACGTGTTGCCGTCGATCACGCCCCACATCGGTGGCATCACCCCGTTCGGCGACGCGCTGGCACTGTTCTTCGGCTCGCTGACGCGCCTGGCCGGGATGGCCGACGTGTCGGTCGCCCTGCCGGCGCACGGCCACCCGTTCGCCGACCTGCGCGGCCGTGCCGAGCACATCATCGAGCACCACGAGGAACGCCTCGACATCATCCGCCAGGCCAGCGCCGAACTGCCCGGGGGCACGGTCAACGACTTCATGCGGGTGCTGTTCCGCGAGCGCTCGTGGGGCGAGATGGCCGAAAGCGAAACCTACGCCCACCTGGAACACCTCCGCGAACTGGGCGAGTTCACCCGCACCCACGAACACGGCTTGGCTCGCTACCGCGCGGACCCCTGAGTGTGGACGCCGGAGAGGCGACCTGCGCTCGCAATTGCGGCCACTTTCATGGAAGTTGCTTTTTTCTATTCCCGCACTATGGTCGCGCTCATCGACACATAACGGATGCAGCTGGACGGACACTCATTTTAGAAACTCGGGGCCAGAAGGCTCCTGGTTTCCTTCTTTTGCCGTCCGGCAGCGAGCCGCAACCGACGAGTCAGTGGAGGGATTCACCATGGCAAAGTCCGCGCGTTCTCAGAAGTCTGGCAAAGACGTCCTCGAACGTCGTCGTGAAAAGAAGGAAAAGGCCAGCGCCGGCAAGCCGCTCCGTAAGGACCAGCGGCGCCGGTCGGGCGCCTGACCACGATCAACTCGGCGGCGTCGTCCGAGTCGCACCGCCGGACACTGCGCGGCTGCTGATCAGCGACGTCGACCGCGAACAGATTCGCGCCGACTTGCTCGCCGATCGAGCCGTGTACGCGGCTGCAGGCGGCGCCGGTGATGTCGCGCCCGCTGGGCGTCACAGAGCCGTGACTCAGATCGACGCCGCCCTGCTGCGGCTCGACACGTCCGAGTACGGCTATTGCCGGGCATGCGGTGTACGCATCGCAACCACGTACCTGTTGGAGGTCCCCCACACCGAGCACTGCCTGCTGTGCGGCAACACGGGTGGGGACGTTGACTCGGTCGGCCGAGCCTCGCGAGCCGGATCAGCGCGCGAGACGAAGGGCGGCGCTTGGTGATGGCGGGCGCGGGGTCAGAACGAGCGAACTCGACGATCAACCGTGAGAGCACCAGGTCTTGTTCGACTTGAGTGTCCGGTGACCACGGCACCTGCATACGCCAGTGCGCGAGTTCGGCTTCGGCGATCACAGGTCTGGCTCGATCTCGATGTTCACGGTGACGTTCCACCGCCCGTCGCGCTCACCGCTGCGGGCCGCGCTCGGGTACAACTCGACCGGTGCGGCACCGGCGACCAGGGCACATAACGGATCGAGGTCGAGGGGGCGGTCGACGGCGCTGCCCATCTGCTCGGCGAGGTAGCCCACGCGTTGGGTAACGGCGACGGGATACCGCGCCGCTTGCTCGGCGAGGGCAGTCGAGTCGATCAATTCGGAGTCGAGCAGACTTGCGGTCACCGTGGCGACGTTGGACAACCCTCCCCCCTGGAGCGGTGCCTCGCAGAGGTCGAGGATCGTTACTTCCGGAGTGGAGATGTTGACTCGACCGGTCGGCACGGCTCGCCGGATCGTGGCCCTGCGCCGGGTCTCGGCCCGGCGGATGAACGCCACCTGCTGGCGGCCGATCGGCCGGTCGCGCAGCATGGCGTCGGTGACCACCTGGAAGACCATCGGAGCTTGGTGGGACGCACCGTGGAGCGCTGCTGCCGACAGGAACCCGATGTAGTAGTAGTGCCCGAGGAAGCCCATCAACGGGTCGATGAAGTGCTCGACGGGTGGTGCTCCGTTGCGGCGGTACGGCGGCGGCACCGGCACCCACGCTCCCTTGGTGACGGGGACGATCGCGTTGGCTTCGCGCTGGCGCCGCAGACTGTGGCGCACCTCGGAAGCTCGCACGCCGACCAGTTCGGCGATCTCGTCATTGGTGACGAAGTGCCTACCATGAGCGACCAGCCAGTCGGAGAGTTCAGCCGGGCGCAGCGAAGCAACCTTCACGCTGTCAAGATATCAAAAGAGTGCATGGTGCGCGCTTTTGTTGTCGAGAAGTCGTCCCCAGCGCTGTTTGGGCCGACGAACCCGCCGATCGCACCGCGCGGCACGTCGATGTCGAACTGGTCGACGACGGTGCACGCCCGTAGCGCCTGGTCGGGCCGCGAACCGAGATCGCCGGTTCCGTGATGGTTCAGTTCGTCGATGCGGTTTGGCCGTCGGCGGCGCGGACGGTGATCGTCGGTGGCCAGTCGTCAGGAGCGGTGTAGTGCCAGACGTTGTCGGTCGGGATGATCGTGGTCCCGCCGACTTCGACCGCCGATGACCTCGACCTGCGACATGTACTCATCCTAGAAGTTCGGCCCGGCTTCATCCGTCGGGACGAACTCGCCGAACACAGGCAGGCTTGACCACCTGGTCGGCGTGGTTGCGGGTGGGTACGTTGCAGAGATGCACTGGACGGAGGCATTGGACGACCATCTGCTGCTCACGCTGGCGGGGCCGAAGGTGGTCGAGCGGGGCCGAAAGTACTTTGCTCAGGGCCGGGCGACGATCGAGTCGATGTCACGGTCGACGATTGAGGCCGTGGTTGACGGCACCGACGTGTACGAGGTCGAGCTCCAGATCGTTTCGGCCCGCAAGCGCGGCCCGTTCGGTGGGATCGACTATCAATGCAGCTGCCCTGCCGCCGAGGACGGATCGTTCTGCAAGCACTGCGTTGCCGTCGCGTTGACGGCGCGGCGAGAGCTGGATCACGGCAGTGAACCAGCCAAGCCCGCACGGTCGGGCCCGAAGTCGACGCGACGTACGACGGTCACGGCGGCGGACATCGCCGCCCACGTGGCGGCGATGGACCACGAACGGTTGGTGACCATCGTCTCCGACCTCGCGAGTTCCGATCGAGCATTCCGCCAACGTTTGACTGACGAGATCCGGGCCGGCCGCGGGCTCGGCCCTGACGTCGACGAGTGGCGCCGTCGACTCGATGCGGCGATCCGGCCACGGCGGGGTTACGTGGAATACCACGACGCCGCCACCTGGGCGGCCGGCGTGGAGCGAGTGCTCGACGGGTTGCGAGAACTGGTCGATACTGGTCACGCCGACGTGGTGGTGGGGTTGGCCGAGCACGCCGTGTCGGCACTCGAGGATGTACTCGGCTCGGTCGACGACTCCGACGGGTATGGCTACGGCCTCGCCGAGATGATCGGCGAACTGCACTTCGACGCGTGCGCGGCGGCCCGGCCCGACCCGGTCGCACTCGGCACGCGCCTGGCCGGGTTCGAGCTGAAGCGAGAACTCGATGTCTTTTACCACGCGGCCGCGAGCTATGCCGACGTGCTCGGCGACGTCGGCTTGGCAGCGTTCCGGGCCGCGCTCGAACCGGCCGCCTCGGCGATCGCGTCCGACACGTATGGCTCGTATCGAGTGCGGACGGCGCTTGAAGGCTGGGCAATCGCGGTCGGCGACGTCGATGCCCGAATCGACGTGCTCAGCAGCGACCTTCGCCATGCTGAGGCATACGAGCAGATCGCCAAGATCCTCATTGAGGTCGAACGTTGGAGTGAGGCGCTGGCGTGGTGCCGGCTCGGCCTGGTGGAGATGGGTGGGCGCGGCGCCGCCGGCCTGAGCGACCTCACGGTCGAACTGTTGGGCCGACCGGAGCTTGGCGTGCCTGCGGCCGAGGCGGCCCGCGAGGTCGACGACATCCGGTGGGGCCAGTTCGTCGTGTCACCGTCGATCACCAACTGCGAGCAGTGGTGCGTGCTCGAACCCGGTGATCGGGCAGCGAGGTTCGCTCGCGCGGTCGACTTTCTGCGGTCGGAAGTCGCCGCATCACGCCATCCTGTCGAGGAACGGCAGCTCAACGATCGGCTGATCGCGCTGCTGCTATCAGCCGACGACATTGAGGCTGGCTGGCAAGCGGCGACCCAGCACTCGTGCAGCGTGCCGATGCGCCGCGAGGTAGCCGAGCGCCGCGAGGGCACGCACCCCGCCGACTCGATCGACGTGTACGAGCCGCTGGTCCACCAGGCGATCGCGCTAAAGAACAACGGTGGCTACGCGGACGCGGTCGCGCTGATGGAACGGATCGAGCGCCTGGCACCCGCCGCCGGCACGCCCGAACGTTGGGAGCGGCTCCTCCACCGCGTCCGCACGGAGCACCGCCCGAAACGCAACCTCAAAGCCCTCCTCGACCAACACGGCTGGCCCGATCCGCGCTCCTGATGCAGCGCTGGCGCGGTTTCGTAGCCGCTCTGCCCTCGGCTTGCTGGTCCGGTCAGTCGGCGCGGCGGATGCGGAGGGGGCGATCGGTGGCGGTGAGGCAGCGGCCGGTGGCGCAGTCGAACCGCCAGCCGTGCAGGGTGCACACCAGCTCGTCGGTGCCCGACGTGCTCGTGGCCGCCGGGTCGAGTTCGCCGAACACCGACAGGTCGGCGTTGCGATGCGGGCACCGACGCTGCACCACGTAGCGGTTTGGCGGGTCGCCGATCTCGATGTCGGGCTCGGTCTCGGTGGGCGGGTCGAGCTTGCGCACCGCCTCGGCCTCGGCACGGCGCATCCGCTCGACCGACAGCGACTTGAAGAAGTTGTACAGGTACTCGTTGAAGTCGCCCGCCCGCCAGGCCGTGAAGCGGCACGACAGGAATAGCGAGTTCGACCAGTCGACGGCGCGCCGGGCAGCCACCGTCTCGACCAGTTCACGCGCGATCGAGAAGCTGAAGTCGTACTGCTCGCCCGCGAACGGGCGCACCTCGCCGGCCGGGAAGTCGATCACCAGGTCGACGTCCTGGTTTGTGTGGGGGTCGGGTCCGGTGCCGGTGGCCGTGAAGCGGCAGTTGCCGGCCACCGCATTGCGCAGGGTGGGCGCCATCCGCAAGAGCGGCTCCCACCAGCCCTTGAGCGTCGCCAACAGGTCGGTGCCAGGCGCCGCCCCCCAGGTAGCCCGCTCGTCGGCCAACCACTGCTTCCAGTCGGCCTGGTAGCGGCGCAGGTAGGCGTGCTTGTCGGTGAAGATCGCCGTCACCTGCTCGTCGGGCAGGGGGTGTGTGACCGTGATCGCCTCGGGGGTGACGTCGATCGCCGTGCCGGGGATGTTGAGCAGCCCCGTCCGCCCCGCCGCGGCGACCTGTTCGAGGAACGCGCGCTGGTCGGGAAAGATCGACGGCTCGTCGCCGCGGATGACGTTGAGGTGGAACAGTTCGTCGTCG
The DNA here is from genome assembly GCA_035556435.1 of Ilumatobacter sp. Classification (GTDB taxonomy): domain Bacteria; phylum Actinomycetota; class Acidimicrobiia; order Acidimicrobiales; family Ilumatobacteraceae; genus Ilumatobacter. Next base: position 111,782 of record DATMEY010000024.1, on the reverse strand, counting down.
AGGAACACCGGCGGCCCGGCGCTGGGCACTACGGCGCGGGCGTCGACCGCCTCGACGTAGCGCATCGCCCGGGTGAGCTGGCTGTCAACCTTGGCGGCGGCCAGCCGGGCCAGCTCGCCGGCCGGCAGCTCGTACACCATCGGGTACCAGATCGCGCCGGAGTGCTGGAGCCAGTGCAGGTCGACCGGGCCGTGCCGTCGCAGCGCGGCGAGGTCGGTGGTACGGCAGTCGTTCTGGTTGACGATGCGGGTCGTGGCCCCTGCCTCGGCGGCGCTGACGACCAGCGCCGAGTCGCCGCCGGGCCCGTCGGTGATCGACGTCTCGACGTGGATCGCCACGGTCAGGCCGGGCGCCAGCTCGAGTTCTTCGGCGTCGACGGTGCGCATGAAGTTCGTGAACCCGAGCCGTTCGAGCGTGCGTTGCTGCTCGCGCGACGGGTACCCGGGCAGCAGGATGGGGATGTCGCGGCGGAGGTGCTCGCGCAGCCACGGCTCGTCGTGATGGTCGCCGTGGAGGTGGCTGACGTACAGGTAGTCGGCCTGCTCGATGCGTTCCTGAAGGTCGGCGGGCAGCTGGTCGTTGCGCGGGAACACGAACCACGAACCGAAGAACGCCGGTACGAACCAGGGGTCGCACAGGATCGACCCAGCGGCCGTCTCGATCAGCAGCCCGGCATGCCCGATCGATGTCGCGCGCATGCCGACGAGGCTACGTGCGCAGGCGTGGTCTCGATACACCGCCTGGCGGCGGCACTCGAGCACCTTGAGGCACGGTCAGCGAGTGGCACCCCAGCGGGGTGGCTGTCAGGCGACGGGTGGGTCGGTGTACTGCTGGCCGGCGCGGCTGACGTGCTCGGTCCACTGGGCGCCGTCCCAGTAGCGCAGCTCGAACCGCGACGACGGGTCGGCGTACCAGCCGGCTGGGGCGGCGTTCGCGGCAGCCGCCTGCTGGACGGGTTCGGCCACGGCCTCGGCGACGGGTTCGGCGACCTGCTCGGCGGCGGGTACCGACCCGGGCAGCGTCGGTTCGGCGGTCGTCTCGGTAGCGGTGGACGCCCAGCCTCCCGGTTCGTCGGTGGGTACCGAGGTGTCGGGCTCGTCTTCGATTTGCGAGGCCAGGGCGGCGACGTCGTCGGCCAGGCTCGGCACCTCGGGGGCGCTGGTCGCGGCCTCGGGCTGCCAGGCTTGGTCCGGCTCGCTGGGAAGCAGCGGGATCTCGGCTGCGGTTTCGGCCGCCGGCACTTCGTCGACCTGGATCTCGTCGATCTGAACTTCGTCGACCTGGACCTCGGCGGGGGCGTCGACAGCCGGTTCCTCGGCGGGCGTGACGTCGACGATTTCGACGACCGGTTCCTCAATCACCTCGAACGTCGGCTCGGCCGGCACCGCGGCGATGCTGTCGGCTGCGTCGTCGTCGGGGGCGTCTTGCGCGGCGCGGCTGAGGTACGCCGTGACGGAACTACCTGCCGACACGATCGACACCACCTGCCAGCCGGCGGCCGACCTTTCGGTGAGCTGCGGGGCGAGGCTGGCAGCCTCGTACGTCGAGACGCTGATCGAGTCGAATTCGAGCATGGCCGCACAGTAGCCCGCCGCGCCACGCCGCGTCGTTCCGGGACCGCGCGTCCCGAAACCGGGCGGGTCGAACCATACTGGCCCGGTGCTGACGATGCTTGCGGCGCTCGTCGAACCGGAAACCATGCAAGTGCTCACTGCCCTGCTGGCCCTGGCAGCCGCAGGCCTCGCGGTTGCCGTCGTCGCCGTGCGGCTGCTGGCCGCCCGGCTGCCGGTCGCAGCACGCCTGAACCGGTTGGTGGGGGCGTATCGCAATGCCGTCACGCTGGCCGTGGCGGGCGCCGCCACGCTCGGCAGCCTGTACTTCTCGGAGGTCGCCCACTACGTGCCGTGCCGGCTGTGCTGGTTCCAGCGCGTGGCGATGTACCCGATCGCCGTGCTCGCCCTGGTCGCCGTGTTGCGGCGTGACCGGGGTGCCCGGTGGTACGCCGTAGCGCTCGCCGCGATCGGTGCGCCGATCTCGGGCTACCACTACCTCATCGAATGGAAGCCTGGCCTCGACTCCGGGAGCTGCTCGCTGTTCGGCCCGGCGTGCACCGACATCTGGTTCCGCACGTTCGGCTTCGCCACCCTGGCGTTCATGGCGCTGTGCGGGTTCGTGGCGATCCTCGCCGTCAATCTCCTACCCCCCGACCCGGAGGCCTCGTGAACCGTTCCCGACTCGCCGTGCTCGCCCTGCTCGCGGTGGCCGTGCCGGCCGCCTGTGGAGGCGACGACGATGGTGGCTCAGCCGCCACCCAGCCGCCGGCGGCCACCGTGCCGTCGCCCGGGGGTGGCGGTGGGGGGCCGGTCGCTCCGGTCCAGCCGCCCACCGCCACCGTGCCGGCCGACGTGCCCGACGGGTTCCTGCCGGCGATCGGCCCGGTCGATGTGACCGGCGAGTCCCTACCCGTGCTCGACAAGGCACCGATCGATCGTGACCCCGGGCGCGGTCTCACGGCGCCATCGCTCGTCGGGCTCGGCTACGACGGCCAGCCGGTACGCATCGACGCCGCCACCGACGGCCCGACGATGGTGGTGTTCCTCGCCCACTGGTGCCCGCACTGCAACGCCGAGGTACCGCGCCTGATCGAGTTGCGCGATGCCGGGCGGTTCCCCGACTGGTTGAACATCGTCGCCGTCGCCACCGCCTCCAATCCCCAGCGCCCGAACTTCCCACCCGGCGACTGGCTCGCCAACGCGGACTGGACCTGGCCGGCGTTGGCTGACGGGGTCGACCTCGAGGCCGAGAGCTGGGTCGGGGCGACCGCGTTCGGTGTCGACGGGTTCCCGTTCATTGCCCTGCTCGACGCCGACGGCAAGGTCGCCGCCCGCTGGTCGGGCGAGAGCACCCCCGACGAGATCATCGCCCGCATCACCCAATACCTCGGCTGACGCGCAACCCCCGGTGGTCGACCGCCAGCGCAACCCCCGGTGGTCGAGTGCCGGCGCAGCCCTCCGGTGGTCGAGTGCCGGCGCAGCCGGTGTATCGAGACCACGCTCCGTCGGCGGTGAGATCCCGATTGCGGGCGCCGCGCACCCACTCGGCCACCGTCGGTGGGTCAGCTGGCGGGGTTGGCGACGGTGTTGCGGAGGGCAATGACCCAGTCGTCGGCCTGGCGCCAGCGTTCGTCGGCATGCGCCCGGGCCTCGTGTGGCTGCTCGTCGGCGCGGGGCCACGACCCGAAGAACTTCACCGCTGCCTGCTTGGCGTGGAGCGCCCGCATCGCGTCGGCCACCAGGTCGTCGGCGATGTGCCCCTCGGCGAACAGGATGAAGCAGTAGTCGCCGAGCCCGCCGTGTTTGGTGGGCCGCGAGACGAGGTTCGACAGGTTGATCCGGCGGGCCGCGAACTCTTGCAGGATCGACATCAGGCTGCCCGGCTCGTCGGCGCGCTGGTACACCACGAGCGCGGTGCGGTCGTGGCCGGTGGGGGGAGGGATGTCGCCCCGGGTCACGACCACGAAGCGGGTCTGGTTGTCGGGGTGGTCCTCGACGCTGTCGCGCAGCACGGCCAGGCCGTAGCGGTCGGCCGCTGCCCGGGGAGTGATCGCGGCCGCGTGGCCGGTGGTGTCGTCGGCCACCGCCTTGGCCGCGGCGGCGGTCGACTCGGCCGTGAGTACCGTCGCATCGGGCAGTGCGTCGGCGAGGAACCGGTGGCACTGGGCGGTGGCGACGGGAATCGAACGGATCTCGGTGATGTCGTCGAACGCAACCCCGGGCCGCGCGGCGAGGCACAGGTGGATGTCGAGCACGACCTCACGGGTGATGTGCAGGTCGTGGTCGAAGGCGAGCGCGTCGAGGGTGAAGTTGACCATCCCCTCGATCGAGTTCTCGATGGGCACGAACCCGATGTCGGCTTCCTTGCCGGTGACCGCGTCGAGCACGTTCGGCACCGTGCGGTAGGGGACCAGTTCGTGCGCCGCCAGGTCGGCTTGCGTGCGCAACGCCTGCTCGGTGAACGTGCCGAACGGCCCCAGGAACGCGACGGTGCTCACGCCACGGAGGCTACCCACCGCCGTCGCGTCACGTCCCCGGTGATTTCGACGGGCTCAATCACCTTGGTGGTTGAGCCTGTCGAAACCGTTGAACGATTCAGGAGTAGATGCTCATCACGTCGGGTGGCGCGCCGATCGCGTCGGGGTGCGGGCACGGGTTGGCGACGGCCCCGTCGCGCACCCACGGTGCTGGGCATGCGCGGTGCGTGATCGCCGCGGTCCAGCGGGCGATGTAGTCGGCGACGCCCCACGCCCCCGAGCGGTACATGTGCGTACCGTCCCAGAACCACTGCGGACGTGTCGACGAGTAGGTGCTCCAGTCGGCGATCACCATGTCGGGATACAGCGGGTTGAGCGACCGCAACATGGCGTTGTTCCAGGCGTAGGCCGCGGCCGCCCCGCCCTGGATGCGCACGTGTTCGGTGTAGGTGGCCCACAAGATGATCTTGGCGCCCTTCGCGCGGGCGGCTTGGATGATCGTGTCGACCTGCCAGGCGAAGTCGGGGTCGTTCCAGTCGTTGTGGCCGACGTCCATGTAGACGATGTCGAACCAGCCCGGTGCGGCACGAATCGCGTCGAGCGCGGTGTTCGGGATGAGCCCGGTGACGTCGCTGCGGCACGACGGGTGCACGAGCCGACGGCAGTTGGCAGCATCGACGTAGAAGTCGGCGCCGGCGAGCGCCCGCCGGGCGTCGGTGAAGACGCCGAGCGCGGCCATCGCCGAGTCGCCGACGATCAGTACCCGCGGGGCCACGTCGGGGTTCGGTGCCGGCGGGTGCGGTGCATTCACCGGGGCACCGGTGAAGTGCCCGGTGACGTCGACGACCAGGTCGGTACCGCCGAGCGCGAAGTAGGCGACGCCGCGGCTGCTCAGTCGCGTGATCGCCAGATTGGCGACCGTGTGGTTGTGATAACCGGGGTTGACCGTCGACGTTCCCGGCCGCTCGGTGCCGGCGGGGTAGGCGCTGACGTAGCCGCGCCAGTCTGCATCGACCGCGGTGACGTTGGTGACGAGTGCACTGGCTCCGGCAACTCCGGCGACCTCGCGGGTGCCCCACGTGCGCAAACGCGGGCCGTTGACGCGGGTATCGATCAGGCGGCGCGGGGTGCTGGGCACGAACAATCCGTCGGTCGCCTCGCGGGCGGAGGCGCCGGTGAACCAGCCGACCAGGTCGACCACGAGATGCCCACCGCCGTGGGATGCGATCGTGACACCGCCGGGCGCGGCCGGCAGGATCACCGCCGCGGCGGTCGCCCGGCCGCTGCCGTCGAGGTTGACGAACGACGTGGGCCTGCCCGCGGGCGTGCCCGCCGGGCGGGCGCTGAGGTGCCCGGGCAAGGTGTCGTCGACGCTGGTGACGTTGACCGCCAAGGCGGTCGCGTCGGCGGCGACCCCGGCGGGCAGCGCCACGGTGAGTTCGCCGCCCGGTGCCAGCGGGCCGCCACCGGTGCGGGTGTCGATCAGGCGCTGCGGGTTGACCGGCATGAACCGTCCGGCCCGCGCCGCCGCGGCGGGCACGAACACACCGGTGACGTCGACGATCACGTCGCCGGGCAGCTTGCTGAACACGTCGAGCGTGCCGTCGTCCCCGAGCGGCACGATCGCCGAGTTGGCGACCACGCGGCCGGGCACGGTGTTGACGGTGGAGGTGTGCGGACGGGCGGTGCCCCCCGGGTAGGCGCTGACGAACGCCGGCGCGGCGGTGGGCAGGGCGGTGATGGTGACCGCCGCGGCGACGGCGTTGTCGGGTACCTCGGTGTGGGCGGTGACCGCCACGCGCACTGTGTCGGCGTCGACGCGCTGGCAGCCGCAGGTGGCCCGGCGCGTGTCGGCCAGCCGCACCGGACCGACCGGCACATAGGCCGACGTGTCCGGTTCGGCCGCCGACACAGTGCCCGCCCACACCGGACTGACCGCGGTGACGAGGACCGCGGCGACCAGGGTCAGGGAACCGCGACGCATCCGCCGCAAGTTAGGCGATGCCGCGGGCTCCAAGGTGGTTGAGCCTGTCAAACCCCATGGTGGTAGAGCCGGTCGAACCCACCGGTTGCCGGGTCTCATGGTGGTTGAGCCTGTCGAAACCACCTACCGGTTCAGGAGGCTTCGAGGAAGGGGACCCAGGCGGGGTGCGCCTGCCCGTCGCGCAGTGCCGTTACCAGCAGGCCGCGGCGCGTGGGCTGGAACGGTGCCCGGCGCAGCGCCCAGCCGTGGCGGCGGTGCATCTCGGTGTACGGCGTGGACGCCTTGACCCCGTTGTGCAGGCGGCACGAGGCCACCAGGTTCTCCCAGATGCTCTCGCCGCCGAGCATGCGCGGCACAAGGTGGTCGACCGAGTCACCGCGCCGATGGCACGGCTCGCCGTCGATGATGAACTGGCAGACGTGGCGGTCGCGCTGGCGCACCGTGCGGTGCGAGCAGGCCGGGGGCCGGTCGTGCTCGCCGGGGTGGATGCGCCCGACTCGGGCGACGACGCTGGGCACGGCAACCTCGATCGAGGGCGAGTGGAGCACCGTCGCGATGTCGTCGGACGCGGCGACGACCGCGCGTTCGAGCAACAGTTCGCAAGCGTGCTCGACCCCGATCACCCGGTCGATGCGCCAGGCCGGATCGAGCAGCAGGACGGGGACGTTCACGGGGGCACCTCCTCCTGGTGTTCAGGTCGCCCCAAACTGTAGGGCAAGGTCCCCGCCGATCATGCGTCACTTCGCCCACCCCGGTGGTTGAGCCTGTCAAAACGGCCCCTCAGCTGGTGGGCCAGGCGTGGCGGCGGCGCGCGGTGGCCGTGAGCGCCGCGCCAGCGGACACCAGCGCGAGCGCCCCGAGCACCGTGGCCCCGATGCTCGTGCCGGTTTCGGGGAGCTCTCCCGCGATCGGCACGGTCGTGCTGGTCGTCGCCACGCTCGTCGTGGTGCTGGCGGCCGGCGAGACCGCGACCGACACGATGGCCGTCGCGGCAGCACCGTCGGGGTCGCTGACCTGGTAGCGGAACGTGATCGTGCCGCCGGGGTCGTCCGCCGGGGCGGTGAAGGTGCAGGTGGTGCCGTCGCAGCTCGCCGAGCCACGCGCGGGTGGGCCGTCGAGCGCCACCGTCAGTTCGTCGCTGTCGATGTCGGTGTCGTTGCTGAGCACATCGATCGTCACCGACGCCCCGGCGGCGACCGCGGCCTCGTCGTCGACGGCGACGGGAGCGTCGTTGACGGGGGTGACGTCACGGTGGCGGTATCGGTGAGCTCTCCGTCGGTGACCTGGTAGCTGAACGTGTCGGTGCCGTGGAAGTCGGCGTCGGGCGTGTACTCGAGCTGCCCGTCGGCGGCGACGGCAGCGGTGCCGTGGGCAGGCTCGCCGACGATGCCGACGACCGTCAGCCCGTCGTTCTCAGGATCGTTGTCGTTGGCGAGCAGGCCAGGAGCGAGCACCTCGACCGGGGTGTCCTCGTCGGTCGTCACCAGGTCGTCGCCTGCCGACGGCGCGGTGTTGAGGTCGAACGCGATCGACCAGTTGTCGATCCAGCCACCGTTGGCGGGGACGTCGTCGTAGACCCACAGTCGCCAGACGCCTGCCGGATCGGTGCCGACGAACGGGGCGAACGAGTCGCTCACGGCTGGCCCGGTGGAACCCCCGCCGCTCGATGTCGCCAGTTGCCAGCTTGATGCTCACTCACGTCAGACCCCGAGTCATCCCCTACTACAGGCGGCCCGCAACCTAGTCGGGCGGCCCGGTCACCCCGTGTTGCCCCGGGGTCGGATCATCGAGGACGGCAGCGGAAAGGATGTCATCGAGCAGGAGTTCCTCGTGCACGATCCTGCGATCTGCGTTGAAGGCAACGGCCAGTGCGTCGTCCCACGGTGTGGGCGGGCACTCGCGAGCATCACGATCCAGCGGTGTCCCGAGCGTTTCGGCGTGGGCGAGCGCTGAGCGGTAGTCGTCGGCGGCCATCCGCCAGGGCGTGACACCCGCGGCATGCCAACGGACACTGATCGCGATTCCTGCTGCGTCGAAGTCGCCGTGGTACCGCACGCGAGCGCCGCTGTTCCGGAGTTGAGCGACCAGCGTGGTGACCGCGGATGACGGGTTGCCGTTGCCGGCGATCATCGCCGTGCGGACACCACGTTCGGCCGCCGCTTCGACGACCCGCGGGTTCTCGACCACGTGTACCACGGTGCCGTGCGGTACCTCGACGGGGTGGCGACGGAGTGCAAATTGGCTCACGTGCGCCGGGAGCCCTCCAGCGCTGGCGGCGCGCAGTTGCGCGGCAAGTGGCCCGTCGCCGACGACAGGTAGCTGCCAGGTGAGTACAGGTGCGGAGACGCGGTCGGGCGAGACCCCGGCCGCTTCCCACAGCTCGCGGCCGTCCAACGGGCCGACTACGCGCCGCAGCGCGTATGTGGCGAGCGTGGCGCGCCGAACACCGAGGTCGAGCGCATGGGCTGACCCGTACAACCGAGCCGCCAACTCGGTGCGGCTCAGCCCCCCGCCGACTGACGGCGCGAGACCGACGTGGTCGAGCAGGTGTCGTACGTCGCCGAGCAGTCGTTCTGCGCGCTGCGGGTCGAGGTCGCCGATCAGCCCCGCTGCCCGCACTTCGGCGGCCCAGTCGGCGGCCCAGGGCTCTGGCCAGCCGGCAGTCGCGGCGTCGAGGATGGCATAGGCGGCGTCGCGCCGGGCGCGGCTCGCCCGGCGCTCAATCGCCGCGGGTGATGCCGGGTGACCGAGTGCGGTGAGCGCTCCGTCGAGGTCGCCCCCGAGGCCGCGGGCGAGGAGTGCGCGTTCCAAGTCGCTGAGTGCGATTCGGCTGGTGGGGCGCTTTCCCAGCAGGGACGTGAGTGCCAATACTCCGGCTTCCGACAGCTCGGGACGGGCGATGGTACGAGCGGCGTCGTCGCCCCGGTCGAGCCGATTGCGGGCGGCGCGCCACAGCGACTGCAGGCTCGGCTCGCTGAGTGACGCCGGAACGTTCACAGCAGGGACGTCTGCCGCGGCTGGGGAGGATCGAACGTCTCGATCGTGTCGACCGCATACCGCCACGCGGCGGGCAGCAGCCGAACCGCCCCCGTATCGTCGGCGGGTTCGACGAGCCGATGATCCATCAGCAACTCCACGACTGCCGCAGTGAATGTGGCGGGATCGTCGGCGAGCCGCGACCAGTACTTGCGGTGGGTCGCGCTCAACTCGGCGATGACCGAGACGAGTTCGTCGCGGCTCCACACCGTGCGTTCCGGGTTTCCGGTGCACCCGTCGAGCAGGAGCAACGCAGCGTGGCCGACTGTGCCGCCGCGCGGAAATGCCCGATCGCTGAAACTGCCGTCATCGATCACCGCGATTCCTTCGCCGCGCGCTTCGATGCGGACATCGAACATCTCGGCGAACGTCTCGGCTTCGTCGCCCAGCCGGCGGCGCAGCTCGCCCCATTCGTCGTCACCGAGGTCCTCGCGGTAGAGGACCGGATCTTCCAGAAGCCGGGCGCGCATCCAGGCGCGCAACGGCCCGCGCGGCGTGGGGTCGAGCAGGTCGGCCAGCGTCTCGGCTCCTGCCAGCGTCGGAAGTGGGAGCAGCGCGACCCGGTCGGGGCGGATGCGCAGCACGGCATCGGCGGCCTCGTCGGCGGCGTAGCGCTCGACGCGCTCGTGGACCTCGTCGGCGAGACCGTGTTCGACCATCCATTTGACGGCGTTGACGAGGGCACGCCGGTCGGCTGGCTCGGTGGTGATGGTGACGTCGGCGTCGGTGGCGGCCGAGCGCACGTCGTGGATCAGGTCGCGAAGGCTGACCACGTCGGGCCCGGCGGCGACCGCGGCCAGGCAGAGCGCGAGCATCGTGTACTCGCGCGGGGTGAACGGGCGTGGCTGGCTTCCGCTGGTGATCAGCGGGCGCGACGGTGAGGCCCAGGTCGACTTGAGCAGCCGCGCCGTGTCGGCGGTGACTTGGAGCCGGTAGCCGAGGCGTTGGGTGAACCACCGGTCGAGCGTGTGTTCGTGACGGCGGATCAGGGCGAACTCGTCGGGGGAACGCTCGGCGAGCACCAGTGGATGGCGCACGAGGTGGCGGCAGGCCACGCGCAACTCGGCAAGGACGTGCTCTGGTTCAGCCATCCGCACTCGCCTTGGCCAGGGTTTGGACGACGATTGGTTGGCGGTGCACGGTGAGCACGAGGTCGCGTAGGACGAGCCGACCTTCGGTGCACTCGACGACGGTGGTGTCGCCGGGCGCACGGTGGAGGGCACACGCGAGTCGATCGAGATCGGAGGCGGTTGCCGGCTGGTCGGCCGCCGTGCCTGCGGCGGTGGCCCGCCCGATCAGGTCGCGCAGCACAGCGAACGCGGGCATCGTCAGCGGTGGCCGGCGGGCACCCGGGGCGGTCGACCACTCGAGCAGTTCGTCGACCACCCGTTCACGATCGGTTCGCTCGCGCTCGCGGCGGCGGCGCAGGAGTTCGCGCTCGGCCGTACGGTCGCGGATCGGCGAGGCGCGGCCGCGGGCGGTGGTGTCGCCGCGCTCGCGCAGCGATACCGGGACCGCGGCCCGCGGGGCGGACGACCAAGGGGTGATGGTGGGAACCGGGTCGTCGGCGTCGGCGGCGAGCGCCCCGAAGTGGCGCACGCTCCCGAGGCCGAACGCCGCGGCCGCGATGTGGTGGGCCTGCTCGACGGACTCCGACTGGTCGAAGTACCCCGCCAGGCGGACGAAGTCGGCGCGTCGTGAGGTGGCGCCCAGGCCTACACGCGAGAGACGGGTGAGATTGGCGGTGAGCGTGCGCACCGCGGCGAGCGCCTGGCGGGTCAACTGGTCGAGCCGGGCCGGACGGCCCGGTGTGGCGGTGAACCAGGTGGCGAGGTGCTCCCAGTCGTCGGGGCGTGTTCCCGGTTGTCGGCGCACGGCGACCCGATCGGACAGACCGGCCGCGTCGACACGGGCGGCCAAGCCGGTACGGATGGTGTCGACCAGGACGGGCACCGTCGGGAGGATCCGTGCCAGCGTGCGTCCGATCGGGCGGGTGACCCGCTCGATCTCGGTGAGCTGCTCGCCGACGTAGTCGACCAGGACTCCGGCCAGGAACTGCACCTCGTCGGCCGAAAGGTCGTAGCGGCTTTGCCACTGGTTGAGCTCGGCGAAGAACTGGGTGAGTTCGGTGGTGAACCGTTCGTGGACGTCGAACGCCGTACGCACCGCGTCGACCAGCGAGTCGTCGGGAGGCCGGCCCTGCTCGGTCGCCTCGGCGACGAGGTTGAGGGCGCGCTGCAGATCGCGCAGGCGACCGGCTTGCACGTCGCCTACCTCGGACGCCCCCGCCAAGAGCCGTTCGACGGAATCGAACACCTCTTGGCCGGGCCGTGTGATCAGATACCTGTTTCGGCGCCGGTAGTAGTCGTCGAGGCTCGACGGGTTGCCGACCGACGACGACACCGTGAGGTTGCCCCAACGCCGCAGGCTCTCGAGCCGGTCGGGCACGACGTCGGCGGCGACGTGCGGAGCGACTGCCGCGGCGACCTCGTCGGGAGTGAACTCGGCAAAGAACGTGTCGGCGAACACGGCGAGGATCGTCCGGTACTCGCGCCACTCCTCGCCGCCGAGATAGCGGAACAGCGCCCGCGCCGCCGATGCGGCATCGGGGTCACCAACGCCCGTTTCGAACTCGTCGGCCACGGTCACTCGCCGGTGCGCTCCAGGGTGTAGCCGTCCCAGCGGTAGCGCTCGAGCAGGATCACGCCGGCCGCTGCGTCGCGGACGACCTCGGTGATCGCCAGTTCGGGCACGTTGCGGTGGGTGCCCCACAGGCGTTCGCTGGTGGCGATCAGGTCGAGGTCGAGATCGACGAGCAGCCCGAACAGCTTGGCGTGGTTGTCCTCCGACACCTTGGCGAACGCGTCGTCGAGCAGGATGAACCGGGCCACCCCGACGGGAGGTTCGCCGGGCGCCGCAGCCCGCGCCGCGAGCGCGTCGTACGAGGCGGCCACGGCCGCGAACAGCGGGACGTAGGTGACCAGCTTCTTCTCGCCTTCCGACAGTTCGGTGCGGCGCCCGAGGGGCGTCTCGGCAGCACCCCGGCGGACGAGCACGGTGAGGGCGTGCCACTGCTTGTAGTCGAGCGTGGCGCCGATCAGTTGACGGTACGGAAGGTCGGGGTGGAGGCGCCGGGCTTCGTCGAGGCGCGCCGACAGGAGCGCCCGTAGCTCCTGTTCGTCGTCGTCGGTGCGTAGGTCGGGCAACGTGGCGAGCAGCTCGGCCATTCGGGCGGTGGGCGGGTCGAGGTCGCCCGAGCGGCGCCAACGCAAGCGCACCCCGATCTCGTGCGTCGTGGTGACCGCTTCCAGCCGGGCGTTCATCCGCTCGATCAACTCACCCGCTCCGTGGACCTTCTCGGCGACCTCGCGGGCGATCAGGCCCTGGAGGAGTTCGCGCAGAGCCGCGTCCTGCTTCGAGTTGAGAAGCCCGGCGAGCTGGCGGTGCTGGTCGGCGATCGCCTGCGCGGCTGCCGGTAGCGGGGATCGGCCTGTGGGTCCGTTGACCTCGATCACGAGCGGACGTTGCGGGTCAGGTTGGCGCGCCTCGGCATCCCACCCCGCGCCGAGCGCGTCGCGGCGCTGGTTCAGCGACTGGCGCACGCCGTCCGCACTGGCCGGTACGGCGGGCACCGGCAGGTGCAGCGCTTCCAGCGCGTCGAGGTACGCGGTCAACCCGGCCGCCCCGGGGGAGAGCAAGGCCGGAGGCTCGGGCGGTGCTTCATGAGCGCTTGTGAGCGCGGCGAACACGCCGGGCAAGGCGACCACGTCGGTGAGCGTCTGGCCGAACTGGTCGCACTCGGCCTCGACCGCGCGGCTGGCGGACTCGGCGGACTGGGCGCCGGCGACCGCGGTGGCCCGTGTTTCGATAGCGTCGGTGTGCTCGTCGCGGGCTGCGACAAGACGCTGCCCGACGCCTTCCAACTCGGCCTCGCAGTGTTCGAGCGTGGCGACCACTTCGGCGTACTCGAGCCCGATCGCGTCCTCGATCGTGGCCAGCCGGGCCTGCGTCTCGTCACGTCGTTGCTCGGCACTTGTGCATGCGCGGCGGGCGCGGTCGGCTTCGGCCGCGTCGTCGTGCCACCGCTCAACGGCGCCTCGCCACGCCTCGACCGAGCGGACCAACACGGCCACCCGCGATCGCCCGTCGGTGACCGTGCGGTCGAGGTCGACGAGTGCCTGGCGCACGTCGTCCAGCGCGGTAGCTTCGGTGGGCAGCCCGAGTGACGTGGCAACGCGGTGCAGTTCGGCCGACGCGGCGGCGAATGCGGCGTCGGCCGCCCGATAGGCGTCGGTGGCCTGCTCCTGCTCGGCGGTCGCGTACTCGGCAGCCCGCTCGGCCTGGGCGTATGCGGCACGGGCCTGCTGGATCGCGACCGTTTCGGGAAGTGCCGTACGCAGGGCTCGTGCGGCATCGCGGGCTGCTTGGGCTGCCGCCCGGTTGCGCTCGGCGTGCTCAGCTACGGCGGTAGCTTCGGCGAGCCGTTCGGCTGCCTCGACGCGCGCCCGTTCGAGTGCCGAACGGCGGGCGGTGACGCCGACGTGTTCGGCGGCGAGCTTGGCGTGACGGCCGCGCAGCGCGCCCACTCGGAAGGTGCCGTCGGTGGCGACGACCGTTGCCGCCGTCGAGTCGACGTCGTGCGACACAGAGTCGAGCAGCTTGGCAACCAGACCGGGGTCGACCTGCCCCACCAGGCGGTCGGGCACGGTGACCCGTAGCAGTTCGGACAGCGGCGCGGCGACGCCGCCGGCTACCACGGCGACCAGGTCGCCACCGGCCAGCTCGGCCGAACCGTCGGCGGTAACTCGGGCGGCCAGCAGGCCGGAGGCTTCCAGCGCGGCCTCGACTCCGGCTCGCTCGACGTCGTCGAGTGCGTCGGCAAAGTCGACGAGGTCGGCCAAGCAGTGGTCCGAATCGTGTTGCCAGGCGAGCCGCGGTACCTCGGGTTCGGAGCGTGTGGCCAGCTCGTCGACCAGGCGCTGGGCGTCCGCGGCCGCCTCCCGGCGCTCGCTCAGCGCCGCATCGGCGCTGGCGAGGGCGGCTTCTCGGGCGCCGATCAGCGCATCGGCGCGGCTGAGGAGCACCGCCCGGCGCTGCTCCTCGTGGGCGTCTGGGTCGTCCGTCCCAGGTTCGGGTGCGGCCAGCCCGGCCGCCGCCTCGTCGGGTGCCAGCTCGGCCACCCACGCCGCAGCCGCGTGCGCCCACTCGCGGCGACGTTCGGCAAGCGCGGCGAACGACTCGTCGCGGGAGAGGCCGGCGGCCGTAGCTCGCGCCGTGGCGTCGGCGACACGGAGGTCGGCAGCTTCGAGCTGCCGCTCGGCTCGATCGACCGCGGCGCGCCGACGCATCACGTCGTCGACATCGGCGCGACGCCCGGCTGCGCCGGTGGTGACCCGGGCCAGCGCGGCACGCAGCGTGTCGCCATCGGGAGCGGGGCCTGGTTCGGACGCCGCAACGTCGGCGAGTGGCGAGTCGGCGAGCGTGACCGGGCCTGGTCCGCGTTCGCCCAGCCCGCAGGCGACAGCCTCGCTCGTCACGGACGCCAGCACCTCGTTGAGGTCGGCGTGGTCGCGCCGGGCGGTGCCCTCGGCCGTCACGAGCGCGGCGACCGAGCGAACCTCTGCCGCGGTGGCTCGCTCGCTGAGTTGGGAGGCTTCGTCGGCGTGGCGGCGCTGTTCGCGCAGCAGTCCGCGGATGCCGTCCAGCTCTTGGCCGGCCCGATACGCGTCGGATTCCTTGAGGGCCGCGATCTCGCCACGCAGGGTGCCCTCGGCACCCGTCAGCTCGGAGATCGTCGCCTCGAGTTCACCGACGCGGCCTGCGGCTGCTGTCGCGGCCTTGCGGGCGCGGTCGAGGTCGCGCCCCGCCACGCGTGCCCGTTCGGCCAGCTCGCGCCCGGTCGTCACCCGGCCTTGCAGATCGGCGGCGCAGTAGCCGCGGTACACGTCGAGCAGCCCGGTGACCGCCTCGCGGGTACGCGCCAACTCGGCAACGTTGCGGCGGTGGTCGTCGAGATCGTCGAGCGGCTGGGCAGCCTCGGCCAACGCCTGCTCGGAGAGCTGCGGCAACGCATCTCGTAGGTGCAGTGGCAGGTCGACGTCGATCCGGTCACCCACCCGCGGGCTGCGCACCACGTTGATCAGGCCGATGTGCTGGTCGATCGATGTTCCGCCGAACAGGCGTCGTTCAACGTCAGCCCGGTAGTCGCGTCGACGCCCCTCGGGATACACCGCGTCGTGGCCCAGCACCGCGCGGAGCGCGTCGACCGACAGGGCCGCCCCGCCTTCCACGAGGTGCACGTCGAGGTTCGGCCGGAGGTCGGTGACGAACCACCAGGTGGTGACGGTGTCGGCCTGTCGGTTCGCCTTGATCCCGCACCCGCAGACCGTGTACTCAGTCCCCTCACTGGTGGCTCGGGCGAACTCGATCCACAGGTAGCCGACAGGCTGCGGATCTTCGCGCCCGGCCAGCATCCACGACTTGAGGATGCCCGACTGCTCCCCGGCTGCGTCGATGCGGCCCTGGTGGGCCGTGACCAGGAACGGCAGCAGCATGTTCATCGCCGTCGACTTGCCCGACCCGTTGACGCCGCGCAACAGGAGGCGCCCCCCGGCAAACTCGAGCACTTCGTGCTCGTACTGGTACACGTTGACGATCCCAGCCCGTGAAAGTTGCCAGCGTGCAGGCATCCCGACCTCTGTCGTCACCCGGCCAACGGTACTTGAGGGGTGTCACATCGCCCGGTGCGACCGCCGCAGCAGACGGATCGTCCCGGGCCACAGCGGTGCTACAGCACTCGCCGAACAACATCAGCTCTCGGGCACCTACTCGGCCTCGCCTGGGTCGAAGCGATCTGCCCTAGCCACACGGTGCCGGCTCCCTGGTGATCGGTGACGTGGTCGTAGCCGCCCCCGTTGTGCCATATTGAACCCACACCACCCGCCTCCTTCGAGGGGCGGGTTTTCTATGCCGAGATGCTCGGCGATCTCCTCGATCTTCAGCTGCCGCTACGACAGATGCCGCCTGCGGCCTCGACGCGAATCTCCGCGGAGACGGCTTGCGACGGCTCGCTTACCCCCACGACTCGAGTTCGACGGTCATCGTGATACTCCTCAAGTAGTTGTTGGAACTTCTCCTTGAGGCTGACGCGATGGCCGTCACCGCGGGTGAACCCCGGTGTCACCTACCGCCCATACACCACTCCCTGGGACTCAACTCGACCCGGCGATGTCAGACGGATCACCAGCGCGTTGCGTGTGCTCATCCTGATTGATGAGTGCTGTCGTTGGGGGTCTCGCGGGCGCGCCGTACGAACTCGCCGAGATCAGTCGTCGGCTGAAGCAGTTCGCGTCGGGCGAGACGTTCGCGGGCGTCGCGGAGCATGGCCTGTAGGCGTTGTTCGAGTTCGTGCTTGGGTGGCAGTGCCGTCCAGTACTCGGCGACGACGATGCCGTCCTTGTGCATCTCCAGCAACTCAACCTGTTCTCGGCTGGCTTCTGCGCACAGGATGAGCCCTACCGGCGCTTCCTCTCCGTCTTGGCGTTCGCAACGGTCGAGCCACTTCAGGTAGAGCTTCATCTGGCCCTCGTGACGGGCGTCGAACTCGCCGATCTTGAGTTCAACCGCGACGAGTCGCTTCAGCGGCCGGTGGTACAAGACAAGGTCGAGGTGGAAGTCCTTGCCGTCGATCACCATGCGCTTCTGACGTTCCACGAACGTGAAGCCCGTGCCGACCTCCAGCAGGAAGGCCTCCAGGTCCCGCAGAATCGCTGCCTCCAGGTCGGCCTCGAGGTAGCCGTCGTGGAGGCCGAGGAAGTCGAGGAGGTACGGGTCGCTGAAGGTGTCGGCGGGAACCATCGAGCCCGGTCCGAGTTGGGAGTCGGCGATCGCGCGGCGTTCCCATGCCTTGCGGCTGATCGCGTGGCGTAGTTCTCGCACGGTCCACCGCCCAGCGGCCGCCTCCTGTGCGTAGAACGCTCGCGCCGCCTCGCTGCGCAGCGGCAGCAGGGCCGAAAAGTGCGACCAACTCAATTTTTGTGACAGCGTCACAATAATCTCGCGGTCGGGGAAGCAACGAGCGAAGTTCACCATCCGGCTCAGGTTCGGACGGTCGAACCCCTTCCCGAACCGCGCTGTCAATTCTTGTGACAGCGTCACAAGAATCTGCGCGCCGTACTCAGCTCGTTCCTCACCCAGCAGCACTTCGGAGTCGATGATCGAGCCCACCTCCCAGTAGGTCACCGTCAAGGTGGCGTTGGCGTAGGAGGCGATCGACTCACGAGCGCGGTCGATCAGAGAGGACAGCCGCTCGACCAGATCCAGCCCGGATGGTTCCGGGGAAGTAGCCGCACGGCGCGCGAGAGCAGCGCCATCCTCACGGCTCGACCCTGTGGGCTCGTTCACACCTTCAGTCTCCCAGAACCTGACGAGTAGCGCTCCGGTTGGCCGCGCCACCGGCTGCGGCCGGCGTGGTGCTGTGCTGCGCCTGCCAGCGATGAGCGGAGCGGACCCCGGGCGCTGGCCATGATCGCGCGCATCAAGCGGTAGATCTTCGAGACGGTGTTCGCGTGGAGCCCGCCGCGGTTCATCCTGCCGTGCCAGGCGCGCACGTCGATCGCTGAGATCTCAGCCAGTGTCGCGAGGCCGAACTCGTCGGTCAGGTAACACAGCTGTGAGGTGTACGTGTCGCGTGTCCGCGGCCGCAGCTTGCGATCGGCCATCCACGCCTCCGCGAACTCAGCGAAGTTCACCCGGCCAACGGACGGATCGACGAACGTGCCACGGTGCAGGTCTGATTCGACCTGTGACAAGTAAAGGTTGGCGTCGGCCTTGGTGGCGAAGGTTCGCTCCGCCGACACGAGTCGCCCGAGCCGGCGATACCGCACCTGGTAGCGCCCGCTCGGGAGTTTGCGGATGGTTCCGAACTGTCTGTTGGTGCCCATTGGGGCCTCATGTCTGCCTTCATACATGGCACGTATGTGGCACGACAGCCCGTCGGCGAGGGACTTCCGAAGCTACTCGCTCCTTCAGAAACCACCCGTACGCTAGGGTTTCTCGGCGTATCGATGTGGAGCGGATGACGGGAATCGAACCCGCGTTCTTAGCTTGGGAAGCTAATGTTCTACCATTGAACTACATCCGCGAAGGGGCCTCAGGCTAGCCGCGGAGGGCGCTCAGTACCACGTCGAGGTCGGCGGTTCGGGCGGTAGGGAGAGCATCCCAGTCGAACCATTTGGCTGGCTGGCCGTGCTCGCTCACCACCAGCGTCGCGGTGCTGTCGACTTCGAACCGGAAGTGGTGTAGCAAGTCGTACGCGTCCGCGTCGCGCGGGCAGCGGTCGTTGCGGTCGATACGAAACGCCGGACCGATCGGCTCGCTGACGACCCCCGTCTCCTCGAACAGCTCGCGGACGGCGGCCTCGGCCACCGACTCGCCCGGCTCGACGTGACCGCCGGGGCACGACCAACCGAAGAAGCGGTGGTGCACCAGCAGGATCCGCCGGCGCGCCAGGTCGAGTGGCCAGGCGATCGCGGCGAGGTGCTGCGTCACCGGTGACGCGGCGAGGTCAATAGCGTCATCGCCTCGGCGCGTGAACGCGGGTCGTCACGGAACAGCCCGCGTACGGCTGACGTGATCGTCAGCGCACCCGGCTTGTGGACGCCGCGGATCGACATGCACATGTGCTCGGCCTCGAGCACCACGATCGCGCCGCGCGGCTGGAGCACCGATTGGAGTGCCTCGGCGATCTGGGTGGTCATCCGTTCCTGCACCTGCAACCGGCGGGCGTATCCGTCGACCAAGCGGGCGAGCTTCGACAGGCCGGTCACCTTGCCGTCGTCGCCGGGCACGTAGCCGACGTGGGCGTGGCCGATGAACGGCAACAGGTGGTGCTCGCACAACGACGAGAACGGGATGTCACGCACGAGGATGATCTCGTCGTGGTCGGCCTCGAACACGGTGGTGAGGTGCTCGGACGGATCCTCGCGTAGCCCGGCGGTGACCTCGGCGTACATGCGGGCGACGCGGGCGGGCGTTTCCAGCAGGCCGTCGCGAGCCGGGTCTTCGCCGATCGCCGCCAGCAACTCACGAACGGCGGCCTCGATGCGCGGGAGGTCAGCGTTGACACCTTCACTCATCCGGCCAGCTTGGCACGGCGGCCCGCGCCAGTAGGGTGCCCGTTCGTGATTCTCTCCGACCGCAGCCTGCGCGAGCAGATCGCCGCCGGGCGCATCGTTATCGAGCCGTACGACCCCGACCTGATCCAGCCGTCGTCGATCGACGTCCGTATCTCGAACCTGTTCCGGGTGTTCCGCAACCACACCGCCGGTGTCATCGACGTGAAGGTCGACACCACCGAGATGACCGAGCTCGTCGAAATGCCTACCCGGCCGGATGGCACAGGCGACGAACCGTTCATGTTGCACCCCGGTGAGTTCGTGCTCGGATCGACGCTAGAACTCGTTGGAGTTCCCGACGACCTGGTCGGCCGCGTCGAAGGCAAATCGTCGTTGGGACGCCTCGGGCTGTTGATTCACAGCACCGCGGCCTACATCGACCCCGGGTTCTCCGGTCACATCACGCTTGAACTGGCCAACGTAGCGAGCCTCCCGATCACGTTGTACCCCGGCATGAAGATCGGTCAGATCAGCTTCGTGCAGATGACCACAGCGGCCGAGCACCCCTACGGCAAGGGCGCTCGCGGCTCGAAGTACTTCGGCCAGCGCGGCCCCACCCCGAGCCGCTACTTCGAGAACTTCGGGTAGCCGACGCCCGGCGACCGCGGTTCAGGCGGTGACGTCGCGCCGGGATGTCAGCGCGAGCGTGGCCGCGGCAGCGATGGTGGTGTAGAACACCGCGGTCAGCGTCGCCCGGGCGAAGCCGAGTTCGGTCGTGCCGCCGCGGATCAACGAGCCGAGCACCTGGCCCGGGAAGAACCGGAAGCCGGGGCTCCACGAGTCGACGATGATGTTCTCGAACGGGCCGGCCCAGGCAAAGCCGACGCCGGGCGCGAGCGGAATCGACCGGAACCCGACCGCCAGCGCGGTGCCGAAGATCGCCCACCCGGCGAGGCCCGCGAACGCCGTGCCGAAGTCCTTCGCCGCCGCACCCAGCCCGTCGAGCGAGAACCATCCAGCGGTGCTGATGCCCACGCTGGCGAGATCGGCCCGACGGGTAGCCCAGCCCGACCGACGCACACGCCGCGGCCGCCGACACGACCACGGGTACGAGCGGCCAGCGCCCCCCCGAACAGCAACGCGGTCGGGCCGGCCAACAGCAGCAGCACGGCCCAGACGTCGATCGCTTCGCGTTCGGGCTGGCCGTGGGCGGCAAGCAGGCTGACGCCGACCTGGAACGCCGCGAGTGCTGCGGCGAACCCGACCCGGCGAACGTGGACGTGCACGTGGGCCAACGTAACGGCGCCACTGCCGCTCACCATCCGCCCTGCGGAGGCTTCGCTGCTACCCCACCGGGAGTACCGTCGGTTCACATGCGGATCGTCATCGTCGGGGTGGGAGCTGTCGGTGGCACGGTGGCGGCGCGGCTCGTGCTGGCCGGACATGACGTGCTCGCGGTCGCCCGCGGCGCGCACGGCGCGGCGATCCGCGAGCACGGCCTGCGGTTCGAGTCGCCGACCGGGGCACACGTCGTGGCGCTGCCGGTCGTCGGCACCGTCGCCGAGGTCGCCTGGCAGCCCGACGACGTTGTGGCGTTGGCCGTCAAGTCGCAGGACACGACGCCGGTGCTCGACGAGTTGCGCCTCGTTGCCGACCCGGACACGCCGATCGTCTGCCTCCAGAACGGCGTCGACAACGAGCGCCAGGCGCTGCGCCTGTTCCCCAACGTCTACGGCGTGTGCGTGATGCTGCCGGCCGACCACCTCGAACCGGGGAGCGTTCGCGTCTACACCGATCCACCGGGCCTGCTCGACATCGGCCGCTACCCAGGCGGCACCGACCCCGTCACCGATGCGTTGGCGGCAACGTTCGAGTCTGCGGGCTTCGGCTCGATCGCCCGGCCCGACGTCATGCGGTGGAAGTACCGCAAGCTCCTGCTCAACCTCGGCAACGCCGCCGAAGCGCTGCTCGGCCCGTTCGCCGCGTGGCCCGGGCCGGGCGACCTGATCGCCCGCGTCAGCGCCGAAGGTGAGGCCGTACTCGCCGCAGCCGGCGTCGACGTGGTGCCTGCCGACGAGGACGCGGCCCGGCGTGGCGACACGCTGCGGCTCCAGCGGGTGGGCGGCGAGCGGCGCCAGGGTGGCTCGACCACCCAGAGCCTGCAACGCGGTATGCCGGTCGAGACCGACTTCCTGAACGGCGAGATCGTCCTGCTCGGCCGCCTGCATGGCGTGCCCACGCCGGCCAATGCTCTGCTGCAACGTTTGATGGCCGAGGCAGCGGCGCGCCGTGAGCTACCGGCTCAGCACACCGAGGCCGAACTGCTCGAATTGCTCGAAGCACCTGGCCAGCACGGCTAACGTCCGCGCCAGCGGGCGCCGGGGGGCGTTCGCGTGACCGAAAGGACGCACACGGGATGAATGTTCCGCCTCCGCCACCAGCATCATCGCCACCACCGCCACCGTCGTACCCGCCACCCGGTGCCGCCGCCCCGTCGGGCTACCCGGCGACGCTGACCGTTGACACACCTGCCAAGGTCGCCAACTGGCGCCCGCTGGTGCATTGGCTGTTGGCGATCCCGCACCTCATCATCGCCAGCTTGCTGGGGTACGTGGCGCAGATCGCCGCGTTCTTCGCCTGGCTGATCGTCTTGTCCACCGGCAAGATGCCGGAGGGACTGGCGAACTTTCTGGCGATGTCGGCGCGGTACAGCATCCGCAGCTACGCCTACGCGGGCTTCCTCCACGAGACCTACCCGCCGTTCGACTTCACCACCACAGCCGCCGACCCCGGTGGCCACCCGGTGCGTGTCGACTTCGTTCCCGCGCTGGAGAACCGCAACCGGCTCACGGTTGCGCTGCGCATCATCTGGGCGATCCCGGCGATGATCGTGACCGCGATCATCGGGATCGTGGCCTACATCTGCTGGATCATTGCCTTCTTCGCGGTGCTGTTCACCGGCAAGTGGCCCGAGGGCCTGCGGTCGTGGGTGCTCAAGGCGCTCCGCGCCAGCGTCCGCTTGAACGCGTACCTCTTCCTGCTCACCGACGAGTACCCGCCGCTGTCGTTCGATTGACCCGGCCAGCCGCAGGCGTGCCCGTTAGCTGAATCGACCGATTTCGCAGGCGTCCGAACGACGCTCGCCCAGCCTGCTGTGGCGAAGCGGACCGGACGCTGCGGTGATGGTTGGTGGAGCCCAGCCTGCGTGGCGCTTGAACGCACAGCGTTGCGGAGCCTGGCTTCACCGTGATGGCGGCGAGGAACGAGCGGTCAGATCGGTGAAGCCAGGCTCACACGGCGCGCTTGCGGCTGAGCGCGTCGACGCTCGACGCCAGCAGCAGCGCCATGCCGGCGCAGATGAACTTGGTGCCCGAGCTGCCGAAGTCGGTCATGCCGAGCAACGGTACGTCGCGCTTGCCCACCAGCGTCAGGCCGTTCGGAATCAACGCCAGCACGATGCCACCGAGCACGGCGTTGACGATGCGACCCTGCCCGCCGAACAACGACGTGCCGCCGATCACGGCGGCACCCACCGCCAGCAGCAGCGTGTCGTTGGCGCCGGTGTTGGGGTCGACCGAGTTGACGCGGGAGGCAAGGAACGCGCCGCCCACGCCGGCCAACAGCCCGCACATCGCGAACGCCGACAGCCGGATTCGCCGGACGTTGATGCCGGCCCGGCGGGCCGCCTCGGCGTTGCCACCCACCGCGTACAGGTGGCGGCCGTAGCGCGTGCGGGTGAGCACGAACGTCAACGCCACCAGCAGCACGATCACCAGCGGTACCACGATCGGTATGCCGCGGATCTCGGCGGGCGCGTTAGGGAACGCCCGGTTGCGGTTGAGCAACACCGTGACCACCACCGCGCCCGCGGCGGCGAGGCCGACCTTGATCGCGGTGAGGGCGACCGGGATCGCCCCGTGCGAGGCCGACTGGCGCACCAGCAACGCGGCGGCGAACAGCACGACCGCGGCACCGGCGAAGATCCATGACTCGGTCGGCGTCAGGCTGCCGCCGACCATGTCCTTGATGATCTGGTTGTCGATGCGGATCGACCCACCCGAGCGAACCAGCAACAGCAAGATGCCCTGGAACAGCAAGAAGTTGGCCAGCGTCACGACGAACGACGGGATGCCGACGTACGACACCATGTAGCCGGTGAACAGGCCGAGCACCACGGCAACCACCGCGGCGACGGCCACCGACGGCACGAGCGGCCAGTCCTGGAGGCGCGTGGCCAACACCGCTGCCGACACGCCGGCGGTGAACCCGGCGGCGAGATCGATCTCGCCGAGCAGCAGCACGAACGTCACCGCCATCGCGATCACGATCACGGCCGACGCCTGTTCGAGCAGGTTGGCGAAGTTGAGCACCGACAAGAAGCTGCCGGGGTTGACCGAGCCGAACACGGCAACCAGGGCGACGATCGCGAGCACCGCCGGAAGCGACCCGAGCTGACCGGAGCGGAACCGGGCGAGCGTGTCGCCGACGATGTCGCCGAGGCCCCGGGGGGTGGTGTCGAGGGCGAAGTCGCTGAGTGCCCGACCCGCCACCGAGTCGGTTCCGACCTCGTCGGGATGCACCGCTGGGTTGTCGGCCATCAGATCGTCACCTCCTCCTTGATGCCCACCGAGCCGGAGCGCCCGCTGGTGATCAGTTCGACGAGTTGCTCGCGGGTGGTGGCGGCGGTGACCTCGACGTCGGCCGCCAGGCGCCCGAGGTACATCACCGCGACCCGGTCGCTGACCTCGAGCACCTCGTTCATGTTGTGGCTGATCAGCACCACGCCCAGGCCCTCCTCGGCCAACCGGCGTACCAGGTCGAGCACCTGACGGGTCTGCGCCACGCCGAGCGCCGCGGTGGGCTCGTCGAGCATCACGACCCGCGAGTTCCACAGCACCGCCTTGGCGATCGCCACCGTCTGGCGCTGACCGCCCGACAGCGATGACACCGGGGTGCGCACACTCTTCACGGTGCGCACCGACAAGCGCGCCAGGGTCTCGCGGGCGATCTGCTCCATCGTGCGCTCGTCGAGCACGCCGCGCCGGGTGCGCTCGCGCCCGAGGAACAGGTTCTGGACGATGTCGAGGTTCTCGCACAGGGCGAGGTCTTGGTACACGACCTCGATGCCGAGTTCGGCGGCGTCCTTGGGCCCGGCGATTTCCACCGGTTCGCCGTCGAAGAAGAACTCGCCGGTGTCGCGGGGGTAGATCCCGGTGATCGTCTTGACCAGCGTCGACTTGCCGGCCCCGTTGTCGCCGACGAGCGCGGTGACGGTGCCGGGGTAGACGGTGAAGTCGATGTCGTGCAACACGTGCACGGGCCCGAACGACTTGTTGACCCCGCGAACTTGCAGGATCGGCGTGTCAGCGCTCACGCGTGGTAACCCCCCGGTGGTGAGAGCGAATGGGTGACTGAAAAGCAGTCCGTGGCCGCCCCGCCCGAACAGGGCGAACGGGGGCGGCCACGGACGACGTTAACTCAGGAGCCGGACGTCAGATCCCGTTGGCGACACACAACTCGTCGATCCCGTCGCAGAGGTCGTCACGCTCGACGAAGCCGTCGTTGACGACGTCGGCGACTTGGTCGATGAAGATCGATTGGATGTCGGCTTTGACGTAGGGGATGTCGGCGTTGTTGTTGTTGATGGTGTCGTTGGCGTCGAGGTCGCCTCCGGACAGCAGTGCGGCGGCGGCCGCGACGGCGGCGTTGGCTTCTTCGTAGACCGGCTTGTAGACGGTCATGCACTGGTTGCCTTGGAGGATCGCCCGCAAGCCGTCGACGGTGGCGTCCTGGCCGGTGGTGGGCAGGGCCAGGCCGGCGTCGGCGAGTACTGCTTGGACCGCGAGTGACAGGCCGTCGTTGGCGACGAGGACACCGTCGACGTCGCCGTTGGCGGCGGTCAGGAGCTGTTCGAAGATCACGCCGCCTTGGGCGTTGTCCCAGTCGGGTACGGCTTCTTCGCCGACGGTTTCGAACCCGGCGCCTTCGATCGCGGCCTGGTAGCCCTCGCGGAACAACGTGGCGTTGTTGTCGGTGGGGCTGCCGTGGAGTTGGATGATCTTCTTGCCGTCGGTGTCGCCGCCGAAGCATTCGATCAGGCCTTCGCCTTGGGCGGTGCCGACGGCGACGTTGTCGAAGCTGACGTAGACGTCGGCTGAGCCGCCGAGGGTGAGGCGGTCGTAGTCGATGTTGCGGACTCCGGCTGCGGCTGCTTTCTCTTGGATCGCGGCGCCCGATTCGCTGTCGAGGTTGACGATCGCGAGTACGCCGATGCCGTCGGCGATCATCTGGTCGGCGATCGTGGCCATGTTGTTCTTGTCGCCTTCGGCGTTCTGGATCAGGCACTCCAGCCCGGCCTCGGCGCAGGCGGCCTCGATGTACGGGCGATCGAAGTCCTCCCACCGAGCCGACGACGCCGAGTCAGGCAAGATGAACCCCACCTTCCCACCACCCGTGCTGGGCGGCTCCGGCGCGTCGGTGCCCGGTGCTTGCGTGCCGGGCGCGTTGGTGCCGGCGGGCGGGTCGGTGGTGTCGTCGTCGCCACCGCAGGCGGCGGTGACGAGCGCGAGGGCGGCAACCACTGCTGCCCCGCGCCGGTAACTGATCCTCATGTGATTCCCCCTCTGGACGGACCCGGCCGGACGACCGGGCAACAGCGCCGAAGAAGGTGAACCACGGGCCCCCTGTGCCCCCGTGCCGTCCCTCCCCGACGGTGGTTTGTCCTAGCCTGCAACAAACAACGCCTCGTGTCAAGCGCCAGCCGATCGAGGCCGGTTGCCTACCGGAGCGTCGCCGGCCGGGCGGCTTGCGGGTCGCCGACCACCCGATCCCACACCCACTCGGCCGCGCCCACGAGGGGGGCGTCGACGCCCAGGCCGGCCGGTACCACCTGGGTGTCGGCGCGCACCTCGCCGAAGACCCGCGCGGCGAGCTCGTGGGTCAGCGCCTCGGCGACGTACGGGTGGACGCGGGCGAACATCCCACCGAGCACCACCAGCTCGGGGTCGAACACGTTGACGACACCCGCCAGGCCATACCCGAGCCAGCGCCCGTGCTCGGTCATCGCCGCCAGCACGTCGGCGTCGCCGGCCGCCGCCTGGTCGAGCAACTCGTCGAGTTCGGGCCGGCCCCCGTCGGGCCGCCGGCCGCTGCGCCGCAACAGCGCCTCCTCGCCCACCTCGGTCTCCCAGCAGCCCCACGACCCGCACTTGCACGGGCGCCCGTCGGGCACGACGGGCATGTGGCCG
Organism: Ilumatobacter sp.; assembly: GCA_035556435.1. GTDB lineage: Bacteria > Actinomycetota > Acidimicrobiia > Acidimicrobiales > Ilumatobacteraceae > Ilumatobacter. Next base: position 85,370 of record DATMEY010000024.1, on the reverse strand, counting down.
ATCTCACCCGCCGAACCGGTGGTGCCGTCGAGCGGGCGCCCACCGGCGATGATGCCCCCACCCACGCCCACCTCGCCCGACACGTACACCACGTCGTCGCGGCCCGCCGCAGCCCCGCGTCGGCTTTCGGCGAGCGCGCCCATGTCGGCGTCGTTGCCGCAGGCCACCGGCACGTCCCAGCCGAGCGCAGCCGTGAGCATGTCGGCGAACGGCACGTCGTGCCAGCCGACGTTCGGGGCGAAGACGACGGTGGAGTGGTCGCGCACCACCCCGGCCACGGCGACCCCCACGCCGAACAGGCGCGTGCCCGCGCCGAGTTCAGCCATCGCCGCCGTCGCCATTTCGACGAGGTCGGGCACCGTGCGGTCGGGCGGCATGTCGGCGCGCGGGCGGTCGCGGCGCTCGAGCGCGGACACGTCGCCGCCCAGCCCGACAGCGGCAACCGCGATCGAGTCGACCAGCACTTCGAGCGCGAGCACGACGTTGCCCGGTCGCGGGCGCACGATCGGCGACGGGCGGCCGGGGCTACCGTCGGAGGCCGACGGGTGCTCGTCGACGAACCCGAGCTCGGCCAGCTCGCCGACCAGCGCGCCGATCGCGCTGCGGGTGAGGCCGGTCGCGGCCACCAGTTCGGAACGGGTCACCGGCCCGCCGAGGTGCAGGGTGCGCAACACCGCGGCGAGGTTGGCCTGACGCACCGATTCGCTGCGCGCTCCGGCCCCTTCGAACTGGCGCACTGCTCCACCCCCTCTCCGATCGACACGCATCATTGGGTTTGTCCTACCCTGCAACAAACTGCGCCCGTCTGTCAAACGTGATCATTCAGCAACCGTCGTCTCGATACAACGGATGGGGCGGCTGCGCCGCGAGTGCGCCACTCGACGACCGGCGACCAAGGTGGTCGAGTGCCGCCGCCAGGCGGTGTATCGAGACCACTCGACGACCGGCGCGAGGGTCAGCTGAAGGAGGGGGCGTCGGTGGGGACGTTGAGGGGGGCGTCGGGCTGGGCGCGTTGGGCGTCGCCGGCTTCGATCGCGTCGAGTAGGTGGATCGCCAGGTCGGCGACCTTCACCGTCTCGTCGGCCCCGGCCGCCTTCACGCCGTCGTCGAGCATGATGTAGCAGAACGGGCAGGCGGTGGCGACCCGGGTGGCGCCGGTGGAGATCGCTTCCTGGGCGCGCTCGTCGTTGACCTTGACACCGATCGACTCTTCCATCCACATGCGTGCCCCACCGGCCCCGCAGCACATGCCCTTCGTGCCGTTGCGCGGCATCTCGACGATGTCGACGCCCTTGATCGAGCCGACCACCTTGCGGGGGGCGACGTACACGTCGTTGTGGCGGCCGAGGTAGCACGAGTCGTGGTACGTGATGCGCTCTTCGAGCGTGGCCCCCGACACGTCGAGGCGACCGTCGGCGATGAGTGTCTCGAGTAGCTGGGTGTGGTGGACCACCTCGTAGTTGCCGCCGAGCTGCGGGTACTCGTTCTTCAGCGTGTTGAAGCAGTGCGGGCACTGGGTGATGATCTTCTTGACGCCCATCCCGTCGAGCATCTCGATGTTCGGCATGGCCAGCATCTGGAACAGGTACTCGTTGCCCGAGCGGCGGGCCGAGTCGCCGGTGCACATCTCGGACGGCCCGAGGATCGCCACGTCGATGCCTGCCCGCGACAGCAGCTTGGCCATCGCCTGGGTGACGCGCTTGTTCTTGTCGTCGAACGAGCCGGCGCAGCCGACCCAGTACAGGTACTCGGCGGCCAGCGGCTCGCCCGGGTCGACCACCGTGACGGTGCCGTTCTCGACCAGCGCGTTGGCCCAGTCGCCGCGCTCGCCCTGGTTCATGCCCCACGGGTTGCCCTGGTTCTCCATGCCGCGGTAGGCGATGCCGAGCTCGCTCGGGAAGTTCGATTCCATCAGCGACAGGTAGCGCCGCATGTCGAGGATCTTGTCGAGGATCTCGATGTTGACCGGGCACACCTCGTCGCACGCCTTGCAGGTGGTGCAGGCCCACACCTCTTCGGCGGTGATGCGTTCGAACAGGTTGTTCGACGAGATCGTGATCTCGGCGTCGGTGCCGAGCGGTGGTGACACGACCGGCGTGCCCGAGGCGGCCATCACCTCGCCGGTCTTGAGCACGATCTCGCGCGGGTCGAGCGGCTTGCCGGTGGCGTGCGCCGGGCACACGGCGGTGCACCGGCCGCACATCGTGCAGGCGTCGGTGTCGAGCAGTTGCTTCCACGTGAAGTCCTCGACCACCGAGGCGCCGAACGATTCGAGCTCGGTCTCGGTGAGGTTGGGCATCGGCTTCATCGCGCCCTTCGGGCGGTCCTTGTCGCGCAGGTACATGTTGAGCGGCGACGTGAACACGTGGCGCAGCATCGTGATCGGCAGGATCGCCAGGAACACGATGAACGCCACGACGTGGGCGATCCACATCCACTGATGCCACGTGCCGATCGCCGACGCCGACAAGCCCTCGAACGCCTGCGCCAGCGGGTAGCCGACGAAGCTCCACTTCTCGTACGACGGCGTGCCCTCGTGAGCGATGCGGAAACCTTCCGCGAGGAACCCGGTGACGCCGATCGCGAGGAACGTGGCGAGGATGACGGCGTGCTCGGGCTTCGACTTGATGCGGATGCGGTACGGGCGCTGCACGTAGCGGCGCACGATCGCCCACACGATGCCGACGGTGAACACCACGCCGGCCGCGTCGCCGACGAACGAGTACGCCTGGTAGGTGCGCCCATGGAGGAACTTGAGGTCTTCGGGGAGCTGGTGGTCGACCTCGAGCACGGTGGTGACGCCCATCAGCACGAGGAACCCGAAGTAGATCATCGAGTGCATCAGGCCGGCGGCCGAGTCGCGCAGCAGCGTCTGCATGTACAGGCCCGAGCGGAGGTCCTTGGCCCGACGCTCGGCGTTGTGGCGGTTGGTGCGCCGCTTGGCCAGCCCGCCGCGCTCCCAGTTCTTCATCCGGTTGGCGAACTGGAACGCCCCCCACACGAGCAGTACCGGGATGACGGTGTAGAACGCGACCTTGAGTGGGCCGGGGACGTTCCCGAACACCTCGCGGTGGATCGCGTTGTCGTTGTGCCAGCCGGTGATCAGCGGCACGATGCCCGAGATCACCGTGAACACGGCGATGCCGAGCCCCAGCCCGAGGGCCAGGTGATGCGGCTTGAAACCGGCGCGAGTGTCGGAGGTCGGTTCGGCGCTCATGACGCGGGGAACGTTAGTCGCCGAGCCGACGAGCGACCCAGGTAGCTGGGACGCCTCAGCCGTAGACGGTTTTGTCCAACTCGCGGATTCGGCTGGCGAGGTATTCGAGGAGGCGGCTGGTGAGGGTGTGGCTGCTCTCGACGATCGACAAGAAGTTGCGCCGGTCGACCACGAGCAGGGTGGCATCGCTCTCGCACACCGCGGTGGCCGTGCGCGGCCCATGATCGAGCAGGGCCAACTCGCCGACGATCGCCCCCGGGCCGAGCGTGGCGACCTTGCGACCGTTGCGCTTGATGCCGACCGTGCCCTCGAGCACCAGGAACGCCTCGCGCCCGGTCTGGCCCTGGTCGACCAACACCGTGCCGGAGGCGACGGTGATCTCGTCGGCCGACTTGGCGATCAGTTGCAGCTGCTTCTTGTTGAGGCCCGCGAACAGCGGAACCGACTTGAGGTGTTCGACTTGGGACGCCTTGCTCGCCATGGGCGGAAAGCTAGTGCGTTCGTGACACCCGCCGCGGTGTCGGAGCTACGCGGGGGGCGCGCTCGCCTGGGCGGCGACCGCGGCGGCTGCCGCAGCAACTGCTTCGGGGTCGCCGAGGTACTCGGCCGACGTGACGTTCAACACGGCGTCGAACGTGTAGCGACGTGGTGCCCCGGTGGGGATGTTGACGTCGACGATCTCGTCGTCGCCGACACCTTCGAGGTGCTTGAGCAGCGCCCGCAGCGAGTTGCCGTGGGCGGTGACCAGCACGTTCTGCCCGGCCAGCAGCTGCGGCGCGATCGAGTCGTACCAGTACGGCAGCACCCGCTCGACGACGTCCTTCAAGCATTCGGTGGCCGGCAGCACGCCGCGCGGCAAGTTGTCGTAACGCGAGTCGCTGGCCGGGTGCTCGGCGTCGCCGGCGTCGAGTGTGGGCGGCGGCACGTCGTAGCTGCGACGCCACACCAGCACCTGCTCGTCGCCGTACTTCGCCGCCGTCTCGGCCTTGTTGAGCCCCTGCAACGCGCCGTAGTGACGCTCGTTCAGCCGCCACGTGCGCTGCACCGGCAACCACGGCTGGCCGAGCGCGTCGAGCGTCAGGTTCTGGGTGACCACCGCCCGGGTCAACAGCGACGTGTGCGAGGTGTGGAACGTGATTCCCGCATCGCGGATGGTCGTGCCCGCGGCGGCGGCCTCGGCGCGGCCCTGCTCGGTGAGCGGCACGTCGTGCCACCCGGTGAACAGGTTCTCGAGGTTCCACGTCGACTGCCCATGGCGAAGAATGACAAGCGTTCCGGTCACGCCGTCGACTCTAGAAGCACGTGCCTCGTGAGCCGCCTAATCTCGCCGCTCATGCAGACGGCTGGCGAGTACGGGTTCGATCGGTTTCTGCGGTACGACGAGTTGGTCGAGTGGTTGCACCTCGTCGCCGCCGAGCATCCCGGGTTGGTCTCGTTGGAGACGTACGGGCGCTCGCACGAGGGGCGCGACCTGTGGCTGGTGACCGTCACCGACGCGGCGACCGGCGCCCACGACACCAAGCCGGGGCACTGGACCGATGCGTCGATCCACGCCGTCGAGCTCACGGCCACCGTCGCCGCGTGCTACCTGATCCACCGGCTCGTGACCGGCTACGCCGACGGTGACGCAACGGTGTGCCGGGCGTTGGCGACGCGCACGTTCTACGTCGTGCCCCGCGTCAACCCCGACGGTGCCGAATGGGTGCTCGCCGATCGGCCGAGGTTCCGCCGCTCGTCGACCCGGCCGTGGCCGGGCCGAGGCGGCGCGCGTGGCGACACCCGCGCCTGGCCGGGCCACGCCGGCCGCGAAGACATCGACGGCGACGGACGCATCCTGCAGATGCGGGTCGCCGACCCGCACGGCGGATGGATGCCGCACCCCGACGACGCCCGCCTGCTCGTGCCGATTCCCGCCGACGGAGCGCCGGACGGCACGCCCACCTACCGCCTGCTGGAGGAGGGGCTGCTCACCGACTTCGACGGGTTCACGATCCCCACCCCGCGGCCCGTCGAAGGGCTCGACCTGAACCGCAACTACCCGGCCGGTTGGGGCACCGGGGTGCCGGGCAGCGGCGACCACCCGCTCAGCGAGCCCGAGATCGACGCGATCGTGCGGGCGCTCGCGGCACGCCCCAACGTGTGCGGGTTCAACGCCTTCCACACGTCGGGCGGGGTGTTCCTGCGGCCGACGATGAACCTGCCCGACAAGAAACTCGACCCGTTCGACGTGTGGGCCGTGAAGCAGCTCGGCGAGCGGGCGGTGGCCCTCACCGGCTACACGGTGCACAACGGCTACGAGGACTTCACCTGGACCGACGAGGTGCTGATGAGTGGTTGTTCCGACGACTTCGCCTTCGAGCACCTCGGGTTGATCGGCTGGACCACCGAGTTCTGGGACATCATCCAGCAGGCCACCGGCACCAAGCCGTCGACGCACATCTGGTACACCGGCCCGAACGACGACGAGGCGCTGGCCGTGCTGCGTTGGTGCGATGCCAACCACCCGGGCGGTTACGTGGACTGGTACCCGTTCGAGCACCCCACGCTCGGGCCGGTCGAGCTCGGCGGGTGGGACGACCTGTCGACGTGGACCAACCCGCCCGCTCATCTGCTGCGCGCCGAAGTGGCCCCGCACGCCGACTTCGCCGTGTACCAGGCGCTGTGCTCGCCCAAACTCGAACTGCCGCACTTGGCGGTGACCGCGCTGGGGCCCGACACGTGGCGGGTTGAGGCCGGCATCGCCAACACGGGCTGGCTGGCCACCGACGTCACCCGCCACGCCCGTACGCGCGATCTCGTGCACCCGTTGACGGCCGAGCTGGCCGGCGACGGACTAGCGGTGCTCGACGGTACCGCTCGGCGCCGGCTCGGCCAGCTCGAGGGCCGCGCCGCGCTGCGCTTCAACGGGTGGCACGACGGCACCCCCGATCGGGCACTGGTCAGCTGGACCGTCCGTGCCCCGGCTGGCACCGAGCTGACGGTCACCGCCACGCACCCCCGCGCCGGAACCGTCGCGGCGACGGTGGTGCTCGACTGATCGCCCCTCAGATGGCGAACGGCACGTACCCCTGGACGTCGACGACCACGTGGGTGCGGCCCGACCCGCGGCACCAGATGGTGATCGAGTGTTCGTCCCCGACGGCGGTCAGCGCGAGGTTGGCGAGCGTGAGGTCGTTGCTGCTCCAGTTGATGTTCGAGGTGGTCGGTAGCGGTTGCTCGCCCGAGAGGTCTTCTGCCGTGACGGCGAGGTAACCGGCCCCCTCGGTGCCGGTGATCGTGACGTTGACGAAGACGGCGCTGGCGGCATCGTCGCCCGCGTAGGCGCCCGACACGGCGACGGCGACGGCGTCACCAGGGCCCAGCTTGCGGCCGAAGAAGTTGTCGGGCGCGCGTGTGTCGAACACACGCACGGGCGTGACCAAGGTCTTCAGCGACCCGGTCGGCAGTGCTCGTGACGTGGCCGTGCCGGTCGAGCCGGCCGCGAGCGGAGCAGCCATCGCCGCCCCACCGGCGGCCAACATGCCGCGGCGCGTGAACCGTCGAGTCATTCGTCTCTCCTTTCGATGTCACCGCAGCGTGCGCCCTCGCGGGCGGCGTGTCAATCCATCGGCCCTCGGACGCCTGGTGAATGGAGATATCCGACTCGATGGGTCGGGATTCGTGGATGAGCCGTAGACTCGGCGACCATGCCAGCCCCGGCACTGCCCTCGTCGACCGCGCATCTGGAGTCGGAGGCGATCACGATCATCCGTGAAGTCGCCGCCGAGTTCGAGCGGCCGGTGCTGCTGTTCTCGGGCGGCAAGGACTCGGTGGTGATGCTGCACCTGGCCCTGCGGGCGTTCGCCCCGGCCCGGCTGCCGTTCCCGATCATGCATGTCGACACCGGGCACAACTTCCCCGAACTGATCGAATTCCGCGACCGCACCGTCGCCCAGCACGGCGTGGAGCTGGTGGTGGCCAGCGTGCAGGAGTCGATCGACAGCGGCCGCGTTCGTGAGGAGACCGGGCCGCGCGCCAGCCGCAACCCGCTCCAGACGGTCACCCTGCTGGACGCGATCGCCGGGCACCAGTTCGATGCCGTGTTCGGCGGCGCCCGCCGTGACGAGGAGCGCGCCCGCGCCAAGGAGCGGGTGTACAGCCACCGCGACGAGTTCGGCCAGTGGGACCCGAAGAACCAGCGGCCCGAGCTGTGGGGCCTGTACAACGCGCGCCACCGCCGCGGCGAGCACATGCGCGTGTTCCCACTGTCGAACTGGACCGAGCTCGACATCTGGCGGTTCATCGCCGAGCGTGGGATCGAGCTGCCGCCGCTGTACTTCGCCCACGACCGCGACGTGTTCCTGCGCGACGGCATGTGGATGGCCGCCAACCCATGGACCCCGCTGATCGACGGCGAGACGATCGAGACCCGCACCGTGCGATTCCGCACGATCGGTGACGCCACGTGCACCGCGGCGGTCGAGTCGGAGGCGTTCACGGTCGATGACGTACTGGCCGAGACGTCGGTGGCCCGGGTCACCGAGCGTGGTGCCACTCGCGCCGACGACAAGATCAGCGAGGCTGGTATGGAAGACCGTAAGCGCAAGGGGTACTTCTGATGAGCGCGCCCAAGCCCCGCCCGCTGCGCTTCGCCACCGTCGGCTCGGTCGACGACGGCAAGTCGACCCTGATCGGGCGTCTGCTGCACGACTCGAAGTCGATCTTCGAGGACCAACTCGAACACGTCACGGCGGTCAGCAAGCGGCGCGGCAACGACTACGTCGACCTGGCGCTGCTCACCGACGGCCTGCGTGCCGAGCGCGAGCAGGGCATCACGATCGACGTCGCCTACCGCTACTTCTCGACGCCGCACCGCGAGTTCGTGGTGGCCGACTGTCCCGGCCATATCCAGTACACGCGCAACATGGTTACCGGCGCGTCCACCGCCGACCTGGCGCTGATCCTGATCGACGCCCGTCACGGCGTGGTCGAGCAGACCCGCCGGCACAGCCTGCTGGTGTCGCTGCTGGGCGTGCCGCACCTGGTGATCTGCGTCAACAAGATGGACCTGGTCGAGTTCTCCGAGGCCCGCTTCGACGAGATCCGCGAGGAGTTCACCGAGTTCGCGACCCGGCTCGACCTGCGCGACGTGACGTTCGTGCCGATCTCGGCGCTCGACGGCGACAACGTCGTCGAGCGGTCCGACAACATGAAGTGGTACCAGGGCACGACGCTGCTGCACCACCTCGAAACGGTGTACGTCGCCAGCGACGCCAACCAGATCGACGCCCGCTTCCCGGTGCAGTACGTCATCCGCCCGCACACCGCCGAACACCGCGACTACCGCGGGTATGCGGGCACGGTCGCGGCTGGGGTGATGAAGCCGGGCGACGAGGTGGTGGTGCTGCCGTCCGGCTTCACGTCGACCGTCGCGGCGATCGACACGCCCGACGGTGAGCTCGCCGAGGCCACCCCCGGCATGGCCGTGACCGTGCGACTCGCCGACCCCATCGACATCAGCCGCGGCGACATGATCTGCCGCCCGCACAACCGCCCGATCGTCACCCAAGACCTCGAGGCGATGGTGTGCTGGATGGACTCCACTCAGTCGCTGCAGCCGCGCAAGGTGTACTCCCTGAAGCACACCACCCGCACGGTGCGGGCGATGGTGACCGACCTTCGCTACCGGCTCGACATCTCGACGATGCACCGCGACCTCGACGCGGCCACGCTCGAACTGAACGAGATCGGGCGGGTCGTGTTGCGCACCACCGAGCCGATCTTCGCCGACGACTACCGCCGCAACCGGGCGACCGGCAGCTTCATCCTCGTCGACGAGGACACCAATCAGACGGTGGCCGGCGGGATGCTGCGCGTCACCGGCTGAGCCCGGCGCACGCACACCACGATCACCACAACGATCGCCGCGTAGATCGCCCAGCGGAGCGCGCCGAGGTCGGCCCACAGCGCCAGTTCGCGGACGTTCGTCAGCAGCAACAACCCGGCGACCAGCACGCCCAGCAGGCGGGCCGGCACGTGCCGCACGGTCAGTGCGGCGACCGGGGCGGCGAGTACGCCGCCGGCCAGCATCGCGATCACGGTCGTCGCGTCGAGGCCGTGCTGCTGCGATGTCAGCAGCGAGCCGGCGGCCACCATCGCGACCGCGACCTCGGCGGTGTTGACCGAGCCGACCACCAGCCGTGGCACCACCCCGCGATGCAGCAGGAACGGGGTGACGATCGGGCCCCACGCGCCGATCATCCCGTTGGTCACCCCGCCCGCCGCACCCGCCAGCGCGGTGCCGCGGAGTTGCGCGTCGGTGACGCGCGCGTCGTCATCGCCGGTGCCCGAGTCGCGGCTGCGGCGCGGTGTGCGGGCGAAACGCACGAGGATCCGGAGTCCGATCACGAACAGCAACGCGGCCAGTACCGGGCGGAGCTGGTCGCCGTCGACGTTGGTGAGGATCAGCGTGCCGACCAGTGCGCCCACCACTCCGGGTACCGCCAGACGGATGACGACGCGGCGGTCGATGTTGCCGAACCGCCAGTGCGCGGCGCCGCTGACGATGCCGGTGGCGACCTTGGCGAGGTTGACGGTGGCCGACACCCCGGCCGGCGAGAGCCCCGACGACAGGAGGATGCTCGACGACGTGGGACCGAAACCCATGCCGAGCGCCCCGTCGACGAACGCTGCCGCGAACCCGGCCAGCGCGACGATCAGCACATCGGACACGGCGGTAAATCCTATGGACTCAGTGGCATTTACCCTGAATCCACCGATCGCAGCGAGCGCAGGTGTCCCACGGTCCGGACCGCCCGGTAGGCGATGTAGGCGCCGCCGACCGTGCCGGCCGCGACGAGCCCGGCCCCGGTTGCCCAACCGGGCGCGCGGACGACGTGCGACACGGCGAGCAGCACCAGGACCGGAATCCAAGCCGGCGTGGGAACCCGCCGGAGCCGATCACCGACCTGGCCGAGCGAGCGACCGAACGTTCTGCCGAACGCGTTGCCGAGCGCCGGTAGGTGCACGCTTCCCCAGGCGACGAACGCGGCGTACACCACCACGTTGCTGAAGTAGTCGATGTTGAGGAACAGCCACACCCCCAGGTGGAACAACGCCAACCCGGCCAGCGCCAGCCGGAACCAACCCCAGCGGATCGCGGCGACGATCACCCCGCCTTCCACCAGCACCGTCGCCCAGTCGAAGAACTCCCAGACGGCCGGCGACGTCATCCGCAAGCCGGCACCGGCGAGCAGGTTGTCGCGCTCGTGCTGGTAGTAGTTGACGATGAAGTGGCCCATCGACGCCTGCGAGTCGCGGTCGAGCCACCCGGTGTCGTACTTGGGGCGCGCCGCGGTCAGCAATCCTGCGCCCACGATGCAGGCCAGGAGGCGCATCGGCCACTGGCGTGGCTTGTCATCGCCGCGATGGCCCCACACGCCGGCCAGCACCAGCGGCACGAGCAGCATCAGGATCGTGTCGTGGTCGATCTTGCCGAGGCTGTACCGCACCCCGAACCCGACCAGGTAGCCGAGCGTCACCACCACGCTGGCCACCCGCGTGTGGAAGTTCACCAACAGCGCCGCGAGCGCCGCGGCGAGGACGATCTCGACCGTCCACATCACCAGCGGCGACGGGAACCCCGACAGCAGCCGGAACGGCCCGAGCGGCGGACGGAACGCGGCCTGGGGGAACGAACCGGCCAGGTGGAACGCGGGGAGCGACAGCAGCCCCCATGCCGCATACAGCGTGCGATACCGGTTCAGGTCGCGCGACGTGAACGGCCCCGACTCGACCCACCGGTCGAAGTACGTCCATGGCCGGGTCGGCGATGGACGCGTTGTCGTCGGCTCGCTCACGTGTCGGGTTCCAGTTCGACCCGAACGGTCCGCGTGACGACCCGGTCCAGTTCCTTCGCCGACCTGACCTCGAACGTCTGCTTTTCCCACGACACCTCGACGGCCGCGACGGCGAGGCCGGGATGGCTGTCGTGCAGGTGCCCCCGCAGCCACGCCGCGACCTCGGCCGATCCCTCGGGGGTCAGGTTGCCGTACGTCGACCAGGCGAGGCTCGTCTCGAGCAGGTTGACCGGCGGCACCACCGCTTGGATCGGTACCTCCCGGCGCTCCCCCGACTCGAGCACGAGCGCGGCGACCGGCTTGGTGACGGTGATCGTGTCGCCCGGCGTGTACGCGCCGGCAAACGCCGGCAGGATCAGCGCCGGGTAGGGCTCGCCGTGCCGCTCGCGGAACTCCTCCTGCGCCACGAAACCCACCGCACACAACAGGAAGATCGCCCGCACCGCGATCGGAGGCAGCTTCACCGCCCTGGTCCCATGGCGCCCCGTTCTAGCACCTCTCCCGCGCCCGAATCAGTCGACTTGCTGCCCGTTCTGCGCCATCTTCTGCGGGGCTGTGCCGAGCCGCGATGATGGTCGGGTGAACGAGAACGTGGTCTGGCATCCGACGTCGGTGCGGGCGCCCGGCGGGCTGACGGTGTGGTTCACGGGATTGTCGGGGTCGGGCAAGTCGACGGTGGCCAACGCCGTCGGCGAGCGGCTCCAGGCGGCTGGCCGGCCGGCGTACCTACTCGACGGCGACAATCTGCGGTTGGGCCTGAACGCCGATCTTGGCTTCTCGGCCGCCGACCGGGCCGAGAACGTGCGCCGGGTGGGGCACGTCGCGCGGCTGATGGCCGACGCCGGCCTGGTGGTGCTCGTTCCCGTCATCTCCCCGTACCGCGCCGACCGCGAACTCGCCCGCCAGCTGCATGCGGCCGCCGGGGTGGCGTTCGTGGAGGTGTTCGTCGACACGCCGCTGGAGTTGTGTGAGCAGCGCGACCCGAAAGGCCTGTACGCCAAGGCCCGGGCCGGCGAGCTGACCGGCATGACCGGCATCGACGACCCCTACGAACCCCCGCTCACCCCCGAGTTGCACCTCGTTCCCGGCCCCCTGGACGAGCAGGCTGCCGAGGTGCTGGCGCTGCTGGAGCCCGGCTGAGTATCGGCCACCGGTCCGCGTACGCTGCGGGCATGCCTGCCTATGCAGTGTTCGAAGTGGTCGTCGACGGCGATGCCGCCCCCGATGTCGCCGCCCGGTACGCCGAGTACAAGGCCGCCGTGCCGGCGCTGATCGAACGTCACGGTGGGCGATACCTGGCGCGAGCCACCGACGGTGAGGGCTTGGAGGGCGCCCCTACCAGCGGCCGCTGGCACCTGGTCGAGTTCCCTTCTGCCGAGGCGGCCCGCGCGTTCTGGACCGATGCCGACTACCTCGACCTGAAGCCGCTGCGTGAGGGCGCGGCCGACGTGCGCGCGGTCCTGGTCGACCCAGGCTCGCTCGCCACCGACGAGGCGTTGCTCGCCGCCGCCCAAACGGTGCAGGGCAACGCCCACGTCCCGTACTCGCGGTTTCCGGTGGGCGCGGCGATCCGTACCGCGTCGGGACAGCTGTTCACGGGCTGCAACTACGAGAGCGCGGCGTACCCGCAAGGCGTGTGTGCCGAGGGTGCGGCGATCGCGGCGATGGTCACCGCCGGCGAGCGCGACATCGACACGATCGTCACGGTGTGCAACATCGACACGAACCCGACGCCGTGTGGTGGCTGCCGCCAGAAGATCCGCGAGTTCGCAACCCCGTCGACGCTGATCCGGGTCGCCGGCCCGTCGGGGTTCCTGAAGACCTACACGATGGACGAGCTGCTTCCCGACAGCTTCGGCCCCGAGAACCTGCTCTCTACCTGACGCCGGTCGTCACCACCGCTACAGGACGCCGGCCGCGATCGCCTTGTCGATCTCGGCGAGGTGTTGCTCGTAGGTCATCGTGAACACGTGGCCGCCCTGGTCGTCGGCGAGCACGTAGAACGTCCACACGCAGTCCTCGGGCGCCAGGTCGGCACACAGTTCGTGGTCGGGCGGCGGGTTGTCGGCCGGTGCCAGCGCAGCCTCGATCGACGCCAGGCTGGGGGCCGCGATCGGTGTCGGTGGCAGGCCCTTGTACATGTAGACGTTGTACGGCGTGTCGCGCCGCCGCAGGTCGGGGAACGAGGTGCCCGGTTCGGCGCCGTAGTACAGCGCGGCGTCGATCTGGAGTTCCATGTCGCGGGCCAACCGGTTGTAGATCACGCGGGCGATCATCGGCCGGTCGGCGTCGATGCCGGCCTCGCGCTCGATCAGCGAGGCGACGATCAGCACCTCGTACGGCGTGAGGCCCAGCCCAGCCGCGGCCGCCGCCCGCTCGGCGAGGTCGGTCTCGGTGGCCACCGCCTGCATCTGCCCGAACGCCATCGCCACGACGTACTCGGCCGTGTCGGTGTTCGATACCCGGTAGGTCGACGGGAACAGCAGGCCCTCGTTGGTGGGCGCCGCTGCCGGCTGGCCGAACTCGGCCGGAACGGCCACCGCCTCGGCGGCGGCGAGGAACGCCTCGGTGGTGATGTGCGGGCGGAGAACGCTCAACTTGTCGGCCATCTGCTGGAGCGTGAACCCCTCGACGAACGTCACCCACGGGTCGTGCTCGGTCGACTGGTCGCGCAGCGCGGCGAGCGCTTCGGCGTGGGTGAGCCCACGGGCCAGCTCGTACACCCCCGGGGCGACGTACATGCCACCCCGAGCTTCGGCGAACGTGACGAAGGCGGCCGCATCGTCGAGCATGCCCGCCGCCTCCAGCTCGGCCGCCAGCGCGGCCAGGTCGGTCGCCCCGGCGGCGGTCACCACCGGTGGCGGGTCGTCGCCCCGGGTGACCGCGAACCCGACCACCGCAGCGGTCGCCAACCCCAGTACGACCAGCGCGACGAGGACCAGCCGGCGATGCGGCTGCGCGGGCGGTTCGGGTGTGTCCGGGGTGGGGGTGGAGTCGTGGGCCAGGCCCGGGTCGACGGTCATGCCATCCGCGGTGCTACCAGCTCGCGCAGGTCGGCGGCGGTCAGCCCGGCGAGCGTGTCGCGCACGATCAGCCCGTCGAGGCCGTTGAGCGGCACTGCGTTCGGCACGCCGATCGTGACGCACCCGGCCGCCAGGGCGGCGCGGGCGCCGGTGGGTGAGTCCTCGATGGCGACGCACTGCGACGGGTCGAGGCCGAGCAACGCCGCGCCCCGCAGGTACGGGTCAGGCTGGGGCTTGCCGCGGCCGGCCGGCATCTCGTCGCCGGTGACGCTGGCGCGCATCCAGCCGTCGGGCAGCGCGTCGAGGACCGGCGACGCCGAACCGCGCCACGCCATCGTCACGAGTGCGCTGGGCACCCCGGCGTCGAACAGCGATTCGAGCAGCTCGCGCGCGCCGGGCCGCCACGGGATCGCCACCTGGGTCCGGCTCGCCACACCCGCTTCGAGGCGGGCGACGATCTCGTGCACGTCGAGTGGCACCGGGCCGTGCTGCTGGATGTACGCGGCGCCGTCGAGCAGGTCGGAGCCGACGAGCAGGTGGGCGTGCTCGTCGGACCACGTGCCACCGAACTCGCCGACCAGGTCGTATTCGCTGGCGAACCAGTAGGGCTCGGTGTCGACGAGCGTGCCGTCCATATCCCACAGCACCCCCCACTCGGGGGTGTCGGGCTTGACGGAGCTCACTCCTGCACGAGTTCGATGAGGGTGCCGAAGCTGCCCTTGGGGTGGATGAAGGCCACGGTGGTGCCGCGGCTGCCCGGCCGCGGTGCGGCGTCGAGCGCGGTGGCGCCGGCGGCCACCATCGCCGCCAGGGCCTCGCCGCAGTCGTCGACGCGGTAGCCGATGTGGTGCAGCCCCTCGCCGCGCTTGGCGAGCGCCTTGGCGACCGGGCTGTCGTCGCGGGTGGGGGTGAGCAACTGGATGTAGCTCTCGGCGACCTTCAGCAGGGCTTCCTCGACACCGTCCGACTCGACGACTTCGCGGTGATCGACCGTGGCGCCGAACGCCCGCGCGTAGTAGTCGATTGCGGCTTCGAGGTCGTTGACGGCGATCGCCACGTGGTCGATTTCGGTGAGCAGCATGGCGACCATTCTGGCGGCTCGGCGACGACCCGAGGTAGCCGCCGCTCGGCCCTGATTACGCTGCCGCTGACGCGGCTTGCCTACCGTCGCTGGAGTGGAGAGCCGATTCCGGAGCACGCCACCGGCGCCGCAGCCGGGCTGGATCACCCGGCCGCGGCTGATGCGCCGCCTGGCGCGCCGGTTCGAGGTGCTCGTCACGTTGGTGGTCGCACCTGCGGGGTACGGCAAGACCAGCTCTCTCTCCCAGGCGCTGGCGGTGCCCGACGTGGGCCGTGACGTGTGGGTGCAGTGCGGCCCCGCCGACGCGGACCCGAACGTGTTCGGCCACGCCGTGCTGCAGTCGGCCGGGGTCCCCGCTGCCGACCTCCGCGGCGGTAGCGATTGGGCAGGGCGGATCGCCGACGCGCTCGCCCGCTACGCCCCCGAGCCGGTATGCCTGGTGCTCGACGACGTGCACCGTGTCCCTCCGGGGTCGCCCACCTGGAGGCTGATCGAGGAAGTCCTCGACCGGATGCCGCGCAACGCCCACGTGCTCTTGTCGAGCCGGGTCGTCCCCCCGCTGGCGCTTGCCCGTCGCCAGGTGACCGGTGCGGTCGAGCAGGTGGGCACCGCCGACCTCGAGTTCGACGACGGTGAACTGGCTCAGATCCACCATGAGCCACTGCTCGCGCTCGGCGAGGCCGCGCGCTGGCCCGCTGTGTCGGCCCTGACCGCGATCGCGGCGCCGGTCGGCCCGGTCGAGTTCCTCGTCGAAGAGCTGATCTCGGCATGGCCTACCGACCGGCGCGTCGTGCTGACCGCGCTGGCCCACCTGGCCGACGTCGACGACTCGGCCGCGCGGGCAGCCAGCGACGGGGCCTGGGATGCCACGTCCACGTTCGCCGGGTTGCCGCTGGTGCATCGCTCGTCGTCGGGCACGTACCAACTCCACGACCTGTGGCGCCAGGCGTTGACGGGGACCTACCGCGCCGACCGCAAGCCGGAGGTCGCCGACGCGCTGATTCGGGTCGGCGACCACGTGCTCGGCGCCGGCCGCTACATCGAAGCCGCCGACCTGTACCGGGCCGCCGGGGCCAGGGAACGGCTCGGTGCCGCGATCGAGGCGTTCGCCGGGCAGCCGTTCATGCTCGTGCCCGCCAGCGACGCGCTGCGGATGACAGCGATCGCGCGCGACGCGCTCGGCGAAGCGCCCACCACCGAGCTGCTCGGGTGCGTCCACGCGGCCATCGTGGGCGACGAGCGAGCTGCCGCGGAGGGCTTCGCGGCGGTGGCCGAAGGTGCCCGCCGGGTAGGCGATGTGGCTTCGGAGGCGCTGGCCCTGATGCACGCCGTCAACATGTTCTCGGTGGCCGACGCCGATGCGATTCCCGCCTGGTTGGGCGAGCGTGCGGCCGAACTCGAGGTCAACCCGCGAGCGCACTGGGCGGCGACCGCATCGGCGATGGCTCGGTTCCATGCGCTACGTGCCCGCGGGCAGTCGGATGCGGCGGCGGCGGTGCTCCAGACGCTGGGCCCGCCGAGCAACGATCGCGAGCTGGTCACGTACGCGTTCGGCATGATCGACCTCGGGCGACCCGAGCAGATCGACGCCGTGTTCGACCCGGCCACCGGCGGGCCGGCCGCCAGCCGTCTCGACCTTGCCGCGGGCGCCTGGCTGCGCGGCGCCGTGTCACCCGAGGTGGCGTTGGCGCTCGGTGCCGAGCTGCTCGACGGGGGGCAGCGCGCCGGGTTCCCACACATCGAGATTCCGACCAACGCGACGTTCGCGCTGGTGGCCTTGGCGGCCGGGCACACGACCACCGCCCGTGAGCTCGCCGACGCGGCGGCCCAACGCTGTGCCGCCACGGCGTGTGTCGACAAGCACGTGTTCTCCCAGCTGGCCGACGCGCTGTGTGTCATGTGTGCCCGTGGCGAGGCCGACGCGGTGCCCCTGCTGGAGGCTGCGCTGGCCCGGCGACCGATCGGGGCGTGGCCCGCGGAGCCGTACTTGTTCGCGCTGCCGACCGTGTACGCGCTGGTGCCGGCGACCCGTCCGGCGCTCGACGCGTGCCGGTTCGGCCCGGCCCTGACGGCTGCACTCGATGCCGGGAAGGCACTCGTCGCACTGCGGCACGATGGTGACGCACGGCCGGCCGCGGCGCTCGCGTGGGACCGGCCCGACCTGCTGCGCGTGCACGTCATGCCACCTCACTTGGCCGAGTTGGCCGCAGCCGCGACGGCGGTCGGTAATGGCGACGCGGGCCGCTTGATCGACCTGCTGCCGGCGCCGCGCAAGCACCTCGCCGCCGTCGCCGGCCACGCCCACGAGCCCACCGCTCGATGGGCTGCGGCGCGGGTGGCGACCATGCCGGCACGTCCCGACGTCGACCTGGCGATCGACGTGCTCGGACCGATTCGCCTGCGACGCGGCGCGGTCACCGTCGTCGACGCCGACTGGGTGAAACGCGACCGCGTCCGGCAGCTGCTGGCCTACCTCGTCGTGCGCCGCCGGGCGACCCGCCGGGCGATCGCCGAGGCGCTGTGGCCCGAACTGAGCGACGACCGGGCGTCGCACAATTTGCGCGTCAACCTGGCGCACCTCCAGCGTGTGCTCCAGCCGGGCCGCGACGCCGAGGTGCTGCCGTGGTTCGTGCAGGCCGACGGCGACTGGCTCATCCTGGCCGGCGACGGTGTGGCTGTCGATGCAGACCGGTTCGACGACGTCCACCGCGCAGCCCGTCGCGGCGATGAGCAGGGTCGCAGCCGCGACGCGCTCGCCGGCTATCTGGCGGCGCTGGAGCTGGTGCGCGGCTGGTACCTCGAAGACCTCGGCGACGGTGGCTGGGCCGAGGTGGAACGACTTCGCATGCGCACCCTGGTGATCGGCACCCGCTGCCGGGCCGGCGAGCTGTTGCTGGCCCGCGGCGAGCCGGAAGAGGCGGCCCGCTTGGCAGGAGCGGTGCTGGGTGACGAGCCGTTGCAGGAACGCGCGGGGCGCCTACTGGTGCACTCACTGGCCGCCCAGGGCGACCGGGCGACCGCCCGCCGGGCGCTGGCCGAACTGCTCGCGCGCCTGTCCGACCAGGGCTTGCGAAGCGAGCCCGAGACCGGTCAACTGGCCCGCCAGCACGGCCTGCCCGACTGGCAGTGGAGTGGTTGAGCTGGTCGTTGCCACCCTCACCGGTCACCCGGGCGGCCGGTGGTGACGAGGTCGGCGCCGGTTGCGCGCAGCACCTCCATGTCGCGCAGGACCGTGCGTCGGCTCACCCCGAGCGCGGCGGCGAGCGCCTCGTCGCCAATCGTCGAACCGGCCGCCAGCGCTTCGTCGCAGATCCGGCCGATCGCCACCAGGCGGCCATCACGACCCGGCGGATCGCCGGGGGCGTGCACGGTGACGTCGAGCGGGTGGCCCGATGCAAGCGTGACCGTGACGTAGCGGGCGCGAGCCAGGTACAGCCGGTGCGTGCGGCGATGGAGCACCCGCTCGGTGGCGACCTGCTGGCGGAACTCGGGGGTGACGTCGGCAAGCGCGGCCTGCATCGCGGCCCACGCGGCTGCGGCGTGCGCGTCGATCGCCGCTGGCTCGGTGGCAAGCTCGCCGGCCGTGAGCGCGGCCAACTGGCGCAACTCGCTCCGGTCGTCGGGGCGCACCAGCTCGGCGAGGCGGGCCAGCGCGGCCTCGGCACCGGGGAGGTCGCCGGCGTCGTGCCGGGCACGCGCCAAACCGGCGGTCGCCTCGATCAGGTTCGGACGGTCGTCGAGGTCGTCGAGCAGGTTGCACGCGGTATCGAGCTCGGCGACCGCGTCGGCCACCCGGCCGGCATCGAGCAAGGCGACGCCGCGGCTCATCCGTGTCGTCGCGTCGTTGCGCACCACGCCGGCCGCGGCGTTGACCGCGAGCGACTCGTCGTAGTGCTCGATCGCCTGCTCGGGCCTCCCCAACCCGCGGTACACGTCGCCGAGGTTCGACAGGCTGATCGACACGCCCCACGGGTCGTCGGTGGCGCGCCGGATCGCGAGCGCCTGCGAGTAGTGGCCGACCGCCGCCGCGTCGTCGCCGAGCGCCCATGCCACGCCCCCGAGGTTGTCGACGTTGTCGCCCTCGGCGCGCCGGTCGCCGAGGGCCCGGCACAGTTCGAGCGCGGCGGTGTGACTGGCCTCGGCACCGCGGTAGTCGCCGGCACCCCATTGTGCCGAACCCAAGTTGTTGAGGGCGCGGGCGCGCGGCAACGGCAGACCGAGTTCGGCGAACGCGGCCGCGGCCGCGCCGTGCGACCGCGCTGCTTCGGCGTAGTCGCCGCGCCGCCACGCCAAGCCTCCGGCGAGGTCGGTCATCGCGGCCACGCCGTACGGCGCGTCGGCGTCGCGGTAGGCCGCCAGCGCTGCCGCGCACTGGCTGGCCGATCCGGCCGCGTCGCCGACCTCGCGCAGGGCCGAGGCGCTGATCGAGTGGAGGCCGGCGACCGTCAACGTCCACGCCGGCGACCCGTCGCCGACGCGGTCGGCGACGTGGCGAGCTGCCTCGGCAAGCTCGACGGCCTCGGCGAAGCGACCGGTCTGGAGCGCGTGCAACCCCGCGTACCGCTGGGCCTCGACGTCAGCCCAGCCACTCAACCCTGCTGCGCACGCGCGCAGTTCGGTGACGGCTGCCGTGTGCTCGCCCGGCTCGGCCAGTACCGACGTGGCTGCGGTCAGGTCGGCGAGCACCGCGAACCGGGTGTGTTCGTCGTCGCCGATGGTTGCGAGCGCCCGCCGGAGGAGGTGGGCGGCCTCGGTGGCGTTACCACGAGCCAGCGCGTCGTGACCGGCACGGGCAGCCAACGGCCCGATCCGGTCGGCCCGTCCGGCGGCATCGGCGTGTACCAGCAGGCGTGCCGCCGAGGCATCGCCCGAGTCGGCGAGGCGTTCCAAGGCGAGTGCGTGGAGGTCGGCGCGGACCATGTCGGGCACGTCGGCAAGCAGGGCAGTGCGCCACAGGTCGTGCACGAAGTGGTGGCCGATCGGGGTGGTCTCGACGATGCCGTGGCGTTCGAGCACTCCGAGCGCCTGGGCCGCCGCGGCGGGGTCGTCGCCGCGCAGGTCGCGGTAGTCGAAACGCCTCCCGAGGACCGCGGCCAGGCGGCCGACGGCGAGCGTGGTCGGGTCGAGCCGCCCGAGCCGTTCGCGCCACACGTCACCGGCCGGGTCACTCGTCGCCGCCCGCGACAAGGCGACGAACGGGTTCCCGCCGGCGAGCGCGACCGCCGCGTCGATCGTGTCAGGGGCGGTGCCGGCCCCGGTGAGGATCTCGGTGATCGCGGCGTCGTCGAGCGGAGCCAGCGCCACGACGGGCGCCCCCGTACGGTCCCAGGCCGTGACCCGACCCCAGCGCTCGCGGTTGCCACGCAGCTCGGCATCGCGGGCGGCAGCGACCACGGCGACGGGCAGGTCGGCCAGCTCGGGAAGTAGATCGTCGAGCAACGCCCACGTTTCGTCGTCGGCGGCGTGGACATCGTCGAGCACGAGCACCTGCGGCCCGGTTCGAGCCGCAGCACCGAGCAGGCCGCGGATCATGGCGGCCCGCTCGGCCGGACGAGTGGTTGCCGACCCGGCAGCGGGGGCCTGGGCTGCCCGCCACATCGCTACCCACACCGGGTCGCCGAGGTCGGCGAGCTGGTCGAGCCGGGCCGGTGGTACCAGCTCGCCGACGGCACTCGTCAACACGGCCCCGTCGGTGTCGTCGGCGGTCGCCCGGCCGACGGTGGCGCCGCGCCACGATGCTGCCGCGGCGACCGCGTCGAGCAGCCGGGTCTTGCCCATGCCCGGTTCGCCGAGCACGATCGCGAGGCCACCGCGCCCGGCGATCGCGGCGTCGATGCCGGCGACCAGGCGGGCTCGCTCGGCGGTACGGCCCACCAGCACGCCAGCCCCGGCCGGCCCAGTCGCCTGCGCTTCGCCGCGGAGTTGCTCGGCGAGCGCGACCGTCTCGGGAGCCGGGTCGACGGCCACCTCGCTGGCGAGCATCGCGACCAGTTCGTCGTAGTGCTGGAGCGCTCGTGCCGGGCGGCCGGCGCGGGCGAGTGAGTGCATCGCCGCGCGGTGGGCGGCTTCGTCGAGCGGGTCGGCGTCGAACCATCGCTCGGCGGCGGTGAGGGCCGCGTCGTGGTGCCCGGCGGCGTCGAGCGCGGCCCACGCCCGGGCGCCCGCCTGGCTGCGCAGCCGGCGGACGTGCTCGCGGGCTACGTCGGCCCACTCGGCGTCCACATCGGCCAGCAGCGGTGCGGTGGCCACGTCGGCGGCTGCCAGGCAGGCGGTGGCGTCGCCGTCGACCAGCCGGACGAACTCGGCCAGGTCGACGGTGACATCGTCGGCCAGGGCGACCCAGTCGCCGTCGGCGACAACCAGCGGATCGGCATCTCCGGTGAGTGCCCGCAACCGGTAGATCGTGTCGCTCAGCGTGCGCCGGGCGCGGTCTTCGGGCCGGTCGGGCCACAGGGTGAAGGCGACCTGGTCGCGGCGCATCCGCCCGCGCACGGCGAGCAGACCGATCAGTTGGGCGCCGGCCGGGCTGGGCACGGCCACCTGACCGCCGAGTTCGGCGACCACGGGGCCGAACACCCGCACCCGGGGCGCGGTGGGGCTGCCAGCCGTCCCCACACCGCCGCCCTGCATGCACCCAGCGTGCCACGGCGACGCCGCCCGACCCGTGTCAACGGTGCGTCAGCGGCTGCGCAGCCGCGGCGTGTCACGGGCGTCAGCGGGTTCGCGAGAGCGCCGCGAGAGCGGTGTGGCGAACTGTCGGCATGCCCGCCATCCTCACCGACATCCCCGCCGACGCGTGCACGGTCGATCCGCCCGCCGTCCCATCGGGCGCCGCCGACCCGGCGCGCGTCCGGGTCGAGGTGCTCGGCCCGATCCGCCTCGTGCGCGGCGGGGTGCCGGTCGACGACCAGGTGTGGCGCACCCGCGACCGGGTCCGCCAGCTGATGGCGTTCCTCACGATTCACCCGCGCGTCAGCCGGCGCCGGGTGGAGGCGGCGCTGTGGCCCGACCTCGGCGACGACAAGGCCGCCGCCAACCTGCGGGTCACCCTGAACTACCTCCAGCGGGTGCTCGAACCCGACCGTGAGGCATACACCGCACCGCGGTTCGTGCGCTGCGAGGGCGACTCGCTGGCGCTCGTCGACGAGCACTTGGCGGTCGACCTGCGCGAGGCCGAGCGCGATCTGGCCGAGGCCCGGCGGCTCGACATGGCTGACGAGGCCGGCCTGGCACTGGCTGCCTACCTGCGGGTGATCGGCACCGTCCGCGGTGACTACCTTGACGACTGCGCGGCGGGTGGGTGGGCCGAGATGGAGCGCTTCCGGGTGGCCACGCTGGTCGTCGGCGCGCGCTGTCGCGCGGGGGAGTTACTGGCAGCCCGCGGCGAGCCCGAACGCGCTGCCGCGCTGGCCGCCGAGGTGCTCGCCGGGGAACCGTGCCAGGAACGTGCCGGGCGACTGCTGGCGGGTGCGCTCGCTGCGCAGGGCGATGGGGCGACCGCCCGACGCGTGCTCGCCGAACTGGTCGATCGGCTCGCCGGGCTGGGGGTCGCCCCCGAACCCGAGACCGCCCGGCTGGCCACCCAGTTCAGTGCCACCGCCGTACTGAGGCGAGTCGCGTAGCCGCCATACCGTTCAGTCCATGGTCCGCTCCCGGGTGGTTTCGACCAGCTCAACCTCCCGGTGGTTTCGACCAGCTCAACCTCCCGGTGGTTGAGCCTGTCGAAACCACCCCGCAGGCCACCGGCTCGTAGTACGAGCCGTCTCAGGTGCCGACCACGGACCGCCCCGAGTTGGGTGGCGGCCGCCCGATCGTGGTGCCGGCGCCACCGCTGAACCCGGTGGGTGAGCTGCCACGTTCCGGTGCCACGCCGACGTTGCTGGTGCGCTGGGCGCTGCTGTTGCTCGGTGCCGGATGGGTGTTGCTCGCTCCCCACCGGCGCCGTCTGGTGGCCAGCGGGCAGCCGGACGGCGCCGGGGGAGTCTGGCCGGACGGGGCTGCCGGTCAGGCGGCGCGGAAGCGGGTGATGTTGGCTTCGCCGATGCGTTCGCGCTTGGCCAGGTCGTCGATGCCGAGGCCCTCGGTGGGGGCGAGGCAGAGCACGCCCAGCTTGCCCTCGGCCTCGTTGCGGTGTACCGCTCGGGCTGCCGCGCCCACCTCGGTGAGCGGGTAGGTGGCCGACAGTAGCGGGTGGATCTTGCCCTGGTCGATCAGCCGGTTGGCGGCCCACGCCTCGGCGTAGTTGGCGAAGTGCGACGAGATCAGCCGCTTGAGCTTCATCCAGAAGTGGCGGTTGTCGAACTCGACCATGTACCCACTGGTGGCCGCGCAGGTGACCACGGTGCCGCCGCGCTTGGCGGCGAAGATCGACGCCCCCATCGTCGAGCGGCCCGGGTGCTCGAACACGATGTCGGGGTCGTCGCCGACAAGCGAGCGGATGTGCTTGCCGAACCGGCGCCACTCGCCTTCGTCCTGGGTGTGCTCGTCGGACCAGAAGCGGTACCCCTCGGCCGAGCGGTCGATCACGGCCTCGCACCCCATCGCGTTCAGCAGCGCCGCCCGCTCGGGCGACGACACGACCCCGACCGGTGTGCCGCCGCCGTTGAGCACGTACTGGATGGCATAGCCGCCGATGCCGCCGGTGGCGCCCCACACCAGCACGGTGTCGCCCTGCTTCATGCGCGCCCCGTGCTCGCCGACCAGCATCCGGTACGACGTCGAGTTGCACAAGGCGTTGACGGCGGCCTCCTCCCAGGTGAGGTGGGTGGGCTTGGGCATCAGCTGGTTGGCCTTCACCACCGACAGGTCGGCGAGCCCACCGAAGTTGGTCTCGAACCCCCAGATGCGTTGGTTGGCCGCGAGCATCGAGTCGTCGTGGGCGCTCGGGTCTTGGTCGTCGACGTGGTTGCAGTGCACGGTGACCCGGTCGCCGGGCTTCCAGTTGCGCACCGCGCTGCCCACCTGAAGCACCACGCCCGAGGCGTCCGAGCCGATCACGTGGTACGGCAGCGCGTGCCGTGCAGCCCACTCGCTTTCGCGGCCGAGCCGGTCGAGGAACCCGAACGTGGGCAGCGGCTCGAAGATCGACGTCCACACCGTGTTGAAGTTGATCGAGCTGGCCATCACCGCGAGGTACACCTCGTCGGGCGCGAGTGCCGGCGTGGCGACCTGGTCGACGTGGAGCGACTTGGCCGGGTCCTTGGCCGCCGACTCGACACCCTCGAACATCGCCGCGTCCTCGCGGCGCACGTAGGCAGCGCGGTACGACTTGGGGATGGCCAGGTTGCCGATCTCGTCGCCGGACGCACCGGCCTGGATCGCTTCGAGAATGTGCTGCATGGTCGGTACCTCCATCGCGCCGGGGGGACAGATCGTCAACCTAGCGCACCGCGGCTAATCATCGTTAGCCCAGTCTAATGGCCATTAGCCGAGCGGGAACAGGCGGGGCCGTTTATCGTTGCCCGCGATGTTGAGCGGTGAACCGTTGCGGGGTGGTCGTTCCCACGTACCCACCGCGACCGAGCACGTGGCCGGGGCTGCCCCCGACCGTCACTCCGAAATCGTCGCCGCCGCGCTCGAACTGTTCGCCACGATCGGCTACCGCTCGACCACGATGGCCCAGATCGGCGACCGGATCGGCATCCGTGGCCCCAGCCTGTACAAGCACGTCGCCTCCAAGCACGAGATGCTCGACGAGATCATGACGGGCATGATGCGCGAGCTGCTGCGCCGCCAGCAGGCTGCCCTCGAGCTCGGCGGCAGCGTGCGCGACCGGCTCGAACGGATCACCGCCGTCCACGTGCAGTACCACGCCGAGCACCGCTACGAGGCGTTCGTCGGCCATCGCGAGATCGACAGCCTCGAAGAGCCCGCCCGTACCCGCATCCTCGACCTGCGGCGTCAGTACGAGTCGGCGTTCCGCGAGCTGGTTCAGGAGGGCCGCCAGGCGAACGTGTTCCGCACCTCGTCAGACCGCTGGTCGTCGTACGCGATCTTGGACATGGGCATCGGCGTGTCGGCTTGGTACAACCCGGGCGGCAGCGTGGCCCCCGACGAGCTGGCGGCCACCTACGCCCAGTTCGCCCTCCACATGCTCGACGCCCGCGGCGACCTTGCTACGGGAGCGACGGACACTCCTCGGTGAAGAACGCGTAGGCGGTCGTCACCGCCTGGCACCGCCAGTTGGCCTCGATGATCGCCGGGGAGGCGTCGATGTGGGTGTGCCGGATCGCGAGCTTGAAGTCGAGCGGTGTGGCGTCGATCCACGGCACGTCGTCGGGTGCCACCATCCGCGACTGCTCGATCACCAGTCGCCCCGAGCCATGGGCGTTGATGACTGCGCCGCCCATGTCGAGACTGGTCAGTACCGAGGTCCGGATGTCGACGGTGGTCTCTTCGGGCACCCCGGCGACAGCGTAGGTGCCACCGGCAATCGTGCTGTTGGTGATCGTCTGGCGACCGTAGTAGACCGAGTCGACGTCGAGCCCGACGACCCCGCCGTCGGCGTGTAGCCCGTGGCCGGCGAATGCCTCACCGCTCACCAGGTGGACACCCGTCTCGATGCCGAACAGCTTCGAGTCGCGCACCGTCACCAAGCTCCCGTTGACGGTCAGCCCCGTGTGCGTCAGGCCGACCACCGTGATGTCGGAGACGACCTGGTGCCCAGCGAGTACCAGCCCGGCAGGGTGGGCGACCCGGATTGCCGTGTCGTCGCCGGCGCCGGGACCCTCCAGCGAGATGCCTTCTGCCAAGACCAGCGCCTGGTCGACGAGGTAGTCGCCTGGCTCGAGCCGGATCACCACCGGCCGGTCGTGGGCGGCCCCGTAGACGTCGACCGCGGTCGCGATCGCCTCGCGCAACCGGCTACCCGCGGCCGATGCCGACTCGCCCGGCGACACGACGATCGTGCGTTCGAATCCGGCTCCGGGTTCTCCGGGCTCGCCCTGGGGCCCCGGTACGCCGCGGGGGCCGGGCAGTCCCTGGGGACCCACCCCGCCCTGCGGGCCTGCCTGGGGTGAGCCACCCTCGCGAACCTCGACGTAGTACCCGATGACGTCGAGGATCACGTTCGTCGAGCCGAACCGGTTGAGCACGGTGAACCGCCCGTCGGCCGACAACCCGACCGTGACCGCGTTGACCGCGGGCGCGCCGCCCGGGCCGAGCGGGTTGAGGTTCGACACCATCGGCACGCTGCCACCTGCAGGGTAGAGCCGCACGTCGGTGTTGGTCGACGCCTCGGTCACCGTGACGTTCAACGCCAACGCTGTCGCGGCGTCGGGGATCTTGCCGACGCAGGCCCCGCCGCCGGGCAGCTCGCCCCGGCCCACGTACGTCACCGGCTCGCTTTCGAGCGGCGTGGTGCGCTCACCGACTTGTGGGCCACCGGGCCGATTGTCGGCCAGGCGGCATGGCTGATCGAGTACCACCAGCGCCGACGACGTTGCCGGTGGGCTGGCCGAGGCAACCAGGCCGGCGCCGATCACTACCGCTCCCGCGATGCCGACCAGCGCCCATCGTGCCGACGCCCGGTTCCGACTTGTCAAGTCCAACTGTTCCATGCCGGCACGGTCGCGAAGCCGCGTCAGCGGGGGCGAAACTGGCTTGCCCCCGGGTGCCAACCGAGCGCTCCCGTCCCCAGGCGGCACGCCTGCGGCCGTCTCGGGAACTGCCACGACCGGGTTGGCGTGGTGAGAGGGCCCCGGCCCCAAGTTCGGCTATCGGCCGTTAGCGATGCCGCGGTAGCGTCGGTGTATGGCTGGTTCTGTGATCGTTGCTGGTGCCCGGACCCCGATCGGCAAGTTGTCGGGTGGGTTCTCGTCGTTGTCGGCTGCCGAACTCGGTGGTCACGCGATCAAGGCCGCGCTGGAACGCGCAGGTGTCGCCCCGGGTGAGGTCGACCACGTCATCATGGGCCAGGTGCTAATGGCCGGCCAGGGCCAGGTCCCGTCCCGGCAAGCGGCCGTGAACGCCGGCATCCCGTTGTCGGTGCCGGCGGTCAACGTCAACAAGGTGTGCCTGTCCGGGCTCAACGCGATCTACCAGGCCGACCAGATGATCCGCGCCGGCGACGCGTCGATCGTCGTCGCCGGCGGCATGGAGTCGATGACCAATGCCCCGTACCTCGCTCCGGGCGCCCGCAGCGGGTTCCGCTACGGCGACGTGTCGCTCAAGGACGCGATCACCGCCGACGGGCTGTGGTGCGCGTTCGACAACGAGCTGATGGGCCTCGCCACCGACAAGTACACCGGTGACTCGATCAGCCGCGCCGAGATGGACGAGGTCGCCGCGGCTTCGCACGAGCGCGCCGCGGCAGCGATCAAGGACGGCCGCCTGGCTGCCGAGATCGTGCCCGTCTCGATCCCGCAGCGCAGGGGTGAGCCGATCGTGGTCGACGAGGACGAGGGGGTGCGCCCCGGCACCACCGCCGAGAGCCTCGGCGCGCTCCGCCCGGCATTCAAGCCGGATGGCTCGATCACCGCGGGGAACGCCAGCCAGATCAGCGACGGCGGGTCCGCCGTCGTCGTGATGTCGGCCGACACGGCTGCCGCCCGCGGGTTGACCCCGCTCGGCGAGATCGTGTCGTACGGCATGGTGGCCGGGCCCGACAACCCGTCGCTCAACCTGCAGCCGGCCAACGCGATCCGCCAAGCACTCGCCAAGGCGCAGCTGTCGGTGAGCGACGTGTCGCTGTTCGAACTGAACGAGGCGTTCGCCGCGGTGGGCATCGCCTCGGCGCGCGACCTGGGCGTGTCGCTCGACGTCGTCAACGTCAACGGGGGGGCGATCGCGCTCGGCCACCCGATCGGCATGAGCGGCAACCGGCTGGCCCTGACGCTGCTCCACGAGCTCGCTCGCCGTGGTGGCGGTGTCGGTGCCGCCGCGTTGTGTGGCGGTGGTGGTCAGGGTGACGCGATCGTGTTGCGGGTCGGTTGACCTGCGCCAACGCGACTTTGCAAAAGCATGTCGCAGGCTTGACCCGGTGGTGGTTGTACCGCTGAACGCAGTTCCCTAACGTGACTCACGAACAGAGCGCCAGATGGTGCGAGCCGGGCCCGTCCGCCCGCTACCGGCTCGCACCAAACGGCGCTCTGTTCATTTTTCCCGAGACTCGCGGGTTACTCGATGGTGCGGCGGCCTTCTAACGCTCGGCCGAGGGTGAGTTCGTCGGCGTATTCGAGGTCGCCGCCGACGGGGAGCCCGCTGGCCGGGCGTGTGACCGCGACGCCGAGCGGCTTGAGTAGGCGCGCCAGGTACATGGCGGTGACCTCGCCCTCGGTGTTCGGGTTGGTCGACACGATCACTTCCTGCACGCCCTCGGGCTCGAGCCGGGCGATCAGCTCGCGCACCTTGAGGTGCTCGGGGCCGATGCCCTCGAGTGGGTTGATCACCCCGAGCAACACGTGGTAACGCCCGCTGAAGCCGCCGGTGCGCTCAATCGCCACCACGTCGCGCGACTCCTCGACCACGCAGATCACGGTCGTGTCGCGCCGCGGGTCGGCGCAGATCGGGCACAGCGCGGTGCCGTCCTCGCCAGGTTCGGCGACGTTCCAGCAGCGCGTGCAGAACCGCACCCGGGCCTTGGCCTCGCGGATCGCGGTCGCCAGCCGGTTGGCGTCGTCGGCCGGGATCTTGAGGAGGTGGAAGGCGATCCGCTGGGCCGACTTCGGGCCTACCCCGGGAAGCCGCCCGAGCTCGTCGATCAGCACCTGCACGGGCTGCGTGTAGGTGGTGCTCATCGCTCGTCAGGCTGTACCCACGACGAGCCGGGGAAGGCCTCGGCGAGCTGATCGTCGGGGCCTTTGACCGACTCGGGCGGCACGTCGGTGAGGGCCCCGAGGTCGATCTCGTCGTCGGGCTCGTACTCGGGTTCGGGCGGGGGAGCGTCGTCGCGGTCGAGCGCTGGTTCGGGCACGGCAGCGGGTCGCGGCGCCGGTGGTTCGGCGGGCTCTGGCCGGGCAGTCGGCTCGGGCCGCGGCGCCGGGTCGGGATCGGGAACCCGAGCCGGCTGGCCCGCGTCGCCCCCGCTGACCAACTCGACGGTGACCTTGCGGCCGAGCACACCGCCGAGCGCCTGCTCGACCGCCGGGCGTTGCGCCTCGCACTTGGCGAGCGGTGTGCCGGGAGGAATCTCGAACCGGACGACACCGCCCGACTCGCCGAGCAGTGTGGTGGCTGCGAACAGTGGGCGGGCGAGGCCCTTGAGCGACCCCTTCGCCTGCTCCCAGGCGGCCTCGACCGACAAGCCGGCGGGCGTGGACGCGGCTGGCGCGGCGGCCGGCTCGGGTTCGTTCGGGGCGGGGGGTGGGTCGGCAGCGACGGGCTCGACCACTGGAGTGGTCGCGGGTGTTGCCTCGCGGCGGGCGGCGCCGCCGAGCACGGCTCGGCCACCCGGGCCGGTCGGCGCCGCGGCCGTCGGCGGCGCAGCGGCCAACTCGCGCAGCTTCGCTTCCAGACGCTCGATCCGGGCTTCGAGCGCACCGAGGTCGCCACCACCCGCAGCGTGGGTGAGCTGCACGAGCACGACTTCGACGAGTACACGGGGGTCGGGTGCGTTGCGCAGGTCGACCAGCGTCGACCCGAGTTGCTCGATCGCCCGCACCAACCCTGCCGCACCGATCTGCTGGGCCAGCGCGGCGAGCGCGTCGACCTGCTCGCGCGGCAGCACCACCAGGTCGGGGGCCATCAACGACAAGAACGCGTTACGCAGGTGCCGCACCAGTTCCTCGGTGACCGTGCGCGGGTCGCGACCGACGGCCACCGCGTGGGCCATCGCCGTCAACGCCTGACCGGTGTCGTGAGCGGCGAACGCCCGCAGGAACTCGTCGAGGTCGACCACCTCACCGACTTCGCCGCCGGTGGCGGCCAGCAGCTCCAGCGCCGACAGCGTGTCGCGGGCCGAGCCGCCACCCTGGGCAAGCGCCGCGTCGAGCGCCTCCTGGGGCAGGTCGAGCCCGGCGTCGCCGGCCACCCAGGCGATGTGCCCGGCCAGCGTGTCGGGTGGCAGCAGGTGGAACTGGAGGTGCTGTGTGCGCGAGCGAATGGTGTCGCTCATCTTCTGCGGATCGGTGGTGGCGAGCACGAACACCACGTGGGACGGGGGCTCTTCGAGCGTCTTCAGCAGCGCCGCCTCGGCGGGCTTGGAGAGCATGTGGACCTCGTCGAGGATGTACACCTTGTGTCGGCCCGGCGTGCCCAGCGACGCCTTCTCGATCAGGTCGCGGATGGCCTCGACCCCGTTGTTCGAGGCGGCGTCGAGTTCGTGCACGTCGTAGCTGGTGCCGCGCTCGACGGCCAGGCACGAGTCGCACTCGGCACACGGCTCGCCGCCGTCGACGTTCGGGCAGTTGAGGGCCTTGGCAAGAATGCGGGCGGTGGTGGTCTTGCCGGTGCCGCGCGGGCCCGAGAACAGGTAGGCCTGGCCCTCGCGACCCTCGGCGACGGCGTCGCGCAGTGCCCGCACGACATGCTCTTGACCCTTCACCTCGGCGAATCGGCGGGGCCGGTAGCGGCGGTAGAGCGACTGGGTGGCCATGCCCGTTCGACTCTAGCCAGCGGCCGTGACAGCCGGCCCGGTGCAGCCCCGGCTGAGCTTCCTGAGCTCACGATCGCCGAAGCTGAAGCTGACGAAAGCGTTGCCCGAGCCCACGCCGGTTGCGTCAGCTTCAGCTCTGGCAGACCGCCGGTGAAGCCCAGCCTGCGTGGCGCTTGAACGCAAAGTGTCGCGAATCCTGGCGTCACCGGGATGGCAGCGAGGAACGAGCCGCCAGACCGGTGGAGCCAGGATTACGAACCGATGTCAATTGCTGGTGCTGCTGCATGGCTACCGTGTCGCATGTGGGCCACGCTGGAGCGATACGCCTGGGACGGGTTGTCGCCGGGCTGGCACTCGGCGTGCTGCTCGCGTTCGGCGTGGCCGGGTTGGGTGCGGCGGCCGCTCATGCCGGCACCACACCCGGCGCCGCCAACTCGCTGGCTTCCATCACGCCGGCCAACGGCGCCGCGCTGGCGACCGCTCCGACCCAGATCGTGCTGGCGTTCAACCAGGAGTTGGGCCGCGGCGACTTCGCCACGGTCGACCTGATCTGCGGCAGCAACATCGACACCGGGCTCGGCCGCAAGGACGACGAGAACCTGTTCGTCACGTTCGAGGTGCTCGGCGAGGTGCCGCGTGGCATCTGCATCATCGAGTGGGTGCTGTCCGACCAGATCGGGGCGACGATCGTCCGCGATCGCACCACGTTCCGTGTCGACGCCGACTCGGGCGCCGCCGCCCCAGCGGCATCGACCACGGTCACCACCGCTCCGAGCGACCTGATCGGGGTGCCGGCCACCACGGTCGCGCCTGCCGCGGACCCGGCCGCAGAAGGCAGTTCGGGCGGGGCGCTGTGGTTCGGGCGATTCCTGTCGACGCTCGGCATTCTCGTCGTGTTCGGCGCGCTCGCGCTGATCAGCGTGGGGTGGCCAGAGGGGCCCGAGTACATCGTCACGGTGCGGTTCATGCGCACGATGTGGGTGGCCGCGCTGGCTGGCACGGTGCTGTACCTCGTGGCGTTCACGGCCGACGTCACCGGCCGCTCGCTGGGTGCCGCGGTGAGCCCGATGACGTGGCTCGACCTGAACGACGCCGGCTGGGCCGGCCGCGGCGCGCTCTTACGGCTGGTGGCGGTGGCGGTCAGCGGTGCGGTCGCCCTGCGGCCGGAACGGATCATCGACCCGACGTCGGCGATGTGGGCGTGGGCGGTACCGGGCGTGGCGGTCATCAGCGTCGCCTTCAGCCGCGTCGACGGCACGCTGGCACCGATCGGGTTCCTGCTCGGGGCGCTGCACGCGCTCGGGGCGGCGGTGTGGATCGGCGGTGTCGCGTTGGTCGGGCGGGTGGTGCTGGCCGGCCCGGGCGACGACGACCTGGTGCAGGCCACGCGCACGTTTAGCCGCATCTCGGTGCCCGCGATCGCGCTGACGTGCGCGACGGGCATCGCCCAGATGGTGCGGCTCGACGGCGGCGAGCTGTTCAGCAGCGGGCATGGCCGGGCGGTGGTGCTCAAGGCGATCACCGTGGCGGTGATGATCGCGGTCGCGCTGGCCGCCCGCCAGCAGGTGGGTTACCGGTTGGCGCGGGCGCACGAACTGACCGCGCCGGCGGCCGATCGGTTCCGCCGGGCGTTCGGTGCCGAAGCCACCGTCGGGGTGGTGGTCCTCGCCTTCAGCGGGTGGTTGCTGGCGCTTACGCCACCCACCGCCGATCCGCTGGCAGGCGAGCGCTACACCGTGGTGATGAACTACGAGGATGCCGCCACCGGATTCGCCGGGTCGGTGTCGATCGGCCCGAGCCGGGTGGGCCTGAACGGGTTCAAGGTCACCGTCACGTCGCCGGTCGAAGGCTTGGCGAACGTCAAGCTGCGCTTCAAGCCGCCGGTGGGGGCCCCCGACGACGCGCGTTTCTGGATCGACCAGACCGTGCCCGAACTGACCGGTGCGGGCACCGCCTGGTTGCCGGCCGCGAAGGGCATTCCGCTGCCCGTTGCGGGTACCTGGACGCTGGAGGTCAGCGCCACCACGCCGACCGGTCCGGCGCTCCAGGCGTTCAACTTCAACGTCACCGCGGCCGACGGATCGGCCGCGCCCGACCAACCCAGCCAACCCACCGCGGCCCCCGAGGTCAGCTTCGAGGTCGTCGACCCCGGCGCCCCAGACGCCAGCTTCGTCACCACCACGACGCTGCCCTCGCTGTTCGGTACCACCCCCACCAGCCCCCCGTAACCACGGCGGCGTCCCCCCGGTCGTCGAGTGGCGCACTCGCGGCGAAGCCGCCCCTGCGTTGTATCGAGATGACCACCGTTCGGAGGCCTGTGGGCGTGGTCTCGATACACCGGCTGCGCCGGCACTCGACCACCGTGGGCAAGGTCAACTACGCGGTGTCGGTGAGGAGGTCGTGGAAGGCGACGGGTTCGGCGACCTCGAGTTGGTCGTAGCCGCACGACTCGGGGGTGCGGTCGGTGCGCCAGCGCACGAACTGCACGCCGTGCCGGAAGCGTCCGCCTTCCAGCTGCCCGAACGTCACCTCGACCACCCGCTCCACGCGCACCGGCACGAACGACAGGTCCTTGTTGGCGTTCCACCGCGAGAAGCCACCTGGCATCCGCTGGTCGGAGTGGGCCTGGGCGTCGATCCACTCGCTCCACGGGTGCGGGTCGCCGGGCTGCAGCACCAGCGACTCCAGATCGGCCCGCAGCTCGCGGCGGAAGGCCACGCTGAACGAGGCGCACACGCCCACGTGGTGCAGTCGCTCGCCGCCGCCCGGCTCGGCGAGCCCGTGCTCGACCTCCCACCCGAACGGTGGCCCGTACAACCCGAGCAGCAGCGAGCCGACGCCTTCGCCGTCCTTGTGGATGCGGAAACCGGCGACCGCGCACTCGGCGGTGCGTTCGTGCTTGACCTTGACGAGCGTGCGTTTGTCGGGCGCGTACACACCGTCGAGTGGCTTGGCCATCACCCCGTCGAGCCCGGCCCCCTCGAACCGGGTGAACCAGCGCTCGGCGACCGTGGGGTCGGTGGTGCCCGGCGTCAGGTACACGCCCGCCACGCCGACCGTGCCAGGGGTGAGTTGTTCGGCGAGGAGCTCGCGGCGGGTGCCGAACGGGGTGTCGAGCAGGGCCTGGTCGCCGAGCGCCAACAGGTCGAAGGCGACGAACGAGGCCGGCGTGGTCTCGGCGAGCATGTTCACGCGCGAGGCGGCCGGGTGGATGCGTTGCTGGAGCGCGTCGAAGTCGAGGCCCTTGCCCTCGGCGTCGGGCACCACGATCTCGCCGTCGACCACGCACTGGTCGGGCAGCGCCGCGGCGAGCGCCGGCAGCAGTTCGGGGAAGTAGCGGTTGAGCGGCTTCTGGTTGCGGCTCTGCAACACCACCTCGTCGCCGTCGCGGTACACGATGCACCGGAACCCGTCCCACTTCGGTTCGTACAGCAGCCCCGGCGTGTCCGGAATCGCCCGCGCCAGCTTGGCGAGCATCGGCTTGGTGTCGGCTGCCACGGGAAACGGCACATGACGTTTCTACACCCGGGACGCGAAGCCTGCGGATACCCTGCGCGCATGTCCGTCGTGAAGATCAACGCCATCACCATCCCTGAGGGCATGGGGCCCGAGCTGGAAGCGCGCTTCGCCGCCCGCGCCCACGCGGTCGACAACCAGCCCGGCTTCGAGAGCTTCCAGCTGCTGCGGCCCGTCGCCGGCGACACGCGCTACTTCGTCGTCACCCAGTGGGAGTCGGAGGACGCATTCCAGGCGTGGCGCGACGGTCAGGCGTTCGCTCACGCCCACGGGCAGAGCGCCGAGGCCGGCGGTGACGCTCCCAAGCCTCCCGTCGGCATGAGCGGCGACCTGCTCGAGTTCGAGGTCGTCACGCTCGCCTGAGCCTGAATCCACCGATCTGACGGCTCGTTCCTCGCCGCCATCACGGTGAATCCAGGCTCGTCAACGCCTTGCGTTCAAGCGCCACGCAGGCTGGGCTTCACCGGCGGTGAACCAGGGCCACACGTGCACGCGACCGCCGTGGGCTGGGCAACGTTCACGAGCGGCCGCGGCGACCGGTGGATACGGGCTGAGTAACGGACCGTGCCAGGCGTGGTCGGTTACTCGTAGGCTCCTGCACTCGTGGCACTGATCGTCCAGAAGTACGGCGGCACGTCGGTCGCCGACCCCGACCGCATCCGCGCCTGCGCCGACAACGTCGCCTTCACCAAGCACCATGGCAACGACGTCGTGGTCGTGGTGTCGGCGATGGGCAAGGCCACCGACAACCTGATCAAGCTCGCCAACGACGTGTCGGCCTCCCAGCCCGGCCGCGAGCTCGACATGCTGCTGACCACCGGCGAGCGGGTCACGATGGCGCTGTTGTGCATGGCACTCGCCGAGCGCGGGGTCGACGCCAAGAGCTTCACCGGCAGCCAGGTCGGCATCGTCACCGACACCGCCCACGGCAAGGCCAAGATCCTCGAGGTCAAGGGCGACCGGGTCCGCGCCGCGCTCGGCGAGGGCAAGGTGTGCGTCGTCGCCGGCTTCCAGGGCATCTCGACCGACAACGAGATCACCACGCTCGGCCGGGGCGGGTCCGACACCACCGCGGCCGCGCTGGCGGCGGCGCTCGGGGCCGATTCGTGCGAGATCTACACCGACGTCACCGGCGTGTTCTCGGCCGACCCGCGGATCGTGCCGCAGGCCCGCAAGCTCGCCAAGATCAACTTCGACGAAATGCTCGAGATGGCCGGGGCCGGCTCGAAGGTGCTCGCCCTACGGTCGGTCGAGTTCGCCCGCAACCACAACGTTCCCCTGCACGTGCGCTCGGCCTTCACCTGGGAGACGGGCACGTGGGTCACCACCGAGGAGCCAGCGATGGAAGATCCGATCATCTCCGGCGTCGTCACCGACGTCAGCGAAGCCAAGGTCACCGTGCTCGGGGTGCCCGACCAGCCGGGCGTGTCGGCGGCCCTGTTCGAGCCGTTGGCCGAGCGCAACGTGAACGTCGACATGATCGTGCAGAACACGTCGATCGAGGGCACCACCGACATCTCGTTCACCGTGCCGCTCGCCGACCTGAAGGTGTCGGAAGAGATCGTCACCCGCGTCGCCGGTGAGATCGGCGCCAAGGGGGTCACCCACGACGCCGACATCGCCAAGGTGTCGCTGGTGGGGGCGGGCATGAAGACCTCGCCCGGCATCGCCGCCAAGATGTTCCGCACGCTCGCCGACGGCGGCATCAACATCGAGATGATCTCTACGTCGACCATCCGCATCTCGGTAGTCATCGCCACCAACGACCTGGAACCGGCGGCGCGCCTCCTGCACACCGCCTTCGGCCTCGATTCGGGTGCCGCCTACTCCGCCCCCCTCCCCGAACGGAAGTAGCGGTCGGGGTCGTCTCGATACAACGGAGGGGCGGCTGCGCCGCGAGTGCGCCACTCGACGACCGTCACAACCGGTGGTCGAGTGCCGGGCTCTGCCCGGTGTATCGAGACCATCGGTGCGCGCGATCAAGCTGTGTGACCGGCGCCACAAGGGGCGTTGGGTGCGAGGGCTGGACGCGTGGCAGAATTGCCGCCCATGTCACGGCGGAGCGCGCAGCAGATTCCCTGGAAGGCTGCCGGTCGCGTCTCGGAACAACTCGACTCGGGCGACGACGTCGTCCGCTCGACCGGGTGGGTGTTCAACAACGTCGGCGGACGCGACCTCACGCTGGCCGAATTCGTCGCCACCGGCGACGACGAGGTGCCCGCGTACCTCGAGGTGTTCGGCCTGCGCGGCCCGCACACCGAACAGCAGACGCTGATCGAGATCGGCTCGGGCATCGGCCGGATGACGTGCGCGTTCACCCGCGAGTTCGGAGCGGTCATCGCCTGCGACCTCGACCAGGGGTTCCTGGAACGCTGCTACGAGACGGTCGGCAAGTTCGGCAAGGTGGAACGCCTGCGCACGCTCGAAGTGGCCGATGGGCGCACGCTCGACATCGCCGCCGGCTCGGCCGACGTGGCCTTCAGCTACATCACGCTCCAACACGCCAGCCACGACGACGCGCTCGACCTCGTCACCGAAGCCGTGCGCGTCGTCAAGCCGGGCGGTGTGGTCGTCCTCAACTTCCGCGGCCCGCGCGGATCGGACGCGTTCCTGGTGCCTGCCGGCAAGCTCGTTCGGGCGCTGTACCGCGTGCCCGGTGTGGGCGCCTGGGCCACCCGTCGTCGGGCGCTCACCCGGCTCGCCTGGCAGGTGTCGCGCCTGCACCCCGACGAGGTCACCGGGCCGCTCGGCCTTCGGCTTGCCGACGTGCAGGTGTGGACCAACCCGGCCAGCAAGCTGAGTGCCTACGGCGCCGAGGTGCGTACGTTCGAAGGCGTCAACGCCGCCCACTGGTGGCTCGTCGCCCGCGTCGTCGACGCATCGGCTCCAGCGGCGTCGAGCTGACCGTGCCTCCCGGCCCTGGCCGAGGGCTGAACCTGGGCCAACTGCGGGTGCTGCGTGGCAAACCAGCCGCGCGGCGCCGGGTGGGCGGCCCTAGCCTGGCTCACCATGGGTCTCAATGTTGGTGTGGTCGGCGCGACAGGGCAGGTGGGCGGCGTGATGCGGCGCCTGCTGGAGGAACGCAACTTCCCGGTCGGCACCGTGCGGTTCTTCGCCTCGGCTCGCTCGGCGGGTACCACGCTGCCGTGGCGCGACGGTGTGATCACCGTCGAGGACGCCGACCTGGCCGACCCGTCCGGTCTCGACATCGCCCTGTTCTCGGCCGGGGCTACCAGCAGCCGGGCGCTGGCCTCCAAGTTCGCCGCGGCCGGGGCGCTCGTGATCGACAACTCGTCGGCGTGGCGGATGGACCCCGACGTACCGCTGGTGGTCAGCGAGGTCAACGGGCATCTCGCCCGCTCGGCTCCGAAGGGCATCGTGGCCAACCCGAACTGCACCACGATGGCGGCGATGCCGGTGCTCAAGCCGCTCCACGACGAAGCCGGGCTGGTGCGGCTGATCGCATCGACCTACCAGGCCGTGTCGGGCAGCGGGCTGGCCGGCGTCGACGAGCTCGACAAGCAGGTCCGTGAGGTGTACGACTCGGCCGCCGCGCTCACCCACGACGGTTCGGCGGTGACGTTCCCAGCCTCGTCGAAGTACGTCAAGCCGATCGCGTTCAACGTGCTCCCGTGGGCCGGTGCGCTGGTCGACGACGGCGAGGGCGAGACCGACGAGGAGAAGAAGCTCCGCAACGAGAGCCGCAAGATCCTCGACATCCCCGACCTGCGCGTATCGGGCACGTGCGTGCGGGTGCCGGTGTACAGCGGGCACTCGCTGGCGCTCAACGCCGAGTTCGCTCGGCCGCTGTCGCCGGCCCGCGCGCTCGAAATCCTCGCCGCCGCCCCGGGTGTCGTCGTCACCGACGTGCCGACACCGCTCGACGCGGCCGGCAACGACCCCGCCTACGTCGGCCGCGTGCGTGCCGACCCGGGCGTCGACGGTGGCCGTGGCCTGGCGTTGTTCGTCAGCAACGACAACCTCCGCAAGGGCGCCGCGCTCAACGCCATCCAAATCGCCGAACTCCTCGTCTGAGTCTCGTCACACCGGGGTCAGACCTGGTCGGTAACGTCGGTGGGGTGAGCGGGGTCCATCCCACGTCGGTCGCCGGGTTCGGCGGCGACATGTCGGTCTACGAGCGTGGGCGCCCCTCCTACCCGCCCGACGCGGTCACCTGGCTGGTCGACGGCTTGGGCATCGGCCCGGGCAGCGACGTGGTCGACCTGGCATCGGGAACGGGCAAGTTCACGCGGCTGCTGCTGGCCACCGGCGCCACCGTCACCGCGGTCGAGCCGTCGGCGGCGATGCGCGCCGAGTTCGCCGCCGCGCTCCCCGACGTACCGGTGGTCGACGGCACGGCCGAGGCGTTGCCGTTGCCCGACGCCTCGACCGACGCGATCACGGCCGCCCAGGCGTTCCACTGGTTCGACGTCGCCCGCGCCACCACCGAACTGGCGCGGGTGATCCGCCCGGGTGGCGGGTTCGGGATGATCTGGAACGAGCGCGACGTGAGCGTGCCGTGGGTGCGCGACCTGAACGCGATCTTCGGTTGGGAGCGGCGCGAGGAGTTCGGCGTGCCACGCAACATCGAGCGCGACTGGGACGTCGAGTTCGCCGCCGCGGCGCACCCGCGGTTCCGCCGCCTGGAGACGTTCGAGACGACGTACCAGCAGCGCGTCGACGTCGACACGCTGGTGCTGCGGGTGCTGTCGACGAGCTACATCGCCAGCGCTCCTGCGGAACGCCAAGCCGAGGTTGCGGCAGCCGTACGCGAGTTGGTGGCCGACTTCCCGCCCGAGTTCGACCTCCCCTACGTCACCGTCGCCTACCGCACCGTCCCCTGACGTTCGTACGGATTGTGCCCACGGTCGTCGAGTAGGGCGCGCAGCGCCCGTATCGAGACGCTGGTGCGCGCACCAATGGTCTCGATACACCGGGCAGAGCCCGGCACTCGACCACCGTGGCCCCCGGTGGTCGAGTGGCGCACTCGCGGCGTAGCCGCCACTGCGTTGTATCGAGACCATGGTGCGCGTGGCGTCGTCTCGATGCACCGGCTGTGCCGGCACTCGACGGTGCGGCGGGTTACGTGTCGGTGGAGGGGCGGGTGGCTTGTGATGCGGCGTGGTGGCCGTCGGCGGCCACGCCGTCGGCGACTGAGGCGCGGTCGGGGGGTGGGCGGTTCTGGCTGAACTTCGCCTTGGCGTCGACTCGTTCGATGTCGATCTCGATGCCCACGATCGCCCGCAGCATCCGCGCGACGTAGTCGTCGGGGGCGTCGTCGACGCGCCACGCCGGGCGACGTGGCCGACCAGCGTGCCGTGCGGCCCGCGGCTGGCGTCGAGCAGCATCGGAATGTGGTCGGCGGTCAACGCGCCATCCGGGGTGGTGCTGACCAGCGTCGCCAGCGGGAACTCGGCGATCAGGGAACGAATCGCGTCGGTGTCGGCTTGTCGGAACGCAGCCGGCTGGTACACAGCGGGAAGGTTACGACGCGTGGCCTGTGGGCCACTGCGGGGGATACCCGGCGTGGGCCCACGCGGCGGTGGCGACGGCTGCGAACACGGCCTGGCTGGCCGCGACCGGCGCGTCGCCCGATGCTGCCAGCGTGATGTCGAGCGGTGGTGTGTCGACGGCTCGCAGCACGCCGAAGCTGCGGATCGTCAGGTCGTGAGGCACCCCGTCGTCGCCCACCGACAGCCCCTCGCTGCGCACCCATCCGAGCGCCATGTGGGCGGCGCCGGTGCAGTAGCTGCGCAGTACCGTCGCGTCGAGCGGGTCGCCGGCGTCGACCTGGATGTGGACGCCGGCGTCGTCGATGCGGGCCGTCGCCGTGGCGCCGCCTGGTGCGGTGACCGTGAACGCCGGGCCTTCCGACAGCGACGCGCGTAGCACGGCCAGTTCGGCCCACACCGCCCCGCGCAGGTCGAGCGAGGTCGGTGGCCCGGTGACGTCGACTTCGACGACGTCGAAGCCGGGCGCCAACCGCTCGGCTGCCTCGGCCAGCCCGGGCGTGCGGGCGACGTGCACGATGCCGGTTCCGTCGGCGCGCACACCGGCCGCCAGCGGAGGCCGTTTCGGCCCGCGCCGCACGACGTCTTCGCGTGTGTACAGCACCCGCACGGCCCGCCCGTGGCGGTCGGCCAGTTCGCGAGCAGCGCGCTCGACCGCGCCGGTCTGCTTGGCCCCGAACGCACCGCCGTTGCCGTGGCTGCTGACCGGCTCGCCGCCCGGGAGGCACCACGCCGCATCGGGTTCGAGGTAGGCCGGCTCGACCCACGTGGTGCGCAGCGTGCGCGCCCACTCCTCACCGGTCGGCTCGTCGGGTACCTCGATCGGCCAGGTCAGCGGGGCGGTGGTGCGCCGGCCTTGCACCTTGCCGCTCAACCGGCGGGCCTCGGCGAGCGTCTCGCCGACCACCCACTCGCCGTCGGCGCCCAGCGCGGCCACCAGCGCGTCGCCGGGTGCCGTGTCGTCGGCGAACCCGCCCTGACCCAGCGCCACCTGCGGGCCGACCGCCTGGGGAACCCCACCCTCGAGCGCGGCCCGCCGTTGCGCGGCCTCCGTCACGCAAGGGGCCGGGTCGCTCGCGTGAGTGGCAGCGTCGACAATCGGTTGCCAGCCGGTGCAGCGGCACAGGTGTGCCAGCAACGCCTGCTCGACCGCAGCGGGGTCGCTACGCCGTTCGGGGGCCATCGCCGCCAGGCGCATGACGATGCCCGGCGTGCAGAAGCCGCACTGGCTGGCGCCGCAGGCGGTGAACCGGGCGGCCCACTCGTCGGCGTCGGCAAGCCCCTCGACCGTGGTGACGGCCCGCCCGGCAACCCGCGAGATCGGCGTGACGCACGCCACGCGGGCCTGCCCGTCGACCCACACCGTGCAGCACCCGCACTGCCCCTGCGGGCTACAGCCGTCCTTGGCCGAGCGCACGCCGAGCGACTCGCGCAAGGCGTCCAGCAGCGAACCCTCGGCCGGTGCACTGACACCGGCACCGTTGAGCGTGAACTCGATCACTCGACGAGCTTGCCGCCGTCCAGCTGCTCGACCAACTCCTGGAACTCTTGCCACTGGCCGGTGGCGAGCAGCGCCGCCTGCTGGGGCCAGGAGTCGGGCTGATGCATCGAGAACTGCGGCCCGGCGTCGGCCAGCATCGTGCGCAGCAGCGACACTTCGGTGCCGGCCAGGTCGGCCCAGGTGTGCACACCGATGCCCTGGCACAGCTCGGCGATCGCCGGGCCGATGCCCTCGACCACGGTGAGGTCGTCGGCGGTCACCGTGCGACCGAGCACGGCCGCCGCGCCGGCGAGGTCGAGCACCGGTGCAGCGACCGCGGCGAACGCCTGGGGAGGTTCGACCGGCTCGGCGCTGGGCACGTCGGACACCTTCTCGGACGGGGCGGTGCCCTGCCCCTCGACCGCGTCCGCTTCGGGCGCGCGGGCAGGCTCGCCGGCCGGCGCGACATCCGCCGGCTGCTCGGGTTCGTCGGCGGGTACCCGGGCGTCGATCGCGGCCTCGCTGCCCGTGTCGGCCGCGGCGTCCGGTAGGTCGACCGGCGCGGCACCAACGGGCGCGCCGCCCAGTTCGGCGAGTTCGGCTTTCAGCCGAGCGTTCTCGCCCACCAGCGGTTCGAGGTTGGCGACCCGCCCGCGCAACTGCTCGAGTTCGGCGGCGTCGTGGCGCGCGTGGCGAGCCCGGCGCACCTGGCCGGTGGCCTTGATGCTGCGCAGCAGCCACCCCACCACCACGCCGAGCACCAACGCGATCGCGAACCACAACAGGCCTTTGGTCAGTGTGTACGGCATCGGTGCCCCTTCATTCGCTGGTCAACTCGTCCATCGCTGGTTCGTGCATGCGCCGGTCACCCGGCCGAGATCCGGAACTCCACCCGGCGGCTGGCAGTCTTGTCCTCGATACCGCTCGCGCTGAGCACGGGGCGCTGCGAACCGAAGCCGGCGGCCGTGATGATGTCGGACTCCACGCCACGGTCGATCAGGGCCTGGCGCACGACGCCAGCCCGTTGCTCGCTGAGCGACTGATTGGAGGCCGCCTGCCCGTCTGAGTCGGTGTGGCCTTCGACCACCACGGTCAGGCCGCCGAGTTCGACGAGCCGCGCGGCGAGCCGGTCGAGCACCGTCGCCGCCGACTCGTTGAGCACGGCCGAACCTTGCCCGAACGTGATCGGGTTGGCACGGACGAACTCGTTGAGGCCGTCCTCCAGCGCAGCCGCCTCGGTCGCGTTGGCGTCGCGCCGCGGAGCCAGGTGGGTGACCGCATCGGCCGCGTCGGCGGCGGCCTCGGCACGCGCCGCGTCGGCCGTGTTCGCATACGCCCCCGACAGGTAGAAGCCGGTGCCGTCGTGCCCGGCCGCGCCCGACACCAGTTCGGCGTTGAGGACAGCGATCAGCGTCGCCAGTTGGGCGGCATCGTCGGCGTCGAGCCCGGTGTCGGAGTCGAGCACGAGTTGGTTGTCGAGCCGGTCAGGCCCCACCGCCGCGGTTCCGGCGAACACCAGCGTGTCGCGGGCCAACTGGTCGCCGACGGCGCCGTGCAGCGTCAGCGTTCCACCGGCCAGCGTGGCCGCGACGGGGCTGCCCGTGGGGGTGCCGTCGAGGCCCTCGGGGAGGATCACCTGGGCGAGGGTGTAGACGACACCGTTCGGGGTGACGATCGGTGATCCGGTGACCGTCGCCCCGCCGACCGTGACGACGTCGCCCTCGACGGCGACGGGCAACTCGACCCCGTCGATCGTGGTCACGGTGCCACCATCGAGTGCCGCCAGAGCAGCGTCGTCGAACGTCCCGACCACCACATGACCGCGGGCGAGCACGGTTCGCAGCTCGGCGTCGTCGTCGAGCTGCCCCGACGGCCCTGCGGGCAGGGCTGCGAACGCGGCGTCGGTGGGGGCGAACACGGTGACCGGGTCGGCTGACGGGTCGGCGAGCGTGGTGGCGAGGCCGGACTGCCCCGCCAGGCGGGCCAGCATCGCGAACTGCGGGTCGCCGGTGACGACGGCGCCGACGGTGGCGAAGTCGGGCAGGCTCGTTTCAGGGGTTCCACTACTGGCGGAGCTGCCGGTAGATGCGCCGGGCACCGTGCCAGACGGCGACACATCGCCACCGGTATTGACGCGGCAGCCACGATCGAGTTCCACCGAGTACACACCGCGCACACCGTGCACCACCGCCAGCGCGCCCTCGGGGTCGCCGAGCGGGCCGGGGCAGGTGAGCGTGCCCTCCTGACCCGAGAACTTGGCGTCGATCGTGCCGTAGCCGGCGGCGGCGAGCGCGGCCGGGACGCGGTGTTCGAGATCGTTTTCGATCCGGTTGTTGAAGATCGGTGCCCCGACCACGTAGAGCAAGAAGGCCCCGGCGCCGGCGATGCCGAGCACGCGGCGGCGGTAGCGGGACTCGGGCGCGCTCGGCATGGGCCTCACGTTCTCAGATCGCGGGGTGGGGGTGCAACGACCGTGGCCCAGCCGGCCAACCGCAGTTCAGCGGCAGATCAGGAGAAGCTCTGGCCGCAGCCGCAGGTGCGACTGGCGTTCGGGTTCGTGATTGCGAACCCGCTCTGTTCGAGGCCGTTCTTGTAGTCGAGCGTGGCGCCCTGGAGCAGTTGCGCCGACTGGGCGTCGACGATGACGCGCACGGCGTCGGAGCCGAAGCTGG
Source organism: Ilumatobacter sp. (assembly GCA_035556435.1). Lineage (GTDB taxonomy): Bacteria > Actinomycetota > Acidimicrobiia > Acidimicrobiales > Ilumatobacteraceae > Ilumatobacter. Next base: position 41,501 of record DATMEY010000024.1, on the reverse strand, counting down.
CCTGCTGGTCGTCGGCGGCGACGTCGCCGTCGAAGTACATCTCGTACGAGTATCCGCTGCAGCCGCCAGGGCGCACGGCCACGCGCAGCGCCAGATCGTCGGCGCCTTCGGCTGCGAGCAGTTCTTTGACCTTGTCGGCGGCGGTGTCGGTGAGGGTGATCATGGTGCTCCTCCGGACTGGGGGGCGGATAACGCTGCGGATCAGCATACCGCCCGGGTGTTGCCGCCCCGGCGGCTGAGGTAGTGGCCAGGCGATCTGCGGCACACAGACGATGCCGATGAAGGCTGCTCCATTCCTGGCCTGACCTGGTTCACGGGCGCCCGTTGCACAGGACCCGACCACTACCTCACCCGCCGGGAACCGGCGAACGTGCTGACACGCTAGCGCCGTCGCCGGATGATCCGGATAGCGTGGCCCGTCAGCAACCAGGAGGGGTGCGAGAGCGGCCGAATCGGCACGCTTGGAAAGCGTGTGAGGAGCAATCCTCCGTGGGTTCGAATCCCACCTCCTCCGCCATGGCGCCCGACGATCAGGGGCTCGTGTTCATGCGGGTCGCGCTCGACGAGGCGCGCGCGGCGCTGGCCCACGACGACGTCCCGGTCGGCGCGGTCGTCGTCCGTGGTGGCCCTGACGGCTTCACGGTCGTCGCCGCTCGGCACAACGAGCGCGAACTCACCGGCGACCCCACAGCCCACGCCGAGGTGCTCGCCCTGCGTGACGCGGCGGCCGCGCTCGGTTCGTGGCGGCTCGACGAGTGCACGCTGTACGTGACGCTGGAACCGTGCCCGATGTGCGCCGGAGCGCTGGTCAATGCCCGGCTCGGTAAACTCGTCTACGGCGCCACCGACCCGAAGGCGGGTGCCGCGGGCAGCCGCTTCGACCTGGTCGACTCGCCGCTGCTCAACCATCGCGTGCCGCGCCGCACCGGGCTGCTCGCCGACGAGTGTGGGCGCCTGTTGGTCGACTTCTTCGCCGCCCGCCGCGGCCGCGGGTCAGAGCGGCCCGAACCGGTCGTCGAGTAGCCGCGTGCGCGTGCCGGCAGGCACGCCGGCGATGCTCGACGCGTCGTCGACGCCGGCCCCGTTGGTGTGCGCGCCGTTCGTGCTCGAACGCCGTTCCACGTCGCCGTCGGGCCAGATCACCGAGAACGGCTCGGTACCGCGGCCCTCACGCTCGTCGGCGAGCTGATCGAGGAACGGCAGGCGGTCCCAGTCGATCTCCGACAGTTCGGCTGTGGCCGTGGTCGTAGCGGTGGCGGCCGACGCCGGTTCGGGCTGGGCGGCGGCCGCCGGCGGGGGAGGAACGTCGGGGAGCCGCGGGTTGCTCGGCGGCAACGTCGGTTCGGGCGCGGCCGGTGCGGGTGTGGAGGTGGGCAGCGTCGGCTCGGGCGCGGCTTGCGAGGGCGCGGGCGGCGTCGGCTGGGGTGCTGGTGCGGCACCGGCGAGCGGGGCGGCGAAGGGCGCTGGTGGCGGGGCGAACCCGTTGACCGGCGGCCCGACGGGAGGAGGCGCCGGTGGGGGCGCGGGTTGCCCCCACGCGTGAACGCCGTTCGGGTCGAACGCGTACGGCACCACGTCGATGCCGGCGAGCAGCTGGCCGGCGATGGTGCGCAGCGCGTCCTCGGTGTAGGCGGCGACGGCCACCTGCACGGCGTGCCGGTCGGCACCGGGGACGCGCTCGAACAATGCTCCGAGGTGCTGGCGGTCGGCGACCCGTACGACGCCGCGGGTAACGTCGTCGGCGGTGAGCACCCGCCCGGCGGCGAGCCGGGCGGCGAGCGGCGGCTCGCCGAGCTGCTCGGCGAGATAGATCCGGCCGTGGTCGGCCCACAGGCGCACGGCCGGCGAGCCGATCAGGGTCACCTCGCCGGTGAAGGCGCGGGCGCGCACCGCATCGAGTACCGCCCACCCTGGTGCGGGCAGGCGTACATCGAGCGCGCCGGTCGTTGGCGCCGTCCCGGTCATGTCCGCATCACCGGCGACGAACGTAGTCCATGTTCTGTTGCCGGGTCATGAAAAATGCCACGAAAGGCAACAAATATTCAGACAATGACACGCTGCGTGGTCGAGCTGCGACGCGAACGGGTGATCCTGCCGGTCCCTTGCGGCGAACCCTCCCGGACGCGACGAACCCCGGCCCGTTCCCGAGCCGGGGTTCAGCGGGCGGAAGGGGCGGGATTTGAACCCGCGGAGGCTTGCACCTCGCACGCTTTCGAGGCGTGTCCCTTAGGCCACTCGGGCACCCTTCCGTCGAGCAAGGCTAGCGGCGGCACGCCCGCCCGACTCCTGCGGAATGCCGCCCCGTCCGCGGGCGGCTGGTACCTTCGCCTCTAGCGAACCGCATCGAATGGGGAGCAATCTTGCGGACGTAACCAGCCGACGGTGGCAGCCCTGCCCGATCGTCGCCCGTCGCGATCTCACCGTCACGACCTACAGGGAGTCAGCAATGTCCGACGACAACACCAGGCCGCTCACCACCGCCGCCGGCGCGCCCGTGGCCGAGAACGACAACGCCGTCACGGCCGGCCCCCGCGGGCCGATGCTGTTGCAGGACGTGTGGTTCCTGGAGAAGCTCGCCCACTTCGACCGTGAGGTCATCCCCGAGCGACGCATGCACGCCAAGGGTTCGGGCGCGTTCGGCACCTTCACGGTCACCAACGACGTCAGCCGCTACACCAGGGCGGCGATGCTGTCCGAAGTCGGCAAGCAGACCGAGATGTTCATCCGCTTCTCGACGGTGGCCGGCGAGCGCGGCGCTGCCGACGCCGAGCGCGACATCCGCGGGTTCGCCCTGCGATTCTTCACCGAGCAGGGCAACTGGGACATCGTCGGCAACAACACGCCGGTGTTCTTCCACCGCGATCCGCACAAGTTCGCCGACCTGAACCGGGCCGTGAAGCGCGACCCGCGCACCAACTTGCGCTCGGCCGAGAACAACTGGGACTTTTGGACCAACCTCCCCGAGGCCCTGCACCAGGTCACCATCGTCATGTCCGACCGCGGCATCCCCGACGGCTACCGGCACATGCACGGGTTCGGTTCGCACACGTACTCGTTCGTCAACGCCGACGGCGAGCGGAACTGGGTGAAGTTCCACTTCATCACCCAGCAGGGCATCAAGAACCTCACCGACGCCGAGGCCGCGGCCGTCGTGGCCGACGACCGCGAGTCGTCCCAGCGCGACCTGTTCGAGGCGATCGAGCGGGGCGACTTCCCGAAGTGGAAGTTCTGCATCCAGGTCATGCCCGAAGCCGACGCGGCCTCGTACCGCTTCCACCCGTTCGACCTCACCAAGGTGTGGTCGAAGAAGGACTACCCGCTGATCGAGGTCGGTGAGTTCGAACTCAACCGCAACCCCGACAACTACTTCGCCGACGTCGAGCAGGTCGCCTTCACGCCGGCCAACGTGGTGCCGGGCGTGGGCTTCTCGCCCGACCGGATGCTCCAGGGCCGCCTGTTCTCGTACGGTGATGCGGCGCGCTACCGGCTCGGGGTCAACCACCACCAGATCCCGGTCAACTGCCCACGCGGAGCCACCAACGTGAACACGTACCACCGCGACGGCACGATGCGGGTCGACGGCAACCAGGGCGGGGTACCCGGCTACACGCCGAACAGCTACGGCCGGTGGGAGGCCCAGCCCGAGTTCGCCGAACCGAGCCTGGCACTCGACGGCGCGGCCGACCGGTTCAACTTCCGCGAGGACGACGACAACTACTACGAGCAGCCCCGCGACCTGTTCCGGTTGATGACGCCGGCCCAGCAGCAGGCGCTGTTCGCCAACACCGCCCGGGCCATCGACGGTGCATCCGAGGCCACGGTCGAGCGCCACATCGCCAACTGCACTCAGGCCGACCCGGCCTACGGCGCAGGTGTGCGGGCGGCGGTCGAAGCGCTCGCCGCAGGCACCCTCAGCGACGCCGACCCGAACCCCGACAACGCCCCAGCCTGACCGTCCGCCGGTCGTTACCACCTCACTGAACGGCGTGGCACCTAGCCGAAGAGGCCGCCGTTGCCGCATTCCAGGGGGGCAGCGGGGGCGACGAGGTCGATCAGGTAGTCGTTGACCGCGTCGACGACGCAGCGGTTGACGCCGTAGCCGAGGTGCTGGTTGGCGTCGACCGAGATCAGGCGTCCGTCCTCGAGCTTGTCGGCCATCGCCACCGTCGACTCGAACGGGGTGGCCGGGTCGCCGGTGGTGCCGATCACCACCACCGGGCCGGCGCCGGCGCCGGTGATGTCGACGCGCGGGTCGACTGCGGGGGGGAAGAACGTGCAGAAGTACCCGCCCGCCGAGCCCGGCGGCACGAGGTGTGGGGCGACCTCTTCGTACAGCGCTGCCTCGCGATCGACCTCGGCCACCGTCGGCCGTTCCCGTACGTCGGCGCACGAGATCGACTGGAACGCCTCGAACATGTTGCCGTACGTGCCGTCCGGGTTGCGCCGGTAGTACTCGTCGTACAGTTGGAGCAGGCCGCTGCCATCGCCGCCTTGGGCCTCGGCCAGCGAGTGCTCCAACGCCGGCCAGTACGTATCGGAGTACATCGCCTGAATCACCGCCGATGTGGCGACGTCGCGGTTGACGTCGGGGCGGCCCGGCCGGCTGGGCACCGGGTTGGCGTCGAGCGACTCCATCAACTCGAAGTAGGCGGCGTCGGCGTCGCCGTCGGGAGCGAACGCGCAGTTCCGCCGAGAGCACGCGTCGAGGAACCGCACGACCGACTGTTCGAACCCTTCCAGTTGCTGGAGCGAGCCTTCGAGCGCCTCGGCGTCGGGGTCGCTGGCGCCGTCGAGCACCGCCGCGCGCACTGTGTCGGGGAACAGTGTCACCCACGTCGCGCCCAGCTCACTGCCGTAGCTGAACCCAAAGTAACTGATGGTGTCCTCACCCAACGCCTGGCGGATCGCGTCCATGTCGCGGGCCGAGTTGTTCGTACCGACGTGTTCGAGGATGCCCGCCGAGCCGAGCTCGCACCCGGTGGCGAACTCCTGGGCGACGTCGACGAGCAGGGCGTGATCGGCGGGCGTGTCGGGGGTGGAGTCGACCTCGGCGTACATGCGGTCGTAGTCGTCGTCGCCGATGCACTCGATCGCGGGGCTGCTCGCGCCGGTGCCGCGCGGGTCCCAGCCGACGATGTCGAAGCGCCGCAGCAGCGGCAGGTCGAACTGGTACGGCGCGTACAGGGCCAGGTCGGACCCGGGTGCCCCCGGGCCGCCCGGGTTGACGAGCAGCGAGCCGATCCGGGTATCCGGGTCGAGCGCTCGGTGGCGCATCACGAACAGGTCGATCGTGGGGCCGGTGGGGTTGCCATAGTCGACGGGAACGGTGACCGTTGCCGTGTCGAGGTCGTCGTCGTACTCGCGCCACTCGATCGGCCCGGGGTCGTACCCGGGCCCGTCGGGTGACGGACCGGGACGGTTGTCGTCGGCAGGGGCATCGCCCGTGCTGCTCGGCACGTCGGGGGCCGGCGCGTCGGGCTGCACGGGCACCGCGGTGCCCGACGACACACCCGACCCGGGGGCACACGCGGCAAGTACCAGCGCGGCGAGCACTCCGGCCCAAACGATCCTCGGTGCCCGAACGATCCTCAGTGGGGGCCCCGCCGTCATCCCGCCAGAGTACGGCTTCGAGGTGCTCGCGCACCCGCGATCTAGCCTCGCCGTATGCGAATGGGTGGTGGCGCGAGCCACAGGGCGGGTGGCTCGATGCGCCCCCGCGACGACGAGGCGATCAAAGGCGTGCGGCTGGCGGCCGGCACGCCGGCCCGGGTGTGGCAGTTCGCACGTCCGTACCGCGGCACGATCGCGCTGTTCCTCACGGCGATCCTGCTGTCGGCGCTGCTCGCGCTGGTGCCGCCGCTGGTGGTACGCCAGATCCTCGACCACGCCATCCCCGATCAGGACCGCACGGCGATCAAGTGGTTGGCCGGTATCGCCGTGGCTGCCGCACTCGGCGACGCCGCGCTGGCCGTGCTCCAGCGGTGGTGCTCGGCGCACATCGGCGAGGGGCTGATCGCCGACTTGCGCCGGGCGCTGTTCGCCAAGGTGCAGCGGCTGCCACTGGCGTTCTTCACACGCACGCCTACCGGAGCGATCACGAGCCGGCTCACCACCGACGTGGTCGGCGCCCAGTCGACGCTGACGTCCACACTCGGCAGCGTCGTCAGCAACGTGATCGTGCTGGTCGCGTCACTCGTCACGATGATCGCGCTCGAATGGCGACTGACGTTGATGGCGCTGGTGGTGCTGCCACTGTTCGTCATTCCTGCCCGGCGGGTCGGGCGCCGGCTCCAGGCGGTGTCGCGCGTGCAGATGACGAACAACGCGGCGATGAGCACGCAGATGACCGAGCGCTTCAACGTCGCCGGAGCGGCGCTCGTCAAGCTGTTCGGTTCGGCCGATCGCGAGAACGAGCAGTTCGGCGCGCGGGCCACCGCGGTCGCCGAGGCGGGCGTGCGCCAGGCGATGCTCGGGCGCGTGTTCTTCGTCGCCCTCGGGTTGGTCGCGGCGATCGGGTCGGCAGCGATCTACGGCATCGGCGCCCATCTGGTGATCGACGGCGACATCACCCCGGGCACGCTGGTCGCCCTCGCTGCGCTCGTCACCCGGGTGTACCAGCCGCTCACCGGCCTCACGAACGCCCGGGTCGACCTGATGACGTCGATGGTCTCGTTCGAGCGCGTGTTCGAAGTGCTCGACGCCCCCGAGCCGATCGCCGACAAGCCGGGCGCGATCGACCTGATCGGAACGGCTGGCGACGGCGGCCGACGGATCGAGTTCCGTCACGTCCGGTTCCGGTATCCCCCGGTGGACGAGTCGGCGATCGCGTCGATGGAGACGGTCGCCGCCGCGGCTGCCCGCAGCGACGCCGATCGCGACGTGCTCGCCGACGTCGACCTCACGATCGAGCCGGGCGAGACGCTCGCCCTGGTCGGGGCATCGGGGTCGGGCAAGAGCACGCTGGCGAACCTGATCCCGCGCCTCTACGACGTCACCGACGGGGCGCTGCTGGTCGACGGTCACGACGTCCGCGATCTGACGCTGGCGTCGTTGCGTGGCTCGATCGGTGTGGTGCCCCAGGACCCGCACCTGTTCCACGAGTCGATCGCCGACAACCTGCGGTACGCCCGCCCCGACGCGACGCTCGACGACCTGCGTGCGGCGTGTATCGCGGCGCGCATCCTGCCCGTGATCGAGGCCCTACCGGACGGGTTCGACACGGTGGTCGGCGAGCGTGGCTACCGCTTGTCGGGCGGCGAGAAGCAGCGCCTGGCGATCGCCCGGCTGCTGCTCAAGGACCCCGCGATCGTCATCCTCGACGAGGCCACCAGCCACCTCGACAACGACAACGAGGCCCACGTGCAGGCGTCGATCGAGGTCGCCCTCCAGGGGCGTACGGCGATCGTGATCGCGCATCGCCTGTCGACGGTGCGCGCTGCCGACCGGATCGCCGTGCTGAGCGCCGGTCGGATCGCCGAGATCGGCTCACACGCCGACCTCGTCGCCGCCGACGGCTTGTACGCCGCCCAACTCCGAGCCGGACTGACGACGTAGTTCCCAAGGGGGTTGAGCCTGTCGAAGCCAGCGCAAACGTCCGGCTCAAACCTGTCGCGCGTCGCAGAGACCGCGGCGGGTTGGTCGAGCTCAAGTGAATGCGACCTCTACCGAACCGACTCCAGCGATGGTGGCCGCGAATCGATCACCAGGTTGCACCGCCACCATCGGGCCGAGCGCGCCGGTCAACACGATGTCCCCTGCGCGCAGCGGCGTACCGAGCCGGGCTACGTGGCGAGCCAACCAGGTGGCCGAGATCAACGGACTACCGAGACAGTCGCGACCGCTCCCTGTGGACACGAGATCGGTACGTCCGTTGGCAGAGCGCGTCATCTCCATCGTCACATTTGCGAGGTCGAGGTCTCCCAGTATCGCTGTGTCCCCGAGTACGAACGCGCCGCTCGACGCGTTGTCGGCGATGGTGTCGGTGATCGTGATCCTCCAGTCGGCGATCCGGCTACCGACGATCTCGATCGATGCGGCAATGCTGCCGACGGCAGCACGCACGGCGCCGGCGTCGATCGAATCTCCGTCGGTGAGGTCGGCGACAAGTTGGAATGCGACCTCGGCCTCGACGCGCGGTTGCAGCACTCGCCCGGTGGGAACCATCACACCGGACGCGTACTGCATGTCGTCGAACAGCACCCCGAAGTCGGGTTGGTCGACGCCGAGTTGGGCCTGGACCTTCGGACTCGTGAGCCCGATCTTGCGGCCGACGATGCGGCGGCCTCCGGCCAGCCAGCGGGTGACGGACGCCTGCTGCACGGCGTACGCGGCGTCGAGGTCGCCTGCTGGAATCTCGACGAACGGGGCGATCGGTGTTCCGGTACGTTCGGCTTCGGCGAGGCGCGCAGCCAACTCCGCTGGTGGCGAGCTCATACAGCGCTGCGTTCGGTGAGCAGGTCGAGGGCGATGTCGATGATCATGTCTTCTTGTCCGCCGACCAGCTTGCGGCGGCCGACTTCCACGAGTAGCTCAGCAGGGGGGATGCCGTAGCGTTCTGACGCGCGCTCTGCGTGGCGGAGGAAGCTGGAATACACGCCGGCGTAGCCCAGCGACAAGGTCTCGCGGTCGACGCGTACGGGGCGTTCCTGGAGCGGGCGGACGAGGTCGTCGGCCGCTGTCATCAGGGCGAACAGATCGCATCCGTGGTTCCAGCCGAGCCGGTCGGCGGTGGCGATGAACACTTCAAGTGGTGCGTTGCCGGCGCCGGCTCCCATTCCGGTCAGGCTGGCGTCGACGCGCGTGGCCCCGTGCTCGACGGCGACGATCGAGTTGGCGACGCCGAGCGACAGGTTGTGGTGAGCGTGGATGCCGGTTTGGGTGCCCGGGTCGAGCACCTGGGCGAAGGCGTCGAACCGTTCCGCTACGTCACGCATCGTCAGCGCTCCGGCCGAGTCGACCACGTAGATGCACGTGGCGCCGTACAACTCCATCAGCTTGGCCTGGCGGGCCAACTCGGCGGCGGGGGTCATGTGCGACATCATCAAGAACCCGACGGTGTCCATGCCGAGTTCGCGAGCGGCGGCAATGTGCTGGGCGGAGATGTCGGCCTCGGTTGAGTGGGTCGCGATACGGACCACCGTCGCGCCCGCGGTGTGGGCCTCGCGGAGATGATGCACGGTGCCGATACCGGGTAGCAGCAGCGTGGCCACGCGAGCCGACGTGACGGTCTCGGCGACCGCTTCGATCCACTCCAGGTCGGTGTGGGCGCCGAACCCGTAGACGCACGACGAGCCTGACAGGCCGTCGCCGTGGGCGATCTCGATCGAGGCGACTCCCGCCGTGTCGAGTGCACGGGCGATCGATCGCACGTCGTCGAGGCTGTAGCGGTGGCGGATCGCGTGCATGCCGTCGCGGAGTGTCACGTCGGAGATGTACAGCTCGCGTTGTGGTTCGGTGGGCACGGTGGCGGTGGCGGTGGGTTCGGCGATCGTCACTGGACAGCTCCTGCGGTCGTGGTCGTGCTGGCTTGGGCGGTGATCGACTCGGCGGTCGCCAGCGCGGCTGAGGTCATGATGTCGAGGTTGCCGGCGTAGGCCGGTAGGTAGTGGGCTGCCCCGGTCACCTCGAGCAGCACGGTGACGCGGGTGCCGGTGAACTTGCCGGTCTCGGGAATGTGCAACGGGTCGTCGTTGCCGAAATGCTCGAACTGGACGGCTTGCTTGAGGCGGTACCCGGGCACGTACTCGCGCACGCGCTCTGCCATCGCCTCGACCGATGCGGCGATCGCCGCGTCGCCCGGTTCGCCTTCGACGAGGCAGTACACGGTGTTGCGCATCATCATCGGCGGTTCGGCCGGGTTGAGCACGATCACCGCCTTGCCGCGCCCGGCGCCACCGACCACCTCGAGTGCCCGCGAGGTCGTCTCGGTGAACTCATCGATGTTGGCCCGGGTGCCGGGCCCCGCTGAGCGCGACGAGATCGACGAGACGATCTCGGCGTACATCACCGGTGCCACGTCGGAGACCGCGGCGACGATCGGCACGGTGGCCTGGCCTCCGCAGGTCACCATGTTGACGTTCGTCGAGCCGAGGTGCTCGGTGCCGTTGACGACGGGTACGACGTACGGGCCGAGCGCAGCCGGCGTCAAGTCGACGACACGCTTGTCGGCCGCCCGGAGCACCTCGTCGTGGATCGCGTGGGCGCCGGCGCTGGTGGCATCGAACACCAACTCGATGTCGGCGAACTCGGGCATCTCAATGAACCCGTCGATGCCGCCGGGGGTGGTGGCGACTCCCATCCGGGCGGCCCGAGCGAGACCGTCGGAGTTCGGGTCGATGCCGACCATCGCCCGCATCTCGAGCATCTGCGACCGGCGCAGGATCTTGATCATCAAGTCGGTTCCGATGTTGCCCGAACCGATGATCGCAACTGGGGTGGACATGGCCTCACTGTGGCAACCAGATGCCAGCGCCGCAACGGTATCTTTCCGCTCATCGGAAAATCATCTCCCCGCGACACAGGCAACCTGCCGGGACCCGGCGAATCGGCCGTAGCCCGCACGGCGCGCGTGCTCGACGCGTTGCGGGCCTGGACCGGGCCCGGCCCGATCCGGTTGACCGAGGTCGCCCGCCTGGCGCGCTTACCGATCACCTCGACCCACCGCCTGCTCGGCGAACTGGTCACGTGGGACTTCGTCGACCGGGTCGGCTCGGGATACCAACTCGGCACCCGGTTGTTCGAACTGGGAGAGGCGGTGCCGCGGAAACGCCACCTGCGCGATGCCGCCCTGCCGTTCATGCAAGACCTCTACGAGGTGACCCACGGCACGATCCACCTTGCGATCCTCGACGGCTGTCACGCGCTGTACCTCGAGAAACTCTCCGGGCACCGCTCGGCCAAGTCGCCGTCACGTATCGGCGGGCGCGTCCCAGCCACCTGTACCGGCATCGGCAAGGCGCAGCTCGCGGTCCTCGACGCTCGCGAGATCGACGCGGTATTCAGTGCCGGTCTCGCGCGTCTGACGCGATACAGCATCACCGATCCCGTCCACTTCCGGGCTGAACTCGATCAGGCTCGCCAACGCGGGTACGCGGTTGACCGGGAAGAGGCCGCGCTCGGCCTGGGCTGTGTCGCCGCCGCGATCCGCCGCGGCCCGGCCGGTCCGGTTGCCGGCGCGCTGTCGGTCAGCATGCCGATCGGCCAACTCGACATCGACCGGCTGACACCCGCTGTACGCAGCGTGACGACCTCACTCAGCCGCACCCTCGGCTGACTTCAGGCCAGGTACGACACGACGGATTTTCCTCTCGTACGCTGTACGGTACATTTGTACAGATGCGGTTACCGGAAGGAGCGATCCCATGAGCAAGGTTGTGTTCGGCGTGGGTGCTTCGCACAGCACGCTGATGAACACGCACTGGGCCGACGTGGCCCATGAGCCGCGTGCTCAGCAGTTCCGCACCGGGCTCGACGTCACGCGTGGCCGGGTCGTTGAGGCCGCACCCGACCTCGTGGTGATCGTAGGTTCGAACCACTTCCGAGGGTTCTTCCTCGATCTGATGCCCGCGTTCACGATCGGTATCGGTGAGGTGCTCAGTGCCGGCGAAGCCGGAACCCCCCAGGGACCGTTGTCGGTCGACCCCGCTGCCGCCCAAGCGGTCTGCGAACATCTCGTGGGCGCCGAGTTCGACGTCGCCTTCTCGGCGCGGCTCCAGGTCGACCACGGCATCAGCCACGCCGTGCAGTATGTGCTCGCCGGCCTCGATGTACCGATCATTCCGGTCATCGTCAACGTCTTCGCGCCACCGCTGCCGTCGCTTCGCCGCGCCGAGTCGTTCGGTGCGGCGCTCGGTGATGCGTTGCGCGCGTTGCCCGGCGCGCGGCGGGTGGCGATCGTGGCCTCTGGCGGCCTGTCGCACGGGCTTCCCTTTCCCGACTGGCGCGATCCCCGCAGTGGAGATGACGAATTCCTGGTCGAAGCGTGGCTGAACGGTCGGGAATCATGGACTCAGTACGAGGAGCGGCGCCGCCAGATCGTCCTCGCAGCGCCGGCCGTGATCAACCCGCAGTTCGACGTCGAACTGCTCGACGCGATCAGCGCCGGTGATTTCGCCCGGTACGCCGAACTCGATGAGGCGACGCTGACCGAGCAGGCCGGCAATGGTGGTGCCGAGATCCGCACGTGGCTGGTTGCCAGCGCCGCAGTCGGCCACCCGGCCGGAGAGGTCGTCGTGTATTCGCCGATGCCCGAGTGGTTGACGGGCATGGCCATCGCCATCTTCACCCCCACCCCGAAAGGCACATCGTGAGCATCTGGACCGACCTCAGCCCGATCCCGTTCTCGTTGTCGAACGTCGACGCCGGTGGTGTACGCACTCGTTCGTTGCAGGCGGGCGACGGGCCCGTAGCGCTGTTCCTGCACGGCACGAGCGGGCACCTCGAAGCGTTCACTCGCAATCTGGCTGCCCACGCAGCGCATTTCGAGTGCCATGCGATCGACATGATCGGCCACGGCTTCACCGACAAACCCCCTGAGGACTACCGGATTCCGCGGTACGTTCGACACGTCGTCGACTATCTCGATGCGATCGGGGCCGAACGGGCCCATATCGTCGGCGAGTCGCTCGGCGGTTGGGTGGGCGCTCGGCTGGCGGCCGACCATCCCGAGCGGGTCGACCACCTCACGCTGCTCGCCCCCGGCGGCACGGTTGCCAACCCCGCCGTCATGGAGCGGATTAAGACGAGTACCCGGGCGGCTGTCGAGGCCGACGACATCGAGTTGACCCGTCGCCGGCTCGAGCTGTTGATGTTCGACCCGGCGGCGAGCGTCAGCGACGAACTCGTCGAGGTCCGCCATGCGATCTACCAGCACCCGGCGTTCAAGCAGAACATCGAGCACCTGTTGTGCCTTCAGGAGATGGAGAACCGCGTGCCGGATCTACTCACGACGGAGCAGCTCAGCCGGATCGTCGCACCGACGTTGATCGTGTGGGGCCGCGAGAACCCGTTCGGTGACGTGCCCGAGGCACACTTCCTGAACGAGAACATCGCGGGGTCGACGCTCGAGCTGTTCGAGCGGTGCGGCCACTGGCCCCAGCACGAGCACGCCGACCAGTTCAACGCACTCCACCTGGAGTTCCTCGGAGTCGGCTGATGGCACCGGCGATCTCCCTCGGTATCCGGCTGCCCCCGTGTGCCAGCCCAGTCGTGCTCGGCGACGCCGCCAGCCTGGCCGAGCAGGCCGGCTTCGACTCGGTGTGGCTTCCCGACTCGCAGTTGTTGTGGCGCGAGGCATTCATGTCGCTGGCGATCGTTGCCGACCGCACCGAGCGCGTCACGATTGGGCCGGCGGTGACGAACTTCGAGACCCGTCACCCGACGGTCCTCGCCTCGGCGGTGCGCACGCTCCAAGACCTCGCCCCCGGACGCGTCCGGGTCGCGGTGGGTACCGGCAACAGCGCCCTCGCCGGCCTCGGCTTCCGGCCGTCGACCCGTGCCCGGATGACCGAGCAGATTGGCGACCTGCGGCGGCTGCTCACCGGAGGCGGCGACGCCGAGCGGCAACCGGTGTTGCGCGACGCCCACGGCCCGGCCCCGATCTTCATCGCTGCCAACGGTCCGAACAACCTGGAAATGGCTGGAGCGCTCGGCGACGGGGTGATCTTGCTCGCCGGTGTGTCTGACGCGGCGGTGGGCCGGGCGCTGACGCTCGTCGAGCGCGGGGCGGCCGGCAGCGGCCGTCAACTCGGCGACCTTCACGTGGTGGTGACCTCGTACTGCATCGTGACCGACGACGTCGAGCGCTCGGCGCGACAGCTCAAGCCGATCTGCCTGACGATCGCGCAGACGGGTGGTGCCGACATGCTGCGCGACGCGGGTATTGACATTGAGCCCCCGGCGCGCCTGCCCTACGTCGAGCCCGATCTGCTGCACGCGGCCGACTGGGAGCACGCGGTCGAGGTCGCCTCGGGGTGGGTCAGCGACGCGGCCGCGGTGCGGTTCGCCGAGGAGTACTGCCTCGTCGGGAGTGCGGCCGACATCGCCCGTCGCCTGATGGCGGTTGGCGAGTTGGGTGTCGACTCCGTGCTGCTTCAGCACGCCGGTTCGTACGACCTGCCGTGGCAACTGATCGACGATGTCGCGACGGGTGTCGTACCCCTGCTGGCATGACTCGTATCCCACTCGCCCGCGCGCTGGCGAGCCGCGCGCTCGGCGTCGCCTGCGAGCCCGGCGACCGGGCGGTGCTGCGGCTGCAGATCGCCGACACGATCGGCTGCCTCGTGGGCGGGGCGACACATCCGTTAGCACCGGTCTTGCTCGCTGCCGCGGGCGACGAGACGATCGCCAACGGAACGCGTCTGCTCAGCACCGGAGCGCACGTCACGCTGTCGCGTGGCGTGGCGATCGACACCACGCTTGCTCACGTGGACGAGTTCGATCCGATCCACCTCGCCGCGGCCGTATTGCCGACGGCGACCACGCTGCCTGCAGCGCTCCACCTCGGTGCGTTACTTGGCAGCGACGGTGACGTCACCGAACGGGCGGTGGTCGCTGGCAGCGATGCGCTGGCCGCAGTCTCGATCGCGCTCGGTGGTGGTGCACTGTACGAACGCGGGTGGTGGCCGGCGGCGGTCTTCGCTCCGATTGGTGCAGCGGTCACGGCCGGGGTGCTGCTCGGCCTCGACGAGGACCATCTCACAGCGGCGATCTCGCTGGCATCCGTATCGACCGGGGGCTTGTTGGCACCGACCCACTATGGCGCTGCGCATTATGCGCTACTCGGCCAGCGCTCGGCGGCCGGTCTCGACGCCGCGCTGTTGGCGCGGGCCGGTGCCGACGGCGACCACCGAATCCTCGACGACGCCGCGGCACCGGCGCTTGGCGCTGGGTTGAGCGGGCTCCCCGAGGCAGTCGGTGTCGCTTTGGTGGGCGGCTGCGCCCTTAAGCCGTTCCCGTGCGCCCGCCCGCTCCACGCCGCGATCGAGGGCCTCGAGGCGCTGCTCCTCGAGGCCGGTAATGCAGCCGTCACCGAGGTGCGGGTCGGGTTGCCCGGTCCGTTGCTCAAGATCGTTACCGACAATGCTGAGCCGCGTGGACAGGCCGACGCGGCCGCCAGCGCCCCGTTCGTCGTCGCCGCCACACTCGCTGGTGTCGTCCGCGACATCGCCACGTTCCGCAATCCTGTGTCGAGCCCGACCGACGTTGCGATCGAACTCGTTCGCGAAACCCGTCTAGAAGCTTCGTTTCCTGCGACCTGGGCGGCCGAGGTGAGCATCGTTGCCGATGGACAGCGCCGAACCACTGTGCGCGATCGGGCCGTGGGGGACGCGGCGACGCCGCTCGGCCGGGCGGGTGTCTCACGGAAGTTCCTCGATCTCGTACCTGAGCCCGCCCTGCTGGAGCGCCTCTACCAACTGGGCGGCGAGGCGTCGATTGTCGCGGTCGTCGACGACGTCATCGAGGCGATGCCGTCGCAGAGAAGCACTACTCCGTGAGCCGGTTAGCTTCGCGCCGATTCGTCGTCGGCCGTGGCGAGCCCGGCGACCAGCACGCTGAGGCCCCATTCGAACTGGTCCAACGAGGGCAGACATACCAGATCGCTGGCGACTTCGATGACGCGCGGGAACCGTCGCGCCGGCAGCGCCTGGAACTGCAGGGCGCGCCGGCGGCGCAGGTCTTCCACGTCGGCATCGCCGTCGTCGCGGCCCCACGGACGCGACAGGTGGTGCATCGCGAAACCGAGCGAATGGTTGATCAGCAGCCCGTAGACGCGCACCGCTTGGGCGGGGGTAAAGCCCGCCGCCACCAGACCGTCGATCGGCCGTTCCAGGAACGCGTGCGAGGCGTCGATGGTGGTCGTCGTGCGGGTACCGAAGAGAATCGCAATGCTCGGATGCTCGACCATCGCTGCGAGCAGCGCGCGACCGAGTGCGGTTGCGTAACCGGCGCGATCGAGGCCAGTGGGGTCGGGCGCTTCGAACCGGCCGAGCACGTGCTCGGCAATGGCATCGAGCAGATCCTCCTTGTTGGAGAACAGTCCATAGAGCGTCATGGTCGGGATGCCGACCTCACTCGCCAACCGGCGCATCGTGAGGGTGCCGAGGTCGCCATGGTCGGCGATCCGCACGGCAGTGTCGATCACCGTGCCTCGATCCACCGTCGAGGAGTTCGTGCGTCGTCGCGTTCTGGGTTTGGTGTATTGCGTCATCGTTCCTCGTCGGTGGTGTGTGGCGTCGCCATCCATGACGCCATTGCCATCATGTCACGGTACGAGATACCGTACAATGTACGAAGCCGGATGTGTGTTGGGTCACACGCTCGGCCTTCGCAGGGTTTCACACCATGAAGATGTCCCCAACTCTTGACCAGGGCAACGCCATGACGGCTGTTGATCCCCAGCGCACGCGGCGCTGGCAGATGCCGGCGCGCGTCGTCTGGTGGCATCGGCTGGTCTTCCTTGCCGCGCTGGTCGGGCTGTGGGAATTGACGGTTTCCGTCGGCTTGTTCAACGAGCGGTTCATCAGCCCACCCTCGGCGGTCTTCGTCGCGCTTCCCGAACTACTCGGTGACGCCGGTGTGCGCAACGGCTTCTCCCAGACCGGGGCAGCAACCGCCGTTGCGTTCGGGCTCTCGATCGTCGTCGGTGTGACGCTTGGTGCGCTGATCGGCACGAGCGAGTTCGTCTGCCGCACGGTGCGCCCGTTGCTCATGCTCCTGTTCGCGATCCCGAAGATGGTGTTGGTTCCGGTGTTCGTGTTGATCTTCGGGCTGGGAATCGGCACCGCCGGTGTCTTCGCGTTCAGCCTCGGCGTGTTTCCGGTGCTGCTGAACACCATCGAGGGCGCCCAATCGGTCGACGCTCGGTTGCGCGTCACCGCTCACTCGCTCGGCGCCGGAAGGTGGCATCGTGTCCGGTACCTGATCGCGCCGTCGGTCTTGCCGTCGGTGCTCACTGGGGTCAGGCTCGGGCTGGTGCAGTCAATGCTCGGCACACTGATGGCAGAGCTGTACGGCACCACCCGGGGCGTCGGCTACTACGCCACGGGCTTTGCACAGACCTTTCAGCCCGACAAGGTCTTCGGTCTGCTGTTGCTCGTCGCCCTGTCGGCAGTGTCTCTGAACACGGCGCTGGGGCGCCTCGAACACCGACTCGCCCGGTGGCGCGTCGAGAACTGAGAAGCAATGAATGCGACATCGCGCCCGACCGTACCGCCCACGCCCGGCGACGTCGTCTCGATGCGCGGCGTATCGGTCGTCTACGAGACCGAAGGTCGCCGGCCCGTTCACGCACTGGGGTCGATCGACCTCGACATCCGTGCCGGCGAGGTCGTGTCGCTGATTGGGCCGAGCGGTTGCGGTAAGTCGACGTTGCTCAACGTCGCCGCTGGGCTGCAACGTCCCACTGCCGGACACGTCACGGTCGCCGGCCACTCGGTGACCGGCCCACTTCCCAACGTCACCGCGATGGTCTTCCAAGATTACGGCCTGTTCCCCTGGTTCACCGTGCAGCGCAACGTGGAAGTCGCGCTCGAGTTCCAGGGAGTACGGGCCAGCGAACGCCGCGCCCGAGCCATCGAGGAACTGCGCAAGGTGGGCTTGGAGGACTTTCTCCACGCGCTGCCCAAACACTTGTCGGGTGGTATGCGCCAGCGCGTCGGCATCGCCCGGGCACTGAGCTTGCGCACCCCGGTGATCATGATGGACGAGCCGTTCGGGGCACTCGACGAACAGACGCGGACTGTGCTCGGTGAGGAGCTCTCGGTGCTGCTCGCCAACGAAGGCAAGACGATTCTGCTCGTCACACACAGCCTCTCCGAGGCGGTCTTCCTGTCGAACCGGATTGTGGTGATGTCGAGCCGGCCGGGGTCGATCAAGGCCGTGCTCGAGGTGCCAGGGGATCATCCGCGAACTCCCGAGTTCATGACCACGCCAGAGTTCCACGCGATCCGTGACGAACTGTTCGAGTTGATGCACGCCGAGATGCGCGCTTCGGTGTTGTCGGAGCGCGGCGGATGAACACCGCTCGGCTCCGTTCGAGGGTGCTCAGCACCGCGATTCAGGTTGCCGCGCTGGCGGCGTTCGGCACCTACTGGTGGTGGGCCACCCGCGCCGATGGCTCGTCGCGCCTCGTGGTGCCGCGGCCAGCCGATGTGTGGAGCGAATTCGTCACGCTGATGACAACCGGATCGACGTTCGATGTCGTCCGGGTGACCGCTGGCGAGTTCGTCACCGCGATGGTGATCTCCATCACGGTCGGTCTCTCCGTGGGATGCGTCGTTGGCAGCGTTCCGTACCTTCGCGCACTGATCGAGCCGATCGTCGCCGGTCTTTATGCCGTGCCGGTGGTGATGGCCTTCCCGATCTGTGTGCTCATCTTTGGTATCGGCTCGGGGTCGAAGATCGCGTTCGCCACCTTGACCGCGGTGTTCCCGATCCTCATCCACGTCATTCGCGGCGTTGCCGGCGTCGACCCTGGCCTCGTACGCGTTGCCCGATCGCTCGGCGCCGGCCCGTTCCAACAACTCGTCAGGGTGCGGGCTCGGGCCGCGTTGCCCACGATCGCCACCGGCATCCGTATCTCGGTCGTCTTGTGCTATCTGGCGGTCGTGGCCGGCGAGATGCTCAACGGCAACCAGGGCATCGGTCGCAAGATCGCTGAGTCGATGGAGATCTTCCGGTCGGCACGTGGCTTCGCGTGGATCGCGGTCGCGGTGCTGCTCGCCGTAGCACTCGGCGCCATGGCGGCCGTTCCGGGCAAGGTGATCGCACATCGCCAGCGCGAGCCGCGGACCACATCTGCTGCCGCCGGACACGGACCGGGCCAATGACCTGTCCCCGCGGATCGGTTCGGCTGCTGCCGACCACGTTTCTCGATCGGACCGCCGTTCTCGGCGTCCGCTCGTGCCAACCAAACCCCCAAGCAATCGGAGATTGACAATGATACAACCATCCCGCGGTCGCCTCGCATCCTTCGTGGCAGTCGCCGCTCTCGCGCTCGCGGGCACCGCCTGCGGCTCCGACGATGACAGCTCGGCCACACCCACCGCACCAGCGCCGACTGCCGCCCCCGCTACCACCCAAGCAGACGACGATGTCGATGACACGGACGATGGTGCCAACACACCTGATACCACCACCGCTGGAAGCGACCCAGGCGACGCCGTCTCGGCCGACCTCGGCTCGGTCAAGCTTGGACTTGCCGTTGCCGGAGCGTTCGACTTCATGCCCGCCTACGCCGCTGAGTCGGGGGGCTTCTGGGCCGATCGTGGCCTCTCGGTAGAGATCGTCACCTTCGCCGGCGATGCCAGGTTGCAGCAGGCCATCGCTGCTGGCGAAATCGACTTCGGACTGGGCGGTGCCGCGGCCGCGTTGCCGGCAATCGAAGCCGGTCAGGAGGCCAAACTTGTCGCCTCGATTGCCAATAGCTTGGAGTTGTTCGGTCTGTTCGTCCGTGACGACATCACTAGTGTCGACCAGCTGGCTGGTACGTCGATCGGAGTAACCGGCCCGAACGCCATCACCGACACGTTGATCAAGCTCGTTTCACGTGACCTCACCGGCGACCTTGACAACGGCATCAGCCGCCAGCCGCTGGGCTTGTTCGATGCCCAGATCGCAGCGTTCGAGACCGGTCAGATCGACGGTTTCGTCTGGACTATCGAAGGCCTCTTGCAGGCCGAGGCTCAGGGACTCGGCCACACGCTGCTGACGTTCGATGAGGTCGTCCCCGACTTCGTCGCCAAGGCGGTCATGGCCACGGACCAGATGATCAACGACCGCCCCGACGCCGTTGCCGCCCTGCTCGCCGGCCTGTATGAGGGTGCCCGAGTCATCGAGAGCGACGAGGCCGCCGCGGTTGCCCTATTCACGGATGTCACGGGGGTCTCCGACGTTGTTGCGGCCCAGGTGTGGGCGGAGGCGCGGTCGTCGTTGTCGCTCGACGGTGTGTTCGACGAGGCTGCCTTCGACACGCTCGTCGGCGCTCTGGTCGACGTGGAGGTGTTGTCCAGCACCGAGGCTGCCGAGGCGGCGATCGACAGCCAGTTCCTTCCGATCGGCTGATCGCCTCGTGATGCGCTGCGACGCGGCTGGTGGCAGCAGCGTCGCCGCGCATCGGGCGAACTGGGCGCGGTTCGCAGCGGGCTCCCAGCCGGCGGAGAATCGGATCGCCACCGCCGGCCTCGTGATTACTCGATGCGGGTGAGGGACACCCCGTCGTCGGTCGAGTGGGTGATGATCACGGGGCGGTCGCCGGGGAGGTGGCCGGGGGTGCGGTAGCTGCCGCTGACCTCCACCGCGTAGCCGCCACCTGCGGTGCCGTACACCCGGATGGTGACGCCGTGGACCCGCAGCGTCTGCCCCGGTGCGACGACGTGGCCGTAGCTGTCGGGCTCGCCGGCGGCCTGTTGCTGGCGGCGGCTGGTCGACACGCCGGTGCTGTAGCCGTCGCCGGTCTGGTCGACGAGGTGCACGGCCACCCCGGCGACCTCGAGGAACTGGTCGCGCCCGACGGCGGGCCGGGCCTCGATCGTCATCAGTTGGTTCGGGTCGCCCCGGTCGGGCAGCGCCACCATCTGCACGCCGTTGCCGATCGGCGCGTCGAGCACGTAGTTGGCCTGCCCCGAGCGGTGGATCGCCACCTGCGTGCCGCCCACCCAGCCGGCCGCCACCCGGTTGAACGCCAGCGTGTGCTGGGCGAAGCACGGGGTGAACGACCCCGTACCGGGAATGTCGCAGTAGTTCGCCGAGTCGAAGTCGGCCTCGGGTTCGCCGCTCATCACGTCAACCCGATTGTTGTACTCGGTGAACGGGTCGTTCGGCACGTAGATATACGAGTGCGGCCAGTGGATGGTGTGTCCGATCTCGTGGACGAACACCGACGGGTTCACGAACGCCGCCTGGCCGCCGACGTAGCCGCCGCGCGCCGACTCCGACGGCGGCTGGGCGAGCACGTTCGTGTCGAACTGGTCGTAGATGTAACCCGGCCCGGCCTGGCCGCCACCCCATGCCTCCTCGGTGACGCCGATCACGTTCGTGAACGGTGCTTCGGTGAGGTCGGCCGCCTCGTCCATGCAGGTGTAGGCGTTGGCCGTACGAATGCGCCCCGACGGATGCGCCGAGAACTGCACCGTGAAGCGTCCGCGCGACTCCTCGGCGAACCACGGGGCGACGTGCTCGTTCGCCCACGTGGCGACCTGCCCGGCGTCGAGCCGGGTGAAGTTGGCACCGACATCGCAGATCAGAATCGCGATCCGGTCGTTCCCGAGCGCCTGATGCAACACCGGCCGGCGGACGATCGCGGCCGCCGCGTTCGGGTCGTCGGGCTGCGTGCCGGGGCACTGGCCACTACTCGTTGCCGGAGCCGGGCCGGTGAGGTAGCCGGCGACGTCGACGATCACGTCGGTGGGCGCGAGATTGAAGATGCACACGTGACCACCGGTGCCCACCCGCGCCACCACCGCGTTGGCCACGGTCTGGCCGGGTGCGTAGTTGACGTTGCTGGCGGTGGGGCGGGCGCTGCCGCGCGGGTGGGCGGCAACATAGCCAGGGCCTTGGGCGCCGACCGCGGTGATGTTGAGCACCACCGCCGAAGCGTCGGCGGGCACCCCGGCGCGGGCGACATTGAGCTGGAGGCTGGCGCGGTGAGGCTGCGTGCCCGCCCGCTGGAACGCGCCGTCGGCGGTGGTCCCCGTGGGCCGGGTGTCGAGCAGTCGTTGCGGGCTGGCCAGCGGTGCGTACACCGCGTCGGCGAGCTCGCCGGCGATGTCGATCACCAGATGCGCGGCGGCCTTCGTGAACACGCACACCTCACCGTCGGCACCGACCTTGGCGACCACCAGGTTGGGCACCGTCTGGTTGGCCAGGTAGTTGAGGTTCGAGGCGTTCGGGCGGGCGACACCGCACGGGTACACGGTGACGAACCCGGGGCCCTGGGTTTCGGTCGCAGTGACGTTGAGCACCACGCTGGCCGGGGCGCTGCTCACACCGCCGCGACCGGCGACCTTGATGCGGGTTTCGCTCTCGGCCGGGCGGAGCCCTTCGCCGCGCTGGCGGCCGTCGACCGTGGGCCGGCCAGCACGCGACTCGTATAGCCGAGCGGGCGTCTTCAGCGCGGTGTAGGCACCCGTCGCGAACCAGCCCGACACGTCGACGATCAGGTGGGTGGCCGACTTGGTGAACAGGCACACCGCCCCGCGCTCGCCCGGTGCCGCGATCACCGCGTTCGGCACCGTCTGGCCGGACGTGTAGTTGAGGTTCGACGCGGTCGGCAGCGGCGCGCCGCACGGGTAGACGGTGACGAACCCGGCCGCACCGGGCTCGGTGACGGTGACGTTGAGCACGGCTGCGGCCATCTGGTCGGGCAGGCCGACACGTCCGGTCAACGGCAGCCGGTACGTGGCGCCCTCGCCGACGACGCCGGACTTGGCGTGCTGGTTGTCGGCCGTGGTGCCGCCTGGGCGCGTGTCGAGCACCCGTTGGGGTGCGGCGAGGGCGTTGAAGCCGGACGTGGCCGCGGTGGCGGGAACGGGTGCCGCAGCGAGCGCGCAGGGTACGGCGATCAGTATCGCCGCCCCGGCTGCCAGCCGCCGGAGGGCGACGATCATGGCGCCGACTGTACGTGAACGACAGTGCCCGGTGCAGATCGCCAACGGGTCGGCCGGTGGCCGGTCAGCCCGGGTCCACCGATCGCTGCGGTTGGCTGTCGGTGTTGTCTCGGCCCACGGCGGTTGCGTTGTCGTCGGCCCTGTGCATCGTCAGTGACGCCCAGCCTGCGTGGCGCTTGGACGCACAGCGTTACGGTCAGGTGCCGGCTGAGGTGAGCGTGACCTGGCATGGCGTGCGGGCGGCAACGCTGCAGAACTCGGCAACCTCGGTGTCGCCCATCGCGGCCACGAACCCGGCGACCAGGCCGTGGTGCAGGCTGCACACCAGCTGCGGATGCTCGCGGGCGAGTTCGCCGAACGGGCAGTTGGCGAACAGCACCACCGCCGCGTCGCCCGAGCCGCTACCGATGCTGCCAGCCGCATCGGGTGGGTCGCTGACGACGGGGTCGAAACCGAGCCGGTCGAGGTCGCTCACCAGTGCTTCCAGGCTCGACGGGGCGGTGGCATAGGGCGCTGCCCGCTGGGCACCTTCTGCCTCGCCGGTGGCGTGCGCGTCGGCCGGGCCAGCACCCATCCGCTCCGCCATCGTCAGCACCATCCGGGCCAGCACCGGCATCACCGGGGGCTCGAGCCCGAGCGACGGTGCGTCGGGGGCGAGCGTGTATCGGTGCTGGGGGCGGCCGATCTCGCCGCGCCCACCGACCGACACCTCGATCAGCCCGACGTCGCGCATGCGCTCGAGGTGGGGGCGTACGGTGTTGGGGTGGAGCGCGATCGTGTCGGCGATCTCGGCCGTGGTCAACGGGCGCGACGCGCGGGCGAGTTCGAGGTAGATCGCATACCGCGTGTTGTCGCCGAGCGTCTTGAACAGGTCGAGCCGGGCGGCGCTGTGGGGTTCGTCCACGTTCTGGAGATTACACGGTCCAGACCGGTAAAATCTCGGCTATGAGCGCGACCGTCGCACCGCCCACCCGCGACGAGGTGCTCGGCGTGCTCGGGCACGTGATCGACCCCGAACTCGGCGCTGACATCGTCACGCTCGGCATGGTGCCCGACGTCGCCGTCGCGACCGTTGGCCCCGACCGTGGCCTGGTCACCGTCACGATCAAGCTGACGATCGGCGGCTGCCCACTGCGGGCCGACATCAAGCGCGACGTCACCGAGCGCGTCGGCCTGCACCCGGGGGTGCGCGAGGTGCGCATCGAGTGGGGCGAGATGAACGCCGCCGAACGTTCCGACACCATGCGCAAGGCGCGCTGGAACGCCCGCGACCGAGCGCCTCACACCGACATCCCGCTGCGCTGCCGGGTGGTCGCAGTAGGTTCGGGCAAGGGCGGCGTGGGCAAGAGTTCGGTCACCGTCAACCTCGCCACCGCACTCGCCGCCCAAGGGTTCACGGTCGGCGTGCTCGACGCCGACATCTGGGGCTTTTCGGTGCCGCGCCTGTTGGGCATGACCGAACGGCTCGCCGCCGAGCGGGTCGACGGGTCCGACAAGCCGCGCATCATCCCCAACACCAAGCGGGTCGGTGACGGCCTGCTCAAGGTGGTGTCGACCGGGTTCCTGGTCGAGGAGGACACCGCCCTCATGTGGCGTGGCCTGATGCTCACCAAGGCCGTCGAGCAGTTCCTCGCCGACGTGGCCTGGGGCGACCTCGACTACCTGCTGATCGACATGCCGCCCGGCACCGGCGACGTGCAGATGGGCCTGGCCCGGCTGCTCCCGCGCACGTCGATGCTGATCGTCACCACGCCCGCCCAGGCGGCCCAGAAGGTCGCCCAACGGGCCGCCGACATGGCATCCCGCAGCTTCCTGCCGGTGCTCGGCGTGGTCGAGAACATGAGCGCCTTCGTGTGCGCCCACGGCGAGTCGTACGCCCTGTTCGGCGAAGGTGGCGGGCAGGCACTGGCCGAGGCGATCGGCGCGCCGCTGCTCGGCCAGGTACCGATCGAGCCCGAGGTAGCGGCCGGCAACGACGCCGGTGAGCCGGTCGCGCTGGCGGGCAGCGGAGCGGCTGCCCAGGCGTTCCGGGCGATCGCCGCCCGGCTGGTCGAGCTGACACCACCCCAGGCCGACACCCCCGTCGACATGGCCGGTTGTTCAGCCCGCCAACTCGAAGCCACCCCCGTCGCGATCGGCGCCCGATCCCAGCAAGGTGGTTGAGCCGGTCGTTACCACCTGGCCGCGCAGGGTCTCGGTGGTTTCGACAGGCTCAACCACCTTGATGCGGCGTTAGGTTCGGTTTGATGAGCGACGCGCGCGTTCTGGCGGCCTCGGTACCGGTTCGGCCGGCGGCCACGGTGATGTTGGTGCGTGACGGGCAGGCCGGGCTGGAGGTGTTCATGCTCCAGCGCACCGGGTCGGCGGCGTTCGCCCGCAACGCCTACGTGTTCCCCGGCGGCCGGGTCGACGGTACCGACCACGGGCCCGAGTTCGAGCCGATCTGTGACGAGGACGACGCCAGCGCCTCGACGCGCCTGGGGCTCGACCGGGGTGGCCTGGCGTGGCTGGTGGCCACCATCCGCGAGTGCTTCGAGGAAGCCGGCGTGCTGCTCGGCGGGGTCGCCGACGCGCCGCTGGCGCTCGACTTCGACACCCCCGAACTGCAGGCCAGGTTTGGGTCGGCGCGTCACGCGGTGCACGCGGGCGAACTGGGCCTCGATGCGCTGTGCCGAGCCGAGGGGTTGCGCTTGCATACCGACCGGATCTACTTCGTCGACCATTGGGTGACGCCCGTGGGCGAGTCGCGCCGGTTCGACACCCGGTTCTTCCTCACCCGCGCCCCCGCTGGTCAGGAACCGCTCCACGACGACAGCGAGACGGTGGCCAGCACGTGGGTGCGCCCGGTCGACGC
This sequence comes from Ilumatobacter sp., assembly GCA_035556435.1. Classification (GTDB taxonomy): domain Bacteria; phylum Actinomycetota; class Acidimicrobiia; order Acidimicrobiales; family Ilumatobacteraceae; genus Ilumatobacter. The sequence continues at coordinate 16,043 of DATMEY010000024.1, read as the reverse complement.
GCTCGAACGCGCCCAGGCCCGCGAGTGGCGCCTGCTGCCGCCCACCATCAACGCGCTCACCACGCTCGCCCCGCACGCCGACGCGGCCGCCGCAATCGCGTGGGCGGCGGCGCTGCCGCGGCCCGAGCCGACGACGCCGCGTCTGATCATCGATGCCGACAACCGCTTCGTCGGCATCCTCCGCCCCGGCGAACCCGGCTACGAAGAACTCCCCATCCCCCAATACGTCATCGCCCAATGACGACTGGGAGCAGCGTCAGCCGAAGAGGTCGGTGATGGTGGTGCGGAGTTCGTCGGCGGTGGTTTCGCCGACTTGTTTGACGACCTGGCCGTCGGCGTCGACGTAGAGCGTCACCGGGTAGAGCACCGCGCCGATCTCGACGCCGAACGTGCGCTGGGTGTCGCGCCATAACTCGTACTCGACGCCGCGTTCGGTGGCGAACTCCATCATCGTGTCGACCGAATCCATCGGGTTGAGGCCCACGAACTGCACGGAACGGCCGGCGGCTCGCAGCTCGGCGTCGACCGCGGCGAACTCGGGAAGTTCCCGGGCACACGGGGCGCAGGCCTTGTACCAGAGGTTGACGACCATCGGCGTGCCGCGGAACTCGGCCAGCGTGCGCGTCGCTCCGGTGGCGTCGGTGAAGGTGACGTCGGGTAGCGGTGTGCCGGTGCGATCGGCGTTGCCGACGGTGCTCGGCTCGGTGAAGAAGCCCGGCTCGTCGAGCTTCACCGAGGCTTCGTAGGTGGGCTCGTCGCGGGTCAGCCGGGCCGCGATCACCAGCGTCGCCGCGATCGCCAGCACGCCCGCGCACAACGCCCACGTCACCGCCCGCCGGGTGGACTGGGGTGACGGTTCGGTGACGGTGGCCACCCGGCCAGGCTACGGACCGGCGGGCAGACTTCGGCCCCGATGCCCGCCGAGGGGAAGCGGGCACCGGGGCCGTGACCGGGGACGGGCGGTTACGAGACCAGCCCGATCGGCTGCTCGGCCGATACCTCGACCGGCATCTCGACGATGCCGAACTCGTCGACGTAGACCGCCGGCCGGGGGTGCTTGGGTGGGCGACCGCCGGGACGCTTGTGGGCGACGATGCGGCCGCCCGAGAGCAGCTCACCGCCCCACACGCCCCACGGCTCTTCGCGCTCGAGCGCGTCGGCGAGGCATCCGTCGCGCAGCGCGCAACGGGCGCAGATCGCCTTGGCGCGGGCGATGTCGAGGACGTGGTCGGAGAAGAACAACGGCGTGAGCGTGCCGTTGCCGTCGGCGCAGCGGGCGACCGGCACGGTCGACACCGCCGTGTCGTCGAAGGGTTGGAGTTCGAGGGTGCTCATGGTGGGTGCCTGTCTGGTGTCTTTGGTTCGTAGCTCGTGTCGGTGGTTCGTCGTTGGTGTCATCTGGAGAGCTCGTTGTCATCTGGAGATCGGTGTTCACGGTGCGGTTCGGGGGCGGAAAAACGAAGAAGGCCGCCGGGTCGGAACCCGGCGGCCTCGCTGTGAGAATCTTCGACGTAGGTCTACGTCGTCCTCGGTGCGAGGTGCCGGGTGGGCCGCTTGATGGTGCGGGTGGTGGCGTCCATCGAGCCGACCCAGAAACCCGAAGCGAGCACCCAATTGCCGTTGCCGTTCGGGGTGCCTGCGTAGGGACGGGTGCAATGCACTGCCACCGGGCCGCGACGGCGCGCGACGACGGGCAGCTGGCCCATCAGTTGCGTCGGCGTCGTGCGAATCATCGGTGGTGTCCTTTCGAGGTGCCGCGGAAGTGCGGCGTGCGGATGTGAGGAAATCACGCGGGAGCGCCGCGTGTCAAGGAGGTTTCGTGATCGCTGCGATCAGGCTGGCTGATCGCGGGCGTGGAGGGAGGGCCGGTCCTGGCCGCCGCGGTCAGGCGACCAGGTGCGGCGGCAGTGGCACCTCGTCGACGACGAGGACCGGGCGGGGCGTCTTCGGCGGACGCCCGCGGCCGCGCTTGACGGCGACGATGACGCCGTCGATCAGCAGCTCACCGCCCCACACGCCGTATGCCTCGCCGCGGTCGAGGGCACCCTCGAGGCACGTCGGTGCGAGCCGGCATTTCGAGCAGATCGCCTTGGCGCGGGCGATGTCGAACTCGTCGTCGGAGAAGAACAGGTGCGTCAGCGTGCCTTCGCCGTCGGAGCAGCGGGCGATCGAGTGGGTCGTGTCGGTCGACACGCTCTCGATATCGGTCAGATCGATGCCGGTCAGCACGTCGTCGACGAACTCGTCGACGACGCGGGCGAACGTGGTGGCGACGAACCGGTCGTCGAGCGTCAGGTCGTCGTCGACAGCGGTCAGCGTCGGGTAGTCGGCGGTGTGCAGGTAGCTGGTCACGCCAGTCCAGAGGTCCCGTGGCCGGGTTCCTCGCGCATTTTTCGGCGCATTTTTCGAGATTTTCTTGTTGGCGACCGCCTGTGTAGTCATTGCTCATCCCTGTGCTGTTGTCCCGACTTCTGCGGCCGGGCAGAACCCGGCAGTCAACACACTGGGACTAAACACCTGCCCGGCACATCGGGCGATCGACGTATTGGTCGTTACGAGGGTGACGTAGGTCACCCCCACCGGCTACGTCAGCAGGCCGGCCTGGCGGGCGATCGCCACGGCTTCACCGCGCGTGTCGGCGTCGAGCTTGCTCAAGATGTTCGACACGTGTACACCGGCGGTGCGGGCGCTGATGAACAACGATTCGCCGATTTGGCGGTTGGTGAAGCCGGTGGCGAGCAGGGCGAGCACCTGCGCCTCGCGTTCGGTGAGCGACCACCGTTCGCCTGCGCCCCGGGTGTCGGTGCTGGGCCGGCCGCCGGCGTCGAGCCGGATTCGTGCCCGCCCGGCCACTCGCTCGACCCGTTCGAGCATCACTGCCGCCCGCAACCCGCGGAGCGTGGTGGCAGCGGCGACGAGTTCGGGGGTGGCCCCGGCCAGGTCACCGCGCGAGAGCAGGGCCTGGGCGAGAAACAGCCGGCACAGGGCCTCGTCGAACGGGCGCTCGGCGCGCTGCGACACGGCAGTGCGCCACAACTCGGGATCGCTCTCGGTGAGCCGGCTGCGGTGGGCGGCCAGCAACGAGAGCGGGCTCGACGTGCGCCACGTGCCGGCGGTGACGCCGTTGGCCGCGAGTAACCGGTCGGCGGCGGCGAGCAGACGGTCGGCCCCGGGGGCCGCGAGACCGAGTTCGTGCGCGTCGGCCAGTGCTCCCATGGCCCGTGCGACGAGTGACGCCTCGATCGGCTCGTGAGCGGGGGTGCGCGGCAGTTTGGAGAGGCGGTCGACGCCGACCTCGACGGCCTCGACGGGCCGTTCTTCGGCGGTGTGCAGGCTGACCCAGCCGATCCCGACGAACGCCCGGCTGAGCGCGTCGGGTGCCACCTGCTCGGCCAACCCGAGTAGCCGCCGCGCCTGGCGGAGGTCGCCGCGGTGGATCCGCACCTGAGCTTCCAACGACACGGCGCCGGCGGTGAGGTCGTTGACCGGGAGCGGGTCGGTGCTGGCGAGCGACTCGACTGCATCCCAGTCGCCGCCCAACAGTCGGCACAGCGTGAGCGTCTCGCGGGCCCACACGCCCTGCACACTCGACCGAGCCCCGTTGGCCGCCGCGTACGCGTACGCGTCGCCCGCCAGCCGGGCCCCCGCCGCCAGGTCGCGCCGGAAGCTCGACTCGGCGAGACAGGTCAGCACCCACAAACCGGTGTCGATGTCGGGGCACTCGCGGGCGCGGCGCACGAGTTCGGCCTCGGTGACGCCGGCAGTGGCCTCGTCGCCCTGTTCGCGGCGCGCCAGCAGGGCCGTCGCCTGGGCTGTCAGGGCGACCGCGTCGAGCCCCAGCCGGGTGGCCGCGGCAGCGGCTTGTTCGGCAGGTGCGATCGCTTCGGCGAACGCGCCGCCGAGATAATGCGCCCGGGCGGTAGCGGCGGTGGCGCGCGCGGCAAGTGCGGCGTCGCCGCCGGCCTCGGCCAGCGCCGCAGTTGCCTCGGCGAGGCTGGCCGTCGTGTCGCCGGTGACGTCGGGCGACAACAGCGCGCACAACAGCAGCCGGGCCTCGGCGCGGTCGGCAGGGTGCTCGGCGGCATCGATCGCCAGCCGGGCGAAGCTGCGCGCACGGTTGACGTCACCGGCACCTTGCGCGGCGCGGGCCGCACCGAGGGCGACCGCGCCACGGCCCCCGGCGTACTGGTGGACGGCGGCCGTACCGTGCTCCCACAGGTCGAGCGCGCGGACCCAATGGGCGAGTGCATCGTCGGGGGCGCCGAGCGCGACAGCGGTCGCCGCGGCGGCCAGGCTGGCGCTCAGGGCACCCGGCTTGTCGCCGGCCCCGAGCAGGTGCCGCGCCAGGGTGGCAGGGCTGGCCTGGGGGTCGAGCACGGCGGCGTAGCGGGCATGCAGGGCACGCCGGTCGCTGGGCAACAGGTCGGCGGCGATCGCCTCGGCCAGCAGCGCGTGCTGGAATTGATAGCCGGTGCCCGACGGGTCGGGTTCGAGCAGGCGCGCGTCGGTGACCTCGCGGAGCGCGTCGTCGAGTTGGTCGTCGGGCAGTTCGGTGACCGCCGCGAGCAGGCGATGCTCGACGCGCTGGCCGCCCAGCGAGGCGACTTCGAGCACCCGCCGGGAGTCGGCGCTGACCCGGTCGACGCGCTGAAGCAGCAGGTCGGCCAGCCCGCCGGTGGGCTGAGCGTCGGGGCGTCCGCCCCCGAGCGCCAGCAGCTGCTCGGCGTAGAACGGGTTGCCGCCGCTGCGTTCGGCAATGCGCCGTACTGCCGCCCGCGGCAGCGGGGTGCCCGACAGGGCGGCCAGCAACTCGCCGAGGTCGTCGGTGTCGAGGGGGTCGAGGTCGAGCCGTGACACCGTGGGCAGCCGACCCAGTTCGGCCAGTGTGGTGCGCAGCGGGTGCCGCCGGTGCAGTTCGTCGGTGCGCACCGTGAGCACCAGCGCCACCGGGTCGGACACGACGTTGCGGGCGACGTACGAGACGAACGCCCGGGTGGCCGGGTCGGCCCAGTGCAGGTCTTCGATCGCCAACAGCACCGGCTGCACCGCCGACAGCTCGCCGAACAGCTTGACCAGTGAGTCGAAGAACCGCAGTTGGGTCAGCCCCGACGTGGTGTCGAGCTGGGTCGTGGCGGTGGGCACGTCGAGCGGCAACAGGCCCGGCGAGCTGGCCTGGAGGCCGGCGACCAACTCGGCGCCGTGGTCGTCGCGGGCGATCGCGGTGAGGATGCCGGCGAGCGGCGAGTACGGCAGGTCGTGCTGGCCCTCTTCCAGGCAGTGACCGACCCCCACCACCCAGTCGGCCGACGAGCGGGCGACGACATCGAGCATCAGCCGCGACTTGCCGACGCCGGCCTCGCCGGCGAGCACGATCACCCGGGGGTTGCCGGCGGCAACCTTGTCGAGCGCATCGTCGAACCACTGCAATTCCGCGCGCCGGCCGGCGAGCGGCGGAGGGGCGTGGACCGACATCCCGCCCACACTAGGGTGCGCGCGGGGACTCCAACGTCGGACCGTACCCGATGTTCAGCGCACGTCGGAGAGAATTTTCCCGACGTTCGCCGCCGCTTTCCTCAGCCGGTGGCCAGCGGGGCGGATGTGGTGGTGGGAGTGGGGGCCGGGAACACCGGGGGCTGCATGTCGCGGCCGTCGCTCCGGCATGCCGCGAGCATCAGTGCGGCGAGTGCGAACGTGACGAGTGCGCGTTTCATGCCGCCCCCTCGGTTGCTGGTTCGGCCGCGCTGTCGAGCGGCTCGGTCGTCGGCGCGTCGGTTATCTCGCCGGCCGGCATGGCAGCCAGCAGGGCGGCGACATCGGCCGGCTGGCGGAACACCAACTCGCGGTAGAGCCGCAGTTCGGCGACGCTCTCGCGGATGTCGTCGAGGGCCCGGTGCGAGCCCTTCTTCCAACCCCGTTTGGCGAGCACGTCGGGGTACCACCGGCGAACGAGTTCCTTGATCGAGGAGACGTCGACCGAGCGGTAGTGCAGGTGTTCCTCGATCGCCGGCAGGTAGGCGGCGAGGAACCGGCGGTCGGTGCCGATCGAGTTGCCGCACAGCGGTACGGTGCGCTCGCCGGGCACGTGCTCCTTGATGAACGCCAACGTGGCCGCCCCCGCCTCGTCGAGCGTCATCGTCGACGCCCGGATCTGGTCGAGCAGGCCCGACGACGTGTGCATGCCGACCACGAACGGGTCCATCGTGGCGAGCACGTCCTCGGGCTGGTGGATCACCAGGTCGGGGCCGAGGGCGACGATCTCGAGTTCGTCGTCGGTGATCAACGTGGCGATCTCGACGATCACGTCCGACGTGTGATCGAGCCCCGTCATCTCCAGGTCCATCCAGACGAGCACGGCGAGAACCTAGTCGGGCTGTACCCCCAGATGCCGTAGGGCCATCTGGGCGTACAGCTCGACACCGGTGGGCATGGCCGACTCGTCGAACACGACCAGGTTCGAGTGGTTGGCCGGCGCCGTGCGCGGATTGCGGTCTTCACCGGTGCCGCCGAGGAACATCATCGTGCCGGGCACCTGGTTGAGCACGTACGAGAAGTCTTCGGCACCCATGATCGGGTTCGGCAGGCGATACACCTTGTCGTCGCCGATCACCGTGCGGGCGACGTCGAGCGTGAAGTCGGTGAACGCCTCGGCGTTCGACGTGACCGGGTAGCCGAGGATCACGTCGGGCTCGGCGGTGGCGCCGTGCGCCTCGGCGATCTTCTCGGCGACGCGGCGGAGGTTGTCGTGCACCGAGGCCCGGGTCGACTCGCTGACCGTGCGGATGGTGCCCTCGATGTCGGCGTAGTGGGGAATGATGTTGTTGGTGGTGCCGGCCTCGATCCGGCCGACGGTGACCACCGCCGGGTCGAACACGTCGATGCGGCGGGTGATCATGGTTTGCAGTGCCTGCACGATCTCGCACGCGATCGGGATCGGGTCGACCGTGCGGAACGGCTCGCTGGCGTGCCCGCCCGCGCCGTGCACACGGATGGTGAACCGGTCGGCCGACGCCATGCACGGCCCCACGCGGGTGGCGACCCGGCCGGTGGGCAACGTCGACGTGATGTGTAGGGCGAACGCGCCGGTGACCGGCGATGGGGTGCCGTCGGCGAGCGCGGGCACGTCGAGCAGGCCCTCGTCGAGCATGAACTTGGCGCCGTGGTGACCCTCTTCGCCGGGCTGGAACATGAACAGCACCCGGCCGGGAATGTCGTCCTGGTGCGCGCTGAGCAGCTTGGCCGCGCCCACCAGCATGGCCGTGTGGGTGTCGTGCCCGCAGGCGTGCATCACACCGTCGTGCTTCGAGGTGAACTCGACGCCGGTGTCCTCGTGCAGCGGAAGCGCGTCCATGTCGCCGCGCAGCAGCACGGTGGGCCCGGGCTTGCCGCCGGTGAGCATGGCGGCGATGCCCGAGGTGGTCTGGTGAAGGGTGACGTCGACGGGCAGCCCCTCGATCGCTTCGAGCACCTTCTCGCGGGTGATCGGCAAGTCGTTGCCCTGCTCGGGGCGTTCGTGCAGGGCCCGTCGCAGGGCGACCGTTTCGGCCTGCAGGTCGCGTGCTTCGTCGGCCAGGGTGCTCAACGTCATCGCGCCATCGTAGGCAGCCGGGCGTGTGGGTCTAGCCTGCGAGGCGTGCACCGGTTGGAGTTCACGATCGAGCCATTCGAGGAAGGCCGTCCGGGGCGTCATGTCACGGCACCGGTCGAGGCCTTGCGCGAGCGCGGGTACGACGTCGAGTTCGGTCCGTTCGGTTCGGCCTGCGACGTTCCGGCGGGCGAAGCGGGGACGGCGGTCGGGCTGCTCGTGGGCATCGCGTTCGAGCACGGGGCGACGCACGTCAACGTCGACCTCACCAGCGCGGGCGAGGCCGTGCCGTGAACGCGCATCCGCTGATTGCCGCGGTCGCCCCCGTCGTCGAGGCCGTGGGTGCCCAGATCGTCGCCGCCGACGCTGCCGAGCCGTCCGACGTGCCGCTGGTGTGGCAGGGGCACATGGTGGCCGCGGTTCGGATGCCGCCGCTGCACGGGGCGCTCGATCGCCTGATCGACGGGGTCGCCGCCGAGTTGGGTGGCCCGCTGCCGTCGCTCAGCCGCGAGGACAAGCAGCGCGCGGTGCGCCTGCTCGACGAGCGCGGCGCGTTCACCCTGCGGCGCGCCGTGGAAGACGTCGCCGACCGGATGGGCGTCAGCCGCATCACCGTCTACAACTACCTCAACGCCATCCACCGTTGACGATTGGCGTTCAAGCGCCACGCAGGCTGGGCTGGGCCAGCGGCGCACGAGATCGCGGGCTGCCTCGCCCATCGCCAGCACGGCGACAACATCCTGTCGTCACGGATCCGTATCGGTACCGAGATCAGTCGGCGATGGCGTGGGTGATGGCTCGGTCGATCTCGGCGCGGTGCTGGGGGTCGGTCACCAACTGGTTGTGCCAGTCGCGCACGTAGAACGTGTCGACCACGTCGAGGCCCACGGTCTGGACGTTGGCGTGACGCACGTCGAGACCGATCGCGGCGACCGCCCGGGCGATCCGGTACAGCATGCCCACCCGGTCGGGGCAGCGCACTTCCAGCACGGTCGCGTTGCTCGACGCCTCGTCGAGGAACAGCACCCGGGCGGGGCCGGGCGGGGCGGCCTGCTGGGCGCGCCGGCGCCGGTAGGTGCGGGCGCGCTCGGCGAGCCGAGACTCGATCGCCAACTGGCCGGCCATCGCCCGGCGTAGGTCGGACTCGACCGGTTCCCAGTCGACGCCGTGCGGGGGCACCTCGATGCGGAACTCGCAGGCACCCATCGGCGCACGCCCGGCCTGATGTTCGTCGGAGTGCGCACGAGCGGTGACGATGTCGAGGCCGTGCAGGGCCAGCACCCCGGCGATCCGGGCGAACGCACCGGGCAGGTCGCGGTAGGTGGCGACCAGCCGGTCGCCCTCGCCGCGGTAGGTCTCGGCGCCGTCGGCCATCAACGCCAACGTCTCGGCACCGGGGAACAGCGTCCAGGTGGCCTCGGCCAGGTCGCCGCCCGACAGCACGTGCTTGACGCGTTCGGCGAGATCGGCGACCAACTCCTCCTTCCAGCGCCCCCACGCGGCGGGGCCGGTGGCCGCCGAGTCGGCAATCGTCAGTGCGTGCAGCAACTCGGCGACCTCGTAGGTGCCGCACGCCTCGGCAACCGATTCGATCGTGCGCGGGTCGGACACGTCGCGGCGCACGGCCGCGTCGGGCAACAGCAGGTGGTGCTCGACGAGCTTGACCAGCACGGCCACGTCGTGGTCGTTGAGCCCTAGCCGGGGCCCCAGTTCGGCGACCATCGCCATGCCCACCACGGTGTGATCGCCGGGGTAGCCCTTGCCGATGTCGTGCAGCAGCGCCCCCAGCACAAGCAGGTCGGGGCGCGCCACGGTGTGTGCCAAGTCGGCTGCGTTGGCGGCGGCTTCCCACAAGTGCCGGTCGACCGTGAAGCGGTGGTAGGCGTTGCGTTGCGGTCGCGAGCGGTTGGGTTCCCACTCGGGCAACATCCGGGTGATCAGGCCGCGCTGATCGAGTGCTTCGAGCACAGGAATCGCGGCGTGGCCTTCGAGCAGCAGGGCGACGAGCTTGTCGATCGCGCCCACCGGCCAGCGCGCCGGCCACTGTGGCACCGTGGCGGCCAGGCGGTCGAGACTGTGCCGTCCGATCCGAGCCCGTCGCCGGGCCGCAGCCGTGGCGACGTCGAGCGGCAGTGTCGGGTCGACCGCCGGGTCGGCGGTGGCTGCCAGCTCGACCTCGTCGCCGACCAGCAGCACGCCGGGCGAGACCTCGACCGAGGGGCCTGGCTTGGCGCGCCCCACCCGACCCCAGGCTTCGTCGGCGATCCAGGCCACCGTACGGGCGGCGGCGGCCACGCCGGCCATCAACGCGTCGGCGTCGGCGGCGCCGGCCTGCACGGCGGCCGCGTCCTGTTCTTCCAGGCGCAACGTCTCGCCAGGCCGCCCGGTGGCGAGGTGCAGCGCAACCCGGGCGTGCAGCAAGGTGTCGTAGCACTCGGCGAGCGCGGCGCGGTCGACGTCGGGAAGCGCCAGGCCCCCGGCCTCGGCCCACCACAGCGACTGCACGTCGCGGATGCCGCCGTGGCCATCCTTCAGGTCGGGTTCGAGCGTGTACGCGACCTCGCCGGCACCGGCCTGGCGGGCGCGCACCCGGGCTTGCAACTCGTCGAGCCAGCGCTTCTTGCGCTTCGTCCAGTTCGCCTGCCCAGCCTCGATCACCTGGCTGACGAGGCCCGCATCACCGGCCAGCGGGCGCGCCGTGAGCAGCGCGGTCGCGGTGTCGAGATCGGTTTTGGCCAGGTCGAGCTGCTCGTCGAGCGTGCGCACCGCATGGCCCAGTTTCAGCCCCGCGTCCCAAATGGGGTACCAGATCGCCGACGCCACCGACTCCAACCCGCCGGTGCGGCCCGCGCGCCCGCCGTGGACGAGCAGCACGTCGATGTCGCTGAACGGTGCCAGTTCGCCGCGGCCGTACCCACCCACCGCCACCAGCGCGAACCGGGGGGCCCGGCGGTGCTGTTCGGCAGCCTCGGTGGCCAGCGCAGCGACCCAGGCGTCGGTAGCCGCGGCCAGTTCGCGGCAGTACTCGACGCCACGCCGCGACGTGTCGGCGAGCGCCTCCTGGCGCCGGGCGAGCGCGACGGCCGGGCTCTGCGCCGGGTGTGCCATGCCCGCAGACGGTACCGTGGCGGCGATGTCGGGGCGATGTGCGGCGCGGATGGTCGGGTTGGCCGCGCTCGCGGTCGCCGCCGCGTGTTCCGGCGACGCCGCCACTCCGCCCGACACCTCCCCGGCCAGCCCGGTCACCACGGTACCGGTCCAGCAACCGAGCGACGGGATCCTGACGGTCGGCATCCTGCTGCCGACGACCGGTTCGGGCTCGCCTCTCGGGGGCCCGATCCGGACCGCGATCGAGGCTGCCGTCGGCGACATCAACGCGGCCGGTGGCGTACTCGGGCGCAGCGTCCTGCTGGTCGACGCCGACGAGGCCCACCCGGGCGGGTTCGCCGAGTTGATCGACCAGGGTGTCGACGCGATCGTGGGGCCGGCGTCGTCGTTGGTCGCCCTGTCCGAGCTCAATACGGCGATGGATGCCGGTGTGGTGGTGTGTTCGCCGACCGCGACCGCGCTCGCGCTCGACGACTTCCCCGACCCGAACGGGTTGTTCTTCCGCACCGTACCGAGCGACTCGTTGCAGATGGAGGCGATCGTGCGCGAAGTCCGCGACACCGGCGTCGAATCGGTGTCGGTGGCGTACCTCGACGACCCGTACGGGCGCGGGTTGGCGAACGCGTTCGAAGCCCGCGTGCGGGCCAGCGCGGTGCTGTCGATCGACCGGCGCGAGGGCTTCTCGGGCGACCAGGAGGACCTCAGCGCGGTAGCCGGGGCGGTGGCCGACAGCCCGGCGATCGTGGTGCTCGGCGACGCCGACGACGGCGGCCGGCTGTTGACCGCGCTCGACGCAGTGGTCGACCACGCCGACCCGCCGGCCGTGTTCGTTAACGATGCCGTGCGCTCGGCCCGCCAGCCGATCGCCCAGCTCAGCGACGAGTTCCGCGAACGCCTGCTGGCGGTGGCACCGCAGGCCCGGGTCGACGCGGTGGACGGGTTCTTCGCGGCCAACGCGGTTGACTGCGTCAACCTGATCGCGCTCGCCGTCGTGCAGGCCGGGTCCGACCGGCCCGAAGACTTCCGCGACAACATCGCCGGGGTCAGCAACAGTGGCAGCCCGTGCAGCGGCTTTGCAGAGTGCGCCCAGCGGCTCGCCGACGTGCCCCAGATCGACTACCGGGGCGTATCGGGCTCGGTCGACCTGCGCGGCGTCACCGGCGACCTCGCCAACGCCATCTTCGACGTGTTCGGCTTCAACGAGAACGGCTCGGAAAAAGACCCCCGCCCCCGCAGCGCGTCGCTGTGAGCGTGGGTCCGTAACGATTTGCGCTTGAACGCAAGGCTTACGGGTAGATCGTGTCGATGTAGGCGAGTTCGCCCACCCAGAAGTCACCGAACTCGCCGTACAGCGCCGAGGCCTCGTCGTAGCGCAGCGTGTACACGACGTCTTTCACCGTCGCCAGGCCGTCGGCGAACAGGGTGACGCCCCACTCGTGCGTGTCGAGACCGGTCGAGCCGGTGATCAGTTGGAGCACCCGCCCGGCGAACTTGCGCCCGCTCGACCCGTGCTCGTGCATCATCGACAGGCGCTTGTCGTAGGGCGTCGCGTACCAGTTGGCGTGTGCCTCGCGACGCTTGCTCATCGGGTAGAAGCAGAACGCGGTCTTGCCCTCTGGAGGCAGCTGCGGGTACAGGCGCGACTGGAGCATGTGCTCGGGCAGGCCGGCGGCGTACTCGCTGACCTCGGTGAGCGACAGGTAGCTGTCGACCAGTTCCAGCCCGGCCGCCTGCACGGCCACCTGGAACGCCCGCAACGGGGCGGTATCGGGGCCGAGCAGCATGAACGCGCTGTCGGCCTTGTGCCCGAACAGGGCTGCGGTGACCACTTGGCAGCCGTCGCGTTCGGCGACCGCGATCGCCTCCACCAGCGCGTCGCGGTCGACCCCCGCCCGGTCGTCGTCGTACGGCGAGCAGAAGAGGTGCAAGACGGCCAAGCCGGTGTCCATACGCATATGGCCCACCGTACCGGCGCCGTCTCGATACACCGGCTGCGACGGTGGTCGAGTGGCGCACCCGCGGCGCAGCCGCCACCCCGTTGTATCGAGACCATGGTGCGCGCACCGGGTCTCGATACGCCGGGCAGAGCCCGGCACTCGACCACCGTTTGGGGCCCTACAGGCGGTCGGGGTGGTAGATGTTGAGGCGGTCAGGGCGGACGAAGCCGGCGAGTACGAGGTTCGCCCGGCGGGCGGCGTCGACCGCCAGCGCGGTCGGGGCGCTGACGGCGACGACCGTCGAGAACCCGGCTGCCCACGCCTTCTGCACCATCTCGACCGACGCCCGGCTGCTGACGAACAACCCCAGCCCGGTCGCCGGCAGTGCATCGGCAAGTCGCAGCGTGCCCACCACCTTGTCGACCGCGTTGTGGCGACCCACGTCCTCGCGCACGTGCAGCACGTCGCCGTCGGCGGTGAACGCAGCCGCCGCGTGCACTGCTCCGGTCGCTGCGAACAGGGCCTGGTGCGGGGCGACCAGTTCGGGGACCCGCGCGATCAGGGCGGTATCGACGGCGGTGCCCGGCGGCAACGGCGCCAACCGGGCGCACATCTCGTCGAGCTGGTCGCTGCCGCACCAGCCACAGCTCGACGAGGTGGCGGTGAGCCGCGGGGTGGGCGTGGGCGCCGCCCCACCGGTCTCGACCGTCACCACATTGAACTCGGTGGCGACTGCCGAGCCGGTGCCGCAATAGCGCACACCCGACACCGGCGCGCCGGCGAGCAAACCCTCGGTGTGGCAGTAGCCGACCGCCAGCTCGAAGTCGTGTCCGGGCGTGCGCATCGTGGTCGCGACCACGACGCCGTCGAGCTGAATCGTCAAGGGTTCTTCAACGATCAGTAGGTCAGGGTGCCGCCGGTGGGCGACGATGCCATCGTTATCTTCGCTCACCGTGGTGACGAGAACACGCTGAGTCCGAGAGCGGGCCACGCTCGAAGGCTACGCTCGCCGCCCATGGGCTCCGCGAGCAGTTCGTCCGGGAATGAGTCGGGCGCCACGATCCGCGCCGCATCGGCCGAGGTCGTCGGCACTGCGCTGGTAGTACTCGGCGGGCCTGGCCTGCTCGTGTTCGGCGGGCCCGACATCGGCACACTCGGCGTCGCCATCGGGTTCGGCGCCTCGCTGGCGATCGCGATCGGCGTGCTCGGAGCGGTCGCCAACCCGATGTTCAGCCTGGCGTTGTGGTTTGCCAAGGCGATCTCGCTCAAGGAGGCCATCGCCGACTGGATCGGCCAGTTCGTCGGCGGCATTCTCGGCGCGGCGATCCTGTGGGGCCTCGCCAACACCGGTGGGCTCACGGTGGGCGTCAACGGGTGGCAGCCCGGCGACGGTGTCGGGGCAGGGGTCGACCTCGGTATCACCACGGGGCCGTTCGCCGAACTCGGCGTGGTGATCGCGGCCGAGTTGGTGTTCGGCGTGATCCTCACGGTCGTGCTCCTGTCGTCGATCAAGGAGCAGCGCTCGAACGCCACCACGGCGGCCTTCGTCGGCGGCACCGCCACGGTTGCCACCCTGTTCCTGCTGCACGTGTCGGGCTCGGGCCTGAACCCGGCGCGCAGCTTGGGCATGGCGATCTTCGCCGACACCGACCCGAACGCGCTCGGCCAGGTGTGGGCGTTCATCGTGGTGCCGGTGCTGGCCGCGGTCGGTGGCCTGATGGTGTGGTTGGCGATCGACGAGGCGACCATCGACGACACCGTGTTCGACGACACGGTCGTCGAGTCGGTGGTGGACGCGGCCACCGACGCGTTGAGCTGAGGTGGCCGTGCCGGGCCGCCCGGGCCCGCTCGGGTCGGACTTCCACCGCTTCTGGCTGGCTGCTGCCGCGTCCAACCTGGGCGACGGCATCCGGCTCGGCGCGCTGCCGCTGCTGGCGCTGCGGCTCACCGACAACCCGACGCTGATCGGCGTCACGTCGGCCGCCACGATCGCCCCATGGATCCTGGCCCCGCTCGTCGGAGTGCTCGTCGACCGTGCCAACCGGCAGCGCCTGATGGTCGTCGGCCAGTTCGGTCGCGCGGTGCTGGTGGCCGTGTTGATCGCACTGATCGCCGCCGACACGCTGTCGATCGGCGTGCTGCTGGCGATCGCCGTCGGCCTCGGCGTGGGGGAGGTGATGGTCGACACCACCGCCCAGGCGGCGATCCCGCAACTCGTCGAGGCGCATCAGCTCGATCGCGCCAACTCACGGCTCCAGGCGGCGACCCAGGTGCTCGACGAGGTGGTCGGGGTCGCGCTCGGCGCGGTGCTGTTCGCCCGTGCGGCGAGTGCGCCGTTCGCGCTCAACGTCGTCACATTCCTGCTCGGCGGGGTCCTCCTGGCAACCCTGCGGCGACCGCTCCAGGGCGACCGGCGACAGCAACCGCGCAGCGTTCGTGCCGACCTCGCCGAGGGCTTCCGGTTCCTGCTCGGCCAGCCGTTTCTACGCAACGCGATGTTCGCCGCGGCGATCTCGAACATCGCCACCAACATGAGCTTCGCGGTGCTGGTCGTGTTGGTGGTCAGCGAGCTGGGGGCGAGCGAGGCCGCCTACGGCGTGGTGGTCGCCGCGTCGTCGCTCGGTGGGGTGTTGGCCGCGTTCGTAGCCGGCTGGCTGGCGGGCCGAATGGGCCGGACGCGGGTGTTGTTGGGGGCGCCGATGTTCGTGGTCGTCGGGTTGGTCGCGGTGGCCGCGGCCGGGCACGTGGTGGTGGTCGCGGCTGCCTGGTTCGTGATCCGGTTCGGCATCATCTCGCTGTCGGTACCGGCCGTGTCGCTGCGTCAGATGATGACCCCCGAGCGCCTGCTCGGTCGGGTGATCGCCTCGTTCCGAATGGTGGGCATCGGTGCCGGGCCGGTGGGCGCGGTGCTGGGCGGCGTGCTGACCCACGCGACCGACGTCCGCACCACCAACGTCGTCGCCGTCGGCGTGATGGGCATCGGCGCGCTG
The DNA here is from genome assembly GCA_035556435.1 of Ilumatobacter sp. Lineage (GTDB taxonomy): Bacteria > Actinomycetota > Acidimicrobiia > Acidimicrobiales > Ilumatobacteraceae > Ilumatobacter. Next base: position 426 of record DATMEY010000024.1, on the reverse strand, counting down.
CTACTCGCCAACGCCGTCCGTCATCTGCGGCCGGCAACGTCAGAGGCCCCCGCCGCCTGAGCAGCGAGGGCCTCCGGTTGGGGGGATCTGGGGGACTTAGCCTGGATCCACCGATCTGGCGGCTCGTTCCTCGCCGCCATCACGGTGAATCCATGCTCGTCAACGCTTTGCGTTCAAGCGCCACGCAGGCTGGGCTCCACCAACGATGCCCGAAGCCAACGTCGACGCGACTGCTGTGGCCTGGGGCAATGCCGACGGGCGACCGCAGCGATCGGTGGATTCAGGCTTAGGGGCTCAGCGGGTAGGCCAGATGTTGGGGCTCCAGCGGTCGCGGTAGGCGAGCAGTCGGGTGGTCATCAGCACGGTGGTGGCGAGGCTGAGCGCGGCGTGTCGGTGGATGGTTTTGCGGTCGGTGGAGCGGCGGAG
>DATMEY010000023.1:0-91638 GCA_035556435.1 Ilumatobacter sp. | reverse complement strand
TAGTCGCGCACGGTGGCCATGCGCAGCTTGCGGAACGCGTTCCAGGGTGTGTTCTGGATCATCACCGAGACGGTGCACGAGAACCCGTGCTGGAGCTTCGAGACGCCGGCACCCATCCACACGACGACGATGAAGATCTTGGCGGCGACGATCGCGTCGACGAAGCTGGCGAACAGTCCGAAGCACAAGATGGTGGGTACGTACTGCTCGGCGCGCGACGACAGGAACACGCACTTGTCGCGCAGCGCCATCAGGCAGATCAGGCAGGCGTAGACGATCAGCGCCCAGCGCGGCAGCACCCCGGCCGTGTCGCCTGGCAGGCCGTCCATCGGCTTGCCCGACAGGAACAGCATCATGATCAGCCAGAACACGATCAGCTTGTACAGACCGGTGTCCCACGGAGTGCGCCGATTGCCCTTCGTGAACGGCACGTGGTTCGGGTACGGGGGGATACGGATGGTGTCGTTCTGCCACCAGTACAGGCTCTGGCCGATCAGCGGGTCGAAGTGGAACGCCATCGGGCCGCACGTGGCAGCCAAGCCGAGGATCTCCAACAGGATGGTCCAGATCATCAGCTTCTGCCACAGGATCGGCTCGTCCCACCAGCCGCCGATGTCGTTGAACTCGAGCCCGGCCGTGAACGCCCCGGCCACGATCAGGCCGAACAGCGAATAGAAGAAGATCTTCCACACGTAGAACATCGCCGTCTGGCGCGGCGTGCCGAAGCCCGCTTCCACCCAGTGCAACTGCAGCATCTTCATGCGCGGCAGGAACGGGATGCGGGCGAACTCGTCGATGTCGACGGGTGGTAGCTCGGCGGTGCGGTAAGCCATGCTGGTGGTCCCCTGCTATTGCTCGTGTGAGTTGGTTCAGTACTTGCGGCCGCGGCGGGCGCGGATCTGCCAGTCGCGGCGTTGCTGCTCGCGGTCGAGGATGTCGTCGTCTTCGGACGTGTGACGGCGCGACACCTGGGTGCCGCTGAGCCGGCGCAGCTCGCGCTCGCGGACGCGCTGGCGGCCCCACGCCTTGCGGACGTCCTTGCGGCGCTTGCGCTCGATGTGGTCTTCTTCCGACTCGGCGGTGCCGGCCAGGTAGGCGTCCTCGATCTCGTCGAGCCGGCCGAGCGCTTCGTCGGCGGTCATCTCCATGCGGATCTGCCCGCGCGACATCAGGTACATGCGGTCGCTGTACTTCAGGGCTTTGCGGGCGTGCTGCTCGACGATCAGGGCGCCGATGCCGCGCTCGTCGGCAGCCTTGCGGACGGCACCGAGCAGGCGGTCGACGATCAGCGGGGCGAGGCCGAGCGACAGTTCGTCGGCGAGGAGGATCTGCGGGTTGCGGCTGAGCGCCCGCGACAGGGCGACCATCTGCTGCTCGCCGCCCGACAACATGCCGCCGCGCACGTCGAGGCGGGCCGTGAGTTCGGGGAACAGGGCGAGTGCCTGGTCGACGTCGCCGCCGCCGATCCGCAGGTTGTCGCGGGTGGACATCTTGGTGAAGATCAGGCGCTCTTCGGTGACCAGCCCGACGCCCTGACGCACCCGCTGGTACATCGGGGTGAACGTCGGCACGTTGCTGAACATCACGATCCCGTCGACCGGCGCGAGCTGGCCGGCGAGCGTGAGCAACGTGGTGGTCTTGCCGGCGCCGTTCGGGCCGAGCAGGGCGACCACCTCGCCGGGCTGCACCGTGATGTTGATGCCCGACACCACTTCGCGCCCGAGGTAGCCGGCCTTGAGCATCCGGGTTTCGAGCAGATTCGGCGTGTGGGTCACCGCGAACGGGCTGGTCGCCGTGACGCCTCGGTCGTGGATGGTGCTGTCGCTCATGCTCACTCCCCACTCGTGACGCTGATCGTGGTGACGGGTGTGCGGATGTCGGTGTCTCGGATGTCGAGTTCGTCGTCGGACTTGTCGCCGAGGTAGGCGGCGATCACACCCGGGTCGTTGCGGACCTGGTCGGGGGTGCCGTCGGCGATCTTCGAGCCGAAGTCGAGCACGACGACCTGGTCGCACACGCCCATCACGAAGTTCATGTCGTGCTCGACGACGAGGATCGCCATGCCCCAGTCGTCGGCCAGCCGGCGGACCACCCGGGCCAGCTCGACGCTCTCGACCGAGCTGAGGCCGGCCGCCGGCTCGTCGAGCAGGAGCACGCTCGGGTGCATCGCCACCGCGCGGGCGATCGCCAGCAGCCGGCGTTTGCCGTACGACAGGTCGCTGACCTCGCGGTGGAGGTCTTCGTCGAGTTCGAACGCCTCGATCGCTCGCACCACCTCGGGCCCGAACTTGGGGATGACCGGCCACACGAGGTCGCGTACGTACGAGCGCAGGTCTTGCGGGTCGGCGGCGACGCTCAGGTTCTCGAACACGGTCGTGTCCTCGAACAGTTCGAGCGATTGGAACGAGCGGGCCAACCCGGTCTTGACGCGGGCGGCCGGGCCGGCACCCGTGATGTCGATGGTGGTGTCGGCCATGTCACCGGTGCTGCCGATCGTGACCCGCCCTTCGTGGATGCGGGTGAACCCGGTGAGGGCGTCGATCAGCGACGTCTTGCCGGCCCCGTTCGGGCCGATCAACCCGGTGACCCGGCCCGGTTCGAGCGTGAAGCTGACGTTGTCGACGGCCCTGACCGCGCCGTACTTGACGGTGAGGTCGCGGACCTCGAGGGTCTTCGGTTCGACCCGCTGGTCGTGGCCCTCGTCGACGGGCTCGGACACGTCGGACAGCTTGATGAAGTACGACTCGCCGAACTTCTTGGTGCGCTTCATGTAGCGGAACGTCTTGGCCCACTCGGCGGCGACCCCGTCGGGGTTGTACAGCACGACGAGCAGGATCGCGATGCCGCTGATGAGCTGGATGTACTTGCCGACACCGTCCCAGGTCGACTCCATCACTTCCTGGTTGAAGCCGGCCGTGGCCATCATGCCGCCGACGAACGCGCCGAGCACGTGCCCGACGCCACCCACCAGCGACAGCCCGGCGTAGGTGATCGACGTGAAGTTCGTGAACGACTGGTAGCTCACCGAGGTGAGGCGGAACCCGAGCAGGATGCCGCCCAGCGCGGCGATCGCCGAGGCGAGCGCGAACGCGAACAGCTTGGCGTACACGATGTTGATACCGAGTGCGGCGGCCGCGCGCTCGTTGGTGCGGACCGCGATCAACCGCCGCCCGCTGCGCCCGCGGCGCACGTTCGTGACGACCACGACTGCGAGCAGTGCCATCGCCAGCACGAAGATGCCGTACCGCTGGGGGTACCGGATCGAGCTGATCTCGTAGCCGAACAGGCTCGGGTTGCCGACCGGGGTGCCTTTGATGCCGCCGGTGAACTTGCTGTTGTTGAACAGCATCAGTTCGATTGCCGTGCCCAGCCCGAGCGTGACGATCGCGAGGTTGATGCCCCGGGTGCGCACCGCCGGCAGGGCGAAGATCATCCCGAGCGGAATCGCCGCGGCGACACCGGCGACCAGCCCGAGCAGGAACGGGATCTGGTACACGGCCACCAGGCGCCCGGCGACCCACGCGCCGAACCCGGCCATCGCGTACTGCGCCAGCGAGAGTTGCCCGGCGTAGCCGGTGACCACGACGATCGACAGCAGCACGATCGACGCGCACAGCGTGACCGTGAGCGCGTCGACCCACTTCGTGTCCTTCGTGAGCATGAGGAACACGACCATGCCGCACAGGAAGATCGTCCAGTCCCACGACATCCGCCCGTTGCCGACCGCCGGGAGCTTGCGGAGGAAGTGGTCGCGCAGCGGGATCGAGCGGCCGCGCAGCACGAGCATGACGATGATGATGAGGAACGGCAACGACTGGCCCGCGCCCTGCTGGTTCCAGAATCGCCCGATCAACGTCTGGCCCATGCCGAGCACGAAGCCGGCCGCGGTGGCGATCGGGAACGACTTGAAGTTGGCCACCAGCGCGGCGGCCAACGCGGCCAGCACGAGGCCGGTCATGGACGTGACCTGGAGCGTCATCACCGGCACGACGAGGATGCCGGCGATGCAGGCCAGTCCCGAGCCGAGCGACCAGTTGAGCACGGCGACCTTGTTCGGTGACACGCCGACCGCGGCCGCCGAGCGCTCGCTCTCGGACACCGCTTCGGTCTCGATGCCGAACCGCGACGAGCGATACAGCAGCCACAACACGAATGCCGAGGCGCAGCCGATGCCCAGCAGGATCAGGCGGTCGGCGGTGATGCTGACGTCGCCGTAGAGTGTGATCCGCTTGGTGGGCAACTGGCTGGGCACCTGGCGCGGCTTCGAGCCGTAGCGGATGACGACGCCGGCCTGCACCGTGATGAGTACGCCGAGTGTCGCCAGCAACTGCACGAGCGTGCTCGCCCGTTTGCGTTGCAGCGGCCGCAGCACCACCCAGTGCGTGAGCATGCCCAGCACGGCCGACAGCAGCACCCCGAAGAACGAGGCGACCCAGAAGTTGTGGCCGTGCTCGTACTGCAACTCGTACTGCACGAACACGCCTGCGATCGCGGTCGCGCCGAGCGAGAAGTTGAGCACGCCCGTGCCGCGGTAGATGACGATCAGGCCCTGCGAGGCGAACGCGTACAGGGCCCCGACACCCAACCCCAGCAACGCGAATCTGATGACCTCGTTCATCGTCCCCCGTACTTCCCCTACATCGGTTTCGCCCGGCCGCGTCACCACCGGGTTGGAGTCACCTTAACCCGCGTTCAGGCTCCGATAAGAGCCGAACCGCAGGTCGTGTCTAAGGTGGCCGTTCGACGGGCGCCGAGGGGCGCTCGCGAACCTTTCCGTAGGGGGATCACATGGGTTTCTGGAGGAAGTCCGTCGCAGCCGCGACGGTGATCGGTCTGGCGACCGTGGCCGCGGCATGCGGTGGCGACGACGACACGACGCCACCGCCGGCCGACACGTCGGCCGTCACCGATCCGCCCGGTGACGAGCCGGCCGACACGACCGGTGAGGCGCCGAGCGGCGAGCCGATCAGACTGCTCACCGTCACGACGCTCAACGCCAACGGGCCGACGTACGAGAACATCGCCATCACGGCCCAGCTGGCCGCCGACCACATCAACGCCAACGGCGGCATCAACGGCCGCCCGGTCGACGTCAAGGTCTGCGACGAACAGTTCGACCCGGCCGTCGCCGCCACGTGCGCTCGCCAGGCCGTCGAAGACGGCGTGGTCTCGGTCGTCGGTTCGTTCACGTACTTCGCCGAGGCGATCGTGCCCGTGATCGCCGACTCCGACATCACCTGGTTCGGGGCGTGCTGCCCGATCTCGCCGTCCGAGCTGAGCTCGCCGTACTCGTTCAACATCGGCAACCAGCCGATGTACGCGGTGGGCGAGGTGAAGCGCGCCGTCGAGGACGGTTGCGAGAACATCAACGCCGTGATCGCCGAGGGCGCCGACGCGATCTTCCGCACGCCGATGGAGAACGCGATGACGGCCTACGGCCGCGAGTTCAACGACGTCATCATCGCCCCCACCATCGCCCAGGACTATTCGGCCGAGGTCGCCCGGGCCACCAGCAACGTCGACTGCATGGTGGTCGTCTTGTCGGAGACGCCGTTCCTCACGTGGAACACCGCGCTCCAGCAGGCCGACACCGACGTCAAGCAGTACGGCAACCAGGGCAACCTGAACGCGATCTCGGCCAAGGGCGCCGAGGAGGCCACCCACGGCAACATCATCTCGGGCATGTACCCCGACATCTCGACCGCCCCGTGGGACGACTACCGGGCCGCGCTCGAGGCCAACGACATCGACCAGGAGGCCAACGACTTCAACAGCCTCGGTGGTATGGGTACGTGGGCTGCCTACATCGCGTTCGCCCAGATCGCCTCGACGATCGACGGTGAGGTCACCGCCGCGTCGTTCTTCGAGGCCGCCAGCAACACCAGCGAACTCGACCTCGGTGGCATGGTGCCGGTGCTCGACTTCACGCAGGAGTGGACCGACGGGCTCGAGGGCTACAGCCGCCTGTTCAACCGCAGCGTGGTGTACAGCCAGCTCGACAACGGCAAGGTCATCCCCGTCGACAACGAGTTCTTCGACGTGAGCGACCTCGCCATGGGCATCGCCCAGGGCTGACCGGGTCTCGATACACCGGCTGCGCCGGCACTCGACCACCGTGGGCGCAGGTGGTCGAGTGCCGGGCTCGGCCCGACGTCAGCTGACGCTGCGGGCGGTGTCGTCCCAGTAGCGGGCGCGCATCGACTTCTTGTCGAGCTTGCCGACCGGGGTGAGCGGTAGCGAGTCGGTGTAGTCGATCGACTTGGGCGCCTGCTGCGAGCCCTTGGCTCGTTTCACCATCGACGTCAGCTCGTCGGTCAGCTCGTCGGACGGCGCATGGCCGGGCTGGAGCACGACGACGGCCTTGACCGCCTCGCCCCACTTGGCGTCGGGCACGCCGATCACCATCACCGTGTTGACCGCCGGATGCTCGCTGATGACGTCTTCCACCTCGCGAGGGAACACGTTGAAGCCGCCGGTGATCACCATGTCTTTGGTGCGGTCGACGATGTACAAGAACCCCTCGTGGTCGAACCGGCCGACGTCGCCGGTGTGCAGCCACCCGCCCGCCAGGGCCTCGGCGGTCTCGTCGGGCAGGTCCTTGTAGCCGTTCATCACGAGCGGCCCGCGCACGCAGATCTCGCCCGATTCACCCGGGCCGACCGGCTGGTTGTCGCTGTCGAGCAGGGTGACGTGCATCCACGGCACCGGCCGGCCGCACGACGCCAGGCGCTCGGCCTTCGACAGGTCGTGGTCGGCCTTCTTCAGGTGCGTGATGACCATCGGCGCCTCGGTCTGCCCGAAGAACTGGAAGAAGATCGGGCCCCAGTGCTCGATCGCCTCGGCGAGCTTGGCCGGGCTGATCGGCGAGGCGCCGTAGATGATCGTCTCCATCGACGACATGTCGGCCGTGCGGTAGCGCGGGTGGCCCTGCATCGCGTAGAGCATCACCGGCACGAGCATGCAGCACGTGATGCGGTGTTGCTCGACGAGGTCGAAGAAGGCGTCGGGGCTGAACGACTCCATCACGTAGAACGTGCCGCCCGACAGCAGCACCGGCGACACGACCGACAGGGCCGCGTGCGACAGCGGGGTGGGTAGGGCGATGCGGATCACGTCGGGGAACTCCCACTCCGACATCTGGATCCACGTCATCGACTGCCACACCCGGTGGCTCATCAGTACGCCCTTCGGGCGGCCGGTGGTGCCACCCGTGTACACCACGGTGCACAGGTCGTCGAGGTGCACGTCGGGTGCCACCAGCGGGGCTGGTGCGAACGTGTCGGCGAGCGCCAGGAAGTCGTGCCCGGCGCGGTTCGGCCCGAACCCGAGCAAGGTCAGGTGGGGGAACTGGGCCTTGAGCTCGGCCGCGCGCTCGGTGAAGTGCTCGGTGTCGAACACCAGGCAGTCGATCTCGGCGTCGTTCACCGCGTAGGCGTGGTCGCCGAGCGACCCCATCGGGTGCAGCGGCGTGAGGATGCAGCCGTTCACCAGCGAGGCGAACGCGTTGAGCAGCACTTCGGGGCGGTTCTTCGACAGGATCGCCAGGCGGCTGCCGCGTTGCACGCCGACCGAGTGCATCGCCTGCACCATCTGGCTGGTGCGGGCGCGCACCTCGGCGTAGGTCAGCACGCGGTGGGGAGTGTTGATGCACGGCGCGTCGTGGTGCGCGTTCAGTGCATGGATGACGATGTGGGGTAGCAGCGGCTGTTCGTGGAGGACCGACGTCATGTCAGCGGGCTGCTTGTGGTTGGGGGGTCATCGGGATGGTCGCCAGGGCAGCCGGCGCCTCAGCGGACGACCTGGCTGACGATCAGCGCGATCAGCCCGAGCGCACCGATCACCATCGCCAGGGCGGCCAACCCGTCGGAGGCCGCCGAGCGCTGGTCGGCGGGGTCGGGTGGAGGCGGCGTGATGTCTTGGTCTTTGAGCTGATAGGTCATGTCCGGAACCCCCGTGTCGAACGATCTTGCCTCCTTAGCGTACGTTAAGGCAGTCATGAACATGAACCCCGGCGACATGAACCTCGGAGAGACCGCGCGCACGGCCGAGCTGCGAATTGTGCTCGAAGCCTTCATGGACGAGCACATCTATCCGAACGAGGATCGCTTCTTCCGTGAGTCGATGGAACTCGGCCCGTGGGCGGTGTGGCCGGTGGTCGACGAACTCAAGCCGCTCGCCCGCGACGCCGGCCTGTGGAACCTGTTCCTGCCCGACGGCGAGCACAGGTCGGGGTGGGGTGCGGGCCTGTCGAACCTCGAGTACGCCCCGCTGTGCGAGGTGATGGGCCGCTCGCACCTGGCGCCGGAGGTGTTCAACTGCGCGGCCCCCGACACCGGCAACATGGAGACGCTGGTGCGCTACGGCACGCCCGAGCAGCAGCAGCGGTGGTTGACGCCGTTGCTCGACGGCGAGATCCGATCGGCGTTCGCGATGACCGAGCCGGCCGTGGCGTCGAGCGACGCGACCAACATCGAGAGCTCGATCGTGCGCACCAACGATCGGGGGGTCGACACCTACGTCGTCAACGGGCGCAAGTGGTACACCACCAACGCCACCCACCCGCACTGCGACCTCTTCATCTTCATGGGCAAATCTGATCCGGGCAATCCCGACCGGCACCGCCAGCAGTCGATGATCCTCGTGCCGCGCGACGCGCCCGGCGTCGAGGTGCTGCGCCCGTTGCCGGTGTTCAACTTCTACGGCATGCCCGACCGGGCATCGGAAGTGCAGTTCACCGACGTGCGGGTGCCGGCCGCCAACATGTTGCTCGGCGAGGGGCGCGGGTTCGAGATCGCCCAGGGGCGGCTGGGCCCGGGCCGGATCCACCACTGCATGCGGCTGATCGGGCTGGCCGAGCGGGCACTCGAGCTGATGTGCCGGCGCACCCAGCACCGGGTCGCGTTCGGCCGGCCGATCGCCGAGCAGGGCGTCACGCTGGAACGCATCGCCGAGGCGCGGATCGCAATCGAGCAGACCCGGCTACTCACGCTGAAGACCGCCCACCTGATGGACACCGTTGGCAACAAGGAGGCCCGCCGCGAGATCGCGATGATCAAGATCGCCGCCCCGGCGATGGCGTGCAAGGTGGTCGACTGGGCGATCCAGGCGTTCGGGGGCGGGGGCACCAGCAACGACTTCGGGTTGGCCGCGATGTACGCCACGGCGCGCCTGCTGCGCCTGGCCGACGGGCCCGACGAGGTGCACCGGGCACAGCTCGGCCGGCTCGAACTGAAGCGCCACACCGACCTCGGCCCGGTCGAGCCCCGGGCGCCGTACGCTCCGACGTGGTAGCGCCCGGCACGCGCGTCGAAGCGCGCGAACGCATCGCGGTGTCGGAGGCCGCGACCGAATCGGAGGGGGAACGATGACCGCACCGGCCGGCGAGGTGCTGTGGGAGCCGCCGCTCGACGGGACGACCGCGATCGAGCGATTCGGGGCCAAGTACGGGTTCGCCGACTACGACTCGCTGTACTCGTGGTCGGTCACCGACCTCGACGGGTTCTGGGCCGCGGTGTGGGACTGGTGCGGTGTGCTCGGCACGTACGACCGGGTGCTGTCGTCGCCCGACATGCCGGGGGCGACGGACGCGACGGGGGCGGTCGTGACCGCCGTACCGAAGTGGTTCGAGGGGGCGACGCTGAACTACGCCGAACACGCCCTGCGTGGCCAGGGCGGCATCATCGGCCACTCGCAGACCCGCGACCGGGTCGAGCTGAGCGCCGACGAGCTACGCCGCCAGGTAGCCGCTTGCCGGGCCGGGTTGCAGCGTCTCGGCGTCGGCCTCGGCGACCGTGTCGTCGCCTACCTGCCGAACATCCCCGAGACGATCGTTGCCTTCCTCGCCACCGCCAGCCTCGGGGCGATCTGGTCGTCGGCTGCCCCCGAGTTCGGGCCCCAGGCCGTGATCGACCGGTTCGGCCAGATCGAACCGAAGGTGCTGTTCACGGTCGACGGCTACATGTACGGCGACAAGCCGATCGACCGCTCGGCCGAAGCCGCCGCGATCGCTGCGGGCCTGCCCACCGTCGAGCACGTCGTCACCGTGCCGTACCTGCACGCCCGGCGCAGCCCCGACAACACAGGCGACTGGGCCGACCTGCTCGCCGAGCCCGGCGTGCTCGAGTTCGCCCAGGTGGCGGCCGACCACCCGCTCCACGTGCTGTACAGCTCGGGCACCACCGGGCTGCCCAAGGCGATCGTGCACAGCCACAGCGGCATCGTGGTCGAGCACCTGAAGATGCTGACGTTCCACTTCGAGCTCACATCCGCCGACCGATTCCTGTGGTTCACCACCACTGGCTGGATGATGTGGAACTTCCTCGTGTCGGGGCTGTTGACCGGCACCACCATCGTCACGTTCGACGGCGACCCCGGTGCCGACGAGATGCGCTCGACGTGGCGGGTCGTCGCCGACGAGGCGGTCACGTGGTTCGGCACGTCGGCGCCGTTCATCATGCAGTGCCGCCGGCTCGGCGTCGAGCCCGGTGCCGAGTTCGATCTCTCGGCGCTGCGCGCGGTCGGCTCGACGGGTGCGCCGCTCCCCGTCGACGGCTTCTACTGGGTCGACGAGCACGTCAAGGCCGGCGTGCCGGTGTGGTCGTCGAGCGGTGGCACCGACATCTGCTCGGGGTTCGTCGGCGGCAGCCCCACCGCCCCGGTGCGCGCCGGCGAGATCAGCGTGCGCAACCTGGGGGCCGCGGTCGAGGCCGTCGACGGCGAGCTGGTCGTCACCAAGCCGATGCCGTCGATGCCGGTGCGTTTCTGGGGCGACGACGACGGTTCGCGATACCGCGCCGCCTACTTCGACGAGCGCCCGGGTGTGTGGACCCACGGCGACCTGCTCGAGTTCACCAAGTCGGGCGGCCTCGTCATCGGTGGCCGATCCGATGCCACGCTGAACCGTGGCGGCGTGCGGATCGGCACGGCCGAGATCTATCGCGTCGTCGAGAGCCTGCCCGAGGTGACCGACTCGCTGGTCGTGCACCACGAGGACGGCGACCGGTTGATCCTGTTCGTGGCCGCCGAGGGGTCGCCGGGCGAGGGGTTCGGCGACAGCGATGTGGACAACCGAGACCAGGCGGTGCGAGACGACGCTGCCCGCGACCTGGAGGTGGCTGCCAAGCAGGAGCTCAAGAACCAGCTCTCGCCGCGCCACGTGCCCAACGAGGTGTACGTCGTCGCCGCGATTCCCACCACGCTGTCGGGCAAGAAGCTCGAGATTCCGGTGAAGCGGATTCTGGCCGGGGCCGAGCCCGACGATGTCGCCAGCCGAGGATCGCTCCGTGACCCGGCCGCGCTCGACGCGATCGCCGAGGTCGCCGCGGCTCGGAACCGCCGGCTGCGGTGGGACGAAGCGTCGCGCGCGTTCGCCGGCGAGGGCGAGGAGCCGCGGCGCGTGTCGCCGCGGCGCGAGGAACTGCTCGAAATCGCCGCCGAACTGTTCGCCCAGCAGGGCTTCGCGGCGGTCACCGTCGACGGCCTGGGGGCCGCCGCGGGCGTGTCGGGCCCGGCGTTGTACCACCACTTCGACAGCAAGGAGGCGATGCTCGGCGAGATGCTGGTCGGTACCAGCCACCACCTGCTCACCGCCGCCCGCGCGCTGTACGACTCGGTGTCGTCGGTCCTGTCGACTGGCGAGTTGCTCGTCGAGTTGATCGCGATCCACGTCGACTTCGCGGTCGACCACCGCGCGCTCATCTCGGTCGAGCACCGCGACCTGAACAACGCCAGCGCGGAGGACCAGGAGCGTGTCCGCTCGTTGCAGGGCCAGTACGTCGAGATCTGGGTTGGGGCGGTGCTCGACCGGCACCCGGCCCTTGCTCCGGCCGTGGCCCGCGCGGCGGTGCACGGCGTGCTGGGCATGATCAACTCGACTCCGTTGAGCCCGCGCGTCGACCGGGTCGAGATGGTGGGTCTGCTGCGGGACATGGCCGCCGCCGCGTTCGACGCGGTCCCTGTTGCGTCCGGGGTCTGACCCCCGATGAAACCCTCGACGTAGCACGGGGGATAATCGCCGACACATCGCGGTGCAAAGGTGGCATCCTGATCGGTCGCGCGACAGGGCGACACCCCCACCACTCCACCAGCGCACCCTGCGGGAGGCCCCACATGTCCGATCAACCACCGTTCCAGCCACCACCGTTTGACCCGCCGTTCGCGGCGCCATCGGGCCCGCCCACCGAACCCGTTCCACCGGCCTCGGCCCCCTCGGCACCCCCCGCTACCCCGGCTCCCTCGGCGATGACCGTGTCGCCGGCCAGCCCGGGTGGCAGCCCGTGGAAGCCGGCCGCGCTCGGTTTCGGCGCGGCCGCGGTGGTCGGCGCGGGCATCTTCGGCATCGTCAAGCTCACCGGCGGTGACGACGACCAGGTCGCGACCGACAACGCCGCAGTGCCGACCATCACGGTGCCCGCGATCACCGTGCCGGCCGAGTTGCAGGATGCGATCGACAACGCCACGGCCGAGGCCGAAGCTGCCGCAGCCGATGCCCGCAGCCAGGCGGAAGACGTGCTCGGCGGCGTACTCTCCTCTATCCCGACGGTGCCCGAGCAGGGGCACAGCGACTCGGCGGTGTCGCCGACGGTGCCAGGCACCGCCGTCACCCAGACCGAGTCCGGCGGCGGGGTGACGATCACGATCCCCGACGACCTGATGCTCGGCGGGCTCACCGAGTGCCTCGGGTTGGGCGATCTGCTCGGCGGGCTCGACCTCGGCCAGCTGGGTCAGCTCGACCTCGGTGAGTTCGGCGAGTTCGGCGACCTGCCGTCGATGTCGCTGCCCGACTTCGAGAACATGACGCCCGAGGAACTCGCCAACCTCGACGTCAACGAGCTGCTGGAGCAGGTGCTCGGGCAGCTCGGCGAGGGCATGCCGGGCGGGCTCCCGTTCGACTTCAGCTTCCTCGACGAGCTCGACCTGGGCACGCTCGGCGAGGCCGGGTCGATGTCGCCCGAAGAACTCCAGGAGATGATCGAGTCGCAACTCGGCGACCTGGGCACGCTGACCAGCCTGCCGCCGATGTCGTTCCCCGACATCCCCTCGTTCGACCCGGCCCAGCTCGAGGAGTGCTTCGCCGACCTGGCCCCGTAGACGCGACTGGGGGTCAGACCCGACGGGTCTGACCCCCAGCGACGCGGTCGTGGGTGCTCAGGAAGGCTGCGGGGTGACCCGCAGGTACGGCTTGACTTCCTTCCAGCCGGCCGGGAACAGCTCCTTGGCCTCCTCGTTGGAGACGGCCGGGACGATGATGACGTCCTCGCCGTGCTTCCAGTTGGCCGGCGTGGCGACCTTCTTCGTGGCGGTCAGCTGGAGCGAGTCGATCACCCGCAGCAACTCGTCGAAGTTGCGGCCGGTCGACGCCGGGTAGGTCAGCGTCAGCTTGATCTTCTTGTCGGGGCCGACCACGAACACCGAACGCACGGTGGCCGTGTCGCTGGCGTTCGGGTGGATCATGTCGTACAGGTCGGCGACGGCCTTGTCGGGGTCGCCGATCAGCGGGAAGTTGGGGGCGGTGCCCTGCGTCTCGGCGATGTCCTCGCTCCACTTGGCGTGGCTGTCGAGCGGGTCGACCGACAGGCCGATCACCTTGACGTCGCGCTTGTCGAACTCGGGCTTGATCGCGGCGACGTAGCCGAGCTCGGTCGTGCACACGGGGGTGAAGTCGCGCGGGTGGCTGAACAGCACACCCCACGAGTCGCCCAGCCACTGGTGGAAGTTGAGCTCGCCCTGCGTGGTCTGGGCGGTGAAGTCGGGGGCGGTGTCGCCCAGGCGGAGTGCCATGGTTGTGCTCCTTCGAGGTGCTCCGAGGTATCGGTAACGGTGCTGCCGAGCGTACCGGGAATCCCGACAAAGTCAATCGGGATTCGTCGCCACAGTATGTTTGGGAGCGTGAGCAAGGCCGTGTCGATCGACGAGTTGTTCGACGACATCGACGTGTGGGGCGCCGGGTTCGTCGCCACCGTGGGCGACGACGAGCGCGTGCGGTTCGTGGCCCTGCGGCCCACCGTTGTCACCCGCGCCCACGGTCGCGTGTTGCGGTTCGAGCGCGCCGGCCGGAGCACCGTGAACAACGCTGGCACCCGTGACCAGGTCGCGATCGCGTTCCCACCACACGCTGGCTCAGCCGGGTTCAGCCTGATCGTCGACGGCATCGCCGACGTCGACGCCGAAGCCGGGGTGCTGAACGTGCGCCCCACCTCCGCCGTCCTCCACCGCCCCGCCCCGTAACCCTGCCCCCGCGGTGGTTGAGCCTGTCGAAACCACCCCGTCGCAGGCGACCTACTCGATCGTCATCTCGCGGGTTGCGCGGGTGCTGTTGGTGTTGGTGGCCGTCGCCAGAACGTGGAGCGGGAGTGCGGCCGCGGCTTCGGGGGTCAGCGCCAGGGGCACGTTGCCGGTCGCGCCGGCGGGTACGGAGTAGCCGGCGTCGAACTGCGACAGGTTCGGCCCGTCGGCGCCGGGCGGCTGTTCCAGCCGGGCGACCCCCCAACACGTTGCCGTGTTCGGCGCCGGCGGGCAGATCACCTGGATCGCCACCTGGTTGCCGTTGGCGGTGACCGTGCCGGGCGCGATGCGGGCGCGCACGGGGCCGGCCGCGGGCAGCGGCAGCAGGTGCTCGACCAGCAGCGGCCCGAGCGTGGCGGCTGGGTTGGCGAGCGCGCCGAGGAACGCGTCGGGGGTGAGGCCGGGGCGGGTCGCGTGCGTTGCCGAGACGTCCTGGGGCGTGGCCGGCGCGCTCGGTGGTGTGTCGGTGATGGCGCCGAGTACCGCCGCGTAGAACGCACCCTCGTCGAGGAACGTCTCGGCCAACGGTGTCGACCCGAACAGCGTGCTGCCGAGCTCTTGCGTCCCAAGCCGCACCACGACCAGTTCCTCGGTGGGGAAGACCGTGATCCGTTGCCCGAGGAAGCCTTGGAACGTGTACATGTCGGTGGGCAGGCCCGGCAGCAGTTGGGCGGTCGGTGTGGGGCTGAACGCGCCGGTGCACGGCGACCCGCCGTTGGTCCAGAACAGCCATCCGTAGCAACCGTTCCGGGCGGTGGGCGCGACCGCCCGGGCGACGTACTCGTCCGACAGCAGACGTGTCCCGTTCCACACGCCGCCGCGCCGCATCAGCTCACCGAACCGGGCGAAGTCGTTCGGATGCATGTTGAGCCCGAAGAAGCCCTGGGTGTGGCCGTTCCCGGCGCCCATCGTCGAGGCGCAGATGCCGTTCTGGAGCAGGCCGGTGCCCGACAGCCCGAGCGTGGCGAGGATCGTGTTGATCGGCAGCAGCTGGAGGATCACGTCGAGGGGGAGCGGCAGCAGCGCGAGCAGCGCGTCGATCGCGGTGAGCGAGATCACCGCCGGGCAGTCGCGGCGCCAGTACCAGTCGGCTCGGGCGACGCCGACCTGGCTGAACAGCTCGCGGTCGGCGAAGTCTTGGAAGTCGTGGTAGCCGGCGGCCTGTGCGGCGCGGGAGACCGCCTCGGCGAGCAACGCCGGGCCGTGCTGCGAGTACCCCCACGTGGCCCCGGGCGTGGCGACCACGCTGGTGCGCAACGCCGCGTCGAGGCGGTTGGGCATGGCGACGTTGTAGTCACGCACCGGGTTGAGGTCGAGGCCGCTGGTCTGTTCCAGGAGCTGGCGCATCGTGATCGCCCCGTGGGCCGCGTCGGCTTCGGGAATCAGCGAGCCGAGCGTGTCGTCGGGGCTGATCAGCCCCATCGTCCAGGCTCGCCCGAACACGAGCGACGTGAACGCCTTGGCCATCGACCAGCTTTCGTACTGGTCGATCTCGCTGAGTGGGTTCGAGTCCTGGGCGACCAGGCAGCCGCGCCGGTAGATCCGCACGGCGAGCGCCTGGTTGGCCATCGCCCCATCGATCGCCGCCTCAAGCTCGGCGGCGTTCATCCCTTGCTCGGCCGGGCTGGCCGTGGCCCACGTCGCACCGGGCGCCGCGCACCCGGCCGGTTCGGGTTCCGGCTCGGTGGTCGTCGTGGTGGTCGTGGTCGAGGTGCTGGTCGTGCTGGTCGACGTGGTACTCGTCGACGAGGTCGTGCTGGTCGTCGTGGTGGTGCTGGTCGTGGCCGGCACGGTGGTGGTGGTCGTGGTCGTCGTGCTGGTCGTGGTGGTAGCGACGGGCGTTGTGGTTGGTGTCACCGTCGTGGTCGTCGTCGTCGACGGCGGTGGGGCGGGCGGGGCGACGTAGGCGGTGACGTCGGCGACGATGTGGCTGGCGGCGAGCGTGAAGATGCACACCTGCCCGTTGGTGCCCAGCCCGACGAGCGCGCCGTTCGGTCGCACCTCGCCGGGTGCGTAGTTGACGTGGCTGGCCGTGGGTCGCGTCGCCCCACATGGCCAGGCAGTGAGATAGCCGGCGCCCTTCGGTGCCACCGCGGTCAGGTTGAGGAACACTGCGGTGGCGTCGGCCGGCACGCCGCCGCGCCCCGCCACGGGCAGCCGCACGAAGTGTCCGTCGGGCACCTCGCCGATGTGTTCGTACTGGTGGTCGACGGTGACCTCGGTGGCGCCCGAGCGGGTGTCGAGCAGACGTGCCGGGGTGACCGCTGCGGGCAGCTGTCCAGCCGGGACGTAGGCGGTGACGTCGGCGACCACCTCGGTGGCAGCGAGCGTGAAGATGCACACGTTGCCGCCGTCGCCCAGCCCGACCAGTACGCCGTTCGGGCTCACCGAGCCGGCTGTGTAGTTGACGTGGCTGGCGGTGGGGCGGTCGGTGCCGCACGGGTAGGCGGTGAGGTAGCCGGCGGCGTCGGGGTCGACTGCGGTGAGGTTGAGGAACACCGCGCCGGCGCTGCGCGGCACGCCGCCTCGGCCGGCCACAGTCAGCTCGACGACACCGTTGGCGGCGAGCTGACCGTGGCCTTCGAACCCGCGGTCGACGGTGGTGTGTGTCGGGCCGGTGCGGGTGTCGAGCAGACGGGCCGGCGTGAGCGGGTGGGGTGAACTGTCGGCGGGCACGAACGCCGTGACGTCGGCGACCAGATTGGTCGCCGCGAGTGTGAAGATGCACACCTTGCCGCCATCGCCAACGCCGACCAATGCCCCGTTCGGGCTGGTGGCCCCGGGCACGTAGTTGACGTGGCTGGCGACGGGCCGGTCGGTGCCGCACGGGTAGGCGGTGAGGTAGCCGGCGGCGTCGGGCTCGACCGCGGTGAGGTTGAGGAACACCGCGGCAGCGTCGTCGGACACACCACCGCGCCCGGCCACCGTGAGTTCCACCACACCGCCGGCCGGGCGGACGCCGTCGCCCTGGAAGGCGCCGTCGATCGTGACATCGCCGGGGCCGCCGCGTGTGTCGAGCAGGCGCGCCGGCAGGAGGGGAGTGAGCAGCGGCGCGTCGGCGGCTCCCGCCGCGCTGGTGTGGGTGGCGACCGCCGCGCCGGTGCCCACGATGGATGCGAGCGCCAGTGCGCTCGCCACGAGACGACGATCGAACATCGCGACCCCTTGATTTTCCGCCGTTGTCCTGGACAGGGTTGCCCAAGGGCCCGGTGCAGGTTCCCGCCAACACCGAGCCACTACCCACAGTAGTCCCGACGTCCACCCAAGGAAAGCGCCCCAGCGCGTCGAGACAGAACCTTGATTGCGGGCCCGCCGGGGGAGGACCGTCGCCCTTTGCCACGTTCTCGACACTTGTCGAACCGTTATGTAGGATTGTTGCTACAAAGGAGGGTGAT
This sequence comes from Ilumatobacter sp., assembly GCA_035556435.1. Lineage (GTDB taxonomy): Bacteria > Actinomycetota > Acidimicrobiia > Acidimicrobiales > Ilumatobacteraceae > Ilumatobacter. Next base: position 73,960 of record DATMEY010000023.1, on the reverse strand, counting down.
GTGACGACGATGACCAGCCGGGAGTTCAACCAGGACACCAGCCGAGCAAAGAAGGCCAGCGAGCGCGGGCCTGTGTACATCACCGATCGCGGGCGGCCGGCCCACGTACTGCTGTCGTTCGACGACTACCAGGCTCTCGTCGGTCGGAACTCGGTGATCGAGTTGCTCGGTCAGCCGGTCGGAGTCGCCGACGTCGACTTCCTCCCTCCGCGATTCGGCGACACCGTTCGGCCGGCCGAGTTCGACTGATGTACGTCCTCGACACGAACGTCGTGTCGGAACTCCGCAAGGTTGCTGCCGGCAAGGCCGACGCGAACGTCGCTGGCTGGGCAGCGGGCACTCCCGCGGCGACGATGTTCGTGTCGGCGATCACGATTCTCGAACTCGAAACCGGCGTCGTGCTGGCCGAGCGGTCGGATCCAACGAAGGGGCGCGTGCTCCGGCAGTGGTTCGAGGCGGGTGTGTTGCGGGCATTCGCCGACCGCGTCCTCCCGGTCGACATCGACGTCGCCCGCGCGGCGGCGCAGCTCCACGTCCCCAACCCGGCCCCGTACCGGGACGCGCTGATCGGCGCAACAGCGCTGGTGCACGGCATGACCGTCGTCACCCGCAACGTCGGCGACTTCGCTCGTTTCGACCGCCCGGTCGTCGTCAACCCGTGGGACCAGAACTGACCCGGCCACGTGCCCCCGACAGGAATCGAACCTGTGGCCTGCTCTTGAGGGGAGTGCCGCTCGCTTGTCGCGAAACCCGTGAACCCAAGATCAGCCCGAGCGCGGTGCCGACCCCGCCAGTACCGGTTGACCGTCTCCGCCCATGGGTCCACTCCGCACCCACCCATCGCTCGGCACATTTCTCTCGATTGAGCCACCCTGCCCGGCCAGGAAGTGACTTCGGGAGCTATCCCGGTAGTCCCATCCCTACCGTCACCTCGCCTCGGCGCGAGCCTCTTCGAGATACTCGTACACAGGCTTGGGGAGCACGCGCGGCGGGCCGGTCCGACGACACGACCGAATCCACTCGTCCATCGATTCCATCGGCTCGTCGTCCACGATCGGGTCGATCTGACGCACCACCGACGGATCGCTCATTGGCTAAGGCTACCCCTCGGCCGCCGCCACCCCGGCTTGCCCCGCTGGCACAGCCCCGCGACCTGCCGTGGAATACGGTTGCGTCATGCGCAGCGTGCCGGAGTCCAACCGAGCACGGGGAGGACCCTGCACCTTTGGGCCAGAACTCGACGAACGTGCTGGCCAAGCGGTCGGCGGAGTGACCACCGACGACGGCGATGACACCTCGTTGGCCGCCGTCGAGGCCACCACCCGACGGGACTAGTGCCCCCGACAGGAATCGAACCTGTGGCCTGCTCTTTAGGAGAGAGCCGCTCTATCCAACTGAGCTACGGGAGCGTTCGTTTCAACGGTAGCCGTGTCGGTGGTCGTTTCGATGCGTCCGTTCTCAACTGTGACCCTTTGGCGACATCGAGTCGAACGAATGCCTGCACCGACGCTGAGTGACCCCTACACGGTCTGTTCGGCGAGTTCGAGTGCCTCGATGAACTCGTCAGCGAGCCCGAGCACGTCCAAGTGCACAATCTTGCGGGTTGAGGCGCCGTCAACGATGTTGATGACACGAGCCATCACCGGGTCTTCATCGTCGCCGGCGACGATGAGGCTGCCGGGGACTACCAGCGCCGTATCGGTCGCCTGATCGAGGTATGCCCAGACGAAGCCGGTGTGGTCGACTTGGTTGACGTCGGCAGGGAGTGCGATCTGGATGCTCATGGCTTCCTCCTCGTCAAACGGCAGGGCGGATTCCGGCCTGGAGGAGTTGGGTGAGTTGGGCGATGGCGGGGTTGGTGCGTAGGGGGTGGCGGGTGACGAACTCGATCTGGCGTTCGAGGTGCAGGTCGGGGTCGGGCACGACGGTGAGGTCGCCGGGGAGGTCGGCGAGCGCCAACTGAGGTAGCAGAGTGACCGCGCCGCTGGCTCGGATGACCTCGAAGCTGATGTGGTGATCGTCGGTCTGGGTGACGACGTTCGGGGCGAAGCCGACCGCTGCGCACGCCTGCCGCGCGGCAGTGGCCAGGCGGCTCTCGGGGCCCCCGAGCACCCACGGCGCCGCGGCGCAGTCAGCGAGCCCTCGCGCTTCCCGGTCGGATCGGGTGACGAGCAGGATCGGCTCGCGATGCAACACCGTGCGGTGTAGGTCGTCGAGCCGCTGACGGTGCTCGTGGGCGTGCCCGTCGGTGATCGCGCACTCGACGTCGCGGGCCCGCAGCGCGCGCATCGCCGCCTCGGCCTCGGCGTCGACGATGGTCAGCCGGATTGCCGGAGCGACGGCGTCGAGCAGCGGCAGCAGCATCGTCGTGATCGCGCTGGGGAACGCCGCGATCGCGATCGGGGTCTCGTGGTGGCCGGCCGACGCGGCGACCTGATCGAACGCATCGTGGACGAGGTCGAGGACGTTCGACGCGTGCGCCGCGAGTAGTCGACCGGCCGGCGTCAGCACAACGCCCCGATTCGAACGCTCGACGAGCGCAGCATCGGCCTCGCGTTCGAGTGCGGTGAGGTGTTGCGACACGGCGGACGGTGTGTAGTCGAGTGATCGAGCAGCCCCGGCGATCGTGCCGGTTGCCGAGATCGCGTGAAACACGCGGAGTCGCTCCAGCGTCGTGGGCGGCCTAGCCATCAGTTCAGCTTACGATGACCATCTCCGATCGTCGCTTTGCGAGACGGTTGGCGTCTGTCACGCTGCTGGTGTGGCACCCTCCCCGCCGTCCGCGCTCACCGCACTCGCACCGGGCGCCCGTTCTTGGCTGGCGGCGCCGGCGGCCGCTCGCGAAGCCGAGATCGTGGCCGCGCTCGACCTGGCCGACCGCGCTGCGCTTGACCTGGCCGCGCTCGATCGGCGGATCCACCACCTGATCGAACGCAACCGCGAGATCCACGACCGTGAGTGCATCAACCTGAACCCCGCGTCGAACGTGATGAATCCGCGCGCCGAAGCGGTGCTCGCGGCGGGGTTGACGACGCGGGCGTCGCTCGGGCATCCCGGCGACAAGTACGAGATGGGACTCGAGGCGATCGAAGAGATCGAGGTGATCGCGGCCGAGGCCGCGCGCGCCTTGTTCCGGGCCGAGTTCGTTGAGTACCGCGTCGGGTCGGGCGCGCTCGCCAACCTGTACGCGTTCATGGCGACCTGCCGGCCCGGAGACGCGATCATCGTGCCCCCAGCCGAGATCGGTGGCCACGTCACCCACCGCGATGCCGGGGCGGCGGGGTGGTACGGGCTCGACATCCACGAGTGCCGCGCCGACGCGGCGACGTTCACGTACGACCTCGACGCGCTCGCCGAACTCGTCGAGCGGGTGCGCCCGAAGCTGATCACGATCGGCACGAGCCTCAACCTGTTGCCGCACCCGGTCGCCGAGATCCGCCAGATTGCCGACCGCGTCGGCGCCCGGGTCTTGTTCGACGCCGCCCACGCGTGCGGGATGATCGCCGGTGGCGTGTGGCCGAACCCGATCGAGCAGGGTGCCGACCTGATGACGATGAGCACCTACAAGAGCCTCGGCGGGCCGGCTGGCGGCCTGGTCGTGACCGGCGACGCCGAGCTGGCCGAACGCCTCGACGCGATCGCCTACCCCGGTTTGACGGCCAACTTCGACGTGGCCAAGACGGCCGCGCTGGCGATCACGCTGCTCGACTGGCTGGCCGTCGGGCCGGCGTACGCGGCGATGATGGTCGACACGGCCGCCGCGCTCGGCGGCGAGCTGGAGCGTCGTGGTCTGCCGCTGTACCGAACGGGCGCCGGGCCCACCACGTCGCACCAACTCGTGGTCGACGCCGCGCGGTGGGGAGGCGGACACCGTGCCGCCCAACAGCTGCGTGCGGCGAACCTGCTGGCGTGCGCGATCGGCCTGCCCGGTGCCGCCGAGGGTGCCGGCCTCCGGTTGGGGACGCCCGAGATCGCCCGGCTCGGAATGACCCCCGAGCACATACCCGAACTCGCCGGCCTGATCGCCGACGCCCTCGCCGGCGGCCCAGCCGATCCGGCCGACCTGGCCGATGTCGCGGCCCGCACCAGCGACCTGCGGCGGCGCTTCCCGACCGTCCACTTCATCCGCACCTGACCCGTACCCGAAGGGAGACCGCAGCGATGCCCACCAACACCACCGACCGTCTCACCGCGGCGGCACTCACCGACGAGCAACTCGACGCGTACGCACGCGACGGCGTGATCGTGCTCCCCGGGAGGTTCAGCGCCGACGAGGTGGGCGCGATCAACTCGGCACTCGACAGCCTGATCGCGCAGGACGTCGTCGAGAACATCCGCGAGCGCGGCAGCGGTGTGGTGCGCACGGCGATGGCGCTGCATCAGCGTCACGAGCTGTTCGGGGAACTCGTCAACGACCCGCGACTGCTCGTCCCCGCCTGGCAGGTACTCGGCGACGTGCCCCTCTACGCGCAGCAGGTCAAGGTCAACGTCAAGGAGGCGTTCACCGGCGAGCAGTGGCAGTGGCACTACGACTTCGCGACGCATCACCATGAAGATGGCGTGCCCGAACCGCTGGCGGTGAACCTGCACATCTACCTCGACGACGTCACCGAGTTCAACGGGCCGCTGATGTTCATCCGCGGCTCGCACGCCGGCGGGCCGGCACCGACGTCGCTCGACACCACCACGACCAGCTTTCCGTTGTGGACGGTCGGCCCCGACGTCGTCGGCCCGCTCGCCGAACGGGGCGGATTGGTGTGCCCCAAGGGGCCCGCCGGCACGATGCTGATGTTCGGCGACTCGATCGTCCACTCGTCGCCACCAAACATGTCGCCGTGGTCGCGCCGGATCTTCTCGATGATCGCCAACCCGGTCAGCAACCGCCAACGAGCCGAGCGCCGCGCCGACCACTTCCATCACCGCGACGTCACCCCGTTGGGCGCACTCCTGTAGGTGGTTTCGACAGGCTCAACCACCGGGTTGCAGGCTCAACCACCGGGTTGCGGGCTCTACCGCCGGGTTGCGGGCTCTACCGCCGGGTTGCAGGTCAGAGCAGGTCGAGGATGGTTGCCCAGCCGCCGTCGGCGGCGGGGGCGACGTGGTGGTCGGCGAGGCCGAGCGCAGTCGGGTGGCCGTTGCTGGGGGCCACGGCGACGGCCGCGCCGGTGAGTAGTTCGGCGTCGTTCGGGCCGTCGCCGATCGCCAGCACCCGGGTGGGGTCGAGGCTGCGGGCGGCGCAGAACGCGAGCACGCCGTTCCACTTCGACATCGCCGGGCCCGACACGGTCAGCGTGTGCCCGCCGTAGTAGGTATCGACGTCGAGGTGAGCGATGCCCGCCGCGGCGACCGCGGTGGCGACCCCGGCCAACTGTGTCTGGTCGCCGCCCAGCACGGCGAACGCGAGCACGGCTTCCGCCGCGCACACGCGGTCGAGGTCGCCCACCGCGACCGCGGCGCCGAAGCTCTGGAGGTGCAGCGGGTGGGTTGACGGTTCGGCGTCGACGTACACCGCCACGTCGTCGCGGTCGACGTACACGCACGGCTGCAACCCCTGCGCCCGGAACGCGGCGAGCACCGCGGTCGCGTCGTCGGCAGCGATCGTGGCCCGGTGGAAGCGTTCGCCACCGGCCAGGTCGAGCCCGAGCGCGCCGTTGAGGCACACCGCCGGCGGCCGCAAGCCCAACTCGGCCAGAGGTTCGGCGGTCGACCCGACCCGGCGGCCGGTGGCCACCAGTACCGGCACGCCGCGCCGCTCGACCTCGGCCCACGCCGCCAGCGTTTGTGGGTGCACCACCTGGTGGGCGTCCCACAGCGTGCCGTCGAGGTCGGTGACCACCAGGTCGATCGTCGTCATCGGCCCAGCACTACCACACCGGTTCGTCGAGCCCGCGGCCCGCCACGGGTGTTGGGCAGGTAGGTGTGGTCTCGATACACCGCCTGGCGGCGGCACTCGACCACCTTGGGGCCAGGCTCAACCGCCTTGGCCGGTGGCGATCGATTCGGCGAGGAGCAGGTCGTGGAACATCCACTTGCCGCTGTCGCGGCCGGTGCGGCGGACGAGCACGTCGCCGTCGGCCAACTCGACGGTGACGTCGCGCCAGCCGGCGCTGCGCTCGCCGGTCAGGTCGGCCATCTGACGCGCCGAATTCGGCAGCGTGCCGGCCGCCGGCCCCGCCACCCGTGTGGCGGTGACCCCGATGCCGAGCACGATCTCCACGTCGCGGCCGCGCCGGTTGCCGGCGTACACGACCGCACCCTCGAGTGACCGCATGTCGTGCAGCAGGCCGATGCGGTACGACGGCATCGCCACGAGGCTCAGCCCGAGTGGGGCGAACACGCTGTCGCTCACCTGGGTGGTCGCCCGCAGCGCGTAGAACATGTAGACGCACCATCCGGCCACGATCGCGATCGAGATGTAGATCAGCCGCGACTCCCACGCCGTGCCGTACGCGGCGATCGCGCCCAGCCCGAGCCCGGTGACGATGATGCCGAGCGTGAGGTACACGTAGCCGATCCGGTACAGGCCCCGCGTCGACGCCCGCAGCGCGGCGGGCGACACCGGTGTGAGGGCGAGCCGGTCGAACAGTTCGCTGCGCTCGCTGAGTTGCGTGCGCCGGATGTTCCAGATCGAGTATCCGAAGATCAGCCCGAAGAACAGCGCTCCGTAGAGCACGACAGCGTGCCGGCTGCCGGTGTCGCCGCCCGGCCAGACGTACGCGCCGGTGAAGGCCGCGCCGACCCATCCGGCGATCGCCAGCAGGCACACCGGCGTCCACCAGCGCGGCGTCATCGACGAGGAGGTTCCGTCCAACCCGGTAGCCATCGCCGGATCGTAGAGACTGCCCCGTACCGCTACCCCCGAATTTCACCGGTGGTTTCGACAGCGAACCGGAGTGGCCGTCAGCGGCCAAGGTGACGTGGAGCACGTGGCCCCGGCCGCTCCCGTCGCAGCGTTCGTCCGCTGCCGTACGCTGACTCGATGTTCCTGGCGCTGCGCGAGATCCGTCGCGGCCTGGTGCGGTTCGGGATGCTGGCGGTGGCGATCGGGCTGCTGCTGTTCCTGGTCCTGTTCCAGCAGGCGCTTCAGCAGGGTTTGGTCACCGCATTCGTCGGGGCGATCCGCAACCAGTCGGCCCCGGTCATCGTGTACGGCATCGATGCCCAGCGAGCGCTCCAGGGCAGCATGCTGACCCCTGACGTCGAGCAGCAGGTGCTCGCGGTCGACGGCATCGGCGAGCACAACCGGATCGGCGAGACGACCCTGTCGGTGCGGGTGGGCGACGCGGCCGATGCCACCGAGGCATCGCTGATCGGCACCGACGGACCGCTCGGTCAGCCCCGTGAGCTGGCCGCCGGCCGGGCCGCCGACGGCCCGAACCAGGCCGTCGGCAGCAGCGTCGACTTCGCAGTCGGCGACATGGTCACCGTGCTGGCACCCGACGGTGGGTTCGAGGTCGAGGTGGTGGGCGTGGCCGACGACGTCCAGCTCAGCGTGTCGCCCACACTGTTCACCGACTACGCCACGTTCGAGGCGGCGGTCCAGGCGTTCAACCCCGACGCTGCCGAGATACCCGCCAGCGCGCTCGCGGTCGCGCCAGCCCGCGGCGTCGAGCCAGCCGAGCTGGTCGACCGGATCAACGACCAGGTCGGTGACGCCGACGCGGTCACCCGCGCCGACGCGGCTGACTCCGCGCCCGGCGTGGCGCAGGTGCGCCAGTCGTTCCAGGTGATCCTCGGCTTGTACGCCCTGATCGTGCCGCTCGTCACGGGCCTGTTCTTCCTGATCATCACGCTCCAGAAGGCCCGCGCGCTCGTGCTGCTGCGGGCGATCGGAGCGCGCAGCGGCGTGCTGCTGCGCGCCCTGTTCGCCCAGGTGCTGATGATCACGCTGGCCGGCATCGCCGTCGGGGTGCTGCTCGCCTTGCCGTTGTCGGGCCGCCAGATCGGCGGGCTGACGCTGCGCTACGACCCGGCGTCGGTCGCCACGTGGGCGTTGGTATTCGTCGCCCTCGCGGTCGTCGGCGCGCTGGCGTCACTCGCTCGCGTGCGCCGCACCGAACCGGTCGCCGCGGTCGAACCGGCCGGAGGCGCCGCATGAGGTTGGCTCTCCGCGAGCTGCTGCGCCGGCCGGGGCGGTTCGTCGCCGCCACCGCGGTGCTGACGGCGGTCGCCGTGCTGCTGATGTTCCTGGGTGCCCTGCTCGACGGGCTCCTGTCGGCGAGCACCGGCGCCTACCGCGCCCAGCGCGCCGACGTGATCGTGTACTCCGCCGATGCGGGTGCGTCGCTGCCCCGCAGCCGGATCACAGCCGATGTACGCAGCGCCATCGACGCCGCGCCCGGCGTCGCCGAGACCGGCGGGTTGGGCAGCGTGCAACTCGGCGCCCGGCCGGAACCCGAGCCCGACCGCCGCGACCTGATCGCCACGGCGCTGATCGGCTACGAGCTGGCGCCGTCCGGCCTGCCCGATCAGCCGCCGCCACCGGGCGAGGTGATCGCCGACGACAGCATCGAGCAAGAAGGCGTCACGATCGGCGACGTGTTGCTGCTCGGGCCGGCGCGCACGCCGGTCACGGTCACCGGGTTCGTCCGCGACACCCAGTACTCGGGCCAGGCCACGTTGTGGGCGTCGCTCGACACATGGCGCGAAGTCGCCGGGGCCAACCGTCCGGCGCAGGCGCTCGGCGACGGCACCGTGCAGGCCGTCGTGGTACGCACCGACGGCGACCCGACCGAGCTGGCGGGCGCGATCGAGGCGGCCGCCGACAACCGCGTCGAGGCGCTGACGCTGGCGGACGCGATCGACGAGCTGCCCGGCGTGTCGCAGCAGCGCTCGACGTTCAACCAGATCATCGGCGTCACGGCCGTCGTGGCGATGGTGGTGGTCGCCTTGTTCTTCACGCTGATCACGGTCGAGCGGACCGGCCTGTACGGCGTGCTCAAGGCGATCGGCGCGTCGAGCCGCACGCTGTTCCTCGGTGTGGCCGCCCAGGCGGCCGTGCTGGCGCTGGTTGCCACAGCGCTCGGCGTGGTGGCATCGCTCGCGCTCGCGGCGGTGATCCCGCCCGGCTCGATCCCGTTCCAGGTCACGCCGAGCCGGCTCGTCACGAGTGGTGCCCTGATGCTGGCGGCGGCCGTGATCGGTTGCGTGTTCTCACTCCGGCGGGTGTTGCGAATCGACCCTGCCGCGGCGATCGGAGGTAGCCCATGACCCCACCCCGCTCCGACGGCGACGCGCCCGTGCTTGACATGTCGGGCGTTCGCAAGGAGTACACGGTCGGCGAGCAGCAGATCGTCGCGCTCGCCGACGCCACGCTGACGATCGATCACGACGAGATCGTCGCCCTGATCGGCCCGTCCGGCTCGGGCAAGACCACCTTGTGCTCGATCGCCGGTGGCCTGCTCACGCCTACTGACGGCACCGTCGAGTTCGCCGGACGCGACATCTCGGGCCTGTCGGCGCGCGAGCTCACCGAGTTCCGCCGAACCTCGGTGGGGTTCGTGTTCCAATCGGTGAACCTCGTGCCGTTCCTCACCGCGCGCGAGAACCTGCTCGTCGTCGACGAACTCGGCGGCCGCCGGCGCGGCGATCGGGCTGCCGCCCGGCGGCGAGCCGACGAGTTGCTCGGCGAGCTGGGCCTCGGCGACCGTGCCGAGAACCTGCCGGCGGGGTTGTCGGGCGGGGAGCGTCAGCGGGTGGCGATCGGGCGGGCGTTGATGAACCAGCCCCGCCTCGTGCTGTTCGACGAACCGACCTCGGCGCTCGACTCGACGACCGGCGACCAGGTCGTGAAGCTGATCCGCGACGAACTCAAGGCGCGCGAAACCTCAGCGATCATCGTTACCCACGACCAGAGGATCACGCACTACGCCGACCGAGTGGTGCGGATCGAGGACGGTCGGGTCGACAACGAGCCGGTCAGCGACGACACGCCTCCCGAGGTAGCAGGGGGCGAGCGGGCGTAGAGGCTGCTCAGCTCCCGTCAGCTGCGCTGGGCGCCGGGGCGTTGTCGGCCGCCGGCGCGATGTCGACCTCGACGATGCCGTCGTCGCTGACGCGCACGGGGAACGTCGGCTGGTAGCACTCCTTGACCGCTTCCCACCCCGAGTCGAGCGCGAACGCCCACTGGTGGCCGGGGCACACGAGCTTGCCGTTGAGCACGACGCCCTTGGTGAGCTCGCGCTGGCGGTGGACGCAGATGTTGTCGAACGCGTAGAACCCGCCTTCGTGGGCGACCACGAGCACCTGGCGCCCGTCGACGTCGAACGCGAACCGCCGGGCCTTGACGATTGCCGCCGCCTCACCAGCGGTGACCCAACTCATCCTGAATCCTCCGATCGTTCGGGCTGCACGTCGGCGTTGCTCCAGCCCGCGGTGGTTGTGTCGACGTTGGCCTTGGAGCACCGTTGGTGGCGCCCAGCCTGCGTGGCGCTTGAACGCCGGCTCATGCGGTGTCGTCCTTGGCGAGCCACACCTGCTTGAGGCGGTCGTAGGCCCGGCCGTGCTCGTCGAGTGCGCGCTGGTCGGGGTCCCACTGCACGCTGACGTCGCCGCGCACGTACGTCTGGCAGGCCAGCCGGTAGCCCTGATCCATCAGCTCGCCGAGCCGCTCGCGCTCGCGGCGGCGGGGCGGGTCGCACTGGTCGTACCCCTCGACCACCTTGACCCGGTCGGTGCCGCAGTTACCGCTAGCGCACTTGAACGGGATGCCGCAGTCGTTGCGGATCGCGACGCGCAACAAGTTGACCTCGTCGCCGTCGGGGAACTCGACCTCGCGGTCGCTGGTGTCGAAGCGGATGCGCGGCATACGAACGTCCGGTCAGGGCAGGCGTGTCGGCGCGGGCGCAGCTCAGGCGAGGGCCGGCTCGGGGTTGTCGACCGGTGCCTCGGGAGCCACGTACGTGTCGTACAGCGCCTTCGTGTACGAGAAGCGAGCCTCGGCCCCATGGCGCACGAGCTGGAGGCAGCGCTGCTGGAGCTCGGGCGTGTCGGCGTAGTCGAGCACGATCTGGTAGCCGCGCTCGCCGTGGATCTCGTCGCTGGTGATGTGGAGGTCGAAGAACTCGGCCTCTTCCTCGGTGAACCCGTAGCCGTCGGGGTCGACCAGCACCGGGTACTGGCGGCGGTAGATCGATGGCACCTGCGACTCGAGCCCGACGACCAGCGCGGCGGTGGCGACGGCGAAGTGCTCGCGCATCGCGATCGCGTAGCACCAGCCCTGCAGCCCGCGGGTGACGGCGGTGGCGTTGTCGATGTCCATCACGCGCTCGCGGGTGGTGCCGCAGGCCTCGGCGAAGCGGATCAACAGGTCGGTGTGACGCACGTCGGACAGCTCTTCCTCGTACATGTTCTGGAGGAGGAAGTCCTTGGCGTCGGTGGCCGTGTCGGGGGTGTTCGAGTAGATGTAGCCGAGGTAGTCGGCGAACGGGCCCACGTAGTGGTAGTGGTTCTCGGCCCAGCGGGCGAAGTGCTCGCGCTCGAGCTCGCCGCTGGCCCAGGCCTTGGAGAACGAGGCGTTCTTGGCTTCGCGGCCCTTGATGGCCTCTTCGAGCGCGGTGCGGAATTCCTGGCGGTCGAGTAGTTCGGTCATGGCAAGCTCCTCTTGTCTGCCTGTGGGTCTACATCTGGTGGTCTTACGTGTGGCCGACGGACGGCGTCGAGTCGATGCGTATACTGTATACATGACCGCGAGCCTTCTGCAAGGGGGAACATGAACATGGGCAACGTCGACACGTCGAGCAGCCCGGTGAGCGACACGGTGATCGCATCGGTGCGCGAGTGGGTCGCCGGGTGGAGCGCCGAAGTGGCCGCGGCCGACATCCGGGCGGGGCGCGAGCGCTTCGCCGGCGACCTGGTCGCGTTCGGCACCCACGCCGACGTCGTCGCCGGGCGCGACGAGGTCGAGGCCGAGCAGTGGTCGCAGATCTGGCCGCGCATCGAGGAGTTCGCGTTCCTCGTCGACGAGCTGGTCGTCCAGGCCTCGCCCGACGGGCTGCTGGCCGTGGCGATCGTGCCCTGGACGTCGGTGGGCATCGGCGCCGACGGCACCCCGTTCGATCGCCCCGGGCGGGCGACGATCGTGCTCGCGCGCGACTCGCACGGGGCCGCGTGGGTCGGCACCCACACCCACTTCTCACTCGCCCGCGGCGTCCCCCAGAGCACGCACGGCGAGCGCACCGCGATCCGATGAGCGCCCACGAGCAGGCGGTGATGGCCGAACAGGTCACCGCCCGAGGCGTCCAGGGAGTGGTCGCCGCGGCTGCCCCGCAAGCAGCCCAGGCGGGTGCCGCCGCGCTGCGTGCCGGCGGGAACGCGTACGACGCGGCGCTCGCCGCGGCGCTGGCCGAAACCGTCCTGTTGCCGCCCAAGTGCGGGTTCGGTGGCGATCTCGTGGCGATCGTGGTGCCGGGCGGCGCGTCGGCGCCCGAGGCGCTGGTGGCCGTCGGCGGTGCGGCCGAGGGCCACGCCGCGGTGGCTACAGCCGGGCGCTGGCGCGACGTCGGCCCCGATTCGGTCGGCCCGCCCGCCGCGGCGGCCGGGTACGCCGCGCTCGCCGACCGTGGCGTGCTCGGCCGCCGCGCCGCGGCCGCGGCTGCGATCGACCTGGCCGAGCACGGCTTCGCCTGGGCCGCCGTGTGCACCGCCCTGTCGCGCCAGGCGGCTGCACTCGTGGCCGAGATGCAGCCCGATGGCTGCACCTACTACCCGGACGGGGCGCCGATCGCGGCGGGCACGGTGGTGCGCCTGCCAGGGCTGGCCGAGGTGCTGCGCGAATGGGTGAGCCGCGGCGAGACGTTCCTCGAAGGGCCGGTGGGCGCGGCGATCGAGCGCGAGATCGCCGGCCGCGGTGGTGCCCTGCGGGCCTCCGACTACCGATTCGCCACCGCCGAGTGGGCCCCGTGCGCGGCGGTCACCGCCGGCGAGCGGCAGCTCTGGGCGACGCCGGCGCCCACCCACGGCCCGAGCCTGCTGGCGGCCGCCGCCGACGTGCACGCCGGGTCGGGCTCGGCGCCCGCCGACGTGCACCGGGCGGTGATGGCCGCGATCGCCCGCCAGCGCGCCGAGCTCGGCGACCCGGGCGGCACGTCGATGGTGTCGGCCGGTGACGCCGACGGCACCGTGGTGACGATCGTCCACTCGAACTCGTACCCGCGCTTCGGCAGCGGCATCGTGGTACCCGAGTACTCACTGACGCTCGCCAACCGGGCCGGCCGCGGCTTCACCCCCGAGGTCGGTCACCCGAACTTCCCGGTCGCCGGGCGGCGGCCCGCCACCACGCTGCACGCCTGGGTAGCCAGCGACACGTCCGGGGTGCCGCGCTGGGTGGGGGGCACGCCGGGCGGGGTCAACCAACTGCCGTGGAACGCCCAGTCGCTGGGCCGCATCCTGGCGGGGGAGGAGCGGCCCGGCTGGCTCGTCACCGCGCCGCTGTGGGAGTGGATCCCCGACGGCGACGGGCTGCGCGTCGAAGCCGGGTTCGCCGACGACGAGGCTGCCGCGTTGGCCGGCGCGGCGCCGCGGGTGGTCGCCGCGCCGAGGTGGGGCTGCAAGTCGGCCCAGCAGGTGGTGCGCATCCCGTTGCCTGGCCAGGCGTGGGAAGCCGCCGCCGACCCCCGCACCGTCGGCCTCGCCCTCGGCGTGTAGTGCCCCCAAGGTGGTTGAGCTTGTCGAAACCACCGGTCGTCCGGCGTCCCGGTGGTTTCGACAAGCTCAACCACCTTGGGTTTGTGGGTCGCGGCAGATCCAGAGGAGGGCCAACGGGACCAGGCCGGCGACGGCGAGGGTGGGGCGCAGGCCGAAGAGGCCGGCGGCCACGCCGACCAGTGCGCTGGCGACCGCCCCGAGCGCGATCTGCACCGACCGGTACAGGCCGAGCGCCAGGCCGTTGCTGCCGAAGCTTTCGACCGCGAGCATGTTGGCCACCGGCCCGAGCGAGCTGACCGCCCCGGCGAACAGGGCGGCGATGCCGTAGGTGACCGGGTGACCGGGCAGCAGCACCCAGGCGAGTCCAGTGGCGGTGAGTACGAGTGCGGTCCGCTGCCCGCTCGCGCGGGCGCCGATCCGGTCGGCGGTGGCCCCGCCGATCACCTTGGCGACGATCGAGATCAGTCGCCCGACGACCAGCACCGTGGCTGCTTCGGCCGCCGAGATCTTCCACCGTGTCACCGCGTACGTGGTGAGGAACGGGATCGCGCCGTACTGGAGCGTGGCCAGCACGATGCCGACGTAGGTGGGCAGCGTCAGCACCTCGCGCAGCGGGAGCTTGCCGCGCGGCCCGCGTACGCGCGGCCCGAGGTCGGCGAACACGATCGCCACGCCGGCGGCCACGAACATCGCCGCCGCGATCCAGAACGGCAGGCGCCACGACGCTGCTGCTCCGAGTGTGCCGAGTAGTGCCGCGGCGAGCAGGCCCCCGCTGAACGCCACCCCGTAGATGCCCATCGCGAACCCGCGCTTGGCCGGCCCCGCGGCGATGCCCACTCCCTGGAGGCCGAGCGGGAAGAACAGCCCGGCTGCCGCACCGAGGAGCACCTGGCCCACCAGCAGCACCGCGTACGACGTGGTGAGCGCGTTGACGATCGAACCGGCGACACCGGCGGCGCAGGCCAACTGGATGACGGTGCGCGGTGTGGCGTGGCGGACCGCGTCGCCGCCGATCAGGTTGGTGACGGCGATCGTGCCGGTCAGTACGGCAAACGCGATGCCGCCCTGGGTGACCGACAGGCCGAGGTCGTCGGAGACGATCGGGAACAGCGGCGACAGCATCTGTTCGCCGGTGGTGGTGGCGAAGTAGGCCGCGCACAGCAGCGCGAACGTCACCCAACGCGGCCCCGCGGCCGGCGCCGCTGCGGGGGCAGGAGCGCCGTCCGGAGCGGCGACGGGCACGTCGAGGTGCGCGTTGTCGTCCATCTCGCATACAGTATGCAAGATGGTGAGCGCCACGCCCCACCCGCCGACTGCCCGAGCGGCACGCGGCTCGACGCCCCCGTTCGCGCATCTCGACGACGCCACGGTCGCGGCCCTGCTCGACGGTTCGGCCGACGCGGTCACCGACGCGGTCGGCCGGGCGTTCGCCGCCTGGGGCCGCGGCGAGGCCGCCACCACCCAACGCGTGCGCAGCGCTGCGTCGGGCCAGATGGCGAGCGCGATGGCAGCGGTGGTGCCCCCGTTCTCGGGCGCCAAGGTGTACGCCACCAACAACGGCGTGTTCACGTTCCTGATCGCGCTCTACGACGCCGGCGGGGCGCTGCTGTGCACGCTCGACGGCGACATGGTCACACGGCTGCGCACGCCCGCTGCGTCAGCGCTGGCGATCCGGCACCTGGCGGCTCCCGACGCCACCACGGCTGCGCTCGTCGGCGCCGGTCGGCAGGGGTGGTCGCACATCGAGATGCTCGCCGACGAGCTGCCGCGCCTGTCGCGGATCGCGGTCGCGTCGCTGTTCCCCGACGAGACCGAGGCGCTGGTCGCCCGGGCGAACGAGGCGGGCATCCCCGCGGTCTTCGCCGCCACGCCGCCTGAAGCGGTCGCCGGTGCCGACGTGATCGTCACGGTCACCTCGTCGGCCACGCCGCTGTTCCCCGCCGACGCCGTCTCCGACCGGGCACTGAT
Source organism: Ilumatobacter sp. (assembly GCA_035556435.1). GTDB lineage: Bacteria > Actinomycetota > Acidimicrobiia > Acidimicrobiales > Ilumatobacteraceae > Ilumatobacter. The sequence goes on along the minus strand of DATMEY010000023.1, from coordinate 58,348 downwards.
CTGCGGTGTTGGGGCGACGAAGTACGACCGCTGCGAGATCGACCCGGCACTCGTCGCCCGCTGCGCGGCGGTGGTGTGCGACGACGTCGTCGGCAGCCACACCGAGTGCGGCGACCTGATCGCCGCCGTCGCCCACGGCAGCTTTGCCTGGGACCAGGCGATCGAACTCCACGACCTGCTCGCCGGCAACGTCGCCGTACCGCGGGCCGGTGCCGCACCCGTGTTGTTCGAAACCCAGGGCGTCGCCCTCCAAGACGTCGCCGTCGCTGCGCTCGCCTACACCCGCTTCATCGCCCACCCCGACCCCGCCACCCTCGTGACCGAACCACTCACGACCGAATCACCTACTTCGTAGACCACATCACTTCGTAGAAGGGAACTCCCATGATCGAGATGCGCCGCCTGAGCCTCACCGAAGCCGAACTCGCCGCCGATGCCGCCCTTGCCAAGGCCGTCGAGCTCGGCGTCGGCTCGGTGATAGCGATCGTCGACCCGGCCGGCTGGCCGATCGTCGTCAAGCGCCCCGACAACGCCAAGCCCACCAGCGTCAACATCGCCATCGACAAGGCCTTCACAGCCGCCTGCCACAAACGCCCCACCCACACGTACACGAACGCCCAGCCGGGCCAGGAGGCGTTCGGCATCATGAACATGCACGGCGGCCGGTTCGCGATCTTCGTCGGCGGCTGGCCAATCGAGGTCGACGGCGAAGTCGTCGGCGGCATCGGCGTGTCGGGCGGGCACACGAAGGAAGACATCGCCTGCTGCAAGGCGGGTGTCACCGCCGTGCTCGAGTCGCTCGGCAAGCCGGTCGACTTCTCCAAGTGGGACAACTGGGCCCCGCCCGCGCCCACCGCGGAGTGATCATGGTTTCGACAGGCTCAACCACCGGGGCCTACGAGGTCCGCAACCGGATCGGTGGCGACCTGGCGGGCGCCTCGAACGGGGCGACGTTCGAGCGTTACAACCCGGCCGACACCGGCGAGCTCGTCAGCGTCGCCCCCGAGAGCACAGCCGACGATGTCGCCGCCGCTGTTGCTGCGGCGCGCGAGGCGTACGCGAGCTGGCGTCGCACGACGCCCGGCGCGCGTGCCGACCTGCTCACCAAGGCCGCCAAGCTGCTCGCTGAGAGGGCGCCCACGATCGCTGCCGAGATGGTGCGCGAGGAGGGCAAGCCGCTCGCCGACGCCACCAACGAGTCGAGCCGCACCCCGAAGAACCTCGAGCTGTACGCCGGCGAGGCCTATCGCCTGACCGGGGCGACGTTCCCCAGCGACGACACGCCGCTCGTGTACGGCACCCGCGACCCGATCGGCGTGGTCGGCGTGATCACGCCGTGGAACTTCCCGCTCAACATGGCCAGCCGCAAGATCGGCCCGGCGCTGGCAGCCGGCAACACGGTCGTGTTCAAGCCGTCGCCGATGACGCCGTGGATGGGAGACCGGCTGGCCGCCGCGTTCACCGATGCCGGCTTTCCGCCCGGGGTCGTCAACGTCGTCCACGGGTTCGCCGCCGGCAGCCACCTCGTCGCCGACACCGATGTCGACGCGGTCACGTTCACCGGCTCGAACGCCACCGGCCAGAAGATCCACGCGGCGATCGGGCTCGGCCGCCGGGCGCAGCTCGAACTGGGCGGCAAGAACCCGGTCGTGGTGCTGGCCGATGCCGACCTCGACGCGGCGGCCGCGGTGGTCGCCCGGTCGAGCTTCTCGCTGTCGGGCCAGGCGTGCACCGGGGCCGGGCGGATCATCGTCGACCGACGCGTCCACGACGAGCTGCTCGACCGGGTCGTCGCCCTGGCCGCCAAGTACGTGCTCGGCCCCGGCGACCGCGAAGGCGTCACGATGGGCCCCCTGGTCGACGGTCAGGCGGTGGCGTCGATGGCCACCGCAGTCGCCGGGGCGGTCGCCGACGGCGCCACCGTCGCCTGCGGTGGCGTGGCGGTGTGCGACGGCGACCTGGCGCACGGGCACTACTTCGCGCCCACCGTGCTCACCGGCGTGCGACCCGACATGGCGCTCGCCCAGGAGGAAGTGTTTGGACCGGTCGTCGGGTTCGAGCAGGTCGACGGGCTCGACGAGGCGATCGCCTCGGCGAACGCAGTCCGCTACGGCCTCGCCGCTGCGATCTGCACGCCGAACCTGGCCGCGGCCCAGCGCTTCGCGGCCGACATCGAGGCCGGGATGGTGCGCGTCAACCGGCCGACGGTCGGCGCCGCGATGAACGCTCCGTTCGGCGGCGTCAAGCAGTCGGGCACCGGCACCCACAAGGAACAGCTCGGCCCGACGGTGATGGACTTCTACACGGTCAGCCGCACCGTCTGGCTCGGCAGCTGAAGGAACGCCCTGCGGTGGTCGAGTGGCGGCGCAGCCGTTGTATCGAGACCACTGGTCGCGAAAGGAACTGACATGGATCTCGGACTGAACGGGCGCCGGGCACTGGTGCTCGGCTCGTCGAGTGGGCTTGGCAAGGCGGTCGCGGCGACGCTCGCCGCCGAGGGCGCGGCCGTTGCCGTCGTCAGCCGCGAGGCCGACCGGGCCGCGCAGGCACAGGCCGATACCGGTGCCGCGGCGGCACTGGCCGGCGACCTTGCCCAGCCGGGCGTCGCCACCCGGCTGGTCGCCGAGGCGGTGGCAGCCCTGGGCGGGCTCGACATCGTGGTGGTCAACACTGGCGGTGGCAAGCCGGGGCCGATCACCGAAACCGACGGAGCCGACGACGCGGCGTACCACTCGATGCTGCGGCCGGTACTCGAGGTGAGTCGGGCCGCCGCGCCGCACGTCACCGCGGGTGGCGCTGGCAACCCCGGGCGGCTCGTGTACCTGACCGCCCGCTCGGTCGTCGAGGCGACGCCAGACCTGGCACTCAGCTCGGTGTTCCGCAGCGGGGTGCACGCCGCGGCCAGGTCACTGGCGCTGGAGTTGGCGCCGGCGGCAACCGTCAACGTGGTGATCACGGGACAGTTCGCGACCGGCGCGCTGGAACGCTTCGAGGCTGCCCGGGCCGCCCGCGAGGGGCGCACGCCCGAAGAGATCCGCGCCGAGCACGTCGCCGCCACCCCGGCCGGCCGGCTGGGCACACCGGAGGAGTTCGCCGACGTCGTCGCGTTCTTGTGCAGCGCCCGCGCCGCCTTCGTCACCGGCACCGCCCTCCGCGTCGACGGAGGCGCCGTCCACGGCTTCTGATCCCCCCCGGTGGTCTCGATACAACGGGGTGGCGGCTACGCCGCGGGTGCGCCACTCGACCACCTTGTTTCCGGTGGTCTCGATACATCGGGGTGGCGGCTACGCCGCGGGTGCGCCACTCGACCACCTTGTTTCCGGTGGTCGAGTGCCGGGCTCTGCCCGGTGTATCGAGACCGTGGCGCGCGTCGGGCTACGTAGGGGTGTCGACGATGGCGGCTCGGGCGGCGGCGATGTGGGCGCGGGCGAGCCGCTCGGCCGCGTGCTCGTCGCCGCGGGCGACGGCTTCGGCGAGTTGGGCGTGCTCGGCCCACGAATCGGGAGCGCGGCGCCGGATGCCTTCGGCGTAGACCCACTCGATCACGTGCTGTGACCGTTCGATCGTCTCGGCCAACAACTCGTTGCGCGAGGCGTTCGCGAGCAGGGCGTGGAAGCGGGTGTTCAGCGTGGGCAGCCCCGCCAGGTCGGCACTGGCAGCGAGTTCGACCCCGCGAGCCACGGTGTCGCGCAGTTCGGCGATCTCCGACTCGGTGCGGTGCCGGGCGGCGAGCTGGGCCACGAGCCCTTCGAGCACCTCGCGCACCTCGAACAGCTCGCGCGCCCGGCGGCGCGACAGCGTCGCCACGCGGGCGCCGCGGCGCGGTTCGAGCTCGACAAACCCCTCGGTTTCCAACGCTTGCAGTGCCTCGCGCACTGGGTTGCGCGACACCTCCAACTCGGCCGCGATCTGGTCTTCGAAGATCCGCTGGCCCGGTTCGTACTCGTGGGCGATGATCCGCCGCCGGACCTCTTCGAGCACCACCACCCGGAGGGGCGGGTGCGAGGCGCCGAGCGTGCGGCGGGCCGGGCTGCTGGTGGGGAGGGGGAGTGGGGTGCTCATGGGATTTCCGTTTCAGGAGCATTGCAGGGGGATCACGATCGCGAACACCTCTTTCGCCATCGTCTCGTATGTTGTATAAAGTATGCGTTGACCGGATCCGGGTCAACGCACCCGGATCCACTCACAGGGGTCCATTCACAAAGGGGAGAATCCGTGCGCACACGCCACCGTCTGCTCAGCGCGCTCGTCGTGCTCGGTGTTGTCGCTTCCGCCTGTGGCGGTGACGACGACGACACGACGTCCACAGACACGCCACCGGCCACCGAGGCACCAACCGACTCGGGCGAAACGCCGACCACGTCACCGACCACATCGCCCGCCATCGAAGGGGCCTCGATCACGATCGCGCTCGGCTCCGAGCCCACCAGTCTCGACCCGCACATCGTCGACGACGGTGGCGAGCGGGCCATCAACGACAACATCTACGAGACGCTGCTGGCGCGTACTCCCGACGGCGAGCTGATCCCGTCGCTGGCCACCGACCTGCCGACGCTGATCGACGACACCACGTGGGAGTTCACGCTGCGCGAGGGCGTGACGTTCCACGACGGCACGCCGTTCAACGCCGACGCGGTCGTCGCCACCGTCGAGCGGATGATCGGCCTGATCGCCGCCGAGGGCACCGACAACGCCGGCTTCTACGACACGCTCACCGGCGCCACGGCGATCGACGAGCACACCGTGCAGATCACCACCTCCGGCCCCGACGGCGTGCTCCCGGCCCGCATGTACTGGCTCAAGATCGTCACGCCGGCCGACGCCGCCAAGGACGACCTGTCGAGTGCGCCGAACGGCACCGGCCCGTACGCGTTCGTCGAGCGCGAGACGGGCGTGGCGATCGAGCTCGCCGCCTACGCCGGCTACTGGGGCGACGCGCCGTCGATCGCCGACGTCACCTACCGGTTCGTCACCGAGGGCGGCACCCGCCTGGCCGGTCTCAAGTCGGGCCAGTACGACCTGATCACGAACCTGCCGCCCAACGACGTCGCCCAGGCGCCGCAGGCTGCCGCGATTCAGGGCCAGGAGAACCCGATCATCATCCTCGACGCCGACGACGGCATCACCGCCGACGTCAACGTCCGCAAGGCGCTCAACCTGGCGCTCGACAAGCAGGCGATCGCCGACGTCGTGTATGCCGGCTACGCGGTGCCCGTCGACGGCCAGTTGCTGTCGCCGTCGATCCTCGGCCACAACGACGACATCAACGCCTACCCGTACGACCCCGAGCAGGCCAAGCAGTTGCTCGAAGAGGCCGGCGTGGCGGGCGAGACGATCACCCTCGTCGGCGAGTCGTCGGGCCGCTGGCTCAACGACCGCGAACTCGTCGAGGCGATCGCCAGCTACTGGACCGAGGCCGGCCTGAACGTCGACCTGCAAACGCCCGAGTTCGGCGCCTACCTCGACGTGCTGTTCGACCGCAGCAACCGGGCCGACGCGATCTTCGTGTCGAGCTCGAACGACCTGCTCGACCCGTCGCGGCAGCTCAACACCTACTACTCGCTGTCGGGTGTGGGGTCGTCGAACTCGAACGCCGAGCTTCAGCAGTTGGTGGCCGACGGCCAGTCCTCGCTCGACGCTGACGAACGTGCGACGATCTACCAGGAAGCTGTCCAGATCGCCTACGACGAGGCCTACTTCGCCTTCCTCGTCAGCAACCAGGATCTGTACGGCCTGTCCGAGCGGATGGAATGGACCCCGCGGGTCGATTCCAAGCTGCTCGTCAAGGAGATGTCGGTCAACGGCTGACGCTGACCGGCACGGAACCACGCGACGGTAGGGGGACGGCAGCATGGGCCGCTACATCGGCCGCAGACTCATACAAGGGTTGGTCGTGATCTTCGGGGTGACGGTGTTCGTCTTCGTCGTCACCCGGTTGATCGGCGACCCGGTCAAGTTCATGCTGCCGCTCTCGGCCACACCGGAGCAGCGCGAGGCCCGCCGCGACGCGATGGGGTTGAACGACCCGCTCGTGCAGCAGTTCGGACGGTTCCTCCGCGACCTCGTCCAGGGCGACCTGGGCGAGAGCTCGTACGTCCGTGGCACCCCCGCCCTCGAGGTGGTGTTCGACTACCTGCCACGAACCCTGCAACTCGTGGCGGTCGGCATGCTGCTGGCGATCGTGCTGAGCATTCCGCTCGGCGTGATCGCCAGCCGCAAGCCGGGCGGCACCACCGACCGGGTGCTCACCACACTCAGCCTGATTGGCCTGTCGATGCCGCAGTTCTTCCTCGGCTACGTGCTGATGATCGCGTTCACGGTGCGCCTGCGCTGGTTCGAGACCGGCCCGGGCGGGTTCATGAACCTGGTGCTGCCGTCGATCTGCCTGGCGTTGCCGGCGGTCGGCCGCCTGGCGGTGGTGGTCCGCTCGGCGATGATCGACGAACTCAACTCGCAGTACGTGAAGGTCGCCAAAGCCAAAGGCCTCACGCGCCGGCGAATCCTCGGCGTGCACGCCTTGCGCAACGCCGGCATCCCCTACGTCACGCTGCTCGGCTGGGAGGTCATCCGGGCGATCGCCGGCTACACCGTGGTGGTCGAGTCGGTGTTCAACTGGCCGGGTCTGGGCTTCATGGCCAGCACGGCCGTGAAGAATCAGGACTTCTACCTGATCCAGGCGATCGTGTTCGTGGTGGCAGTGATGGTGGTGCTCATCAACATCGCCGTCGACATCGCCTACAAGTTGCTCGACCCCCGGGTGAAGCTGTCATGAGTGACGAGTACACCGCCCAGCACGCCGACGAGGAACACGCCACCGACGACGAAGCGGCCATCCAGGGTCGCCCGTACGAGATCTCGGCGGCCCGCCGGGGTGGCTTGTTCGGCGAGCTCGTCCGCGACAAGCTCGGGTTCGCCTCGGCCCTGTTCCTCACCCTGCTTGCGCTGGCCGCGCTGTTCGCCCCGCTGCTGGCCCCCGACGACCCCAACCGCGGCAACCTGTCGCGGTCGATGGCCTCGCCGGTGTGGAACGGCGGGTCGTGGAGTAACCCGATGGGAGCCGACTGGCAGGGCTACGACGTGCTCTCGCGCCTGTTGTACGGCGCCCGCACGTCGCTGTTCATCGGCCTCCTGGTCGTCGCTCTGGCCGGCACGTTCGGCATCATCGTCGGCGTCATCTCGGGCTACAAGGGCGGCCGGGTCGACCGCTGGCTGATGGGCTGGGTCGACGTGCAGGTGTCGTTCCCCGGGCTGCTGCTGGCGATGCTCTTGGTTGCCCTGGTGGGCGGCACCGTGTGGACGGTGGCGATCATCCTCGCCGTCAACGGCTGGATGGTCTACGCCCGGATGACCCGCGGCGTGGTGCTGTCGGTACGCGAACGACCATTCGTGGAAGCCGCCGAGATGGTCGGCTCGTCACCGTTACGTGTCATCACCAAACACGTGCTGCCGAACCTGGTCACACCGCTGGCCACGCTGGCCGTGCTCGAGTTCGCCCGCATCATCCTCGCCGAGGCGGCGCTCAGCTTCCTCGGGCTCGGCATCCAATACCCGGGCGTCACGTGGGGGCTCGACATCGCCCGGGCCGGCGACCACGAACTGTTCGGCAACCAGTGGCTGATCATCTATCCGGGCCTGTTGTTGAGCCTGACGGTGCTGGCCGTCAACCTGCTCAGCAGCTGGCTGCGGGTGATGCTCGACCCGCAAGAACGCGAGAAGCGCTACGCCGCGTCCGTCACCGACAAGGCAGGTGGCATGTGACCCCGTCGACCGTCCTCACCAACCCTCCCGTGACGCCGCTGCTCGACGTGTCGGAGTTGTACGTCGACTTCTTCACCCGCCGCGGCGTGGTGCAAGCCGTGCGCGGCGTGTCGTTCTCGATCGAGCGCGGCGAGACGCTGGGCGTGGTGGGCGAGAGCGGCTCGGGCAAGAGCGTGATGGCCCAGACGCTCTTGGGCCTGATCGAGCTGCCCGGCCGCATCACCGGTGGCGACGTGCGCTGGAAAGGCGAGTCGCTGGTGCACGACGCCGGCAGCACGCTCGGCCGGGTCCGTGGCAAGGAGATCGCGATGATCTTCCAAGACCCGATGACGTCGCTCAACCCGCTGTTCACCGTCGGCACCCAGATCAGCGAGGTGTGCCGTCGCCACACCGGGGCCAACAAGCGCCAGGCCCACGAACGCGCGGTCGAGTTGCTCGACCTGGTGGGCATCGCCAACCCGGCCCAGCGCGTCAAGCAGTACCCGCACGAGATGTCGGGTGGGATGCGCCAGCGCGTGCTGATCGCGATGGCGCTCGCCTGCGACCCGGAACTGCTCGTGGCCGACGAGCCCACCACCGCGCTCGACGTCACCATCCAGGCCCAGATCCTCGAACTGATCGGCGAACTTCAGGAACGGCTCGGCCTGGCGGTGATGCTGATCACCCACGACCTCGGTGTGGTCGCCGGGCTGTGCGACCGGGTGGCCGTGATGTACTCGGGCAAGCTCGTCGAGCTGGCCACCGCCGAAGAGGTGTTCGCCGACCCGGCCCACCCCTACACGGCAGGGCTGCTGGCGAGCACCCCGCGGCTCGACAAGGTCGAGTCGCGGCTGGTGTCGATCGAGGGGTCGCCGCCCGACCTGGTCGACCCGCCGGTGGGGTGCCCGTTCACCGACCGGTGCCACCTCGCCGTCGACCAGTGCCGTGAGGCGATGCCGGGCTTGAAGATCTACGAGAGCGGCCGGCGGGCCGCCTGCTGGCGGGCATTCGAGGTGAACCATGGCTGAACTCACTCCCTCCTCGTCCGCCGTCTCCACCACCACGGCCGGTGCCCCGCCGCTGGTCGAGGTCGAGCACCTGTCGATCCGGTTCCCGGTCGGGCGCAGCGGGTTCTGGGGCGGCACCGTCCGCGAGGTCCACGCGGTCGACGACGTGACGTTCTCGATCGCCCGCGGCGAGACGCTCGGTCTGGTCGGCGAGAGCGGCTCGGGCAAGACCACCGCCGGGCGCGCGGTGCTGCGGCGGATCGACCCGTCGGCGGGCCGGATTCGCTTCGACGGCATCGACATCACCGACACCAAGGGCAAGCAGCTGCGCAACCTGCGGCGGCACATGCAACTGGTGTTCCAAGACCCGTACGCGAGCCTCAACCCGCGGATGACCGTGCTCGAACTGGTCGCCGAGCCGCTGATCGTGCACGGCCTGGCGAAGGACGCCGAGGCCGCCCGGCCCGAGGTCGAAGCGTTGCTGGCCCGCTGCGGTTTGCCGGTCGACACGGTCGACCGCTACCCGCACGCGTTCAGCGGCGGCCAGCGTCAGCGGATCGGCATTGCCCGCGCGCTGGCGCTCAAGCCGAGCTTCATCGTGGCCGACGAGCCGGTGTCGGCGCTCGACGTGTCGGTGCGCGCGCAGGTCGTCAACCTGCTCCAGGACCTCCAGGACGAGTTCGGGTTGACCTACCTGTTCATCGCCCACGACCTGTCGGTGGTGCGTCACATCTCGCACCGCATCGCGATCCTCTACAGCGGCAAGCTGGTCGAGATCGCTCCCACCGACCGGGTGTACGACAACCCGCTGCACCCGTACACCACGGCGCTCCTGTCGAGCGTGCCGGTACCCGACCCGCAGGTGCAGAAGGGCCGCCGCCGGATCGCCCTGACGGGCGAGGTGCCCAACCCGGTCGACCCGCCGCCCGGCTGCCGCTTCGCCTCACGTTGCCCCGAGGTACACGACCGCTGCCGCCAGGAAACCCCACCGCTCGAAGAAAAAGCACCCAACCACCTGGTGGCCTGCTTCGCCCGCTGACCCTCGCCAGACATCGTCCAGGTGGTTGAGCCTGTCGAAACCACCGAGAGCCGTGACGACCGGTGGTTTCGACAGGCTCAACCACCTTGGCGGCGGTCGTCTGTCCGGTGAGCCCTTAGAGGAGGCGGGTGGGGGAGAGGGTGTCGAGGGGGACGCCGAATGTGTGGGTGGGTGGGGGTGGCGGTGACCCGTCGAGCGCGAGTGCCAGCAGGGTCGCCATCGCCGGGGCGGTCTTGATGCCGGCGCCGCCTTGGCCGGCGAGCCAGTAGAAGCCCGGTGCGCGAGGGTCTTCGCCCAGCACGGGCACCCGGTCGGGGGCGAACGTGCGCAGGCCGGCCCACGCCCGGCGTACCGAGCGCAACGGCAGGCCGGTGGCGTCGCGGACGCGTTCGAGCGCGAGCGCCACATCGAGCTCGTCGGGTTGGGCGTCGACCGGGTCGCTGGGCGACTCGTCGGCGGGCGAGATCAACAGACCCCCCGGCTCGGGCTCGCAGTAGTAGCGCCCGGCAATGTCCATCACCAGCGGCCACCGTTCGACCGTGTCGGGGGCGGGCACGATCGCCGCGGTGCGTCGCAGCGGCCGCATGCCGAGCGGCGCCAAGCCGGCCCGCTCGGCAACCACGTCGACCCACGCTCCGGCCGCGTTCACGACCGCGCCGGCCTGCCAGCGGCCCGAGGGTGTTTCGACATCCCAGCCCCCGCCGACGCGTCGCAGCGTGAGCGCCTCGGCACCAGTGACCACCTCGCCGCCGCGACGGCGCAACAGGCGGAGAAAGCCGGCGACGAGTGCGGCCGTGTCGATCGACATCGCGTCGGGTTCGTGCACCGCCCCGCCGGCCAGCGCGCTTGGGGTGAAGCCGGGGAGCAACTCGGCGGCCTCGGCGGGGGTGAGTCGGCGGGCGGTCGGGGCCACGTCGGTGGCCCGGGCTGCGAGCGCGTCGAGTTCGGGAACGTCGTCGGCCTCGCCCACCCACACCAGCCCGCGCGGGCTCAACAGTGGGTGCTCGACGAAGCCGTCGGGCGGCGCCTCGAAGAACGGCCGGCTGAGCCGGGCCAGCGCGCACACGGTGGGGTAGCCCGACGTCTCCGACAGCACCGAGGCCGAGCGGCCCGAGGCGTGCTGGGCGGGAAGCGGCTCGCGTTCGATCAGCACGACCCGGCGGGTCGCCGCCAGTTCGGCCGCGGCAGCCGCGCCGGCGATGCCGGCCCCGACGACCACCACATCGACGTTCACGCCCGGCGCCCGACGGTCACTCGGTTGCGGTGGCGGCCATCAGGTCGCGCAACACGGAGTCCATGTGGTGCCGCGTCGCGGCGGCGGCGGCGGCCGCGTCGTGGCGTTCGATCGCGTCGAGCAGCCGCTGGTGCTCGTCCCAGCTGAGGACCCCGCGGCTGTTGGCGAGACGCGAGAACACCAGCTCGGTCTGGTGCCGCAGCGGGGCGACGGTGGGTTCGAGGTACTCGTTCTGCGAGGCCTGCTCGACCAGCTTGTGGAACTCGCGGTGATGGCCGGCGGCGGTGACCAGGTCGCCCTCGGCGGCCGCCGCGCGTCCGCTGGTGAGGCATTCGCGCATGGCCGCGAGGTCGGCGTCGGTGCGGTGGTGCGCGGCCAGTTCGGCGGCGTACGCCTCGAGTACCTGGCGCAACTCGAGGATCTGCCGGGCGCGCTCGGGTTCGAACGTGGTGACGTACGCGCCGCGCCGGGCAATCACCTCGACCAGCCCAGTGCTCTCGAGTTCGCGGAGGGCTTCACGGACCGGGTTGCGCGACACGCCGAGGCGTTCGGCGAGGCGGTCTTCGAACAGTCGCTCGCCGGCCTGCAACTCGCCGGAGAGGATCATCGTGCGGATCTCATCGGAGACGATTTCGCGGAGAGTTCGATGAGCGCTGCCGACGGACACGCCGCCAGGATAGGTTCGCCCGGCGGCGTCCCGGTTGATGGGCCTCACGACCCGTTCGAGCTCATGGCCCGACGCTCCCGGTTCCACGGGCTCCCATGACTCGGTTGATGGGGCTCACGAGGCGAGCAGGCGCCACACCGCGACGACGCCGAATGCCAGCACCACAGCCCGCAGCATCGGGGCGGGAAGGCGCAGCGCGGTGCGGGCGCCGATGTACCCGCCCACCAGGCTGGTGGCGGCGAGGATGCCGGCCGCGCCCCAGGCGACGTCGGCGGCGATGCCGAACAGGACGACCGCGAGCGCGTTGACGACGAGCGACATCACGCCGCGCAGCGAGTTGATCTTGGGGAGCGGATCGGGCAGCACCGTGCCGAGCACGGCGAGGTAGATCACACCCAGCCCGGCGCCGAAGTAGCCGCCGTAGACCGAGGCGACGAACACGGCTGCCTTGACGGGCCACGATGCCGGTCGGTGGACGTCGGCGGCGTCGACCGGGCCGGCCGCCGCGCGGCGCCGGGCGATCCGCTTCGACAGCAGCGGCTGGAACGCGAACAGGAGGCAGGCGGCGATGATCAGCGCCGGGGCCACACCGTCGAACACGTCTTCGGGGGTGGTGAGCAGCAGGCCGGCGCCGGCCAGCCCGCCGAGCAGGGCCAGCGGCGCGAACTCGCGCACCCGGGCGCGCTGGCTGCGCAGCTCGCTCCGGAACCCGGCCGCGCCGCCGGCGTAGCCGGGCAGGATGCCCACGGTGTTGGTGACGTTGGCGACCAGCGCCCCGTGCCCGGTGGCCAAGAGGGCGGGGTACGACACGAGGCTGCCGCCGCCGGCCATCCCGTTGACGGCGCCGGCTCCGAACCCGGCCACGGCGATCAGCAGGATGTCACCAGGGCTCACCTCGCCAGCCTAGCGATTGCGCGCGGTATACATAAGACGAGACCGGTGTTATCGCTGGTCCGGCGTGTGCCGCTCAGGGGGTGTCGTAGCTGGCCAGGAACCGGTCGACCGCGAACTCGGCCACCCGGTGGATCCGGTCGGTCTCGCCGGTCAGCGAGCACATCAGGATCGGGCCGACGAGCATCGAGATGACGTCGTGGGGGTCGAGCCCGGGCGGGATCAGGCCCTCGCCGGCGCCGGCCGCGAGCACGTCGCGCAGCATCGCCGTGCGCTCCTCGTGGTCGGCCTCGGTGAGGTCGTCGATTTCGGGCAGCTGGTGCTTGAGGGCGAACAACGACGGCATGATCCGGCACCACTCGGGGTCGGCGAAGGCATCGGCCAATGCCGCCATCATCGTGCGCAGGCACGGTTCGAAGCCGTGCTCGAGGTCGACCGGCTCGACTTGAGGCATGTTCTCGCGGAGCACGTCGACCATCAGCGCCGTCCGTGACGGCCAATGCCGATACAGCGTCGACTTGGCGACCCCGGAACGTTCCGCGACGGCGTCGACGGTGAGCCCCCGTGGGCCCAACTCGACGAGGATCTCGGTGGCCGCGGCGATCAGCTTGGCGCGGCTGCGAGCGATGCGCGGGTCGATGGGCGCGGCCGTGGCCGGCACCTCGGCGCGTTGTTCGTCAGATGTGGGAAACATGGTTGCGCCCATCAGAACGATACGATACCGTCTCGTTTCGCAAACTCTGCAAACCCTCCCCCCGAACGGAAACCCCCTCCATGAGTGCCACCCTTGCACACGCGGCGGACGCGCCGGTCCTCGACGCCGCCCGTAAACGCAACATCCTCATCGCCATGTGCGTCTCGCTGATGGCGGTGATCGCCTCGGTGTCGATCCTCAACGTCGCCCAGCAGGACTTGGCGATCGACTTCGGTGCCTCGCAGGGCACCGTGTTGTGGATCATCAACGCCTACACGCTGGCGCTCGCTGCGCTGCTCATGCCGATCGGCGCGATCGGCGACCGGTGGGGGCGCAAGCCCGTGCTGGTGCTTGGGCTGGGCCTGTTCGCGGTCGCCACCGTGGCCGCCGCGGTTGCTCAGTCGTCGGAGATGATGATCCTCGCCCGCATCGTCGGCGGTGCAGCGGCGGCGATGATCATGCCGGTCACGTTGTCGGTCATCACGTCGAGCTTCCCCGCCGAAGAGCGCGGCCAGGCGATCGGCATCTGGGCCGGCGTCGCCGGTGGCGGCGGCATCCTCGGCATGTTCGTGGCGGCGTTCATGGTCGACGTGGCCACGTGGCGGTGGGCGTTCCTGCTCCCGCTGCTGCTGATCGGGGCCGGGCTGTTCCTGTCGCTCAAGTCGGTGCCCAACTCGCGCGAGCACAGCGAGCATCGCTTCGACATCGTCGGCTCGATCCTGTCGTTGGTTGGTATCGGCGGTGTGGTGCTGGGCATCCACGAAGGCCCCGAGAAGGGCTGGGGCGACCCGCTCACGCTGGTCGGGCTGATCGCCGGTGGCGCGGCGGTGCTCGGGTTCGTGTGGTGGGAGCTTCGTCAGGACGACCCGCTGCTCGACATCCGTACGTTCGCCAACCGCGGCCTGTCGGCCGGGGCGCTCACGATCATGCTCCTGTTCGCCGTGATGTTCGGCATCTTCTTGGTGCTGTTCCCGTTCTTCCAGGCGATCCTCGGTTGGTCGGCGCTGCGTTCGGCGGCGGCGATGATCCCGATGATGGTCGTGATGATGCCGACGTCGACACTTGCGCCGCGGCTGGTGAAGAAGATCGGCACCCGGCGCACCATGCTCTCCGGCCTGGTGTTCGCCGGCGCCGGCCTCACGCTGCTCGCGGTGCGGGCGTCGGTCGAGGGTGGCTACTTCTCGGTGCTGCCCGGCCTGCTGGTGATCGGCCTCGGCATGGGCTTGTCGATGACCCCGTCGACCGAGGCGATCACCGAGTCGCTGCCGGCCGACAAGCAGGGCGTCGCCTCGGCGCTCAACGACACCACTCGCGAGGTTGGCGGCGCGATCGGCATCGCCCTGCTTGGGTCGATCGTGTCGTCGGGGTACGCCGACTCGTTCGCGTCGTCGCCGGGTGTCGCCGGCCTGCCGCACGAACTGGTCGAGCCCGCCAGCGAGGGCATCGGCAGCGCCTACGGCGTCGTGCAGGCAGGGCTGGGTAGCGGCGCTCTCGATGAGCCGACCGCGGCGCGGATCATCGGCGCCGCCCAGCACGCGTTCGTCGACGGCTGGGTGAGCGCGATGTGGGTCGGTGTCGCGATCGTGGTCGGTGCGTTCCTGTGGGTGCTGCTGCGCGGGCCGCGCGGCAAGCGCAGCGACGGCGTGCTCGACCACGAGCTGCACGACGAGCCTGCCGATACCCCCGGCGACCCACGCGACGAACTCGTACCCGCCTGACGCGTAGCGTTGCGGCCATGTGCCGCAACATCACCACCTTGCGCGGCCTCGATCCGTCGGCAACACCCGACGAGATCGAGGCCGCTGCGCGTCAGTACGTCCGCAAGGTCAGTGGCGTGCAGAAGACGTCGGCCGCCACCGAGGGCCCGTTCGAAGCCGCGGTGGCAGCGATTGCGGCGGTCACCACCGAGCTGCTCGCGGTGTTGCCCGAGCGCAAGGTGCCACCTCCTACGTTGCCTCCATTGCGGCGGATCGCGACCCGGTCGAGAACGGCCGGCTGAGCGATATCGTCGCATGGGTGTCAACGGAACCAATTGCGTTAGCAAATGAACTGACGGTTCCGGTCCCCCGCCGCAGGATCCAGCCTGGGGCGCGCGCGTTCACGTTGCTGCTGTCGGCAGCGATGGCGCTGACCGCGCTCGGCATCGACACGCTGCTGCCCGCGTTCGACGACGTGCGCGCCGAGTTCGGGCTGGCCAGCGACGCCACCCAGGTCGCCGGGCTGGTCACCGCGTTCATCGTCGGGCTCGGGCTTGGTCAACTTCCTGCCGGCATCCTGGCCGACAGGTACGGGCGCCGGGCGGTGCTGTGGGGCGGGCTCGCCGTGTACGTGGTGGGCGCCGCCGCGGCCGCGTTGGCCCCGTCGCTCGGGCTGATGATCGCCGCCCGGTTCCTGTGGGGGCTCGGTGCTGCCGGCCCTCGCGTCGCCGTCATGGCGATGGTGCGCGACGCCTACTCCGGGGCGGCGATGGCCAAGCAGATGTCGTCGATCATGTCGATCTTCCTGATCGTGCCGATGCTCGCCCCCGCACTCGGAGCCGGGCTACTGGCGATCGGCCCGTGGCAGCTCACGATCTGGCTGTGCGTCGTGGTCGCCGGGTTGATCTTCGTCGCCTCGCTGTACCTCCCGCCGACGCAGCCGGTCACCGACCGAGAGCCGCTGTCGGTACGGGGCATGTGGTCCGACTGGCGCACCGTGTTGTCCACGCCGGGCACGTTCGGCTGGATCGCCGCGACGGTCGTCATGACCGGCTCGTTCATGTCGTACATCGCCTCGTCGGAGAACATCATCGACGAGGTGTTCGGCCTCAAGCGTTGGTTCGTCTTGACCTTCGCAGCGGTGGCGCTGGTGATGGCGTTCGCCACTGCCACGAACGGCCGGCTCGTCGAGTCGGTCGGGCTGCGCCGCATTTTGGTCGTCGTCGCCTGCGGTCAGGTCGCGACGACCGCCACGCTGTGCACCGTCGTGCTGGCCACCGGCGGCACACCTCCGTTCGCGCTGTTCCTGCCGATCCTGATCTCGGTGCTGATGTGTCAGCAGGTGCTGATGGTCAACATCAACTCGGCGGCGATGATGCCGCTCGGGCACGTGGCCGGTTCGGCGGCGGCGTTGATCGGTGCCGCCCCGCAAGTGTTCGGGGCGTTGATCGGCAGCCGCATCGACGCCGCCTTCAACGGCACCGTGACACCCCTGGCCATCGCCTTCGTGGTCGGTTCGGTGCTGTCGGGCCTGGCGATCCGCCAAGCCCTCGGCGTCACCGCGCCCAAGGTGGTTGAGCCGGTCGTTGCCACCGCAGCGTGAGCGACCTCAACCATCGAGTGCGTTGATTGCCTTGGCGACGGCGAGCACTCGGCGGGCGTTGTCGACGTGGAGGTTCTCGATCATCCGGCCGTCGACGGTGACCACGCCGCGGCCCTCGGCGACCGCTTCGTCGAAGGCGGCGATCACGCGCTCGGCGTAGTCGACCTCGTCGGCCGACGGGGCCCACACCTCGTTGGTGGGCTCGACCTGGCTGGGGTGCACGAGCGTCTTGCCGTCGAACCCGAGCAGCTTGCCCTGGCGGGCCTCGGCCACGAACCCGTCGGGGTCGCGCACGTCGTTGTAGACGCCGTCGAGGATCACCTTGCCGGCCTCGCGGGCACCCAGGAGGGCGGTGGCGAGGTGCGGGATCAGCGGGGTGCGGTCGGGAGCGACCCCGCAGCGCAGTTCTTTGATCAAGTCGTTGGTACCCATCACCAGCGCGCTCACCCGTGGGTGGCCGGCGATGTGGCGGACGTCGAGGATCGCCGTGGGCGTCTCGACCATCGCCCAGATCGTGAGGCCGGCCGGTGCACCCGCCGCGTCGAGGCGGGCCGACACGTCGTCGAGGTAGGCGGCCGAGCCGACCTTGGGGACCACGACCGCGGCCGCTCCCGACGTGGCGATCGCGGCCAGGTCGTCGGCGCCCCACGGTGTGTCGAGCCCGTTGGCCCGGATGGTGATCTCGCGGTTGCCGTACGCGCCCGACCCGGCCGCCGCGACCGCGTTGGTGCGGGCGTCGGCCTTGGCGTCGGGGGCGACCGCGTCCTCGAGGTCGAAGATCAGCGCGTCGGTGGGGATGTCTTTGGCCTTGTCGAGCGCACGCTGGTTCGACGACGGCATGTACAGCACCGACCGGCGCGGCCGCAGCTCGGAGGACGTCATCCTGGATCCACCGATCGCTGCAGCCGCTCGCAAGCCTTGCCCCAGCCCACGGCGATTGCATCCATGTTGACCCCGCTGCACCGCTGGGGACGCCCAGCCTGCGTGGCGCTTGAACGCAGGGTCATGCGCCGAACCCGTACGCGGCGGCCAGCTCGGGGTCGCGGGCGGCGAGCTGCTTGGCGAGCGCGACCACCACCTGGCACTGCTTGACCGAGGCGTCGTCCTCCATCTTCCCGTCGAGCATGATCGCCCCGGTGCCGTCGCCCATCGCCTCGATCACGCGGGCGGCGTGGGCGACGTCGGCAGGGTCGGGGCTGAACACCTTCTTGGCGATCGCGATCTGGGCCGGGTGCAGCGACCACGCGCCGACGCAGCCGAGCAGGTAGGCGTTGCGAAACTGGTCCTCGCAGGCGGTGGTGTCGGCGATGTCGCCGAACGGGCCGTAGTAGGGGAGGATGCCGGCCGCAGCGCAGGCGTCGACCATGCGGGCGATCGTGTAGTGCCACAGGTCTTGCTGGTAGGTGGCCCGGGGGGCCTCGGCGTCGTCGGGGTTCGGGTCCTGGCGCACCACGTAGCCGGGGTGGCCGCCGCCGACGCGGGTGGTCTTCATGCGCCGGTTGGCGGCCAGGTCGGCGGGGCCGAGCGACAGGCCCTGCATGCGCGGCGAGGCGTTGCAGATCTCCTCGACGTTGCTGACGCCGCGGGAGGTTTCGAGGATCGCATGGACGAGCAGCGGCTCGGTCAGGCCGGCCTTGGCTTCGAGCTGGGCGAGCAGGCGATCGACGTAGTGGATGTCTTCGGGCCCCTCGACCTTCGGGATCATGATCACGTCGAGTGCGTCGCCCGCGTCGAGCACGGCCGCGGTGAGGTCGTCGAGACCCCACGGTGAGTCGAGGCTGTTGACGCGGGTCCAGAACTGGGTGTCGCCGAACTCGACGTTCTTGGCGACGTCGACCAGGCCGGCCCGGGCGGCGTCCTTGTCGGCAGCCGGCACGCCGTCTTCCAGGTTGGCGAGCAGCACGTCGACGGTGGGTGCCAGGTCGGGTAGCTTGCCGCGCATCTTCTCGTTGTGCGCTGGGAAGAAGTGGATCGCCCGGCTCGGCCGCACGGGAATCTCGTGCGGCGGCGCCGGCGCGCCCACGGCGAGCGGCTTGAAGAAGTCCTTGGGGGAACGCACACCGCAACGCTATTCGGCAGAGGGTGTGCGGTACCCAACCGGTCCGCCGAGGTGGTTGAGCCTGTCGAAACCACCGGTCGTTCCCACGACGGTGGCAACGACCGGCTCAACCACCTCGGAGAGCGGCGACCCGGGCGACGAAGGCCTCGGGGTCGGGTTCGTCTTCGCCGGGGCCGAAGACCACCCGGTCGGCACCGGCGGTTGACCACGCGTCGAGTTGTTCCGCCGCGCCGGCCGCGCCGAGGTCGGCGGGAACAAAGGCGGTGATCACCGGCGCGCCCGGCCGGGTGCCCCAACCCTCGCGGACCAGTTCGCACGACCGGGCAACCTCGTCCAGCAGGGTCTCGCCGGACAGGATCGTGCCGTCGGCGATCTCGCCGCTGAGGCGCAACGAGTTCGGCCCGGTGGCGCCCATGTGCAGCGCGGTCGGTGTCGCCGGTGGCCAGACCAGCCGGACCCGATCGAGGCCCACGTAACGACCAGACGTGGTGACCTCGTCGCCGGCGAGCAGGCCGCGCAACGCGGCGAAGTACTCGCGAGCGAGCGTGAGTGGCGAGGCCACCCGAGCGCCGGCTTGGCCCATCCAGTCCTGCACGCCGTGTCCGAGCCCGACGACGAAGCGCCCCGGGAACAACCGGTCGAGCGCGGCGATCTCCATCGCCGCCAGGGCCACGTTACGCAGCGGCATCGGCAGCAACCCCACCCCGACCTTCACCCGGCTGGTCATGCCGAGCACCGCCCCGGCCATCGAGATGCCGCCCTCCCAGAAGCAGTCCTCCCACAACCACAGTTCGTCGAGCCCGGCCGCCTCGGCAGCGAGCGCGACATCGCGGATCCGTTCAGGCGGCAACTGCGGCCGGGCGATCGCCCCGACGATCGGCTCACTCACGATCGCGACCGTAGACCCTCAGCTCTGTGCAGGGACCGCCGGTGCACCCTGTGCGGCCGGCCTCAACCGGTGGCGAGTGCGCGGAGCCAGCCGGGGAGGCGGGTTGGGCGGCCGTCGGGGGTGAGGCAACCGTGGGCGGTGACGCCGGTGGCGCGGATGTCACCGGCGACCGCGAGCAGGTACTGCATCTGGAACGTCGTGCGGGTGACATCGGCGAGCTTGAGGTGGATGTCGACCTGCTCGTCGAAGCGCAGCGGTTGGCGGTACCGCAACGACACCTCGAGCACGGCCATGTCGCCGTCGACGCGGATCTCGTCGTACGGGTGGCCGACGTGGTCGAGATAGCGCACGCGGGCCTCCTCCATCATCGGCAGGTAGCGCGAGTGGTGGACGATGCCCATCGCGTCGGTCTCGGCAAAGCGCACCCGTACCTGGTGCACGAACGGGTAGTCGGTGGGGTCGGTGGAGGGGTCGGAGTGGATCCGCACGGTCCGAACCTACGTGTTCGAGTTCCGTCACGTCTTGCCAGAATGTTTCCGTGACGCCGGCGATCGAGCAGCTCAAGGCGGCGGGCGTCGCCTACGCGACGCATGAGTACGAGCGCGACGAGCGTGCTGCCGACGGCTTCGGGCGCGAGGCCGCGGCCAAGCTGGGGCTCGACCCCGACCAGGTGTTCAAGACGTTGCTGGTCACCTACGACGACCCGGCGGGTCGTGCCGCCCAGGCCGTGGCGATCGTGCCGGTGAGCGGCAAGTTGTCGCTCAAGGCGGTCGGCGTCGCACTCGGCACGAAGCGGGTGGAGATGTGCGAGCCCAAGCTGGCCGAGCGGCTCACGGGCTACGTGGTGGGCGGCATCAGCCCGTTCGGCCAGCGCAAGCCGCTGCCCACCGTGCTCGACGAGACCGCCACCCTGTTTGACACGATCTACGTGTCGGGCGGCAAGCGTGGCCTCGACCTCGCCCTCGCCCCCGACGACCTCATCCGCGTGCTCGCCGCCACGGTCGCCGATGTCGCGCTCGGCTGAGTCAGCCGCTGGGGTGACGCAGCATTGCCTCGATGCGGGCGACGCGGGTGCGTGCCGGTGGGTGCGACGCCGCCAGGCGGGCCCGCCAGCCCACGGCACGGCCCCCACCGCCGAGGCGGATCACGGCCCGCAGCGCGTCGGCCAGCGGTCGCCCGTATCCCATCCGCACGGCGCGCCGGTCGGCCTCGAACTCCGAGCTGTGGCCCACCAGGTTGGCGAGCGCATCCGACGCGTACAGGGCCGCGAGGAACACCCACGACACGCCGGTCAGCACGTACGCCACACCGCGGCCGAGCACCGTCAGCGCGGCCGAGTCGGCAGCGAAGCTGTCGGTGGCCGCGCGGGCCACGTTCTGGAGGAAGAACCCCACCCGGGCCAGCAGCACGACCGGCAACGACAGCCAGTGCCCGACGGTGAGCGCGGCGGTGTGCCAGCCGAGGTGGTGGCTCAGCTCGTGGGCGAGCACCCCGGCCAACTGCGCTGGTGGCAACGTGTCGATGGCGAAACTGGTCACCACGACGAGGCGCCCACCGCAGGCGTAGGCGTTGAGCTCGTCGGAGTCGATCACGCGCACGGCGAAGCTCGCCTGGGGCAGGTTGGCGCGTACCGCGAGGTCGCGCCACAACGGGTCGATTACGGCCAGTTCGTCGGTGTGCGGGCGGCGTGCCCCGAGCAGTCGCGTCAGTACCGCGATCTGCACCCACGGCACGAGCAGCAGCATGCCGAGCGCCAGCCAGCCGACGGGGAACCACCAGTACGGCACGCCGGTGACCAACCGGACCGGCAACCACACGGCGGCGAGTGCCAGCAACCAGAACGGCACCAGCGCGACCACCGGAATCAGCGCCGTGAGAGCCGAGCGTTCGATGTGGCGGGCGGCCGGTCCGGAGCTGCCGCGCGATGCCATCCGGGAGAGGATACGTACCGTCGCCCAGCCACCGAGACCGAAATGCGCGTGCCTCAAGAGATGTTCAAGTGGGCTGCTGTGGTGCCCGATGAACGGGGGTGGATCCTGTGGTGACCTCCGGTGGCCCCGCCGCGTCTGCGGCCGTGCGTGAGCTGCTGGAGCGGGCCGCCGACGAGCAGGATGCCAGCCCGGGTGTCGCCCGCCAGTTGGCGCTCCAGGCCCGCGTGGTGGCCCGGGCCGAAGCCGACCGGGTGGGCGAGGCCGAAGCGCTGTACCGGTTGGCCAGCCTGGCCCACGCCGGCGGGCAACCCGACGACGCGTTCGGCCTGGCGCTCGAGGCCAGCGAGCTGGCTGCCGCCCACGGTCATCGGGTGCTCGAGGCGTGGTCGGTGCACCTGCTCGGCGTCGTGCACTATCAGGCGTCGAGCTTCGGCGAAGCGCTCGAACGATGCCAGCGCGCGCTCGAGCTGTACCAGGCATCCACCGACGGTGTCGATGCCGGCAACATCTTGAACACGATCGCCGCGATCTACCACTCGATGGGCGACACCGACCGGGCGATCGTCACCTACGAGCAGGCGTTGGCGGCCGCCGAGCCGTACGGGCGGCACGACTTGGTGGCCCTCGTGATGGGCAACATCGCCCGCATCCGGGCCTCGCGGTCGGAGTACCTGGCGGCGGTGTCGACGGGGCGCCGGGCGGTGGCGCTGGCCCGCGACCATCAGCCGTCGATCGTCACCAGCCTGCTCGCCGACCTCGGCGAGGCCTACATGGGCCTGGCCGACCACGCCCGCGCGATCGAATGCTTCCACGAGGCTCGCCTGACGCTGGCTGCCCGATCGGACGCGGGGGCCGAGCCGTCGGCCGCGGCGCATCTCGGTGTGATCGTGGCCGAGGGGCGCGTGGCGCTGCGGCGGGGGGTGCTCGACGAGGCGATCGCCGTGCTCCAGGCCGCGCTCGACCTGTCGCAACGCACCGGCTCGCGTGAGTACGAACTGGAGATCGACGAACTGCTGGCCACCGCGTTCAAGCGCAGCGGCAGGTTCGAGGAGGCACTCGAAGCCCGCGAGCGCCACGACGCGCTGCATCGGCAGATGTTCACGCACGCCGCCGACCTGCGCGTGCGCACGCTGCAGGTGTCGCACGAGACCTCCCAGGCCCGACTCCAGGGCGAGCTGGTGCGACTGCGCAGCACGGCGCCCCCGGCTCCCGCCAGCGACCTTGACCAGGCGGTGTTCGACGCGGCGTCGCTCGACGCGCACACGCTCGAGGCGTTCCAGCAGCTGGCGACGCTGATGGAGTTCCGCGACTCGGCCAACGGCGAGCACACCGGGCGGGTGGGCGACCTGGCTGCCGAACTCGCCCACGCGCTCGGTGAGCCACCCGAGTGGTGCGAGCAGTTGCGCATGGCCGCCCGCCTGCACGACGTCGGCAAGGTCGCCGTGCCCGACTCGGTGCTGCGCAAGACCGGGCCGTTGACGGTGGAGGAGTACGAGCTGATGAAGGCCCACACGTCGATGGGCCACCGCATCCTCGCGGCGACGAGCACGCCGATGTTCCAGACCGCGGCCGAGATCGCCCAGTCGCACCACGAGTGGTGGGACGGCGGCGGCTACCCGCTCGGCATCCGCGGTACGTCGATCGCGTTGTCGGGGCGGATCGTCGGTGTCGCCGACGTGTTCGACGCGCTGTGCAGCGAGCGCCCCTACAAGCGGGCATGGCCGGCGTCGGAAGCGGCACGGTTCGTGGTGTCGGGCAGCGGCGTCCAGTTCGACCCGCAGATCGTCGCCGCGTTCGTCACCGTGATGCGTGCCCGCGACCCCGAACTCGGCCTGTAGGGCCCGGGCCGTGCAGCGAAGTGGTTTCGACAGGCTCAACCACCTTGGCCCAGGTGGTTGAGCCGGTCGTTGCCACCGGGACTAGCGCAGGGCGTTGGCGACCCAGCGGCCGACGTGGCCGGCCAGTTCGGTGGCGGGCAGGTCGAGGCGTCCGCTGCGCCAGGCATTGCTGAACGACGACACCGCGCCGAGCACCCCGAAGCACAACACGTGCGGGTCGATGTCGGGGAGTTGGCCCGCGGCCTGGGCTTCACGGACGAGTGCGAGCACGTCGTCGAGATACACGCCCGAGCCCTCCGAGAGCACCTTGCTGAGCGCCGGGTCGGACTTCTCCGTGTCGACGAGGGCGAAGTAGTTGGCGTGCTCGGCCATGAACAGCACGCTCGCCTCGGCGCCGTGCACGATTCGTGCGACCGCATCGTCGCCGGGCCGGAACGCGGCGGCCTGGGCTTGGCGCAAGCTGCGCCGCATCACCCGCACCAGCTCGGCGAACAGGTCGAGCTTGGTGGGGAAGTACCAGTAGAACAGGCCCTTGGCGACACCTGCCGCGGCGCAGATGTCGCTGATGCGCGTCTTCGCGTAGCCGCGTTCCGAGAACAGCACCACCGCCGCGTCGACGAGTTGCTGCTTGCGTTCACGACCCTGCTCGGTGAGCTGGCGCGCTGGTGCGGCGGACGCAGTCACGGACTCCAGTAGACCCGCCGCTTGACCCACCGGTCAAGTCGGTCCTACCGAGCGGGTCGCCGATCCTGGTAGAACGGCTCCGTGACATGGCCGGTCAAGTCAGGGTGCGAGCCGTACCGACATCGGGCGCCCGGCGCCACGATCGGTGTGCTCGTCATCCACGGGTTCACGGGAACGCCGGTCTCGATGCGGCCGATCGCCGAGGGGTTGGCGGCGGCGGGCCACCACGTCGAGTTGCCCCTGCTGGCCGGTCACGCCACCCACATCGACGACATGGTCGGCACCACCTGGGCCGACTGGTACGCCGATGTCGAACGGGCCTACGCGACCTTGGCCGAGCACGCCACGCAGATCGTGGTGGTCGGTCAGAGCATGGGCGGCACGCTCGCCCTCACGGCCGCGCTCGACCATCCTGTCGTCGGTGTCGTCGCCATCAACCCGCTCGTGCGCGACCGCGACGCCGACGTCCACGCACTGATCGACGACCTGATCGACGACGGCCATGCGGTGGCACCCGGCGGCCCGTCCGACATCGCCGACCCCGACGCTTACGACCCGTCGTACACCGACTCGCCGCTGGCGCCGTTGCGGTCGCTGCTGACCGACGGGGCCGGGCCACTCGATCGACGCGTCTCGCAGGGCACCGTGCCACTGCGGCTGTTCACGTCGCGCAACGACCATGTGGTCGACCCGGCCGACAGTGAGTTCCTCGCGGCGACGTGGGGCGGCCCGGTCGAGCACACATGGCTCGAGCGCGGCTTTCACGTCGCCACCATCGACTACGACCGCGACATCGTCACCGACGGCACGGTCGAGTTCGTGGCCCGCCTCGCCGACGCGGCCCGGGTGCGCTGATGCCCATCATCGTCCCCACGGCACTGCTGGCGTCGATTCCCAGCCCGTCGTTCGACCGGATCTCGATTGGGCCGCTCAACCTGCGGCTGTACGGGCTGATGATCGCGCTCGGCGTGATCGCCGCCGTGTGGCTGTTCGGCAAGCGCCTGGAGGAACGCGGCTACGGCACCCGCGACGACGCCAGCGCGATCGGTATGTGGGGCGTTGCCGGCGGCGTGGTCGGCGCCCGGCTGTACCACGTGGTCACCGACTGGCACCGGTTCAAAGACAACCTCGGCGACATTCCCAAGATCTGGGAGGGCGGGCTGGGCGTCCCCGGCGGCATCGCCCTCGGCGTCGTCGTCGGGGTCTATGCCGGGCGTCAACGCGGCATCCCGCCGTTGGTGGTCATGTCGCTGGCAGCGCCGTCGCTGCCCCTCGCCCAGGCAATCGGGCGCTGGGGCAACTGGTTCAACCAAGAGCTGTACGGCAGGCCGACCGACCTGCCGTGGGCGCTCGAAATCGACCCGGCCCACAATGCCGGCCACCCCGAAGGTACGACGTTCCACCCGGCATTCCTGTACGAGTCGCTGTGGAACTTGGCCCTGTGCGGCGTGCTGCTGTGGATCGACCGGCGCTGGGGTAACCGGCTCGCGCCGGGCAAGCTGCTGGCGGTCTACGTGCTCGGCTACGGCGTCGGGCGGTTGTGGATCGAGAGCCTGAGGATCGACCCGGCGAGCGAGCTCGGCGGGTTGCGGTGGAACCAGTGGATGGCGATGGCGCTGATCGTCGGTGGCATCGTGTGGCTGGTCGCCGGCAGGCGCCGCGAGTGGCCGGTCCCGGCCTCGCCGGCTCACGACGATGTGCTGCCCGACGATGTGCTCGATGACGTGCTGCCCGACGACGAGTCGTTCGACGAACTGGCCGCGCTCGACGGGGTCGACCCGGACGCACTCGACCCGGACACACTCGACGCGGTCGCCGATCCGCCCGAGTTCCCCGAACTCGACCGTGCCGATCCGTGATGTGCTGATCCGCGATGCGGTCGCAGCCGACCTGGCCGCGATCGGCGAGCTGTTCAACGCGCTGATCGCCACCGAGACGTACACCTACCGCGAACATCTCGCCGACGCAGCCGAGATGACGGCCTGGTTCGCGGCGCAACACGAGGCGGCCAACCCGGTGCTCGTGGCCGAGCTCGACGGTGTGGTGGTCGGCTATACGACGTGGAGCCTGTTCCGGTACAGCGCCCGGCTACCGGGCTACCGGCACTCGGCCGAGCTGACGGTCCACGTGGCCGCCGGGCACCACGGGCACGGCATCGGTCGGGCGTTGATCGACGCGTTGCTCGCCGAGGCCCGCCGCCGAGACATCCACGTCCTGATCGCCGGCATCGACTCCAGCAACGTCGCCTCGATCGAGTTCCATCGCCGGCTCGGCTTCGTGGAAACCGCCCGGATGCCCGAGGTGGGTACCAAGTTCGGCCGCTGGCTCACCCTCGTCTTCATGCAACGCACCGTCCCCCACTGAGGTTTCGACAGGCTCAACCACCTTGGCCGGCGCGACTCAAGGTGGTTGAGCCTGTCGAAACCACCGGGCGGCGGGCGAGGCCGCGGTAGCGGACGGGGTGCTCGGTGCGTTCCTCGGCGTCGTGGGCGGCCCAGCCGGCGATGCGGGCGACCGCGAAGAGCGGCACGTCGGGCGGTAGCTCGGCGACGTACAGCAATGCACCCAGCGCGAAGTCGACGTTGGCGTGACGCCCGAGCCGGCGCATGCCCTCGGCACCCACCTGTTCCACCGTCGCCAGCCGCTCGGTTGCGTGTGTTCCCAGGGCGGCGGCGACGGACTCCACCGACTCCATCAACGGGGCCACCCGCGGATCGGCGTTGCGGTAGATCGAGTGGCCGAAGCCGGCCAGGCGTCGCCGGTCGGCCAGTGGCTCGGCGAGCGCGTCCACTGGGGCGCGTCGGCCGGCATCGGCGAACAACGCCGTCACGTGAGCCGCGGCGCCGCCGTGCAACGCCCCACCCACCGTGTGGAGACCGACCGCGAGGCCGGCGTACGGGTTCGCGCGGACCGACACGGCCACCCGTACCGCGAGTGTGCTCGTCGCCAACTCGTGGTCGGCGAGCAGCACGAGCGCGCGGCCGAAGGCGGCGACCAATTCGGGTGTCGGCCGCCGCACGTAGGCGCGGGTGAGGCGGCTGGCGACGTCGCCGGTAAGCGGCCCTCCGAGCACGCTCGGTACGAGCGCGAGCAGTCGACGAGCTGCCTCGGGCGGGCCACCCGCGCCGTCATCGTCGTCGGCGAGCACCGCCGCGGCGAGCGCGAGTCGGGTCAGCGGGTCGGCAACGCCAGCCGCGCTGATCGCGCCGGTGACGCGTGCGAGCGCGTTTCGGTCGACCGGCCACACCGTTGGGGCGCCGGGCAACGTTCCCGTCCACAGCAGCTCGGCAACCTGTTCGAACGTCGTCGTGCGGGCCAGCTGGTCGGCAGCGTGGCCGCGGTACAGCAGGCCGTCGTCGTGCAACTCGGTGACGGCCGAGGTGACCTGGACGTCGATCGTCGGCCGTTCTGCCGGCGCCCTGCTGCGGGTGCGCGCGGCCAACCGCTCGACGTCGGCGCGCGCGTACAGCGACGTGCGCCCGTCGACCGCGGCGTGGCGTTCGATCAGCCCGCGGCTCACGTAGGCGTACAGCGTCGGCTTGCTGATGCCGAGTATCCGAACCACCTCGTCGGCGCGCACCCAGGTCGTCACGGTGGTCAGCCTGGCACCGCGACGTGGATCAGTCAACGTTGATCGAATCAACGTTGATCAACGCGTGTCGACCGGCGTTGAATCGGCTCCATGCAAGCGCTCATCGACGTTCCCGCCGGCCTCAACAACGTCGCTGTCGCCAACACCGAGATCGGCTCGGTTGACGGTGATGCCGGCTTCTACCACTACCGCCAGTACGACGCTGTCGAACTGGCCCGGACCCGCTCGCTGGAGGACGTGTGGTACCTGCTCGACACCGGCGAGCTGCCCGACTCTGACGCCGACAGCCGGTGGCGGGCGACGTTGGCCGGCGCGCGGGCTGTACCTCGCGAACTGCACCCGGTGATCGCCGCCGTCGCGGCCACGACCGCCAGCCCGCTCGCCCAGCTCCGCGCGGTGCTGTCGGCGGGTGGGTCGGCACTCGGCCTCCACCCCATGCTCGACCTCACCGAAGCCGAACGGCGAGCACAGGCACGGCGGGTGGCCGCGGTGGTGCCGGGTATCCTCGCCGGGCTGTACCGCAGCGCCCGTGGGCTGCGCCCGGTCGAGCCCCAGCCGAGCGCGGGCCATGCGGCGGCCTATCTGCACGCGGTCACCGGGATGGCACCCACCGAGGCCCATGCCCGGGCGCTCGAGCAGTACCTGATCCTCACGGTCGACCACGGCTTCAACGCGTCGACGTTCACCGGCCGTGTGGCTGCCTCGACCGGTGCCGACCTGGCCGATGTGGTGTGCAGCGCGATCGGAGCGCTTGCCGGCCCGCTGCACGGGGGCGCGCCCAGCCGGGCACTCGATGCGCTCGACGCGATCGGAACGCCTGACCGGGCCGCGGCCTGGGTGCGTGCTGAGGTGGCCGCTGGGCGGCGCATCATGGGTTTCGGCCACGCCGTGTACCGCGCCCCCGACCCCCGGTCGGCGTTGTTGCGTCAGGTTGCCGAGTCGCTCGCCAAGGAGGGTGATGGCGCGCTCGTCGAGCAGGCGATCGCGATCGAGACCGAGATCCTCACCACGCTCGCCGAGCTCAAGCCCGACCGCCCGCTGCCGAGCAACGTCGAGTTCTACGCCGGCGTGATCATGGCCACGGTGGGCCTGCCGCGCGAGATGTTCACGCCGACGTTTGCCGTCAGCCGGGTGATCGGCTGGGTGACCCATGCAGTCGAGCAGGCTGCCGCCGGCAAGTTGATCCGCCCGAGCGCGCACTACGTCGGCCCGCCCGTCGACCGCGCCGCCGTGCCGGTGTGAGCGCGATACCGTCCAGTTGCTTCTTGCTCCCGGTGGTAACGACCGGCTCAACCACCTGGTCAGCGCCTGCTCCCGGTGGTTGAGCCTGTCGAAACCACCCTGGTCTGACGAGTGGCCCGGCAGACTGCCGGGCGTGTCGACCCGGTTGACCCTTGCCACCGTCGCCCTGGTGGCGGCGCTGATCGGGCTCAACTTCACGGTGCTCAAATACGGGTTGGAGCACTCGTCGCCGATCCTGCTGACGGCGATGCGCTCGGCGATCGGCGGGCCGGTGTTGCTCGGCTTCGCGCTCCTGCGCGGCGAGCGCCCGCCCCGGCAGCGGCGCGATTGGGTCAACATCGCCGTCGTCAGCCTCAGCATCACCACCGTGTCGAGCGCGCTGCTGGTGATGGGTACGCGGCGTGTTCCAGCTGGCGTCGCCTCGCTGCTGTCGAGCACGATGCCGCTGTTCACGGCAGTGCTGACCGTCCTGCTGCTCGGCGTCGGCATCGCCGGGCGGTCGGTGTTCGGCCTGGTCGTCGGCTTCGCCGGCACGGTCACGCTCGCTGCCCCGGCGATGGACGGCGGCAGCCAGACGATCGGCGTGGTGGTGCTCGTGCTGTCGGCCGTGGCGTGGGCCTACGGCACGGTTCACATGAAGTGGCAGGACATGACCGGTGTATCGCCGGTGATGCTGGTGGCGATCCAGCTGATCCTGTCGGCGGTGGTGCTCGTGCCGTTCGGCCTGCTCGTCGAGGGCGCCGACCAGGTCGACCCTGGCTGGGGGCTGTTTCTACCGCTGCTCTACTCGGCGATCCCGTCCCAGGCGGTGACGTTCGCGCTGCTGGCCACGGTGGTGCGCCGGGCCAGCCCCACCCACGCGGCCGCGTCGGCGTACCTCGTGCCGCTGTTCGGTGTGCTGTTCGGGTGGCTGATCCGCGGTGAGCAACTGGGCGTGGTGGAGTTGCTCGGCGGTGCGCTCGTGGTGGTCGGTGTGTACGTCGTGGTCACCGCATCCACACAGACGACGCATCCACCGGGCGGTTGAGCCAGTCGAACCGCCGGGCGCACACGACCCTCGACGTCAGGTCCAACCTCGACCCACTGGTGACAGCGTGCGCTCGCAAGCCGTTGCACCAGTCGGCGGCGGTTGCGGCAACGCTGACCCTGGTGCACCGCCGGTGCAACCCAGCGTGCGTGGCGCGTGAACGCAAAGTGCTCAAGTAATCGTCAACGTCGGTCACTGAGGGTGGCAGAGCGGATGGAGTTCGCGGCCGAGAGGTCCGGCGAATGTCAGATAACGCCCGTGCGGCTTGAACGCGCGGCGTGGTAGGCAGTGGGCTGGGGAGATGCACGCGACGTTGGTTCCCGAGGACTTGTCGGCCCCCGAGGACCTGTCGATCGCCGGCGAACGCGAACCGAACCCGCCATCGCTGACGTCGCGCCAGATGTTGCGGCCGTTCTGGCTGGCCGGTGCGTTGTTGATGATGCTCGACGGGCTCACCACCTACGTCGCCCTCACGCGTTACGCCGACGGCGGCGCCCGCGAGGGCAATCCGCTCGGCGTGTGGGCGATCGAGCATCTCGGCGTGGGTGGGATGTGCACGCTGAAGGTGCTGATCGGTGTGGCCATGGTGTGGCGGCTGGCGGTGACCGCCGAGCGCGGACACAAGTACGAGTGGATGAACCGCGGGCTGTCGCTCCGGAAACGACCGGAGTGGAAGGTGCGCCGCAACGCCGCGTGGGCGTTGGCGTTCAGCGTGCTGTTGATGGGCGTCGTCGTCGGCAACAACATCCGCGCGATCATCAGCCTGGCCACCCGCTGACCCCTCCTGGAGGGCGGTCAGCGGGGGCGGGCGCGGTAGGCCTGGGGGCTGACGCCGACGTGAGCGGTGAAGTCGCGGGTGAAGTGGGCCTGGTCGAACCAGCCCAGTTCGGCGGCGAGCGCGGCCAGGTCGACCGGGGTCTCGAGTGACTCGTCGGAGTCGATCAGAGCCAGCGCGTCGTGCAGCCGGTAGCGCGTGATCAGCCACTTCGGGCCCACGCCGACGTACCGTTCGAACAGGCGCTGGAGCGTGCGCAGCGAGCAGCCCTCGGAGGCGGCGACGTCCTCGGCACGGTGCACGGTGCGATCAAGCATCCCGGCGACGATTTGCAGCGTCCGGGCATAGGTCGGGTCGACCGCGGCTGGTAGGCGGGGCGTGAGCCACTCGTCGAAGGCGGTGATGCGCCCAGCGTCGTCGCTCGCCGCGAGCACCGCCGACCGCAGCGCGTCGGCACCGTCGAGCACGTCACCGGCGTCGGCGATGTGGTCGGTCAACCCGCCGGCGCCGATGCCGGTGAGGGCGGTGAATCCGCCGGGGCGGAATCGCGCGCCGAACACCCAGCCCGACGGGGTGAGGTCGACCTCGAACGTGCCCCGCACCACGCCGTGGACGAGCGCCGCCGGCAGGTCGTGGCCGTGCAGCCGCCCGTCGCCGTCCTCGACCGTGAGGTGGA
Organism: Ilumatobacter sp.; assembly: GCA_035556435.1. Taxonomy (GTDB): domain Bacteria; phylum Actinomycetota; class Acidimicrobiia; order Acidimicrobiales; family Ilumatobacteraceae; genus Ilumatobacter. The sequence continues at coordinate 27,066 of DATMEY010000023.1, read as the reverse complement.
TGGCCGGATGGCTGAGCACCGCCCGCCGGGCCGGGGCGGGCTGCGACCAGCGCACCGTCCAGTAGTGCTCGACGTACACGCCGACCGCCGCGCTCGGCAGGTAGCGGGCCGACTGGGGCATTCCGCTACCGTCGTCGGGGCGCAACGTGCCCCGGGAGGTTCCGGTCGGCGGCAACGGCAGCTCGGGCGGCAGCGTCCGCGTCGCCTTTCTGCAAGACGTCACCTTCGGGACTGTACGAACGTGAACGCCATGAACACACCACAGAATCCGCCCACCGGCTACACGTCGATCACCCCGTTCCTGGTGGTGTCGCCGGCCGCCGAGGCGATCGACTTCTACACGTCGGTGTTCGGCGCCACCGAGGTGTCACGCAACGAACTGCCCGACGGCACCGTTCCGCATGCCGAGTTGCAGTTCCCGTACGGCCGGGTCCAGCTCGGCGACCCGGCCCCGTCGATGGGGTTGGTCGCGCCCGACGGCACCAACGCGGTCAACCATTCGTACGTGCTGTACTGCGACGACGTCGACGCGGTGTGGCAGGCCGCGGTCGACGCGGGTGCGACGCCGTCCGAGGAGCCGTCGACGTTCGTGACCGGCGACCGCTTCGGTGCGGTGCTCGACCCGTTCGGCCACCGGTGGGCGATCCTCACCCGCGTCGAAGACGTCGACCCCGCCGAGGCCGCCCGTCGCGTCGACGCCTGGCTCGCCGAGCAACAGGCTCCGTAACGTTCTGCGTTCAAGCGCCACGCAGGCTGGGCTTCACGAACGGTGCCATCGGGGCTCACGTCGCCGTAACCGTCGTGGACGGGGACGATGCCTACGAGCAGTTGCAAGCGGTCGGTGGATTCAGGCTCGGGTGGGGTGCGCTGGGTCGTACAGCATCGTGTGCGAGTCGCCGTCGGTGGAGACGACGGTGAAGCCGGCCCGCTGATACAGCCGCAGGGCCGGGTTGCGGCGGTCGCAACTGAGGCTGCACCGGCCGACGCCGGCCTGCGCGGTCGCCACCAGGCGGGTGCCCAACCCGGTGCCCCGGAACCCGTCGGCGACGGCGATCGAGAGCTCGGGCGTGTGTTCGTCGACGAACCCGTAGCCCGGATCGCCGCCCGAGAACAGCCGCAGCCACACCGCGCCCACGCGACTGCCGTCCAGCGAGGCGATCCAGCCCACGTCGCCGAGGCGCGTGCCTATCGCCTCGGCGTAGTGCGCCAGGTGTGGGTCGGTGAGGATCGCGCGCGGCGGCGCCGCGTCGCCCGGCGGCACGAAGATCGCCGCGTACAGCATGTCCCACAGGAACGTCTGGTCGCTGGGCTCGAACGACCGGATCGTGATCACCGCGCCATCGTCGCGCGGGACAACGGGCCGGGTGGGGCGGGGGAACGGTGGGTAGTCTCGGCCCTCGTGTCACCGCGCCTCACCACCGACGACGTCGCCCATGTCGCCCGGCTCGCCCGCCTGAATCTGGCGCCCGACGAGCTCGACCGGGCGACGGCCCAGTTGACCGGGATGCTCGAACACTTCGCCGACATCGACGCGCTCGACCTGTCGGCCGTCGAGCCGATGACCCAGCCGTACCCTCTGGTGAACGTGATGCGCGACGACGTCCCTGGCGACGTGCTCGACCGCGACGAGGTGCTCGCCGCAGCCCCCGACGCCGACCTCGCCGGCGGCCGCTTCCGGGTCCCCCCGATCGGAACGCCGCAATGACCCGCACGGTCACCGAGATCGCTGCGGGCGTCCGGTCCGGTGAGCTGAAGGCGGTCGACGTGCTCGAACAGCACCTCGCTGCGATCGACGCCCGCGAAGGTGACGTGCACGCGTTCAACCTGGTGCTTGCCGACCAGGCTCGCGAGGCCGCGGCCGCGGTCGATGCCGCGGTGGCCGCCGGCAACGACCCCGGCCCGCTGGCCGGTGTGCCGGTCGCGCTCAAGGACAACATGTGCACGCGGGGCGTACCCACTACGTGCTCGTCGAAGATCCTCGCCGGCTGGAAGCCGCCCTACGACGGCACGGTCGTGGCCAAGCTCGCTGCCGCTGGTGCGGTCACGGTCGGCAAGACCAACCTCGACGAGTTCGCGATGGGGTCGTCCACCGAGAACTCGGCGTTCGGCCCCACCCGCAACCCGCTCGACACCACGCGCGTGCCGGGTGGCTCGTCCGGTGGCTCGGCCGCGGCGGTGGCCGCCGGGTTCGCCGCGCTCAGCTTCGGCTCCGACACCGGTGGCTCGATCCGCCAGCCGGCTGCGCTGTGCGGTGTGGTGGGCGTCAAACCGACGTACGGCCGGGTCAGCCGGTTCGGCCTGGTGGCGTTCGCCAGCAGCCTCGACCAGATCGGCCCGTTCACGCACACGGTTGCCGACGCGGCGCTCGCCCTCCAGGTCGTGTCGGGTGTCGACACGCACGACTCGACCACCATCCCCGAGCCGGTGCCCGACCTGTCGGCGGCGCTCGGACGCGGTGTTGCTGGTTTGCGCGTCGGACGCATCACCGACTTGCCGGCGGGCGCCGACCCCGACGTGCAGGAACGCCTCGACGCCGCGTTCGCCGCGCTCGCCGCGGCCGGTGCGACCATCGTCGACGTCACCGTGCCGGCGTTCACGTACGGCCTCACGGCGTACTACCTGATCGCCCCGGCCGAGGCGTCGTCGAACCTGGCCCGCTACGACGGCGTGCGTTACGGGCTGCGCGTCGCCGGCCCCGACGCCGACTCGATGTTCGCCGCGACCCGCACCGCCGGGTTCGGCGACGAGGTCAAGCGACGCATCCTGCTCGGTACGTACGCACTGTCGGCGGGCTACTACGACGCCTACTACGGCAAGGCGCTGAAGATCCGCCGCCTGATGGCCGACGACTTCGCCAAGGCTTACGCGAGCTGCGACGTGATGCTCACGCCGGCCAGCCCGAGCGTTGCCTTCGAGGTCGGGGCCAAGGCGGCCGACCCGCTGGCGATGTACCTGTGCGACACGTACACCATCCCTGCCAACCTCACCGGCGACCCGGCGATGAGCGTGCCGTTCGGCACCGGTGCCGGCGGCCTGCCGGTGGGCGTGCAAGTGCTCGCCCCCGCGCTCGGTGAACCGGTGATGCTCCAAGTCGCAGCCGAACTCGAACGGAGCGTCGCGTGACCGCCGCCTGGACGCATGACGGGTACGAGTTGGTCGTCGGGCTGGAGGTGCACGTCGAGTTGGCGACGCGGACGAAGCTGTTCTCGGCCAGCCCGAACCGGTTCGGCGACGAGCCGAATACGAACATCGACCCGGTCACGCTCGGGTTGCCGGGCGCCCTCCCCGTGCTCAACCGGCACGCGGTCGAGCTGGCGATGCGGATCGGGCTGGCGCTCAACTGCACGGTGCAGCGCTGCACGTTCGCCCGCAAGAACTACTTCTATCCCGACATGCCCAAGGCGTACCAGGTCAGCCAGTACGACCAGCCGCTCAACGTCGACGGTTACCTCGACCTGCCCGACGGCAGCCGGGTGGGCATCGAGCGCGCCCACATGGAGGAAGACGCGGGCAAGTCGGTGCACGTCGGCGGCTCGGAAGGTCGCGTTGCCGGTGCCGACGAGACCCTGATCGACCTCAACCGGGCGGGTGTGCCGCTGGTCGAGATCGTCAGCCGGCCCGACATCTCGTCGCCCGACCAGGCCCGGGCGTACGTCACCGAACTGCGCTCGATCCTCCTGGCGATCGGCGCGTCTGACGCCAAGATGGAAGAGGGCTCGATGCGCGTCGACGCCAACGTGTCGGTGCGCAAGCCGGGTGCCCCGCTGGGCACGCGCTGCGAGATCAAGAACGTCAACTCGGTGCGCTCGGTGGGCCGGGCGATCGAGTACGAGGCGCGCCGCCAGATCGACATGATCGAGGCCGGCGAGGCGGTGCAGCAGCAGACGCGGCACTGGAGCGACGCCGACGGGCGCACGCACACGCTGCGCACCAAGGAAGACGCCGACGACTACCGGTACTTCCTCGAACCCGACCTGGTGCCGCTCGACCCGGCGGCCGAGTGGGTCGAGTCGGTCCGTGCCGCGCTGCCACCGCTGCCCGCTGCGCGCCGTGCCGCACTGGCCGCGGCAGCCGGGTTGACGGCCGACGCCGAACCGGTGGCCGTGCTCGTCGAGCGCGGACAGGACGGATACGCGCTGGCGGTGGCCGAGGCCGGCGGCGACCTCGGCCGGGCGATCGTGCACGTGCAGCAGGCGTTCGCCGAGGCCGGCGAGGCGCCGGCGGTGTCGCCTGCCGACCTGGCCAAGCTGACCGCGCTCGAAACGGGCGGGCAGCTCACCGCTACGCAGGCCAAGACCGTCGTCGGCGTGCTGCTCGAACGCGGTGGTGGCGACGCCGGGGCGATCGCCGCCGAGCTCGGCTTCGAGGCCGTCGAATCGGGCGAGCTGGAAGCGCTCGTCGATGCCGCGATCGCGGCCGAGCCCGACGCATGGGCCAAGTTCCAGGCCGGTGAAGGCAAGGCGATGGGTGCCCTGGTCGGGTACGTGATGAAGGCCAGCAAGGGCCAGGCCGACGGCAAGCAGGTCACCGCGATCCTGAACGCCCGCCGGAGCTGACCCGAGGTAGGCGGATCCATGCGAACGCTCGGCTGGGCGGTGTTGACGTTCGTCTTCGTCGACGAGTTGGCGTGCATCGCGGCGTTCGCGGTGTGGGGGTGGACGGTCGGTGGCCCAGTGCGGTGGCTGTTGGCCGTCGCCGCGCCGCTCGTGGCGATGACCGTTTGGTACCAGTTCGCCTCACCGAAGGCGCCGCGTGGAGGTTCGTGGCGGCGGCCGCTCGCCAAGGTGGTGGTGTTCGGCCTGGCCTGCCTCGCCCTGTGGCATGCCGGCCACCAGGGCTGGGCGGTCGTCTTGCTGGTGTTTTCGGCCGTGATCAACGCCCTCGCCCAGCTTCCGTCCGTCCGCCAACTCGCCGCCGATGTCGGCTGACGAGGTCGGCCTCCGGGTCGAGCGCGCCTGGGCGGCAACCAGCGTCGCCCATGCCGAGGCCCTGGCGCGAGCTGACGCAACCTGGGGTACCGATGTGTTCCCCGTGGCCGACGGCTGGGCGGTGCTGTGCGGACCTGGCCTGTTCGTCAACCGGGTGCTCGCCGCCGGGCTCGCTGCTCCCTTGGCGCCCGCCGAGCTTGACCGGTTCGAGACGCGCGCCGGGGCGGCTGGGGTGCTGCCGGCGTTCGAGGTCAGTGAGCTGACCCGCCCGGATTGGACCGACGAGCTCGCCCGGCGCGGCTACACCGCCGACGGGTCGGTCACCGCGCTCGCTCGACCGCTCGCCGAGCCTGCCGGGACCATCCACGGTGCGGTCGTCGTCGAGCAGCTTGCGTCGGACCGTGTCGCGGAATGGCAGGAACTGAGCGCGCTCGGGTGGGGTATCACGGTGCCGGCCGCGCGGCGGGCGAGTGACGCGTTCGCGGTCGCCGCGGCAGCCGCCGGCCAATCGCTGCTGGTCGCCCGCGATGCTGACGACGGACGGCCGCTCGGCTGCGCGGTGCTGATCGTCCACGATGGTGTGGCGACGCTGGGGGGCATGTCGACGCTACCCACCGGGCGACGCCGCGGCGTGCAATCGACGCTGGTGACCGAGCGACTCGCGATCGCCTACCGCGCCGGGTGTGACTTGGCGGCCACATCGGCCGTCACCGGCGGGGACTCCGAGCGCAACCTGGAACGCCTCGGCTTCACCCCGACGCACACCAAACGCACGCTGGTGTTGCTACCGGTGGTTTCGACAAGCTCAACCACCTGGTCGGTGCCCGCGTCTGGTGGTTGAGCTTGTCGAAACCACGTTCGCCCTGCCCACGGGAGAGCGGTGAGGAACGAGCCGCCAGATCGGTGGATCCAGGGTTACGGTGCCGGCGATGACGGTGAGGTTCACGCGGGCTGAGCTCGAAGCGTTCCAGGGGGCGACGGTCGACGATCTGCTCGGGCCGGACGTCCGGCTGCTGTTCGTCGGGATCAACCCGGGGTTATGGACGGCGGCCGTCAACGCCCACTTTGCCCGGCGCGGTAACCGCTTCTGGCCGGCGTTGTACCGGGCGGGGATCACGTCGACGCAGGTCGACGCGTCGGGTGGCATGCCGGCCGACGCCCGCGCCGAACTGGTCGCCAAGGGCGTGGGCATCACGAACCTCGTGCCGGTCGCCACCGCCCGAGCCGACGAGTTGACCGCCGAGCAGTTGCGTGACGGTGGCGCGCGGCTGCGCCAGCGGGTGGCCGAACTCCGGCCGGCGGTGGTGGCAATGCTCGGGCTGACCGCGTTCCGCGAGGCGTTCGGCGTCCGTAAGGCGCCGCTCGGCCGCAGCGACGACACGTTCGAGGGGGCCGAGCTGTGGCTGCTGCCGAACCCGTCGGGCCTCAACGCCCACCACACCGTCGAGTCGCTCGCCGACTGGTACGGCCGGGCGGCGATCGCAGCTGGCGTCATCGACGTCAACTCGCGTGGTTGACGAAACGGTTGACGAAGCGCCTACCATCTTGGGATGAGCTCCACACAGGTAGCGGTGCGCTGCAACGATCAACTCTTGCGCGACCTCGATTGGCTCGTGATCCGATGCGACTACGAGAACCGGGCCGAGGCGATCCGGGCCGCCCTGCAGCAGGTCATCGACGCCGAACGGCGCCGCGAGATCGGCGAGCAGATCGCCGAGGGTTACCGCCGCATCCCCCAGACCGACGACGAGTTCGTCAAGAGCGATCTGGCCCACATGGACGCGGAAGAGGGCAGCTTCGACTGGTCGGACTGGGTGTGATGCGGCAGGGCGAGATCTGGCTGCTGGAGCAAGCCGATGCCAAGGCTCGCCCAGCGGTGGTGATCACGCGCGACTCGGCGATCGACCGTCTGCGACGGGTGGTCGTGGCGCCGGTCACGACGACCGTACGACACATCCCCACCGAACTCCCGGTCGGGCAGGCGGACGGCCTGGCGCGTGAAGGCGTCGCGTCAATGGACAACCTCGTGACGGTCGGCCGCGGCGAGTTGACGCGGCTGCTCGGCCGACTCGCCCCCGGCCGCTGGCACGAGGTGGGTGCTGCCGTCCGCGCCGCTATCGACTGCTGAAGCGGCGCGGCAGGTTTGGGTGGCGCAGCCGTCGGGCAGCTTCTCGGGGTCCACCCCGAGCAGAGGAGCAACCCATGAGTGACGGAACGTTCGATCAGGCCAAGGGCCGCGTCAAGCAGGCGGCCGGTGCGCTCACCGACGACGACGACCTCAAGCGCGAAGGCAAGGCCGACGAAACGGCGGGCAAGGTCAAAGAGAAGCTGGGTGACGTGAAGGACAAGCTCGAAGACGTGGTCGACGACGTTCGCCGCAAGGGCGACGATTGAGGCTGGCGTCGTAGCGATGCGCTACGCAGGCTGGGCTTCACCAGCGGCGGTCCCAAGTCCCAAGTCCAACGTCAGCACCACCGACGTGGGCCGGGGCCGAGCCCGCGCCGAGCTGTGGCTGTTGCCGAACCCGTCGGGGCTCAACGCCCACCACACCGTCGAGTCCCTCGCCGACTGATACCACCGCGCCGCGGCGGCCGCGAGCGTTGTCGTCCGGCCTGTCGATCAGAGCGGTTGACGTCCGTCGAGTACCTCACGCGTCGCGCGGGTCGGCTCGCTGGACGAGGTGTGCTCGTGATGAGCGCAGTGATCGACGACTGACAGAGCTACATCAGGGGCCGTGGTGAGGGCTCAGGCCGGCCATCAGATGGAGCAGGCTGCAGGCCGGCCATCAGATGGAGCAGGTTGTAGGTGTCGAGCTCGTCGGCCGGGCCGTCGTGCGCCACGCCCGGCGACTGTATGTGAGAAATCGATATCTCGCAAACCCCACCCCGCCGTAACGGTTGGGGCCTGGCCCCGATCGTTACGGTCAGCCGGCCGACGATTCTTCGGTGTCGGGCTCGTCGTGCCGCGGCGAGGGCGAGGCCGGCGCGTCGTCGTTTGCAGCGACCGCGAGCGGAGCCGCAGGTACAGGTGCAGGTGCGAGCTGGCCGCCGGGGATGATGACGTAACGGAACGAGACGCTGCCGAACCCGAGGTAAGGGGGTGTGTTGTCGTGGGTGAACCTGGTGATCCGGAGCGTCCCCGGGCTGACGACCGCTTCGACCGTGTTGGGCCGCGCGCCGGCTCTGGAGGTGTGCGGGAGTAGCCATCTGGAGCTGTCAAAGCGGAAGTACACCTCGACCGACGCGGTGTCCACGACTTCTTCAGTGAACGCCGGGACGTTGAACGTCAACATCCTCACATTGGTGCCGTCGACGGTGCTGTCCGCTTCGGGTCCGGTGGCCGCGGCAGCTGTGAACCATGGCGAGTAGATCACGTTCGCGGACCCGGGAGGGCCTGCCGGACCTGCCGGACCTGCCGGTCCCGCTGGGCCTGTCGGGCCTGTCGGGCCCGCGGCCGCGGGGAGGTAGTAGCCGACGACGTCGGCGAGCACGTTGACCTGCCCTTTGCTGTTGTAGACGCTGAACTGGCCCGATGGCGACAGGCCCGTCGTCACCGCGTTCGGGGCGGGTGGCTGGCTCGGCGCCGGATTGAGCGACGATGTCAGTGGCCGCTCCTCGCCAGTGGGCCAGACGGTCAGGAACGTCTGCTCGCTGGCGCCGACCGCGGTGACGTTGAGCCCGAGCGCGGTCGCGGTCGTAGGGATACCGGTGCAGTTCCCTGAGTCACCACGGGCGTCGACGGTGAACACGTCGCCGGGTCTCAAGGGCGTGTTCCGCGGCCCGACGTTGTCTGGTGCTGGTCGGGTGTCGAAGATCCGGCACGGAACGATCGGGACGAACGACGACGGGTCGCTCGCTGCCCGGACGACGGCGAACCCGCCGGCTCCGAGCGTCACCGCGATCGCGGCGCCGATCGCGGCCCAGCGTGAACGGCCGAATGCTGGCCGCGCTCGGCCGGAGGCGGAGGATTCGGACACTGATGGCGTGGTGTCGGACATGGCGAGGACTCCGTTCGGGCGAAGAACGGGCGCCCGGCGCACCCGTCCCGCCGTGGCACCGTACGACGCTCGCCGGTCCGCGCGCGGCGATTTTCGCGGTCCGCGGTCGCGGTCAGGCAGCGACGGTGAACTCTTGCTCGGCGCGCTTGGCGTAGGCCCAGCCGGGGCCGCGGAACACGTAGCCGAGGCGGTCGCGCCACGACGTCGCCCGGCGTACGTCCTTGGCGATGTCGACGAACTCGTGGTAGCCGATCTTGATCGGGTTGAACGTCTTGATGTTCTTCGTCAGCCCGTACTTCACCCGGCGCAGCTCGGGTTCGAACGTCCCGAACAGCTTGTCCCACACGATCAGGATGCCGCCGTAGTTCTTGTCGATGTACTGCGGGTTGGCGCCGTGGTGCACACGGTGGTGCGAGGCCGTGTTGAGCACCTTCTCGTACTCGGCGGGCAGGCGGTCGACGGCCTCGGTGTGGATCCAGTACTGGTACAGCAGGTTCAGTTCGGCGGCCTTGCGGGTCATCGCTGGGCTGAAGCCGAGCAGCGGCATCGGCACGAACACCCAGTGCGTGAGGATGCCCGACCACGGCTGGCGCAGCGCGGTCGACAGGTTGTAGCGCTCGGACGAGTGGTGCGTGACGTGGTGGGCCCACAACACGCGCACCTCGTGCATCCACCGGTGCTCCCAGTAGTACAGGAAGTCCCACAGCACCATCGCCCCGGCGAACCCGATGATGCCCTTGCCGACCTTGCCCAGGTTGGCGACCCGGTGGCGGTAGGCGAACCGATCGAGTGCACCGTTCGGCTTCGACCACACCAGCCGGTCGAGCGCGATGCTGCCACCCAACGCGGCCAGGCTGGCGGCCGTGTCGCGCCACTCGTAGCCGACCGGCACGAGCGGGTCGGCGGGGAGCGACGGATCGCTGAGTTCGGCGGGGGTAGTCGCGTCGAGGTCGCCGAACGTGCGCTTGGGGAACTTGCGGAGCTTCCACGCCTCGCCGGCGATGGTGGCCGCGAACCCGGTGAACACGACGCGTTCGAGCCACTTCTGGACGGTGTCCGGTGTGGTGGTGCGGGCCATGCGGTTCAGGTTAGGCCCGTTCGCCGATCTCGAACGCGGCCAGCTTGCGTCCGCCGATCCACAGCGCACCGGCGACGGCGATCAACGCCATCACCACGGCCGAGGTGGTGCTCAGGTCGGCGCTGAACCAGGTGAGCGAGATCGCCGCGTCGGCGACCCCGAGCGCGTACTGGCGAACGCTCAACCAGGCCAACCCGCTGAACAGGTTGGCGAGCACGCCTTCCCACACGAACACGTAGATCAGCCCGGCGATCAGCGCCCGCCCGGTGACGGTGCTGAGCGCGGCGAACAGCACGGTGTACACGACTGAGGCGACCAGTGCGGCGAGCCCGAGGCCGGCGACGATGCCCCCGTCACCGGCCGAGCCGGTGATGATCCATGCCGTCGCCACGGTGGTCGGCACGGCCAGTATGACGGTGGCGAGCGCGGCGACGAACGCCTTGGTCGCCAGCAGCGCCGGCCGGCTGACCGGTTTGCTGAGCAGGAAGACGACCGTGCCGTCCTCGATCTCGGTGCCGATCGCGGTCGTGCCGAGCACGAGCGCTACGAGCGGTAGCAGCAAGGCGAGGATCAGCGTGCTGGTGAGGTCGATTGCGAAGTCGCCGCGGTTCGTGCGGTGGTACTCGTCGGAGAACCGGAACACGATCGCGATCGCGACCGGGATCAGCAGCACGATCGCGACCGCTGCGGCGCGCTTGCTGCCCAGGAGCAGCCGGGCCGTGATGCTGGCGACGACCTTCATCGGCGCGTGGTCCTGCCCGGCGTGAGGTCGCGCGGAGTGCGTTGCGTGTTGACGAGGTACGAGAACACGGTTTCGAGCGAGTCGTCGGCGGGTTCCAGGTCGTGCAGGTCGGTGCCGCTGTCGAGCAGCACCTGGGCGATCGCCTGGGTGAACTCGCCGAAGTCCGACGTCTGCACCTGGAGCCGGTCGCCGGTGAACGCGACCGACGTGATGTCGGGGCGGCCGACCAGTGCCGCCGCGACCCGGCGGTTGTCGCTCGACCGGATCGTGAACGCGTGCGGCCGGTCGGTCATCAGCCGGCGGATCTCGCGGTACGGGCCCGAGGCGGCGAGTCGGCCGTTGATGACGACGCACACCTCGTCGGCGAGCGTCTCGACGTCTTCGAGGATGTGCGACGAGAACACGATCGTCTTGCCGCCCGCGCCGAGCCCTTTGAGCATCTCGGTGAGTTGCAGCCGTTGGCGCGGATCGGTGCCGTTGAACGGCTCGTCGAGGATCAGCACGTCGGGCTGGTGCACCAGCGCGGCGGCGATCTTGGCGCGCTGGCGCATGCCCTTGGAGTAGCCGCCCATCCGGCGGCCCATCGCGGCCGTCATCTCGACCTGCTCGATCGCCGCTGCGGCGGCCGCCTCGGGGTCGGGTAGCTCGTGCAGCTTGGCGCTGGCGACGACGTACTCCCGCAAGGTGAGGAACGGGTACACCGACTCGCGCTCGGGCACCAGGCCGACGTGGCGGAACATCTCGATGTTGCGCCACGCGGCCTCGCCGCGGATCAACACGTCGCCGTTCGACGGCGTGAGCATGCCCGCCATCATGTGCAGCAGCGTCGACTTGCCGGCGCCGTTCGGTCCGAGCAGGCCGGTGACGCCGGGCCGAAACTCGAACGACACGTCGTTCACGGCGACCACGTCGCCGTACCACTTCGACACGCCGCGCAGTGAGACGGCACCGGCTGGGGCGGGTGCCGGGAGCGGTGTTCCGGGCGCGGCCGCGGTCGCCGGGGCGCGTGGTGGGAGCACTGGCGGTGGCGGGCCGCTGGGGGGCGGGAGGGCAGTCATCAGATCGTGTCCCGGTAACGGCGAATAGCGAACGCGACGGCGATCGCGACGTGGGCGAGCAGGGCTGCGACCCACACCAGGCCGGGCAGCTCGACGGCCGCGATCTGTTCGCCGGGGCCCTCGGCGAACTCGATCGGGCGCACCCGCGGCATCGCGTCGAACAGGACGAACGTCACCGCCCGAGCGACGTAGATCGGCGACAGCAGCATCACCACGCGGGCGGCACTGCGCGGTAGTAGGTCGGCAACGATGGCCGTCGTCATCAACGTCAGCAAGAACGCGCCGAGGATGCTGACGAGCGCGAAGGCGCGCCGGTTGGCGAACGTGGCGATCAGGATCGCGATCGCCGCGAACTCGGCGCTGAACAGCACCGACGACACGACGATCGCCGGCAGGTCGCCGATGTTGTCGGCGAACCACGCGCTCTGGTCGCTGGCACCGAACCAGCTGCCGAGAAACATCAGTAGCTGCGGCACGAGCGTGAGCATCTGCAACCCGAGCGTCAGCGCGCCGACCTTGGCGAGCACGTAGTCGGAGCGGTGGATCGGCCGTGAGAAGTAGAGCGGGAGGGTGTTGTTCTTGCGGTCGTTGCCCACGAGTTCCGACGCCATCGCGGCGACGAACAGCACGAGGATCACCTGGACGAACCCGTAGTACTCCTCGGGTCGCACGAACTGATACCCGTCGCCCTGGCCGGCGTCGAACACGAACGCCTGGAGTGCGCCGATCACGAGTTGCACGAGCGCGGGCACCATCGCGAACCCGACGAGCGTGAACGCGATCACCTTCGGCCAGGCGCCGCGCCCGAGCCCGAACGTGTTGCGCAGACTCAGCGTGGTCAGTGACCGGATCGCGTAGCGCCGGCCGAGTCGCGGCCCGTCGTAGTTGCGATAGCCGAGGTCGTAGATCTCGCCGCTGCGTGCTGGAGGCTGCATCAGCGCGTCCGGAACAGGTCGGTGAGTGTGTGGCGTTGGCGGGCGACGCGCACGAGCGGGAGTTGCAGGTCGGCGACGTGGGTGAGCACGGTGCGTTGCACGGTGCCCGGTTCGGTGCCTTCAAGCGTGACGACCACGTCGTTGCCAGCCAGTTCGGCGGTCAGCCCGGCGGCGACCAGCCGCTGATGCAGCAGTTCGTGGTCGCGGTCGACCTCGACGACGAGCACGCCCGACGCCCCGGTGAAGTCGTCGATCGCGCCGGCCTGCACGAGTTGGCCGGCGTCGATCACGACCAGCGCCGAGCACACGCTCTCGATTTCGCCGAGCAGGTGCGACGACATGATCACCGAGATGCCGAACTGCGATCCGGTGCGCTCGATCAGGCCGAGCATGTCGTCGCGCCCGTTCGGGTCGAGGCCGTTCGTCGGCTCGTCGAGGAACAGCAGCTTGGGGTCGTGCACGAGTGCCTGGGCGAGCTTGACGCGCTGCTTCATGCCGGTGGAGTAACCGCCGATGTGGCGGTAGCGCTCCTCGAACAAGCCGACGTGGCGGAGCGTCTCGGCCGTGCGCTCGCGGGCCTCCTTCGGCGGCAGCCCGCTCATCCGGGCCATGTGCATCACGAAGTGCGTCGCCGACATGTCGGTGGGCAGGCAGTCGTGTTCGGGCATGTAGCCGATCATCTCGCGGATCTTCAGGCCGTCGGTTTTCGGGTCGTAGCCGAGCACGGTCGCCTCGCCGCGGCTGGCAGGGATGAGCCCGAGCAGGATCTTCATCAGCGTGCTCTTGCCGGCTCCGTTGGCGCCGATCAACCCCACCACGCCGGCCGGCACGTCGGCAACGAGGCCGTCGAGGGCGAGCACGCCGGGGTACTCCTTGGTGAGGCCGCGCAAGCTGACCACCGGCTGCCTGACGACCGTCACGCCCGCCATCATTGTCGATCGGCGAGCCGCCGAGTGGTCAAGGTGGTGTGGTCTCCATACACCGCCTGGCGGCGGCACTCGACCACCGTCACTGGCGCCCGTAACGAGACCACCCTCACGTCCGATTTCCGCTAGTGGTTTCGACCGGCAGGCGGCAGGATGGTGACGTGATCGACTACCAGATCGACGCCGACCGGTGTTGGAAAGCAGCCCATAGCCGCGACGCCCGGTTCGACGGGATGTTCATCCTCGCCGTCCGTACCACCGGCATCTACTGCCGGCCGAGCTGCCCGGCCACTACCCCCAAGCGGGCCAACGTGACGTTCTTCCGCACCGCGGCCGCGGCCCAGGGGGCCGGCTTCCGGGCGTGCAAGCGGTGCCGGCCCGACGCGGCGCCGGGTTCGCCCGAGTGGGACGTGCGTGGCGACCTCGTCGGGCGGGCGATGCAGATGATCGCCGACGGCGTCGTCGACCGTGATGGCGTCGACGCGCTCGCCGGGCGGCTGGGCTACTCCACCCGGCACCTCAACCGCGTGCTCACCGACGAGCTCGGGGCCGGGCCGCTCGCCGTCGCCCGGGCGCAGCGCGCCCAGACCGCACGCACGCTGATTGAGACGACCACGCTCGGCATGACCGAGATCGCGTTCGCCGCCGGGTTCGGCAGCGTGCGCCAGTTCAACGACACCGTGCGCGAGGTGTACGGCGTGAGCCCGAGCGAGTTGCGGGCACGCTCGGGAGACCGGCTCGTCGGGCCGGCCGGCACCGTCACCGTGCGCCTGGCCACGCGGGCGCCGTTCGCGGCCGAGCAACTGTGGGCGTTCATCGCCGCCAGGGCGCTCCCGTGCGTCGAGCACGTCGCCGGCGCCGTGTACTCGCGTGCGCTCGACCTGCCCCGCGGTCACGGCACCGTCGATGTCGTCGCCGAACCGCAGCCGCCGGATGCCGCCGGCACGCGGTGCTACGTCGCGGCGACGTTCCGGCTCGCTGACTGGCGCGACCTGGCCCCCGCCGTCACTCGGGTGCGCCGCCAGTTCGACCTCGACGCCGACCCGGTCGCGATCGACACGGCGTTGGCCGGCGACCCGGTGCTCGCCGGGTTCGTCGCCGCCACGCCCGGGTTGCGGGTCGCCGGTGCGGCCGACCCGTTCGAGGCCGTCGTGAAGGGCATCGTCGGGCAGCAGGTGTCGGTCGCCGGCGCACGCACCGTCGCCGGCCGGCTGGTCGCCGCGCTCGGCGACCCGTTGGCCGTCGAGCATCCCCACCTCACGCACGTGTTCCCCAGCCCGGCGGCGTTCGCCTCGGCCGAGCGCGCCGTGTTCCCGATGCCGGCCACCCGGGCGGCGACGCTCCAACGCGTCGGTGCCGCGCTGGCCGCCGGCGAGGTCACGTTCGACGCCGACCGGGCGACCGTGTCGGCGCAACTCCAGACGTTGCGCGGAATCGGCCCGTGGACGGCCGACTACGTGCGCATGCGCGGGCTCGGCGACCCCGACGTGTTCCTGCCGACCGACCTCGGGGCGATCCACGCGCTCGCCGCGCTGGACACGCCCGTCGACCCCGAGCGCTGGAAGCCGTGGCGCTCGTACGCCCTGCATCACCTGTGGAACAGTCTGTGAAAGGACCCGTCATGACCACCCTCCAGTACCGCCCCGTGCCGAGCCCGATCGGCCTGCTCCACGTCACTGCGTCCGACGACGCGGTCGTCGCGATCTGGTTCGACGGGCAGCCGCCGACGGGCGCCCCGGCCGACGGCCCGCACCCGCTGCTCGACACGGCCGCGGCTCAGCTCGACGAGTACTTCGCCGGTGAACGCACCGAGTTCGACCTGCCACTGGCGCCGTCGGGCACCCCGTTCCAGCGCTCGGCGTGGGACGCCCTGCTGACCATCCCGTACGGGCGCACCGTCAGCTACGGCGAGCAGGCCACCCGGCTGGGTGCCCCGAACAAGGCCCGCGCGGTCGGCGCGGCCAACGGGCAGAACCCGATTCCGATCGTGGTGCCGTGCCACCGCGTGATCGGCAGCACCGGCAAGCTCACCGGCTTCGGCGGCGGCATCGAGACGAAGGCGTGGCTGCTCGAACACGAACAGAAAACCCTCGGCACCCGCCTGTTCTGACCCGGCCCTACCGGTCGTCGAGTGCCGCCCTCTGGGCGGTGTATCGAGACGTGGTGCGCGCACCGGCGTCTCGATACACCGACGGTGGCGGCTGCGCCGCGAGTGCGGCACTCGACCACCGGGCCAAGGTCGGCGGCCGGTGATTACGCGCGGTTGCGGGCTTTGGCGCTCTGCTCGCGGCGGGCGCGGGCGGCTTCTTGCTTGGCCTTCTTGGCCTCGGCGCGCTTGGCCTTGAGGGTCTCGCGCTCGGCGGCTGAGCGCTTGTCGGTGTCGATCGGCTTGGGGAGCGGCTTGGGCTCGGCCGGGGGCAGCTTGACGAGTTCGTCGTGCTTGAGCAGGTCGCGGATGATCGGTGCGGCGGGTGCCTCGCCGGCCACGGTGGAGGCGAGCATCAGCTGCACGATCGGCAGGCTGTGGCGCTCGACCAACCCGGGCAGCACCTCGCGGAGTTCGTCGCTGGACGGGTGGTCGGCGTGGTCGCCGAGTTGCTCGATGCAGTCGGCGAGAGCGGTGTCGGTGAGCAACAGCGCGATCGACTCGAGTGTGCCGTCGAGCCGGCCCGCCTGACCCGCCGCGCGCACCGCGTCGGCGTCCGGCGCCGCACCGGCTGCTGCGTCGACCAGCCCGTCGAGTACCTCGCGGTGTTCCTCGCTGAGCGCCTCGACGGCGGCGACGAGGGCGTCGTCGGAAAGGTTGGCGACCGCACGGTCGAGCAATCCGAGCGACTGGAGGCGGGTCTTGGCCTGATTCACGCCGCACGACGCTATCGCCCCGCCCGTCGGGGCCCGCCCGCGCCGCGTCATACTTGCCGAGTGAAGTCGGCTTTCAAGCGTTCCGCCCGGCGGCTCGTCGACCGGACGTTGACGCCGCACCTCGACCGCCAGACCACCGACTTCGCCCGCGTGCTCGACGAACGGCTCGCCGCCCCGGCACCGCCCGCGCCTGCTGGGCACCTGTTGCTCACCGCGTTCAACCACCTGCTCCACGAGCTGCGCACGATCGAGTTGCGCAACCTGCCCGCCACCGATCGGGTACTGCTGTCGGCCGGTTGCGCGGGCGGCTGGTACTTCGAGTGGCTCGAGGCCGCCGCCGGCCCGTTCGAGCGTCACATTGGCGTCGAGTTGTACTCGCCGCGGCCCGAGCGCTTGCCCACCGGGGTGACGTGGATCGTCGAGACGGCCAGCCACATGCCGACGATCGAGCCGGCCAGCGTCGACGTCGTCTTCTCGGGCCAGAACTTCGAACACTTGTGGATCGACGACATGGCCGGGTTCCTCGGCGAGGCGTACCGGGTGTTGCGCCCGGGCGGACATCTGGTCGTCGACAGCCCGAACCGGTTGGCGACCGAAGCGCTGGCGTGGGTGCACCCCGAGCACACGATCGAGCTGACGGCCGACGAAGCGGTCGAGCTGTTCACGCTGGCCGGGTTCGACGTCGAGACCGTGCGCGGGCTGTGGTCGTGCCGCGACCGCACCGGAGCCTGGCAACGGTTGGAGCCCGAGCCGGGTGACGCCGCCGCGATCCTCGACCGCGCTGCCCGCCGCAGCGACGTGGACGACACGTTCATCTGGTGGATCGAGGCCCGCCGCAGCGATCGCCCTGTCGACCAAGACGCGGTCGCCGCGCACGTCGCCGGCCTGTTCGCCCGCCACTGGCCGGCGCGTGTCGCGCGCGGTACCGAGCTGCTGCCCGTCGTCGCGGGTGCGACCGGCGTGGTCTACCGCACCGCCGCGCTGCCGCTGTTCGCCGGCACGGTCGACGTCACCGCATCACACCCGCAGCTCACGGTGCACGTCCAGCGCGCCGACGGGTCGACCGTGGCCAGCGCACCGGGTGAGCTGACGGTCGACCTGGCCACGACCGAGTTCGGGGCGGTCGTCGAACTGATTGCCGAACGGCCGCTACCCGAGCCGGTCGACGCCCCCGGCGTCACGATCGGCCAACACCCACGACCACCGCAACGAGGAGCCCACGACGATGAGTCCTGAACAGGCACTGCTGGCGATCTCGCTGGTCGATCTCACGAACCTCGACGACCGCTGCACGGCCGATGCGGTGGCCGCGCTGTGCACGCGGGCTGCCGAGCACGGTGTCGCCGCGGTGTGCGTGTGGCCCGACTTCGTACCCCAGGCCGCGGCCGTGCTGGCCGGTACCGGCGTGGGCGTGGCGACCGTCGTCAACTTCCCGACCGGCGACGAGCGGCCGTACGCGGTCAGTGCGGTCGCCGGCTGCGCGGTCGACGACGGGGCTACCGAGGTCGACGTGGTGCTGCCGTATCGGGCACTGCTGGCCGGCGACACGGCGTGGGTGCTCGACGTGTTGCGCACCGCCCGGGTGGCCAGCGTGGGCACGCACTTGAAGGTGATCCTCGAAACCGGCGAACTCCCCGATCAGGACACGGTCGCCGCCGCGGCGCGCCTGGCAATCGAAGCCGGCGCCGACTTCGTCAAGACGTCGACCGGGAAGTCGCCGGTGTCGGCCACCCCCGAGGCTGTTGCGACGATGCTCGACGTGATCGCCGGCACCGACCACACCGTGGGTCTCAAGCCGTCGGGCGGTATCCGCACCGCCGCCGACGCCGAGGTGTACCTCGCGCTGGCTGCCGAACGGATGGGCACCGACTACCTGGCCCCGGCAACGTTCCGCTTCGGCGCCAGCTCGCTGCTCGACGCCCTGATCGACGTTACAAACGGTGTCAGCCCCGGCGGATAGGTTCCCTGGCCGCCGGTCGTCGAGTGGCGCACTCGCGGCGCAGCCGCCACTCCGTTGTATCGAGACGTGGCGCGCGCCAATGGTCGAGACGGTTGTCGAGTGACCGCTCTGCGGTCGTATCGAGACATACACCGGCTGCGCCGGCACTCGACCACCGGGGCGAGCTGCCTACTCGCTGACCCGCTCAGCCCTCGCGGATGAGGCCGCCGAAGTGGCCGGCTGCGGTGAGGCGGTCGGTGAAGTCGACGTCGTAGGCGGCGGTGGGGTCGGCGCGCAGGGCGGCGTCGAGCACCTGGGCGTCGGTGCCGACGAGGATGCGCCACTCGCCGGCCTTGATGCCGTCGAGGATGATCGTGGCTGCCTCGGCCGCGCTGGTGGGCGCGGCGTGCTCGAACGCGTCGACCTGGAGGGCGACGACGTTGCGGATGTCCTCGTCAGACGCGGCCGAGATGTCGACGCCGCGCTTGGCGTAGGTATCGCGGGTCTGGGCGATGAACTCGTCGCTGACGTGCTTGGGGTCGAGGCCCATCGCCACGAACGAGTTCTTCATGATCGCCGTGCCGATGTGGCCGGGCATGACCACCGCCGCGGTGACGTGCGGCGCGTTCATGCGGAAGTCGACGATCAGCGCCTCGGTGAAGCCCTTCACGGCGAACTTGGCGGCGCTGTAGCACGTGTGCGGGCCGTGCGGCCCGAGGCACGCCCACATGCCGTTGACGCTCGACGTGTTGACGACCTGCGCGCGGCGGGCGGCGAGCAGCAGCGGCAGGAACGCCCGCGTGCCGTTGAGCACACCGCCCCAGGTGATCGCGAACGTGCGGTCCCAACTCGCCTCGTCACCGTTGACGATCGACGGGCCGCCCGACACGCCGGCGTTGTTGAACAGCAGATTGATCGAGCCGGTTTCGAATTCGGTCGCCACGTGGGTGGCGAACGCGTCGAGTTCGGAGCGCTCGGCGACGTTGGCGATCGCCGCGGTCAGCTCGACGCCGGGCGCCGCGGCGGCCGCCGCCAGTTCGAGCGTGACGTCCATGTTCTCGGTGTCGACGTCGCAGATCGCCACGTGGGCGCCGGCCGTGGCGAGTTGGATCGCGAGTTCGCGGCCCATGCCCGAGCCGCCGCCCGTGACGACCGCGATCTGCCCGGAGAAGTCGCTGATCGGAGCGGGCGCGGCGGTGCTGTCGGTGGAGGTATGGGCGGTCGTGCTCATGGCCCGCAATCTTCACCGCCGCCGTCGCGGCCGGGCGAGTCCGAGCCGCGTCGGTCAGTCGAGGAGCGCGCCGAACTCGTCGTAGAAGCGGACGAGGCCGGTGACACCTGCGTAGCCGAGGCGGTCGAAGATCACCACGTTGCCGGCCTGGACTGCTGGCAGGGTCTGCCAGATCGGGTTGGCCTCGATTTCGTCGACGGCTTCGGTTTCGCCGTCCACCGTGGAGTTCTGGAGGAGGACGAGCAGATCCTGGTCGAGCAGGCCGAGCTGCTCCATCGACAGCCACGCCCGGCCGTTCTGGTCGGGTTCGGCCACGCCGGGGCCGGGCACGATCTCGCAACCCGCCGTTTGGATCGCGGTCGGGATGTCCCACGGGCCGTCGACGAAGGCGGCCACCGACGGGCCCGCGTAGATCGTGGCCAGCGACAGCGTGCAACCCTCGCCAACCCGGTCGCGGGCGTTCTGCTCGGCGACCGCGAGGTCGGCGACGATCGCGGCCGCGTGTTCGGGGCGCCCGAGCAGGTCGCCGAGCACGGTGATCCGCTCGGCCGGCGGCAGGCCGTCGGGCACGATGATCAGGTTGCCGAGCCCGTCGAGCAGGCCGGCGTCGATCTGGTTCACCCAGAACTGGTAGGTCAAGATGGTGTCGGGCCGCAGCGTCGCGAGGTATTCGAGGCTGACGTTGGTCTGCGACAGCGGCTCGATGCCCGACGTGTCGAACTCGTCGATGCCCTGGAACCCGACCTGCTCGACCTCGGCCGCGCTGGCGATCGGGGTGACGCCGAGCGCGAGTACGTCGGCGAGGAACGAGTCCCCGGCGAACGCGATCACCCGTCCGAGATCGGGTGCGTCGGCGTCGAGCTGCACGGGGACCGACGTGGTAACGACTGGCTCAACCACCGGGGTGGGAGCGGTGGTGGCGGGAGGCTCGACCACCTGGTCCGGTGCGTTGGTGGTGGCGGCAGGCTCGACCACCTGGTCCGGCTGGTCGGTAGTGGCGGCGGCAGTGCTGTCGTCGTTACCACCGCAGGCGGTGAGGGCGAGTGCGGCGAGCAGGAGCAAGGGGAGCGTGCGGTTCATGTGGCCCCGATCCTACGCGTGCAATTAGGTATGCCTAACAGTCTCGTCATCGAAAATGTCCGGTGCCGCGCGGCACAGTACGGTGTCGCCCGGGGCGCGCCGCTCGACGCAGAAGGGATTTCTCATGTCCGACCAGGAACCAGACGTAGCGATCGACGCACTGCTCGCCGAGCACCGCACATTCCCGCCGTCGGACGGGTTCCGGGCGGGCGCGCTGGTGTCCGACCGGGCGATGTACGACGCGGCGGCAGCCGACGACGAGGCGTTCTGGGCGCAGCAGGCCGGCGACCTGCTCGACTGGGCCGAGCCGTGGCACACCACGCTCGACTGGCAGTTGCCGTACGCCAAGTGGTTCGTCGGCGGCAAGCTCAACGTCGCCCACAACTGCCTCGACCGTCACGTCGCCGCCGGGTTGGGCGATCGGGTGGCGATCCACTGGGAGGGCGAGCCGGGCGACACACGCACGATCACCTACGCCGAGCTGCTCGCCGAGGTGCAGCGGTTCGCCAACGTGCTGACCGGGCTGGGCGTCGCCAGCGGCGACCGGGTGGCGATCTACCTGCCGATGATCCCCGAGGCCGCGGTGGCGATGCTCGCCTGCGCCCGGATCGGCGCCCCCCACAGCGTGGTGTTCGGCGGGTTCTCGGCGCAATCGTTGGCCGACCGGATCAACGACGCCGAGGCCAAGGTGCTGGTCACCGCCGACGGCGGCTACCGGCGCGGCGAGGTGTTCCCGCTCAAGTCGGCCGCCGACGAGGCGCTCTTCCAGACCTCGACGATCGACCACGTGGTGGTGGTGCAGCGCGGCGGCAACCCGGTCGAGATGGTCGATGGCCGCGACCACTGGTACCACGACCTGATGGCCACCGCCGCGCCCGACTGCCCGGCCGAGCCATTCGACAGCGAACACCTGCTGTACCTGCTGTACACCAGCGGCACGACCGGCAAGCCCAAGGGCATCATGCACACCACCGGCGGCTACCTCACCCAGGTCGCCTACACGCACAAGTACGTGTTCGATCTGCACGCCGACACCGACGTGTTCTGGTGCACCGCCGACGTGGGCTGGGTCACCGGCCACAGCTACATCGTGTACGGGCCGCTGGCCAACGGCGCCACCCAGGTGATGTACGAGGGCGTGCCGAACTTCCCGGGCAACGACCGGTTCTGGTCGATCATCGAGAAGTACGGCGTCACGATCTTCTACACCGCGCCGACCGCGATCCGCACGTTCATGAAGTGGGGCCCCGACGAACCGGCCAAGCACGACCTGTCGTCGCTGCGGGTGCTCGGGTCGGTCGGTGAGCCGATCAATCCCGAGGCGTGGATGTGGTACCGCGAACACATCGGCGGCGGCACCACGCCGGTGGTCGACACGTGGTGGCAGACCGAGACCGGGGCGATCATGATCAGCCCGCTGCCCGGCGTCACCACCACCAAGCCCGGTTCGGCCACGTTCCCGTTGCCCGGCGTGTCGGCCGAGCTGATCGACGACAGCGGACAGCAGGTCACGGCCGGCGGCGGCTACCTGACGCTGACGCGGCCGTGGCCGGCGATGCTGCGTGGCATCTGGGGCGACCCGCAGCGCTACGTCGACACCTACTGGAGCCGATTCGAGGGCCGCTACTTCGCCGGCGACGGCGCCAAGTACGACGAGGACGGGTACGTGTGGGTGCTCGGTCGGGTCGACGACGTGATGAACGTGTCGGGCCACCGCATCTCGACGGCCGAGGTCGAGTCTGCGCTGGTGTCGCACCCGGCGGTCGCCGAGGCCGCGGTGGTGGGGGCCGAGGACGCCACTACCGGCCAGGCCGTGTTCGCCTACGTCACCCTGCGCACCGGCCACGACGTAGCGGTCGCCGAACTGCGCGAGCACGTCGCCCGCGAGATCGGGGCGATCGCCAAGCCGAAGGCGATCTTCCTCGCCCCCGACCTACCCAAGACCCGCTCGGGCAAGATCATGCGCCGCCTGTTGCGCGACGTGGCCGCCGGGCGCAATCTCGGCGACACCACGACGCTCGCCGACGCCAGCGTCGTCGACGAACTACAACGCCGGGCGGCCGCCGGCACCGGCGACGACTGACCCGTTCTGCGGGGCGTGGTCTCGATACACCCGGCAGAGCCGGGCACTCGACCACCGCGGGTACCGGTCGTCCTTGTGGGTACCGGTCGTCCTTGTGGGCACCGGTCGTCGAGTGGCGCACTCGCGGCGTAGCCGCCACTGCGTTGTATCGAGACGACCCGACGAACTCTCAACTTGGGGGCCCGAACTGCCGATATCGGCGGCATGGACGCTGACGGAACCGGCGCGGACGGGTTCGAGTTCAACCTCACGCGAGTACTCGAATCGCTCGACCGGCGCGAGTCGTCGCTGGGCACCGCACCGCCGCCGCTGACGATCACACCGGTCAGCGACGAACCAGAACCGCCGGCCCCGTTGCCCACCCGTGTGCCCAGCCAGCGCGGCGGCCAGGGCGCCCCCGGCCAGCGCACACGCCCCGCTCCACGCCCGGCGCGCACCACCGAGCCGACCGCCCCTGCCGAGCCGCTGCCGGTGCGCACCGCGTCGACACACAAGCCGGCGCTGGTGCCCCCCGGCCGGCGTTCGATGTTCGACGAGGCCGCCAGCGGCGAAGCCCGCGCCGCGCTGCACCGCGTGCCGGCCGACACCAACGTGGCCGTCGCCGCGCTGGAAACCCCGTTGCTGCCCACCCCCACCCTGCCGCCGGCATCGGCTGCCCCACCCCCCGGGGCAGCCTCTGCCCAGGTCGCCGCGCCGATGCCGACCGCGGCCGACATCCGGCAATTCCAGAACGCCCAGCGGCGCCGGGCCCGCAAGAACAACCAGGGCCGCGTGATGGGTCGGATGATGCTCGTGCTCGTGCTGTTCACGGCTGCCGTGGCGCTGGCCCTCACCGTGGGCCGCGACTACCTGTTCCCGGCCGACTGGCCCGATGCGCTGGCGCCGCTGGTCGACGACATCGAAGCCGCCCGCGGGACGCAGTTCGACGAAGTCGTGCCGCTGGAAGAACAGCCGGCAAGCAGCTACGCGACGACGTTGGGGAGCGCCGTGCTCGGGCCGGACGCGGCCACCCGGCTGGCTGTGTGGCGAGCGCTCGGCGTCGCCACCGGCGAATTCGACCCGGCCGCGATCGGCGCCGAGCTGGCCGCCACCCAGCCGGCCGTGTTCGACGCCGAGAGCGGTTCGATCGTGCACCTGGCCGGCGCTGATGCCGACCTGCGCCCGGCACTTGAGGCGGCACTCGACCATCAACTCGGCCGGTCGGCGAGCGGCCCGATCGGCGTGCTCGGGCCGGTACCCGCCACCGGCCGGCCCGCCCTGGCGACCGCACCCACCGTGCCGACCGCGCCGACCGAGTTGTCGCTCGGCGGCCCGTTGACCCCGCCGGTCGGCGCGATCGCGGCGGCCGAGCAGGTCGTCGGCGAGCTCGCCGACGACGCGACCCCATCCCTCGATCAGATCGAACTCGAGCAGGTCGAACAAGTCGAACAGCCGGAACCGCTGGAACCGGCGGAGCAGCTCGACACGGTTCCGGCCGCCCAGCGGGCGCTGCCGATCGCGTACCAGTTGGCCGCCGCCGAGCGGCTCGCCCCGCTGCTGTCGTCGTCGCGCGACCTGCCCGGCGCCACGGTCGCGTTGGCGCCCGAGGCGGTACTCGCCCCGGGCGACTCGCCGCTCGCCGCCCCGGTCAGCCTGGGGCTCGACGACTGGGCGCTGGTGTGGGCCAACCGACTTCCCGCCGACTCGGTCGACACCTTGCTGGCGGCCACCACCGCCAACTCCGTGCGCACGTTCGAGCGGGCCGGCACGGTGTGCGTCGGGGCGGTGTTCCAGGCCGGCAACGAGATGTTCGCGGCGGCACTGGTGAATGACCTCGCCCGGTGGGCGGCCGCCGGCCCGGCGGAAGCCCAGGCTGCCGCGACGCAGGTCGCGCCCACCTACGTACAGCTCGTGTCGTGCGACCCCGGTGCGGTGCCCCAGCCGCTCGACCAGCGCGCGGTGGGTTCGGTGCTCGACCGCCAGATCGCCCGGCTGAACACGACCGGCGAAAACTGACACGAGCGGCCCTTGCGGGCCGCTCGTGTTGCGGTGGGCCGGGATGGATTCGAACCATCGAAGGCAATGCCGACGGGTTTACAGCCCGTTCCCTTTGGCCACTCGGGCACCGACCCAATTCAGTCGAGGATCGTAGCGGCAGATGCGCGCTCTAACCTCTTCCGTATGCCCAGTTTCGACGTGGTGTCCGAGGTAGATCAGCAAGAAGTCCGCAATGCGGTCGATCAGGCCGAGCGCGAGCTGAACACGCGCTTCGACTTCAAGAACACGAACTCCGCCATCGAGCAGAACGACATGGTGTTGACGTTGCGGTCGGTATCGGACGACCGCCTCGCCGCGGTGCGGGTGGTGCTCGAGGAACGGCTCGTCAAGCGCGGCGTGTCGCTCAAGGGGCTCGAGTACGGCGACGTGCAGGAGGCCACCCAGAACTCGGTGCGCCAGGTGGCGACGATCAAGGTCGGGATCTCGTCCGACAAGGCCAGAGAGATCAACAAGCTGATCAAGGCCGAGGGCCCGAAGGGTGTGTCCAGCCAGACCCAGGGCGAGACGGTGCGCGTCACCGCCAAGAAGCGCGACGACCTGCAAGCCGTGATCGCCCTGCTCAAGGCGAGCGACGTGGGCATCCCCTTACAGTTCCAGAACTTCCGCGACTGACGCCGGAGACCGCACCACGACGCGGTGTGGTCTCGATACACCGCCTGGCGGCGGCACTCGACCACCTTGGGTGCGGCTTCGGCGCGGGTCAGAGCAGCAACTGCATCACGGCCACGCTGAGCCAGCGCTGGAACTTGCGGCCGACCTCGCGCTCCACGCCCACCAGTTCGAACCCGCACGCCTCGTGCAGCGCCAGCGACGCCGTGCCGCTGGCCTCGATGCGGGCCATCACCGAGTGAAAGCCCGACTCGCGGGCCACGCCGACGAGGTGGCCGAGCAGCAGCTTGCCGATGCCGCGCCCGTGGAAGTCGCGGTGGACGTAGATCGAGTCCTCGACCGTGGTGGCGTAGGCGGCCCGGTCCTTGTACGGCGACAGCGCCGCGAACCCCACCACCCGACGGGTCTCGGCGTCGACACCGACGATCGCCGCGAACGCCCCCGAACGGGCCGCCAGCCAGTCGCGCTGCAACGCCGGCGTGCGCTGCACGATGTCGAACGTCGCCGTGGTGTGGAGCACCTCGTGGTTGTAGATCTCGGCGATCGCCTCGGCGTCGGCGGCGGTGGCCGTACGCACGGAAATTGCGGGCTCGGCGGGCATCGGCGGGCACTGTACCGAGCCGTGCCGTCAGGGTCCCAAGACCGGGGCAACCGATGGTGCGATCCCCACCGTGACCGATACACTGGCACGCCGGTCCGCGGCTCTGCCGCGCCCGCAGAACAAGCAATTGTTGCCCTCTTAGCTCAGTCGGCAGAGCACAGCCATGGTAAGGCTGGTGTCGTGGGTTCGATTCCCACAGAGGGCTCGACCAACCGGTCGGGCACACGCCCGGTCGGGGGCCTCGGCCCACGAACACAACACGGCGCCGTAGCTCAGTTGGTCAGAGCATCCGGCTCATAATCGGAAGGTCATCGGTTCGATCCCGATCGGCGCTACCACAACGTTTTCAACCTCACGGAGTCCCAAGGAACCACAGCGATGAGCAAGGCCAAGTTCGAGCGCACGAAGCCGCATGTGAATATCGGCACGATGGGTCATATTGACCATGGCAAGACCACTCTGACGGCGGCGATCAGTCGGACGTTGGCGGATCGTGGGTTGGCGGAGTTCACGTCGTTTGACAACATTGATAAGGCGCCGGAGGAGAAGCAGCGGGGCATCACGATCTCGATTTCGCATATCGAGTACGAGACCGAGAATCGGCATTACGCGCATGTGGATATGCCGGGTCACGCGGACTACATCAAGAACATGATCACGGGTGCGGCGCAGGTCGACGGGGCGATTTTGGTGGTGGCGGCGACCGATGGTCCGATGCCCCAGACGCGTGAGCATGTGTTGTTGGCGCGTCAGGTGGGTGTGCCGTCGATCGTCGTGGCGTTGAACAAGGCGGACATGGTCGACGACGAGGAGCTCTTGGAGTTGGTGGAGTTGGAGATCCGCGAGCTGTTGAACGAGTACGAGTTCCCGGGTGATGACGCGCCGGTGGTGCGGGTGAGTGCTCTGAAGGCGTTGGAGGGGGATGCGGAGTGGCAGGACAAGGTGATGGAGTTGATGGCT
>DATMEY010000022.1:0-2803 GCA_035556435.1 Ilumatobacter sp. | reverse complement strand
GGCAACGTCGCTGGTTCGGCTGAGGTGGTGCCTGTGGGGGCGACGGGGGTGATCGCCAACGTCACGGCAGTGACGCCGACGACGGCTGGGCACGTGTCGGTGCGGCCTGGTACGGCGACCGGTGTGCCGACGACGAGCAACCTCAACTTCACGGCTGGGGGAGCGGTCGAGCCAAACTCGGTGACGGTCGCGCTGCCGACGGCGGGTGCTGCGGCTGGTGCGGTCGAGTTGTACTTCCACGGCACGAGCGCGTCGGCTACCACCGACTTGCTGGTCGACGTGGTCGGCTACTTCGTACCGACCGCTGCGGAACCGGCCGGCCCTCCGGAACCGGCCGGGGTGGCCGGATGGACGACCGCCTTCGCCTACGGGTTCGTGGCTGCCGGTGCGCGGTTCGGCACGGGCGATGTTAGCTGCCCGGACGGCAAGTACCCGGTTGGCGGAGGGTCGACGACATCGAACGAGGCACTGGTCCTCGTCGAAAGCGCTCCGGTCGGCCTCGGCTGGCGAGCCACCTACGCGACGAGCACCTTCACGCCGGCAGGCGCCAACCGCAACTTCGCGATCCACGTGATCTGCGTGACCGTCGCCGAGTAGGGGCGTCGAGCGATGAACCCACCCATGCAACCCGCGCGAGAAACGCTCATGCACCACACATGTCGTCCGCGTCAGAGGAGCGCTCGGGGGAGCCGTCGCCCGGTCACGCTGGTGCTGGCCGCTGCCCTGGTGACAGCCGGCTGTGGCAGCGGAGGCGACGAGCCGTCAGCCGCGGTTGCCACGAACACTGTCGCATCGACGCTTGCTCGGCCTCCCTCGTCGGGTGCCACGTCGCGACCGGTGAATACCCGGCCTGGCCCCGTCGAGATTTCCGACGGCTTGCTCACCGCCGACCGGCGCACGGTGTGGAACCCGGGTGTCACCTACGGCGGAGGCGGCATCCCCGACCGTGCCGAGGTGTGTGCCAGCCTGGCGCCGAGTGGTGCCGACGACACCGCGGCGATCCAGGACGCGCTCGATGCGTGCGCCGCCGGACAGGTCGTCGAGTTGGCGGCCGGTACGTTCAACATCTCCGGTCCCGGGCTCGAGCTGCGCGCGTCGCACATCACCCTGCGCGGCGCTGGCCCAGGTCAGCCCGGTTCGGGCGAGGGCGGCACCCGTCTCGTCAAGGCGGACCGCGACGACAACGCGGCCGGGGCGATCCTCTACGTCGGCAACAACGCTGCCGAGTTCGCCTCGTCGCACGACCTCGCCGCCGACGGCGTGAAGGGGGCACACACCGTCACCCTCGCCGACGACCCCGGCCTGGCGCTGGGTGAGTACGTGCTGATCGACCACGACACCACCAACGACCCCGACGTGGTGTGGAACGAGTTCCACGGGCCGCCCGGTGACGGGTCGCGGCGCTGGTTCGCCCGCCAGGACCGGTCGCTGTCGCAGATCGTCGAGATCACCGCCGTCGACGGGCCGACGGTCACGTTCGCCACCCCGCTGCACTGGACGTTCCGAACCGACTACCAGGCCCAGCTGTCGCGCTACGGCGATGGAGACGGCAACGTGCGTCCGTTCGTCGAGTGGGCCGGGATCGAGGACGTGTACCTGTACGGCGGGATGGAGGGCGACTTCCACGGCAACCTGGCGATCAGCGCGTGCGCCTACTGCTGGGTGCGTAACGTCGAGAGCAACTACAACATCGGCACCGCGATCGGGTTCTACGGCACCTACCGCAGCGAGTTGCGCGACTCGTACGTGCACTCCACCGCCGACCCCAACCCGGGCGGTGGCGGGTACTTGTTCGGCATCTCCAACGGCGGGTCCGACAACCTGGCCGAGAACAACATCTTCTGGCAGGGCAACAAGATGCTGGTGATGCGTGCCAGCGGCGGCGGCAATGTGTTCGCCTACAACTACCTCGACGACGGCTACGGCTCGTACTACCCCGACATCGTCGAAGTCGGGCTGAACGCCGGGCACTACACCACTCCACACATGGAGTTGCTCGAGGGCAACCAGGCGTGGAACGCCGACGGCGACTCGTACTGGGGCAACTCGCTGGCGATCACCCTGTTCCGCAATCACCTCACCGGCACCCGCCGTGACGTCGCCGGGCTCGGCCTGGAAGACCGGCTCAACCGGCGAATCGCCGCGCTCAACCAGTACCACTACGGCTACAACTTCGTCGGCAACGTGCTCGGTGAGCCCGACATGGCACTGGTGGCCGACCAGCGGCGCTTCGTCTACGAACTGAGCGCCGAAGACGTCGAGGTAGTGCCCGTGTGGCAGCTCGGCTACGTCGGTGAAGACCCCGGACAGCCCTACGACCCGAAGGTGGCCGAGACCACGCTGCGGCACGGCAACTTCGACTTCGTCACCGGCGAGCAGCACTGGGACGACGCGGTCGCCACACGCGACCTCCCGCCGTCGTTGTACCTCACCGACAAGCCGGAATTCTTCGGCGACCTGCCCTGGCCGTGGGTCGACCCGGCCGCAGGCACCACCGCCGACCTGCCCGCCCGTGTCCGTTTCGACCGGATCCACGGACTCTGAAAGGAACCTCATGAGGACCTCATCCACTCGAGTGGCGGTCGGTGTCGCCGCGCTGGCACTGGTCGCCGGAACGGTGTCGATCACCCAGGCGGTGGCGTCCGGCGACGGAGCCTCCGCGTCGGCGTTCGTGCCGGTTGCGCCGACCAGGGTGCTCGACACGCGGATCGATGTCGGGTTGCCTGGCCGGTTCGTGCACAGGCAGGGTCGTCATCTCGTCCTGACCGGCAAGGTAGCGGTCGTCATGTCGGGCAACGTCGCT
>DATMEY010000021.1:0-181191 GCA_035556435.1 Ilumatobacter sp. | reverse complement strand
CGGACGCGGCCACCCAGACCGTCCCCGACGACCCGACCTACGCGTTCTTGGGGGTCGAGCCGGGCACCGACGTGCACGTCGTCCCCCAGGTCCAGAACCCGGACGTGGTGTGGGTCGGCTGGAACACCCAGGAACCCAACGTGATGGCGGTCATCGACCGCGGCGTCACCCTCACCCTGCTCGGCGTCCAAGGCCCCGGCAGCATGACCGTGTACCTCCAGGCCGGCAACCTCTCAGCCCCCGACGTGCTGTGGCAGTCCACGCGCGCCGAGGCGCAACCGTTGTGGGTCGAGGTCAACACCCACACCCACGCCAACTGGGTGTTCACCGAACCCGGCATCTACCTCGTCCAGGTCGAAGCGTCGGCAGACCTGATCGACGGCCAGCACGTCGCGGCCGTGTCCACGCTGCGATTCGCGGTCGGCGACGCCGCCTCCGCGGACGAGGCCCGCCAGGCCACCTTCATCCAAACCGTGCCCGCCACAGCGAGCACGCCGACCAGCACCCCGGCCGCCGCGACCGCCAACGACTCGGACGCCGACGACAGTGGCGGCGGGGGTGCGGTGATCGTCGTGGTCGTCGCTGTGGCAGTGCTGCTGGCGGCTGCGGTGGTCGCCGTCGTTGTGCGCGGCGGACGCGCCAAGCGGCGCGCGGAGGAGGAGCGGATCGCCGCCCGCTACCGCGACGGAGGGCAACCATGAGCGGGTTGTTCGTCGACGGGCTCGACGTCGACCTCGCCGGGCGGGCGGTGCTGCGTGATGTTTCGTTGCGCGTCGACGCCGGTGAGCTGGTCGGCTTGCTCGGCCCGAACGGAGCCGGTAAGACCACCCTGCTGCGGTCGGTGCTCGGCCTGGTGCGCCGCCGCGCCGGCCACATTCTGATCGCCGACCAGCCGGCTCGCCGGGGCCGCACGACCGTTGGCTACGTCCCGCAACGTCACGAGTTCGCCTGGGACTTCCCGATCTCGGTCGAACGCGCCGTGCTCACCGGCCGCACCGGCCACCTCCGGCTGCGCCGGGCCGGGGTCGCCGACTGGCGGGCCGTCGGCGACGCGATCGACCGGGTCCACCTCGCCGACCTGCGGACCCGGCCGGTGGGGGAGCTGTCCGGGGGGCAGCGCCAACGCGTGCTCGTCGCCCGGGCCCTCGCCGTGAGCCCGTCGGTGCTGCTGCTCGACGAGCCCTACACCGGGCTCGATCTGCCTACTCAGGAGCTGCTCGCCGCCCTGTTCGCCGATCTGGCCGGTGAGGGCAAGGCGGTGCTGATGACGACCCACGACCTGCTCGGCGCCCTCACCTCGTGCACGCGGCTGGCGCTGCTGAACCGCACGATCGTCGCCCACGGCACACCGAGCGAGTTGCGCGACGAGGGCCTCTGGATGCGCACGTTCGGCGTCGCCGAGACCAGCCCGCTGCTCAAGCTCCTCCAAGTCGTCTGATGGGAGCCGTGTGATGTCGATCGGCAACTTCCTGACGGACCTGTTCAACCCGGACTTGCGGTTCCTGCCCAAGGCGCTCGCGGTGGCGGTGATGTCGTCGATCGTGTGCGGCGTCGTCGGCTGCCACGTGGTGCTGCGCGGCATGGCCTTCATCGGTGACGCCGTCGCCCACGCAGTGTTCCCCGGCCTCGCCGTCGCCTTCGTCGTCCAAGGCTCACTGGTCGTCGGCGGCACCGTCGCCGGGATCGTCACCGCCCTGCTGGTCGCCGTGTTCTCGCAGAACCGGCGGGTCAAGGAGGACTCGATCATCGGCGTGTTCTTCGTCGCCGCGTTCGCGCTCGGGATCGTGATCATCTCCCAATCGCCCGGCTACGCCGGCTCGCTGCAGCAGTTCCTGTTCGGCTCGATCACCGGGATCCCCGACCGCGACCTCTACGTCGTCGGCATCGCGGGCTTGTTCGTGCTCGCCGTCATGTTCGCCGGCCACGGCCAACTCGTCGCCGTCTCGGTCGACCGCGAGATGGCCCGGGCGATGGGGCTACGGGTGTTCTGGCTCGACATCGTGCTCTACGTCGCCGTCACCCTCGCCGTGGTCATCTCGTTGCAGACGATCGGCAACATCCTGGTCCTCGCGCTCCTCATCACACCCGCCGCCACCGCCCGTCTGCTGACCGACCGGCTCGGCGTGATGATGCTGCTCTCACCGATCATCGGGGCGACCTCGGCCACCTTCGGCCTGTACCTGTCGTGGAGTTACGACCTGCCCGTGGGCGGCACGATCGTGCTCGTCCTGACCGGCTGCTTCCTCGCCGCCTGGCTGGCCGGCCCCCGCCACGGCCTGCTCGCCCGGCTCGTGCGCCGCGCCCGCGTCATAGAACATCCTCGGGACGCTGCGAGATTGATTCCTAGTCCTACTCTTGACTAAGGTTTGCCGGATGCGTGCCGAGCAGGTCCTCCGCTCACCTGGTCGGGCCGTGATCATGCTGCTGGCGTTCGTTGCCGCTGTGCTGGCCACTGGGACCGGCGCAGGCCGGGCCGCAGCCCAGGACTCCGACGCAGCGGTCGTGCTGGCGGCGAACGCCGATGGTCGCCTCCAGTGGGCTGGGCTGTCGCCAGACGGCCGCGCAGCGCTGACCGTCACCGGATCGACCGCCGTGGGATGGGATCTGCGCGGCCTCGACCCGGCCGGCTACCGCAGCGACCTCGCCCGCGTGTCGCTCGACCGGGTCGAGGGGCCGGGCCGGTTCGTGGCCACGGCCACGTCGTCGTTCCGCAGTCCTGAAGTGCTGCTCGACCCGGCAGCAGGGATCGACCGGTTCGTCGTCCAGGTCGGCCGCACCGGCACCTGGGAGTGGTCGTTCGACACCCCTGGCGACTACCGCCTCACCTACACCGCCACGCTCCCCGAAGCCGGCGGCGGCCAGACGGTGGTGACCGCCGCGTTCGACGTCACCGTCACCGAAGCAGCCGACCCGGCGCGCACCTCGCGTGGCCCGGCCGTGATGGCCGCAGGCGCGGACGTTGCCGCGATCGGGGCCTTCCCGCAGCAAGCCACCGGGCACCGGGTCGTGATCGACCGCGGCCACGTCGACATGGGCCCGCGGATCATCGGCGGCGAGTGGCGGGTCCAGCTGCGCGACGACTCGACGTCGCCGGCGACGTGGCGCGAGCTCACCGACATCGTCCTACACGCCCGCGACAGCTCGCGCATCGAGATCCCCGCCGGTGACGCGTACGCGTTCCTCGGCGCCCCAGGCGCCACCGTGTACGTCCTGCCGCAGGTTCAGCAGGCCGACCTCGTCTGGCCGGGCTGGAACACCCAGGACGCCTCCGTGCTCGACGCCGTCCCCGGCTCGGTCACCTGGCGGCTCCGAGACGTGAACGGCCCCGGCGAGTTCGTGCTCTTCCTCACCGGCAGCTTCGGCCAGCACGACGTCCTGTTCAACAGCGCCAACGCGCTCCCGCAGACGCTCGAGATCGGCCGCAACACCCACGTCCACGGCAACTGGGCGTTCACCGCCCCCGGCGTCTACCACCTGACCGTCGAGATGACCGCCACCGACACCGCCGGCAACACCCTCACGGACACCCGCATCCTCGCCGTCGCCGTCGGCGACGCCACCGACCCCAACACCGCCTTCCCACCCGCCGGCGGTGGCGATGGCGGAGGGGGCACGACGACGACCACCACGACCCCCGGCGGCACGACCACCACCACCAGCACACCGGGCAGCGGCGCCACGACCACGACCAGCACCACCGGAAGTGGAGCCGGCACCGGTGGCGGCGGTGGTGGCGGTGGCGGGACGATGGCCAACACCGGCATCGCCCACCTCGCCGAGACCGTCGGGCTCGGTGCCGCGTTCGTCACCATCGGCGGCCTGCTGCTGCTCGCGCGCCGCCAGGCCCGACCCGCAATCACCCGCAACCGCTGATACGCCGCGGCCACCACCCCTCCAAGCACAACGACCAACGACACACCCCGAAAGGAAGGCACCATGAAGACCAGCTACCGGCGCAGAGCCGCCGCCCTCACCCTGGCGACGGCGCTCGCGGCGAGCGTCGCGACCGTCGCCGTCGGCTCGCCCGCCAGCGCAGCCGAGCAAACCGTGACCAGCGAGGAGGTGACCTACACCTTCGTCGTCGGCCAGTCCGTCGGTGATCCGGGCGGCAAGCTCGTCTTGGACGTCGGCCACACCGACGCGATCGCCCCCGTCTTCGACGACGGCGAACTGGTCATCCAGACCAAGGACGACACCCGCCTCTACGACCCGGGCATCGTGTTCCGCAACCCCGAGGACCTGATCTTCGAGGTCCTGCCGAGCTCGCAGATCGCGGTGCCGGACGTGCCCGCCTACGCGTTCCTCGGGACCGCCGGTGACCCGGTGTGGATGCTGCCGATGACCCAGAACCCGGCCCTGCTGTGGCCGGGCTGGAGCACCGAGCACGCCTCGCTCGCCGGCCAGTTCGCCAACATGCAGTTCCACATCACCAACGTCACCGGTCCGGGCCAGTTCCACCTGTTTCTCAACGACGCGTTCGGCAACCCGATCCATCGGGCCAACAGCTTGGGCACGCTGTCGAACACGTGGACCGAGCCAGTCCCTGCGCACGTGCACTCGAACTGGGCGTTCACGCAGCCAGGCACCTACGAGATCACGTTCCAGGTCCAGGGCACGTGGCTCAACGCCCCCGATCCGGACCCCGATCCGGACCCGGATCCGACGACGAACCTGTCGATCAGCGGGGTACAGGGCCAGTACGCGCCCGGTGACGCGGTCACGTTGACAGCGGTGCAGGACCCGCCGATCGGTGGCGACCACTACCACTGGTTCGTGCAGCCGCCCGGCGAGAGCGAGTTCCTCGTGATCAACGCAGCGACCAGCGACACCTACACGTTCAACGCAATCGCCGAAGACGACGGGGTTCAGTTCCTCGTGCGCCTGTATGACGAGAGCGAAGCGCTGCTCGCCGAGTCGGCGCCGGTGACCATCAACGTGTCGACCGGCACCACGCCGCCGCCACCGCCGGAGCTGTCCCAGACCATCACCGCGACCCTCTCCGAGGACGAGGGAGCGCTGGTGGTGTCGGTCGACCCCAACGACCGCGACGTCGTGATGGGCCCGTTCAGCCTGGCCACCAGCGGCGACTACTGGGAGTCCACCGGTGAGCTGCGCCCGGTCCAGGTCACCGACACCCGCTCCGGCTTGCCCGGTTGGAGCGTCGCCGGCCAGGTCAGCGACTTCACCTCCGGTGCCAACACCGTCGGCGCCCAGCACCTCGGCTGGACCCCGCAGGTCAGCTCGCAGTCCGACGGGCAGGGCGCCGTCGCCGGCGCACCGGTGGCTCCCGGCATCGCCGCCGGTGAGGGTCTGTCGACCAGCCGCGGCCTCGCCTCGGCTCCTGCCGGCGCCGGGCTCGGCACCGCCACCGCCGGTGGCGAACTTGACCTGCACCTGCCGACCTCGGCCGAGGCCGGCACCTACACCGCCCTGCTGACCCTGACGGCCATCTGACCCGACTCACGCCTGGGTGGCGGTGGGACCGACACGCGCGTCCCACCGCCACCAGCGGCCCACACCAGTGACCACCCCGCCTTCCCACCGCATCGCTCCACCCGCCGCGCTCAGCCGCCTCCTGGTCGCACTGATCGGCCTGCTCGCGGTGCTCGCCTACCCGTCGTGGAGCGCCGCCCAAGACGACGACGGCGCGGATGCGCAGGCACCGATCACCTGGGGCATCCGCCCATCAAGCGCGACCGGGCCCGATGGCCGCAACGCCTTCGAGTACGCCCTCGACCCCGGGGACACGATCGAGGACTACGTGGGGGTCTCCAACTTCGGTGATGAACCGCTCGGGCTGGCCGTCTACGCCAGCGACGCCTTCAACACCCTCGGCGGCGACTTCGACCTGCTCCCCGCCATCGACGCACCCGTCGACGTCGGCGCCTGGATCGCCTTCGCCGAACCCGTCGTCACGGTCCCTGCACGCTCCCGGCTCGACATCCCGTTCCGGCTCACGATCCCCGCCAACGCCACACCCGGCGACCACGCCGGCGGGATCGTCGCCTCCCTCACCCTCCCCGAAACGAGCCCCGACGACAGCCGCGTCGCTGTCGATCGTCGCGTCGGCGCCCGCATCTACCTCCGCGTCAGCGGCGACCTCGCCCCGTCCGCCACCATCGACGACCTCGACGTCACCTACGACCATAACCGCAACCCGGTCGGACGCGGCACGGCCACCGTCACCTACACCATCACCAACACCGGCAACGTCCGCCTTACCGGCACCCCCACCATCAAGATCGCCGGCCCGTTCGGCCTCGGCCGTCGAACCATCCCCGGTGACCCGGTGGCAGAGATCCTCCCCGGCAACCACCTCACCTTCCGCACCACCGTCGACAGGGTCGCCCCACTCGCCAGGTTGACCACGACCGTCACCCTCGACGCGGACACCGTCGGCGTCGACGACGCACCATCGGTACCGGCAGCGACCGGCACTAGGAAAGGCTGGGCGATGCCCTGGACCCAGCTCGGCGTCCTCGTACTGCTCGTCGCAGTAGCCGTCGTATGGCGTCGTCGTCGCCGCCAACGCAAGCGCGACCTCGAAGCCAAACTCGCCGCCGCCCGAGCCGCAGGCCGCAACGAAGCACTCCTGTCAGCCACAGACGCAGCAGCAACCAACGGCGCCGACCCCGCCGAGCAACCGTCACCCGAGCTGGCCGACGAGGGCCGGTGACGCGCCGGTGGAGTCCATGAAGGTACTGGAGATGGAACATCTCCGGTTGACGACCGCGATTGCCACCGGCCGCGACAGCAAGCCGCACATTGACTCGCAAGGTGATAGGACTTATTCTTATTCTTATTCACTGCGGGCGGTCACCCGTCCACGAACTGGAGGAGGTTCATCATGAAGCGTTTGACAGCCGGGATCGCGGCGGTCGGTGTGTGCGCATTGCTGGGGCTGGCCACTGCCTCGTCGGCGAGCGCACTGCCTGCCAACCACTATGACTTGGAGGTCGACGTCGAGTGCATCGATGGTGACTTCGACGACGCAGCGATCCAAATCCACCAGGAGACTCCGACCGCTCACTATCCCGCTGACGGCACCGAGGAGTTCGACATCAGCGCGCTGTGGAACGCCGGCACCAGTACGGCGACGATTCCCGGTGGCGGTTGGCAGGTCGGGTTCGCGGTGGAGTACGACGACTGCGGACTGACGCCGCCGGAGGTCACGTTCACGTTGCCGGACACGAACGGCCCGGTCTTCGAGGCGACAGACGGCACGTACTCGCTCGACGAAGACGGGGGGTTCGTGACGGTTGGTGGAGCGGGTCTTGATCACCGCGACTTGACCTGGGTGTTCCACCAGCAGGTCGACTACTCGCTGGTGTTCGACGTCTCGGTAGCGGGGGTTGGCTCGATCGGCTCAGGGACTCTGGTCTTCGACCTCTGACGTAGCCGTTCGCTCACCCGGCCGGACCGGGCCTTGAGCGGACCTTTGCGACAGGAGGGTTCGTCGCCTACCGGGCGGCGAGCCCTCCTCGCGCCAGTGCCCTGCGTGCCGCCCTTACGCGCCGGCTGCCGTCCAGCACACGTCCACGCCACAGCCACCCCTCCCAGAAAGACCTCCTATGAATCGTCATCAACGTCCACCCCGCCCGCCGAGAGCGCTGTGCCTCGCGCTCACGGGATGCGTGCTCGCCGGTACCGTCCTTGCCGCATCCCAGGGCGTGTCGTCATCGGCCAGTGCAGCGCCTGTCGACAACCGTGTGGTGGTGTCGGATGGGTCGCGGTTCGTGGGGCCGCGGTTCGTGGATGGTGAGGTGTCGTTGGGCTGGTTCGAGTCAGACTCCGACGTGGTCGATCAGCCGTTCACCCCGCTCGGCGCCGTCGTGCTGCACTTGGACGACGACGACGTGTCGACCGTGCCAACGAGCGCACAGTGGCGTCCGT
Organism: Ilumatobacter sp.; assembly: GCA_035556435.1. Lineage (GTDB taxonomy): Bacteria > Actinomycetota > Acidimicrobiia > Acidimicrobiales > Ilumatobacteraceae > Ilumatobacter. The sequence goes on along the minus strand of DATMEY010000021.1, from coordinate 173,298 downwards.
TCGGCGAGGCCGGGGCGCCATGGTGGCGAACCGGATCGTCCCCGGCGGGCGCCAAGGTGACCTACACGAATCGGCAGATGGCGAGCTACGCCCGCAACGGTGAGATGGGCGGCGACGCATCCGTGCTCACCTTGCACGGCGTCGACGGACCCGGCGCGGTGGGGATCTCCACGAGCGCCACCGGAGGGTTGCGGTTCAACAGCACCACAGAGCTGCCACAGAGCTACGCCTACTCGGTGTTCGGGCCGACCAACATGTTCTGGGGATTCAGCGAGCCGGGCTACTACTGCATCGACTTGGAGGTCGAAGCCGGCCTCCTGCTCGGCCCACGCGTGACCGACCGAGCCGCGATCGCCGTCGCCGTCAACGTCGACCCCACCCACGCACCACTATGCGTGCCGGGCGACTCTGAACCGGTGGAGCCGACCGACCCGGTTGATCCGGCCGATCTCAACGACACGATCGAGCCATCACCCCAGACACCGTTGTTGTTCACCGATGGGCACGCCGACGTGGCGGGCAACATCATCAACGGGGAGCTTCGGCTGCTGTTCCGGGAGTCAAACCAGGCGAGCAACCCGCATCGCTACAAGTTCGACGACGTCGTCATCGGTATCCCCGAGTACGCGCAGTACGTGTTGCCGGAGGCGACCGACACTCAGGACTGGTCGCTGGTCGGCCCGCCCGGCTCGACCCTGTGGGGCATTCCCGAATCTGGTCTGGTTGATCGGCCGTGGGTCGGTGTCAGCTCGGCCGACATCCCCGATCGCCAGATCGCCCATCCGATCAGTTGGCAGCTCGTCGGCGTGTCCGGCATCGACGGTGGTGTCGCGCCGGGTGAGTTCGTGATGTGGAACACGCCGAGCACGAACGGCGCCGGGCCGTGGTTCAGCACCCGCGCCGGGTTGCCGTCGTCGGTGACGATCGATCGCGCCGGCCTGTCGCACCGCCACGTCAACTGGTCGTTCACGCGCACTGGTGTGTACTGCCTCAACTTCACGATGGCGACCCAGCTCGCCGACGGCGCCCACGTACACGACGAGCAGGTGCTCACCGTCGCTGTCGGCGACGAGGCGATCGCGAACACGTCAACGACGTGCGGGCGCGACGACATACGCCCGACCGGCACCCACCCGGTCGACCCCGTCGAGGCGCCGCGCGGTGAGCAGGCGGTGATCGGCGCATTCCCCCGCCAGCAGATCAGTTGGACCGACATCAGGCTGCGCCTCGACGAGAGCGGACTGGACGCCGACTTGGTGACCGGCCGCGGTGCTGACGCCGGCACTGCTCACCAGTTCGATGACGCCGTGTTCAGCGTGCCGCTCACGTACACCTATCCGATCACACCTGAACCGTGGCGGTCCGATCCCGGCCAGCAGGTCTGGCGGATCGACGGCGGCACCACCTTGTTCACCGGGCTTCCGTATGGGCCGTCGGGACTCGACTGGGACCTGACCGGCATTGACCCCGGCGACCTGACCGGTGACATCGTGTGGAGCTGGACCGACATCGACGGACCTGGCGACATTGTGCTGTTCAACACGATGGTGGACCAGGGCTGGGGCACCGACTACTTCCTCAACACGCGGACCGGCCACGAGAAGGCCGACCTGGCGCTGTGGGCCGGGCTGCGGCTCACCGGCAACACGTGGTACTTCAGCTCCGACGGCGTCTACTGCGTCGACATGCGATGGTCCGGCGCCACCGCCGACGGCACCCCACTCGTCACCGACAAGACCTTGACCTTCGCCGTCGGTGACGTCGACGCCGCCGCGGTCGACGCCGACGACTGCGGCAAGACAGCCAGCGAAATCAACGGCACCGACCCGAACCCCGACCCAGACCCTGATCCCACATCTGGCCCGGACCGACCCGACAGCGGCCGCACCGTCATCGGCGCCGGCCATATCGACCTCCACTCCACGATCACACCCGGCGCCGTGCAGCTACGCGTCCACGACGACAACACCGAACCCGCCAGCTTCCGCGAATTCGACACCGTGACCCTGTACGCGTCGGAGGACGCGCACAACGCGATCCCGGTCGGCGACAACTACCGATTCCTCGGCGAACCCGGCGACGACCTGTGGATCCTCCCCCAGACCGCCACCGAAGGACTCCTCTGGCCCGGCTGGAACCTCGACAACACCGCCGCACCAACCGCCAGCGGGGTCCGCTTCACCGTCAACTCCACGACCGGACCCGGCACGCTTTCGATCTACCAGACAGGCTCGCTTGGTGGTGTCACCGTGCTGGTCGACACCAACGACGGCACCCCGGACTCGTTCGAGTTCACCCAGCACGGCCACGCCAACTGGGCCTTCAGCTCCGACGGCGTCTACTGCATCAACATCACGATGACTGCCCTTCCCGAAACAACGCCGACGCTGAGCGACAGCGACACCATTCTGTTCGCTGTCGGCGATGTCGACCCCGCCAAGGTCGTACCGTCCGACTGCGGCAAGACCGCCGCCGAGATCCACAACGGCGCAAGCTCGGGAACCCCGGAGCTGTCGCAGATGATCGTGGCAACGCTCGACGACGAGGCGGGAGCGTTGGTGGTGAGCGTCGATCCGAACGACCGCGACGTGGCGATGACGGGGCGGCTAGCGACGGGCGGCGACCGCTGGGAGGCCGACGGTGTGCTGCGGCCGGTCACGGTGATCGACACCCGCTCGGGAGCTCCGGGCTGGGCCGTGTCAGGTCAAGTCAGCGACTTCGTGGGCGCCGGAGCTGGGTTCGCCGGGCGCCATCTCGGCTGGTCTCCGCGAGTCTTGAGCCAGACCGCCGGCCAGGGTGCCATAGCCGGCGAGGCGATGGCACCGGGCTTCGAGTCAGGTGACGGCCTTGCCGTCAGCTCCCCACTCGCTCGCGCCATGGTCGGTCTTGGACGCGGCACAGCCCGCCTCGACGCTGACCTTCGCCTCGAGCTGCCGACGACGACACCGCCTGGCGCTTACCAGGCCGTGCTCACACTCACCGTGATCTGACCGCGTCAGCCCCTGCGGCGGGCGCTGACTCGCTGCTGTGCGGGTCAGTGCTCGTCGTAGTGGTCGCCGTGCGGGGCGTGGCGGTGGCCGTCGTGGACGTAGTCGACGTGGTCGTCGTGGGGCACGGTGTCGTGGCCGCAGCCGTCGCCGTGGGTGTGGTCGGTGTGGTCTTCGGCGACGGTGTGGGTGAGCTCGCACTCGTCCCAATGGCCGTCGTGTTCGTGGTGGGCGTGTCCGTCGTGGATGTAGTCGACGTGGTCGTCGTGGGTGACGCTGGCGTGCCCGCAGTCGGGACGGTGGGTGTGGGTGTGGTCGGTGTGGGTGGTGCAGGTGCTCATGGGTGGTTCCTTTCGTTGGCGTGCTCGATGGCGTCGAGCGCGATGTGGACGACGTGGTCGTCGGCGATCGAGTAGATGATTTCGCGGCCTCGCCGGCGGCCGACGAGGACGCCGGCTTGACGCAGGACTCGGAGGTGCTGGGACACGAGTGGTTGGCCGGCGTCGAGCGCGGTGACGAGGTCGTGGACGCAGCGTTCCTCGTTGCGGACCTCGAGCACGATCGCCAGTCGGAGTGGGTGGGCGAACGCCTTGAGCAGCTCGGCGGCGGCCTCCAACTCCGACATATAGCCGCATGCTAATATGATGATGGTTTGGTGGCAACGCGGTGACCGAGCCGCCCCGGTGTGAGGGACCGGGGCGGCATCAGCGCTGAGAACGATTCCTTGTCGAGGCCGTAGGCTCGTCGGGATGGTCCGCTGCTCAGCCCAGCCGGCGCCGCTTCCGTGAGCGAGCAGCCTCCGACGGGGCCGGGTTCGATCCCCGCCGGGTTGCGGGTGCAGTTGTTCCGTGGGCGGGTGCGACGCGGCGAGTCGGCTGGGGTCGACGAGTGGATGGCGATGCTGAACCGCCGTCTCGACGAGGCGGTGGCGACGCTGGATCGTGAGCGGATGGGGATCGAGCTCGTGTTCCGCAGCCGTGAGGGCGACGACGAGTTCTTGTATTGGGTGGTCGTGCGTGGAGATGGTGCGGACGTGGCGACGTCGACGGCGCTTTTGGATGCCGATCATCGCGCCTACGACGAGCGGTGCCGGGAGCCGGGCTGGGAGGTCGCCGAGGCGCAGCTGATGTTGCTGCCGGACTCGGTGCGCGCGGCGGTGCTCGAGTTCTGCGACGTGGCCGACGACCGACCGGACTGACCGGTCGGGGTGTTCAGTCTGTTCGGGTGCCGACGTGGAGGGTCCGCGCGGCGAGGATGAACGCGTCGGGGCGGTGGTGCACGCTGTCGCGCCGGCCGGGGTCGACGAGCGCGGCGATCGCCGCGTGGTCGTCGGGGGCGAGGCGATGCCCGGCCCGCGCGGCCGTGCCGGCGAGCGTCGTGGCGACGAGCTGGCGGAGGTCGGGGTCGAGGGGTGGGGGGATGTCGAGGAGGAACGTGCGGGACTCCACCTGGGTGAGGCCGGCCTGGGTGAGGAGCGTGCCCCATCCGGCGTCGGTGGCAACGGTGGCGCCGGCGGGGCGGACCTCGTTCCAGAACCAGTCGATGGTGGCGGCCTGGAGGCGGACTTCGAGGTCGGGTTCGCCGAGACCGTACTCGCTGGGTAGGAACCGGGCGGCGAGCCCGCCTTCGGCGATCACGAGCCGGCCGCCGGGTGCCAGCAGCGCGGTGAGGTTGCGGACGGTGTGCAGTTGGTCGTCGGTGTGATGCACGACGCCGCCGGCGTGGACGAGGTCGAACCCGCCGGCCAGCCCGGCCGGCAACTCCTGGCGGTCGACGTCGGTGTGGACGGTGGCGACCTCGGCGTGGGCTGGCTGGTGGCTGCGGGCGAGAACCAGCAGTTCCGTGTCGGTGTCGACGAGCGTCACCTGGCCGCTGGGTGCGATGCGGGCGGCGAGCGCGGCGGCGAACCCGCCCGCGCCCGAGCCGATGTCGGCGACACGCCAGCCGGGCCGGGGGCCGAGCCAGGCGGCCATCTCGGCGTACACGGAGGCGTAGGCCCGGTCCCAGGCGACGAGCTGCCCGGCCATGGCCGACCAATCGAACTCGTCGTGCCCGTGCCCGTGGTTTGCGGCGGGGTCGGTGTGGCCGATCCGGCGGCCGCGCCACACGGTGGCGAGACGGCGGTCGGCGTGGGGTTCGACGCGGGTGCGGGCGAAGCCGTGGCGGCGGTAGAAGCGGGCCGCGTCGACGTTGGCGGCGATGTGCTCGACCAGCAGCCGGGTGGTGCCGGCGGGGAGCGCGGCAGCGACGTGGTCGACGAGCGCCGCGCCGATCCCGGTCGAACGTCGCTGGGGGTCGACGTACAGCTTCCACAGGACCGGTGTGCCGTCGAGGTCGCCGACGTGGGCGAGGCCGACGACCCGGCCGGTGTCCACGGCGATCGTGACGGCGCCGGCAGCGATGTCGCGGTCGAGCGCCAGTCCCCACCAGGCGGTGAGCAGCTCGTCGGCGTAGGCGGTGCCGGCGAGCGGCGCGTAGGTGTCGGGGATCACGACGGCGGCGAAAGCGTCGATCGCCGGGCGGTCGTGCAGGCTGGCCGCTCGGATCTCGACCGGTCCCGCTGCGATGGGACGGTGGGGGTCGGTGGTGGGGTTCATGGGCGGCGGGCGGTGACGATCGCGATCGCGGCGGGGAGGGCGACGCCGGTGCCGTCCCAGCGGGTGTGCATCTCGTCGACGAGGGCGACGGAGACGGCGTCGACGACGTCGGTGGGGGCGCCGCGCAGGAGCATCCCGAACGGGCCGACCTGGCGGCCCATCTCGACGGCCTGCTCGGGGGTCGTGCCGGCTCCGCCGACGTAGAGCGGCAGCTCGTGTGGGTCGACGGTGACGTCGATCCAGCCGGCCGCTTCGAGGATCGGTGCGGTGTGGTCGTGGGTGCCGTAGGCGAACGGGCCGGCGGCGGGTGGGCCGGGGTGCAGCGTGATGCCGTGGTCGCCGGCGACCCTGACGGCGATGTCGATCGACAGCCACTGGAACTCGGACGCGTCCTGGGGTTGCCACACCGCGAGCGTGAGCCGGCCGCCGGGTCGTGTGGCGTTGCCGAGGTGGGTGAACGCGGCCACGGGGTCGTCGAAGAAGATCGCCCCGAACCGCGATACGACGACATCGAACGTGCCCTGCGGGAACGGGTGTGCGGCGGCGTCGGCGGCGACCCAGTCGATCGGTGCCGACCCGGGCGGGGGTGGGAGCGCGGCGGCTTCGGTGATCAGCGTCGGGGAGATGTCGATCCCGGCGGTTGCGCCGCTCGGCCCGGCCAGGGTGGCGGCGGCGCGGGTGGTGACACCGCGGCCGCAACCGACGTCGAGCACCCGTTCGCCCGCGGTGATCGCGGCGGCAGGCAGGAGGATGCCGTCGACGGGGGCGAGCATTGCTTCGAGCCGCTCGGCGTGGACGGCCCAGCGCTGCGAGGTTTCGCCGGCCCAGTCGGCGCTACCGACGCCTGGAGCGCTGTCGGATGCGGTCATCAGTGGCGACTCCCGTGGCTGTGGTGGTGGTGGGTGGGGGCGGGTCGACCGGCGAGCTCGCCGACGGCGTGGAGCACGTGGTCGGGCAGGATCGCGCCGGGTGGGTTGACGTGCCCGCTGGCGGGGTCGACGACGATCGTGGTCGTGCCGCGGCGGATGCGGACGCGCCCGTCGACGAGCAGGGTCAGGGCGTGCTCGACGCGGCCCTGGCAGTCGAGCAGCTCAGTGCCGGCCAGGTAGTTGTCGAGGTAGCGGTCGAGGTCGCTCACCGATCCTGCTCCTGGTGGCCGATCAGGGGGTCGGGCCGGCGTATGTCGAGGTGCTCGCCGAGCACGTCGAGGCGCCGGTGTCGCCAATCGTCGACCACTCCGGGGCGGATCGTGAACCGGACATCGTCGGCCGGGTGCGGCAGCATGTGGCGGTGGCCGCCGATGTCGGGGCCGCGTCGCCACCCGGCGGCGACCATCATCGCGGCGGTGCGCTCGGGGTCCTCGCTGGCCAGGTGGACGCACACGACCCCGCCGCCGTCCCCGGCATCGGGGCATTCGGCCTGCCACTCCTCACAGGTGACGAATCGCAGGTCGTGTACGCCGGGCTCGACGATGTCATCCCAGGTCGGGGCGGCGGCGTCGGGGTCGTCGACCACGATCGACACCCCAGCGAGCGCGAAGACGCCGTTCGGGGCGACCTTGACGAACCGTCGCATCGCCGTGCCCGCGAACGTCGACGTCATCGTCGCCACCCGAGCACCAGGCAGCATCGGCAGGTCGAGGAAGAAGAAGTCCGGCCCCGCCTCGGGTGCGGTGGTGGCGAGGCGGTCTTCGCGAACGGCCGGCACCGGTACGGCGCGTGCCGTCAGCGAGCGGTGCACGTCGACGGTGTCGGCGCTGTACAGCTCGATCGCGTGGATGCCGCGCCGCGCCCGGTCGTCGCGCAGGGTGGCATCGGCGCCGCGGTCGAAGGCAGCGTCGTCGGCGACTGTGAGGATCTCGAGGTACTCGGGCCACAGGTCGACGAACCCGCACCGCAGCCCAGGCTCCCAGTCGGCGACGTGGTCCGAGACCGAGAACCCGGCGGCCCGGTAGCGATCGAGATGCGTCTCGACCGGCGCCGTCGCGAACACGACCGGATTGTTCAGGCGTGCCAGGGGCCGCGTCGCCGTGGTCACTTCGTGCGGTCCCCGTAGCGGCGGCGGAATCGCTCGACCCGCCCGGCGGTGTCGACGATCTTCGTCGTGCCCGTGAAGAACGGGTGGCTGTACATCGACACGTCGAGCAGCACGTGCGGGTACTCGACCCCGTCGAACACGACCGTGCGCTCGGTGCGGATGGTGGAGCGGCCGAGCCACTGCTCGCCGGCGGCCGAGTCCGCGAACACCACGGTTCGGTAGTCGGGGTGGATGCCGGGCTTCACCGCTCCTCCTTGAACTCGACGTGACGCCGCACGACTGGGTCGTACTTCATGAGCACGAGTCGCTCGCGGTCGTTGATCTTGTTCTTGCGGGTCACGTAGGTGTATCCGGTGCCCTCGGTGCTGCGCAGCTTGATGATCGGCCGCTTCTCCTTCGACGACGACGCCATCAGACCTTCACCCCTCGACCGCGCAGCTCGGCCACGACCAACTCGATCCCGCGCTTGTCGGACGGCAACCAGAACCGCTTCCACTGCACGTTCGGGTTGAACCGCCGGTTCGTGCGGCGGTGCGAGTGCGACACCGACTTCCCGAACCCCGGCTTGGTCCCGAACAGCTGACACGTCTTCGACATGCATCCCAGCTTACACCGGACTAAGAACCATTCCTATACACCTGTAATGTGGATCTGATACCGCTGACCATTGTCACCGGCGGCCCCGCGGCGGCCCGGCTGGCAGCCCAGGTCGCCGGCGACGACCCGGCGGCAGCAGTGGTCGGGTCGTTCGACCGGCTCGCCGGGATGGTTGACCACATCCGTCGGTTGGTGGTGGAGGCCGACGTGGGGGCGCGCACGCCGGGGTGCGCGTGCTGCCAGGTCCGCGTCGATCTCGCCGACGCCGTCGAACGGGTGGTGCGCCGCCGTCACCGCCGCGTACACGGTGCTGTCCGACGCCGACATGGGACGCCTGGTGCAGCTCGACGGCGTGGTCGCCACCGTCGACGCGGTGCAGCTCGCGACCCGGGTGCACGGCGGCCTGGTGATCGACACCGACCACGGGATCGACCGGCTGGCGTTCGCCGACCGGATCATCGCCGCGGACGGTTATCTCGGCGAGCGCGGCAGGTCGACTGCTGTCCGGTGGTTTACCATGTGGGCTCGGTGCCTTTGAGTTGACGCCAGTAGCTGCGGTGCACCTGCCGCGATTGGTCATCGGTCATGCCGTCGGGGAGCTCGGTGTCGAGCGGGTCGGCGAGCTCGGCGATGTCACGCAGGGTCGCGGCCTGTGCGGCCCGTTTGGTGAAGGCGTAGGCATGGAGACAGCCCGGTGGGGTCTGCTCGGCGACGGCGACGGCCCGGTCGATGAGCGCGTCGGGTTCGGTGAGCTCGTGGAACAGGCCCATCGCGAATGCTTGGTCGGCGGTGAAGGTCTCGCCGAACAGGCTGGTGCGCGCGGCTGCCGTGTCGCCCCAGGCGTAGGCGAGCATGCGCACGTACACGGCTGGCATGGGGATGCCGATCGGGACTTCGTTGAGCCCGAACCGTGCCTCGCCGCTGGCGGCGATCCGGTAGTCGCATACCGCTGCGGTGATGAGACCGCCGGCGAAGGCGTGCCCGTTGACCGCTGCGACGGTGGGCCGGGGGTAGGTGAACAGGCGCATGTTGGTGGCTCGGTAGTCGGCGAACCAGGCGGCGACTTCGTCGCGGTGGCGGGCGAACAGCGGGAAGTGCTCGCCGAGGTCGAGTCCGGCCGAGAAGCGGGCGTTCGTGCCGGTGATCACGACGGGGGCGTCGCGATGGTCGGCTTCGAGCCGGTCGAACGCCTCGTGGACGTCGGCGAAGAACGCCCGGTTCTGGGCGTTGACCGGGTTCGTGTTCATCGTGACCACGGCGACACGGCCGCGCATCTCGATCGTCCAGCTCATCGTGGAACCTCCTGGTGTGGATGCGTGTGTACGTCGGTGAGACCCGGGCTGTGTTGTCGTGCAGGAACAGGGCGGTGGTCGCTTCGTTGAGGCCAAGCGCGTCGATGCCGGCGAGGCAGTCGGCGGCAGGCCAGAAGGGGTGACCCCGACGAAGCGGTCCGGATGCGCGGCGCACAGGACCGCGTCGTCGTCGGTGCCGTTCATCGCGCCGTCGGGTCCCCACCGGGCGCTGTCCACCCCAGCCTGATCCATCATCTCCAACGTGGTCTCGACCGGCTGCGCCGTCGTGCCCATCGGTCCGGGTCTCCAGCGGCGCAACGAGTTGAAGATCTCGTTGTGGAGCCAAACCCTGACCCGGATGCTGCATCCAAGCGTCGATCACACAGGACGGCAAGCCCGACGGCACGTTCTTGAATCTACGCTCAAATACTCGTAACGTGCAAGGGTGCCGCGGGCCGCGCAGTTCGACCACGACGACCTCCTCAACGCGGCACTCCGGGTGATCGCCACGCGAGGGCCGGCGGCCGTGTCGATCGAGGCGATCGCGGCGGAGATGGGGGGCAACGTCGGGTCGATCTACCACCGGTTCGCGAGCAAGGACCACCTCTTGGCCCAGCTGTGGCTGCGCTGCTCCGAGCGCGGCCAGACCGGTATGGTCGCCGCCCTCACCGGTGACGACCTCGACCACGCCCTCACGGTGGCCGTGCTGCACTACCCGCGCTGGGCGCGGACGAACCTGTCCGAGGCACAAGTGCTCGCCGCCTACGGCCGCGAACATCTCCTCCCGAGCTGGCCGGCCGAGCTGGCCTCCGAGCTCGAAACAGCCAACAAGGGCCTGCTCGACGCCTTGGCAACATTCGCAGCGCGCTGGTATGGCGACGACCACCGCGAGCACGGCCAAGCAGTCACGTTCGCCGTGCTCGACATCCCCGTCGCCGCGATCCGCCGCTACCTGCTCAACGGTCGACGCCCACCACGACGACTCGACGCACACATCGTCGCTGCCGCGCGCGCCGCGCTGTGCCGTGGCTAGGCCTCGATGCTGGCCGACCGCGCGGCGAGGTGTTGGCGGAACGTCAACTCCGGGTTCTGCGCCCGGGCGGCAAGGTAGGCGTCGAAGTCGAACTGGTCGCGCAACGGCGTGCCCTGGCGGGCCAGGCGTGCCTGATGACGTTCGCGGTCACGGATCGTGCGCGCGGCGTCGACCAGCTCGTTCACCCGCTGCACGGGCAGGATGATCACGCCGTCACGGTCGCCGACCAGCACGTCGTCGCCGGTGACCTCCCACTGACCGAGCCGGCACTGCTCGAGCGCGTCGGGCGGCGACGGCGTCCATTCGAGCGGTCCGGTCGGTGACGATCCGAGCGAGAACACCGGTAAGCCCAGTTCGGTCAATTCCTCGGTGTCGCGGTGCAGGCCGTTCACGACCATTGCCGCAGCACCCGCATGCGCGGCTTCGAGCGCGGTCAGGTCACCAATGCACGCCCGGTCAGTCCGGCCTTCGTCATCGATCACCAGCACCGTCCCGGCAGCGATCTGGCCGATCGCTTCGAGGATCGCGTCGACACTGCCGGTGTGGCGCACCGGTTGAGCGGGGCCGGCGAAGCGCACCTGGGCGGTGACCGGCCGCAGCGCCGACGGTGCGCAGCGCACCGTCACCCCGACCACCAGGCAGGCGTCGGCGAGATGTGCTGTCGACACCGACATCAGCCCGGTGTCGACGGGGTCCGCATCGGCTGTCATCTGTCACCCTCCGGTCTCGCCAGCAGCCGTTAGTTTGCCCGCGGCGGACCCGACCGGACCAACAGCGATCGGCGAGCGGCGGGCGGTCACCGCCCGGGAGATCATCAACACCGCGGCGATGCTGCCGCTCACGCCCATCACTGCCAGGCGGCCGTCGCCGCGGTGCAGCCCGTAGGCGCCCCAGCACGACAGCTCGCCCAGCACCAGCAGCCACGTGCCCACAGCGATCCCCGTCGGCACCTGGGTTCGGTACGCCGTCCAGATCGCCGGGACGACCTGCACCACGAACGCCACCGACAACAACGTGCCGAGTCCGACCCGCCCGGCAAGCCCGAACGACCCCACCAACAGCGATGCCCACCCGATGACCAGCGCCACGCTGCGCCGATCCGGACAGCGGGCCCGGCCGATCGACATCGCCAACAGCCCCGCCATCGACGACGCCGACACCGCCGGCACCAACGCCAACCAGTACCCCGACAGCGCGAAGTACACGAACCATGCCGCGTTCCCGGCGCTCGTCAGCGCCGCCCAGAGCCACGACACCCCAGCGACATCACCGGAGCGCAGGGCGCGCCGCAGCTGCGGGACGAACTGCGGGACCGCGAACACGGCGGCCCCGAGGGGAGCAAGATCGAGCAACACCATCATCTGGGGACGCACCTCACACGGCGCGTCTCATCGGTCAATCATGACGCACGCTTCGGGGGACATGGTTGCGAATATCCCGAACTTCACGCGGATATGTGCAAGGATCAACGGAGTGGACCAGATCGACCGCAACATCCTTGCGATCCTCCAACGCGAAGGTCGCACCAGTGTCACCGATCTCGCCACACAGATCGGACTCAGCACCTCAGCATGCAGCCGTCGCCTCCACGACCTCCACCACGACGGCACCATCGTCGGCTACCACGCCGACGTCGATCCCGCCACCCTCGGCCTCGCCTTCGAGGTCCTCGCCTCGATCACCCTGCAGCAAGGAGACGCCGAGACCGTCACCCAGTTCGAACACACGCTCACCGAAATCCCCGAAGTGCGCCACGCCGAACGACTCTTCGGCGACCCCGACTACCTCATCCGCATCCACACCCGCGACATCGACCACTACCAACAACTCCGCGACACCCACCTCGCCACCCTCCCCGGTGTGCAGAAGCTCACCTCCACCATCGTCATGCGCCGCATCGTGGACCAACGCCCCCTCCCCACCGAATACGCATGACCCACCCGGTCACGCCGTCGCTTTCGGGCGCAGCCTGAACGGGTGCCGGCGATGCTGCCCGGTCCGTACCGTCGACGCGAAGTCGTGTCGCTGCGCGCCCGCTCGCACCAGTCGCAGGCTTCGGTTCAACATCGGGCGCACGAGACGTCCAGCCTTCGACGGCCATCGGGACCGAAGCGCGCCGCATCGACGAGCAGCCAGCCGCATGGGATCGGGAGTGGTCGTCGACCTTGACCGGTGCATCGGCTGCTGGGCTTGCGCCCTCGCGTGCAAGGCCGGAAAATGGTACCGAGCCTGGGGTCTGGTGGCAGACGGTCGAGACGTTCGGGAGTGGACTGCTCGACCGATCACCAGGTGTCGAACCGGAGAAGCACTACCGCCCGCGGAACTGCTTCCACTACGCGGACGCCCCGTGCTGGCAGTCTGCCCGACCGTTGCGATCGCGCAGCGCCACGACGGCATCGCTGACTGCATCGGTTGCGGCTATCGCGTTCTCGCCTGCCCGTATGACGCCCTCGCGTCCGTCGGCCATGCGATAGGGAAGGGTCGCCGAGTCGGGTGCAGAAGTGCACGTTCTGCACCATCGGCCTCGATGTCGGCGACGACAGGCATGTGTGGACTCGTGCCCCACCCACGTGTGCACCTTCGGCGACGTGGACGACGACACGAGTGCCGTCAGTCGAGCTTGCGATCGGCCGGCGCCTTTCGGCTCGCCGAGCAACTCGGGGCGGCGCCGTCCCGTCCGGCTTCTTCCCTAACACCAAGGCCAAGCGGCACCGTCGAAGCACACAGGTGACGCCTTGATGCGTGCTCCGTCAGGTGCGGACAACACTCGCGCTACGCCAGGCATGGGCGGCGATCGCGGTGCATGCCGAGCGCCGCATCGCGGCGTGGACAGACGTCGGCCAGTTCGCTGATGGTGCCGCCGAGCGGGAGATGGCATGTGGCACGCTGGCCGAGCAGATAGATTGGCTGAGCCCCTCGCTGGCCGCAGCGTTTCGCGATCTCTCCGCCCCGCCCGCACCCGTGGTAGCTCACGGAAAAGCTGGGCACATCGATGTCGACCCGAGACACGTCGACTCGGTCTCAGAAATGCTCGCCTTGCGCCGAGCCGAGTTCGACTGCTGGCGTCCCGGCGACATCGCCGGGGCGACCGAGTGGCGGCGCCAGCAACGAAGTCGTGCCGACGACCTGGCCGTCGAAGGACTCACCGAGTCAACCTGTGAACGCCCTGACCCCGACCGCCTCTGGTGGCTGCTCCTCGAGCTCGAACGCGGGACATCAGCACCCGTTCGAACCGCCGTCGCCGCGGTGCTCTCCCGCCGTCGAACCCGTTGCTGCGGGTGGCCTCGGGGACTCGCACTGAGCGACTGCGACAGTGATCTCCAGCGCCTTGTTGGCGTGGATCTGCTGACTTGCGCGGCGCCTGCCTACCCGCGGCCGTCAAGTGGGACGTCGTTCGGGCTGATGATGTCGGAGGGGTGGTGGGCCAACGGGGTGATGCTCACGGCCATGTAGGGGAAGAGTGGCAATTCCCACAGGATTTGGTGGAGCGCGTCGTTGCCGTCGACGTCGAAGATGCTGATGTTGGCGTGCTGGCCGGCAATCCGCCAGATGTGGCGCCACCGGCCATCGCGTTGGAGGCCCTGGCTATACGCTTTCTCGCGGGCGAGCAGTTCGGCGCGGGCGTCTGGTTCGAGGTCGCGGGGGATGTCGACCTGCATGGTGACGGCATACAGCAATGGATGGTCCTTTCGCGGAGCGACGGCCGGTGGCTGGCCGGGGAATCAGGGTGGGACGAGCACGAAGTCGTAGGTGACCTTGGCGCCGGTCGTTGGTCTCGGGCGCGGAGACAGGATCAGATCGGGCCTGACGGCCGTGGCGATGTCGGACTCGATGTGGTCGCCTCAGCAGTCGGTGCGGTATCGATCAAGGCGGTCGGGGTCGATCACGATTCCGAGACCGGGCCCTTGGACGACGGCGAGCGTGCCGTCGGTGATTTGGAGCGGTTCAGCGAGCAGATCGTCGTCCATGTCGAGGAAGTTGGAGAGCTCAGCCGGTCGTCGTGCCGTGAGTGGAAACGCTGCGGCGAAGGCGGCGGCGCAGATCGAGCCGACCTGGCTGTCGATCTGGTTGCCGATCACGACGTCGACGCCGAGGCCTTCGCACAGGCCGAGCACGCGTTGGCTTTGGGTGAATCCGGTCCGCGACGTCTTGATGCTGATCCCGGTCGCAGCGCCGCTCAGCAATTCGCGAGTGACCTCCCCCGCACGCGACACGCTCTCGTCGGCGAACATCGGGATGTCCGATTGGGCGACCAACCAGCGTCGGCTCAGTACGTCGTCGGCGGGGCACAGCTCTTCGGCAAACGCCAGGTCGAGATCCGACATCTCGCGCAGCGCCTGGGCGGCAACCGACGCGGGCCATCCTCGATTCCCGTCGATGTACAGCACGATCTCGTTGCCGAACGCGCTTCGCAGCGCACGGCACACTGCGACGTCGAGCGAGTGGGGGTCCCGTCCTACTTTCACTTTGAAGGTGGAGATCCCGTGGATCGTGCGAATCCGCTCGGCCTCGGCGACAACGTCGTCGGGCTGGCCAAAGCCAAGCATGTGCGACACCGCCACACGATCGGTGAACCCGCCGAGCAGTTCGCTCACCGAGACGCCGAGCGTCTGACCGATCGCATCCCACATCGCCATGTCGAGTGCAGCTTTGGCGACAGGATTGCCGACCGTGCGGTGCATTCGGGCATGGGCGACTTCACGCTCGAGGATCGACAGGCCCAGGAGGGCGGGCGCGAACAGACCGGTTATCACGGCGATCACGGATGCTTGCGTCTCACCGTAGGTAAACGGCCGAGGCGGGGCGTCGGCTGTCCCGACGATTCCGTCATCGGTGTGGATGCGCACAAGCACGTGCGTGGCATCAGTCACTTCGCCGCTCGCGAACTGCAGCGGCTTACGGTAGGGAATCGAGTAGGGAATCGCCTCGACACGGGTGATCTTCACCGACCGATCACCGCCCCGCGCGAGCAAGTCGAGCCTGGCAGTGCAACAGAAGGCACCCTGGCAAGGTGGCGGTTCATGGCCTCGACAGTTCCACACGTGGCCGGCGGCGTGAAGTATCCAAACGACGCCGATTGATATGAAGACACGGAAAGATCGGCGGTGAGCTCCGTGCGGACGGCGTAGGGAACGTGTCCGCCCCGAAGCTGTTGGTCAGGGTCGCGGCCCTGCGAGCAGGCTCGTGCGCCGGGTTGCCGGTCGGGTCGTCGTCGTTCTTCGTCGAGGTGGTCGCGCAAGACGGTTTCTCGGAGTGATTGGGCGGGGTGCCGCGTCGGTGCCGGCACGGCGCCCGCCGAGGTCTAGCGCGGCGGCTCGTAGGGTCGGTCATCGTGAAGCTCCTCTTAGATGCCGACGAATCCTGTGCCAGCGGCGGCTCAGCGCCGCTCAAGCCGTCCGAATGCTCCGCGCATTCATATATCTTGGCTCTCAATCGATGTGGACTGGGTACTTCACTCGGAGAGATCGCCGTGTGATGCTGCGTACTCGGCTGTGCCGGTACCGAACGGGTTAGCGCTGGAAAGCCGTGCGGTGAACCGACCGACCCGGGGAGGGATACCGATCCGAGTGTTGTAGAGGTGAGTTCGAGCGCAAATGGAACCGGAGAACGTGGCACACACCCTCGACGTGACGGCGATGATCCTGCTGTGTGAATTGGTCGACGTGCCCTCCGATGGCGGATACCAAGTCTCGATCCCCGGCTATCCGACGCTGGTGGTCTTTGTCGTGGGTGGTACGAGCTATGTCACCGATGACCGCTGTACCCACGGCAACGCCTCGCTCGCTGAGGGTTTCGTCGAGCAGTGTGAGGTCGAGTGCCCGTTTCATCTCGGTCGCTTCGACGTCCGTACGGGTGAACCGACTGCGGCGCCGTGCAACGTTGCGTTGCGCACCTATCGGTCTGCGGTGGTGGACGGCTGTGTATATCTGATTGGTGAGGCCTGATGACGTTGCCGGAGCGGGTGGTGATCGCCGGTGCCTCGGTCGCCGGGGTGAGCGTCGCCGCGGAGCTCTGTCGGGGTGGCTTCTCAGGCGACATCGTGATCGTCAACGAGGAAGCGCATGCTCCCTACGACCGGCCGCCGCTGTCGAAGCAATTCCTCTCCGGCGCGTGGGATCGCGAGCACGCCGACCTGTGGCTCACGGTCCCGCACGACGCGGTCACGATGCTGAACGGGGTTCGTGTCACGTCGATCGATCCGAGCACCAAGTTCGCGCGGCTGAGCGACGGCACGTCCACGCCGTACGACAAGCTCGTGGTCGCCACCGGTGCGCGGGCTCGCTCGCTGTCCACCAATGGGCTCGCCGGGGTCCACACGCTACGTTCGCTCGACGACGCGCTCGCCATCCACAGCAGCTTCGCGGCCAGGGGTCCCGTTGTCGTCGTCGGGGCCGGATTCATCGGCAACGAGAT
Source organism: Ilumatobacter sp. (assembly GCA_035556435.1). Lineage (GTDB taxonomy): Bacteria > Actinomycetota > Acidimicrobiia > Acidimicrobiales > Ilumatobacteraceae > Ilumatobacter. The sequence goes on along the minus strand of DATMEY010000021.1, from coordinate 156,341 downwards.
CGCATCGACCGCGGCCGAGCTCGGCCTCGAGGTGACCATGGTCGACGTTTCGTCACTCCCGCTGGCCGACGTTGTCGGTCCGGTGGTCGCCGAGGCCGTCATGCAGTTGCACCAGGACCACGACGTGCGGCTCGAGTTCGCGGTCGGTGTCGACGGTTTTGAAGGGACCGGGCAGGTCACCGGTGTGCGGCTCACCAACGGGACGAGGGTGCGCGCCGCCACGGTGGTCGTCGGGATCGGCGTTGTTCCCAACGTCGAGCTGTTGGCAGGTACGGGCGCCGATCTCGTCGATGGCGTGCTGTGTGACGAGGCCGGCCGGGTCAGGGGTCTCGATGACGTGTACGCGGTCGGCGACGTGGCCCGCTGGTGTGGCCCGGCGGCACCCGGACGGCGGGTCGAGCATTGGACCAGCGCCGTTGAGCAGGCTGCGACGGTCGCGGCGTCGATCGTCGACCCGGTCGTTGAGCCCGGTCCGCGCGGTATGTCGTACTTCTGGTCTGATCTCTACGGCGTCCGACTGCAGATGGTCGGGCGCGGCGGACGGGCGGAAGCGGCCATCATCGGCGCTGCCGACGGCACACCACTCCCTCGGGCCGTGGTCTATGCCGAGGACGGCAACGCTGTGGGTGCGCTGACGGTGGACTGGCCTCGCGGGCTCAGCCTGTGTCGACGGGCGCTCAACAGCGACGGAACCGACGCCGCCGGCTTGATCGAGCGTTTGCGAGCAGCGTTGTGACCGGCCCCACCGTGATCCTGGCAACGGCGGCAACGGACCCGGTGGATTGATACTCCGTGGCTCATGATCGGGCGTCGATCGGTATTTCACCGACGACAAATGATCTGGGAACATGATCGACACGGCACGCCGCGAGCGTGCCGATCGGCGCACTGACCGGTGGCAGGCCCCGAACGTAGAACCACCAGCAACCGAGAAGAGGGGAGTCTTGCATCATGAGTGATGAAGACTTGGAATCCCGCCATCCGTGGCACGAGAAGTACCCCGAGATGGGTACCGAGCCGATCCCGATCGAGCCGTATATCTCGCCAGCGCACTACCAGGCTGAAGTCGAGCACGTGTTCAAGAAGTCGTGGATCATGGTCGGTGAGGTTGCTGAGATTCCGAACCCCGGCGATTTCAAGGCGAAGAAGATCCACTTCGCCAACACGTCGGTCATTCTGGTCCATGGCAAGGACGGGGTGATCCGCGGCTTCCACAACATCTGCTCGCACCGCGGCAACACCATTGTGAGTGAGACAGGCGAGGACACCTACGGCTCCAACCGGGCCGCGGTGTTGACCTGTCGGTTCCATGGATGGGTCTACGACCAGACCGGTGAGCTGGTCGACGTGCCTGATGAACCACACTTTTACGCCTGCTTCCACCGTGAAGACAACGGGCTCGCACCGGTCCACACCGACGTGTGGAACGGGATCATGTTCATCCATATCGACGACCACCCGGAGCAAACCCTCGACGAGTACCTGAGTGGCGTCACGACCATCCTGGAGGGCTATCGGTTCGATGAGATCGGTTGGTGCGCCAACTTCTACCGGACCGTGTTCCGAGCCAACTGGAAGGTCGTGGCGGACGCCTTCGCGGAGGCCTATCACACCCGCACGATCCATGGCGGCTCATATCCGAATCTGTTCGAGACGGAAATGGACGACGTGCGCTTCCCTGGCGAGCACCGCGTCGGCTCGACCAGGGTGACGAAGAACATGAATCTCACCCGAGTTCAGAAGATCTCACAGTCGCTCGACAAGAGCTCCCCCGGGGCGACGGAACGCGATCATTCAGAGTTGCCGCCGGGAATCAATCCCGGCCGCCACGCCAACTTCGGGACGCAGATGAACTGGCTCTTCCCGAACTCTGGCATGGGCACTTCGAACAACTACCGCACGCTGGCGAAGATGTTCCCGATCGGACACGACCAGGTCCTCCTGGAGTCGAAGCGGTTCGCCCGGAAGCCGACGACCTACAGCCAACTGTGGGCGTTCGAGTTCGCCAAGGTGTTGCAGCGCGCGGTGATGCTCGAAGACAGCGAGACGATGGAAAACACCTATCGAGCGATGACATCCGGGGTGAAGACCCACATGCACCTTCAGGATCACGAAATCCTTCTGCGTCGCCTGTACATCAATCTGAATGCGCGGATCGATAAGGGCATGAACGCCGGGGGTCAACGATGAGCCAGCTTCCAGAAAGGTTCAGTGATCTCGAACCGTACGTCGAGAAGTGGGCGCTGGAAACAGAGAACCAGCGATGGTTGACCAGGCGCACATCGACCCGAGAAGAACTCAGCGAGTTCTACGAGGTGATGTTGCCCTTCATGGAGCAGATCCTGGAGGAATGCGATCGGTTCGCGCTCGGCGAACTGCCGCCGGAGTACCAGCCACTGTTCAACCTCGCCCTCGCGCTGGCAGAGATCTCGCCCAACGTCGAGCGCTACGGGGGGAACCCCAAGGTGCCGTTCTCGTACGAGGAGAGTCGGCTGATTGCCGTCCATGGGGACCTGCCCACATGGAAGGCCCTGTCGATCTACGACATCAAGGACGCAAGTTGATCCACGAGCCCACGGGTTAGCGAAGAGGCCTTCCGCCTCGAATCAACCGAAGAATGTCCACAACCATCCTGAGTACATGGGGGAGTCATGAAGAAAGCAGAGATTGAAAGTTGTCGGCGAGCACCGGTCTCACAGCGGCCGTCCTCGCGTTGGAGAGTCACCGGCGTTCTCCTCGCGATGGGCCTGGTCCTGGCCGCGTGCGGTTCCGACGGCGGGTCATCCGAGCCTGAGCCGTCGTCCACCGGCGGGTCACAGCAGACCTCGCCAACGGACGACGGCGCGCCTGAGTCGTCCACGGGCGGGTCACAGCAGACGTCGCCAACGGACGACGGCCAGTCTGGGCCGTCGTCCACCGGCGGGTCACAGCAGACGACGCCGCCGGACGACGCGGACGTCGAGGGTGGGCGTCAGAACGGGGAGGTCCTGCGAATCGCATCGCCTTCGCCGTTGCTCGCCCTGAACCCGGCGAAGGGCACCGCCGGATATCAGCAGAGCATGTTCCTCTCACCCGCATACACACCCTTGTTCTACCGCGGGCCTGACGGCTACGAGCCGGGGCTCGCTCTCGAATGGGGGTACACGGACGACACCAGAACCGTGTTCGAGATGGAGTTGCGGCCGGGCGTGAAGTTCAGCGACGGAGCCGACTTCAACGCCCAGGCGCTTGTTGACTGGCTGAACTATCTCCAGACCGCAGGCAATCCATCCATCGCGAACTGGACGTTTGAATCCGTCGAAGCGACCGGGCCGATGACGGTTCAGATCACACTCGCCGAGCCGAACCCGAGCTTCGAATTCCTCTGGTCGAGCCATCACATGCCGATCTCCCCGGCCAGTCCGAATGCGCTCACGGATCCGACCGTTCTGGACACTCAGACGTTCGGTACTGGTAAGTGGATGATTGACCCGGACGAGACCATCACCGGACAGACCTACGTCTACGTGCGCAATCCGTACTACTGGGATCCCGACGACGTCGACTGGGATCGTGTTGAGGTGTCGGTGATCACCGACGAGAATGCCGCCTTGAACGCGATGCGGACCGGCGAGATCGATCTGATGTTCGGGTCGCGGGGGACAGCGGACGTCGCCCGCGACGCCGGCCTGATCCCCTACCAGCAGTCAATGGTTCTCAGTCAGATCAGCCTCCTGGATCGTCGTGGAGAGCTGGTTCCTGCGTTGAGTGATCTCCGGGTCCGCCAGGCGTTGAACTACGCCATCGACCGTCCTGCTGTCGCAACGTTGTGGTATGGCGACGCTGACCACGCCGCCAGCCAGCTGGCGCTCCCCGGCACGTCAGCCTGGTCTGAAGAGTTCGAAGACTTCTATCCCTATGACCCGGAACGGGCAAAGGAGCTGCTCGAAGAAGCGGGATACGGTGATGGGTTCGATCTGACCATTTGGGTGAACCCGACCGCCCCGGGCTACGTGGAGGCGGCCGAGATCGCGGCTCCATATTGGCAGGCGATCGGCGTCAACGCGGACATCCACGTGACGGCAACTCCGAACGAGTGGGCCACGGCACGCGACGGCCGACAGATCGGCGCACTGCTACTCATGAACCAACTTCCTGAATGGTACACCCCGTGGATCGTACAGGGGACCGGTGGAGGTGTGTTCGATCCGTTCGACAGCACTGATGATGAGCTGAACACGCTGATCAGCGAAGCGAAGAATTCGGACGAAGGAACACGCGATGCTGCGCTGGTCGATGTCCACCGGCGATTGCTCGAGCTGGCGTGGTTCGTCCCCATGTCGTATGGAGACTTCATTTACATCGCTAGGCCCGGGCTGGAAGGCGTTGGTGAGACGTTCGAGAATCCGGAATACATGACCCATCTGAGGGTGGACCAATTTTGGCTTGGCTGACCAAGTCCATTTGCGGAGCTGATCTACTGCGGTCGGCTGATCGTGCCCAGGGTGGGGTTCCGGGTTGATCGGGACCCCACCCTGTTGGCCTGCTTCGGCAGAGAAGGGAGATTCGATTGCTCAGGATCATCATTCGCCGCATCGTCGTGTCCGTACCGTTGCTCTTTGCTGTGTCGCTGTTGGTGTTCGCGCTCCAGGACTTGCTTCCGGGCGATGCCGCGGTGAGCCGGGCTGGGTTCGATGCCCCGCCAGAGTACGTTGAGCAGCTTCGCCAGGAAATGGGCCTTGACCAGCCTTTACCGGTTCAGTATGGGCGATGGCTCGGCGATCTGGCGTCGGGCTCGTTCGGGACCTCGGCGTTGAACGGCGAATCAGTCTCGTCGGTGCTCAACCAGCGGCTCCCCGTCACGCTGAGCCTGGTCGTGCTGACGACGTTGGTTTCCACGTTCGCTGGCGTCGGGCTAGGAATGATCAGTAGCCGGGGGAGTCAGGTGACGCGCCGCATGTCCGACGTATTGTCGGTGCTTGGGCTCGCCTTGCCGACGTTTTGGATCGCTCTGACGTTGGTAGCGATCTTCGCCGTGTCGCTGGGTTGGTTTCCGGCAGGCGGTTATGTCGCGCCGAGCACTTCGCTGACGGGCTGGATGAAGGGTCTCGTGTTGCCCGTCGCTGCGCTCTCGGCGCACGGGATCACTGTGGTGGCAAAGCAAACCCGGGAGGCGCTGCTCGACGTCGAGCGGAGTGATTTCGTTCGGAATTTGAGAGCCAACGGGATACCCGGTCGGCGGATCCTGTTCAAGCACGTCTTGCGGGGCGCCTCGATTCCGGTACTCACGGTCTCCGGGCTTCTGTTCGTGAGTGCGCTGGGTGGCTCCGTCGTCATCGAACGTATCTTCAGATTCCCCGGACTGGGCAGCCTGGTGGTCGACGCGACCGTGAACGTGGACGCGCCGATGCTCCTCGGAGTGGCCATGTACTTCGCGGTGCTCGTCGTGCTCGTCAACCTCGGCCTGGACCTTTCCTACGCCTGGGTCAACCCGAAGGTCCGGGCTCAGTGACGGTCGCGCTCCCGCTCACGAAGGCGAGGGTGGCGAAGGCGACCCCGGTGGCTCCGGTGCTGCGCGGTCTCCTGCGCCGGCCACTGGCGATGTTGTCGCTGGTCTTCCTCCTCGCGGTCACCGTGGCCTCGGTTCTCGCTGGGTGGATCGCGCCCCATGACCCGCTGGCCATGGATGGCACTGCGGTGCTCAAGGGCCCGTCGTGGCAGCACCTCCTGGGTACCGACCATCTTGGACGCGACCTGCTGTCGCGCCTGTTGCATGGTGGTGGCAGTGCCCTCTGGCTGACTCTGGTGGGGGTGGTGACCGCCGCCGTCCTGGCCATCCCGGTGGGTGTCCTGACTGGCCTGGTGGGTGGCCGCTTGGACTCGTTGGTGGGCCGCGGCGTCGACGTCCTGATGGCGGTGCCCGGGATCGTCATCGTGTTGATGGTGATGGCCGTCTTCAACCAGAACATGGTCGCGGCCATGGTGGGGTTCGGCGTCATCTACTTCCCACGGTTGATGCGCGTCACCCGCGCCGCCTCGTTGGCGGTCAGCCAGGAGCCCTACATCGCAGCCGCTCGTGTGTCAGGGCTCAGCCAACTTCAGATCGGCTTTCGACATGTCGCGCCCCGGATCTCGGGGCCGGTCGTGGTGAACCTCTCGTTGCTTGCCGGCTCAACTCTCTCCGCCCAGGCCGCCCTGAACTTCTTGGGATTGGGAACGAAGCCACCCGCTCCCACCTGGGGCGGCATGATCGCCGACGCGGCGACCTCGATGTCCCGGAGCTCCTGGTCGCTCGTCCCGACCGGGGGTGCCGTCGCATTGTCGGTGATGGCGTTCATCCTTCTCGGCGACGCAGTGCGCGACGTCCGGGTCGAGCGTTGGTCGGGCACCGGTACGAGTGCTCGGGGCCGGGTCGTCAAAAAGCGCGTGGCGCGTACGACGCAGCCACGGCAGCTCGTGGATCCCGATCGTGTCCCGGTCGCTCATCGTGGCCTCAGCGTCGACGGGCTCAGCGTCGCATTCCCGGTGGACCGAGGTGACTGGATGACCGTGGTCCAGGACGTCAGTTTCAACGTCGAGCCCGGGGAGACGATTGGGCTCGTCGGCGAGTCCGGCTGCGGGAAGACCCTGACTGCTTTGGCGGTGCTGGGCTTGCTTCCCGCAGGGAGCCAGGTGACCTCTGGCCGGGTCGTACTGGAGGGCGAAGTGGTCTCGGCCATGTCGTCCAAGCAGCAGGCCGCGCTGCGTGGCACTCGAGTCGCCTTCATCTCCCAGGATCCCATGGCCGCGCTCGACCCCAACTTCACGGTGGGAAGCCAAGTGGCCGAAGCGGTTCGTATCCATCAAAGCTGCACCCGGGCCGAGGCCAAAGCCCGCACACTTGAGCTTCTGGAGCAAGTCCGCATCCCGGATGGGGCTCAGGTGGCGCGCCGGTACCCCCATCAGATTTCGGGTGGCATGGCGCAGCGAGTCGCAATCGCCATAGCGCTCGCTGGCGCGCCCTCGGTGCTCATCGCCGACGAACCGACGACCGCTCTCGATGTGACGGTGCAAGACGAGATCCTGGACTTGCTCGCGGGCATCCAGAAGGCGTCGGGAATGGCGCTGGTCCTGATCAGCCACGACTGGAATGTGATCGCCCGGATCTGCGACCGCTGCGTGGTGATGTACGCCGGTCAGGTGGTTGAGACCGGACGGGTGGACGAGCTCATGGTTGAGCCTCGCCATCCGTATTCCATCGGTCTGCTCGATGCCGACCCCCGCCACGTCGACCCCGGTGGGGAGCTGCGAACGATCCCCGGCTCGGTGCCGAGGCCGAGCGAGTGGCCGGTCAGCTGTCACTTCCAGTCCCGTTGCCCGCACGTGTCGGACCATTGCCGCAATGATCCGATCGAGCTACGAGAGGTCAGGCCCGGGCGCCAAACCCGGTGTGTGCATGACCACCCCCCAGCCGTGGAGGCCGACGCGGCACCTGTGCGCGACCACCTGGCGCCGGTAAACGTGGAAGCGCCGATCGTGCACGACGACCACGAGGCAGTGAAGGTGGAGACGCCGACATGGAACTAGCGCGCACCCTCCTGGAGGTCCGAGACGTCAGCGTGCGGTTTCGAGGTTCGCGACGCCGATCGGCGGTGCAGGCGCTCACCGACGTCAGTCTTGAGGTGCCGCAGGGTCAAACGGTCGGCATCGTCGGGGAGTCCGGGTCAGGCAAGTCCACGCTGGGCCGTGCCATTCTTGGCCTCACGGCCATCCAAAGTGGCTCGATCCGGTTCCGCGAGCAGGAGATCGCCCACCTCCAATTCCGCGAGCGAAGGACACTCAGCAGACACATACAAGCCGTCTTTCAGGACCCCTACGGCTCGCTCAGCCCAACCCGCACAGTGGGTCAATCGTTGGCGGAGCCCATCCTCGTGCATGAAGGACGGCGAGCAGGAGACGTCGGACCACGGACCACTCAGATGTTGGAGCAGATCGGGTTCGACGCCACGATAGCGAGTCGATACCCGGCCCAGCTTTCCGGTGGCCAGCGCCAACGGGTCGCGATTGCTCGCGCTCTGATGACGACCCCAGATCTCGTCGTCTGCGACGAGCCCACAAGTGCGTTGGATCTTTCCGTTCAGGCGCAGATTCTCAACCTGCTCAAACGCATGCAGGCGGCGTCGGGAGTGAGCTACATCTTCATTTCCCACGATCTCGGCGTCGTCCGATACCTTGCTGATCACGTCGTCGTGCTGTACCGCGGGGAAATCGTCGAACGCGGCACCACGGAGAAGGTGTATGAGGATCCCGATCATGACTACACCAAGAAGCTGTTGTCGGCGATATCGGCACCACGACGAGCGTCTTGCGGGCTCGCGGACTCGAAGCGATGACAGTCACCGATGACCCGCCGACGAGGTAGACATGCACACACTGCAACTTCTTGACGCGTCGATGTTCGAGGTCGAGATCGACGGCGCCGCTTCGCCACCCGACTCGGTCTTCCCCGACTGGAATGTCCATGACCGCTTCGGCATCGTCATCCACGAGCCCCTCGGCGGTGTCGGAGCCTCGCACCTCATCCAACTTGCGATCGTTGCGTTCTATGCCGCGAGTGAGCGCCGCAGGGGGGAGCTCACCGTCTACCCGAACATCTGCGCGTTCCACGTCGGTCGCGGTCACGGGCCGCACGCAGACTTCGACTTCTGGCCGGCGCGTCGCGAGGTGATCGTGCCGGACGATTCGGCGGCAGTGTTGAGCGCGATCAACGACCGGGCGATCACCCGGCTGGCCGTCCCCGACGGAGCCGGGCTGAACTTCAAGGTCAATCGCAAGGAGTGGGCGGCGGCGCTCGACCACGTGACTACAGCCTACGCCTATGGACCCGGCGGTCGGGTTGCGGGTGGTGACGTGATGGTTCGCGGCACGGATCCGTGTACGGAGATCAACCCGGAACGAGTGCTGCGGGGCCAGTCGCTCCAGCGCCTTACCTCGATGGTCGAGAAGCTCGACGGGCGCACGGTGATCAAGGAGGCGGACCCGGAGTACCTGGCCTTCGTGGAGGCGCGCTCCGGCGAGGTCACCGATGAGCAGCGGGCGATGGCACGGGCGGCGCGTGACGCGGTGACCGCGGATGGCGTGGTGGCCGAGCGGTATCGGCGGCTCACGATCCCCGACGCTCTACGGATGCTTGTTCCCGCCCGCTGACGAGTGATTCAGTCGTCGGGTTGTGCGAGGTCGTTCAAGAGCACTGGCACAGCGAGGGAGCGGTTGGACGCGGCACGGAGGTCGCTCGCTTCGAGGCGGCGCTCTTCTTGCTCGGCAATGATCTTGGCGGTCGTAAACCCGCAGATGCGTCCCTGGCACCAGCCCATTCCGGGGCGCGCGAGCAACTTGACGGTGCGGGCGTCCTGCGCGCCGAGATCTCTGCGTGCTGTGCAGATCTGACCGTAGCTGACTTCTTCGCAGCGGCAGACGGTGGTGTCCTCGTTCAACCAGTCCTGCCAATGCGCGGGGATCGGGTGGGCGAGATGCATCGCTTTGGCGAACGCCGCCGAGCGGCGGCGGATGCCTTGCAGCTTACGGATGCGGCCCGGCTTGACTTGTCGGCCGGTGTCGCTGGCGGCGGTGAGCCCGGCCAGCTCGCCTTCGGCGACGGCCATGACGGCGCCGCCGACACCGGTCGCCTCGCCCGCGACGTAGACGCGGTCCACGCTGGAACGCTGCCGGTCGTCGACGACCGCGACCAGGGACTCGTCGACGTCGAGGCGGGTCTCTGCGCCGACCGCAACCACGAGTTCCAGGGACGGAGTGAAGCCCCATCCGAGCGCCACGAGATCCACGGCGTAGGTGCGGGCGGTGTTGGGGGAGATGTGTCCGTCGCGGGTGACGCGTGAGACGGTGACGGACTCGACCTCGTCGACGCCGTCGATGCGGGTGATCGCGGCACGCGGCTTGTAGGCGATGCGGCGCCTGACCAGCGCTGCCGCGTATCCGGCGCCCTCGAGACCCTTCGAGGGGACCTGGACGGTGCCGAGCACGTTCTTCACCCATCCGAGGAGGTTCCCGGCCTCACAGATTGCGACCACGTCGACTCCGGCATCCGCCAGTCCCGCCGCCACCGGCAGCAGGAACGGGCCGGTACCGGCGACGATCGCGCGACGACCGGCCAGCGTCCGATTGCCCTTGAGGAGCGCCTGCACGCCGCCGGCGGCCATGGCGCCTGGAAGATCCCACCCGGGGATCGGCAGTTGACGGTCATAGCCGCCGGGGCACAGGATCAGCCGGGTCGCGCGCACGGTGCGGCCGGACGGGTGGGCAGGTTCCCCGTCGGTGGCACCGTTGGTGTGCAGCGTCCACGGCTCGTCCGCGGTGCGGGGTTTGTCGATGAACCACACCTGGGTGCGGGTCCGGTAGTCGATCGTGCCGGCGTGGCGTTGGTCGTGCAGCCGCGCCCGCAGGGAGGCGAACGTCTTCCAGCCGTGGTGTCCGTGCGCCTCGTCGTCGGTGGGGTGCCGTTCGTCGGGGTGGCGCCAGTACTGCCCGCCTGGCTGGAGGCCGGCGTCGATGAGGGCGACCCGCAAGCCTGCCTCGGCGGCGGCGACGGCGGCGGCCAGCCCGGCCGGCCCGGCGCCGATGACAGCGACGTCCGAGGTGTCGATCATTCCGGCTCTCCTTCGATGGGATTGGTCCGGCAGACGGTGCCGGCTTCGGCCGCTGCCAGGCAGGCGCGCTGGTTGGGCTGGCCGTTGATGGTCAGCAGGCAGTCGTAGCAAGCACCGATCCCGCAGAACAGGCCACGCGGGCGGCCGTTCTTGGAGGTGGTCCGCCAGGAGCGGATGCCGTTGTCGATCAGGACGGCGGCGACGGTCTGTCCGGGCCGGGAGGTCAGCGGGGTCCCGTCGAAGGTGATGGTGGTGGGGTGTTCGGGCTCAGTGGTCGACATATGCGCCCTCTCGGAAGCGTTCCGGCGCGAACGGTGCCAGGTCGAGGTCGGTCCGCTCCCCCTGCAAGGCCTGGGTGAGCAGCTTTGCGGTCCCCACCGCGAGTCCGATGCCGGCGCCCTCGTGCCCGGTGGCGTGCCACAGTCCGGGCGCACGCGCATCGTGGCCGATGACGGGGAGGTGGTCGGGGCAGTACGGGCGGAATCCCATGTAGGTGCGCATGATCTTCACGGTGCCCAGGATCGGGAACAGGCCGACGGCCCCGCGCGCCATCTGTCGGATCGCCGGCAGCGACACGGTGCGGTCGAACCCGACCCGTTCGCGGGAGGATCCGATCAGCACGGTGCCGCTGGGGGTGCCCTCGATCACGGGGGAGGTCTGCAGCCCGCTGTCGGAGGAGAGGGTTCCGGCGACGTACTCGCCGGCATACACCTTGTGGTGGATGGTGTTCGGTAGCGGCTCGGTCACCAGCACGAACCCACGCCGAGGCAGGACGGGGACGTTCACCCCGGCGAGCTCGGCGATCTGGTTCGACCAGGGGCCGGCTGCGTTGATCACGGCCCCGGCGGTGTAATCGCCGCGGCTGGTGCGCACGCCGACCACCCGGTCTCCGTCGCGCATGAACCCAGTGACCGCGGTCTCGGTGTGCACGGTCGTGGCGCCGAGGTCGCGGGCCAGCCGGAGCAGCTGTGCGGCCATGAGCATGGGCTGCACCTGCGCGTCCTGTGCGTAGAAGGCCGCACCGCTCAGACCCTCGACGAGGTGTGGTTCATAGTTGGCGATCTCGGCGGCGGCGACGTCGATCACGTCGATGCCCGCGTCGCGCTGACGCACCGCGAGCTCACGCAGCGCCCGCTCACCCCCCTCGCTGCGGGCAACGACCAGGCCGCCTTTGGACTCGAACTCCCACAGCGGGCCGAACTCGGCGAGGTCGTCGCGCCACACCCGCTGCGAGTACAGCGACAGGTCCAGTTCGTGGCCGGCTTCCTTGTCGGAGACGAGCAGGTTGCCCTCACAGGCGCTGGTGGTGCCCGCTGCGATCTGGCCGCGTTCGATGACGCGGACGCTAAACCCTGAGCGGGCGGTGAAGTAGGCGCACGCGGCACCCAGCGCGCCGGCGCCGATCACGACGACGTCGGCGGATGCGGTCACAGCAGGAAGCCGGTCGGGAACGGGTCGGTCGGGTCGAGCATGTACTGGGCGGTGCCGGTGACCCAGGCGCGGCCGGTGATGGTGGGGATCACCGCGTCGAAGTCGCCGACCTTGTCGGTGTCGACCAGTCGGCCGGTGAACTGGGAGCCGATGATCGACTCGCTGACGAAGTCCGTGTCCAGCGCCAACTCACCGCGCGCGTGCAGTTGCGCCATCCGGGCGCTGGTGCCGGTGCCGCACGGGGACCGGTCGAACCATCCCGGGTAGATGGCCATCGCGTGCCGGGAGTACAACGCGGTCGACTCGGGGGATTTCAGGTACACGTGGTGGCATCCGGAGATGTCGGGGCGCAGTGGGTGGACCGGCTTGTTCTGCTCGTTGATCGCTGCCATGACCGCCAGCCCGGCGTGCAGCAGATCATCCTTGCGGGCCCGCTCCAGGGGCAACCCTAGGTCGTCGAGGTCGACGATCGCGTAGAAGTTGCCGCCGAACGCCATGTCGTAGGGGACGATGCCGTGACCGGCGACGGTCACGGCCTGATCGAGTGCGTAGGAGAACGAGGCGACGTTGCGGATCGTCACGGATCTCGCGTGACCGTCGTCGACCTGTACCTCGGCGATGATCAGCCCGGCGGGGGTGTCCAGGCGGATGGTGGTGACCGGTTCCACGACGGGCACCATGCCGGTCTCGACCAGCACGGTGGCGGTGCCGATGGTGCCGTGCCCGCACATCGGCAGCAGGCCGGACACCTCGATGTAGAGCACCCCGAAGTCAGCGTCAGGGCGGGTCGACGGCTGCAGGATGCTGCCACTCATCGCCCCATGCCCGCGCGGCTCATACATCAGCAATTTGCGCAGGTCGTCGAGGTGGTCGATGAAGTACTGCCGCTTGTCGGCCATCGTGGCGCCGGGCACCACACCGACACCGCCGGTGATGACACGGGTCGGCATGCCCTCGGTGTGGGAGTCGACGGCGTGGAGAATCCGGTTGGTCTTCATGAGCGCTCCTTGTACAGATCAGGCGAGGGTGCCGTCGATACGCCGCACGAGTGGCTCGGCGGGCGTGTCGCAGAGCTCGTCGGGCAACAGTTGCTGCGGGAACCCCTGGAACACGACGCCGCGCAAGAACCGGTAGATCGCGGCGGTACCGACGGAGGTCGTCGCGGGGGTAGTGGTCGCCGGATAGGGGCCGCCGTGGTGCTGAGCGTAGGTCACGCTCACCCCGGTCGGCCATTGGTTCCAGAGCAGCCGTCCCGCCTTCTCTCGCAACTCATCCACCAGGTCGGCAACCACCCCGTCGCCCTCTTCACCGACGATCGTCGCGGTCAGCTGCCCGTCGATCGCCCGGGCCACCTCCACCAGTTCGCGCTCGTCCTGGTAGCTGGCGATCAGCGCCGTGGGTCCGAAGCACTCCCGGAACAGCTCGTCCTGGAACATGAGTAGCTCCCGGACGGTGGTGCGGAGCAGGGTCGGCGACGGATCGGTCCCGAGCGGGTCGGACCCTTGTGCGAGGACCTCCACGGCGGGGTGGGCGATCAGGTCGGTGAGCACGTCCGTGTATCCGTGGTGGATGCGGTCGTTGAGCATCGGCTGCCCAGACGGGAGCTGACCAGCACGCAGGTGCTCGAGGATTTCCGACCCGTCCGGCACGAGAAGAACCCCCGGCTTGGTGCAGAACTGTCCGGAGCCGAGGGTGAAGGAGGCACGGAACTCCTCGGCGATCTTCGCGGCGCGAGTGCTGGAAGCGGCACGGGTGACGAAGGTGGGATTGACACTGCCGAGTTCACCGTAGAACGGGATCGGCTCCGGGCGGGAGGTTGCCACATCGAACAGGGTCCGCCCGCCGGGGATCGAACCGGTGAACGAACCCGCCTTCACCCGCCGGTCGCGCAGCGCCTTCAGGCCGTCCTCGCGGCCCTCGATCAGCGCAAACAGACCGGCGGGTGCGCCGGCGGCGGCCAGCGCATCGATCACGACCGCTGCGGTGCGGCGGGACAGTTGGGGATGGCCGGCGTGAGCCTTCACGATCACCGCGGCGCCGGCCGCCAGGGCCGAGGCGGTGTCGCCGCCGGCGACGCTGAACGCGAACGGGAAGTTGCTCGCCGCGTACACCACCACCGGCCCGACAGCCTGGCTCGTGCGGCGAAGATCCGGGCGGGCACCCATCGGCCACGCGGGGTCTGCGTGGTCCACCCGCACGTCCAGATAGGAGCCCTCTTCGAGCACCTCGGCAAACAGCCGCAACTGGAACGTGGTGCGCAGCAACTCCCCGCGCAGTCGTGGTTCGGCGAGGTGGGTTTCGGCGCGAGCGACCGCGACCAGGTCGTCGGCGGCGTCATCCAGCGCCTCGGCGATCTGCCGCAGGGTCCGGGCCCGGTCGGTCCGGGACGTGCGCGACCAGATGCGGTAGGCGTCGTCGGCGTCGCCGACGACGCTGTACACGTCGAGATGATGGACGATGTTGGTCACTGGGGCTCCTTGGTTACGCCGCCAACGGGGTCGGCACGAACGATCGCCGCGTGGTGGACGGCGGTGGCGATGACCAGGTCCTCCCACGCCATCCCCACGCCCGAATACAACGTCGGCCGATCATCGGGGACGGAGACGCTGGCGCGGGCCAGGTCCTGCAGGTTCGGCAGCCCGATCGCCTCCCATTCGGCAACCGGGCGGGCGGAGATCAGGTTCCCGGCCTCCCGCATCGCGGAGGCGCGACCTTCCACGACCACAAACGCGCGACGTGCCAGTTCGGCGGGTACCTCCCGCGCGTCGAGCCCGTGGGTGCCCACGGCCACCACGATCGCCTCGTCGCGGATGTCGGCGTCCTGTAGCACCGGGGAACGACTGGAGGTGACGCAGATGACCAGGTCGGCTTCGGTCAACTCCGAGGCAGCGCCGGCCTGGGCAGGGACCCCTTCGGCGCATAGCCGTGCGGCCAGGGAGTGCGCGGCCTGACCGCGGCGGCCGACGATGCGGATCTGTCGCGGCTGGAGCAACTGATGCACGGCACGCGCGTGCCGGTCCGCCTGCGGGCCGGTGCCGACCACCACCACCCGCAACGACCGCGGGTCCCGGTGACGGGCTTCCAGCAGCCGCAGAGCGGCCAGCAGCGTGGTTGCGGGGGTGCGGATCAGGGTCAGCTCGCTCGCGTCCAACAGCGCGACCGGGGCGAGGTCGTCGTTGCGAAACAGCGTGTACACGCCCTGCACGCGCGGCAACCCTCGCTCCGGGTTCCCCGGGGCGAGGGTCAGGGCCTTGACGCCGCAGTAGTTGGGCCCGGCGGTAGGCATCAGCAGGAACTCGCCTTCCGGGGCCGGGCTGAACAGGCGAGGACTATCGTTCTCCGGGTCGACGTCTCCGCGCACCAGCGCCGCACACAGCGCCTCGACGGCCTGCGGCAGGTCGATCAGGGACCGCAACGCCGCGGCGTCCAGATACGAGAGCTCTGGCATCGCGTCCCTTCCCGGCTCGGCGGGGTTCCTACTTGTAGCCCTTGCCCAGCGCGGCCTCGGTGTCGGCACGCACCTGGGCGGCGTTCTCCTCCGACAGCGGGACGCGCGGCGGGCGGGTGGCTCCGCCGCGGCGGCCGGCGACATCCATCGAGAGCTTGATCGCCTGCACGAACTCGGTCAGCGAGTCCCACCGCAGCAGCGAGTGCAGGTCGCGGTAGATCGGCAGTGCCTCGGCCCACTCGGCCGGGTCGCTGCTGGTGGCCAGCTCGTACAGTCGAACGCTCGCCTGCGGCAGCGCGTTCGGGTATCCCGCCACCCAGCCGACCGCGCCGGCGATACCCAGCTCGAGCACGACGTCGTCGGTACCGGCCAGCAGGTCGACATCAGGCGCGACCTCCTTGATCTGGTACGCGCGGCGCACGTCGCCGCTGAACTCCTTGATGGCGACGATCAGGCCTTCCCCGGCGAGCTCCTTGACGATCTCCGGGGTCAGGTCGACCTTCGTGTCATACGGGTTGTTGTACGCCACGATCGGCAGCCCGCCCATGGCGGCCTCCCGATAGTGGTCCACAACCGCCTCGCGGGTGGCACGGTACGTGTTCGGGGGAAGCAGCAGTACCGACGACGCCCCTACCTCCGCGGCTTGCTCCACCCATCGGCGCGCCTGCCGGCCGCTGTACGAGCCGGCTCCGGCCATCACCCCGACACCCTCTGGCGCTGCTTCGACTGCGGTCTGCACCACCCGGGCGCGCTCGTCATCGGAGAGCGTCTGGTACTCGCCGAGCGAGCCGTTCGGAGTAACGCCGTGAACCCCGTTCTCTCCCAGCCACCGCACGTGCTCGGCGTAGCCGTCGAAGTCGACCGACAGGTCGTCGTTGAACGGCAGCGCGGTCGCGACATACACGCCGCGCCAAGGCTTCGTCTGGTCCGTCATGGATTCATCTCCTTCTAGGGGGCACCGGACAGGTAGGAACCCATTTCTACCATATACCATGTGCAATTGCACACGGTATGTACTGTGAATCAGCGTGCGTGGCTGGATCAGTGCGTGAAGGCCGGTGTGGGGGTGTCTTCTTGGCCGGCCCAAGCACCGCGCGTCTTGCGGATGTGGTCGACCATCAGCCGGTAGGTGAGGTCCGCATCCCCGGCCTCGATCGCGTCGATGATGGCGACGTGCTCGCGGGCGGACGCGGCCAACTCGCCCCGCTCCGCCAGCTGAGACAGCCCGATCAGCCTGGCGTGGTCACGCAGATCCTCCACCAGACGCAGGATGCGCTCGTTCCCCGTGTAGCGCAGTAGCGCCAGGTGGAAGGCCTTGTCGGCTTCGGTGTACTCGACCAGGTCGCGAGCGGCGGCGTGTGTGACGATTGCCTCTGCCAGTTCGCGAAGCCGGGGCCGGTCCGCCTCCGGAATCAGGGCGACCGCATCCCGAACCAGGGGCGGCTCGATGAGTTGGCGCAGTTCGGTGATCTCATCCAGGTACCGGTCATCGACTTCGGTCACCCGGAAGCCCTTGTTGCGGACCATCACCACCAGGCCGTCCTTGACCAGGTCGAGCATCGCCTCCCGCACAGGCGTCGGTGACACCCCGAGGCGAGCGCCGAGCGTCGGAGCGGAGTACACCTGCCCCGGCTCCATTTCGCCGGACAGAATTGCTGCTCGCAAGACCCGGGTCACGTGGTCACGGATGCTCTGCGGCTTTGCCAAAGGGCGCAGGTTGACGTTCACCATGAGACCTTTCGTTCGTCAGCCTGGACCCCACCCCGCAACATCATAGATCGGTGCAATGTCACCGTTCCCCACACCATAACCCGGGACACGAGCACGATCGGTCGATCGATCAGCGCGGCGGGCCGGCGGTGATGACGGCTTCGACCTGGGCCGCCGTCGCGGTCGGGGCGAACGATTGCAGCAGCCAGGTCGCGGCGGTGCCCGACCATTGGGCGCCGCCGGTGCCGGCGTCGGTGGTGACGGCGAAGTCGAAGCCGTCGAGTGAGCCGCGTAGCTCGGCGACGAGCGCGGCTACCCGGCTCAAGCCCTCGGCGTCGATCTCGATCAGGTGGAGGCCGTCGCCGAGCCGGGCGGCGCGGCGCACCGGACGGGCTCCGGACACGCCGCGGGCCGCGAACCACAACGGCGGGTGCGGCTGGCGGACGGACGTCGGTAGGAAGCGGACCCCTTCGGCCTGGAAGTGCTTGCCGGTGAAGTTGACCTCCTCTCCCGACCACAACGCGAGGAGCAGTTCGGCGCCCTCGTCGAGCCGCTCGCCGCGGACCACCGGATCGACCACCTCGCCGAACCGGCTGAGTTCCCCACCGATGTCGACGCCGAGCCCGAGTCCGACGATCAGACGTCCCTGGGAGAGCCGGTCGACTGCGACCGACTCGCGGGCGAGGAGCTGCGGCCGGCGGCGGGTGACCGGGGTGACCGTCGCGCCGATCTGGAGGCGCTCGGTGCGCACTGCGAGCGCGGCGGCGCTGATCCAGGTGTCGCCGATCAGCGTGGTCTCCTCAGGCGGACGATACACGTGGTCCCACATGAACAGCCCGTCCCAGCCGTGCTGCTCGGCGGCGACACCCAGTTCGGCCAGCACTGCTGGCTCGGCGAGCTCTTCGAACGGAGCGAGGTAGAGCCCGTGGCGCATCGGCGCGATTCCGGGTTCGAGTTGCTCGGATTGGCCGAGATCTTTGGGAACGTTCATGCGAAGTCCTTCGGTCGGGTGTTTGACGGAGCCAGCGGTCACCTCTAGTGCAGGGTGAGCCAGATCGTCTTGAGCTCGGTGTACTGCTCGAGGGCTTCGAGGCCGTTGTCGCGACCGCCGAACCCAGACATGCGGTAGCCGCCGAATGGCGTGGAGATGTCGCCTTCGCTGTAGCCGTTGACTGCGACGGTGCCGGCGCGAATGCCGCGGGCTGTTCGGATCGCGACGTCGATGTCCTTCGACCACACGGTCGCGGCCAGGCCGTAGTGGGTGTCGTTGGCAAGCTGCAGCGCCTCGGCCTCGTCAGAGAACGGCAAGACGGCCACCACGGGACCGAAAATCTCCTCGCGTGCAACGCGCATCCCTGGCGTGACGTCGTCGAGGACGGTCGCGCCGGCGAACCAGCCGCCCGAGGTCGGGAACAGACGTTCGCCGCCCGTGACGATCCGGGCGCCGTCGGCACGCGCTTGGTCGACGTAGGACAAGACGCGGTCCAGTGCGCTGGCCTCGATGAGCGGGCCGAGCACGGTTGCGTCGTCGGTGGGGTCACCGACCACCCGGGACTTGGCCTCGCGCGCGAGCGCCTCGACCAGGTCGTCCTTGATGGACTCCTGGACGAGGATGCGCGAGCCGGCGCTGCAATTCTGGCCCGAGTTCCAGAACGCAGCTTCGGCCAGATCGGCGGCAATCGCGTCGACGTTGTCGCGGCAGTCGGCCATGACGATCTGGGGGCTCTTACCGCCGCACTCCAGGACGATGCCTTTGAGGTTGCTGTCGGCCGAGTACCTCAGGAACGCCCGCCCGACCTCGGTCGAGCCCGTGAAGGTCACCATATCGACGTCCATGTGCCGGCCGAGCGACTTGCCGGCGACGTGTCCGAGGCCGGGAGTGACGTTGAAAACCCCGGCGGGGACGCCGGCCTCGTGAGCGAGCTCGGCGAGACGGATCGTCGTGAGGGTGGCGAGCTCCGGCGGCTTGACGATTACGGAGTTTCCCGCCGCCAGGGCTGGTCCGATCTTCCATGCCAGCATCGCCATCGGGAAGTTCCAGGGCAGGACGGCCCCGACGACTCCGACGGGCTCACGCACGATCAACCCAAGGTGGTCGCTGCCGGTCGGGGCGATCTTCCCGAAGTGTTTGTCGGCCGCCTCTGCGTACCAGCGGATGGTCTTGAGCACGTCGGGAATGTCGAAGTTGCGACAGTCCCTGATCGGTTTTCCGGCGTCGATCGCCTCGGTGACCGCCAGTTCGTCGGCGTGCCGCTCGATCAGATCGGCGAACGCGAATAAGACACGCTTGCGGTCGGCCGGCGCACGGCGGCTCCAGTCGCCGCGGTCGAACGCTCCACGGGCGACCCTGACGGCTCGGTCGATGTCCTCCTCAGCACACGCGGCGACGCTGGCAATGACTTGGCCGTTCGCTGGTGACAGGCTGTCGAAGGTGGCACCGCCTTGTGCGTCGACGAGTGAACCGTCGATGAATGCTTGGGTCCGAACCGTGCTGGGGAGAACATGGGTCATGATCTGGGTCCTCTCAGGGTGCGCCCGGCAGCATGATCGGCAGCAGGGCGCACTTCACCAACTGGGTCGGGTGGTGGGTGCGTGCGGCGTGTAGTGCCGCTCGAGCGTCTCGATCTCGTCGGCGGTCAGCTCGATCTCGAGCGCCGCGGCGGCGTCGGACAGGTGATCGGGCTTGGTCGGGCCGATGATCGGGGCGGTCACGACCGGGTTCTTCATCACCCAGGCCAGTGCGATCTGCGCCATCGGGACGCCCCGTGCTTTGGCGACCTCCTCGACGGCATCGACGATCGGCTTGTCCGAATCGATGAACGACTTGGTATCGGCCTCGACGCGGGTCGAACGCTCACCCCACGGCCGCGCCAGCCACCCACGTGCCACGGGGCTCCACGGGATACTTCCGACGCCCTGGTCGGCCAGCAGGTCGAACATCTCGCGCTCTTCCTCGCGCTGGACGAGGCTGTAGTGGTTCTGCATCGCGACGAATCTCGTCCAACCGTTCGCCGACGCCACGTACTGCATCTTCGAGAACAGCCAGGCGGTCATCGTGGACACGCCCAGGTAGCGGACCTTGCCCATCTTGACCAGATCGTGCAGGGCCTCGAGCGTCTCTTCGATCGGCGTTTCGGGGTCAGGGCGATGGATCTGGTACAGGTCGATGTAGTCGGTTCCGAGCCGGGTGAGTGACGCGTCGACCTGCTCGAAGATCGCCTTGCGGGAGAGCCCGCTGCCACCCGGCCCGTCGTGCATCTTGTGGAAGACCTTCGTGGCCAGCACGATGTCGTCTCGGCGGACGTACCTCTTCAATGCCCGGCCCACGACTTCCTCGGAAGTTCCCGCGCCGTAGGAATTGGCGGTGTCCCAGAGGTTGATCCCTAGCTCGACGGCCCGGCGAAACAGCGGGTCGGCAGCGTCGTCGTTCATCGTCCACGGATACGCGCCGCGCGACGGATCGCCGAAGCTCAGACAGCCGAGGGCCACCCCACTCACCTTGAGGCCGGAGCGTCCCAGCGTCGTGTACTTCATCGCTTCCTCCTCACGCTCCGAGTTCGAGCGACCGGGCGGCGGACGCCTGGACCGCATCGAGGAACGCCGCGCGCACCGCGTGCTGCTCGAGCGCCCGCAGGCCGGCCGCCGTGGTGCCGCCCGGCGAGGTCACCATCGCCCGCAGTTGCGCGGGGTCGCCGCGTTCGGCGAGCAACGCCGAAGAGCCCACCAGCAGTCGCGTGACCATCTGCTCGACGAGCGCGCGCGGCAGGCCCGCCAGCACGCCGGCGTCGATCAGGGCCTCGGCCACCAGGAATACGTAGGCCGGGCCCGATCCAGTCAACCCGGTGACCGCGTCGAGTTGGTACTCCGCGACGCGGACGACCAACCCGACGCCCGACAAGACCTGCTCGGCCCAGTCGAGGTCGGCGGGCGGCGTGCCCGGCGCACCGGCGAGTGCGCTGACCCCCTCGCCGACGAGAGCCGGCGTGTTGGGCATCGCGCGCACTACGCTGACCGATGCACCGGCCGAATCGGCGCCGCCGGCCGCGGCCGCGATCGCCTCGGTGGTGACGCCGGCGGCGATCGACAGGATCCGCCGGGCGCCCGCTGCGACGACCTGACCGACCACCTCGCCGACGTACTGCGGCTTGACGGCGATCAATGCCGACCGGCATGACACGGGCTCGGCTTCGACGGCGACCTTCGGGAACTCGGCCGCCAGGGCCTCGCGCCGGGCAGCACTGGGCTCGATCACGACGATCTCGGCGGCGTCGGTCGGACCGCCTCCGCCGAGCAAACCGGCGAGTAGCGCGCTGCCCATGTTGCCCCCGCCGATGATCGCCAGTTCGTACGTCACCGAACCCACATTAGCATGGTACAGGTGCAATTGCACATGGTATAATGCGTCGCATGCGCGATGGCTGGGGGAGAACGGCGCCGCAGCGGCGTGCATGCCGACGCCTGTTGGCAGTCGACCGCGCGGATGTACTACGGATCATTCAAACCAAGCAGTTGGAGGAACCAAAGTGAGCGTGAGAATCGTTGAGACCCAGGAAGTGCAGGATCTGCTGCGGTCGGCGGTCAACCTGGACCACCAGGAAGGTGATGCTCGGTGCAAGGAAATCCTGCACCGCCTGTTGTCCGATCTGTTCAAGGCGATCGAAGACCTCGACATCACGCCAGACGAGGTGTGGGCTGGGGTCAACTACCTGAACCGTCTGGGCCAGGACGGTGAAGCGGCGCTCCTTGCCCCTGGTCTCGGGCTGGAGAAGTATCTCGACATTCGCCTCGACGCCGAGGATCGCCAACTCGGCATCACCGGTGGCACGCCGCGCACGATTGAAGGCCCGCTGTACGTTTCCGGCGCGCCGGTCAAAGACGGTGTCATCCGGCTCGACATCGACTCCGATGACGACGCAGGTCCACTCGCAATCCATGGCACCGTGCGGGGACCGGACGGCGAGCCCGTCGAGGGAGCCCTGGTCGAGTGCTGGCACGCCGATTCGAAGGGGTTTTACTCCCACTTCGACCCGACGGGTCGGCAGAGCGACTTCAACCTGCGCGGCGGGGTGCGCACCGGCGCCGACGGCCAGTACGAGTTCCACACGCTGATGCCGGTGGGGTACGGCTGCCCGCCTCAAGGCTCCACGCAGCAGCTACTGAATCGCCTGGGCCGACACGGCAACCGCCCGGCCCACGTGCACTTCTTCGTGACCACCGACGATTACCGCAAGCTGACCACGCAATTCAACATCGCTGGCGATCCGCTGATCTGGGACGACTTCGCCTACGCCACCAAGGAAGGGCTGATCCCACCTGTGACGGAGAAGACGGGTGGTACTGCGCTCGGCCTCAAAGACGACGCGTACCAGGACATCGAGTTCGACTTCGAACTCACACCGTTGCTGGACGGCAAGGACAATCAGGTCGTCGACCGCCTGCGCGCTTCGGCTTGATCCTCGGTCGTCGGAGACGACCGGCCATGTCGAACCCCGAAGCCCGGAGTTCGGCAGAACGCGACGTCGTGCGCGTTCTGCCGGAAAGCGCGAGCCGCCTCGAGCGGCTGCGCGTGTTGGCGGAGAGCGGGCAGGCCCCTACTGTCACCGTGGTCGGCAAGTACAACCACGGCAAGAGCCGGCTTCTCAACGAGCTGATCGGTCGCGACGAGTTCGCGGTTGCCGACAAGCGCCAGACCGTCGCACTGGCCGAGCGCGTTCACGAAGGCGTCCGTTGGCTGGACTCACCGGGCCTCGCCGCTGACATCGGCAGCCAGGATGACCGACACGCGATGCACGCGGCCTGGCGGAGGTCGGACGTCCGCCTGTTCGTGCACACCGCCAAGGAAGGCGAACTCGATGGCGACGAGCTGACGCTCGTGAAGGAACTCCACCAAGACGACGAGTTGACCCGTCGGAAGACGCTGTTCGTGCTCGCGCAGGTGGACCAGTTGCCCGACGATGACCGCTTGGAGAAGGTGATCGGCGTGATCCGCGCCCAGGCGCCGGGGCTAGCTTGGCACCCGATCTCGGCGACCCGCCATCGTCAGGGGATGAGCGACGGCAAGCAGCTGCTGATCCAGCGAAGTGGGATCCCGGCGCTGAAGGATCTGCTGGCGGCCGCGTTGGGTCGCGTAACCCAGGCGCGCGCACACGAGACCGCGCTGCTGTTCAGCCAGATGGGTGCCGAACTGCACCAGCTGCTGGTGGCTCGCCGCGAGGCGGTGGCCTCCTTGCGTGACGCGCAGACACAGCAACGTCGCGAGTTCGACGAAGGGCTGCAGGCCGTGCTCGACAAGGTCCAAGCCGATCTGCTGCGGACGCTGGATGTCCCCGGCCCCGACCACGCGCTGACGCCGGACACCGCCGCCGACATCTACCGAATGACGGCGGGGAAGACCGAACGCGCGCGCATCCAGATCGCGTACTCGCGCGGGTGCATCGAGATCGACGGATTTCTCGCGGGGCACGGCGCGATCGGCCTGCCCTCGAGACAACAAGTGCCGGGCAGCCTGAACACGGTGATGGTGGCCGTGCTCGGCGTCTCGGTGAAGCACCGCGACGGTCTTCGCAAGATCTTCGGCAACGACACCGGAATTCGGCGGCTTCGAGACGCGTTCACGCACTACTACGAGTTGTCGGCCGACCGCGTCGCACTCGCCGAACGAGTCGCCGATGCCGAATCGGCCCTCGACGATGCTGAGCGCGCCGCGCCAGCGCTGCGTGCGCTGGAAACCGCCACATGAGCCCTCGTGCTTCGTCGTCGTCGAGCACACCCGGAGTCGACGAACAGAGGTTCTTGGCTGCGGTCGCCGCGTCGACGCTGCGCTCCCACGACCTGGCAGCGATCTTTCATCGGATGGACGACTGGCTCGCGAAGCTGGGACGCGAGCTTGACAACCGCTTGTCGTGGACCGGTCTGCGGGAACGCAGCACCCTCGTGGCGCAGGCGCGCGCTGTCGACACGGCACTGCACGACCTGCTTATGAGGTGGGACCAGCAGCGATCGGACCTTCGGCTCGCGGAGATGCTCGCCGGCACGTTCGACGGCCAGCTCATCCTCCTGGTGTTCGGCAAGTTCAACGCCGGCAAGAGCGCGTTCTGCAACCTGCTGGCCGAGCGCTTCGCCGGCCACGGAGAGCAGGTGCGGTACTTCCACATCGACGCGGACCGGATCGTTGACACGCCGGCGCCCTTCGAGGAAGGCGAGACCGAATCCACCGCGCGCCTACAGGGCGTGCGCCTGTGTGAGCGGCTGATTCTGCTCGACACCCCTGGCCTGCACTCCGTCACAGCGCAGAACGCGGCGCTGACGAGGCGATTCATCGACGGTGCCGACGGCGTGTTGTGGCTGTCGAGCTCGGCTTCGCCCGGCCAGGTGCAGGAGCTCGATGAGCTGTCGCGTGAGCTGCACCGCAGTAAGCCGCTGCTGCCGGTGTTGACCCGCAGCGACGTCTTCGAAGAAGACGAGATCGACGGCGTCATCAGCAAGCTGCTGCGCAACAAGACCGAGGAGAATCGCACGCAGCAAGAGGCTGACGTCCACGCCCGCGCCCACGAGAAGCTCCGGTCGATGGGCCTCGATGCGGCATTGCTCATGCCGCCCGTATCCGTTTCGGCCCATGCCGCGCGGCAACAGGGGTTGACGCCACCGGCGATGGCCGAAGCTGGCTTCGAGCGTCTGTACGCAGCTCTGTCGGCGATCATCGAGCCGGCGCTCGCCTACAAGCAACGCAAGCCCGCCGAGATCCCTTTTCATCACCTCGAAGAAGACGTACTCGGTGCGTTACACGCCGAGGTAAGTCCCCAGCTGGACCGCCTGGAGGCGACCCTGCAATCGGAACAGCATCTGCTCGATCAGGTGCCGGTGCGGGCCGTTGCCGCGATGTGGCGCCGTGTCGCCCCGGTACTGCCAGGTCTGCTGGAGGAGCACGCGCCGTCACGCGACGTAGGCGCGGTCTGCGACGCCCTGTCGCAGGCAGCCACCCAGGCTGTGAACGGCGTGCTCGACGAGATGCTGGCCGACCATGTTCTCCCCGCCGATCTGCGCGTAGAGGTCGCGGTCGACGAAGGCGTCGGCTACGACGAGTTCGCGGTCCACGTCGACTCCGGCAATCTCACGCCATCCCGCGACGAACTCGGGCGACCGGCCACAGCCAGAACATGTGTGGTCGACGTCAGCGACGAGCGCTTGTACGCCGCGCTGCAACACAGGCTGTCCGCGCTGCTGACTCGGCAGACCGCCCAAGCCGTGGACCACGGCCGGGCCTCCCTGCAGCAGCTTGGCGAGCGAGCCGAGCGCTTACGCGATGTGGTGCGAGCCCACCAGCACTCCCTCGCCGACATCAAGCGAGAACTCCGGCTGGAACCTCCCGGCGCGGCCGACGAGGCGTGACCCTGCGGCAGCGACGACAGCCGGCGAGCCGTCGCCGGCTGTCAGCCGACGCTGAGCGCGGGCCGAGCGCTTCCGAAGAACTCGTGCGGGCGGTCGTGGGTCACTCGGCGGGGTCGGCGCCGTGGCCGGAGATCAGGGTTTCGATAAGGGCGAGCACGCGGGCGGTCTGGGGCGAGTCGTCGTCGGAGCGGGTGGCGACGGCGAGCTCGACGCCGTCGGTCGGTTCGGCGAGCGGCCGGAAGGTCGCCCCGGTTACTTGCAGATGCTCGACGGACTGGGGCACGAGCGCCACCCCGAGGCCGGCGGCGACGAAGGACACGAGGGTGGATGTCTCGGCCACCTCGTGGACTTCGCGAGGTAGGAATCCGGCCGCCCGGCAGGTGTCGAAGACTGCGTCGTAGACGACCGATCGGTCGCGCGAGGGATAGCTGACGAAGGGATCATGGCGCATCTCGGCGATCGGGATTCGTTCGAGCCGGGCCAACGGATGGCGGTCGGGGACGACGGCGATCAGTGCTTCGCGACGCAGGACCCGCACGTTGATGGCATGGTTGCGGACTGGCGGCCGGAGCAACCCGATGTCGAGCGTGTGGTCCAGCAGCGACTCGACCTGGTCCGGCGTCAGCAGCTCACCGCGCAGCTCGAGTTCGAGATCCGGGAGCTCTTTGCGAAGCACCCGGGAGAGCTCCGGTAAGAGCTGATAGGTGGCGGACCCCGTGAACCCGATTGTCAACCGGCCGGCGAGGCCGGCTGCCACCGCGGCCGCCTCCGCGGCCGCCTCGTCGACCAATGCCAGAACAGTCCGAGCCTTGTCGAGATAGCGTGCGCCGGCTTCGGTGAGTTCCACCTTGCGGGTGGTGCGCCGCAGCAGTCGTGCCCCGAGTTCGGTCTCGAGTTGCTTGATCTGCTGGGAGAGCGGAGGTTGTGCGATGTGTAGCCGCGCTGCGGCGCGACCGAAGTGGCATTCCTCGGCCACAGCGACGTAGTAGCGCAAATGCCGCAGTTCCATGGCGTCACAGGCTACGGCACTTCCGTACCGAACATGACGGCGGACATATGAATTGGATCTCACTGAGTCTTTGAAGGGCAGTAATCGGCGCCGTAGGTTTGCGGCATCGGGGTGTGTAGCTCCGACCGCGTCGTGATCTGGAACTGGGAGTGTGGTGCAAGAGCGGACGTGCATGGGTACCACTCACCTCGGCCCTGGCGGCGCCACCCCGACCGTCCCCCGACCCGAAGCGGGGCACGCAGCGCCGCAGCGGCTGGTGCTCATCCTCGGCGCGGTGGTGCTTCTCGGCCCGCTCACGGTCAACCTCTACCTGCCAGCCCTACCCGAGATCGAGACCGACCTGCGGACCAGCGCCGCCGCAGTACAGCTCACGCTCACCGGCACGCTGCTCGGCCTCGCGGTGGGACAGCTCGTCGTGGGACCGCTGTCGGACGCGCTGGGACGCCGGCGCCCGCTGATCGCCGGCACGCTCTTCCATGTGGCAACCTCGCTGCTGTGCATGGTCGCGCCGTCGATTGGCGTGCTCGGTGTCCTGCGTGTGGTGCAGGGCTTCGGCGCGTCAGCCACCGCGGTGGCCGCGATGGCCATCGTCCGCGATCTCTACACTGGCCGCGCCAACGCCCTCCTGCTGTCCCGCCTGATGCTGGTGCTCGGCGTGGCACCGATGCTTGCGCCCTCTGTGGGTGGGGCGGTGCTCGGGTGGACGAGCTGGCGGGGAGTGTTCGGGGCGCTGGCACTGGCGGGCGTCGCCGTGACGGTGCTAGCCATTGTCGCCCTGCCTGAGACGTTGCCCCGGTCCCGCCGGCGAAGCGGCTCACCCGGCCAGATCATGAGTGCCTACGTCCTGCTCAGCCGTGACCGCACGTTCGTTGGGCTGATACTCGTGGGGTCGTTCTCGGCGGCCTCGACGTGGGCCTATATCTCGGGTTCGTCGTTCGTGATGCAGGACCAGTTCGGCCTCAGCGAACAGGCCTTCGGTGCCGTCTTCGGCGCCGGAGCTGCCTTCCTCGTCGCCGGCACGCAGCTCAGCGCGTGGCTCCTGCGCCGCTGGACGCCAGTCCAGATCCTGCTCCGGGCCCTGGCGGGAGCGACGACCGCCAGCGCGGTGCTGCTCGCCGTCGCCCTGGCCGATGTCGGCGGCCTGCCGGCGCTGCTGGTGCCGCTCTGGGTTGCGCTGGGGTTCGCGGGCACGGCGATGCCCAACGCGCCGGCGTTGGCGCTCTCGCGCCACGGCGAGGCCGCCGGTACCGCGGCGGCCCTGGTCGGCGCCACCCGCTTCGGCGTCGGGGCCGCGGCAGCTCCCTTCGTCGGCATCCTCGGCAACGACGCGGCGGCCATGGCCACGGTGTTCGTGGTGGGGATGAGCCTGGCGTTCGCCTCGATGCTCGTGGTCCGCCGCTCCGCGAGCGTCGATCACGAACTGGACGTGACGACCATGGACCCCACCCCCGGTGCCTGAGGTTTCCTTTGTGCACCACGAGATCTTGGGGGCGCAGACCCCGGCTCCATGGCGTCACAGGTCATGGCACCCCACTCCCAAACATGATGACGGACGTCTCAATTGTGTCCAACTGAGTCTTTGAGTGGCAGCAATCCGCGTCGTAGGTTGCGGCACCGAGGTGCGGAGCTCCGACCGCGTGGTGTCTTGAACTGGGAGTGTGGTGCAAGAGGTAGTCATTTGCGAGCCGTTGCGCACGCCGGTGGGGCGTTATGGCGGGGTGCTTGCCCCGCTCGCCGCGACCGAACTGGGTTGTGTAGTGACGACAGAACTGATCGCCCGCGCCGGGTTGAACGCCGGTGACGTGGACGACGTCATCCTCGGGCATTGCGGCCCGACCGGCGAGGCGCCGGCGATCGGGCGGGTCGTGGCGCTAGACGCCGGACTCGGACCGGGGGTGCCCGGTGTGCAGGTCGACCGGCGCTGTGGGTCCGGGTTGCAGGCGGTGCTGTATGCCGCCATGCAGGTCGCCACAGGCGTAGCAACAGTGGTTGTGGCCGGCGGTGTCGAGTCGATGAGCAACACCGAGCACTACGCGCTCGGGTTGCGCACTGGAGTCAAGGGCGACGGGGTGGAGCTGATGGACCGCTTGGTCCGCGCCCGCGTCACCGCCGGCGGTCGCCACCATCCAGTGCCGGGCGGGATGGTCGAGACCGCTGAGAACCTGCGTCGCCGCTACTCGATCGGGCGCGCTGAGCAGGACCGGCTGGCAGCCAGTTCCCATCAGCGGGCGGTTGCCGCGATCGAGGCGGGCCAGTTCAACGCCGAGATCGTGCCGGTGACAGTGCCGGGTCATCGCGGCAAACCCGATGTCGTGGTCGCGCGTGACGAGCATCCGCGACCCGACACCACGCTCGACGGGCTCGCCGCGTTGCGACCGATGCGGATCGGCGTCGATCCTGACGCCACGGTGACCGCAGGCAATGCCAGCGGTCAGAACGACGGTGCTGCGATGTGCATCGTGACGACCCGTGACGAAGCGGAGCGGCGCGGATGGCGGGCGTGGTTGACGATCCGCTCGTGGGCGGTCGCCGGAGTGGCTCCCGAGACGATGGGCCTCGGTCCGGTACCGGCCACCGCGGCGGCCTTGGCCCGCGCCGGTCTGCAGCTCGCGGACATGGATCTGGTCGAACTCAACGAAGCCTTCGCGGTGCAGGTGCTCGCCGTGCTGCGCGAATGGGAGTGGGGTGATGCCGACCGTGAACGCCTCAACGTCAACGGCTCGGGCATCTCGCTCGGCCACCCGCTCGGCGCCACCGGAGCCCGGATCCTCGCCACCCTCGCCCACGAGCTGGACCGCCGTGATGGCCGCTACGCGCTCGAGACGATGTGCATCGGCGGCGGCCAGGGTCTCGCGGCGGTGTTCGAGGCCGTCCGATGACGACGGCGCCACCGGTCGCGGTCCACTACGAGGTGGTCGCCGGTCCTGCCGGGTCGCCGACGGTGGTGTTGGCCAACTCGCTCGGGTCGACGTTGGCGATGTGGGATCCCCAGGTCGGTGGCCTTGCTGAGTATTTCACGGTGGTCCGCTACGACACTCGCGGGCACGGCCGTTCGCCGGTACCTCCCGGTCCGTACACGATCGATGACCTCGCCGACGACTTGTTCGCGCTCGTCGACCGCCTCGATATCGGACGGGTCCATCTCGTCGGCTTGTCGCTGGGTGGGATGACCGCGCTGCGGTTCGCGGCCCGCCACCCCGAACGCGTCGGCCGGCTCGCGGTGCTGTGCACGTCGGCGCAGCTCGGGCCGGCGTCGGCGTGGCTCGAGCGGGCGGCCATCGTACGTGAGCACGGCAGTGTGGCCGTGGCCGCCGCGGTGGTCGCCCGCTGGTACACCGAGCCCTTCCGGGGAAGCCAGTACGAGCGGGTCGCGGCCGCCGAAGCGATGATCGCGGCCACGCCGGCCGAAGGCTACGCCGGCTGCTGCGAGGCGATCGCGGCGATGGACCTGCGCGGCGATCTCGCCCGGATCACGGCGCCTACGTTGGCGATCGCCGGGGCGGAGGACCCCGCGACCCCGCCTGTCCACCTCGACGCGATCGCCGACGGGGTCCCCAACGGGCACCTGCTCGTCGTCGACGGCGCGGCCCACCTTGCCAACGACGAACGGCCCGCCGAGGTCACGTCGGCCCTGATCGAGCACCTCACCGGAGGCAGTTCATGACCGCACTCGACAAACGCGTCCACGACGCGGCGACCGCCGTGGCCGACATCCGGTCTGGCTCGTCGATCGCCGTTGGTGGGTTCGGGCTCGCCGGGATCCCGTGGTTCCTCATCGAAGCGCTGCTCGAGCAAGGGGCCGACGACCTCACGATCGTGTCCAACAACTGCGGTGTCGACGGGGCCGGGCTGGGCCTGTTGCTCGCCGAACGGCGCATCTCGAAGGTGATCGCCTCCTACATCGGCAACAACAAGGAGTTCGCCCGCCAGTACCTCGCTGGTGAGCTCCACGTCGAGCTCACCCCACAAGGGACTCTCGCCGAACGTCTGCGTTGCGGCGGCGCCGGGATCGGAGCGTTCTACACCCCAACCGGCGTCGGCACGCTCGTTGCCGAGGGCGGGCTCCCGTGGAGCCACCACCCGGACGGCAGCGTGGCCGTCGCCTCACCGGCCAAAGAGGTCCGCACCTGGCATGGCCGCGAGATGGTGCTCGAGGAGTCGATCGTCACCGACTTCGCACTGGTCCGTGCCGCCGTCGCCGACCATCACGGCAACTGCATCTTCCACGCCGCCGCGCGCAACTTCAACCCCGACGCCGCCACTGCCGGGAGGGTCACGGTCGTCGAAGCCGAGCACGTCGTCGAACCCGGCGACCTCGACCCTGACTCGATCCATCTCCCGGGCATCTTCGTCCAACGCGTCGTCGCGCTCGCCCCAGACCAGGCAGAGCGCAAGAGCGTCGAGTTCGTTACCACCCGCCCCCGTCCCGACGGGCACGAAGGAGACTCCGATGGCCTGGACACATGACGAGATGGCCGTCCGCGCTGCCGCCGAGCTGCGCCCGGGGGACTACGTCAACCTCGGAATCGGGCTTCCCACGCTGATTCCCGACCACCTGCCCGTGGGCAGCGGCATCGTCTTACACTCGGAGAACGGCATCTTGGGTACCGGCCCGTACCCGTACCCCGACCAGGTCGATCCGGACCTGATCAACGCCGGTAAGGAGACCGTCACGGTGCTTCCCGGGGCGGCCTATTTCGGGTCGTCGACGAGTTTCGCGATGATCCGCGGCGGCCACGTCGACGTCGCCGTGCTCGGCGCGATGGAGGTCTCCGCCGACGGGGACCTGGCCAACTGGATGGTGCCCGGCAAACTGGTCAAAGGCATGGGCGGCGCGATGGACCTCGTCCACGGCGCTAAACGCGTGATCGTGCTCATGGAACACACCACCAAAGGCGGCGCCGCAAAACTGCTCCACCGGTGCACGCTGCCCCTCACTGGCCGCGCAGTCGTAGCACGCGTGATCACGGAGCTCGGCGTCTTCGACCCGCAACCAACCTGCCACGCCTTCCGTGTAGTGGAAGTCGCACCCGGCGTTGACGCTCGCAGGGTTGACGAATCGATGGGCGCGTGCTGCCTCGTGGACGACGGGTGACGCACGCTCGGTGCGGCTCCACCTGGTCATGGACGAGAAGATCCAACTCAGGACTCTCACGAGATGAGCAACCGCCCGCGTGAGGCCCGAGAGGATGATCCGACCCTCGCCGGTGCGGCCCGAGGGGCGATGCCCGTAGTACGGATCTACAAAACTCTCAGAAGAGTGGCGTTGTCAGCCGGAAGCGATCGACGCAAACGAAGTCGCGTAGCTCGCCACCGTGATCCCCGAGTCGAGATGGCGCTCGTCATGCGGTTACCGCCAGGCGCAGTGAGCCCACGTTCCGGCAGCGACCGATCGTCCCTCGCCTGGGACGACACAACGTGACCCAGTGGGCCCAAACGGCCGGACTAGACCCAGCAGGTCGAATCTCCGAGACGCCGTTGAGGCGCCGCAGCAGCGGCTGTGGACAGATCCTTTGTGCCGTTGATCTTCACCTCGAAGTGGAGGTGAGGTGCGCTGGACCGTCCGGTGTCGCCCCGCCACATGAGGAGTTGGCCAACGTTGGTTGGGCCCTCGACGGTTACGCCGTTGGCTCGGCATGCCGTGGCAGTACACGTAGCGAACGCCGTCGTCGCCGTCGATCGAGAGTCCGATGCCGCACGTCGACCCGCAGCGACTGACCTTCCAGCAGTTGCACGGCCAGTCGGTCAATCGAGCGACCGTTGCGCCGCGTAGACCGGGGATCCTTCGGGGACATGAGGTCGATCGCCTGGTAGTCGTGATGTGGTTGGTCAAGCATCGACACGCCGGTGTCGATGAGGTACGGTCGATCGGCAGGGCGTAACCCTCTGCGCGGAATTGGGGCTACGCAGGCGTTGGGGTGGCAGTCGCCTGCTTGGTCTCGTAGGTGGGAGCCAGTGGGTCTGGTACTCGGGCACTGTGAGCCGGTTTCCCGCCCCGGGCATCGGAATGACGTCGCCCGTCGACCACCTCGCGGTGGCCCATGAGCCTGTACGCCCGCTCCGGTAAAACGGGCCTTCTTTCGGGCGACTCACATCTCGCTTCCTGGTCGTGTCATCGAGTCCGGTGATCAGACCTGTCGCGATGGGACCGAACATTGGTAGATACGGCACGTCGCCGGTGGACGTCAGGTGCCCGCGAATTTGCAGTAGGAGTACACCGTACCGTACATTGTTACAGTGATTGAGGAGGTGCGTCGTGAGTCTTGAGGTCGATGTGGTGCGGGATGACGTGGTGAACGAGTTGGTTGGGTTGATTCGGTCGGACCGGGTGCATGGGTCGCTGTACACCCGCCCGGATCTGTTCGCGGAGGAGTTGCGGCGGATCTGGTATCGGACGTGGGTGTTCGTGGGGCACGAGAGTGAGGTCCCGCAGCCCAATGACTACGTGCGGCGTTGGGTCGGCCCGCAGGATGTGATCCTCGTGCGCGACGCCGAGGGCAAGGTCCGCGTGCTGCGCAACCGATGTCCGCACCGCGGCAGCCAGATCTGTCAGGATCCGTGTGGCAACGCGTCGACGTTGCGCTGTGCGTATCACGGCTGGACGTTCCGGACTGACGGGAGCAGCGCCGGTGTCGCCTTCCCGAAGGGCTACGGGCCCGACGTCGACCCGACGACACACGACCTCGCCCAGTTTCCGCGTGTCGAGAGCTACCGCGGGTTCGTCTTCGCCAGCGGCGCCGACGACGGGCCGTCGCTGGCCGAACATCTCGGGGCGGCGGCCGGCACGATCGACCGACTGCTGCGGATCTCACCGGTCGAAGAGGTCCGTGTTCCCCGCCGGTGGGTGCGCCATGAGATGGCGGCCAACTGGAAGCTGCTCGTCGAGAACGAGACGGATGGTTACCACCCGGCGTTCGTTCACGGGTCGGTGTTCCGAGCCTCGACGAGCGGTCTCGGAGCGCTCTATCGCGACAACTCTGGTGCCCGGACCCGCTATCTGGGCAACGGACACACCGAGAACGATTTGCGGCCGACGTACCGGGAGCGCCAGCAGCCGCTCGAGTGGGTTGGATCGTCACCCGAACGGGCCCCGCGCTACGTGGCGGCGATGAAGGCGGCTCTCGGCGCGCACGCCGACGAGGTCTTGGTCGAGGGGGCTCCACACGTGATGATCTTCCCGAACCTGTTCATCGGCGAGGTTCACTTGACGATGTTCCAGCCAGTCCGCCACGACCTGACGATCCAGCACTCGACCTCGTTGGAGTTCGTCGGCGGCGAGGAGCTCAATCCTCGGTCGCTGCACCAGTCCACCGGCTCGCTCGGACCAGCCGGGCTGCTGCTGGCCGACGACGCCGAGATGCACGAACGCGCATATCGCGGTCTCCTCGCGCACGAGCCGGAATGGGTCGACCTGTCGCGCGGGATGCACCGCGAAACGCTCGACGAGGAGGGATTCGTCGCCGGGTTCGTCTCGGACGAAACCTCGATGCGCGGCTTCTGGTCGCACTACCGAGACCTGATCACCGAGGAGAGCCGCGGCCGTGACAACTACTGAGGTAGACCTCCAGCGCGCTGTGGAGGCGTTCATCTTCCACGAGACGCAACTCGCCGACGAAAGCCGCTACGAGCAGTGGGAGCAGCTGTGGGCCGCCGACGGCACGTACTGGGTGCCGCTCACTCCGTACGACGACCCCTACCAGGACACCTCGATCATCTTCGACAACCGCAACCGCATCGCGATCCGGATCCGTCAGCTGGTGGAGGGACGCCGGCCCACCCAAACGCCGAAGTCGCGGGTGCGGCGGGTCGTCTCGAACATCGAACTCGTCGACGCCCACACCGAACTCGACCTGCCCGAGCAGCTCGGCCCGGGACACTGGGACCTCGGCGCCCACGCCAACTTCGTCGGCGTCGAAGCCCATGAGGACCGCCGCAACCTCATCGCCGGCCGCACGACTTACGGCCTCCGCCGCGACGGCGAATCCTTTCAGTTGGTGTTCAAGCGAGTCGAGCTGGTCGACAGCGATCTGCCGCTGCGGACCCTGTCGTTCCTCCTCTGACCGGCGACCGCACCCGTTGAACACAAGGAAGGATCCCAGTTTGCTACTCATGCGCGACTACCTGCTCGGCAACGAGCGCACGTGGCCCAGCAGGGTTGCCTACATCTCCAACGACTCGCATCGCACGTGGGGCGAGGTTGCCGAACGCTCCCGGCGTCTCGCCACCGCGCTGCGAACGCTGGGCGTGCAGCGCGGCGATGTCGTCGCCACGATGTCGACCGACGGACACGAGGTCGTCGAACTCTGGTACGCGGCGGCGATGATCGGCGCAGTCCGCACGGGAGTGAACCCACGTTTCTCCCACGCCGGGGTCGCCCACGTGCTCGGCGACGCCGACATCAAGGTGCTCATCGTCGAAGGCGGCAAGTGCGAAACACTGCTCGCCGAGAGCGGCCATCGCCTCGAGACCCTCCAAACCGTCATCGGGTTCGGAGCCCACGATCAAGCCCACGACTACGAACGGCTCCTCAAGGAAGCCGACGAGCTGCCCGAATCCGAGTGGGCCGACATCGCCGCCGACGAGGTCGCCATGATCAGTTACACGTCGGGATCGACCTCGGGCCCGAAAGGCGTCGTGGCGACGCATAGCGCAGTGGCCACTGCGCAGGTCAACACGTGGTTCCAGAGCGGGATGACGCCTGACGAGGTGTTCCTCCACACGCTTCCTGCGTCGGGCACCAACATCTTGATGGCGACCTGGAACGTCTTCAACGGGGCAACCGTGGTGTTGGTCGACAAGTTCGACACCGTCACCGCGATCGAAGCGATCCAGCGCGACCGGGTCACGACAGCGTTCTTCGTTCCCACCATGCTCCAAGATCTGCTCGATGAACTCGACCGACGCGGCGAGACGCTGCCCAGCCTGCGACGGGTGATCTACGGCGCGGCACCGTCGACCCCGGCGCTGATCAGGCGCACCGCCGCAACGTTGAGTTGCAACCTGCAGCAGTGGTACGGGTCGACCGAAGCCACCGCCGGTTGGACGACGATCCTGTCGGACGCCGACCATGCCCGCGCCCTGGCAGGCGAACCGCAGATCCTGCGCAGCATCGGTCGCCCGACCCTGCACACCGAGCTGCGAGTCGTCGACGACGACGGCAACGAAGTGCCGCGCGGCTCGATCGGTGCGATTGCGGCGCGCAGCGCGACGACGATGCTGCACTACCGCAACTTGGCTGAGCAGACGGCCGAGGTGATCCGGCGTGGCGAGTGGCTCGAGGTCGGCGACGTCGGCTATCAGGACGACGATGGCTATGTCTACGTCCTCGCCCGCAAGGATTTCATGATCATCTCGGGCGGCTACAACGTGTTCCCGACGATCGTCGAGAACTGCCTGACCGAGCACCCGGCGATCTCCGAGGCTGTCGTGTTCGGTCTGCCCGACGAACGCTGGGGCGAGGCGGTGACGGCCGCCGTCGTCGCCACCGGCCCGATCGACGAGACCGAGGTCAGGGAGTTCTGCCGTGCCACGCTCGCCGGCTACGAGGTCCCCAAACAGATCTTTGTTGTCGACGGCTTCCCGTGGGGCAGCACCGGCAAGGTGTCCAGGAACGATGTCCGAGCAGGCTTCCTCGATCGCTGACGAACGCGACATCTGGTACGCATACGTCGACCTGACACACCGGTACGCCGAAGCGGTCGACCTGAACGCCGGGTTGGGCGTCGCCGGACTGTTCGCGACGGCCGGCACATGGGACGGCACCAGCTTCCGCCTCGGCGTGCTGACCGGCCGAGCAGCGATCGGGCGGCACTTCGCCGGCACCGCCGAGACTCCGCCATCGGTGCATCTCGTCCACAACCACCGGCT
The DNA here is from genome assembly GCA_035556435.1 of Ilumatobacter sp. Lineage (GTDB taxonomy): Bacteria > Actinomycetota > Acidimicrobiia > Acidimicrobiales > Ilumatobacteraceae > Ilumatobacter. The sequence continues at coordinate 119,866 of DATMEY010000021.1, read as the reverse complement.
CGTGGCCGTCTCCGACACCCACACCGTCGCCTCGTCGTACAGCCACGCGATCCAGACCCGCCCTGACGGGATCCGCCACCTCGTCGTCCGCTACGACGACGTGCTCACGCTCGAGGACGGTTGGCGGTTCCAATCACGGACGTTGCACCGCGGCCCGAGTTTCTGAGGCGACCGATGTCAGCGGACCCGAACTCGCCGCACGCGCGGACCGCTGCGGCGCTCCGGCGCATCGACGAGTACGACCCAGTCGTCGCCGCGTTCGTCGAGGTGCTCACCGATCGGGCACTCGCCGAGGCCCGAACATTGCCGGCCACCGGCAACCGACCGCTGCACGGCATCCCGGTCGCCGTCAAGGAACTCTTCGACGTCGAGCACGCCGGCAACTCGTACGGTTCGCTCACCCGGGCCGGGATGCGGGCGACATCGGACGCGGCCGTCGTCGAACGGCTCCGCTCAGCGGGAGCGATCGTGCTCGGCACCACCCGGTCGCACGAGTTCGGGTGGGGCATCACGACCCAACACGAGACACGCGGATCGACCCGCAACCCCCACGACCTGACGCGCATTCCGGGCGGCTCGAGCGGCGGCTCGGCAGCCGCCGTCGCGGCCGGATTCGTTCCCCTCGCGATCGGGACCGACACGGGCGGCTCGATCCGCATCCCGGCCGCGTTCTGCGGCGTGCTCGGCCTCAAGACGACCCCCGGAAGGATCTCGCGGCGCGGCAGCGTCGCCCTGGCGCCGACGTTCGACACACCTGGGCTACTGGCAGCGTCCGTCGACCTGCTCGCGCTCGGCCTGACTGCGCTGGCCGGCCGCGACCCTGCCGATCCGGCAACTGTGGTCAGCGAACCCCTGCGCCCCGCGCCGCCCGCAGGAGTGGGTTTCCGGTTCGCCGTACCCGACGCGATGCAGCCGCGCCCGCTGACCACCCCGCGTCGCGTAGCGCTGGCGCACATCACCGACGCCTTGGAGACCGGGGGCGGATGCCGCATCGACGCCGACGTCCCCGAGGCCAACGCGGCCAACGACGTCTTCGTGCCCCAGATCATGGCGGAGGCGCACTTCGTGCACGCGACCGCGCTCGGCACGTGGCCGCTGGCAGCCGAATCGTACGGCCGCGACGTGGCCGCCCGCCTGCGTGCGGCCGAGGCCGTGACGCTGGCCGACTATCTGGCGGCGCGTGCGGAGAGCAACACCATCCGTTCCGCATTCGCGCGCATCTTCCAGTCGGTCGACGTGCTGGTCAACGTCGTCGGAGCCGCGGGGCCGAGCACGGTCGACGATCCCGATCGCATCGTGGTCGAGGGGCGCTCGATGTCGTTGTTGGCGGCGACGATGCCGTCGACCTTGCCCCAGAACGTGGCCCGGCTGCCGTCGCTGACCGTACCGGCCGGCGTCGACCCCGACGGACTGCCGATCGGTGTTCAGCTGACCGGAGCTCCCTGGTCGGAGCCGTTGCTGATCGAGGTCGGTAGACGGCTCGAGCGCTCCGGGGCTATCGCTGTGGTGACGGTCACGCCAAGCCGCGGCGTTGCCTGACGGGCAGCAGATCCAGGCGCGCACCGGGGACCAGCCAGCGCCCACCACCGCCCGACCGTCAACGCAATCGCCAGCACGACCCAACCCCGCCAGCGGGGCGCCCGCAGGGGTCGGACGCAGCCGGTTTGACATCTGTGAGCTACACAGGATAAGAACTAGAACAATGTACGGTACGCAGTTACGCCCAGCGTCGGTTGATGGCGCGGGGTGGGTGACCGTCGACTCCTCGTGCGAGGGGCGTGTGCGCACGATCACCTTCCAGCGGCCCGACGTGCTCAACGCGTTCAACCGGGCGCTGTGCCGCGCGGCTGCGGTCGCGGTACAGGAGGCGGCTGACGAATCCTCCGTGGTCGTGTTGCGCGGTGCCGGGGGCAACTTCTCGGTCGGCGGTGACATCGCCGAAGTGCAGCAGCTGCGTGCCGACAGCCCGGCTGCGGTGGCCACGCTGTTCGACGCCTTCGCCGAGCTACTGGCGAGCGTCCGCGCGGCGAGGACGCCGGTGGTCGCGGCCGTGGAGGGATACGCGCTGGCCGGCGGGTTCGAGCTGTTGCAGGTCTGCGATGTCGTGTTGGTGAGCGCGTCCGCCGTGTTGGGCGATCACCATATTCGTGCCGGACAGGTTCCCGCCGGCGGCGGGTCGCAACGGTTGCCGCGGCTGGTCGGCCGTCAGCGCGCGCTCGCTCACTTGTTGACTGGCGAGCGTCTGGACGCGACGACCGCGGTCGCCTGGGGCCTCGCCTACCGGTCAGCACCGGCCGAGCGTTTCGAGGAGCTGGTCACGACGGTCGTCGACCAACTCGCGTCGAAAGACCATGTCGCGCTGGGCACGATGAAGTCGCTCGTCGACCGCGGTCTGGGGCTGCCGCTCGACGAGGGCCTCGAGCTCGAGCGGGCAGCTGCGCTCGACACAGCGTCGTGGCGGGAGTTTGGGTGAGCAACGAAATCATGTCCGACGAAGGGATGGCACATGGCTGACGACGAACCGCTTGTTCGGGTCGAACGCGACCCGGCGGGCTTCGCCCGCGTGACGTTGAACCGGCCCCGCGCCGCCAACGCCGTCAACGCGCAGGTCTTGCAGGAGCTGTACCGGGCGATCCAGGACTGCGGAGGCGACCCGTCGATCGGCGCCGTCGTGCTGCGGGGCGAGGGCCGGCACTTCTCGGCGGGTGGCGACATCAAGGAGTTCGCCGCCCGCGGCGACGATCTGCCCATCTACATGGTCGAGATCACCGCCTGGTTGAACCAGTGCGTGCTGGCGCTGGTGCGGCTCCCGAAGCCGGTCGTCGCGGCAGTGCACGGCACGGTCGCCGGAGGCGGCGGCTTCGGGATGATGTGCGCCACCGACCTGATCGTGGCCGGAGAGTCGACCCGCTTCTTCGGCCCGGGCACCGGGCTCGGCATGAGTCCCGACGCCGGTACGACGGCGACGCTGACCGAGCGCGTCGGGTTCCGCACGGCGATGGAGTTGATCCTGATGAACACCGCCCTGACCGCCCCGGAGGCGCTCACCGCGGGTCTGATCAACTGGGTCGTCCCCGACGACGACGTGCAAGCCAGAGCGACCGAGATCGCGATCCAGCTGGCGAATGGTCCGCGGCGCGCGGTGGGCGTGTCGAAACGGCTGATGTGGAGCGGACTCGAGCAGCGTCTGCGCTCGCAGCTCGGGCTCGAGTCGTACGTGATCTCCGACCTCTCGGCCGGGGGCGAGGTTCCGGAAGGTCTGGCGGCAGCGAACGAGCGCCGCCCGGCGCGGTTCGAGGAGCTGAACACCGAAGTCGTGGGCGGCGCATGGGTGTGACGCCGACGATCCACGAACGATCCGCCGACGACCCGCGCCCGGTCCTTGCCGACGACGCAGCGCAATGGGTCGTGCACGGGTTCCGGTGCACCGGGTGCGGCTACCGGCTGGCGTCGCTGCGGCCGCGCTGCCCGGTGTGCCGAGCCGCGCTCGAACCGGCCGTCTACGGGCCGGGCGGCGTGGTGTGGGCAGCCACCGTCCTGCGCGCCGGCGTCCCCGATCGTGAGACCCCGTTCGGCCTGGCCTACGTCGACCTCGACGACGGACCACGCGTCCTGTGCCACCTGGAACACGCTGCCGTCGACGTCCCGGTCGTGGCACCGGTGCCCGGCACCCGCGTCGAGTTGTCCGGTCTGACCGAGCACGACGACCCACAAGCGAGGCTCGCATGAGCGATTCCGATGTCATGATCTACGGGGTGGGGACGTCGCGGTTCGGCAAGCAGGCCGAGCACACGTCGATCGACCTTGGCGTAGCGGCGATCCTCGAGGCCTTCGACGACGGCGCCGTCGACGAGGTCGACGCGGTGTTCATCGGCACCGTGTACGAGCCGTTCGGCTCGGGGCAGCGGGTGCTCGAGCGGCTCGGCATCGCCGGCGGGCCGGTCGTCAACGTCGAGAACGCCTGCGCCAGCGGCACGATCGCGTTCCACGAGGCCTACGAGGCGGTCGCCCGGGGCCGCTACGACACGGTGCTGGCGCTGGGTCTGGAGCGCCTCACCGCCCGGCACACCGGTGGTCCGCTGCCTCCGCACCTGGCCGACGTCGACGGCCGCACGGGCCTCGTGCAACCGGCCCGCTACGCCACCACGGCCCAGCGCTACATGCACGTCTACGGCGCGAGCGCCGCCGAGATCGCCAGCGTGGCCGTCAAGAGCAGCCGCAACGGCGCCCGCAACGACCGCGCCCAGCACAAGCGTGAGCTGAGCCTCGACGAGGTGCTCGAATCGCGGATGATCGCCGACCCGCTGACGCTGCTGCAATGCTGCCCGATCTCCGACGGGGCCGCGGCGGCCGTCGTCGGTCGACCGCGCGGCCGTGCGCGCGACGTGCGGATCGCCGGGTCGGCATTCGTGTCCGGCAACCTGTGGGACTACCGCACCGACCAGCCGGGCGGCGTCCAGATCGTGGAACGCGCGGCGCAGCTGGCGTATGCGGCGGCCGGGAGGCGGCCCGCCGAGATCGACGTCGCCGAGGTCCACGATGCGTTCACGATCGGCGAGATCGTGACGACCGAGGCGCTCGGCTTCGCACCGTACGGCAAGGGTGCCGAGCTGGCCGCCGCCGGTGAGACGGGGATCGGGGGCCGGATCCCGGTCAACCCGTCCGGTGGTCTGTTGGCGCGCGGGCATCCACTCGGCGCCACCGGGCTGGCGCAGATCGCCGAGATCACCTGGCAGCTCCGCGGCGAGGCCGGTGGGCGGCAGGTGGCCGACGCTTCGGTCGGCCTGGTAGAGACTGCGGGCGGTGGCATCGCCGGGCTCGACAACAACTCGTGCGTGGTGGCCATCCTCGAACGCGGTCGTTGACCCCGAGCGACATCCGCGACCCGGAGAGAGACAACGCACGCTCGCCGGCCCGGCGAAGCGGCTGCGACCGTCGGACAGCAGGTCGAGGACGCGTTCGGTTCACCCACCACAAGGCCCACCTGCCCAGCGTGCTCGTCCGCCGGGCTTCACCGAACTACCCGCCACGGGCCGACTCCCGCACGGGCCGGGACTGGCCGCTCGCACGGTCGCCCGATTCAACGACAGGAGCACCCTTTCGATGACTTCGATCGCCGATAGCGGCATCACTCGCGCTGCCCCTCCTGCCCGCGCGCTCGTCGTCGGCGCCGGCACGATGGGCGCCGGCATCGCCCAGAGCCTGCTCAGCGTCAACGCCGAAGTGACACTCGTCGACGCCAACCCGCTCGCGCTCGCGGCCGCGGGCGGCCGGATCACCGAAGGGCTCCAGCGCCAATGGCGCGACGAGACCGGCCGCGAGCAGCTCCTCGCCGCCGCGCGCTCGCGCCTGACGACGGCCGCCGAGATCCCGAGCCGGGATGACCTTCAGCTCGCCATCGAGGCAGTACCCGAACTGGTCGACCTGAAGCGCTCGGTGCTCGCCGCGCTCGACGCCCGCTGCCCCGACGCCGTAATCGCGTCGAACACCAGCTCGTTGTCGATTCGCGAGCTGAGCACGGTGTTCGCCGATCCGTCGCGCTTCGTCGGTATGCACTTCTTCAACCCGGTCCCGCGCTCGCTGTTGATCGAGTTGGTGGTGAGCGACGCCACATCGGAGGCGACGCTGACGAGCGCCCGCCAGTGGTCCGAAGCGCTCGGCAAAACGGCGATCGTCGTCCGTGACTCGCCGGGGTTCGCCACCAGCCGCCTCGGCCTCGCGCTCGGGCTGGAAGCGATCCGGATGGTCGAGGAAGGCGTCGCCAGCCCCGCCGACATCGATGCCGGCATGACGCTCGGCTACAAGCACCCGGTCGGACCGTTGCGGCTGACCGACATCGTCGGCCTCGATGTCCGTCTCGGCATCGCCGAACACCTAGCGGCGACGCTCGGCCCACGATTCGACCCGCCGGCGCTGTTGCGCAGCATGGTCGCCGACGGCCGGCTCGGCCAGAAGACCGGGACGGGGTTCTACACGTGGCCCTGATCCGCCTCAAACACCGCGACGGGGTGTTGTTGCTCGGGCTCGACCGTCCCGACAAGCGCAACGCCCTCGACCAGGCGCTGGTCGACGAGATCGACGCGGTTCTCAGCGACGCCCAACGGGGCCACCCCGCAGTACTGATCGTGCACTCGACGAACCCGGGCACGTTCGTGTCGGGGGCCGACATCGCCGAGCTGATCGAGCGCGACGCCGACGCCGCGCTGCGGTCGATCAATGCCGGCCTGTTCGAACGGATCGAGGCGTACCGCTGGCCGACGATCGCGGCGGTCGACGGGCCAGCGTTCGGTGGGGGATGCGAACTCGCCCTGGCGTGCGACCTACGGTTGTGCAGCCCGAACGCCCGGTTCGCCCAACCCGAGCTCGACCTGGGCATCCTCGCCGGGGCCGGGGGGAACTGGCGGCTCCCGCAGCTCGTCGGCGTCGGCCTGGCGCGCCGGATGCTGTACGCGGGGGAGGTCGTCGACGCCGAGGCGGCCCGCGCCTGCGGTCTGGTCGACGGGATCGTTGCCTCGGACGACCTGCTCGACGAGGCGGTCCGGCTCGCCGGCCGGATCGGTGAACGGTCCTGGCGGGCACTCGAGCTCACGAAGCTCGCGCTGCGTCAGCATCGTCCGGCGACCACTGGGTTCGACGTCGTCGCTCAGGCGTTCCTGTTCGAGAGCGACGACAAGCGCCAGCGAATGCGCGCGTTCCTCGATCGGCGATCGCGATGATCGCGCCGTACAAGCTGAAGGAGATCTTGTGAGCAGTTGGAACGACGTCTACATCGTCGACGCCGTGCGTACACCGGTGGGCAAGATCGGCGGCGCGCTCGCCAAGGTCCGGCCCGACGATCTGGCCGGTGGCGTGATCGGGGCGCTGGTCGCGCGGTCGCCCGACCTCGACCCGGCTCGGATCGACGACGTCCACCTCGGCAACGGCAATGGCGCCGGCGAGGAGAACCGCAACGTCGCCCGGATGGCCGCGCTCCTCGCCGGCCTGCCCCCCACCGTGCCCGGGACCACTGCGAACCGCCTGTGCGGCTCGGGCCTGGAGGCCGTCCTGGCGGCGAGCCGCGACGTGCAGGTCGGCGACGCCGATGTCGTCGTGGCCGGTGGCGTGGAGTCGATGAGCCGGGCGCCATGGGTGGTCCCCAAGCCCGAGGTGGGTTACGCCCGCGGAAACGCGACGCTGCACTCGACCACCCTCGGTTGGCGCCTCGTGAACCCGCGCCACCCGGCCCAATGGGTGGTCCCGCTCGGTGAGGGTGCCGAGATCCTTGCCGAGACGTACTCGATCAGCCGCGACGCCCAGGACGAATTCGCCGTCCGATCGCACCGTGCCGCCGCGGCAGCCTGGGCGGCCGGCCGGTTCGACGATGAGGTCGTGCCTCCATACGGCACCGAACTGGCCCGCGACGAGTGCGTGCGCGTCGACGCGTCGCCGGCCACTCTTGCCAAACTCAGGCCGGTGTTCCGCGACGACGGAGGCTCGGTCACGGCCGGAAACTCGTCGCCGATGAACGACGGCGCGGCCGTCGTGCTGCTCGCGTCGCCGGCGGGTTTGGCGATGGTCGGCCGCGCGCCGCTCGCGCGGGTCGTTGGCCGGGCGGTGTCCGGCATCGAGCCGCACCTGTACGGGCTCGGCCCGATCGAGGCGTCCAACCGGGCGCTCGCCCGAGCCGGGATCGGTTGGAGCGACTTAGCGGCCGTCGAACTGAACGAGGCATTCGCCGCGCAGTCGCTCGCTTGCCTGGCCGAGCTGCCCGAACTCGATCCGGCGATCGTCAACCAGGACGGAGGATCGATCGCGATCGGCCACCCGATCGGCGCCTCCGGAGCCCGGATCCTCACCACGCTCGCCCACGGCCTCCGCCGCCGAGGCGGGGGATACGGCCTGGCGACGATGTGCATCGGCGTCGGCCAGGGCATCGCGGTCGTGATCGAGTCGACGTGACGCGGTCCCACTACGCCCGCTACCCGGATCGGGGCTTGATCACCGCAAAACGCCTTAGTACAGTGTACCGCACGATGTACTGTACGATTGTTCTCAATGGTGTCGATCGCCGATGTGCATGTCGGTGTGGCGCGCTCCGACTTGTGTCGATGAGGCGGCCGCGCTGTCGTGGCCGCGAGACGGGAATGTCGTGAGAAAGGGCTACGTCGACTCCCGCTTTGGCCAGTTGCACTACGTTGAGGAGGGAGCCGGTCGCCCCGTCGTCCTGCTCCACCAAACCCCGCGATCGTACGACGAGTACCGGGAGGTGCTCCCGCTGCTCGGCCGGCACTTCCGCGCCGTCGCCATGGACACCGTCGGGTTCGGCGAGTCCGCACGCGTCGATTCTCCGTTCTCGATCGAGCTGTTCGCCGACGGCGTCGAGGACTTGTTGGATCAGCTGGGTCTCGACGAGGTCGCCCTGGTCGGACACCACACCGGCGGCGTGATCGCCGTAGAGGTAGCCGCTCGCCGCGGCTCGAGGATCACCGACCTGGTCCTCTCGGGCGTGCCGTTTGTCGACGGTGCCCGCCGGGAGCGGGTGGCCACGGAGCCGCCGATCGATCATGTCGATCCGTCGCCGGACGGCAGCCACCTGGCTGCTCTGTGGGACCGACGCCGGGCGTTCTATCCGCCCGATCGACCCGACCTGTTCAATCGCCTCGTCCGTGACGCGTTGGGCGTGCTCGATCGCGTCGAGGAGGGTCACCGCGCGGTCAACCAGTATCTGATGGAGGACCGGATCGGTTTGATCAGCGCGCGCACGCTTGTCGTGTGCGGAGCCGAAGATTCGTACTCGTTGCCCGATGTCGTGCACCTCGTGAACGCCATCCGCGGATGCGAGTCGAACATTCTTCCCGGCACCGGCGTCCCCTCGGTCGATCATCGCCCCGACCTCTTCGCGGCTGCCGTCCTCGCCTTCCTGACCGATACCGGACCAGCCGATCGGCCATCACCCGAATCGACCGCGCGGATCGCGCCATGAACAGCGCCACGGGTCGTACCGCGCTCGTGACCGGAGCGGCGCGGGGCGTGGGTCTCGCCGTGGTCGAGCGGCTTCTGGCCGACGGGCATCGCGTGGCGATGCTCGATGTCGCCGAGACTCTCACCGACGTGGCGCGTAGCCTCGACGCAACGGCCACGCTCGCGGTGCACTGCGACGTGGGCGAGCCCGACTCCATCGACCGAGCGGTGAACGAAGTGCGCCAACGTTGGGGTGACGTGGACGTGCTCGTGAACAACGCCGCCCGAACGGTAGCCCGCTCCGTGTGGGAGATCTCGGCCGCGGAGTGGGACGACGTGCTGCGCATCAACCTGCGCAGCGTCCAACTGATGACCCAAGCGTGGGCACCGGCCATGCGCGATCGTCGATGGGGACGGATCGTGAACATGTCCAGCATCGCCGGGCAGCAGGGAGGCGCGGCGACCGGTGCGCACTACGCCGCCTCCAAGGCGGGAATCCTCGCCTTGACGAAAGTGTGGGCCAAGGAGTTGGCATCACACGGCACCACGGTGAACGCGGTCACCCCTTCGCTGATCAGCACTCCGGTCATGGACGATATGGATCCGGCTCTGCTGGAACGAGCCCGCGCGGCCCTGCCGGTAGGTCGCTTCGGCACTGCTGCCGAGGTAGCCGGCCTCGTCGCCTACCTCGTGGGCGTCGACGCCGCGTTCGTCACGGGAGCGACCTTCGACATCAACGGCGGAGTGCTGATGCGATGACGTCGGGCAGCACCATGTGCCCGACTGTTTCCGCGGCGTGAACTCTGCTGCGACCGACGGCCCTTCAGCTTGAACGGCCGATGCAAGTGCGGTACATTGTACGGCACAGCGTACGATACCTAGCTAAGGGGGAGAAAGTCCATGAAGTCACTAACCAATAGCCCGAAATTGCCGGCCCGCAACGGGCTGAGATTCCAACATGAGTCGAGCCAACACCAGCGCGTCATGAGCGTCGCACTGGCCGGCATCGTCGGGATCGCAGCTCTGGCGGGCTGCGGCGGCGATGACACCACCTCGGCCCCCACAGAGACATCAGCGACATCCGCGGTGGAGCCCTCGGACTCGTCCCCGGTGACGACCGCGCCGCCAGCGGACTCGTTGGCCACCACGGTACCGGCGCCGCAGGACTCGTCCCCGGCGGTCGAAACGACCCCTGACGAACTCGGCGGCTTGAAGGTTGCCGTCGTCGCCCCCATCGTCGGCACCTCTCCCGCGTACATGGCCAAGCAACTCGGCTACTTCGACGAGTTGGGGCTCGATGTGGAGGTCATCGCGGCCGGCTCCAACGTGACCACGCTGGTTGCCTCGGGACAGGCAGATCTTGCCTTCAGCGGCGCGGGTGCACCGATCATCACCTCGCTCAACGGCAAGCAGACATCGGTCGTGGCAGCGGCATTCACGGGTGCCAACTCCGCGTCGGTCGTGGTCGGCGGCGACGTGCAGACGTTCGACGACTTGAAAGGTCAACGCCTCGGAACCCTCGCCAAGGGCACGGCCAGCTACGGCTGGGCGGTCGGCTATGACGAAATGTTCGACCTCGGCGTGGAACTGGTGCCGTACCCCAACTATGTCGAGATGGCGACCGCGGTCGAAGCCGGCCACATCGCCGGCGGCGTCGGGACCGTCGGTGACTTCCTTCCATTGATCGAGCGCGGCAACGTCCACGTCCTGCTGGACACCTCCGACGTGGAGCAGCGCCGCGAAGTGCTGGGCCCGGATGTGCCCGACGGCGTGTGGTATGGCATCGAGACCACCGTTCAGGAGAAGCGCCCTGAGGTCGTGGCGTTCCTGGCGGGGCTCCTCCGGGTGGGTGAGTTCTACCAAAGCCACGAACCCGCCGAGATCGTTGACGAGTTGGTCCAGATCGAGGAGTACAAGTCGGCCGAACCAGCTCAGTTGACCGGCGGGCTCAGTCGGGGCCAGACTCAGATGTCCGCGTTCACCGGAGCGTGGCGGATCGAGGAAGACGCTTGGGACCGAGCGCTCCAAACGATGACGAATTGGGGCATCGACGGCTACGACGCCTCAGCCGCCGCGGCGTCGTACGGTGAAGCCGTGGACATGAGTTACCTCGACGCGGCAGAAAACGGCGGATGACGACCAACGCTCTGATGGTGGACGACAGCCAGGCAACACGGCCACAATCCCAGCCTGCCGAGTCGCTCGTTGACCTCGCCAAGGTTTCGTTCGCCTACGCGGGCGGAGCCTTGGCGCTCAACCGAGTCAGCATCTCGGTTCCCCGCGGCAAGGTCACCACCGTCGTCGGTCCGAGCGGATGTGGCAAGTCGACGCTGCTGGCGTTGCTGTCGGGCATGCGCCGTGCCTTGTCGGGATCGATCAACTGGTCGGTCGATCACCAGGACCGGGACAAGCACCCGGTCAGCATGATGTTCCAGAAGGACACGCTGCTGCCGTGGCTGACGGTCGAGCAGAACGCCGGGTTCTTCGGCAAGCTCCACAAGCACCGTCGGGCCGAGACGACAGAGCTCGCCGAGCACCTGCTCGAGACGGTCGGATTGACTGCGGCGCGGAAGATGTATCCCTACCAGTTGTCGGGTGGGATGCGACGAAGGCTTGCCTTCGTCGTCGCCATGTCGGCCCGCCCGCGGCTGCTGCTGCTGGACGAGCCGTTCTCCGCCTTGGACGAGCCGACGCGTGTTCAGGTTCACCAGAGCGTGCTCGACGTGTTCGAGCGGCAGTCGACGACGGTCGTCCTCGTCACCCACGATCTCGCCGAGGCCGCCAGCCTCAGCGATCAAATCGTCATGCTCTCACGCGGCCCTGGCCAAGTCGTAGAGCGATACGGGGTCGGGTTCGGAGACCGACGGGACGTACTCGCGCTCCGCGAGCAAGCAGACTTCCAACAGCTCGTGGGCTCTCTTTGGCACGACCTGAGGAGCCAGCTCACCCCGCCGCCGTCGGACCGGAGCGCCGATGAGTCCAGGTAGCTCCCGACACCCCGACGGTGACAACGTGACACCGCCGCGTCCTGACCGGCGACGCCTCGGACGCGGCCGCATCCTGGTCATCCAGGCGTTGATCATCGCCGTGTTCCTCCTCTTGTGGGAATATCTCCCGCAGTACGGCCCGGCGCGGAACTCGTTCCGCTTCCTTGACCCGTTCTTCATCAGCTCGCCCTCGAAGGTCGCCAAGAATCTGCGCGCCCTGGCGGTCGGCGACAACACGGTACTGATCTGGCCCTACTTCTGGGCCAGCGTCAAGGCGTCGATTACCGGCGTGTTCGTCGGGACCTTCTTCGGGGCACTCGCCGGACTTGTCCTGAGTAACAGCCAAGTGCTCAACGCGATCCTCCGGCCGTTCCTGGTCGCCCTCAACGCCGTCCCGCGCGTCGCCCTGATCCCCGTCATCGTGCTCATCTGCGGGCCGACACAGCGTTCTTCGGTCATCACCGCCGTGCTGGTGATCTTCTTCCTCGTGTTCTTCAACGCGTTCGAGGGTGGGCGGTCGGTTCCCGCGGAGGTCGTCCAGAACGCACGCCTTCTGGGAGCGTCGCGACGCGACGTTCTGTTCAGGATCCGTGCCCGCTACGTCCTGGGCTGGACGTTCGCGGCGTTGCCGAACGCGGTGAGCTTCGGGTTCATCAGCGTCGTCACATCCGAGATCCTGACCGGTACTCGAGGTCTCGGCAGGTTGATCGCGGACTCGTTGTCGACCATCCAGCCGGCCTTGACGTTCAGCGTGGTGTTCATCCTCAGCGCCGTCGGGCTCGTCTTGACGCTAGGAGTCGAATACCTCAATCGGCGGCTCATGCACTGGTGGACGCAGGACGACAGCGCCACATGAGCGGCCTCGGGAGCGCGGCGCCGCCAGGCAGGCCATCATGAATCCTGATCTGCTGGTGGAACTCGACCGTGTGCAGGATCTCTTCTCGTCGATGCCGCGGACGTCGACCATCGACGCGCGCCGAGCTGCCTACGACGCGCTCTTCGCCGGGTTTCCGGTCGACACGCGTGTCACGATCACCCCTCAGGCAGGCCGGTCGAGTGGGGAGTGGTACACACCGGTGGCCGCCGATCCCGACGCCGTGGTCGTCTGGATGCACGGGGGCGCGTACGTCCTCGGTTCACTGCGCAGCCACCGCCATCTCGTCGCCGAGGTCGCGCGGTGTGCCAACGTGCGCGCCTTCGCGCTCGACTACCGGCTGGCGCCGGAGCATCCGTTTCCGGCGGCGGTCGACGATGCGTTGGCGGCATACGAGCAACTACTCGGGGACGGCATCGATCCCACACGCATCGTGCTGGCCGGTGATAGCGCCGGCGCCACGTTGGCGCTCGCGACCACGCTGGGTGCCCGCGACCGGGGTCTTCCGCTTCCTGCCGGCTGCTGGTGCATCTCGCCGTGGGTCGACCTCGAGGCCCGGGGTGACAGCATCTCGACCCGGGCCGCCGTCGACCCGCAGATACGCAAGGAGACGATTCTCGAGCTCGCCAGCTTGTACTTGGCGGGCGAAGACCCCAGGCACCACTTCGCCGCTCCGATCTACGGGGACCTCCGCCGACTTCCCGCACTCCTCGTTCAGGTCGGGTCCTATGAGATCCTGCTCGACGACGCGATCAGGCTCGCGCGCAGGGCGGGTGAATCGGAGGTCACGGTGGAGCTCGAGATCTGGCCCTACATGCGCCACGTGTGGCATCTGTACTGGCCGCTCGTCAGCGCCGCTCGACGTGCGATCGAACACGGTGCACGCTTCGTCCGCCAGGTCGTCGACCTCGACGAGCCCGGTCAAGCAAGCGCAGTGAGAGCTGTGGAGGCGTCTCCGAGCGGTGGGGGCGACGCGTGAGCGTCGATCAGGAGTTGTCGCCGAGCTACACGCTGTACGGCAACCGTCAGGCGATCTCTTCCGGACACCATCTGGCGACCGCTGCTGGCTACGCCATCCTCGAGGCGGGCGGAAACGCTGTCGATGCCGGATGCGCCGCGGGCATCGCGCTCACGGTTCTGTGCTCGAACGAGGTCAACTTCGCCGGGGTCGCCCCGATGATGATTCGTCCCGCGGCCGGCCCCACGGTCTCGATCGCGGGGCTCGGCCATTGGCCGGCCTCGATCCCTCCCGACCTATTCGTGCGGGGCGAAGCGCCGCCGGCGATCGACGGGATCCTCTGCACCGTCGTCCCGGCCGGGCCCGACGCGTGGATCCGCGCGTTGAGCGACTACGGCACGATGACGTTCGAAGACGTGTCCCAGGAAGCGATCCGCATCGCCCGCGACGGGTTCGCAATGTACGAGTACCTCGCCAACGACATCGCCAAGCACCAACACGAGTACGCACGCTGGCCAGCCAACGCAGCCGTTTACCTGCCGAACGGACGACCGCCACGCTTCGGCGAACGCTTCGTCCAGACGGACCTCGCCGCCACGATCCAGCACATGGCCGACGAGGAACGCCGCGCTCGTGGGCGCGGACGGCTCGCAGCGTTGAGCGCAGCCCGGGACGCGTTCTACCTGGGGGACATCGCCGCAGCGATCGTGCAAACCCAACGTGACCACGGCGGATATCTCACGCACCAGGACTTGGCGGCGTTCGAGTCCCGCTACGAGCCGGTCGTCACCATGCGGTGGCGAGACTTCGAGCTTTTGTCGTGCGGACCATGGTGTCAGGGCCCGGTGCTGCTGCAATGTCTCGGCATGCTCGAGCGCCACGGCTTGGTCGGCCTCGGCCTCGGGGACGTCGAGTACGTGCACCTCGTCTTGGAGGTTCTCAAAGCTGCCTTTGCTGATCGCGAGTTCCGCTACGGCGACCCGGCGCACGTTGACGTCGGCCTCGAAGAACTGCTGTCGGATGCGCACATGGACCGACGATTGGCGGACATCGACCCGCAGCGCGCCCGCTCCGGCATGGCCCCGCCCGTCGGCGCAGTACCGGGTGCCCTCGACATGATCCCGGAACCGTCGGTCCGCAGTATCGAGGGCCAGCCAGATACCTCTTTCGTGTGCGTCGTCGATCGCTGGGGGAACGTGTTCTCTGCGACCCCGTCGGATGCGTCGTACTTTGCCCCAGTCGTCGAAGGGACTGGAATCGTCACCTCGACGCGCGGCAAGCAGTCGCGGCCGGATCCACGCCATCCCTCTGGAGCGGCACCCAACCGGCGTCCCCGCTTGACGCCGAACCCGGCGATGGCCGTGCGCGACGACGGGTCGCTCTATGTGTTCGGTTGTCCTGGCGGCGACATGCAAGTTCAGGCCATGCTCCAGGTGTTCCTCAATACGTTCCACTTCGGCATGGACGTGCAGGCCGCGATCGACGCTCCACGCTTTTCGACGTGGAGCTTTCCGAACTCGTTCGCCCCATACACGTATTCCCAGGATCACGTGTCGATCGAGAACAGGTTTCCCGACGATGTCGTGCGCGCCCTCGCCGACCTGGGTCATCAACTCGAACTGTGGCCGCCATTCACCCGGACAGCAGCGGCCGTCGAAGCTATCTACGTCGACAGAGCGTCAGGCTTCGTACGAGCCGGTTCCGACCCCCGACAACCGACCTCGGCGATCGTCTCGTGACGAGGAACGCGTCCAGGACCGTCCAAGACGTTGCACGAGCGGACTCCGACAACGGGTCGTGGGAGGGCCCTTGCCCGATGATCGACGTCATCGTCTTGCCCCAGCCGGTGCACCGCCGTGCGTACGAGCAGGCGTCCGAATCGGTCCGACGTGAACTCGTCGCGGATGTCGCCTTGCACTTCCTCGAGGATCCAGCGGACCTGATCGGTGCCGCTTCTCGGGCACGCCCGGCGGCGGCGCTTCTGATTTGCCCAGGCGAGGCGCCTGATCTAGTGGTGCTGCTCGGCGCACATTGGCCGTCCGGCCGGCGAATCGCACGGTTCGATGCTGCCGCGCGTCAGCGTGACCAGTCTCCGGCACTCGCCGCCCATGTCCAGGGACGAGGAGTGCTCGGATTCCGGTGGGCGCTCCGCAGCGTCGTCTACCACGACCGGCACCAGTTCCTGAGATCCTCGTACGGCTCGGAGGCCGATCAGTACGGACAACTCTTGATGCCCTCGACCCCCGCCGCGCGGCATCCGGTGGCTGTCTTGATCCACGGTGGCTTCTGGCGCGATCGGTGGCAGCTCGACCTGATGGACGGCATCGCCGCTGATCTGGCCGCACACGGCATCGCCGCGTGGAACGTCGAGTACCGACGACCGGACGTCCACGGCTGGCACGCGACGACGACCGACGTGCGCGCCTCGGTCGCCCACCTGCGTAGCCTGGCGAGTAGCTACCCCATCGATGTTGACCGAGTCGTGCTCCTCGGTCACTCCGCCGGCGGTCAGCTCGCAGCCCATGCGTGCGCCGACTTGCTCGGCGACCCGGACTCGCTCCAACCGGTCGGTTGCGTCTCGCTTGCCGGCGCGATGGACGTCGTGGAGACCGCGCGACGGAGGCTGGGTGAGGCAGCCGCTCAGGCGGCGCTCGGAGTCTCCCTCGAAGATGACGCGAGCATCTTTCTCGACGCGTCGCCGCTGCATCGCCTACCGATTGGCGTGCCCACGGTGATCGTCACAGCGGAAGCGGACAACCTCGACCTGAACGAAATGTGCTGGCGCTACCTCGATGCCGCAGCCGAGCGGGGTGACCGAGTCGAAGGGATTCAGGGGCAAGGAGACCACTTCACACTCATTGACCCGGGCTCGTTGATCTGGCAGCGCACGCGCCAACGCCTCGAAGCGCTGGTCGAATGATCGCGGCCGGGAATGCTGCCACCCACCACGACGCCCGCGGTTGTTCGCCTCCTTCGGGAGGGTGACACAAGCCGTCGTGCGACTGGCATCCCCAGCGCAGCGGCCGAGTGACGATCGTCCAGACGAGATGCCAGTCGCGGCTCCTAAGCGGCGTGACCCAATTTTTGACGTAGTGCCGACGAGCACATAGTACGGTACATTGTACGTTCGACACTGTGGCCGAAGTTCGGCAGGCGATGGGAGCAAACGAAATGGGAGTGGACACGTCTGGACCCCGGGACCTCCCGCGCGGGAATCCAGAACAAATGACACAGCCGGCGCTGCACGTCGGGGTGAATCTCAACAACCGCGACGCATTGCTCTCGGAGACATACGATCTGCAGGCGCTCCTGGAACTCGCGGAACGGGCGGAAGCGGTCGGACTCGATTCGGTCTGGGTGGGAGACAGCCTCTTTTCGAAACCACGATGGGAATCGCTCACGCTGCTCGCCGCACTGAGCCAGCGGACAACTCGGGTGCAGCTCGGCACCGCGTGTCTGGTGGTCCCACTTCGGGACCCGGTGTCGCTTGCTCTGGCGTGGGCTACTGTCGATCAACTGTCCGGCGGCCGGACGATCATGGGTGCATGCGCCGGCAATGTGGAAGACGGCGTCAGGAAGGAGTTCGAGGCCCTCGGCCTGGATTTCCGGACGCGGACCTCACGCCTCGAGGAGGCGCTGCAAGTTCTCCGATCTCTGCTGCGAGACGGACGGGTGACCTTCCACGGACGACATTTCCAACTCGATGACGTGTCGTTCGACAGCGGCACCGAGCGGCGCCCCCTCGCGCCGGCGCGGCAGCCGCCCATCTGGGTCGTCTCCAATCCGCGGATCGCGGGCCGAACCGGCAGCCAGACGGGCACCCGAAGTGTGGAGACGCCGGAACGCCGCGTCGTGAAGTACGGAGACGGGTGGATGACCTGTTGTCGGGCGACCCACCCCGAAGAGGTCCGTGAGTTCCGAGCCCGCCTAGAGGGCGCTGCCGAGGAGCTCTCCCTGCCGCCGGTACACAACGTCGCGTATCAGGTGACTGTGAACGTGAACACCAGCACCGACCGGGCGGAGGACGAGTTCCGGCACTACATCTCGGCCTACTACCCCGAGTTCGGGCCACAGGTGAACTTGCCGGACTGGGGGCCAGCGGGGACCGCGGACGATATTGCGGCCTGGATGAGGACGTTCGTTGACGCGGGAATGACGCACGCGCTCGTCCGATTCGCCTCGTTCAACCAGGAGGAGCAACTGAGCCGCTTCGCGGAGGAGGTATTGCCCCAACTCGCGGATCTACGCCGCGACGGATAACCGGGGCGTGACCGGTCGAACGGCCGATGGTGGTGCCCCTGACTAGGCACGACCACCGATCCGACAGTGCCTGGTCATTGTGGCGACCTCGACACCTTTGGAAGGTCAGCTCAGACGCGCGCCCCGCGGACCGGAGCCACCGGCGAACACCTGCGCTCTGGCCACGGCTTGACACCACCGTTAGCCAGCGTGATCCGAGGCCAGAAGGGCGTCGATGCCGGCGATGAACACGTCGAGCCCCCACTCGAACTGCTCACGCGTGGGCAGCGAGACGATCGCACCGGCGTTTCCGACCATGGCCGGGTACTCGCGGATCGGTAGTGACTGAACGAGGAGGCTCTGCTGGCGGCGCTGCTCGTCGACGTCGCTCCCCTCGCTCAGGTCGTACCCCCACGGTCGGGGCAGCTGATAGGCGCTGAACCCGAGCGCGTAGGTGACCGTGAAGCCATAAATGCGCACAGCTTGCTCGCCGGGTAACCCGAGCGCGATCAGATCGGCGATCGGGCGTTCGAAGCTCGCTGACCGAGCGGCAGGGCGCGACGTCACCTGATGGAGGATCAACTGCACAATTGTCGGATGCCGGATCATCATGTCGTGCCACCCATTGGCAAGCAGCCGGATGTACTCCTTGACGTCGTCGGTGCGCCCAGTCGGGGCAACGAACCGGCTCAGGACGTGGTCAGCCATGTTCTGGAGCAGATCGTCCTTATTGCTGAAGTAGCTGTAGAGCGTCATCGCCCCGACCTTGGTCTCGTTGGCGAGCCGCCGGATGGTGAGGCTGTGAAGACCCTCCGCGTCGGCGATCGCCACAGCACGATCCAGAACCCCATCAACGTCGACGCCTCGCGCCGTCGAACGCTTGCGGTTCCGATTGCTAGATGATGTCTTTGGCATCTCTACTTCCTCACTGATACAACGTACCGTACATTCAACTGACGGAGATTTCCAGGCCTTCGGGGGCGTGGGCACCATCTTGACCAGTCGCGTGCTTCAACGGTCGCCTGGGCGACCGGGTCCTGCCGGAGTCGGGCCAAGGCGCGGTTGCGGGAGCGGTCGCCCGGTTGCGTGACGCGGCGGCCGCAAGGTCCGCTACCACGGGATCGCCCGCAACCAGATCGGCCTCGCTCACCGCTGCGCCGCGATCAACCTGACCCGACTCGTCAACCTCGGCCTCGACTGGAACGGGACCTGGCAACTCGCTGAGTCACAACACCTCGGCAAGCTCCGCCTCGCCGGCATCGTCCAGACCCGCCGTGAGGGCAACTTCGTGCACTACCGCCTCGCCGACAACCACATCGGCGAGCTCGTCGAAGATGCTCTCTACCACGCCGCCCACCTCCACCCCGGACCCGGCGACGACCACTAGCGCGGAGTCAGGCGTCGACGGTTCCGGTCCGCTGCCACCCGGGCGGCGGTGCGCAGCGGGCGTGTCGTCTGTCGCGGGATGGGCCAGCGTTCTATGCGGCTTGGCAGGTGGCGCACACACCGACCAGGTCGACGCGGTGCTCCTCGAGACTGAACCCGGCGTCGATGGCGGCGGCGCTGAAGGCCCGGTCGAGCGACCGCTCGGTCCGCGCCGGTAGAGCGACGTCGATGACCGACCGGCACGCCCGGCACACGAGGTGATGGTGGTGGTCGTCGGTGACCGCCTCGCTCAGCTCGTAGTAGGAGCGATCGTCGCCGACATCGACGCGCGACACCAGGCCCGCTTCTTGTAGGACAGCGAGGTTCCGGTACAGCGAGCTCTGCACCAAGCTCGGGGCGGCCTGCAGGATCGTCGGGATCGTCGCCGGGCCACTCGTCGACGCGAGCGTGTCCATGATCAGCCGACGCGCCCGCGTGTACATGTGCCCAGCCTCGTCCATCCGGCGCTTGGCGATCCCGTGAATGTCAACCATAGAATAAGAATAGCTGAGAACGAACCCGATTGGCGGTCACTGCCCCGACCGGGGCCCGCACCGAACACAGGTCCCAACGAACGCCACCTGGTGGCACTCGGCGAGCACGCCGGCTTCCCGGAGCGAATCGACCGCCAGCGCGACCGCCGCGTCGACACGATCCGTCGACGGGGCGACGGCCACGTCGCCACACGACCGGCACAGCGCGTGGTGACGACGAGCTGCTCCGACACCCTGGCTCAACTCGTACCGCGCCGCACCGACATGAGGAACCTCGACCACCACGCCCGCTCCCTGGAGGTTGCGGACATTGCGGTACGCCGAGCTCGACGGCAAGTCAGGGCATCCGTCGATCATCGCCGCGATCGTCATCGGCGCGTCTGCCACGACCAGCGTGTGCACGATCGTGCGGCACGCTCGCGTGTACCGAAACCCGGTAGCGCCGAGCTTGTGGGCAGCGCATGTGTGGACGTCGCCGGCCTCGTCGCCACGGTGTGGCGGCCCCTCCATGAGCGGAGCATAGCCACCCGCTTGGTAAGGATGGGAACTGTTCCTGCTAGAGTTGGCGGCTGTGACATGCCAGGGGAGGACCTTCATGAACCACGACCGGGTGCCTCGTTGGCGCCGATCCACCGTTGCCGTCGCGGCCGTCGCCGCGCTCACCCTCGCAGCCTGCGGAGGCGATGACGACACCACGTCGAACTCGCCCGCGCCGAGCGACAGCACCGGCAGCGGGTCAGGTGAGACGATCGGGGTGGTGGCGTCGTTCTACCCCTTGCAGTTCGTCGCCGGACGTGTCGGCGGGGACCTCGTCGACGTGACGAACCTGACCCCGGCGGGCGCCGAGCCTCACGACCTCGAGCTGACCCCGCGGGACACGGCGGCGCTGCAGGACGCTGATCTGGTCGTGTACCTGGCCGGGTTCACCCCGGCCGTCGACGATGCAGTCGCCAGCGTCGGTACCAGTCAGGCGTTCGACGTGGCGCCCGCCGCGCGCCTCGACCTGGAAGGCGGCGAGGAGGAGCACGAAGAGGGCGAGGACCACGCCGACGAGGACCACGCCGACGAAGAGGGTGAAGATCACGCCGACGAGGAGCACGCCGACGAGCACGACCATGGTGGTGTCGACCCCCACTTCTGGCTCGACCCGACCCGTCTGGCCGATGTCGCCGACTCGTTCGCCGTGCGGCTCGGCGAGCTCGCGCCCGATCACGCGGCTGACTTCACCGCCAACGCGGTTGCGCTGCGCGGCGAGCTGGAAGCCTTGGACGGCGAGTTCGAGACCGGCCTGGCCTCGTGCGCGAACACGGACATCGTGACGAGCCACAGCGCGTTCGGGTATCTCGCTCAGCGGTACGGGCTGACACAGGTCGGCATCGCCGGATTGTCGCCCGAGGAGGAGCCGTCGCCGGCCAAGCTGGGCGAGGTCACCGAGTTCGTCCGCGACCACGACGTCTCGACGATCTACTACGAGACACTCGTCGACCCGGCGATCGCCCAGACGGTCGCCGACGAGACCGGTGCTGCAACCGCCGTGCTCGACCCGATCGAGGGCCTCGCCGACCAGTCCGCCGGCAGCGACTACTTCGAGGTGATGCGCTCGAACCTGGAGAGCCTGCGCACCGGCCAAGACTGCACGTGACCACCCCGGTCGTCCGCCTTGCCGACGCGCGGTTCGGCTACGGCGGCGCGGTGAACGCGCACGCCGACCTGCGGATCGACACCGGCGAGGTGGTCGCCGTGCTCGGTCCCAATGGATCAGGCAAGTCGACGCTCGTCAAGGGCACGCTCGGACTTGTCGACCACTACGGCGGTGAGACCGAATGGTTCGGTCACCCACTCGCGGCGCTGCGCGAACGGTGGCGAGTCGGATACGTGCCCCAACGCGGGCTGGCCGCGTCGCCGATCCCAGCGACCCTGGAGGAGGTAGTGCGCTCCGGGCGCGTGGCCCGCGTGGGCCTGCTCGGCCGCTACCGGGCCGCCGACCGGCAGGCAGTCACCGACGCGATCGCCGCGGTCGGTCTGGACGATCGCACACGCGTCCCCGTTCGACAGCTGTCGGGCGGCCAGCAACGCCGCGCGCTGGTGGCCCGGGCGCTCGCCGGCGACGCCGACGTGCTGGTGCTCGACGAGCCGTTCGCCGGCGTCGACCGGGAGAGCCAGGAGGCGCTGGCCGGCACGTTCCGAGATCTCGCAGCACGCGGCATCACACTGATCATCGTGCTGCACGAACTCGGCCCGCTCGACGGTGTCATCACCCGCAGCGTCTGCCTGGAAGCCGGCGAAGTGGTCTACGACGGCCCACCGAAGGAACAACCCACACCCGCGCACCGCGACACCGACCCGCACGGCGGCGAGCCCCTGGGCGGCGCCCGCGATGCCCGACCACGACTGGGCCTGTTGGCGCGATGATCTTGGCCGTCGAGTTCCTCGACTACGACTTCATGCGCCGCGCGCTCGTCGCCGCGGTGCTCGTCGGGCTGAGCGCCCCGGCCACTGGGATCTTCCTCGTTCAGCGCCGTCTCGCCCTGATCGGCGACGGACTCGGGCACGTCGCCGTGACCGGCGTCGCCCTCGGCCTGGTCCTCGACCGCGCCCCGGTCCTCGTCGCGTTGATCACCGCAGTAGCTGGCACGATCGCCGTCGAGTTGATCCGCGCCCGCCGAGAGGCGTTCGCCGAGATCGCCCTGGCGATGCTGTTCTACGGCGGCATCGCCGGCGGCCTGGTCCTCGTGACACGCGCCCCATCGGGGGGCCGCAACCTCAACCAGTACCTGTTCGGCAGCATCACCACCACCACGTCATCGGACCTGGTCACGTTCGTGGTGCTCGCCGCGCTCGTCGTGGCCCTCACCGCGTTCTTGGGTCCGGCGCTGTTCGCGATCAGCAACGACGAGGAGCACGCCCGGGCGAGTGGCCTGCCGGTGATGGGGCTCAACCTGACCCTCGCCGTGCTCAGCGCACTGACCGTCGTCATCTCGATGCGCGTCGTCGGCGTGCTCCTGGTGAGCGCGTTGATGGTGGTGCCGGTCGCTACCGCACAGCTGGTCGCCCGTAGCTTCCGGGGTACGTACCTGCTCGGCATCACCCTCGGCGCATTCGTGGCCGTCTCCGGCGTGATCGCCTCGTACTACCTCGACACCCCGTCGGGTGGCACGATCGTGCTGCTCGCGATCGCGCTGTTCGCGCTCACGCTCACCGGCGGTGCGGTCCGCAAGCTGGCCCGGTAAGCCGTCACGCGACCGGTTGACGGGCTGTCGACCGGGTGGTGGTCTTGACCGCCAGCCACGTCGTGATCGGGACCGCAGCCACCAGGCCCACCGACCCGACCAGCGATCTCACGATCTCGGTCGCGACGATCTCACGGCCTGCGATCGACGAGATCGGTTGGTCCGCCTCGGTGAACAACAGCAGCAGTGGCGGCGCAGCTCCCGCATACGCGAGGAACAAGGTGTTGACCGTCGACGTGCGTCGAGGAGTGGTGATGGTGAGAATGGGAACGGCTCACAGACCGAAGTCTCATCGACGCCGGTGTGCTGGCGGCGGCACGGCGGCGAGCCGTCGGCGGGGGAGATGCCAGGTTGCCCCGCCCACCGGTCAAGCAGAGGCTGGGCCGAGCGGGACGACATAGCGGACGCCGGTCTCGGCGTGGACACCGACGTGGGCGTGCACGCCGAAGACATCGCGCAGCAGCGATGTGTTGATCACCGCGTCGGGTGGTCCGGCGGCGACGACGCGGCCGGAGCGCATGACGACGACGTGTTGGGCGATCGCGAACGCATCGTTGAGGTCGTGCAGCACGGCGAGCACGGTGAGGCCACGTTCGCGGCGGAGCTGTTCGATGAGAGCGAGCGTCTCCATCTGGTGACCGATGTCGAGGAACGTGGTGGGTTCGTCGAGCAGCAGGATCGGTGCTTGCTGGGCGAGGGTGAGGGCGAGCCAGGCGCGTTGGCGTTCGCCACCGGAGAGTTCGTCGACGGGGCGGTCGGCGTGCTGGGTGAGGTCGACGGCGGTGAGGGCTTCGTCGATGATCGGGTCGTGCCGTTGGCGGAGCATGGCAAGCGGGCCGGCGTGGGGGTAGCGGCCCTGCTCGACGAGTTGGCGGACGGTGATCGCTTCCGGGACGGCGGCGCCCTGGTGGAGCACGCCGATCCGGCGGGCGAGCTCGCGGGTCCGCAGGCGGCGGACGTCGTCGCCGTCGACGAGCACCGTGCCCTGGCGGGGGCGCAGCGTGCCGGCCAGGGAGCGCAACAGTGTCGATTTGCCCGACCCGTTCGGCCCGACGAGCGCGGTGCAGACACCGGCATCGATCGTGAGCGAGACGCCGCGGACGACAACGGTGGTGTAGCCCACGTCGACCGCCTCGGCGGCGAGCGTGTGCCCGGGCGGGCCGTCGTTCGGCTGCGACTGGCTCGCCACGGTGGTAGGCGACGTGCGGCTGCGTCCGGTGCTGGTCACCGGCGGCTCCGGGCGGCGAGCAGCAGGAACCAGGGTGCGCCGATCAAGGCGGTGGCCGCGCCCACTGGGAGCCCGGCGCGCTGTTCGGCGTCGCCGATGATCGGGTGCAGGGTCAGGAGCTGGGCGCCGAGATCGGCGACGGTCACGATGATCGCCCCGGCCAGCGCGGACATGAGGATCGCGACACGATGGTCGCCGCCGACGAGCCGGCGGGCGATGTGCGGGGCGACGAGGCCGACGAACCCGACCGCGCCGACGACCATCACCGAGGTGCTGGTGGCGAGCACCGCGACGCCGAGCAGGGCCAGCCGGCCGCGGCTGGCCCGCAGGCCGAGGTTGGTGGCGGTGGTGTCGCCGAGCGCCATCAGGTTGGCGGCCGGGACGACCGCGATCGTGGCCAGCGCGGCGACGATCGTGGCCGGCCAGATCTGATGCCAGTGGGTCCAGGTGCGGGCGTTGAGCGAGCCGACCAGCCAGGTCAGCGACCCGCCGATCGTGGTCGACCGGCGGAGCAGCAGCAGTGACGTCACGGCGGCGAGGATGCCGCTGACGAGGATCCCGCACAGCAGTAAGTTCAGGGCTCCGGCGCGGCCGCGGGCGATCACGACGACGATCCCGGCGCCGGCTGCGCCGCCGGCGAACGCGGTCGCGGCGAGGGCGGTGCTGCTGGCGCGGAGTGGGTCGGGCGCCGATTGGGCGAAGGCGACTGCGGCGAGCACCGCACCGGCGGTGGCACCGGTGACGTCGGGGCTGGCGAGCGGGTTGCGTAGGGCGGCCTGGGTGAGTGCCCCGGCGGCGCCGAGCAGGGCCCCGGCGGCGAGGCCGATCAGGGTGCGGGGTAGGCGCAGGTCGCGCACGATGGCGACTGCCGGGGCGGGTCCGTGGCCGCCGAGCGCGTCGACGACCTCGCCGGGTGTCAGCCAGTGGCTGCCGACGCCGAGGTGGGCGACCGCGGCGATGACGAGCACTACCGTCGCTGCGCCGAGTCGCCAAGCCGGCTGGTGTGTCGTGGGGGTCGGCGTCGCCTGGGTCATGGGTTCGTTGCACTGGTGCGGGCGCGGCCCACGGCGACCGCGACGGGGGCGCCGAGCAGGACGGTGAACAGTCCGACGGGGAGTTCGCGTGGGGCGACGACGAGACGTGCCAGGAGGTCGGCGGCGACGAGCGTGACGGCGCCGCTGAGCGCGGACGCTGCCACGATCCGGCGGACGTCGTGGTCGCCGAGCAGGCGGCGGACGCCGTGGGGCACGGCGAGGGCGACGAACCCGATCGGCCCGGCCGCAGCGACGACGCCGGCGGTACCGAGCGCAACCGCGGCGAGGGCCACGATCCGCACGCGCACCGGTTTGGCGCCGACGCTGGACGCGGCCGCGTCGCCGAGACGCAGCGTGTTGATCGGGGCGGCCGCGGCGGCGAGCACGACCGAGCCGATCAGCATCCCCGGGAGGGCGACGCGGACCTGGTGCCAGCGCCGGTCGATCAGCGACCCGACGAGGTACTGGTACAGCGAGGTGGCGTCACTGGCGGTGCCGAGGGTGAGCACGCCGATCAGCAGCGCGTTGAGGATCGCCGCGATCGCCGCGCCGGCGAGCGCCATGCGGATCGGATCGGCGACCGCCCGGGTGACGGTGATCACGACCAACCCGGCCGCGAGGCCCGCGGCGGCGGCGACCAGCGGGGTGACCGCGGCCGGGAGGTCGATGTCGAGCACGGTGATCGCGGCGACCGCCAGCGAGGCCCCGGCGGCGACCCCGGTCAGCTCAGGCCCCGCCAGCGGGTTCTGGAGGGCGGGTTGGAGGGCCGCGCCGGCGATGCCCAGCGTCGCCCCGGCGGCGGTGGCGAGGATCAGTCGGGGGATGCGCAGCTCGACCAGCACGACGTGGGCGATCGAGCCGTCGTCGTGCCGGGCCAGGTCGAGCACCTGCCAGGGTGTCAGCGTCGGTGCGCCGGTGCACAGCGACCATGTCGCCAGGCCCACCAGCACGGTGGAGGCGATCGCCGTGTACCAGCGCAGCCGCCGCGCCGGACTCCACGACTGGGCGGGGGTGGTGGTGGCCACCCGGCGTCAGGCGATCGCCGCGAGGAACTCGTCCAGGATGATGCCGAGCGAGTGGGTGCCGCGCCCGTACTGCCACAGCGGCGTGCGGGTGTCGACCACCTGGCCGGCGGCGACCGCGGAGAGGCGGCCCCACACGGCGTCGTTGGCCATCACGACCGAGGACGGCTCGCCTTGGCCGCCGTCGTCGTCGATCGTGTTGACGAACACCCAGTCGGGGTCGGCGGCGAGCAGCTGCTCGACCGAGAACTGGGCGTAGCCGCCGTCGTGGTCGGCAGCGTCCTCGTCGACGAACGGGTAGTCGACGATCTGGCTGAGCATCTGGGCGGTGACCGAGCTGCCGGTGCCGTTGATGTTGAACCCGTAGGCGCCGGTGTAGACGACGGCCACGCTCAACTCGGCGTCGGTGCCGGTGATCGCCGTGTCGAGCTTGGCGGTGAACGCCCCGGCCCGGTCGGCGGCCAGGTCGGCGTGGCCGGTGAGGGTGCCGGCGTTGGCGAGGAACTCGAGCGCCTCGTCGGTGGTGTCGATCCCGACGATGTAGAGGGGGATGTCGCCGAGTGCGTCGCGGATCGGTTCATGGACGCCCTCCAGGCCGATCACCAGATCCGGCTCGGCAGCGACCACGTCCTCGATCGCCGGCTCGAAGAACGACCCACCGATCGAAGGGATCTCGGCAGCGCCCTCACCGAAGAACTCCGGCAGCGACGTGACGCCGTTCGGGGACGCGGCGGCCGGGGTGAGGCCGAGCTCGACCAGCACGTCGACGCACGGCTCGGTCAGGCACGCGATCCGCTCGGCCGGCCCGTCCAGCTCGATCGTGGCGCCGGTCGAATCGACCGCCGACATCGGCCCGCCGGCCGGCTGCGTGACCGTGGCCGGGACGTCGCTCGATCCGCCGGGAGCGGTCGCCACCGCCGCCGCCGAGGCCGCGTCGGCATCGGTCGTGTCGTCGTCACCCCCGCAGGCGACGGCGACGAGCGAGAGAACGATAAGGGGGGTGAGCAGACGAACGAGACGCATTCCCACATTCAAGCAGGAGTAGGAACTGTTCCTACAATTGCTGGAGCTGTTCGCCGAGTAGCCGCCAGCAGGCGCCGCGGCGGGCGAGCAGCTCGTCGTGGGTGCCGGTCTCGGCGACCCGGCCGGCGTCGAGGACGACGATCCGGTCGGCGTTGCGGATCGTGGACAGGCGGTGGGCGATGACGAGGGTGGTGCGGCCCTGGCGGGCCTGCTCGAGCGCGGCGTGCACGAGCGTCTCCCCGGCTGCGTCGAGGCTCGAGACGGCTTCGTCGAGGACGAGGATCGGTGAGCGGCGCAGCAACGCCCGGGCGATCGCGATGCGTTGGCGCTGACCACCCGACAGCCGCGCCCCGCGTTCGCCGACGGTGGTGTCGAGCCCGTCGGGCAGGTCGTCGGTGAACTCGGTGACCAGCGCCTGCTCGGCGGCGTGGCGGACCGCGTCCGGGGTGGCGTGCGGGCTGCCGAGCCCGATGTTGTCGGCGATCGTGGTGTTGAACAGGTACACGTCCTGGGGCACCAGGCTGACGAGCTCGCGCAGGTCGCGCTGAGACAGGTCGCGGGCGTCGTGGCCGCCGACGCGGACCGTGCCGGTGTCAGGGTCCCAGAAGCGCAGCAGCAGGTTGACGCACGTCGACTTGCCGGCGCCGGACGCGCCGACCAGGGCGACGGTCTGCTCGGCGGGGATCTCGAACGACGCCGCGTCGAGCGCCAGCGGCGCGGCCGGTGAGTAGCGGAACGTGACGTCCTCGAAGCGCACGTCGAGTGCCGCGTGCTCCGGGGCGGGAGGCGGGTCGGGTCGGTCAGTGACCCGGGCCGGGGTGTCGATCACCGTGTACACGCGCGCCGCCGCGGCACGCAGCGCCCCCAGGTTGCGGACCCCGCCGATCACGTCGGCGATCGGCCCGAGCGCGGTCGCGGCCAGGAGCACGGCGATCGGCAGCATCGTCGTCGACAGGTCCCCGCCACGCACCAGCCGGGCGCTGACGACGACGGTGGCGATCATCGCCATGGCTACCAGCAGATCGCTGACCGCGGCCTCGAACCCGGCCCGCCTGCCGTGTGCGGACTGGGCCCGGGCGAGGTCGCTGCTGCGTTGCCGCAGCCGCTGCCGGAACCGTTGCGTGGCCCCGAACGCGGCCAGCTCGCGCAGGCCCTGGACGGCGTCGACGGTGTCGGCGTGCAGGTCGGCGATCGCGGTGCGCAACACGGCCCCCTGCCGGTCGGCCCGGCGGGCCAGCCACAGCGGCACCGTCGCCAACGCAACCGCGAGCGGGAGCACCACCGCGCCAAGTGCGGGGTCGACGGTGAACAGGATCGCGACCGCCGCCAACGGGGTCGCCACGGTCACCGCGAACTGGGCGGCAGCGTGGGCATAGAACCACTCGAGGGTCTCTACATCCGACATCGCCGCGGCGCCGACGTCACCGGTGCGCTGCCCGAGCAGCCACGCCGGCGCGAGCCGTTCGAGACCGTCGAACACGTCGACTCGCAGGTCGGCCATCACCCGGTACGCCAGGTCGTGGGCGACCCACATCTCGCCCCACACGCACCCCACACGCACGAGCACCGCCGCGGCCATCCACACGATCGGCCACATCAGGTCGCCGCGCCGGCCGCCGTCGGCGACGGCCCCGACGATCCACGCCGCGCACACCGCGGCGCCGATCAGGCCGACCTGGGATCCGAGGTTGAGCAGCAGGCTGCCGGCGAACTCGCTGCGATGGCGCCGCAGGATCGGCGCGATCCGCCACAGCGCTGCCCGCCGGCTGCGCAGCCGGTCCGGGTCGACCAGCCCGCTCGGCGCCAGACCACTCGTCGTCGCGGCGTCGTCGACCGCGGTCATCGCGTCTTCCACCGGCAAGCCGGTCGGGTCGGCCGGGGTGGTCGCCTCACGCTGTCACCGTCTGGCTACGCACCAGCTCCGCGTACAGGCCGCCCCGGGTCACCAGTTCGTCGTGGGTGCCGCTGTCGACGACGCGGCCGCGGTCGAGCACGACGATCCGGTCGGCGTTGCGCACGGTGTTCAATCGGTGGGCGATCACCAGCGTCGTGCGCCCGGCCGCGAGCCGGTCGAGAGCGGCGCTGATCTCGGCCTCCTTGGCCGCGTCGATCGCCGATGTCGCCTCGTCGAGCACCAGGATCGGCGCGTCCTTCAACAGCGCCCGGGCGATCGCCAGACGTTGGCGCTGCCCGCCCGACAACGTCAGCCCGCGCTCGCCGACCACCGTCGCGTAGCCATCGGGCAGGCCGGCGACGTGATCGTGGATCCCGGCGTCGGTCGCGGCGCGCACGATCTCGTCGAACGTCGCGTCCGGGTGGGCCATCCGTAGGTTGTCCTCGATCGTGCCGGCGAACAGGTACGTGTCCTGGGAGACGAGCGCGACCAGGTCGCGCACCGAGTCGCCGGTCGCGGCGGCGATGTCCCGGCCGGCGATCTCGACCGACCCACCGTCGGGTGGGCGGAACCGCATCAGCACCCCCACGAGGGACGACTTTCCCGCCCCCGAACGGCCGACGACGGCGACCCGCTGCCCCGCCGACACATCGAATGACACTCCGTCGAGCGCCGGCTCCGGGCGTGACGCGTACCGCAACGTGACGTCCCGGAAGCTGATCCCCAACCCGTCTGCCGGCGTCAGCGCGACGGCGTCGGGCCGGTCGGGTGACGGGGGCTGCGCTTCCAGCAAGCGGGTGATCCCACCGGCCGCCGAGACCCCCAAGAACCCCGCGTGCCAGTACATCGACAGCTCGCGGAACGGCCGGAAGCACACCCCGACCAGCACCAGCAGCACGAGCAACGTGTCCAGCGGCAACGCTCCGCCGGCCACCTGCCACGCGCCGACCGCCACCGCCACCGCGGTGCCGACCTGGATGAACAACTCGGTCAAGCCGGTGTCGACGAGCGACACCGCCATCTGGCGCATCGTCGCCCGGAACAACGACTGGCTGCGCTGCTCGAGCCGCTCCCGCTGGACCGACACCGCGTTGACCGCCTTGAGCGTCGGCATCCCCTGCATCGCATCGAGGAAGTCGGCGTGCAACTCGGTGAACTGCCCCCAGTGGTCCTGGCCACGCGACCGCAGCAGCCGGTCCCACCAGCGCGGGACCAGCGGCACCGCCACCAACCCAACCGCGACCACCGCTCCGACCGCGAGGTCACGCGTCGCGATCCACACCGCCACCGCCACTGGGCCCGTGAGACACACGAACGCCTGCGGCAGATAGCGGCTGTAGTACGCCTCCAGCCCCTCCACCCCGTCGACCACCGACGACTGCACCTCCCCCGACCGCACGTCGTCGAAGTAGCCCGGCCCCACCGACAGCACCCGCGCCACCAACAGATCGCGCAACCGCGTCTTGACCACACCCGCGGCGCGCACCGCCAGCAGCTCCCGCAACCACACCGCCCCCGCCCGCACCACCAACACCGCGACCATCAACACCGCGAGGCCACCGATCGAACGGCCGTCGAGCACCCGCCCCAAGGCGACACCGACCAGCACCGCCTGGGCCACGTTGAGCGCGAACACCACCAATCCGATCGCCACGCACGCCGCGACCGGTCCGCGCACCCGACCCGCCAGGCGCAGCAGAT
Organism: Ilumatobacter sp.; assembly: GCA_035556435.1. Classification (GTDB taxonomy): domain Bacteria; phylum Actinomycetota; class Acidimicrobiia; order Acidimicrobiales; family Ilumatobacteraceae; genus Ilumatobacter. The sequence continues at coordinate 88,817 of DATMEY010000021.1, read as the reverse complement.
GGCGTTGGAGCATCATCGCCGAGCCACTCTACTCAGAATAGGAACGATTCTCTCAGATGGATTGTGTGGTTCTGTGACGATACGACCCTCGATCTCCCCGGTGCGGCGTTGGAGCTGGTCGAGAGCTGCAACTTCGTCGATGCCCCCAGCGAGGTGCTCGAGCTCCTGCCCGCTGAACTGCACGCGATGCTCCCTGCGCTCGCCGACGATCCGCAGATGACGTCGTACCGCCAGAACCTCGCCACCCTCCGGGCCACCTGACCCCGCGACCAGTCAGACCGGCTCGCCCGCGGGATCACCCTCGTGGCTTGGTCGTAGGTGCTCGGGAAGGCTGGTGTCGCGGCGACGCAGGGCGAGGTGGGCGGCGAGCGCGGTGGTCGCCATCAGGCCCGCCGCGGTGGTGTAGGCGGCGGTGACGGTCAGGACGGTCGCGATCAGGGCTCCGAGTGCGGCGCCGACCGGTTGACCGCCCGCCGCGATCATCCGGCCGATCGTGTTCACGGTCGAGACGAGCTGATCAGGCGTGGCGAGCTGGCGGTAGGTGATCCCGGTGGTGATGGTCACCATGATCCCGAACGAGAACGCCGCCATCGCCGGTGTCGCCAACCAGCCCACCCCGGCCGCGAGGCCGATGCTGCACAGGGCTGACCAGGCGACAGCTGCCGGTGTCAGGACCCGGACTCTGGCAGCGCTGAAGAGCCGGGCGAACACCAGGCCGGCGGCGAGGCTGCCGACGCCGACGGCGGCGTAGAGGACGCCGAGGCGCGGATCGTCACTGGCGTAGCCGAGCACCTCGACCGACCACGGGACCAGCAGCCCGAGCACGATCCCGATCGCCAGCGAGTTGCCGAACCCCACGGCGATCAGCGTCAACACGGTCGTCTGGCGGCGGATGAACGTGAACGCGGCGCCGAGTTGCTGTCGGATCGTCGGACGTCGCGCCGGGCTTGCAGCGTTGATGGGCCGGCGGAAGTCGGAATGGATCGTGAGTTGAACGGCGGCGGCGGCGAGGAAGCTGATCGCGTTGATCGTCAGCCCGTGAGTTGCCCCGATCGTGGTGATCAGCACGCCGGCCAGCACCGGTCCGGCGATGTCGGCGCTCGAGCCGAACACCGATAGCACGCCATTGGCGTCAGCGAGGCGCTCAGGTCGCACGAGAGCCGGCACGGCACCGAACACCGCTGCGTCGGAGAACACGTAGGCGGTTGCCGACAGCAGGGCGACGACGAAGACATGCGCCGCCGTGAGCGCGTCGGCCATCGCCGCGATCGGGATCGTCGCCGCGAGCACTCCCTCGGCGACGTTACCTCCGATGATCAGTCGACGCCGGCTGGACCGGTCGGCGATCGGCCCAGCGATCAGTCCCAGCACGAGGTAGGGGATCAGCCGCGTCGCGGCGAGCAGCCCGGTCAGTCCCGCTGAGCCGGTGAGGTCATAGACGAGCACCGGCAGCACGACCATCGAGATCGACGAGCCGACCATCGAGACACCTTCGGCCACCACCCACCGAGCGAACAACGGCTCGGACCGCAACACATTCGGCGACGCCGGCGGCCGTGTTGAGGTGCTCACCCATCCCAGAGTAGTATCGAGAATCAGTCTTATGAAGGGTGAGCGATCTGATCGGCGAAGAACTGACGTACCTTCGCCGATCGGTGGCGGACGCGTGACCCGCTCATCGGCGCCACCTCGTTCCGCCGTGTCCGCTGCCGGCAGCAAGGAGGCCGCCGGCGCAGTGCTCGCTGGCGGTCGCATCACCGCCGTGCCTGCTGGTGCGCCGGGCCGTCGGACCGGGGCGTCGTTCGCTGCGCCGGCGCGGTTCGGGTTCCTGGTCGGCGCGCTGCTCGCGGTGGCGGTGGTGGTCGGCGTCGCTGGTGTCTCGATCGGGCCGGTTGGGGTGCCGATCGGCACGGTGTGGCGGGTGGTCGCCGGCAAGCTCGGTCTTGCCGGCGGCGCTGGCAGTGCGGTCGAGCAGCAGATCGTGTGGGACATCCGGTTGCCTCGCGTCCTGCTCGGCATGGTTGTCGGGTCCGGGCTTGCCGTGTGTGGCGTGGTGATCCAAGCAGTCGTCCGCAATCCGCTGGGCGACCCGTACCTGCTGGGCGTCGCCCCTGGCGCCAGCCTTGGCGCGGTCGCGGTGATCGTCGCCGGGTCGTCGGCGACCGGGGGCCTCGGTCTGTCGGCAGCAGCGTTCGTCGGCGCGATCGCCAGCTTCGCGATCACGCTGACGCTCGCCCGCCAGAACCGCATGTGGCATCCCACCCGCCTCGTGCTCGCCGGTGTCGCCGTCGGCTACGCGTTCAACTCAGCGACGTACTTCCTGCAGATCATGGCCACACCCGCTCAGGTCCAACGGGTGCTGTTCTGGTCGCTCGGCAGCGTCGCTGGTGGACGCTGGTCCAACCTCGCCGTGCCGACCGTGGCGGTAGCGGTCGGCACGATCGTCATGCTGACCGTCGCCCGCCGCGTCGACGCCCTGGTGCTCGGCGCCACCACGGCCAGCTCGTTGGGTGTCAACGTCGGCGCCTTTCAGTTGCTGCTGATCGCTCTGGCGTCGTTGATCACCGGCTGCCTCGTCGCGGTCGCTGGTGGCATCGGGTTCATCGGGCTGGTCGTCCCCCACATCGCCCGAGCGATGGTGGGCTCGGCCCACCGTCGAGTGCTGCTGGTGAGCGCGCTGCTCGGCGGGCCGTTCCTGGTCGCCGTCGACATCGCCGCCCGCATGGTGCGCCAGCCAGCCGAGGTGCCGATCGGGATCGTCACCGCGGCGATCGGCGCACCGACCTTTCTCGTCATGCTGCGGCGGCAACGGGCCTTCGCGACAGGGCAGGCGTGATGCACGTCGTCGCCGACGGCGTGTCGGTGATCGTCGACGGCACCACGATCCTGCATGCCGCGACACTGCACGCACAGCCCGGCAAGATCGTCGGCGTCGTCGGCCCCAACGGCTCCGGCAAGTCGACCCTGCTCAAGGTGATCTACCGGGCTTGGCAGCCCGCCGCAGGCAGTGTCCTGGTCGACGACCAGCCGATCTGGTCACTGCGACCCAAACAGGCCGCGCGCCTGATCGGGGTTCTGCAGCAAGCAGATCACAGCGACTTCGAGTTCAGCGTCGAAGAAGTTGTCGCCCTCGGACGCCTGCCGCACCAAGGACTGATCGCCCACGCCGATCACGACGACCGCGCCATCGTCGCCGACGCCATCGCCCGCTGCGGCATCACCCACCTCCGCCATCGCCAGATCAACACCTTGTCGGGCGGCGAACGCCAACGCGTCCTGATCGCCCGGAGCCTCGCCCAGCAACCCCAGCTGCTCATCCTCGACGAGCCGTCCAACCACCTCGACATCGGCAGCCAGCTCGAACTGCTCGACCTCATCGGCAGCCTCGGCATCACCGTCGTCACCGCGCTCCACGACCTCAACCTCGCCCTCGCCCACTGCGACGACATCGTCGTGCTCCACGCCGGCCACGTCCTCGCCGCAGGTCCCGCCGCCGACGTCCTCACCACCGAGCTCGTCAACCAGGTCTACGGCGTCGCCAGCCATCGCGGCACCCATCCGCTCACCGGCAAGCCGCACCTGTCTTTTGCCGCCCGTGACACCAACACAACCCCCTGAAGCACTCCGAAGGAGCGACACTGTGAACACCCGCCGAACCCGACACATCGCCGTGGTCATTGCTCTCGCCGCGCTGGTGACCGCATGCGGCAGCGACGACGACACCGCCCAGCCCGCCGTCACCGGCGATCAAACGACCATCCCTACGGCACAGTCGACCGTTGCCACGAACCAGCCGACCGACGACGGCGGCGGCTATCCGGTCACGATCGAGAGCTGCGGCACCGACTACACCTTCGACAGCCCGCCACAGCGCGTCGTGCTCGGCTGGCCGCAGTCCTACGAGACGCTCGACGCGCTGGGCGTCGGCGACAGCGTCGTCGGCTACTTCAGCGGGTCACTGTCATCGCTCCCTGCCAACGCCCCCGACATCGCCGAGATCTCCCCCGATTTCGCCCCGTCGCGTGAAGCGATGGCCAGCGTCCAGGCCGACCTCGTCATCCTCAACGACCTCACCTCCGTCGCCGGCGACGCCGGTGCTGTCAGCCTCGACGACCTGCGCGCCAGCGGGACCAACGTGTTCGTCCTCGGCGACTACTGCGGCTACGACACCCCCGCCCCGACCACGATCGACATGGTCACCCAAGACATCACCGACCTCGGCGCCATCTTCGGCATCGCCGACCGCGCCCACGACCTCATCGACGAGATCGACGACCGCCTGGCCAACGCGCCTGTCGGCAACCAGATGACCACCGCGTTCGTCCAGGTCTACGACGGCACCCTGTACGCACTCAGCGGCTCCAACTACGCCGCCGCGCTCGGCGCCGCCGACCTCGACAACGCCTTCGCCGACCTCGACGGCAACTTCTCCGAGATCAGCGCCGAAGAAGTCCTCACCCTCACCCCCGACGTGATCGTCGTCGTCTACAGCAAAGCCTCCACCGACGCCGACACCGCCATCGCCGAGATCCGCGACCTACTCGCCAACAGTCCAGCCGTCACCAACAACCGCATCGCCGCCATCGACGACTCAGCCATCTCCGCCGGAGGCGTCACGCTCGTCGACGTCGTCGAACAGATCGGCACCGCCATCACCCAATAGCCACGCCCATCGACAGACGTGCTCGCAACGCACGACAGCCTGAACGGCCTCGAGTCGGTCGCATCGTGAGGTGTGGTCCCCTGACCTCTCAATTCGATCCGGCCATCACCCGGCCTCGCCGTGCAAGCAGTATCCGGCAGCCAGCAAACCACTCAAACACGCCCTCTCCGCCACTTTCGGTGTCGAGCGTCGTCGGATAACGCTCGCCCCACGCCAACGTGGTGAACGTCTCGACACTGTCGGTGCAGTGGACTCAACCGGCGTCGGCCGCACCCGCGCCATGGTGGGCGACCGGCGACGGCTGGGTCTGGCATCTGGCGCGTTCCTGTTCGATGCCGTCGCGAGCGCACGACGACGAGCCGCATTTCGGTCTGCCTGGGCCGGTGACCTTTGGGCGACGGGGAACGTGAGTACCTCGTGAACCGGCAGCGGTGGGATCGGTCGCTTTCGACCCGGCCGGGGACCGACGCGTTCGACGGCGCGCTCGTCTTGGAGCTCGCCGTCGACGAAGTCCTGGCCAACGCCATGGTGCACATCGTCGGTGTGAGCCTCTCCGTTGGGATCAGTTCGATCGGGTGGCCGTGTCGACTGCTGACGAGGCGACCGCCGACCGCCAGTCGACAGGTGAGGATGAGGGGCCGTTCGTGGTCGTGGTCGTCGAGAGCGATCACGAAGCGGGCGGGCGACTGGTGCAGCTTGCGACAGCGGGACCCGGGTGGGGGTGATCGTGCTCGGCGTGTCGAACCTCCCGACCGCAACAACAGCCATGGTCGCCGAAACCGTCGAGGGCAGCTCGCCCCGTCGGGGGTGACGTTCGTCGCGGCCAAGGGCCCCGATGTCGCCGTTGACGGCGACGGCGATGTGCGTTCGCCGGCATCGCTGGTGCAGTTGCTGCTTCGCCCTCGAGCGCTCCGTGGTGCTCGTCGAGCCATGGCCGGTGCGTTGCGCGGCCGTAAAGGTCGCCCGGCGAGGCCTCGTCGACTCTCGGTCCACCATGTCACGACTGTTGCTGGAGGGCTGGACGCCGCGCGCCGTCGACGGCGTGACGACCGCGTTCGACAACACCGGTCCCGAGAACGACGGCGTCGGTACCGGTAGCGCTGTCTGGGTCAGTGGCGATTGGGGCTACGTCGTGATCGGCCACCGATTCAACAACGCCGAGGCCTTCGATGCTGCGCTGCAGGCGCTGCAACTGGCTGACGAGCAGACGTTCGCAGCGGCGACCGCAGGCGTCCCCGAGGCGTTCCTGCCGACGGTCGAGGAGGACAACGCCAAGCTGGTCGGCACCTGACAGCCAGCGGTGCCTCGGACCGCCGACCGGGCCCTCGAACTCGCCGACCGGCGCGCTCGCGAGCTCCTCGCTCGTGCGGCGCGCTCGTGAGTCTCAACACGTCGGTCCGGGCGGTTCTCCGGCGAAGCGGTCGGCAGTCCAGCTGATGAGTTTGTCGGGGAGCCCTGAGTCGGGTTGGAGGACGCCCATGTGGGTCAGGTCGGGATAGGGGACGAACTCGAGGTGCTGCCCCGCTGCGCATCGCTGAGCGACCCAGTCTTCGGTGATCGAGAACGGGATGACCTCGTCACCGGTTCCCTGCGCGACGAGCAGCGGCGCGGTGATCAGTGCGGAGGGTGTGTTCTCGACGAGGCGCCGCCCAGCAGCGCCGGTGGTCGGGTCGGCCGAGAAAACGGACTGGGTGGCGGGCAACGAGGTGATGATCGACATCAGCAGCGCCGGATCGGACAGGCATCGCTTCGACGCCTCCCGCACTTCGACGCTGGCGCCGGGGCGGACGTAGTCGTCGAAGTGCACGTCGTCGTAGGTTTCGCTATAAGCGGTGATCACGTACGCGGAGCCGAGCGCTCCGCCGAGCTGGCCCTGCACGGCCTTGGACATCGCTGGAAGGTCGGTGGCCGGTGAGAGCGCGGCGACACCGTCGATCATGATCTCCGGCGCGTAGGTGTCGGCGAGGATCCCGGTCCACAGCGCCGCGTGACCACCCTGGGAGTGCCCCCAGATCGCTGTGTCGTCCGACAGCGAGAGCTCGGGCATCTGCTTCGCAGCGCGGATCGAGTCCAGTGTCGAGTACGCCTGACCGGTCCCGATCAGGTACGAGCTGGCTCCTACGGTGCCCATCCCGGCGTAGTCGGTGGCGACCATCACCCACCCGTTGTCGAGCAACGGGCCGATCGGCAGATCGGCGAACGGCCCGTCCGACAGCGACGGCGCACATCGCCGGTCGATGCCGACGGTCCCATGCGTCCACGCAACGAGCGGACGAGGACCGGACGGCAGCTCTTTGGGGGCGAGCACGACAGCGGTAGCGACCGTCGGCGCACCGAGCGACGTTTGGGTGCTGTACATGATCAGCCACGCTTGCGCATTCTCGGGGATGCCCGTGTCGTAGGCCTCGGTGCGCAGCAGCTCCCCAGGGGTTTCGGGGATCTCGGCTGGCGTGTCGTAGAACGCGCTGACCGTGCGTCCATCATCGTGCAGCACGACACTCAGCGCCAGCAACCCGACCGCGATCACCAACCCCACGACTCGGCTGGCGACACGGAACGTGCTCCGCAAGCGTCCCCCTTGAAGCGCGGGTGCGTCGTCTGCGGGCACGGCTGAACGGCGCGAGAACAACGAGACCAACTGCGACAGCCCGAACAGCACCGTGCGCGCTCCAAACAACACCGCCACGATCAACACGGTCACGTCGGGCCATGCCAGCGCCAGCACACCGAACACGATCGCGGTGAGACCCTCGAGGATCGCCACGCTCCGCTCACCGTCGACCCGGCCTGTCACGCCACCGGCAACGTCGACCAGACCGTGCGCGACGAGTCCCAGGCCGATGAGCACGGCCAAGGCCCCGACGGTCAGACCGGGCCACGCCAAGATCACGGCGCCGAGCACGATCCAGCCGCCACCGACCAGCCAACGATGCGCCGACGACTGTGCGTCCGGCGAGGCCAACGCGAGGACACCGGTGAGCACCGCGTTGATCCCGGCGAGCAGCACGAGCACCTCGACAGAGGTGAATGGCCGCAACGTCAACGCCACGCCACCGGCCACGCACGCAACAGCGATCAACACGGTCGCCCGCACCGGAAGACGGTCGACCAGACGCTTCAGGACGATCACAGGCCAAGCATGTCACCCATCTACAGCCCCGCCGGGGCTTGGCAATGCGCGCAACCTTGAATATCATCAATGGGTTTTTCGCCGGGTTGGACGTTGAACTCGCTCAGCAGCCGCCGGGCCAGTAGCGCCTCGACGGCCAGCGATGGTGTTCTCGGTGTGGACGGGGCCGGTCGTCGACGGGCCGCTCGACCGCCCGGTGTCGCGTTAAAACTTCGCGACCTGACAGCGCTCGGGTGTCACCAAATGTGGATTGCGGTGACGTGGTCCCACGAGTATCGGCGCAGCGATCGCGTCGTCAGGGGTGAGTCGATTCGACGGCGCTGGACGACGGTCTAGCCGAGGTCTAGCCGGGGTCGGTCTGGTCTGGGTTTGGGCGGCGGTAGATCGTGACGGGGCCTTGGATGGCGATGGGGAGGCGGTCGGCGAGGGTTGGCAGGGTGGTGGCGGGCCATCGGGCGGTGAGTGTGACGTCGTCGATCGCGAGGTCGATCTGGGCGGATGCTCCTTCGAAGCTGACGCGGGTCACGGTCGCGATCGTTGCGGCGTCGGGGGTTGTGCTGATTTGTTCGGGGCGGATCATGACGGTGACCTCGACGAGGTCACCTGCGTGGTGGCGGTTGCCGATCTCGTGCCGTCCCAGTCGGGTTTCGACGGAGTCCCCGCTGACGATTCCGTCGAGGGTGATGTACTCACCGACGAGCGCGGCGACGGCGACGTCGATGGGTTGGCGGTAGATGTCGAGTGGCGTGCCGGTCTGCACGATCTGGCCGTGGCGCATGACCGCGACCCGGTCGGCCATGGTGAGTGCTTCGATCTGGTCGTGGGTGACGAAGATGGTGGTGGCTTTGGCGACTCGCAGCACCTCGGAGACGTCGGCGCGCAACGAGGCGCGCAACGAGGTGTCGAGGGCGGCGAAGGGTTCGTCGAGGAGCATGATCGCGGGTCGCGGTGCGAGCGCGCGGGCGAGCGCGACGCGTTGTTGTTGCCCGCCGGACAGCTGGTGGGGTCGTCGCGGGCCGTATCCCTGGAGTGTGACCAGTTCGAGCATCTCGTCGACGCGTCGGCGGCGCTCGTAGCGATCGAGCCGGCGCAGGCCGAAGGCGATGTTGGCGGCGACGTCGAGGTGGGGGAACAGGCCACCTTCTTGGGGGACGATCCCGATCGATCGCCGTTCGGGTGGCAGGTGGTGGGCGTCGTCGGCGACGACGTGGCGGTCGAATCGCAGGATGCCGGTGTCGGCGCGTTCGAATCCGGCGATGACGCGCAGCAACGTCGTCTTGCCGCACCCCGACTGGCCGAGGATCGCCAACGTCGTCCCGGAGGCGACGTCGAGGTCGATGTCGGCGAGGGCGCGCACCGGTCGCGGTCCCGGGTACGTCTTGTACACATGCTCGACAGTGACGTGCGTCATCGGTGTCGGTCCCGGCCGGCGCGGGCCCCGAACCGGGACAGTGCTGCGGTGGGGATCGCCGCGAAGACCACGATCGCCGCCGCGTAGGGGGCGGCCGCGGCGTAGGAGCGGGCGTCGGTGTGGCTCCACAGTCGGGTCGCGAGGGTCTCGGTTCCGATCGGGCGGAGCAGCAGGGTGGCCGGCAGTTCCTTCATCACGGTCACGCACACGAGCGCGGCGGCGACCCCGATCCCGGGCGCGGCGAGACGCAGCGTGATCGCGGTCCAGGCGCCGCGTTGGGTGCGCCCGAGGCTGCGGGCGATCTCGTCGAGCGAGGCCGGGACCTGGGCGATCGAGTTGTGCATCGCGCCGAGCGCGAGGGACAGGAACAACACGACGTAGGCGAAGGTCAGCATCGGGATCTCTTGGTAGAGCGACGGGACGACGCGGATGCCGAAGAACACCATCGAGAGCGCGACGACGATGCCCGGCAAGCTGTGGCCGGCGTAGGCGATGGTGGTGACGGTGCTCGACAGCCGGCCCGGGTATCGCGCCGACAACATCGCGATCGGCAAGGCGACGACCACCGTCACCGCGGCAGCAGCGACGCCGAGTGAGAGCGTCGTCACCGTGGCGTCCAACCATCGGCTCCAATCGGTCGTCGATCGTCCCCGGTACGACCACAGGACGAGCGTTCTGGCGGGAACACCGAACGTCAACGTCATCAGGGCGACGAGCAGCAGCGTCGAAGGAATCCGCATCACACCGAGCCGGTGGGGGACTGGGGGGCGGGGGGCGCCGGCGCCGAGCCGGGCGACCGGGTCGCGGCGCTGGAGGCGGTTGACGGTCAACACGATCAGTGTCGAGATCACGATCAGCACGCAGCCGATGATCGCCGGTGGTGTCCGGTCGAAGGTGGCCCGGTAGGAGCGGTAGATCACGTGGGTCATCGCTTCGTACCGCATGATCGACACGCCACCGAAGTCGCTCAGCGTGTATAGCCCGACCAGCAGTGCGCCGCCGGTGGCGGCGATCCTGATCTCGGGGAACGTGACCCGCCAGAACGTCGCCGAGGCGCCGGCGCCGAGCGATCGGGCGATCTCCTCGCGCCCGGGATCGGCACGTTGTAGGGCGCCGAGTACGGGGAAGTACACGAACGGATACGAGATCGTGGTGAGCACGATCCAGGCGCCGACGAAGCCGGCCAGGTCGCTGCTCCAGCCGATCCAACTCCACGCCGCGACGTAGGACGGCATCGCCAGCGGCAGCCCGAGCACGACCCGCCAGACGCGGCGTCCGGGCAGATCGGTCCTCGAGACGAGCCATGCCGAAGCGACGCCGATCAGCACGCTCGCCGCGGTCACGGCACCGGCCAGGCTCACGGACCGCCAGATCAATGTCAGCATCCGCCGCCGCCACAGCGTGGCCTCGATCCCGTCCCAGCCGCGGTCGCTGGCACGGATCGCGATGTAGCTGATCGGGACGACGACCGCCACCGCCGCCACCAGAGAGGAAATCGACAACACGAGGGGTGTCGTGTGAGTGGGCCGTCGGAGCCTGGACGCGGTTGGGGAGCCCGACGTCACGCCGGGCTCCCCAACCGTCGAACCTTGACCGGGTGTCAGCTCAACAGTCCCAGCTCGGTCAAAAGTGCCTGGGTCGCTTCCAGCGAATCGAGGTCGGTGAGATCGAGCGGCGGGCCCTGCAGTTCGTCGAGCGGCGGGATCCCTTCCGGGTCGGCGACACCGTCGACCAGTGGGTACTCGTAGGTTTCGGTAGCGAAGTACGTCTGCCCCTCCTGCGACAGCAGGTACTCGACGAACGCCAGCGCGGCCGGGTTGTCGGCCCCGTTGACCGTGATTCCCACGGCGGTGGCGTTGACCAGGCCGCCCGGGTCGTCACCGGTCGGGAACACCAGCTGCGCGGAGCGGTTGTCGGCACCGCCGGCTTCCTCGAGGCTACGGGCCCAGTAGTAGTGGTTGATCAAGCCGAACGGGATCTCGCCTGCCTCCACTGCGGTGAGCACGTCGTCGTTGCTCTCGATGTTGGTGACGACGTCGTTGGCCTGCATGTCGCTCAACCATTGTCGTGCCGCGTCCTCGCCCTGGCTGACCCGGAACGCCGTCACGAAGGCCTGGAATCCGGCGTTGCCGGGAACGATCGCGACCTGGCCGGCGTAGGCGGGATCCGTCAATTCCAACACACCCGTCGGTGGCTCGGCGACGAGGTCACGGTTGTAGACGATCACCCGCGAGCGTCCGGTCACCCCGACCCACAAGTTGTCCGCGTTGGGCCGGAAGCGTTCGTCGACGAGTTCGACGACCTCACCCGGCAACGGTGACAGCAGACCGGCCTTGGCCAACACCCCGACCGCGCCGACCTCCTGGGAGAAGAACACCTCGGCGGGTGTGCCCTCGCCTTCTTCCATCAAGGCCGCACCCATCTCGGCCGAGCTGCCGTAGCGCACCTCGACGTCGATCCCGGTGGCCGCTTCGAACTCGGCGATTAACGGCTCCACCAGCTCCTCGTTACGCCCGCTATACAACGTCAGCGAACCCCCTTCGGCAGGTGCTCCGGTCGTGGCCGGCGCGGCCGGGGATGTTGTGACGGTCGCCGACGTGACGTCGGTCGAATCGTCGGTCGCTGGGCTCGACGGTTCAATCGTGTCGGTGGCGTCGACGGTTGTGCTGGCCGAGTCGTCGTCGCCGCCGCAGGCGGCGACGGTCAGGATCAGTGTGAGTGCGGCCGCGGCCGCACCGGCTCGTGTGAGTTTCAACGCGGGTCTCCAAATCGTGAGGCGCCCGAACGGGCGCAAGAAAGCAAGGGAAATGGACTTGAGGTGACCGGCGACGTGGACGACGGTCGAAACGCGACCACCGCTCGCCGCAATCGGCGACGGTGGCTCAGGGTTCGGTCAACGCGTCGCCGACGGAGGCCCGCGAGTGGAACGACCCGACGACGGAATCGCCGACAAAGGCCGTCGCGGCTCGGTCCGCCATACCGGTCCGTGCGCGTCCGAATCGGTACGCGGCAACACCGCGTCCGGCCGGTGATCCCGGTGCCGCACGCGACTGACGGCGGTCTGACCTGCCTCGATCTCGATCGACTCGCTGACGCCGACCCCCTCGACGTGGACGGGGTTCGACGCAGCCGAGACGTGTCCGCACCAGCCCAACATCACGCACGAGATCACCACCAGCCACGCCACACGGGCGGACCACGCAGAGGTTCCCTCACGTCGCGTCGGGACCTGCCACTCCACGAACATCGATGTTAGGTGACCATCACTTCGGTAATCAACTCAACTGAACAGCCAGGGTTTCACGTTCGACCGGAACGCGTTCGAATCCTGGTGTTTCGCCCCAGTCAACAGTCGCGGATGCCGATGACACACGATGGCGCACGATCTTCGCCACTGGTCGGCGAAGCGGCTGCGTCGCGATGTCACGCTCGGGTTTCGGGCTGGTGATCGGGGCCGTCACGGCCGGCATCCTCGGCGCGTTCCTCGCCGCCCCCCCTCGTCGGTGTCGCTACCGCCGCCATCGCCAGCACGCGCCAGCGGCAGCCGCCGACCACAGTTGCAGCCTCCACATGAGTCCCGCGCCCGACGCCGAATGCCACCGCGTCCGGGTCGCCGTGCGACGAACCGCCGGAGGATCACCCGATCAGCTTTGGCACGATGCTCGCAGCGCACCCTGGGCGAGCGCCACGCTCGATGATCGCGGCGATGCGCGCTCGGTTGTAGCGCAGGACACAGATGAACGGTGTGTTCCCCGCTACGCCAGTGCCTGCAGCGACCAGGAACAACTCGTGGGGGTTCCACAGCGCGAACGTCGGCGCGGCCGCCATGACCGTCCAATGGGTGCGCTCACCGCGAACGCATTCGGACGCGAACCGCTCAAGATCGGCCGCGGTGGCTCCGGGTAGCCGCCGCTTCGACATGCCATGGCGACCGCCGGTCTCCGGAAGCCGGTCCTTCCACGCCCTGATCCGCAGCCGCCGCTCGTACCAACTGCCACCGTGTTCGAAGGCACGCAAGCGAAGCACGAAACCACCGCCGCACAGTTCTTCGAGCGGCACCCGTCGATACCACCAACCCGCCACCAGTGCCCACGACGTCAATAGGACCGCATCGAGCACCAAGACTTGCCACCAAGCGAACGACACGAGCACGCCCAGCAGAGTACGGGATCGCCGCCGGGACACTCGCAGGCCGAGCGCCTGTCATCGACGCGCACGCCACGGTCGATGCCTATCCGACCCCGGCGCTTGGACCCGCGACACAGACCCTCAGACTGCGATGCGAGGTGAGGCGCGCCAGAATCAGTGCGCCGTCGGTCTGCATTGATATGAGGGTCACCGTTCAGACGTTCTTGACCCTCGATGGCGTGATGCGCTCCCGGCGGACCTGAGGAAGATTCCAGCGACGCCTTCACCCACGGCGGCTGGCAGGTCCCGACCCGGCCCGGGCGTCATACATACAGCGTGAGGTGGTGGCGACCGCCACCGACATCACGCGAGTTCGGGTCACGCTGACGGCTCGCGCGAGTTCCGCGGGTGGACGTCAACCGACTCCGGTGATCGGCGGTGCCGACAGGTTGGTTCGAGAGCCGATGTTCGCCATGCTGTCGGGCAACCGAAGGAGGACCCCGATGTTGCTGTCGCATCGGGGTAATCCGCCCTCGAACCGGTTGGGAAGTCCCCCCTCGCCCACCAATGTGATGTCAAGGCCCGAACCCTCAGGGTTCGGGTTGTTGGCTTTCGGCGTGGGTTGCGGGGTTGCCGGTGGCTTGGTGGTTTCGGGTGGGGTCGAGTGGGAGGACGCGTAGGAGTTGGCCGGTGGTGGCGCTGATGATGCGGATGTCGAGACAGACGGCGGAGCGTGCCACACCGCTCGTTTCGCGACCATTCGGGGCCGTGGGCATCGGTTCGACACAACCAGGCCGGGACTGCAGGAGACTTGCCGGGGGACACGGAGTCACGCATGCAGACTCACGAACCCGCCAGTCCACCCCTCGACACCCCGCCCGTCTTCGCCGCCGTGATTCGCGGGCACGTGCCGGGTGACGAACCGTCCACTCGTGTGGTGTTCAGTCGTGTCCCTGGCGATGTGGCAGAGCAACCTCGTGTCAGTACGAGTTGCAGAACGAAGGTTTGTGCCATCAGTAGTCAGCGGTGAGTCGCTGGTTGATTGCACAATTGTCACGAGTTACGTACAATAGTGCGTGTGCAGCTTCAGCGCCCGTTCCGGGCCGTCACGCCGACGGTCGATGGCGATGTGCTGTCCGTGCTCGCGCGAGCTGATGTCGCGTTCACGGTGGCCCAGGTCCACGAGTTGATCGGGGACCACAGCCTCTCGGGTGTCCGCAACTCGCTGCGGCGGTTGGTGGAGCACGGGCTCGTGACCAGCGAGAAGATCGGTTTGGCGAAGACCGGCGTGATCACGTACTCGCTGAACCGGCGCCATATCGTGGCGAACGCGGTCGCTGAGATTGCGTCGGCCCGCACCCGCCTGCTCGACGCCATCCGCGAACAGGTCGCCAGTTGGAAGATCCCAGCCATCTACGCAGCGATGTTCGGATCGGCCGCCCGAGGGGAGATGCGACCCGACAGTGACATCGACCTGTTCGTTGTGCGCCCCGCCAGAGTCCGAGGCGACGACGCCGTCTGGGCCGCCCAGCTCTACCGGCTCACCGACGACGTGTCGGCGTGGACAGGCAACGACGCCCGCGTGCTCGAATACGGCACCGCCGATCTGAAGCGCGGCCTGACCGCTGGCGAGCGCGTACTGAAAGACATTCGCAAGGACGGTATTGCCCTGTACGGACAGATCGGAGCGACGCAATGGGCCGAACTCGGCCGTGCAACGCGGCGCAGCGCATAGGTCGCCTCAGCAAGGCCAAGGCGTTCCTGGAAGCCGCCAAGCTTGTGGACGAACTCAACGACGGCGACCCCGATCTCGTCGACGCCGCCGTAACGCTCTACATCCACGCCGGCATCGCCGCTGCTGACATGATCTGCTGCGCCCGCCTCGGCGAGCACGCCCTCGGCGAGAACCACATCGAGGCGGTCCAGCTGCTCGACAAGGCCGACAAGGACTCGGCCAAGTACCTGCGCACGCTGCTGGGCTCGAAGACGAAATCCGGTTACTCGGCAGAGACATCGTCGACAGCGGAACACAAGCAGGCGCAGCGAGCCGCGGCCGCGCTCGTCGCCCGTGCCGGCGACATCTGACGTTGCGAGGCACGTCCGAGCGCGGCAGGATCTGATGACGCTCGTCTCAGGGGTCGTGACGCAGTCTCAGGACCTTCTCAGATGAAGCGGCTGGCGACCAGTGGCGGAACACTGGGCCGTCGTCAGAAGGCTCGACGTGACCGGGGGTAGCTGGGCGCCATGACTCACTCGGTGATGTTTCGGTCGAGCCCGAAGACAGCGATCTCGGGTCAACCGAGTCGGGGGTAGACCCGCACCCGCGATGAGCGCAGCATGCAGCGGTCATGTTGAGCCGATCGACTGCCGATAGGGCTCGCACGAGACAGTGAGGTGGGATGGCCACGATGCGCCCGCCGCTCCATGAACTCGACCGACTCGTCGTTCCGTTGAACGATGGCGAGCGTCGGGTTGCCGAGCGGCTCAACGAACTTGACGACGAGTGGACGGTGTACGTGCAGCCGCGCCTGGCGCACGACGTCCCCGACTTCATTGCCGTTCACGCCCGGCACGGCGCGTGCGCGATCGAGGTCAAGCACTGGTCGACCGGCGCGTACCGAGCGGGAGATCGCGGGCGCGTCGAGTGCAAGTTCGGCGGGGCGTGGCAGCTGATCGATGAGGCACCGCGCTTCCAAGCGCAGCGCTACCGCCAAACGATCTACGAACAGTTCTTCGCGCTCCCGCAAGATGGTGATTACCCGACGACCGCCGTGCGGGCACTTCTCGTCCTTCCCGAATGGGAGACCAAACGAGCGGCGAAACTGTTCGAGCGCTATCAGGTTTCACCCAACGAGGAACAGGTCCGAGTCGTGGGTGGCGACCTCCTGGAATCCGACTTCGAGTCGCTGGTCCGTGGCGCGTGCCCGCGGCCGAACCCGATGTCGATTCAGCGGCTCCAGCGCTACCTCGCCGAGTCTGATGGGGTGCGTGAGTTCCGGCGGCGGGCCCGGCTCAGTGAGGGTGCTCGCAACATCGCCAACAACCCGAACAATGCACGCGTTCGTCGCGTGCGCGGTTCGGCCGGGAGTGGTAAGACGTTCGGGCTGGCTGCTCGTGCCGCGCGGCTTGCGCGTGACGGCAACGATGTCCTCGTCCTCACGTTCAACACCACGCTCTCGAACTATCTCCGGACGCTGATCGGCGCGAGGTGCAAGGAGCTCCAGGCGAACTCGGGGCTGGTCACGTGCGTGCCCTTCCACGCGTTCTGCAGCCGGCTCGTCGAGGACGCCAAACAGGCCGGCCACGCCGTTGGCCAGTACAAAGAGCTCGACTACTGGGACCGTGAGGTTCGCCGAGCTCGTGACGTGCTCGAAGCCGGGTTCGAGCGGCGATTCGACGCAGTACTGATCGACGAGGGTCAAGACTTCACGCTTGAGTGGTGGAACCTCTTGCGTCGCCACGTCGTACGCGAGGGCGGGGAGATGCTGCTCGTCGCTGACCCCACCCAAGACGTATATGAGAAGAAGGCGTGGACTGACGAGGACCGGATGCTCGGCGCCGGCTTCAGCGGACCGTGGACTGAGCTCTCCGGCTCGTACCGCATGCCGCGCGACTTCGTCCCGATCGCGAACCTGTTCTCGCAGCGCTACCTCGAGGGTGAACGACTGGCAGGTGAGGTTCCATCCGACCTCTTCGACATCGCCGGGGCGTCGGTCACGACGGTACGACGCTGGGTCAACGTCAGTTCGCCCAACGTGGTCGGCACCACGATCGGACATGAAGTGGTCCGTCTGCTGCACGCACACCCCGACCTCAACCCGAGCGATCTCGTCTTCCTCTGCGAACACCACAACGTGGGCCTCGACGCCGTTCGTGTGATCGAGGAGGCGGGCCATGAGGTGCATCACATCTTCGCCACGTCCAACGGTGATCGTGGGCCACGGAAGCGGCGCTTCTGGCCCGAGGCGCCCGGCGTCAAGGGTTGCACCGTCTATTCGTTCAAAGGGTGGGAAACCCCAGCGCTGGTGATGGGCATCGGCAAGTCGCTCGGCTCGCGGCGGCTCGCCTACGTCGCGATGACCCGGCTGCGCTCCAGCTCGGCCGGTCGCCCGTCGTACATCTCGGTGATCAACGGCGACCTCGCGATCGCCGGCTTCGAATCGACGTTCACCGAGTGGGGCACGCTGCAGGTTTCACCGTGGGCGCCACCGGTCGTCGGCGAGCGCGTGCACTCGTGACGACCGACTGACCGGCCGGGGCCATCGTCATTCGGCGGGGGTGGGCGATGGCAGCAGGTTGGTGCGGCCGAGCCAGGTGCCGTGTTCGGACCGGGGCCGGAAGCGCAGGGTGGTGAACTCGTGGTGGAAGTCCTTGCGGGTGCGTTCTTCCATCGCGGTGGCGTGGCGCTCCGGGTCGGCGACGGGGCTGCGGCCGCGAACCATCGCCTCCATTGCCTCGACCGAGTTCCAGATCGAGAACGTCGACACGGTCCTCGGCGGGTGGATCGCCGCATGGGCGATCGTCGTGTGCGGATCGTCGCGGACGAGACGTTCGACCGGCCGTCCCCAGTGGATGAAGCGCGGGAGCTGCGGGAACTTCATCCGTGCCACGGTGACGGCGACGACCGGTTCGTCGCGACTCCAGTCGCCGTCGCGCCGCGGCAGGTCGGGGAGCGCGGCGAGCGATCCCCAACGGCGGAGGAACGTCATCCGCACGTGCCAGCCACCGGCGAGCCGCTGACCGAGATCGTCGCCAGCGAGGAACTTGTCGATCGCCGCCTCATCGTCCCAATAGGCGAACATCGCCATCCGGCGGAGTTGCAGCCGTGACGGCGACAGCACCGGCGCACCGAGCCGCATCAGCGCCATGCACTCGACGTGCCGCAGCCCTGGCGTTGACGCCGACGTCGGCGGGCGCACCAGTGCCCGCGCCGTCGCCAACGGTGGCAACTCGGCGAGGTGGTAACTGAACACCGCCACGCCGGTGACGGTAGGCGCGGGGCCAGGCGGGCGCACACAACGCGAACACGTCGACCTGATCAACAGCCCTGGCCGAGTAGCGACGGGAGTACATGTGCCAGCCGGTCGGCTGATCGCGGTCGACGGGTGGTTCGCCGTCCGACATCGCTGCACGTGAGCCCAGGACCAACAGATTCGGCTGCCTCGTCACCTTGGCGATGACGACCAAGCGCCATCCACGCGGCTTGTCCCTGACGGCGCCCTGTCACGGCCGGGCGGCCTCGTGGTGGCGCGCTGTACTGTGCGAACGTGCAATTGGGGGCGCAGAGGTGACCGACTTCGACGTGGTGGTCGACCACGGCGTCCCGAACGAGACAACCCGCCAGCCGGCCACGATTCGACGCTCGCCGATGACGGTCGGGCCCGTCTCCGATGCGGCCGAGCGCCACGCCGACGACGTCGCCGACAGCGTGGTGCGGGCGCTCACCGGCGGCGCGCAAGCCCGAGCCTCGAGTAGCGGGGCCACCTCGTCGGAGCATCGCCTGCGACGTTCACCGGCGTTCGCCGGCAGCGCCGTGATCCGTCGCAAGATCGGCAACGACGGCGACAAGAACAAGGGCCGCAAGATCCGCCAGGTCAGCAACCCGAAACGGATCGGCACGATCCTCGGCTCCTCGACCGGCGGCGGGCTGTGGACGGTCACCTGGGCGGTCGGGGCAACCAATCTCGAGTATCAGGTCGACTTCGGTGGTGGCGTCGTCGAGAAGATCTCGGGCGGCAACGCCGACTACGAGCTGGTACCCGAAGGGTCGGCCGACGCTCCGCAGGTGCAACCGACCAGCTCGTCATCAGCCAAGGCCGACGCCGAGGCACAGCAGAAGCGCGAGGCCGCACTCAAGCAACTCAACGACCTGCTCGACGGGCTGGGCCAGCCACTTCTGGGCCTGGCCGGCGCGAACGGGGCGGACCATGGCCCCCGCAAGGCCCTCGTGCAGCAACTCCGGAAGGAGCTCAAGACCGCGACGGACAAACCGGCCGGTCCCGTGCCCGACGACGAGCGGCTCAAGGAGTACGCGGCCAGGGTCGCGAGTGTCGAGTCCGCGTTCCGGCAACAAGCCAAGGCCGCGGCCGACAAGGCGGACGAGAAGCGCAAAGCCGACAAGGACGCGGAGGATCTCGCCAAACAAGCGGCGGCAACGCGCAAACAGCAAGAAGCAGTCGAGGGCGCGAACCGCACGCGGGTCGGCAATCCGGTCTTGTACAGCCAACTGGCAGCGAGGGCCGAGCCCGACCAGCTGGCTCAGTTGCTCGCGCCCACTCCGCTCGGCGAGGAAGGCGCGTTGCTGAACTGCCTCAGGCACGACGTCGACGCGGTCGTCGCCCTGCTCGGCAAGAAGATCACGCCGAAGACCCTCAACACGCTGCTCGGCAAGACGACCGAGCGCTCCACCGAGCAGCTGACCGTGCTCCTCGACCACGTCGGCGGCACCGCTTCCGAGCGCGACCATCTCGGGAACTTGCTCGACCGCACAGCCCCCGACAAGGCGACGCTCGTCAAGTTGCTCGTCAAGGTCGACAAGAGCGCCGCCCGGGCCTGGAAGCTGATGTCGGCGGCCAGCAAGGGTTCCGAAGCGAGCGTGCTGGCGATGCTCGACGCCGGGCGCAAGGAAGCCGACGTGCCCAAGCTCGTCAACACCGCCGCCGGCCGCACCGACACCGCCGACGCGGCGACCGTCAGCGCCGGCGTCGCGGACAGCGACACGGCGCGCACATTGCTCGAGCAGCCGGGTGTCAGCGGGAGCGCCAACGAGGCGGTCGACGTGTTGGCACACCAGGCCGTCGGCGGCGACATCGCGGTGGCAACCCGACTGCTCAACAAGCCGGGCAAGGGCAACGCCGCCGACGCACTCGCCTTGCTCAACCACGGGTGTTCACTCGACGACGCCGAACAGCTCCTCGACACCACCGGCATCCGGGGTGCTGGCGCCGATGCCGTGTGGTGCCTTCAGAGAGGGTGCTCGGTCGCCGATCTCGTCACGCTGCTCGACGCCCGCACCGCCACCGAACTGCGCACGTACCACGACAACGGCCACTCGTTCGGGAACATCCAGAACAAGATCGCCGCGTACGCACAGCAACGATTCTGGGCCGGGGAGACCTGCCCCGCCCCGGCGTGCGAACCCGCCGCGACGGCGCTGCAACACATCATCGACAACGCGCGCCATCCCCCAGCCGTCGGCGACTATTCCGGTCGTAACCCGTTCGGCAACCACGGCGGTCCCGACACGATGGTGCTCCCCGACACGGGCCACGGCATCTACCGCGAATACGACCTCAAGCCGTACGTCGACGCGCCGAGCCGCGGCAAGCGGCGCATGGTGGAGGGCCACGGGCACCGGTACTACACCGACGACCACTACCTGACGTTCAAGCGCTTCGCATGAACACGGTCGACTGGAGCGCCGTGCTCGAACCCGACGCCCCACCGGTGACTGCGCTGGCCATGCCGCTGAAGGCGGCGCGGCGCGCACTCGCTCAGCCAGGCACGGCGCACGCCGACGTGGTCGTCCGCACCGTCGACGCCCGGGACTGCGCGACGACCCGCGACTTCCACCGGGCGATCGCCACGGCGCTCGACTTCCCACCCGGCCTCGTCAGCTGGAACGTCATCGAGGAATACCTGTACGACCTCACCTGGCTCCCCGACGCCGCTGGCTACGTGCTCGCCCTCCTCAACGCCGAGCGCTTCGCCGCGGCCGAGTCGGCATCAGGCCTCGAGATCCTCGACAAGATTTTCACCGGGATCGCCGACGACGCCACCACCAACCCATACCCGATGGCCCCGCGCCGGCTGATCTGCCAGTACGCACCTGGCGAACGAGCCGACTTCGCGGCCGTGCTCGGGCGCTACGGCATCGACTGGCCACCCACGCCGACGGTCGATACGTGAGACCCGAACCGGCGCAACGCAACGCTGCGTAGACGAGTCCCGATCGCTCGAGGACGACGAGGTTTGTCGGCGCACCGCCTCAAGTTATGCCATACTTGTTTGGGACAATCCACAGGCAAACAAGTATGGCATATCCCCTCTTTCATCCCAGCCGGCAGGGCGTTGTACCGATGGTGCTCCCTGTGGATGCCTTCCACCAGGAGTTTCCTGGGGAGAGCGAGTACGTCGAGTTCAAGCAGGGCTTGTCCGAGCAGCGCCTGCAGCTTGCGGCGGTTGCCTTCTCGAACGCCGACGGCGGCGTATTCGTGATTGGTGTGTCACCGAACCACGCGATCGTCGGGGTGCACGCCGTGGGGGAGAAGGTCAAGGAGATCCATCAGGCACTCCGCGACACCCGTAGCCCTGGCCGATACGAGGTGCACCAACTGCAGGTCGGTAGCTCGACGCTGTTGGTTGTCAGTGTGGCCAGGCGTGTCGAGGGCTTTGCGCAGGCACCGAACGGCGCAGTGTTGCTTCGTCAGGGGGCCAGCAACGTTCCGCTGCTGGGTGAGCAGCTGACTCGGTTCATCCAGAAGCGGTCGTTCCAGCGATTCGAGTCGACACCGACCGACGCTTCGTTGTCGTCGGCCGACGACGCGTTCGTCGCTGCACTCGCCGGGTCGTTCGGTTGGCCGCTCGATGATGCACTGCCGTCACGGCTTGCCGAAGAAGGGTTCGCAGTTGTCGACGCCGGCGAGATGATGCTGACCGTCGCCGGTTCGTTGCTGCTTCTCGAGGATCCTTCGAGCGTCGGCGGCCGCCCTTACATCGATATCCGGCGCTTTGCCGAGGGCGACCCGGACCCCGACAAGACGTGGCTCCTCAAGGGACCCGCTCCCGAACAGATCCGTGCGGCGACGCGGGCGGTGCTCGATGAACTGGGGTCGATCAGCGCGATCGTCGGCGTTGAGCGGGTCGAGATGCCGAAGCTGCCCGAACGCGCGGTGCGCGAGGCGGTCGCCAACGCGGTCGCTCACCGTTCGTACGAGCACACCGGGAGCGCGGTCCGCATAGAGATTCACCCAAGCCAGGTGACGATCGGCTCTCCCGGGTCGCTTCCCGAGCCGGTGACGCTCGACAACATCCGTCACCAACAGTCGGCGCGCAACGATCGGTTGCTGAGGGCACTGCGCCGCTTCGGCCTCGCTGAGGACCAGGGCAAGGGAATCGACCGCATCGAGGACGACATGGCGAGCGAGCTTCTCCAAGCGCCGGAGTTCGCCGACGACGGCTCGTTCTTCTCGGTTACCCTCCGCCTGGGCAGCGCAGTAACACCGCGCGAACGCGCCTGGATCCGGGGGCTTGTCGTAGCTGGCAAACTCGACGGCCGCAGTGCTCCCGTCGTCGTTGCCGCGGCTCGCGACGGCAAGGTCACCAACAGCCAGGTCCGGACGCTTCTTGGGTTGGACAGCACTCAAGCGAGACGCATCCTTCAGGCACTCGTCGAAGCAGGGGTGTTCGTCCAGTTCGGCGAGCGAGGCGGGGCCGAGTACCGCCTCGCTCCCGGCCTCGGCTCGACCGCGCGCATGCGCCACACCGCCGAGGAACTCCGCGAACTCGTGCTCTCGCTCGCTGACCGCGGCCCGATCACCAACGCGCTCGTGCGCGACCAAATCGGACTTGACCGCCACGACGCATTGGCGGTCCTTCAAGACCTGGTTACGGACGGCAAACTGCACATGACCGGCTCACGCCGCGGCTCCAAGTACGTCCGGCCAGGGGCTCAATCGTGATCGGCACGAGGGAGCTGCGCGTCGATCAGGAACTTCACGCTGCGCCGAGTGGGACGCGACGTCCACCGGCGGTGAGCGCACCGAACTCGAGAGCCGCGAGCAGGTCGTCGCGCTCAAGGTCTTCGTAGTCATCGAGGATCTCCTCGAACGTCATCCCCGACGACAACAACTCGAGCAGCGTCTGCACCGGGTAGCGCAATCTGCGGATGACGGGCTGTCCGTGGCAGGTCTCCGGGTCGGAGGTGATCCGATCGAGCCTCGTGTCGTCACGCTCGGGCTCGCGCTGGGGTGTAGCGGATGCGTGACGGTGGCGCTGATGTGATCCAGGCGTTTGGCAGGGGGGCGCGGTGTGACATCTGGGTGGTCGCGCGGCGAGACAGGGTTCTCAGCCACACGGCCATCGGCCGGGGCGGTGGCGGCCCCCATGACACGCTCATCGAACTTCGCACATCCATGAGGTAGAGCGACCTCGACGGCGTGAGATACGCGGCAGGTCACGGTTTGCCGGCGGCGGCACCGGCGAACACCTGGAACGACCAGGCGGCGGCGGTCAGTCGCGGGTCGCCGGTGCCGAGCAACTCGGCCCGTGCAGCGGCGATGGCCGCCTCGGGCGACCGGCCGGCGGCGAGCATCCGATGCAGCGCGGCCGACAGTTCACTCGCACTCCGGTCGCCGACTGCCACCGACGGTGCGATCACGACGCGGGCCCCGAGCCGGCGCAGCTCGGAGGCCGTACCCACGACGACATCGCCCGTTCCGCCCGGGCCGGCCGCAGCGGCCGTGTCGCAGGATGCGAGCACGACGACCGCCGGGAGCGGATGCAGCGCCGAGATCTCGAGCAACGAGAGCGGGCCATCGGCGAACACCAGGGCGGAGAAGAACGGGTTGTCGGCGCGGAACGCTCCGTGGGCGGCGACGTGGATCACGTCGCTGCCGGTGAACGCGTCGGCGGCCGCGGCACACGACGCCTGGCGCGTCACGGTGACGGCGACCTCGGCGCGCTCGGTCCAGGCAGCCGCGATCGCGTCGAGTTCGTGGGCGCCCACACCCGGGCCACCCAGCAGGGCGACCCGCGCGACACCGATCGGGTCGCGGTCGCCTACCCAGGCGGCCAGCGTCGGCGTCAGCACGACCGAGCGCTCCCGGAGCGACGGCAACGCCGACCAGGCGACGTCGCTCAACTGCTCGACGGGCGTCACGACCACACGACGGTGCGCTGTCAGCGCCAGCGGGGCGAGCACGCGGGCGTCGAGTTCGGCGTTCGACCGCTCCAGCCGGGCGAACTCGGCCTCGGGTTCGGGTCGGCGTTCGTCGGCCAGGCGGCGCAACGAGGCGCGCTGGGTGCGCACCAGGCCGACCAGCGGTTCGATCGGGCCGAGATCGGCGAGCCGCGTCGCCTCGGCATCGCATGCGAGCCCGAGCAGTCGGCCGTCGTGCACGACGAACGTGACGTACCCGACGTCGTCGGGCAGCACGCTCCCGCCGGCGACCGCCTCGGTCGGCTCCGGGGCCAACGCCGCCTGCGACCGGCGTCCGGCGAGGATGTCGCGCTCGAGCGTGCGCAGGGCATCGGTGGCCGCCCGCACGTCGCTGCCGGCGAGCTTGGCTTCCTCCACCGCCACGCGGGCGCTGCGCAGGCCCGCCAGGGTGGCGCCGTCGAGAGGGTGCGTGCGAGCTGCCGCCACCCGTTCTCGGACCGAACGGGCGCGCTCGAGCACGTCGAGCACGCCGGCCGCATCCCCGACCCGTAACGCCATGGCGACGGCCGCCTCGCGGAGCGGCACGAGCCGCTGGGTGATCGTCGTGCGCACCTCCACCGACCCGAGCAGGTCGCGTTGGTCGTCGAGGGCAGCCAGCGCACGGGTGAACACGGCATCGGCCGCGGCGCGATCGTCGGCGAGGTCGGCCAGCAGGAGGCCCCCGAGCGCATGGGCGACCGGGTCGACGTCGCTCCCATCGATGTGCCGCGCCGCGTCGGCGAGCAGGCTCGCCGCCCGTGCAGGGTCACTGGCGCGCAGTGCGCGGGCCGCCGACAGCGCTGCCTCGTACGCCTCGCGGACCCACCCGGCAGCGAGGAACGCCCGGATCCGGGCCTCGGCCGCCCCCGCCGGGTCGTCGGGCGGCAAGCGGCCGAACTCGGCCCGCAACGACTCGGCCTGCAGCACCAACTGGCCCTGGCCGAGCCGCTCGGCGAGCTCGGCACCGCGCCGCAGTTCCTCGTCGGCCTGCCGGAGTTCGCCCAGCTGCAACAGCGCCTCGGCGAGCAGCAGCCTGCTCTGCGACACCAGCATCTGGTTGCCCCCGGTGGCCGCCGAACGGACGGCCCGCCCGGCGGCATCGGCGGCGTCGCCGAACAGCCCGACGTCGAGCAGCGTGCGGGCGTGATCGGTCTCGAGTACTGCCGACAGCAGGTCGACGTCACCGAACTCGGCGAACCCGGCGCGAGCCCGTTCGTACCAGTCGAGCGCGGTGGCGAAGTTCCCCCGCCGCGACTCGACGTAGCCGAGGTTGCCTTCGATGCCGGCGGCGACGACGTGCTGACCCGTGTCGACCGCCAGCTCGCGCGCGAGCGCGTACCACCGCTCGGCGGCATCGAGCTGGCCCATCAGCGAGGCCGCCACGCCGAGGTTCACCAGCGCTCGGCACTCGCGGTTCGTGTCGCCGGCGGCGCGCAGCAGCGCCAGCCCGGTCTCCAGTTCGGTCAGCGCCTCCGACAGCCGGCCGATCTCCATGAGGATGATCCCGCGCTGGTTGCGCAGCTGGCCGGCCCACCGCGGCTCGAGTTCGAGGGTCGGGTGTTCGAGTAGTCGCAGGGCCTCGTCGGGGTGGCCCTCCTTGCTGAGCGCGGGGGCCAGCGTGAGCAGGATCTCGGTCAACAGCTCGGCCGAATCGGCCAAGCCGGCCGCCTCGCCGAGCGTGGCGACCGCGTCGGCCATGCGGTTCGCGTAGTACGCCGACCGCCCGAGCACCCACAGCGCCCGGGCTCGCTCCGAGGGGCTGGCGGTGGCCGAGGCGAGCGTGGCCCGGGCGGCGTCGAGCGCGTCACCAGGCGCGACGTAGACCAACTCGGCGTCGCTCACGCCGTCATCCCGGTCGGTCGTCGGTCGCACACTCGCATCGGTTGACAACTTTGTGCATGCTCTTTGTATCTCAACGGGGTCCTCCGTGCTCATGTAGGAGGAAGCGGTCGCATCAGAAGGAGTCAGCATGGTCGACAATGGCGCTCGGGCGTCGGACGAACCGGGCGTGTACCCGCCCCGGATCACGTTCCGGACGGACCACACCGGCCAACCGATCGCGGTTCGCCCCAACGAGTTCGTCACCAGCGCCGACCACTCGCGCGTCGCCGATGCGCTCGCCGACGTGCTGGCCGAGGTGGCCGGCCGCCGCGACGGCCAGCACGGCGATCGATTGGAGCGGGTGGGCGAGCCGGTCGGCGGTGTGTGGCAGCGCTACCGCGTGGGCGCCGAGGCCAACGCCGGTGTGGAGGCCGACGTCGATGTGGTGCGGCTGGTACGCGGACTGCGCGCGCGGGGAATCGCCGCGCAGCCCAACCACGTCTACTTCGCCACCACGATCAGCGTGGCCGCGAGCATGTTCGCTCCGAACACCTTTGCGCCGAACACGTTCGCCCCCAATACCTTCGCGCCGAACACGTTCGCCCCCAACACGTTCGCCGGTGGCGCCGGTGGCGGGTGCTGTTGTAGCCACGGGCTGATCGACAGCGCGACCGTGCAGGTGCCGAGGTTGGCGGCCCGCCCAGTCGACGGGCCCGCCCGGCCGCCGACGGTACTCAAGGGACGTCCGCGGGTGCAGGTGCACGTGATCGACATCGTCACCCCTGGCGGCCCCGCCGCGGGCGCCCACATTGCCGGTGAGTTGGAGGACCCCGATCACCTGGTGGGCGAGGGGCTCGACGAGAACGCCGATGGCTGGGCCGACCCGGCGACCGGGCACGGCGACTTCGTGTGCAGCGTGGTCGACATCAACACTGGGCTGACCTCCACGCTGTGGAACGCCGCCGATCCGCTCGGCGACATCGACGACATCGCCCTCGTCAGCGCGCTCGACAAGGTCGACCGACACGTCAAGGACCCGAAGGGCAACGTCCGCAAGATCCTCAACCTCTCGTTGGCCGGGTACAACGAGGACGACCGCCCGTCGCTGGTGCTCGCCGACCAGATCAAGCGGATGGTCGCCGGCGGGTGGCTGATTGTGGCCGCCGCCGGCAACAACGCGAGCTGCCGGCTGGCGTGGCCGGCGGCGCTGCCCGACGTCGTGTCGGTGGGTGCGTACGGCCAGTGTGGCCCGGCGTGGTTCTCCAACTACGGCCCGTGGGTGGACGCGTCGGCCCCCGGCGTCGACGTCACCGCCGGGTATCCCGACCTGACCGGCCTGCCGGTCTGCAAGGTCGACGAGATCGCCGACCCGGCCGGGGGATCGGGCACCCAGCTGTTGACCACCCACGACTTCAGCACCGGCTGGGCCACCTGGAGCGGCACCAGCTTCGCCACCCCGTTCGTGGTCGCCCGCCTCGCCGCAGCCCTCCAGGCCGAGCCGATCGCCACCGCACGCGGCACGGCGGTCGCCAAGGCCGTCGAGCAGGTCATCGGCGATCCGTCCCTGCCGCGCCTGCCCTACTTCGGGACCCTCGTGCGATGACTACCGTCGTGGTGGTGCGATCCGACCCGTCCGCCGAGTCCGCGAGCGCGTTGCTCCCGGCGGCGCTCGCCGGCGACCGCGCGGCGTGGGATCAGATCGTGCGCGACCACACCCGGCTGCTGTGGTGGATCGCTCGCAGCCACCGCCTCGACGACGCCACCTCGGCCGACGTCGTGCAGACGGTGTGGCTCCAGCTGATCCGCTTCGGCGACCGAATCACCGACCCGTCGCGGCTGCGCGGTTGGCTGGCCACCACCGCCCGCCGCGAGGCGTTGCGGCGCACCGGCGTCCGCGAGGTGCCGGTCGACACCGTGTACGACAGCGAAGACCGGCTCGTCGCCGAACCCGACGAGCGGGTGATCGACGACGAGCGCCTCGGCGCCGTGCTGGCCGCGTTCGAGGCACTGCCCGCCAAGGACCAGCGCCTGCTCCGGCTGATGTGCGACGTACCACCCAAGACCTACGAGGAGATCGCCGCGATCCTCGGCCGGTCCGCCGGCCACCTCGGCCCCACCCGCCAGCGCGCGCTCGCTCGCCTGCGCGCGCTCCTGTCCGAACAGGGAGCGCTATGAGCGCCGACGACCAACTCGAAGCCCACGACCAAGACGTGCTCGACCTACTGCGCGCCGCGCTCGCCGCGCTGCCCGCCGACGTGGCATCCGACGGCGACGACGCCGAACCCCCGGCGGCCGTGCTCAGCGGGGCCCTGTGGGTGCATGACTGGCTCAACATGGAGGCGGAACTCGCCGAGTTGACGTTCGACTCCACCGAAGACCGCGAACTGGCCGGCGTGCGCTCGATGGGCGCGCTCCGCGAGCTCACGTTCGTCAGCGGTGACTACACGATCGAGATCGAGATCGAACCGGGCGCCCGCACCGTCGAGGTGTCGGGAACGATCGCGCCCCTGGTCGCCGGCCGCCTGCAGCTCGTGGTCGGCGGCGAGATCTACGCCGGCCCGATCGACGACCGCGGCGCGTTCGTCGTCACCGCCGTGCCCCACGGCACCGTCCTCGCCCTCGTCGACACCACCCACGGCAAGATCCGCCTCGGCTCGTTCGAGGTCTGACCGGCCCCGGCGCAGCCGACGAGCCGTTCGACGACTCGGTCTCGCTTCAGCTGGCGGCGAGGGTGGCGAGGCGGGCGGCGTGGCCGGCGTTGGCGACAAGTAGGGCGGCGTTGGTGCGCGTGGCTGCGCCGCCGGTGGCTCGGGCGATCTCGGCGAGGATCCGTGGCGTCGACCCTGACGCTCCGTCGTCGTGGTGCCGGGCCCGTTCGATCGCGGCGTCCACGGTCGCCGCGTCGAGCTCGGCGTCCCGAGGTGGAGGTACCGCCACGATCGCGCCGTGTCCGATCGCGGCGGTGACGGCCACCGCGTCGATCGCGCCGCGGTCGTCGACCGAAGGGATCGAGAGTCCGCTGCGTGCCGTCCAGAAGCCCGGGAACTGGTCGGTGCCGAGGCCGACCACGGCGACGCCGAGACTCTCCAGCCGCTGGAGTGTGCGCGCCAGGTCGAGGAAGGCCTTGGCGCCCGAGCACACGACGCCGACGGGGAACCGCGAGATCGCTGCCAGATCGGCGCTGACGTCACCAGCGTGATCGCCGTCCCGATGAACGCCGCCGATGCCGCCGGTGGCGAAGAACCGGATACCGGCCGTGGCCGCGAGGGCGACCGCTGCCGACACGGTGGTGACCGCCACGTCGACGTTCGTCGCCACGGCGACGGGCAGGCCCCCGAGGTTGACCCGGTGGGTCGCTGCCAGCAGCTCGGCGTGACGTTGCTCGGCCACGCCGACGACCGGCCGGCCGTCGAGCACGGCCGTCACCGCAGGCACCGCGCCGTGCCGGCGGACCGCAGCCAGGCACGCCAGGAACGTCTCGGTCCGCTGCGGCTCGGGCATGCCGATCGCGGGTCGCACACTCAGCACACCCGGCCACGTGGGCTGCGCGACCGAGCGACGCCGCACCTCACCGAGCTGTACGGCCGCTGTCGCGGATCGACGGTGCATCTGGCAGTGCTCGATGGCACCGATGTGGTCTACCTGGCCAAGGTGCACGGTCGCGACCATGCGAACCCACCGTCGTACATCGGGTCGCGCATGCCAGCCACCGTGACGGCGGTCGGCAAGGCCATGCTCGCCCACGCCCACGCCCACGCCCACGCCCACGCCAGCGCCGAGCAGCTCGACGCCGTGCTGGCGACACCGTTGCAGCGTCGGACGCCGCACTCGATCGTGGGGCCTGAACTGCTCGTCGACGAGCTGGCGCTGACGCGCGTTCGCGGCTACGCCACCGACCTGGAGGAATCCAAGCTCGGCGTCAGCTGCGTCGCCGCCCTGTCCTGTCGCGTGGCCAACCGATCGCGGCGGTGTCGATCTGCCTGAGCGCCACCGTGGATCTCGGTGATCGGCTGGCAGCCGAGGTCCAGCGCACCGCCAACCTGATCGCTCAGTTACCCCAGCCCGCTACTCGTCCACCCGACTCGCCCGGCGACGACTCGCGCCGTACCGACGTTCGCCCGAGCAACTGACACCCACTTCACCGAGTGTGGCGATCTCGGATACGCCGTATGGAGCGGTAGTGGGTTACCGGTCGTGGCTACGGCTCGAACTTCGTCCACTCGCCTTCCGAGATCACCTCGACGGTGCCGTCGACAACTTTGATGGCCGTCTGCTCGTCGATCGCGTAGGCCGGCACACCGAGGTCGGCAGCCCACCGCTCGGCATCAGCCGGCGTGTTCTGCGGGAACGCGTTGAGGTGCGGAAAGATCGAGAAGTCGACGATTCCGAGGGTGCGGTCGTCGGGCGCCGACGGCCATTCGACGAAGTACGACCCGATCCGGGGGGTCATCACCATGCTTCCGGCGCTCACCCCCACCCACACCTTGTCGGGCAGAGATGGCAGCAGGTCGGCCAGCCCCGACGCGCGCATCCAGTGGCACAGGTACGTCGCGTCGCCGCCATCCACCAGCAGCACGTCGGCCGCGTGCACCCACGGCTCCCACCGGTCGACGCCGATGGTGGGCAGCGCGGTCAGTTCGAGCACGCCGAGCGACGCCCAGCCCAGACCGGTCAAGTACTGCCAGGCGGGCTCGGCAGCGAGCAACCCGCGCACCGACGCCGGCCCGCACATCGGGTGACCCCACTGGGCGGTCGGCACGCAGAGCGCGTGGCACTCCTCGATCGGCTTGCCGAGGAGCTGCACCAGCGAGGCGCGGATGCTCGGGTTGGTGACGCCGCCCGACGTGAGCAGGAGCTTCATCGTCCCTCCAGAGATGGGTTCGGGTCGTCGTCCCGGCTGGCCGACCTCGCGCCCGCACGAGGTGCCGCGAGCTCCACCGGTTCCACAGCGGCAGGCTATTCGTCGGGCATCGGTCGGAGCTGGCTCAGCGCGGCAGTGCACCGGTCGTCGGACGCCTCGGGGAAGCAGACGCGCGCGATACCGAGCGAGAGCTGCTTCTCGTGCACGCGATCCGGGTGCTTGTGGAGGAGGAACCCGAGATCAGTGGCAGAAGAGACCGACGTCGTGATCGTCAGCAGCATTGCCCTGCTGCACCGCCGGCCGTCCGTTCCATGCGGCGATCGTAGGTCTGCAAACCTCCCGGCGCAGCGACGGTTCCGACCGGACGTGGCAGCGCTACCGTCGGGGCGTGAGCCCGGATCGAGAACGCCTTGTGTACCTGTTCGGCGAGGAGGCGCTTGACGAACTCGACGACTACGACCTTGCCGACGAGGCAGATGTGATCGAAGTGGTCGAGCAGTTCCTGCCGGCGCCGGACGAGGGGCCGCTGCCCGACGAGGTGCGGTCGGCCATCCGCACCGTCGCCGTCCGCCAGATCCTCGACGATGCCCCGCCCGCCACCTGGCAAGCCGTGTTGCGCATGCGCGCCGCCGGGCTCGACCGCGACCGTGTGCTCAACCAGTTGGCGATGGTCAACTTCGAGCATCTCATGAACGCGCTCGACGCCGAGCAGCCCGTCGATCCGGCCCAGCTGACCGCAGCCCTCGACGCGCTTCCCCTGCCGAGCGTGGACGACGTCAGTCGAGCCGTACTCGCCGTCGCCCGCGCCGAACCGGCGATCGGCATCGAAGATCACCGGGAACGCACGATCGCCGCCCTCGGGTCGAGCAGCAGCCGTCGGGTCCTCGAACCTCTGGTGACCCGGGTGATCGACCACCTCATCCGCGGACCACTGCATTGGCTACCGCACGATCTCACCATCGCCTACCACGACACAATCGCCGAGCGGACGTTCACCCACCGCTTCACCGACGTCGAGCGCGAGCTCGGGGTGCTCAACGTGACGTTCGATCTCGCCGCCTACGGGCGCTTCGACCAGGTGCGCCTCGCCGACGGCACCGAGCTCGACCAGTTCTCGTTCGAGCACGGTCACCTGGCCTGGCGAGGACCGGACGGCTGGCTCGACGGGTTCCAGCCCGGCGACCTGCTCGCAGTGACCGCAGCCTTCGACCCGCCCGCCGGCGACGAGCCAGTCGAGGCGACGATCACGATCGACGTGCTGACCGATGCCCCACCGGTGACCGGCGCGCTCGCCGACGCCGTCCGCGCCGCCTACGACGACGAGCAGCACGAGCACGGCATGCCGGTTGCCGCCGACGACCTGACGATCTGGCTGTGCCACTACCACCCCGACCTGTTCACCAGCCCGCTCGCGCCGCTGTCGGAGTGGTGTGCCGCGGCGGGCCTGGAACAAGCGGGCCACCTGGTCGCCCACGACGTCTCGGTGTGGCGTCGCGATCTGGCCAGCCGGCGTATCAACGACGTGATCGACCTCGTCTCGGAGTCGCTCTGGCGCGAGGTGCTCAGTCGGGCGGTCGACGTGCTGGCCGACCCCGACGCCTCGATCGACGACGTGCGCGCCTCGCTCGACGAGTGCGCCGAGCCGGAGGCACTCGACGTCTTGGCCGACGTGCTGATCCCCGAGTTCCTAACGCCGGACGACGAGTTCGTGCGCGACACGGTGTCGTCGCCCGGTCACGTGTTCGAGCTGGTCGGCCGCGCCACCACCGTGGCCCGCCGACCGCGCGAGGTGGCAACGGCCGAGTACCTGGCGTGCGTACTGCACGAACGGTGCGGGCAGCCGCTGGTGGCCGCCGATCACCTCGCCCGCGCCGTCGACGCCCAGCCCCGCAACGGCCCCATCGTCGAGCGGATGGGTTGGTACGCGTTCGATCGCGGCGACGCCCGCGGGGCGATGCGCTGGTGGCGCGAGCTCAGCGGCGACCACCCGGCGGAGAGCGTGCTCGCACCGTTCCTCAGCCCCGCCGCGGGCCGGCCGAAGCTCGGTCGCAACGATCCCTGCTGGTGCGGGTCGGGCCGCAAGTTCAAGCAGTGCCATCAGGCCGCGAGCGACCTGCCGGCCCTGCCCGACCGGGTGGCCTGGTTGTGCCGCAAGGCGGCGCTGTGGCTCGAGCACGCGGTCGGCGAGTCGCGTGCGCTTGTGGCCGACCTGGCGATCGCCTGGGTTGC
This sequence comes from Ilumatobacter sp., assembly GCA_035556435.1. GTDB lineage: Bacteria > Actinomycetota > Acidimicrobiia > Acidimicrobiales > Ilumatobacteraceae > Ilumatobacter. The sequence continues at coordinate 55,656 of DATMEY010000021.1, read as the reverse complement.
GGGCGACCCTGAAGCCGAGGCCGACGCTGTGATTGGTGACGACGAGGTGGAGGAACAGCTTGCCGACGCGTTCGCCGACCCGATCCTGTTCGATGCCGCGCTGAACGAGGGTGGTCTGTTCAACCGGTTCCTGCACGAGCGCGGTGACCTGTTGCCCGACGACGAACGGCTGCTCGCCGCTGCCTGGCTGACCGTTGAGCGCAGCGTCCACGAGGTCGTCGCCGTCGAGCGTGGTGTCGGCCTGACGTTGCGCGACCTCGCCACCGGCGACGTCGCCGACGTGCGCGAACGGACCGCGTCGCGCGAGGCGAACGTCGGCGAGCGCTACTGCGCGCGGGTGGTGCCCGACGGGGCGACCCACCAGATCATCGGCGGAGTGTTCCCGGTCCGCACCGGCCACGAGGAATCGGTGCTCGACCTGTGCCGCGAAGGCGACCCGTACGAGGTGTGCGCGTGGGCCGGTGCGCTTGCTCAACCGCGGCGGATCGAGCACCGCCCCGGCCTGATCGACTCGATGTTCGATCGCGAGACCATCCAGGCAACGCTCGACGAGCTCGGAGACGCCGACGAGGCCACCGTGCAAGCGCGGCTCGGCGCCGAACTGTCGCGGCAGGCGCAGGAGCGGTGGCTCGACGACCACATCCCGGCGCTGGGCGGCCTCACCCCGCGGCAGGCCGCGGCCGACCCCACCCGGCGCGAGCAACTCGAACGCCTGCTCACCGAGTTCGACACGCGGTTCGGTGCGGGTGAGCCGTCAGGGTCGTTGGTGACGTACGACATCGAGTGGATGCGGCGCGAACTCGGCCTGCCCTGACGGTCACGCAGCCCGGTCGCACCAGCCCGGTGGTCGAGTGCCGCCTCGATCTGGTGGCAACGACCGGCTCAACCACCTGGTCAGCGCCAGCCCGGTGGTCGAGTGCCGCCGCCAGGCGGTGTATCGAGACCACCACCCCCCGGAACTGCGCGCTACGACTTGGGGGGTGAGTCCCAGTCTTGGACGTCGGAACCCGAGATGTCGGCCAGGATGTCGAGTGCTGCGGCCGCTCCGTCGCCGGCCGAGATGATCGCTTGCGATCGCTTCGGGCGGGCGGTGCGGCCGACCACGTACAGCCGATCGATCGCCGTGCGGCCGTCGCGCGTCAGGGCGGCGTCGTCGCCGATCGCGCCGAGTGACTCGGCCAGGGGCGCGTTCTTGCCCTCCGTCAGAATCAGGTAGTCGACGTCGGTCGTCTCGCCGGCTTCGGTCGTCAGCCGGAAGCCGCCGTCGTCCCGCTCGACCGACGTGACGGTGGCGTCGACCAGTGTGGCTCCGAACGCACTCACCTGGTCCTTGGCGATGCGCTGGAACTCGGTGCCGCCGATCTCGGGTAGCCCCAAGTAGTTGTACAGGTGGGCGTAGTTCATCGCCGTCGCGTCGCGCCCGAAGATAGTTACCGCGTGCCCGGCCTTGGCCAGGAACAGGGCCGCACTCAAGCCGCCCGGCCCGTCGCCGACGATTCCGATCGAGGTGGGGGAGGCAGCTTCGTCAGACACGGGGTGGACCTTAGCGAGTCGATCGGATCGCTCGCGGTGGGTGTGTTCTACAGTGGCGCGGTGGACGAGCGGCGAGCGCTGGAGTTGTCGCGACGATGGTGGAACGAGGTGTGGCGCGATGCCGACTTCGACGTGGTCGACGAGATCCTCGCCGACCCGGTCGTGCGCCATGCCTCGTCGGGCTCTACGGTCACCAGCCGCGAGGAGTACAAGCGCCTGCTCGCCGACTTCCAGCGGACGTTGTGCCGCCCGCAGACCACGATCGACGACCAGGTGGTCAGCGGCGATCGGGTGTGGACGCGGGCGACCAGCCGCGGCCTTAACCGCGAGACTGGCGAGCCGGCCGTGGTGACGTGGATGGTCGTGCAGCGCATCGTCGACGATCGCATCGCCGAACAGTGGTCGCTCACCTCGTGGGGCGTTGACTGGTCAGTCTGAACCTGGCTGAGCACGCGGCACGGCGTGGCATCAGCCGAAGTCGCCGGGTACCAGGCGGCGGCGTAGCGACCAGCGCGCGGCGGCGAACACCACGGTCATCGCCAGCACACACATCCCCATCGCTACGAGGGTGAGGTCGACCGAGGTCGCGTCGGCGAGCAACCCGAGCGGCAGCGCGGCGAGCCCGAAGCCGCTGAACCCGATGATGACGAAGCTCTGCATGCGGCCGTGGTACTCGAACGCCGAAAGCTTCAGCATCAGCGCCTGGGACGCGGTCTGGAAGATCAACCCGGCCCCACCCAGCACCACCAGCGCGACCAGCGCGGTCGCGAACGTCGGCGCGATCCCCAGCGCGATCGCTCCCAGGCCGAACGTTCCGGCGGCGACGGCGATCGTCATCCACGGCCGGTTGGACGAGCTGGTGCGGGTGTTCAGTACCCCTGCCAGGAGTGCTCCGAGGCCGGCGATGGCCGACATCGCTCCGAAGCCCACCGCCCCGACGTCGTAGCGGTCGTCGGCCAGCGTCGGCAGGAACGTCAGGTAGGGGAAGCCGACCATCACGACTCCCACGGTGAACAGGGCGATTGCGCCCAGCCCTGACGTGGCGCGCGCGTACCGCAGCGCGTCGACGGCTTCGCCCAGCGGAGAGCGGTCGGCCAGCGCCCGGGCAGCCCCCGCGGGGAGCCGGACGAGCAGCGGGAGCGATATGGCTCCCGCCGCACCGGCAGCCAGGAACACGCCGCCAACGCCGAACCACGACACGCCGAGCATCACGCCGGCCAGCGCGGGAGCGATCACCCGCGCCGCTTCCTGGGCCATCTGGGCGACGACCACCGCGTTCGACAACATCGCCGACGGGACCAGTTCGGCGATGAACGAGATCCGCGCCGGCAGGTAGTACGCGAACGCGACGGCCTGCACACCGCTGGCGACCAGCAGCATCCAGTACTCGATCACGCCGGTGACGACGGCCACACCGATCGCGACCGACGACGACGTCAGCGCCAGCACCGCCACCAACAGCACGGTTCGTTTCGGATAGCGGTCGGCGGCGACTCCTCCGAACGGTGTGGCGACCAGCATCGCCGCCCCAAACACGAGCATCACACCGCCCAAGCCGACGTTGCTGCCGGTGAGCTCGCGGGCCAACCAGCCGCGGGCCACCGCCTGGCCCATCGTGCCGAAGATGACCACTGCCGCGCTGAGGAACAGGCGCCGGTACCCGGGGATCTCGATCGCGGCCCACGTTCCGCCTGGCCTGCCCATCACGGGTAGACCGTACGCGGTCGCGCCCCCACCAAGGCACCCCGGTCGCGAGTCTCCCGATCCGCGCCGTGCGCCCAGGTGGTTGCCGGTCGTTGCCTCCGGGAGCCGACGGGCGGTCAGGTCGTCAGCTTGCGTTCGGCTCGTTGCAGCTGGTCGCGTGCTGCGACGACGATTCGGTGTGCGGCTGCGAGCCGTCGCTGGGCCGCGAGATGGTCTCGCTCGGCCCGCTGGGCTGTTGCCCGCGCTCGCTCGAGTGCCGTGGCGGCGTCGGCCAGGTCGGCCTCGGCGTTGGTGTAGATCGCCTCGGCCTCAGCCAGCTCGGCTGCAGCAGCGGCGGCGGCCGCGACACGGGGTGCGGTGTCCGGCGGGCTGGCCGGCTTCGGGGGCCGAGCTGTGGCAGTCGGGTCGGCGGCCGTGGCGAACGTTCCGTGCACGTCGAACCCGAGCGTCCCGGCACGCAGCGGGCCGGCCAGTGCGATGTCGGCGGCGATCCGTGACAACGCCTGGCTCACGTCACCGGCCGGAGCCCGCCAGCCGACCGCCTTCACGAAGCGGGCCGTGACCGCTCGCAGCGTGGAGAGCGAGGCCCGCAACTCGCTGCCGCCCGACGCCTGCGCGCCGGCCGCGACCTCGGCCGCGGCAATCCACTCGGCAACCAGCTCGGGGTGCTCGCGCACCGTCATGTTGAGTGCCCAGTCGACCAGCGACGGCCGGCGCAGCTTGGCGAGCTGGCGGGCCGGTTCGGCCTCGCCGGCCGCCTTGAGCTCGGCAACGATCCGGTTGCGAGTGGCGACGAATTCGGCCGGGCGGGCCGCGAGTAACTCGGCGAGGGCATCGTCCACACCACCGAACCTACGCCGCCAGTGGTTTCGACAAGCTCAACCGCCGGGGTTGGCGATTGCCGGGTTGGGTCGACAAGCTCAACCACCGGGGTTGGCGTTTGCCGGGTTGGTTTCGACGGGCTCAACCACCCGGGGCGGGCTGGTTCGTTGGTGATCGAGGAGGCCGGCTCGCCTGGTAGCGCGCGCACCTGGGCAGGGTGGAAACCTCGCGTGGAACTCGGGGCCGCGTGTCGCAGAGTGAGCGACCGTGATCCAGGATGGGCTGCTGCTGTTGGCGACATGGGCCGGCCTGTTCCTGTCGTTGGTGATGCTCGTCCCGATCGCGTGGCGGCCGATCGCCGACCGTGGCGTGGCGGGCCTGTCGGCGACGGGCACCGTGATGACCGCGGCGACCGTCCAGCTCTGGCTGACCTACGGGATCATGAGCCACGACCCACGCCAGATCGGTGTCAACGTGGCGGTCTACGCCGTGCGCGCGGCGATCATGGTCGCCGCGGTGTGGGCCTGCCGCCACCGGCCCACACGTGCCCTCGCGGTCGGCACGCTGGTGGGTGGGCTGCTGCTCGTGGGTGGCGGCGCCACGGTGGTCGGTTTGGCGGCCACGGTGCTGTCGACCGTCAACCGCACCCCCCAGGCGCTGCACACGATCCGTCATGGGGCGGGAGCTGGGCTGTCGGTGACCGGGTTCGCGATGGGTGCCGCGGCCGACCTGTCGTGGGTGGCCTACGGGGTCGCGTTCGGCGACCCGATCATCTTCGCCGCGAGTGCGATCTGTGCCGCGTTCGACGCGCTGATCGTGGTCGCGGCGACACGCCCCGACCACACGCTGGTGAAATTGGCCCGGCGGGCGCTCACCGCGGCCGATCCGGTTCCCGATGTGGGCCTCTACGGCGTTGCCGCCGGCGATTGACCGTCCTCGTGTCGCGAATGGCCGGACAGGTCGGCCAAACGCTGCTCGATCACCCTCAGCCCATCACCTCAGCCCAGGAAGCCGGCCTGGGTCAGCCAGTCGCGGGCGACGTCGTCGGCATCTTCGGCGTCGATCGAGTAGCGCCGGTTGAGTTCGGTGAGCTGCGCCGTGTCGAGCGCCGCGCTGACCGCGTCGACGAGTTCCTGCAACCCGCTGTGGGCGTCGGCAAGCTCCTGCGAGACGACCGGGATGATGTTGTCGGCATTGATCAGGCCCTGATCGTCGTCGAGCACCACCCAGCCCTTGTCGGCGATCACGCCGTCGGTCGAGAACAGGATCGCCACATCGATCTCGCCGCCTTCCAGCGCGGCGACCGTGATCGGGCCGGCACCGTCGAGCGGGACGAAGTTGCCCGACAGGTCGATGCCGTACACCGACTGGAGGCCGGGGATGCAGAACGGGTTGTCGGGGCAGTCGGCCGGCCCGCCGAGTCGCAGGTCGTCGGTGAGGTCGCTCACCGCCGTCAGGCTCAGCGCCTCGGCCGTCTCGGGCGTCACCACGAACGAGTTCGAGTCGACCGCTGGCGACGCGGCCAGGCCGACCAGGCCGCGCTCGCTCAGGTGGCCGCGCAGCAGCTCGGCAGTGGCGTCGATGTCGCCCGACGCCTCCTGCGCGCCCTCGTTGAGGAACTCCAGCGCCGATGCCGCGTACTCGGCGGTGAAGTTGATCGCACCTGCCGAGAACGACTCGAACACGAGTGGGCGATAGCCACCGAGTGCCTGCTGGCGGACGGTGCAGCCGGCGTGGCTGAGCGCCTGCCCGTACACCTCCGACAAGATCACGCTCTCGCCGAAGTCCTGGGCGCCGATCACGATCTCGGGGCCACCGTCGGCACACGCGGCGTCAGCCGGCGGATCGGTGCTCGCAGGGGCTTCGGTGCTCGGACTGCCGGTGGGGGCGGGCGTTGCCGACGTGGCCGGTTCGTCGTCGCCGCACGCGGCAAGGCCGAGCGCAGTGGCGGTGACGAGTAGGGGGATGAGCAACTGGCGACGAGTGGGCATGGCCCCTCCTTCGGTTGACGACGGCGTTTACCGTACTCGCCGAGCGCGCCGTGTCCATGGCGAGCACCGCACCGTCAGCCACCCGAGCAGTCCGTCGATCGCCAGCGCCATCACGATGATCAGCAGCGCTCCGCCGAGCAGACGGTCCTGGGCGGTGAACGGTCGCGCCAGGCCCTCGAGCACGAAACTGCCCAGACACTGGAACCCGACGAGGGCGCCGAGCGTGGCGGTCGCCACCACCTGTGTCGCCGAGATCCGCAGGCCGTTCATCATCAGCGGCAGCGCGGCCGGCAGTTCGACCCGGCGCAGCACCTGGAGGCCGGTCATGCCGACCCCGCGGGCGGCCTCGGTGATATCGGCCGAGGTGCCGGCGACACCGGCGTAGGTGCTCGTGAAGATCGGCGGGATCGCCAGGGCGACGAGCGCCACACAGGTCGGCCAGAACCCGAGACCCAGCCCGAGGCTGATGCTGACCGGAAGGACCAGCGCGATCACGGCGAACGACGGGATCGCCCGGCCGACGTTGGCGACCGCCACCGACAGCACCGGCAGGCGCCGGGTGTGGGCCAACCACACCGCCGGGGGAATCGCCAGCACGGCGGCCAGCAACGTGGCCACCAGCGAGATCGACAGATGGGCGCGACCGCGGGCCGCGATGCCCGTCGACCCGCTCCAGTTGGAGGCGGTGGTGAGGAACGCCCACATGTCGCCGAGTTGGCTCACCGGAGCCTCCCGGGCAATCGGGGAGTGAGCGCGGTGACGCGCGCTGCCAGGGAGGACCGCCGGCCCGCCCGTCGCCACGGCGTGACCAGCCGCTCGATGCCGTACAGGACGACGTCGAGCACGACGGCCAGCAGCACTGACAACGTCGCACCGAGCACGATCGGCGTCGAGAAGCGGCGGTTCAACCCGTCGTCGATGAACGCGCCGTAGCCGCCGTTGCCGATCAGCGTCGTCACGGTCACCAACCCGACCACCGTGACCGACGTGATCCGCAGACCGGCGATGATCGTCGGCAGGGCCAGCGGTAGCTCGACCTGCAACAGCCGCCGGCCCCGCGTGTAGCCCATTGCATCGGCTGCCTCGCGGGCCGCCGGGGGAACCCCGTCGAGGCCGGCGACGATGCTGCGGACGAGGATCAAGATCGTGTAGCTGACGAGCGCGATCTGGGCGCTGACGAAACCCAGCCCGGTGATCGGGATCAGCAGCGCGAACAGCGCCAGGCTGGGGATGGTGTACAGCACGTTGCCGACCCAGGTGATCGGCCCGTACGTCCAGCGGAACCGCACGGCCAGGAGGGCCAACAGCGACGAGATCGCCAGTCCGATCGCGATCGCCACCACGGTCAGCTGCACATGCTCGACGGTGCGCTGCCAGATCTCGTCGGGCCGGCGAGCGATCCAGTCCCACCAGATGAACGAGTCGCGGTCCGCCGCGAACACCGTGACGTTCACCCCAAGTCCACCGATTGCTGCTCGCGGACGTTGCCTCGCGCGACGTCGGTGACGTCGACGCTGGCTGTCGCACACCGTCGCTGACACCCAGCCTGCGTGGCGCTTGAACGCAGAACGTCACGGCTCACGACTCGAGGCCTCCGGCGATCTGGTCGACCGTGATCATCCCGAGGTAGCGGCCGTCGTCGACCACCGCCGCCATGCGCGAGCGCGACGTGACGACCACGTCGAGGGCCTCGCGCAAGGCGGTACCCGGCGTCACCGTGGCCACGAACGGCTGGAGCGGAACCGTGCCGGCCGACGCAGCGCCGGTGAGCGTGGCGACGTCGGCCCAGCCGAGCAGCACGTCGTCGTCGACCACGCCGAACCACGTCGTGTCGAACTTGGCCGCCGCGGCCCGCGCGGCGTCCGCGGGATCGGAGCTGCGCACGACCGGCCCGGCAACGGGGGTGATGTCGGCAACTCGTAACAGCGCCAGCCTCCGGAGCCCGCGCTCGCGGCCGAGGAAGCGAGCCACGAACTCGGACGCGGGGGCCGAGAGCAGTTCGTCGGGTGTGGCGTACTGCGCGAGCACGCCGCCGACGTCGAGCACCACGACCCGGTCGGCGAGCCGGATCGCCTCGTCGACGTCGTGCGTGACGAACACGATCGTCTTGCGCACCCGGGCCTGGAGCGCGAGCAGTTCCTCCTGCAGGCGCTCGCGCACGATCGGGTCGACCGCGCTGTACGGCTCGTCCATCAGGAGTACCGGCGGGTCGGCCGCGAGCGCCCGGGCGACCCCGACGCGCTGCTGCTGGCCACCCGACAACTCGGCGGGGTAGCGGTCGAGCAGGTCGGGGGCGAGGCCCACCAACTCGACCAGTTCGTCGCAGCGCTCGGCGATCCGTCGCTTGTTCCATCCGAGCAGCTCGGGCACGGCGGCGATGTTGCGGCGGATCGTTTGATGTGGGAACAACCCCACTTGCTGGATGACGTAGCCGATGCTGCGGCGCAGTTCGTGGGCGGGCACGGCGCGCTGGTCGGCACCGAGTACCTCGATCGTTCCCGACGTGGGCTCGATCAGCCGGTTGATCATCTTCAGGGTCGTCGTCTTGCCGCATCCCGACGGCCCGACGAGCGCCACGAGGTGCCCCTCGGCGATGTCGAGCGACAGGCCGGACACCGCCGGGGCGGCAGCACCGGGGAATGTCTTGACGACGTCGCGGAGCGAGATCGCGACCCCTTCGGTGGTGGTGGTTTCGACAGGCTCAACCATCGGTGGGCTCGTGCAGGCCGGCGAGGATGGTCGGGAAGAACTCGGCGACGGTGGGGTGGATCGGCAGCATCTCGGCGAGCACTCGCCACGGGGCGTCGGCATGCATGAGGGCACTGACGATCTGCACGATCTCGTCGCCCGCCAGCCCGAGTGTCGCCGCCCCGAGGAACCGCTCGGTGTCGGCGTCGACAAGCAGCTTGATCACGCCGTCGGTCTCGCCGTCGAGTACCGCCCGCGTCAGCTGTTCCATCGGGAACGTCGCCACTCGCACGCGACGGCCCGACTCCACGGCCTCGCGTTCGCTCATGCCCACCCGCCCGAGAGGAGGGTCGGTGAACATCGCGTACGTCGGGATGCGCGTGTCGGCCCTGCGCGTGCCACCGTCGAGGTGGTCGACGAGGATCTCGTAGTCCTGGTACGAGGTGTGCGTGAACGCGCCGCGCCCGTTGATGTCGCCCAGCGCCCACACGCTGTCGACCGCGGTTCGGAACACGCCGTCGGTGGCGAGGTAGCCGCGCTCGTCGGGCGTCAGCCCGATCTGGTCGAGCCCGAGCCGGTCGGTGTTCGGCGTGCGACCGATCGCCACGAGCAGGTGCGACCCGTCGACCCGCTCGCCGCCGGCGAGGTGCACCCGCACGCCACCATCGTGCGACTCGACGCGTTCGACCGACGTGCCGGTGCGCAGGTCGAGCCCCTCTTTCGTGAGGAACGTGGCGATCTCGGCGGCGATGTCGGTGTCCTCGCGGCCCGCCACCTGTGGGCCGCGCTCGATCACGGTGACCCGGCTGCCGAAGCGGCGGAACATCTGCCCGAACTCCAAGCCGATGTAGCTCCCACCGAGGATCACCAGGTGCTCAGGCAGTTGGTCGAGGTGCAGGATCCGGTCGTTGTCGAGAAACGGCACCGCGTCGAGCCCGGGAATCGGCGGCACGGTGGCGCGGGTGCCGACGTTCAGGAACACGTCCCGGGCCATCACCTCGCGATCACCCACCCATACCGTGAACCCGTCCGCCGTCCGTCCCGTGAAGCTGGCTTCGCCGTAGATCAGGTCGAGCCCGTCGGTGTCGGCGAGCGATTCGGTCGAGCTCTCGAGCCACTCGTCGATCATCGCGTCCTTGCGGGCCACCACCTCGGCGAAGTCGACCGTGACCTCGCCGGTGTGCACGCCGAACGGCGCCGCGGTGCGGGCGACGTGGGCCACGCGGGCCGAAGCGCGCATCGCCTTGGTTGGTCGGCACCCCCGGTTGAGGCAGGTGCCACCGACCTTGTCGGCCTCCACCACGGCAACCCGCCGGCCCTGGCCGACGAGGTGCCGGGCGACGCCGGGCCCGGCCTGCCCCGCCCCGATCACGATCGCGTCGTACGTCTCCATCCCCCCATCGTCGCCGGTCTCCCGTCACCGCGCCAGGCCCGCGCCCTTCTGAAGCACCCACACATCGAACACACCGTGACGGCCGGCTCGCGGGCACGAGGACGTTCGGCCCTGCCGGGGAGTGGGCCGTGCGGGGATGCTGGACCTGTGAACACGCCCATCTACCACAGCGCCGAGGTCGGCATCTTCGCGGCCGACCGTCTCGTACGTGTCCCGGCCGCCGCGCCGATCGACTCGGTTGCCCGGGCACTCGACGACCACGACGTCGGGGCGGTCGTCGTCGGCCTCGACCGGATTGAGGGCATCGTGTCCGAGCGCGATCTGGTCCGCGTCCTCGCCGCACGTCGCGACACGAGCCTGCCGGTCGGCCAGGTCGCCAGCACCGAGCTGGTCTACTGCGACGCCCATGCCAGCATCGACGACGCGGCCGAGCTGATGTTGGAACGGTACGTCCGCCACCTCCTCGTCGAAGACGACGGCGAAGTCATCGGCATCGTGTCGGCCCGCGACCTGCTCGGCGCGTTCGTCACCCGCTGAGCCCTGATCCACCTGGTGTTGCCTGCGATTTCAGGTTTCGAGTGGGAGCAGTGCCTCGGCGGCTTCGGTGAGGTGGGCGTTCCAGTCGGTGGGTTCGGCGAACGGGGCGACGACGAACTTGGTGAAGCCGACGTCGACGAACTGGCGGACCAGCGCGGCCAGCGCGTCCCAGCCGGTCGGCACGATCGCGGCGAGGTCGGCGTCGGGGCGACGGCGGGCCAGCCGGGCGACCGCCTCGGCAGGTGGCGCGTCGAGGGCGTACGGGATCAGCACGCCCCAGTGATCGTCGGGGATCTCCCGCTCGTGCTCGGCGGCGACCTGCTCGATCGTCGCCCGGCCGGCGGCCGCGTCGGCGGGCGTGACGAACGACGGCAGCCACCCGTCGGCCAGCCGACCGACCCGGCGCAGTTCCGACGGTGCGATACCTCCGAGCCACACGTCGAGCCGGTCGGGCTGGGGGCGCACCTTCAACCCTTCGTAGTGGAACCGGGCACCGTCGTGGTCGACCACCTCGTCGCGCCAGCACGCCCGCATCACCGTCAGCGCCTCGTCGAACCAGGCCGAGCGTTCCTCGCGGGCCACACCGAACGCCTGGTGCTCGGCCGGGTCGGGCGCCCCCAGCCCGAACGCCGGGAGCAGTCGCCCGCTGCTCATCACGGCCAGCGTGGCGAGCTCCTTGGCGAGCACCACCGGGTTCCGGCCCGGCAGCACGAGCACGCTCATGCCGAACTTCAGCCGAGTCGTACGCCCAGCGGCGTACGCCATCGCCACGATCGGGTCGGGTGCCGGGCCGGTGATTCGCTCCGACAGCCACAGGCTGTCGAACCCGAGCCGCTCGACCGCGTCGACGTAGTCGCCGAACTCGGGGCCGTGGAGCCGGCTGCGCACCCCGAGCCCGACCCCGATGCGTACCTTCATGTCTCGACCTGCACGAGTCGATTCTGTCACGCAACTCACTCGGCCCGATAGCCGGAACCCCGGGCCGCTACGGTCGACCCGGTGGACCGCTCGCGACCGTCCGACGTCACCGCCCGGGTCGCGTTGTTCGCGGACTTGCTGACACGCAGCGAACCTCCACTCGACGAACTCGCGCTGGCGGTGTCGGCGGCGCTGCAGCCGACCGTCGACGTGACGGCCGTCCAGGCCGAGCTCGATCGGCTTGCCGAAGCGTGCCCGACGCCCACTCGCGACGGTGTGATCACCCATCTGTTCGGGTCGGGCCATTTTCAGGGCGACCGGCGCACCTACGGCCATTGGCACAACTCGTGCCTCGACCACGTCGTTGCACGCCGCCTCGGAATGCCGATCACGCTGTCGGTGGTCGCGATCGAGGTCGCCCGGCGGCTCGGTGTCGAACTCGCGGGAGTCGGTATGCCGGGGCACTTCCTGGTGGGCGACCCAGCCGACCCCAACTGGTACGCCGACCCGTTTCACGGCACGACCGGGCTCGACCCTGCGGCGTGCCGCAGCCTGTTGACGAAGCTGGGGGTCGACGGTTGGTCGGCCGCGTTCCTCGCGGTGACCCCGCCCCGCCAGGTGGTCGCCCGGATCCTCAACAACCTGCACGCGTCGTGCGTCCAGAGCGGGGACCGTGTCCGTGTGGCGATCGTGCTGCAACTTCGCCAGCAGCTCCCCCAGTTCGCCGGCGAGGCACCCGCCGCCCACGACGCCCTCGCCGTGTTCAACTGACGCGGGGCTCAGCGGGTAGACGGCTGTGCCTACGGTCGTCGAGTGGCGCACTCGCGGCGCAGCCGCCACCTCGTTGTATGTCTCGATACACCGGCAGCGCCGGCACTCGACCACCCGGGCGAGGCGCGTGCTCACTGACCCCGTAGATCCACCGATCTTTGCAGTCGCCCGCCAGCGGTTCCCCAGGCCACGGCGGTCGCGTCGGCGTTGGCTTCGGTGCACCCTTCGCGGAGCCCAGCCTGCGTGGCGCTTGAACGCAAGTCGATACGGCTCAGAACAGCGTGGTCGGTTCGGGGGAGAGGGGCGTGGGGAGCGGGTCGACGGCGATGCCCTGTTCGGCGGCCGCGGCGCGGACCGTGTCGTGGAGTTGGCGGGCGAGCGCGAGGGCCACGTCGTTGTCGGGCGTGTGCACGAACGCCGTGGGTGTGCGGCCCTCGGCGAGCCACCGGACGAGTACCGGAATCCAGGGGTCCCAACCGGCGACCGTCGCGGCCACGTCGTCGCGACCGAGCAGCCGTACCGCGGGGCGATCGCCCAGCGCCACGGCCCGCCGCGGTAGTCGGGGCTTGTTGCTCCAGGCCTCGCGCTCGGCGTCACTCGTCGGCGGGCTGGCGAACATCGTCGTGGTGTCGAACGTGACCCACTCGGCGACGCGGTCGGTGAGCAACCGGGTCAGCGCGCGGTCGGCATGTCCCCCGTCGAAGAAGGCCGGGTGGCGGACCTCGACGGCGTAGCGCGGACCGGCCGGCGCGCGCCGCAGGAAGCCGGCCAGCGCGTCGAGCTCGCCGGGGCCGAACGACGCCGGCAGTTGCACGACGAGCGTCTCGGCGCGCTCGCCCAGCGGCGCCAGCAGGTCGACGAACGCGGCCGCGTCGGCGGCGACGTCGCGCAGGCGGCGGTGGTGGGTGATCGTCTGCGGGAACTTGAACCAGAACCGGAAGTCGTCGGGCGTACCCGCGGCCCAGCTGGCGATCGTCGCTGCCGCCGGCACGCCGTAGGCCGTCGTGTTGCCCTCCACCGCGGTGCACCACGAGGCGTAGGCCGGCAACTGCTCGTCGCGTCGCAAGTCGGCCGGCAGGTACCGGCCCTGCCACGGCTTGTGCGCCCACATCGCGCACCCCACCCGCAACACCCGAGTGCCGCTTCGCCCAGTGGTTTCGACAGGCTCAACCACCTTGGCCCGCGCAACTCAAGGTGGTCGAGCCTGTCGAAACCACCGACCCTTCAGACACAACTCGTCATTTCCGTAGCGATCCAGTCGAGCACACCGACGGTGCCGGTGGCCGGGCCGTCGGTGTCGGCCAACCCGTCCATCGTCGAACGCAGCTCATCGCCGGTGATCAACTCCTGGCGGACCAGCTTGCCGAGCGCCCGCCCGGCGGCGACCACCATCGCCGTCGGCAGGTGCAGGAACAGGCGTCGCTTGCCCAGCGCCGCGGCCACCGCCCGCGCCAACTCCTCGAACGTCGGCCGGTCGGGGCCGACCGCGTCGGTCACGCCATCGGTGTGGGCGAGGCACAGGGTGGCGACGTCGTCGACGTGCACGGGGCGCACGCGGTAACGACCGTTGCCGGCCACACCCATCACCGGGCTGCGGCGGAGTACCAGCGCCAGCTGCTCGACCATCCCCGGGCCGCCCCCGAAGATCAGCGCCGGTCGCACGATCGTGTGGGCGACCCCGGTCGAGCGCAGCACGCCCTCGACGTGGGCCTTGGCGGCGAAGTACGGGTAGCCCGCCGCGGCCGGGTCGTCGGCCCGGGCCACCGACAGGTGCACGATCCGCTCGACGCCGGCTGCCGCGGCGGCCTCGATCAGGGCGGTCGATCGGGCCACCGCCTGCGAGTAGTCGGTGCCGGCCGACCCAGGGTTGCCGGTGCGCATCCAGAACGTGTTGTAGAACGTGCTCACCCCCTCGAACGCGGCGGCCAGGTCGTGCCACTCGAACACCTCGACGCCGTCGGGAACCTCGTCGGGGGCGTGCGACGTCAACGTGCGCACCTGCCGCCCACCGGCCAGCAGGCTGCGGGTGATGACACTCCCGGTGTTACCGAACGCTCCGGTGACGAGATCGAGCGGATTGGATGAACCCACGTGATCGACGGTACCCTGGCCGGTGGCGAAGGGGAGTAGCTCCGAAGCTGGTGGATCGACACGCTGGGTGATGAGCCCCGGTCCCCAGGCCCGCTGCGGCGGGTGAGCAAGACCTTCGGCCAGGCATCAATCGATGCCCGGCCGAGGCGTTCCCCCAGGGCCGCTCCGACCGGGCCACAACCCACCCGGAGAACCACGTGCTGCACGCCTTCCTCATCAGTTTCGGACTGATCTTCGTCGCCGAGCTGGGCGACAAGAGCCAGCTGATGGCGATGACCTTCGCCGCCCGCTACCGGGCCACGACGATCCTGCTGGCGATCACCGCCGCGACCGCCGTCGTGCACCTGGCCAGTGTCGCCCTCGGCGCCGGGTTGGGCGTGGCGTTGCCCACCAGGGCGATCTCGGTGATCGCCGGTGTCGCGTTCCTCGCCTTCGCCGCCTGGACGCTGCGCGGCGACAAGCTCGACGACGACGAAGCCGCCAAAGCGGGGCGTGTGCAACGCAGCGTGTTCTTCAGCGTGGCCGGCGCGTTCTTCCTGTCGGAGCTGGGGGACAAGACGATGCTGGCCACCGTCACGCTGGCTGCCGACGACCCTGGCTTCTGGGCCTGGACCGGTACGTGGGCCGGCTCGACGGTCGGCATGGTCGCCGCCGACGCGCTGGCGATCGTGATCGGCCAGCAGCTCGGCGCACGCCTGCCCGAGCGCACGATCAAGATCGGTGCCTCGGCCACGTTCGTGCTGTTCGGCGTGTGGCTGATCTGGGATGGCCTCCGCTGACGGTCAGTCGGCGGGGCCTGGGAACGACGGGTCGTGTGACCGCACCGTGAACGCCACCTCGGTCGACCAGATCACCTCGTCGTCGACCGTCAACGACCATGTGTAGCGACCAAGGTCCATCGGCCGCGGCCCGAGACTCCACACGATGGGGATCGGCAGGTCGGCGCCGGCAGGCGTACCCGGCGGGCGCCCGGCCTCGAAGTCGTTGTGCATCTCGACCGGCTCGCCGTCCGCGGTGACAACCTGCCCGTCGGCGTCGAGCAGCCGGAACGTGGCTCGATGGGGCGCATTGGCGAGGTCCCACGGCACGCGGATCAGGGCCGCCAGCGCCGACGGCGGCACGAACCCGTTCGGGTCGACCATCGTGGTGTCCCAGCCCCCGCCCAGGATGTACAGCTTGCCCTGCACGGCCTGGGCGCTGTCGGCCAGCATCAGCGTGAGCTTCACGGACCGAATCCTGCCATGCCGCCCAGGCCGACGGCTTCTAGCGTGCCCACCATGGAGGTCAGGTTCCGGAAGGCGGCGAAGGGTCGTGGGTGCAGCTGGGAGGCGCTGCGCCCACCTCGCACGCGCGTTCCAGGTAGCACGATGGCGGCCGGCAGCGATGTGCCGCACGACCTGGCGACGTTCGTGATCGAGCAGGAGTTGGGCATCGAGCACGGCTTTTGGGGATGTGTCGCCGAGGGTGCCACGTTCGACTCGATGGGCCGCCGCGTCACCGCCGAGGGCCGGGCCGTCATCCGTCGCTACACCGCCGAGCTCGCCGAGTCGGAGGCGATCGTGAACGCGTACCACTTTGGTTGGCGCGCCGGTGAGCCCACCCCGGTCGACGCCGTGCTCGATGCCACGCTCGCTGAGTGGCGGGCGCTCCCCGAAGGCGCCGAGCTGGTGCGCCGCTGGCACCGCACCCCGGTCCGCCGGCGGGGTCGCTGAGCGGGCCGGTTCCGTTGCGGCTGTTTCTGCGCCGTGCTGGCGGCTGAGGGATGGTCGTGAGTGCGCGCCACGTTGGTTGGCGCGTGGGTCGGCCGACGCCTACTGGCGGCTGTGCCCGCTGCCGCGCTCGGCAGCGCAATGTGCCAGGCACCTCGCGTGGGCGTGCCTGGCCTTGGGCCACAATCTGGTTGGTGCGCGGCTCGGGCGACTCCGGTCGATGCAGCACTCGCGGAGCGACGGAGGCGCCCGAGGGGTTGCTGCGTGTGCCGGCCCGTCGGAGCGGGCGCGGCTGAATCCGACGTTGCTCAGCCGACGGTTGCGGGCGCTGACTGAGCTGTGGGGCTGCTGAACCGACGGCCCGCTACGAGACGGCCGCGCCGAGGAGTTGGCCGACGGCGTAGGTGATCACCATGGCCGCGGCGCCGCCGACGACCAGGCGGGCGACCGCTCGGCCCGGTGGCGAACCCCCGAGGCGGGCGCTCACGTAGCCGGTGAGGCACAGGCCGATCAGTACCGCCACGAACGTCACCGGGGCGCGCCAGTCGGCGCTGGGCAGCACCGCCGCCAGGAGCGGCAACAGGGCGCCGGTCGAGAACGCCACCGCTGACGACCCCGCCGCGGCCCACGGGTTCGCCAGGTCGTCGGGGGTGATGCCGTACTCGATTCGCAGGTGCGATCTGATTGGATCTTTCGCCTCGAGTTGGTGCACCGCTTCGTGGGCGGTGTCGTAGGTGAGTCCCTGGTCTTCGAGCACGCCGATCAGCTCCTCGTGCTCTTCCTCGGGCATCTCCTTCTGCTCGCGGATTTCGCGGGCGATGATCGCCCGCTCGCTGTCGCGCTGCGTGCTCACCGACACGTACTCGCCGAGCGCCATCGACACCGACCCGGCGACCAGGCCCGCCACACCCGCGGTGGCGACCGCACTGCGCTCGTCGCTGGCCGCGGCCACCCCGACGACCAGCCCGGCAGTGGAGATGATCCCGTCGTTGGCCCCGAGCACGCCGGCCCGCAACCAGTTCAGCCGCTGCGTCAACGACCGCCCCTCCATCCCACCGCACGTTACAACGGGCCGAGGGCGTGCAGCATCTGGCCGGACAGTCCAGCCAAACGCTGCACGATGCCCGCGGGGAGCAGTCCCCAGGGCGTTCCGATCGGGCGTGCGTGCTGCCCACACAGAGGTATGGACCATTGGCTCGCCGTCACCGACTTCACTGCCGACCACCACGGGCTCGTCGACCGTGCCGCACTGACGCGCCTCGGGGGTGCGCAAGCCGGAACTCGAACGCTGGGTTGCCGGCAGTCGGCTGGCTCGGTGTGCGCCGCGGGTGTGGCGACTGGTCGGCTCGCCGGTGTCGTGGGAACAGCAGCTGATGTGCGGACTGATGACCCTCGGGCCGACCGCCGCGGTGAGCCACTGCGCGGCTGGCGCGCTGCACGGCTTCGATCACTTCGAACCCGGACCGGTCCAGTTCCTTGTGCCTCCCGGCAAGCGCGGGAGCCGGTTCGAAGGCGACGTGCGGTCGTCGAGTTCGCTGCGTCGCAACGACACGGTCACCGTCCGGGGGCTGCGCGTGACGTCGGCGACACGCACGATCGTCGACTTGGTGTGGGAGGTGGATCGTGACGACCTGGCCGCGGCGATCGACTCGGCCGTGCGCATGCGCATCAGTGCGCCGGCGGCGATCGAGCGGCGGATCCGCGAGTTGCGCGGACCGCGCAAGCACGCCGCCTATCTGGTCGGTTCGGTACTGCGCCACTCGGGCGGTGAGTCGATGCTCGAGCGCCGGTTCCGCGAACTGATCGACGAGCACGACCTGCCCGAACCCGAACCGCAGGTCGTGTTCCGGGCCGGCCGGCGCACGATCGCCCGGGTCGACTTCTACTGGCCCGATCACCAACTCGTCGTCGAGGTGTCGGGCGAACTCGGACACGCCAGCGCACGCGAACGGGCCGCCGACGCCCGCCGCCGCAACGAGCTCCAGGAGCTCGGACTCGACGTGTTCGAGTTCACGTTCGAGCAGGTGATGGACGAGCCGGCGAGCGTCGTGCGGCTGTTGCGGCGGCGCCTCTCACCGCTCGCCATCGTCCCCGCGTGAGGTCGTACAGCATTCGGCCGGACAGGTCGGCCAGATGCTGCTCAGGTGCTGGTTGCTCCCGGTGGTTTCGACAGGCTCAACCACCTGGTCGGTTACGGAGCGCCGTGCGGGCCGTCTTGGGTGACGTCGAGGTACCAGTACATGCCGTTGATGGTCTGGTCTTCGGTGCCGGCGCCGCCGTACATCGAGCCGCTCAGAGGTTGCTCGCCCACCCGTTCCCGCGCGTACCCGACGGCCTCATGCAGGTCGGTCGCGAACTGGTCGACCACGCCGGGTTGGGTCTGCGGGCCGGTGACGCACATGTGGATCGCGCTCGGGAGCTGCTGGCCGTTGAAGCGCCAGCCCTTGGTCTTCATCGAATCGTTGACGTGGTAGATGTCGAACTCGTCGGACGTGAACGAGAAGCAGAACGTCGGGTCGCCCATCATCCGTAGCTCGGGATGCGACCGCACCGCGCCCTGCATCGCGAACGCGGTCTCGAAGATCGCCCGGGCGCGCTCGAGGTAGCCCGCTTCGCCGAGTGACGCCATCGCCGTCCACGTGGCCGCCACCAGGCCACCCGACCGCGAGCCGAGCAGCCCGGCCGACGCGTACAGCCCGCCCTTCCACGCCGGCTCGGCGTAGTAGTGGTACTTGCGGTAGCTCTTGTCGCGCCACGCCAACACCGACGTGCCCTTGAGCCCGTAGCCGTACTTGTGGGTGTCGGCCGAGATCGACGTGACGCCGGGCAGGCGGAAGTCCCAGACGGGGATGTCGTAGCCCAGCCGTTCACCCCACGGCAGGATGAACCCGCCGAGGCAACCGTCGACGTGCAGGCCGATGCCGTGCTCGACGGCGATCTCGCTGAGCGACTCGATCGGGTCGATCGTGCCGTACGGGTAGTTGCCGGCCGAGCCGACGAGGAACGCCGTGCGGTCGGTGACGGCGGCGCGCACGAAGTCGACGTCGACCAGCGTGGTGACCGGGTCGGTGGGCGCCAGCACGAGCTCGACGTCGAACACGTGGGCGCCCTTCAGGAACGCCGTGTGGGCCGTGTCGGGCAGGATCATCTGCGGGTGCCGGATGCCCTTTTCGGCGCGGGCCCAGTCGCGGTAGGCGAGCACGGCGTGCAGGATGCTCTCTGAGCCGCCCGCGCCCATCGTGCCGCACGCCTGCTGCGCGGGGTCGTGGGCGGCGACCGCCTCGCCGTGGAGCATGCCGAGCGTCATCGCGATGACCTCCGACTCGAACCGGCTCATCGACGGGCAGATGTCGCGCTGCAACACGTTGACGTGCGAGTACAGGCCGAACATGTCGTTCAGGAACTCGTAGTGCTCGTGGTCGCCGCAGTACATCGTGCCGCTGACCTTGCCGCCCTCCCAGGTGAGGTCTTCGGCGGCGGCCATCTCGGTGAGCTGGCGGCGGATCTCGGCCGGATCGAGGCCCTCGGTGGGCAGCCGGTCGAGCACGCCGTAACGCTCGGCGTAGGGGTAGAGGGAGCTCATCGGAACACGTCCTATCTGAAGAGTCGTCGGGCGTCGTGGAGGTGATGGAACAGCGGGCGGGTGACCTTGAACGCCTCGGCGAACCGTTCGGCCAGTTCGGCGTACACCGGCGCGGTGGCCGAGTCGGGGTGGTACGTGTGCCGCACTGGGACCCGGGCGGTGATATCGGCGTCGGTGATCACGCCCAGGCGGGCGAAGGCGAACAGGCCGATGCCGATGCAGTTGGCGTGGCCGGGGTGATCGAGCTGACGGATCGGCGACTGAAGCACGTCGGCCAGCACCTGGCACCACAGGTCGCTCTGGGCGCCGCCGCCGTACACCGTGAACTCGTCGAAGCGTCGCCCGGCGTAGCGCTCGGCCGGCCGGCGCAGGCGTCGCACGTTGAGCGAGATGCCCTCGACGACGGCCCGGGCGAGGTGCGTGCGATCGTGCTCGAGGCCGACGTTGAGGAACCCGCCGCGCATTCGCCCGTCGGCCGCCGGGGCGAGCGCGCCGCGCAGCCACGGCAGGAACAGCACCCCGCGGCTGCCGGGCGGCGCGGCCGCGGCGTCGGCGGTGAACGCGGCGTAGCGCTCGGCCGGCTCGGCGTGGCCCGGGTAGAGCAGCGTGCTGGTGTGTTCGAGCGCGCCCCCGGCGAGGCCGTTCTCGGCCGACATCAGGTACCCGGCCGCGTCGGTGGGGCACGGCCCGGGCGAGGCGAACACCGAGGTGCGCGGGTCGGCGCGGTGGCGGGCGCAGCGCGCGGCGATCACGGCGGTGGTACCGAGCGACAGGCCGGCTCCGTCACCGGTGGCCGCGCCGGAGGCCAGGGCTCCGGCCTGGGTGTCGTTCAGGCCGCTCAACACCCGCGCCCCGGTGGCGATGCCCAGCTCGGCGGCCACCGCGGGGAGTACCGGGCCGACGTCGCTGCCGGCCGATACCAACTCGGGCAGCTTGGCGACGTCGATGCCGGCATGGGCCGCCAGGGCCCGGTCCCACGCGGTGGGGGTGGGCGTGCGGTTGTCGGTGAGCAGGAACATTAAGGCCGTACACGGGTTGGCGGTGGCCCGCCCGGTGAGGCGCAGCGTGAGGTAGTCGGCCGGCTCGAGGAAGGCCGCCGCGCGGGCGTACTCGTCGGGCCGGGCGTGGCGCACCCAGCGAAGGTGGTTGAGCGTGATCCCGGCCTCGATCGGCGCCAGGCCGTGGCGGCGGAACCAGTCGGCGAGGTGAGCAGGGTTGGTGCGGCCGGCGCCGGCAGAGCGCAGCTTGCGCGGCGAGCCGCGCCCGTCCATCCAGGTGATCATCGGCAGCGTCGGCTCGCCGTCGGCGTCGACCGGGATCACCGACGAGTACTGCGCCGAGGCGATCAACGCCACGCACTCAGTGCTTCCAGCGGCCTGGGTCGCCTGACGACAGGCGTCGACGGTGGCCTGCCACACCTCGGCCGGGTCCTGCTCGGCCGCGCCGTCGGGCCCGAACCGGGTGGCGACCGACGCCCGTGCCGAACCGAGCACCCGCCCCTCGGCATCGACCACCGCCGCCTTCGGCCCCGACGTCCCCAGGTCGATCGTCAACACCGCCCCGGTCACCCCACCCCCTCAACCATCCCGTGCCAAGCGGCCCGTGAACAGGCGCCTTGGGCCCGGTCGTCGAGTGGGCGCGCAGCGCCCGTATCGAGACGTTGGTGCGCGCACCAGCGTCGAGACGGTTGTCGAGTGGCCGTTCTGCGGCCGTATCGAGACATACAACGGGGCGGCGGCTCCGCCGCGAGTGCGCCACTCGACGACCGCGTACGACGCCACATCTAGTGCTCGACGATTGTGGTGAGGCGGGTGAGGACGTTGGTGATGTCGTCGGGGGTGGTCTGCCAACTGGTGACGAAGCGAACCACGTCATCTCCGGCATCGGAACCCATTCGGTAGAACAGCACTCCGGCGGCCTCGAGTGCGTCGGCAACGCCGTCGGGCAGAGCGACGAACAGCATGTTCACGTCGGGTGGGTTGAGCGCCCGCACCCCGCGGTCGGCGAGGCCTGTCAGCCCGGCCGCCAGTTCGGCCATGCGAGCGTTGCTGTTGGCGGCCAAGCGCAGCCACAGACCGTCGGTGAGGTAGGCGATCAGCTGGGCCGACTGGAACCGCATCTTCGACGTGACGTGCCCGGCCCGCTTGGTGCGGTAGACGAGTTCGTCGGCGGCGCGGTCGTCGAACACCACGATCGCCTCGGCCGACAGGGCGCCGTTCTTGGTCGCCCCCAGCGACACCGCGTCGATGCCGGCCCGCCAGGTCATGTCGGCCGGGCTGGCCCCGGTGGACACGAGCGCGTTCGCTACGCGGGCACCGTCGAGATGGGCGCGCAGGCCGAACGGCTTGGCGATCGCCGTCAGCTCGGCCAGCCGGGCCACGGGGTACACAGTGCCGCGGTCGCTCGGTTGGGTGAACGACAGCACGCTCGGCTGACTGTGGTGCGGGTCGCCCCACCACGCTGCGTCGAGCGTCGCCTGGAGTGCCGCCGGGTCGATCAGCGAGTCGTCGCCGGCGACGCCGACCATCTGCGCGCCGCCCCCGAGCAGCGACGTCGCCCCGCCTTCGGAGTTGAGGATGTGCGCCGACGTGTGGCACAGCACCGCGCCCCACGGTGGCGTGAGCGACGAGAGCGACAAGGAGTTGGCCGCGGTGCCGCTGGTGACGGGGAACACCCGCGCCGTCGGGTGTTCGAACACGTCGCGGACCACGTCGTGGAGCTGCTCGGTCAACGGGTCGGCGCCGTACGCCAGGGCCGACCCGACGTTGGCCGCGTCGAGGGCGGCGACGATCTCGGGCGCCACGCCGGCGGCGTTGTCGCTGCGCAGCTCGATCGGGTTCCCCGTCGTGTCGATGGTCCGGTCGCTCACCCCCGCAGTCTGCCAGCCTGAATCCACCGATCTGGCGGCTCGTGCCTCGCCGTCATCACGGTGAATCCAGGCTCGTCAACGTTTTGCGTTCAAGCGCCACGCAGGCTGGGCTTCGCCGGCGGTGCATCAGGGCCACACGTGGATGCGACCGCCGTGAGCTGGGGCCACGTCCACGAGCGGCCGCGGCGATCGGTGGATCCAGGGTCAGCACGCGCGCTCGCGGCCGAGGCCGCTCAGTACGTGCGCTCGCGGACGCCCTGGTCGTAGGCGGCGATGATGGCCAGCAGCAGCATCGACGCGACCGCGGCGACCCCGATCACGGTCACGCCGTGCAGGTCGACCGCCGACGAGCCGGGGTTGCGGAACGCCGGGCCGACCGGGTGGTCGGTGAGGTCGAGCAACGTGGCCGCCGCCATCCAGATGAACGGCAGCGAACCACCCACGGCCAGTCCGATGCCGAACCGGCGCACGCTGAGGAACCCGATCAGCCCCGCGACCGCGAACGCGGCGAGCTGGATCATCCTGGCGACGAGCAGCATCGCCGGCGGCTCGCCGGGAGCTTCGACCAGGTACCAGTTGTCGCTGAACAGCCCGCGGCCCTCGGGCAGCAGCGGCCCGGCCGTGGCGATCACGACCGCCAGACCGCCGAGCGCGGCGATCCACGGGTTGAGGCCCGGGCGATGGTCGGAGGCATCGTTGAAGGCGGCGAAGAACAGCACCAGGCCGAGCGCGGCGGCCACGATCAGCAGGTGGTACCCGAGGTCGCGGGTGATCGACAGCGTGAACGGCGGGTCGGCCGGGATCTTGGCGTAGGCGTGGGCCGCGTCGATGGGAATCTGGGCGAGACCCACCGCGATCGCGGCGACACCCCCGAAGGCCAGCCCACCGCCACCGGCCAACCCGCCACCCCACGTCCACCCGAGCGCCGAGGCGACCGCGCCCACCGCCATCGCGATCACCGCCAGCAGCCCGGCGACCGAGAGGTTGTCGGCGAGGTCGTCGAGTAGCCAGGTGCCGGTACCGAACCCGAACGGGACGTCGGCGCGAGGGACCAACGCGCGGTTGCTCTCGATGCGGAGCACGCTGGTGAACAGCGCTGCCATCGCCACCAGCGAGCCGGCGATACCCAGCACGAACACGGCGTTGACCCGGAACTCGAACCGGCGGCGCTCGGCAGGCTCGCCGTACCCCACCGGCAGCACCGCCGTCGACGACTCGACCGGCGTGACGATGGTGGTGTCGCCGCCGTAGTCGTACGGTGTCAGTACCGACTCGTCGGGCAGTTGCGGCTCGGGTGGAGCGACCTCGAGCGGTTGGGTCGCGGGCATCTGGCCGGTGACGTCGGCGGGAGGCTGAACGGGGACGCTCCCGGTGGGCGCCCACACCGGGTCGGCCCAGTCGTTGTCGGTGGACTGGTCGCCCAGCGGCTGAATCGTCACCACCGACGTCGGTTCACCAGCGTCCGAGTCGGTGAGCGCGGTGCCGCACCCCGTGCAGAAGCGCTGACCGGCCGCTACCGGCCGGTCGCACACGGGGCATCGCATCCCGGCATGTTAGAACGCAGCGCCCCACCCCCACCTCGCACCGCACGCCAAACCAGCCCCGAATGTGGGCCTGGATCCATCGATCTTGCGGCTCGTTCCTCGCCGCCATCACGGTGAATCCAGGCTCCGTAACGCTGTGCGTTCAAGCGCCACGCAGGCTGGGCTTCACTGGCGGTGCACCAGGGTCAACGTGGACGCAACCGCCGTGGACTGGGGCAACGCCGGCGAGCGGCCGCGGCGATCGGTGGATTCAGGGTGAGTGCAGGTGCGTCGGGATGGTGGTAGAGACGGGTGGGTGGCCGGACGGTTTGCGCCCTCCCCGACGGGCGACCTGCACGTGGGGAACCTACGGACCGCGCTGCTCGCCTGGCTCGCGGCTCGGGCTGCCGGCATCGGGTTCGTCGTCCGGATGGAGGACCTCGACCGGGTCACGTCCTCCCCGAAACACGCCGAGCGTCAACTCGCCGACCTGGCCGCACTGGGCATCGACTGGGACGGGCCGGTGCTGTTCCAGAGCGAGCGCTTCGACCACTACCGGGCGGCGATCGACGAACTCCGTGCGCACGGGCGCGTGTACCCCTGCTACTGCACCCGCCGCGAGATCGCCGCAGCCGCAGCAGCGCCGCACGGGCCTGTCGGTGGGTATCCGGGCACGTGCCGCGACCTGACCCCGGCCGAGCGGGCCGATCGGGAAGCCGCTGGCCGGCCCCCAGCGCTCCGGCTGCGTACCGACGGCGAGCGGATCGGCTTCGTCGACAGGATCGCGGGGCCGTACGAGGGCGCGGTCGACGACGTCGTGCTCGCCCGGGCCGATGGGGTACCGGCCTACAACCTGGCGGTGGTGGTCGACGACGCCGCCCAGGGCGTTACCCAGGTGGTGCGCGGCGACGACCTGCTCGAGTCGACCCCGCGTCAGATCATGCTCCAGCGTCTCCTCGGCCTGCCGCAGCCCGAATACGCCCACATCCCGCTGGTGGTGGACGGCGACGGCCGGCGACTCGCCAAGCGGGCGGGCGCCGCCAACACGGCGATCACGCTGGCCGACCTGGTCGCGCGTGGGGCCACGCCGCCGGCCGTAGCGGTCGCGCTCGCCCAGTCGCTCTGTGTGCCGGCCGAGCCCGGCGCCAGGCCGGGCGAGCTGGTTGCCGGGCTCGCTACCGACGGCTTCGCGGGGATTTCACGCGCTCCGGTCGACGTTCACCGAATCGCCACGGAACTGTTGCCGAATCGTTGACGAAACGGGCCGGACCTGCCCCCACCCACACGTACCCCACCGCTAGGGTGCAGAGGAACACACGTGGCGGGTGGCGGCAGCCCGCTCAACCGCTGCGGGGTGCGGCGAACCGAACCGAGCCCACAGCTGAAACCCCACCGATGCGCACCTCACGAACCCTTCTGTTGATCCCGGCGGCGATGGTGCTGGCGTCGTGTGCCACCACCTCGCTCGCCAGCGCGCCGCCCACCGAGCGGCCCACCATCACGCCCACCACCGTGCGGCCCACCACCACTGCGGCCACCACCACGACGACCACCACGCTGGCGCCCACCACCACGGTCGCACCCACCACGACCACGCTGCCGCCCACCACCACGACCACGGTCAGTCCGTACGAGGTGCCGGCGCTCGATCAGCCGATCGCGGCGGTCGGGCGGAGCAACGGCGCCGAAACCGAGCGAGCCCAGTGGCGCCTGCTCGAACTCGGGTTCTGGCTCCAGGCGACCAACGGCGACTACGGCCTCACCACCCAGCAGGCCGTGATGGCGTTCCAGAAGTATCACGGCCTCACCGCTGACGGGGTGCTCGGTGCCGAGACGGCCGAGGCGCTGTCGGCGGCCACCTCCAAGGCCAAGGGCCGCAGCGATGCCGGCACACTGATCGAGGTCGACAAGGCCCGCCAGTTGCTGTTCATCGTCGTCGACGGCGTCACGATGTGGACGCTGAACACGTCCACCGGCAGCGAGATCCCGTACGACGAGGTCAACAAGAACGACCCCACGATCCGCGAGGTCGGCAACTCGGTCACCCGCAACGGGCTCCACGCGGTGTACCGCGAGCACGCCGACGGCTGGCGCGAGGGCGACCTCGGCCAGATCTACCGCCCGAAGTACTTCACCGGCGGCATCGCCGTGCACGGGTCGAACAGCATTCCCAACTACCCGGCATCGCACGGCTGCGTGCGCGTCAGCGTGCCGGCGATGGACTGGATCTGGGAGAACGACTTCATGCCCCAGGGCCTCCCCGTGTGGGTCCACGGCAGCATCCCCGACGGCCCCCTCTGACCGCCCTCAGCGTGTCGAGCGGCGTTCGGTGTAGGCCTTGTAGCGCTCGGCGGCTTGGGCGAGGTCGGTGTTGGCGTCGAGCACGGGCTGCATCGTGCGCCACGCCTGCTCACGCTTGGCGGGGAAGTACTCGGTGGGCCAGAACCCCTCGTGCGGCCGGTACTGCTTGAGCACCCGGCGGGCGACCGTGGCCTTGTGGACCTCGTCGACGCCGTCGGCGATACCCATCGTGGGCGCGGCCGCGTACATGTCCTGAATCGGGGTGAGGCCGGTGGTGCCCAACGACCCGAGGATGTGGAGCGCGTTGAACGACACCTCGCGGAGCACCTTGGCCATCGTGTACTTCACGGCGGCGATGTCGGTGCGCGCCTCCTGCGTGGAGGTGTTGTCGATCTTCCACGCCGTCTCGAGTACGAACAGGCGCAGCATGCGAATCGCCGCGTACGAGTCGGCGATCTTCTCCTGCACCATCTGGTGTTCGCCGATGATCTTGCCGTGTGATTCGCGGCTGAGGGCCCGTTCGCACATCATGTCGAACGCCAGCTTGCACTGGGCGATGGTGCGCATCGCGTGGTGGATGCGCCCGCCGCCCAGCCGGCGCTGGGCGAGCACCTTGGCGCCGTCCTCGGGCCCCAGCAGATGGTCGAGCGGCACGCGCACGTCGTGGTACTTGATGTGGTTGTGGTTGCGCGGCTCGGGCATGATCTCCACGCCCGGGGTGGTGCGCGGCACGATGAAGATCCCGTTCGTGCACATCACGAACAGCAGGTCGGCGACGCGACCGGCCGACGTGAACCACTTCTCGCCGTTGATCACCCACTCCTCGCCGTCGCGCACGGCGTGGGTGGTGAACAGGTTCGGGTCGGAGCCGCCCTGCGGCTCGGTCATCGAGTACGCCGAGAACATGTCCTGGGCGAGCAGCGGCTCGAGCCAGCGCTTCTTCTGCTCGTCGGTGCCGTAGGCGGCGAGGATCTCCATGTTCCCCGTGTCGGGCGCGGCCGCGCCGAACAACTGCGGCGCGGCGGGGTAGCGGCCGATGATCTCGTTCAGTAGGCCGAGCTTGAGTTGCCCGAACCCCGGCCCGCCGAGTTCCTCGTCGAGGAAGATCGCCCACAGGCCCTGGTCTTTGATCTCCTGCTGGAGGCTCCGCACGTAGGCCTTGACGGCGGGATCGGGTGAACGCACCGCGTACGGGAACACGTAGTGCAGCGGCTCGGCCTTCTCGATGCAGAACTGCTCGACCCAGTCGAGCTTCGCCTGGAACTCAGGGTCGGTGGAGAAGTCCCACGCCATGTTGCCTCCGTCTCGGATGAGTAATGCGGTTGCATTACTCTATCGCGAGAGTAGGCGTCGTGTCTGGTCCGACACGGGGGCGAGCAGCAGGGCGGTGACCAGGTCGGTCAGCTGGCTCGTGAACAGCCGGTGGTCGCGCCGGCTCGAACGCCCGCGCCGGGCCAGTTCCGACACGGTGAAGCGAAGCGCGTCGAAGCGGCGGTGGAGGCGCACCGCCTCGGGGGTGAGCAGCGGCATGACGAGCGCCCGCCAGCGATGGATGCTGTGGGCGCGCTCGTCGAAGCGATCCGGGTCGAACGTGGGGTTCGGGCGGTTGTAGAGGTCGGACACCAGCTGGAGGAACCCGACACCACCGTCGGGGTTCTCGAGCTCGTCAGCCAGCGGAAGCACCAACGCGCCCGCCAGTTCGCGCATGTCGGTGCGACCGGCTTCGGCGTAGGCGTCGAGCAACTGGTGGCGACGCTGATCGACCGCCGGTTCGTGCTTGTGGAGGACCGCCCGGATCAGGCCGCTCCGATCGCCGAAGTGGTATTGGATCGCCGACGCGTTCGACACGCCGGAAGCCCTGAGGATGTCGCGCAGGCTCACCGCGTCCGACCCGTGCTCGGCGAACAAGTTCTCGGCGGCGCGGATCAGCGCATCGGGAACCGCACTGGTCGTGCGGCCGGTCATGCGAAGACGACGGTCTTCGAGCCGACGAGGATGATCCGGTCCTCGGCCCACAGGCGCACGGCGCGGGCCAGCACGAGCCGCTCGGTGTCTTGACCGAGGGCCACCAGCGCCTCGGCCGTGTGGGCGTGCGTGACGCGGGCGACGTCCTGCTCGATGATCGGGCCCTCGTCGAGGTCGCCGGTGACGAAGTGGGCGGTGGCGCCCACCAGCTTGACGCCGCGGGCGTGCGCCTGATGGTACGGGCGGGCACCCTTGAAGCCGGGCAGGAACGAGTGGTGGATGTTGATCACCCGGCCGGCCAGCTCGCGGCACAGCTCGTCGGACAGGATCTGCATGTACCGCGCCAGCACGACCAGGTCGATGCGGTGCTCGTCGATCAAGTCCCGCAGGGCGGCCTCTTGGGTGGCCTTGGTGTCGGACGTCACCGGCAGGTGCGCGAACTCGATGCCGTGCCGCTCGGCGTGCCCGGCGAGGTCGGGATGGTTCGACACGATCAGCGGGATCTCCACCGCCAGCCCGCCGCTCGACCAGCGGTACAGCAGGTCGACCAGGCAGTGATCGGCCTTCGACACCATGATCATGATCCGCGGCAGGTCGTCGGCGCGACGCACCCGCGGGCCGGGGTGATCGTCGGCCACCGCGCCGGCCGCGCGCAACCGGGTGAGCACGGCCGTGCGGACCGCGTCGGGGTCGGCCTCGTCGGTGTCGAGCACGGTGCGCAGGCAGAACTGCCCCGAGTCGGGTTCGGAGAACTGGGCGTTCTCGGCGATGTTGGCGTCGACGTCGAGCAGCCCGGCCGACACAGCGAAGACGATGCCGGGCCGGTCGGGGCACACCAGCGTGAGGATGTGGCGGGTGGTCACGGCTGCGACCCCACTGCCACCGGCCGTTCAGGGTCGCTCGACCACTCGCTCCACGAGCCGGGATACAGGCGTGCGCCGGTGACGCCAGCTCGTTCCATCGCCAGCAGGTTGTGGCAGGCGGTGACCCCGCTGCCGCAATACACGATCGGCGCGGTGCCCACCTCGGCGAAACGGGGAGCCAGGTCGGCGGCACCCAACAGCACGCCGTCGGCGCCGACGTTGGCGGCGTGGAACCGGTTGATCGCTCCCGGCACGTGCCCGGCGCGCGGGTCGAGCGGCTCGGTATCGCCGCGGTAGCGCTCGGGCGCGCGCGAGTCGACCACCACGGCGCTGCCGGCGGCCAGCGCCGCGGCCACCTCGTCGGCCGTGGCCGTGCCCGTCCACTCGGTGGCGGTCGGGTACACGGTGGTGGTCACGTTGGGAGTGTCGCGACTGGTCGGCCCGCCGGCTGCCAGCCACGCCGACCACCCGCCGTCGAGCACGCTCACCCGGATGTGACCGATCGAGCGCAACATCCACCACAGCCGGGCGGCTGTCGCCCCCGCAGCTGCGTCGTAGGCCACCACATGGCTGGTAGGTGTGACGCCGAGCCGCCCGAGCAGTTCGGTGAACGCCTGCGGGGAGGGGAGCGGGTGCCGGCCGGCGCCCGTGCGGGTGACGTCGGCGAGGTCGTGGTGCAGGTCGACGAAGCGCGCACCCGGCACGTGGCCCTCGGCGTACTCGCGAGCACCCTGGGCGTGGTCGCCCAAGTAGAACCGCACGTCGCAGACGACGACCGGCGCCTGCGCGCGGTCACCGGCCAAGAGCGCGGCGAGATCGGCGGCCGAGATCAACGACATCGGGGTCACAACGTAGCGGTGACCCGGCCGGGGCGCGCCGCCGGGCGACACCGCTGTGATGCGCGTCCGGGTTGGTCGTTCGTGACCGGTGGTTTCGACAGGCTCAACCACCTAGGGGGGCGACACCATGGCGCGCGGTGCGAGCGACGTAACCTGCATCGCCGTGCCGGCCGCCGAACTGCTCGTCCGACCAGCCGCGTTCGACGATGTCGACGCGATGTACTCCATCTGCCTGCGCACCGGGGCGGCTGGGGAGGATGCCAACGGGTACTACACCGACGGCGACCTGCTCGGCCACATCTACGTCGGCCCGTACGTGCTGCTGGAATCGGGGTTCGGCATCGTCGCCACATCCGGCGACGAGGTGGTGGGCTACGCGCTGGCCGCGCCCGACACCGCGGCCTTCGAGTTCGAGGCTGCCGCGGCGTGGTGGCCCGCGCTCCAGCGCCGCTACCCGCTGCCTGAAGGTGCGCGCCCGTTCGAGGGCCGCGACGACGGGCTGATCGCGCTGATCCACGCGCCGCCGGCGGCCCGGCGCGAGCTGCTCGCCGACTACCCGGCGCACCTCCACATCGACCTCGCCCCTGAGGCCCAAGGGCTCGGCGCGGGCCGGCGGTTGATGACCGAACTCGAAGCCGAGTTGGTTCGCCGCGGGGTGCCGGGCGTGCACCTCGGCACCGCCCCGACGAACGTGCGCTCGCACGGCTTCTACGAGCACCTCGGCTACCGCCGCCTGGCTGCCGGTGAGCTGGGCACCGCGGCTGGCGAGTTCGTCTACGTCAAGCAACTCACTGGCTGAGGGTCGTCTCGACACACCGCCCAGAGGGCGGCACTCGACGACCGGTGCCCCAGGTGGTCGAGTGCCGGCGCAGCCGGTGTATCGAGACCACGCCGCTACAGCAGTGGCTTGGTGAACCAGCGTTGGGCGTAGGGGTTGTCGTTGTAGCGGGCGATGGATGAGTAGCCGACCGACTCGTACATCGCGATCGCCTCGGTGAGGGTGGCGTTCGTGTCGAGTACGACCTGCGTGTAGCCGAGGCCGCGGCACACCCGTTCCAGCTCGGCCAGCAGTCGCTTCCCCAACCCGGCGCCGCGGGCGTGCGGGGCGATCCACATGCGCTTGATCTCGGCGGTGGTGGAGTCGTGACGTTGCACCCCTCCACACCCGGCGACCAGGCCGTCGCCCCCGCGCGCCAGCACGAACGCCCCGTCGGGAGCGCCCATTGAGGACGCACCTGGGCCGAGCGCCCCGGATGCGTCGAACCCGCCCGGGAAGCGCACGTCGAGCTCGGCGAAGTACGCCGTCATCGCCGCCGTCGCCTCGGCGTCGGCGGGGTCGACGACCTCGAAGCGCACGCCGTCCGTGGCACTGCTCACGACACGGTCACCGCAGCGGGGCGGCCCACTCGACCAGGTCGGCGACGAACGTGTCGGGTACCTCCCACGCGGCGAAGTGACCGCCTCGCTCGTACTCGCGCCAGTGCGTGATGTTCGTGAACGTCGGCTCCATCCACTTGCGCACCGGCGGCACGATCTCGGCCGGGTAGACGGCCACGCCGGTGGGAACCGCGACGGGCACGCGGTCGCGCTTGCCGAAGCTCTCCCAGTACAAGCGCGCCGACGACGTAGCCGTGCCGGTCACCCAGTACAGGGTGATGTCGTCGAGCACCTCGTCGCGGCCGAGTACGGCCAGCGGGTCGTCGGGCACGTGGCGGTGATCGGTCCACGCCCAGAACTTCTCGAGGATCCACGCCAGCTGTCCCACCGGCGAGTCGTGTAACCCGTAGCCCAACGTCTGCGGTCGCGACTTCTGCTGGGTGGAGTACCCCGAGTCGACGGCAAGGTAGTGCTGGATGCGTTCGATCGCCCGCAGCTCGTCGGGTTCGGTGGGCTCGCCTGCGGGGCCGGTGCCCATCGCCAGCGTGACATGGATGCCCGCGCAGTGCTCGGGGTCGATACCGCCGACCAAGGCCGTCACGGCCGACCCCCAGTCGCCGCCCTGGGCGACGTAGCGCGAGTAGCCGAGCCGGGCCATCAGTGCTGCCCACAGCTCGGCGACGCGGGCCACGCCGATGCCCGGCCCGGTCGGTTTGGCCGAGAACCCGAACCCCGGCAGCGACGGGGCGACGACGTGGAACCCGGCCGCCGCGAGCGGCCGGTACACCCGCTGGAACTCGGCGAACGAGCCGGGCCAGCCGTGGGTGATCAGCAGCGGGAGTGCGTCGGGTTGCTCGGAGCGGACGTGGACGAAGTGCAGGTCGAGCCCGTCGATGGCCGTGCGGTACTGGTCGAACGAGTTGAGGTGGGCCTCGCGGGCGCGCCAGTCGTAGCCGTCGCGCCAGTACTCCGCGAGCGTGCGTACGTACGCCAGCGGGGCGCCCTGCGACCAGTCGTCGACCACCTCGGGGTCGGGCCAGCGGGCGTTGCCGAGCCGCTCGCGCAGGTCGGTGAGTACCGCCTCGGGTACGTCGATGTGGAACGGCCGGATGTCTTCGCTGACACGGTCACCCATAGGTTGCACGGTACGTGATCGCTAGCGTGCCCGGTGTGCCCAGCAACGTCGTGCTGACCGGGTTCATGGGGACCGGGAAGTCGACCGTGGGCCGTCTGGTCGCCGAGCTGCTCGGGTACGAGTTCGTCGACACCGACGCGGTCATCGCCGAACGGCACGGCTCGATCCCGGAGATCTTCGCCACCGCAGGCGAGGCCGCGTTCCGGCAGTACGAGCGCGAGGTCGCGGCCGAGTTCGCCGAGCGCGAAGGCATGGTCGTCGCCACCGGAGGGCGGTTGCTGCTCGACCCCGACAACGCCGCCGTGCTCGGAGCGACCGGCGCGGTGTTCTGCCTGACGGCCGAACTCGACACCATCCTCGCCCGGGTCACCGCTGACGGCGTGGCCCACGAACGGCCACTGCTGGCCGGCCCCGACGTGGAGGAACGGATCAGCCTCCTGTGGGAAGCCCGGGCCGCGGCCTATGCCCAGTTCGAGCAGGTCGACACCGACGCCCGCACCCCCGCCGACGTCGCCGTGGACATCGTGGGTCGGCTCACCCGCTGACATTTCGGGTGTTCAGCGCGCTGCCTGGCCCCGGTGGTTTCGACAGGCTCAACCACCTGGTGGTGGGTCGGCTCGGCCGGTGGTTTGACAGCGGGCGCGGTTACTTGACTGGGTGGCCGGTCCAGGCGGTCAGGGTGTCGAGGGCGACCCGGGTGGCGTGTACGTCGTGGACGCGGACGCACCAGGCGCCGGACTGGGCGGCGAGCACGCTGACAATCGCGGTCGGGAGGTCGCGGTCCTCGACCGGGGCGCCGTCGGGAAGCACCGCGCCGAGGAACCGCTTGCGTGAGGCGCCCACCAGGACCGGCAGGCCGAGTTCGCCGATCACGTCGAGCCGGCGCAGCAACTCCCAGTTGTGGTCGCCGGTCTTGGCGAAGCCCAGGCCCGGGTCGACGATCAGTTGGTCGCGGTGCACACCAGCCGTGAGCAACGTGTCGATCCGCTCGGCCAGCTCGTCACGTACCTCGGTCGCCACGTCGCCATAGCTGGCCAGCGAGTCCATTCGGTCGGAGTGGCCGCGCCAGTGCATCGCCACGTACCGCACGCCGGCGTCGGCAACCAGCGGCGCCATCGATTGATCGGCCAGCCCGGCCGACACGTCGTTGACGATCGTCGCTCCGGCCGCGACCGCAGCGCTGGCCGTGCCGGCCCGCATCGTGTCGACCGACACCTGGACGCCGGCGTCGGCCAGCGCGCGCACGACCGGAACGACCCGGCGCAGCTCTTCGTGCATGTCGACCCGGGCCGCTCCGGGACGGGTCGATTCACCACCGACGTCGACGATGTCAGCCCCCTCGTCGACGAGCGCGAACCCGTGGGCGATCGCCGACGCGGCGTCGAAGAACTGCCCGCCGTCGCTGAACGAGTCGGGGGTGACGTTGACCACGCCCATGATCAGCGGCCTCACCGGGCTAGCTTCACACACCCATGTCGCGACGTACGACCATCGCCCTGCTGGCGCTCGGGGGGCTGGCTGCCGCCTGTAGCCGTGACGGCAGTTCCTCGGTGACCACGGTTCCTGTCGAGGTGGTAACGACTGACTCAACCACCGGGTCGGGCGTGGTGGTCGAGCCAGTCGAGACCACCGTGCCCGCCGACGATCAGCGCGCGCGGCTTGCCAGCGGTGACGACTGGTCGGTCGCCGCGGCGTTGGCCGACGTGCCGACCGCTGGCGGTCGGACGTTCGAGGTGTACCTGGCCGACATTGCCCAGGTCGCGTCGCTGTTCGGGCTCGACCGCCCGGCGTCGCTGGACGACGTCGACGCGGTGGTGAACGAATGGATCCTTCCGCTGTCGTTCCCGGGAACGCCCGAGTACCGCGAGCTGCCGGTGTGGATTCCGCTCGCCGAGCCGCTCGTGCCGGCCGCGGTGCGCCAGGTCGACGAGTTCGACGAGCTGGTCGGATGGTCGGTCATCGATGTCGACGCCTACGTCCACTACCAACCCCAGCCGCCCGGATACCTGCTCGTCGCCACCGGCACGTTCGGGGACGACGCGCTCGCCGGGTTGGACGAGGTCGCCCCCGGCGTCGTCACCACCCGCGATGCCGACGACTTCGCCACCGACTTCTCGGAGATGTCGAGCCTCGACCGGCTGGGCCGGGCGGTGCGGCTGGCACGCGACGGTGATCACATCGCCATGTCGCTGGCGACGTCGCTCGCCGAACGGTGGCTGGACGGCGAATCCGAGACGCTTGCCGACGACACCGGGTTGCTGGCTGTTGCTGAGGCGCTCGACGCGGCGGACGTACTGACCGCCTTGCTGTTCCGCAACGACTTCGCGTTCGTGCCCGGAGCCGGGGTGACGTCGGCAGCGCAGATCGAAGCGATGCTCGCCCTGGTCGATGTCACGGTGCCGTTCGACACGGTCGGCATCGGCTGGACCGTCGACGCCGCCGGCGAGCCGACCGTCGTGGTCGCCTACCGGGCGCTCGCCGCGGCCGGCGAACTGGCCGAGCAGTTGCGAGCGGCGTACACCGACGGCACCAGCGTCGTCACCAACCAGGCGATCCGCGACACGATCGGGGCCCGCGACCTGAACGTGAGCGTCGAGGGTGCGGTCGTCACCGTGACGTACCACCCAGGCGAGCGGTTCTGGTGGTCGGCAGTGCAGGCGGCGGTAGTCCAGCGCGACGTACCGTTCGTGTACCGCTGACCGGGCCGGTGGTCTCGGTGGCTTCGACAGGCTCAACCACCTGGAAGGCGGTCAGACGTTGGCGCGGTCGAGTACGGCGCGGACCTCGTTGGCGATCTGCTCGGCGGTGGCACCGGGGGTGAGCACGGCGGCGATGCCGGCCTCGCGCAGCGGTTCGAGGTCGTGGTCGGGCACGATGCCCCCGACGATCACGGGAATGTCGGCGCCGCGCTCGCGGACGCGGCTGACGACGAGCGGGGCGAGCGTCATGTGTGCGCCCGACAGCATCGACAGGCCGATCGCGTCGACGTCCTCGTCGACCGCCGCCGCGGCGACGGTCTCGGGCGTCTGGAACAGGCCGGTGTAGATCACCTCGTAGCCGGCATCGCGCAGGATCCGGGCGACGACCTTGATGCCGCGGTCGTGCCCGTCGAGCCCGACCTTGGCGATGAGGATCCGTTCGCCGGCCATCAGATCACCGGCACTTCGACGTGGCGGCCGAACACGGTTTCCATCGTGCCCATGATCTCGCCGAGCGACGCGTACACGGTCACGGCGTCGATCAGGGCGGGCATCAGGTTGATCTCGGGGTCGGCGGCCTCGGTGGCGATCCGGGCGAGGGCCGCGTCGACGGCGGCCTGCGAACGGGTGTGGCGCACCTCGTCGAGGCGTTTGCGCTGCCGGGTCTCGTCCTCATTCGTGATCCGCAGCAGGTCGATCTGGGCCTCGTCGTTGCCCTCGGTGTAGCCGTTCACGCCGACCGTGACGCGGCGCCCGGCGTTGAGCTGGCGCTCGAGCTCGTACGCCGAGTCGGCGATGCGGCCCTGGAACCAGTTCTCCTCGATGCCGCGGATCGCACCTTCGAGCATCGACCCGTCACCGAGCCCGTCGAGGTGGTCGAACAGCTCCTCGGCGCGGCGTTCCATCTCGTCGGTGAGTGTTTCGACGAAGTACGAGCCGCCGAGCGGGTCGGCAACATGCGCCACGTTCGTCTCTTCGGCGATCACCTGCTGGGTGCGCAGGGCGATCCGGGCGGCCTTCTCGGTGGGCAGCGCGAGCGCCTCGTCCATCGAGTTGGTGTGCAGCGACTGGGTGCCGCCCAGCACGCCGGCAAGCGCCTCGATCGCGGTACGCACGATGTTGACCTCGGGCTGCTGCGCGGTGAGTGACACGCCCGCGGTCTGCGTGTGGAAGCGCAGCTGCATCGAGCGTGGGTCGGTAGCCCCATACCGTTCCTTGAGCCAGCGCGCCCAGATCCGCCGGGCCGCGCGGTACTTGGCGATCTCTTCGAAGAAGTCGATGTGGGCGTTGAAGAAGAACGACAACCGGGGGGCGAAGGCGTCGACCGGCAGCCCGGCCTGGAGCGCCAGTTCGACGTAGGCGAACCCGTTGGCCAGCGTGAACGCCAACTCTTCGGCGGCGGTGGAGCCGGCCTCGCGGATGTGGTAGCCCGAGATCGAGATCGAGTGCCAGCGGGGCATCTCGGCGGCGGTGAAGGAGATGGTGTCACGCACCAACCGCATCGACGCGCGGGGCGGGAACACGAACTCCTTCTGCGCCTGGTACTCCTTCAAGATGTCGTTCTGGAGCGTGCCGCCGAGCTGCGCCCGGGGTACGCCGGCCTTTTCGGCTTGAGCCACATACATGGCGAGGATCACCGCGGCCGGTGAGTTGATCGTCATCGACGTGGTGAGGTGGCCGAGGTCGAGCCCGGCGTACAGGTCTTCCATGTCGGCCAACGTGTCGACGGCTACCCCGCACCGACCGACCTCGCCGAGCGACATCGGGTCGTCGGAGTCGAGGCCGAGCAACGTGGGCATGTCGAACGCGGTCGACAGGCCGGTGCCACCGGCCTTGATGATTTCCTTGAAGCGCCAGTTGGTGTCGTCGGCGGTGCCGAACCCGGCGAACATCCGCATCGTCCACAGCTTCGACCGGTACATCGACGCGTACGGCCCACGGGTGTACGGGTACTGCCCCGGGAACTCTCCGTCGTCGGGCCCGTAGACCGCGTCGAGCGGGATGCCCGACATCGTCTGATGGTCGACGTCGCGCAACCGCGATGCCTCGTAGGCCTGTTGCCAGAGTTCGCGGTTGGTGGTCACTCTGGTGATAGTACTTGGACATCAAAGTATCTGTCGACCCCATCGCCCTGGCGGCCGAGAACTGGGCCGCGCGCGGCTGGGCCGACGCCGCCGACGGGATGGCGCTGGTGACCTCGGTGATGCGGGTCCAGCAGTTGCTGCTGGCACGGGTTGAGGCCGTGCTGCGACCGTCGGGGCTGACGTTCGCGCGGTTCGAGGTGTTGCGTCTACTGGCCTTCACGCGGACGGGCACGTTGCCGATCGGCAAGATCGGCGAGCGCCTCCAGGTGCACGCGGCGAGCGTCACCAACGCCGTCAGCCGGCTCGAATCAGACGGGCTCGTCGAGCGCTCACCCAACCCGGCCGACGGCCGGAGCGTGCTGGTGACGATCACGCCCGCCGGCCGGCGCCTGGTGGAGGCGTGCACCCTCCTCCTCAACGACGAGGTCTTCACGCAGATGCCGATGCCCGAGTCGGCCCAGCGCGAGGTGTTCCAGGCCCTGCGCGAAGTTCGCCAAGCATTCGGCGACTTCAGTACTTGACCAAGTCGTTGCTCAGGTGCGTTGGTACATCGTCACCACACAGGCGCCGCCGAGGCCGAGATTGTGCTGGAGGGCGACCTGCACGTCGTCGACCTGGCGTGGCCCCGCCTCGCCGCGCAGCTGCCACACGAGCTCGGCGCACTGCGCCAGGCCGGTGGCACCGAGTGGGTGGCCCTTCGACAGCAGCCCGCCCGACGGGTTGGTGACGACCCTGCCGCCATAGGTGTTGTCGCCGTCCGCGATGAAGCGCTCGGCGGTGCCTTCGGCCGTCAGGCCGAGTGCCTCGTAGCTGAGTAGTTCGTTGCTAGTGAAGCAGTCGTGAAGCTCGACCACGCGCACATCGTCGGGGCCGATGCCCGACTGCTCGTACACACGCCGTGACGCGGCGACAGCCATGTCGTAGCCCACCAGCTTGCGCATGTCGCCCGAGTCGAACGTCGAGGCGGTGTCGGTGGTGAGCGCCTGGGCGGCGATCACCACCTCGTCGCGCAGCCCCCGGCTGCGGGCGTATTCAGGGCTGCACACCACCGCGGCGGCCGCTCCGCACGTGGGCGGGCAGCACTGCAAGCGCGTCAGGGGGCCGTAGATCGGCGGCGCGGCGAGCACCTCGTCGACCGTGACCGGGTCGCGGAACACGGCATACGGGTTGTTGGCCGCATGGCGCCGCGACTTCACCGAGATCTGGGCGAGTACTTCGGGGCCGATGCCGTACTCGTCGACGTACGCCTGACCGGCACCGCCGAAGTAGGTCGCGGCCATCGGCACCGAGTCGTCGGTTGCGCCGACGATCGCATCTCGGACCGCCTCGAACTCGCCGAACACCGGCGCCCGGTCGGTGTACTGGGCGGTCAGCGCGCCCGGGACCATCTGCTCGAACCCGAGCGCCAGCACACAGTCGGCCGTACCGCTGGCCACCGCCTGGCGTGCCAGCCATAGCGCCGACGAGCCGGTCGAGCAGTTGTTGTTGACGTTGATGACCGGGATGCCGGGATGTCCGAGGTGATACAACGCCCGCTGGCCCGAGGTGGAGTCGCCGTACACGTACCCGACGTACGCCTGCTGCACGTCGGCGTACTCGACGCCCGCGTCGGTGAGCGCCAGCCGAGCCGCCTCGGCCCCCATCACGTCGTAGCTCGCGCTGCGCCCCGGCTTGCTGAACGGGATCATGCCGACCCCGGCAACGACGACTCTGGCGGTGTTCCCGTGCATGCCCGCAGACTAGGAAGCGACCCGGCGGCGGCTCGGGTCGGACAGCGTCGCCCGCGCGGCCGCTTCACCTGGATCCACCGATCGCTGCAGCCGCGCGTCGGCGTCGCCCCAGCCCACGGCGGTTGCAGCGAGGAACGAGTCGCCAGATCGGTGGATCCAGGCTTAGCGGCCGGCGGTTGCGCCGGGCGACGGTGACGAGATGCGGGCGCGGGTGGGCCGGATGACGATCGGGGCGGAGAAGATCGCGGCGAAGTCGGCGGCCGTGCCGAAGATCGCGCCGATCCGCTCGGTGTACTTGGCGACGTACGCGGCGACCTGGTCGGCGGGCGGATGCTCGGGTTCGTGGGTGGCGGTGCCCTCGAAGCGGATGATGTCGCGGCCGATGTCGGTGACGTCGAGCCCGAGCGCGACGTTCGGGTTCGCCGCGAGGTTGCGCAGCTTCGGCTTGCCGGGCTGGCTGTACACGAGCATGGTCTCGTCGGGTTGCCAGAGGAACCACACCGGCACCGTGTCGGGCCGGCCTCCGGCATCGACCGACGTGAACCACGCCATCAGGTTGGTGCGGAGCCGGAACTCGACGTGTTCGCGACGGGCCGCGTCGAGGGTTGTCAGCAGCGTCATCGGGCGATGATGCCGCGGCAGTGGGTCAGCCGCTGTCCGGATTCAGTCGGCAGGCAACTGCGGCGCACCAGGGTGGTGATCGAGGTCGGGGGCGGGCCGGTCGAGGTCGGCCTCGTCGACCACGTGGAACCGGCGGCCGGTCACCAGCGTGGGCTCGACCCGCACGAAGTTCGGCTTCGGGTCGGCGATCCACGGGTAGAGCGGCAGGCTCTCGACGGCGAACCGCTCGTACATGTTCTCGACCTCGCGGGCGGTGCCCTTCACCACCACGCTCCACACCGTGCGGGCGTCGGGTGTGACGCCGTCGATCTCGAACGCCACCCACGGCCCGAGCACCGCCCCGGCCAGTTTCGTGCCGGCCGCGGTGCGGAACACGATCGACTTGCCGAACCCGGGCACGGTGTCGACGACGTAGTTGATCGGGAAGATGTCGGGCTGGCCGGCGATGTCGACGGCGATCCGCCCCACCCGGCCGGCTTCGAGCAACTCCCAGCAGGTCTCCACGTTCAGGACTTCGGCGTGCTGTGGTACTGCCATGTCACGATCGCACCACACCGGGCCCGAACGCGGCAGGGCCGGAGGTCCCGAACTGGAACCCCCGGCCCCCCGCATCCCGCGAGTTGTCGCGGCTACTCGACGGCGTAGTCGTCGTCCTTGGGGTTCCAGAGCGCCCCGAGGAAGTAGCCGTAGATGAGGTGCCAGACGAGGATGCCGAACGGCAGCTTCCAGCCGTCGGGCCCGTCGAACAGGAACAACCCGTAGCCCTGCTCGGGCACGTAGGCGTACGGCACCAGCAGGCCGGCCGAGATGATCGTCATGATCACGCCGTAGATCAGGCCCTTCTGGATGTTGCCACCGTGGGTGTTCTTGATCGGCAGGCTGTCGCGGAAGAATACGCCCCACAGGATCGCGAACACGATGCCGTTGACGTAGTGCAACGCGTTGCCGACGAAGAACGATTCGCCGGACGTCGCGAACCCGGCGACGAACGTGCCGTCGAGGTTGACGAGCCCGTTGACGCCGTCGGCGAACGTGGTGCCGA
This sequence comes from Ilumatobacter sp., assembly GCA_035556435.1. GTDB lineage: Bacteria > Actinomycetota > Acidimicrobiia > Acidimicrobiales > Ilumatobacteraceae > Ilumatobacter. Next base: position 14,868 of record DATMEY010000021.1, on the reverse strand, counting down.
GAAGGCCGTTGTACAGCGGCCACGGCAGCGGTGGCAGCCCCACGGCAGGGAAGACGTACCCGAAGTACGTGCCGAGTTGGGTGGCGATGACACCCGTCAACAGCAGCGCCACGATCGGTCGCTCGTTGACGAAGTTCCGCCACCGCGCGGTTGGTTGACCAGCTCCGGCCATTCAGAACCCCCTTGCAATTGCTGAACGGGCCCCTCTGCCCGTTGCGCGAGCAAGTTACCACTCAACGGACAACTGCCCGCGTGATGGACGACCCGCCAGCGGGTAGTCGTCAGTGGGGTGGGGGTTGGTAGTCGGTGTTGCGGTCGATGTTCATGTACATCTCGTTGGCGATCGGGTCGGCGAGCTCTTCGGCGAGCTGTCCGAGCAGGCCAGCGCAGCGCGCCAGCAGGGCGAACCCGCGCATGATGCCGAACGGCAGGTCGAGGTCGGCGAGCACCGCCCCGCACACGCCGGCGCCGTTGAGCGGCAGGGTCTTGCCCATCACCGCCGGGTGGGCCCGGCCGATTGCCGCGAACAGTTCCAGGTGCGGGCCGTAGGTGCCGTGCTGGCGGGCCAGCTCGAACAGCTTGGGCGTGCGCGGGTCGCCGTGCTTGTGCACCGGGTGGCCGAGGCCGGGCACGAACTTGCCCTCGGCTCGGCGGGCGACGATCACCTCGGTGGCCACGGCGTCCCAGCCCGCCTCGTCGGTGGGCAGCACGTCGAGCGACTCGACCACGCCGTGGAGGAAGTTGGCCGAGTCTTCGGTGACGCCAAGGAACCGCGAGCCGCCGCCAAGCAGGCCAGCTGCGAGTGCGCCCTGGATCGAGTCGGGCGCCGACAGCAGCGTGATCCGGGCGGCGATCGCCGTGGGCGTGAAGCCGTGGTCGGCGAGTGCCACCAGCACCGCTTCGAACATCGCCCGCTGGCCGTCGGTGGGGCGCCGTTTGGCCACCATCCAGTACGCCAACTCACCGAACGTGATCTGGCCGAGCAACTCGCCGGCCAGGTCGTGGCCGAGCAGCGTGATCGAGTCGGCGTCGGACGCGCCGAGCCCGCTGCGGTACGTGCCCGTGGTGTGCACGTACAGGTCCGGGGTTTCGACAGGCTCAACCACCGGAGGGATGGGCTCAGTCACGGTTCGACTCCAGCCAGGCGCGGATCTCGTCGCCGTGCTCGCCGATCTCGGGGGGTGGGTAGGCGTACGTCAACTCGGAGCCGCTGAACGTGATCGGGTTGCGCACCAGGTCGACCGCCCGGTCGCCCTCGCCGACGGTCACCCGCGGGTCGAGGCCCAGCCGCTCGGCCAGCTCGACCCCGTCGCCGATCGTGTTCACCGGGCCGCACGGCACCCCGGCCGCGTTGAGCTGGTCGAACAGGTCGTCGGCCGACCACGCCGACAGCAGCTCGAGCACCATCGGGTGCAGTTCGTCGCGGTTGGCGGTGCGCCCGGCGTTCTCGCGGAAGCGCTCGTCGTCGGCCAGGTCAGGGCGGCCGAGCACCTCGCAGAACGCCCGCCACTGGCGATCGTTGCCACACGCCACGATCACGTCGCGGTCCTTGGTGGGCAGCAGCTGGTACGGGTACACGCTCGGGTGGGCGTTGCCCATCCGGAACGGCACGACACCGGCCGCGGTGTACCCGCCGGTGTGGTTCACCAGGCCTGACATGGCCGACGCCAACAGGTTGACTTCGACGTGCTGGCCCTCGCCGGTACGCCGGCGTTGTTCGAGCGCGGCGAGCAGGCCGATCGTGCCGTGCAGGCCGGTCATCACGTCGAACACGGCGATGCCCGCCCGGTACGGGTCGCCGTCGGTTTCGCCGGTCATGCTCATCAGCCCCGATACGGCTTGCACCACGAGGTCGTAGCCGGGGAGCTTGGCGCCGCCGGCGGTACCGAACCCGCTGATCGACAGGTAGATCAGGGCCGGGTTGATCTCGCGCGCCGTGGCGTAGTCCAGCCTGAACTTGGCGAGGCTGCCGGGCAGGAAGTTCTCGACGACGATGTCGGCGCGGCGGAACAGCTCGTGCACCAAGGCGACGTCGTCGGCGTCCTTGAAGTTGAGGGTGATCGAGCGCTTGTTGCGGTTGACCGACAGGTAGTACGTGGACACCCCGTCCTTGTCGGGCGGCGTCCACGTGCGCGTGTCGTCGCCTGCTGGGCTCTCGACCTTGATTACCGTGGCACCCATGTCGGCGAGCAGCATCGAGCAATACGGCCCCGCCAGCACCCGCGACAGGTCGGCCACCACGATGCCCTCGAGCGGGCGCGGGAGGGCGGGCGAGGTGTTGTCGACAGGCTCGGCCACCGGCTGCGGCGGTGGTGCGGGAGGTTGGTCGGTCATCGGGGTGTCGCTTTCGGAATCGGTTCGGTCGGGGTCGGGGAGGTAGGGAGACGGTGGTGGCAACCGGGCGCGGCGCGAGCCGCGATCAGAGTGGCGGTGAGTTCGTCGAGGCGCTCGCCCGCGGGCTGGATGTGATCCTCGCGTTCGAGCCGCGGGCGGTCGAGCTGACGGTCAGCGACGTGGCGACGCGGACAGGACTGGCGCGGCCCACCGCCCGGCGGTTGCTGATGACACTCGAACAGCTCGGGTACGTGCGCTCGATCGACGGGGCGTTCTCGCTGACCACCCAGGTGCTGCGGCTGGGCACATCGGTGATCGCCAGCCAGGGGGTGTGGGACGTTGCCCGCCCACATCTGGTGACGCTGGTGGGGCGCACCGGCGAGTCGAGTTCGATGTCGCAACTCGACGGCTCCGACATCGTGTACACGGCCCGCGTGCCGGTGCCCAAGATCATCGCCTTCGCGGTGCACATCGGCACGCTGTTCCCAGCCGTGGCGACGTCGATGGGGCGTGTGTTGCTGTCGGATCTGGCCGCCGGTGAACTCGACGCCGTGCTGGCCGTGCCGTCGCGGTCGGGCATCATCCCGCGCGTCGTGCCCAAGCGGGCCGAACTCGACGCCGACCTGACCGAGATCCGCGAGCGCGGCTGGGCGCTGTCGGACGAGCAGCTGTCGGTGGGCATCCGGTCGGTCGCGGCGCCGGTGCGCGACCCCCACGGCCGGGTCGCGGCGGCGATGAACGTCACCGTGCATGCCGCCGAGACGTCGATCGAGCAGCTCACGGGCGAGTACCTGCCGTACTTGCTGGAAGCTGCCGCGGCGGTCACCGAGGAGTGGGCCAACCTGGCATTGCTCCCCGTTGCCGAGCCGCAGGGGTAGAGCCCTCAGGCGCCGGAGCCGCCGCCGGCAGCCTCGACCGCTTCGTGGCGGTACGGGTTGTTGCCGGCGTGATCGCCCGCCAGCCAACGCTTGAGCGTGTCGTGGGCATCGAGCCGGCGTTGGGCGTTGACTTCTTCGGCGCCGGGGGTGTCGTAGGTGAACTCGAGCAGCATGCCGTTCGGGTCTTCGGTGTACAGCGACGTGCAGTAGCCGTGCTCGAGCACGTACGTGCCTTCGGGCTTCCAGCCGGCGTCGGCGAGCCGTTGGGCGATGCCGTCCTGGCTTTCCTTGGTGACCTTCATGGCGATGTGGCGGAACGGCGACGGGGTGAGCTCGGGGTTGAAGAGCGCATCGTCGTCGGGGTTGGCGAACTGGAAGAAGGCCAGGGCCGAACCGTCGGCGAGTTCGAAGAACGTGTGGCAGTAGGTGCGCATGGCCCCGAACAGCGGGTCGGCCTCGGACCAGGTGGCGACCAGCGGGAAGCCGAGGATGTCCTCGTAGAAGGCCCGCGTGGCCTCGAGATCCTTGCTGACGTACGCCGTGTGGTGCAGACGAAGTGCGGGAGAAGTCATCGTGGGTTCCCTTGCGATGAGTAGCAGATGGTGGCCGTTGTGCGGACACCTTACCGGCAGGCGTACCTCTCCGACCGGTCGAAGTGCCCACGTGCAAGTGTACGGTCGGCCGGATGGCCGCTCCTTCCGACCGGATCCTGTCCACGCACACCGGCAGCCTGCCCCGGCCCGATGCGCTGATCAAGACGATGTGGGCGCAGGCCGACGGGGTGCCCGTCGACCAGGCTGCGCTGCACGCCGCGTGGGATTCGGCGGTCGACGAGATCGTCGCCAAACAGGTCGCGGCCGGCGTGTCGGTGGTGAACGACGGTGAGATGTCGAAGCCCTCGTACGCCACCTACGTCGCCGAGCGCCTGTCGGGGTTCGACGGCTCGTCGCCCGAGCAGTACTTCTTCGCTGACCTGGTCGACTACCCGCGCAGCCGCGAGATCGTGTCGGCCAACCCCGGTCGCCGCAAGCGCCACGCCCCGGCCTGCACCGGCCCGATCGACGTCAAGGACCGCCAGTCGGCGGTCGACGACATGGCCCGCCTGATGGCCGCCGCCCGTGCCCGCGGTGCCGAGCACGTGTTCACCAGCGCGGCCTCGCCGGGTGTCGTTGCCTACTTCTTCCCGAACGAGCACTACCCGTCGTATGAGGCGTACGTGATGGCGATCGCCGAAGCGATGCGGTTCGAGTACGAGGCGATTGCGGCCGCCGGTGCCACCGTGCAGGTCGACTGCCCCGACCTGGCGATGGGCCGCCACTCCACCTACTGGGAGCTCGGCCTCGACGAGTTCCGCGAGTTGGCCGCGCTCAACGTCGCGGCGATCAACCACGCCACCCGCAACATCCCCGTCGAGCAACTGCGGATGCACTTGTGCTGGGGCAACTACCCGGGTCCGCATCACTGCGACGTACCGATCACCGACATCATCGACATCGTGTTCACGGCGCGTCCGCGCACGATCCTGTTCGAGGGCGCCAACCCGCGACACGCCCACGAGTGGCAGCTGTTCGAGCAGATCGCGGTGCCCGACGACAAGATCCTCTGCCCGGGCGTGATCGAGCCCCAGTCGAACTACATCGAGCACCCCGAACTGGTCGCCCAGCGAGTGCGCCAATGGGCCAGCGTGGTCGACCCCGAGCGGCTGATGGCCGGTGTCGATTGCGGGTTCTCGATCCACGTCGGCATGCAGGGCATCGACCCCGACGTGGCGTGGGCCAAGCTGGCCAGCCTGGCCGAAGGCTGCGCGATCGCGAGCCGCCAGATCTTCGCCTGAACGGGTGCAGGCACCGCTGTTAGCGCCCTGTTAGCGCGGGTCCGTACCGTGCGCGCGATGAGCGTGCGGAGATGGCTTGCTGGGGTAGTCGTGGTTGCGGCCGGGGTGATGACGGCCGCAGTGGCCGACCCCGTGGCGGCCGAGCCGGTGCCGATCGGCGAGCCGATCCTCATCACCGCCAAGCCCGCCGACTCGTCGTTCATGCACAGCCTCGACGGTGCGTACGACGCGGGCCGTAACCGGTTCATGGTGGTGATGTTCAGTACGGGCACGACGATGAGCGCTCGGATCATCGGCGCCGACGGGCAACCGGTGTCGGGTGTGCTCACGATCCCGGCGGTGAAGCATACGTGGGGGACCTCGGTCGACGACGGAAGCCTCCAGGGCGACCACGACGTGGTCTACAACGCCACCACCGACGAGTACTTCGTCACCTGGTCGCAGGGCACCGGCCCCAACACGCAGGGGCCCAACGGTGCCCGCTGGAACACCGTGTTCGGCCAGCGCTTCAGTGCCGCCACCGGGGCACCGCTGGCGCCGGCGGTGCAGCTCAACGTGCTCCGCGGCGACAGCGCCTGGTGCAGCGTGCGCTACCCGGTCGCCGAGTACAACCCGGCCACCGGCGGCTACCTGGTGGTGTGGCAGCACGTGTTCCACAACGGCCGCGGGGTCAGCCCGGGCTGCCCGGGCCTCGGCGCGGGCGCAGCGTTCAACCTCGAGCTGGTGCACGTCAGTGGCGCCGGCGTTGCCTCGGGCAGCCCGACCGTCATCCCGGCCAGCGCGACGACGGCGTCCGACATTCACCCGTACGTCAGGATCGTGCGCCACAGCTCGGGCGAGTTCCTGGTCTCGTACCGGGTCATCCGGCCGGGTGAGTATCCGACTCAGCGGGTGACCCTGCGACGAGTTTCGGCGGCTGGGGCGTTGGTCGGTAGCCCGGTCGAGATCGACCCCGAGCTCCAGCGGGCCGGGGCGTGGGCGGCCGAACGCCCCGACGGCAACTGGCTGGTCCTCGGTTACGTGATCGGTGGGGCCGTCAAGGCCTACGTGTACACGCCCGCACTCGCCCGCGTCGGCGATCGGGTCAACGTGGCCGTCATGGGCGCACCGTCGCCGTCGGGGGTGACGTGGCTGGCCGCGCTCGGCGACGGCACGTACGCGATGCGCGACGTCGACGATGCGGCGATCTACCAGCTCGGCCCCGACGGCACCCCGATGGGTGCCCGGATCCAGCCCGTCGCGACCGATCGCATCCTCGTGAGCACGCCGGGCGCGCCGGCGCTGCTGGCGGGCCGGGGGCACCCCCAGCGGGTGCCGACCGACAGCCCGCTGCGCAACGCGATGGTTGGCCAACTGCTGACGTTCGGCCCGGGGCCGGCCAAGCTCGGCGGTGGTCAGCTGTACTGGCGTGTGCGCGAGTGCTTCGCCGTAGCCGGTCTGCCCGGCGACGTGGCGCTGGTGAACCTGACGCCGGTGGGGGCGGCTGGTGCGGGGAACGGTCAGTTGGTGTCGTCCGACGTGACCGATCCGCCGGCCGCGTCGAACGTGAACTTCGGGCCGGGCACGGTCGACCCGAACGTGGCGGCGGCGCCGATCGGGCGCGACGGCAAGGTGTGCTTCCAGAACAGCCAGCACACGACGGTGCACCTGATCGCCGACCACTTGGGCACGATTGCCAAGTCGGCGATCACGTTGGCGACACCGTTGGGGGCGCCGGCGCGCACGGTGGATACGCGTTCGGGGCTTGGTGGCGGGCTGGTGTCGCCGAACGGGCGGGTGTGCTTCGCCGTGGCTGGGGCCTCGGGTGACGTGGCGCTGGTGAACCTGACACCGGTGGCGGCCGCGGGTGCGGGGAACGGTCAGTTGGTGTCGTCCGACGTGACGTCGCCGCCGGCGGCGTCGAACGTGAACTTCGGGCCGGGGACGGTCGATCCGAATGTGGTGGCGGCGCCGATTGGGCGCGACGGCAAGGTGTGCTTCCAGAACAGCCGGCACACGTCGGTGCACTTGGTCGCCGATCATCTGGGGACGATTGCGAAGTCGGCGATCACGTTGGCGACGGCGTCGGGGGCGCCGGCGCGTACGGTGGATACGCGTTCGGGGCTTGGTGGTGGGTTGGTGCAGCCGAGCGGGCGGGTGTGTTTCGCGGTGGCTGGTTCGGCGGGTGATGTGGCGTTGGTGAACTTGACGCCGGTGGGGGCGGCGGGTGCGGGGAACGGTCAGTTGGTGTCGTCCGACGTGACGTCGCCGCCGGCGGCGTCGAACGTGAACTTCGGGCCCGGCACCGTCGACCCCAACGTGGCCGCGGCGCCGATCGGCGCTGATGGTCGGGTCTGCTTCGTCAACAGTCGGCACACGTCGGTGCACTTGGTCGCCGACCACTTGGGCACGATCGCCAAATCGGCCATCACCCTGGCGTCGCCGAGCGGCGCGCCCGAGCGCCGGGTCGATACCCGCCCCGTGGCGTGATCTGTCACCAGCGGTAGCGGCCGCCTCAACCACCCTGGTCAAGGGAATCAGTCGTCGTCGAGCATCGTCGCTGGCAGCAGGGCCAGGTTCGACCAGTCCTCAGTGATCGCCTGGGCCGTGTCGAGCAGGTGCGGCAGGTGTTCCTTGAGCAATGTCTCGAGCGAGGTCTGCGACGCGTGGACCGTGACGTTGACGGCAGCCAACGCACGGCCGTCGGCCCCGCGGACCGGCGCCGCGATCGAACGCACACCGACCGACAGGAGCTGATCGGAAACCGACCAGCCGCGCTCGCGGATCGACATCAGCGATTCGTCGAGGTCGTGGGGCGACACGATCATCCGCGGGATCACCCGCGAGCGAGACGGGATCGCCAGCGCGGCTGCGAGCGCGTCGGGTTCCAACTCGGCGAGCAGCACCCGGCCCATCGACGTCGCCGGTGCCGGTAGGCGGGTGCCCACGCGCACGGCGAGGGCGATGATCTTGGGCACCGGCACGCGGGCGACGTAGACGATGTCGCTGCCCTCGAGCTGGGCGATCGACGTCGATTCGTTGGTCAGCGCGCACAGGCGCACGAGGTGCGGGTGGGCGAGGTCCCACAGGTCGAGCGCGCTGATGCACTCCGTGCCGAGCTCGAGCGTGCGCACGGTCAACCGGTACCCGTCGTCGGTGTTGCGGGCATAGCCGAGCTGTTCGAGCGTGAGCAGGACGCGGCGGGCGCTCGGCCGGGTCAGGCCGGTTCGCGCGGCGACATCGGTGACGGTGAGCGCAGGGGTGTCCGGACCGAACGTCTTGATCACGTCGAAGCCGCGGGCGAGCGCCTCGACGAAGTCGTCAGAGTCCTTCGCGCTGCGCTCGGTCATGGGCCGCAATGATGCCCTATCGTGACCACCGTTTCCCGGTTGACCGCTAACCGGTCATGTGCCCGACTTGCGTACAACCCGATCGGTAGGCGATGATGACCCGCAATGGAGGGGGATCGGACGTGACGATCGAGGCAATGCCCGTCACCGGCGCGCCCACCGAGCTCGCCGACGACGCCCGGTCCGCCCGGCGCGCCGAACGGCAGGCAACACTCGCCCGCCGCGTCCACGAGCTCGCCGTACCGGTGGTCGGCACGCTGGTGCTGGCGGCGATCGTCGAACTGCTCGTCCGCGGCGGGGTCATCGACCGGCGGCTGATGTCACCGCCTACCGAGATCGTGCGCACCCTGGCCGACGAGATGCGCGGTGGCCGGTTCTGGCAGGCGCTCGGCAACTCGCTCAGGGGCTGGGCGATGGGGCTCGGGCTGGCGATCGTCGTCGCCGTCCCCGCCGGTGTGGTGATCGGCGCCAACGACTGGGTGTTCCGGTCGGTCCGGTTCCTGATCGACTTCGTCCGACCGATCCCGTCGATCGCCCTGCTGCCGCTGATGATGCTGGTGGTCGGCATCCAACCGGCGCTGCGCACCTACATGGTGGCCATCGCGGCGGTCTGGCCGATGCTGTTCCAGACCATGTACGGCGTCCAGGACGTCGACCCGGTCGTGCGCGACATGGCGCGTTCGTACCGGATCGGCCCGATCCGACGGTTCTTCTCGGTGTCGTTGCCCGGCGCGGCACCGTTCATCGCCACGGGTCTGCGCCTTTCGGTGTCGGTCGCCCTGCTGCTCACGGTGGGCACCGAGATGGTCGTCGGCATGCCGGGCCTGGGCCGCGAGATCATCTCGGCTCAGTACGCCGGACAGCTCGACCGCATGTACGCGCTGGTCAGCGCGAGTGGCCTGCTCGGCATGCTCATCACGGCGATCTTCACCCGCGTCGAACGGCGGGCCCTGCGTTGGCACCCGTCCCAGCGCAAGGAGGTCGCTCGATGAGCCGCCCCACCCTGAAGACAGCTCGCCGCCGGCTCGGGCGGCTCCTGCTCGAGGCCTGGCTGCCGGTGGTCGCGTTCACCGCGTGGTGGGTGGCCAGCGACGGCAGCACGTCGTTCTACTACCCGCCGCTGCGCGAGATCCTCCGGGTCACCAAGGACGAGTGGCTCGGCGACCGGTTCTTCCACGACCTGTTGCCGAGCCTCACCAACTTCGCCGCCGGCTATGCGATCGCCGGTGTCGTCGGCATCTCGCTCGGCCTCGTGCTCGGCCTGTCACCGCTGCTGCGCCGGGCCACCGCGCCCACGATCGACTTCCTCCGCTCGATACCGCCACCGGCGCTGATCTCGGTGATGATCATCCTGCTCGGCTTCCAAGACACGATGAAGGTGACCGCGATCGCGTTCGCCTCGCTGTTCCCCGTCCTGCTCAACACGATCGACGGTGTGCGCGCGGTCGACCCGGTGCAACTCGACATGGCCAGCGCGTACCGGCTGCGGCTGCGTGACCGGCTGTTCAAGATCGTGCTTCCTGCGGCCAGCCCGCAGATCTTCGCCGGGTTGCGGATCAGCCTGGCGATCGCCGTGGCGGTGATGGTGTTCAGCGAGATGTTCGCGGGCGCCGAGGGCCTCGGCTACTTCATCAAGTTCGCCCAGGAGACGTACCAGATCCCCGAGATGTACTCCGGCATCATCGTGATCGGCCTCCTGGGATATCTCACCAACCTGCTGTTCGTCCTCGCCGAGCGTCGCATCCTGCGGTGGTACCGAGGCTGGAAACGAGCGGCATCCGACACGGGAGGCGCGTGATGCTGGCACTCGAGGTCGACCACATCCACAAGACGTACGGCGAAGGCCCGCAGGCGGTCGTCGCCATCGACGACCTGACGTTCGGTGCCGCGGCCGGCGAGTTCGTGTGCATCGTCGGACCGTCCGGTTGCGGCAAGACGACCCTGCTCCGGTGCATCTCGGGGCTGGCATCGCCGACGTCGGGAACGGCCCGGCTCGACGGTCGTACGATCGATGCCCCGCCCGAAGGGTTGGCGCTCGTGTTCCAGGACTACAGCCGCTCGTTGCTGCCGTGGATGACGGTGTGGAACAACGTGATGCTGCCGCTCAAGGCAGCCAAGCTGCCCAAGGCCGACCGTGAGGCCCGGGCCGCCGAAGCACTCGACGCGGTCGGCCTCGGCGAGTTCCACCATCGTCACCCGTGGCAGCTGTCGGGTGGCATGCAGCAACGCGTGGCGATCGCGCGGGCGCTCGCCTACCGGCCGAAGGTGCTGTTGATGGACGAGCCGTTCGCCTCGGTCGATGCGCAGACTCGCAACGAACTCGAAGACCTGGTCCTGCAGGTCCACGCCCGGTTCGACATCACGGTCGTGTTCGTCACCCACGACATCGACGAGTCGGTGTACCTCGCCGACCGGGTGATCGTGCTCGCCCCGCGGCCGACGTCGGTGCGCACCGTGATCGACGTCCCGCTGCCGCGCCCCCGCGACCAGATCGTCACCCGCGCGCTTCCCGAGTTCAGCCAGCTCCGCACCGCGATCTTCCACCTCATCCGCGGCGACGAGGTCGACCTGACGGCGCTTCCCTCCGCCGTCGACGCCTGACCCGCCGTCCCAGTTCCCGCACCACCAGCCACGGCGTCGCAACCCGGCGCACCACAATGCCCACCACAAGGGGAGACAGACAATGAAGCCCAACCTGACCCGGCGCGCCCTCGCGGCCGCCCTGACCGCCGGCTTGGCACTCACGGCTGCCGCGTGTGGCGGTGACGACGACGACAACACGTCGCCCGGCACCGACGCACCCGCAGCGACCGACCCGCCAGCCGAGCCCGGCGCGACCGACCCGGCATCGACCGACCCAGCATCGACCGACCCGGCATCGACTGACCCGGCATCGACTGAGCCGATCACGATCAAGGTCGGGGTGTACCCGATCACCGACTACGCCCCGCTCTACCTCGGCGTGCGCGACGGCATCTTCGAAGAACACGACATCAACGTCGAGATCGAAGAGCTGTTCTCCGGCACCGCCCTGATGTCGGGCATCACCAGCGGCCAGTTCGACCTGGCCAACAACTCGGTGACTGGCGGCGTGACCGGCATCCTCAACGGGCTGCCGATCCAGATCGTGAACGTCACGACCAACCAGGCCGCCGAGGGCAACATCGAGGTGCTCGTCAGGCCCGACAGCGGGATCACAACGTGGGCCGACCTGCAGGGCAAGACCGTGGCGACGATCAATCTCCAGGGCATGTTCCACCTCGGCATCCTGAACGCGGTCGAGCTCGACGGCGGCGACCCGTCGACGGTCGAGGCGATCCCGATGGCTGCCACCGACGAAGCCCCGGCACTCGAAGCCGGCCGAGTCGACGGCATCATGATCCAGGACCCGTTCCTCACCCAGATCAAGTCGGAGTACGACTTCACTTCGCTCGGTAGCCCGTACAGCGTGTTGCCGTACGAACTGCCGTCGGGCGCGTTCTACTCGTCGACCGAGACGATCGGGAAGAAGCCCGACGATCTGCGTCGCTGGCGCGAGGCGTACGCCGCGGCGACCGCGTATGCGATCGCCAACCCCGACCTCGTCCGTGAGGTGATTCCCGAGTTCACCGACGTGACCCCCGAGGCGGCGGCCGAGCTTCCGCTGCCCCAGTTCACGACCGAGCTCAACGAGGACGCGCTCGGTGATGTGTTCGCCGGCATGGCCCAGTACGGCTGGATCAACTACCAGCCGAGCATCACCCAGGTCTACTGGGACGGCGAGTAGTCGCCCTCCCAGCCGGTCCACGCCCGGTGGGTGGCCACCAGCCGGCCACCCACCGGGCACGGGCACTTCACTTCCGCCCCCCACCCATGATCGACGCGCTGTTCTCACCCTTCGACGTGCGCGGCCTGCACCTGCAGAGCCGGTTCGTCATGTCGCCGATGTCGTACTACAAGAACGACGGCGCGACCCCGAACGACGACTTCGTGGAGTACCACGCGGCCCGCGCCGGGACCGCGCTCGGGCTGACCATCACCGGTGCCACGGCGATCGACCGGGTGGCCGCCAACAACCACCCCAACCTCGCTGAGCTGACGCCGCGCACGCTCGCCGCGTGGCGCCGAGTGGTCGACGCTGTGCATGCCGCGGGCGGCCCGATCGCGATGCAGCTCTGGCACGCCGGAGCGCTGTTCCGCATCATGCCGTCGCACCGCCCGGGTCCGCTCGAGAGCCCGTCGGGGTTGGTCGAGCCGGGCGATGTCGTCGGCGCCCCGATGACCGACGTCGAGATCGTCGCCTGCGTCGACGCCTTCGCCGAGGCTGGCCGCCGGGCGCGGGCGCTCGGTTTCGACGCGGTCGAGATCCACGCCGCGCACGGGTTCCTGATCGACGAGTTCTTCTGGGAGGGCACGAACCGGCGCACCGATCGGTGGGGTGGCGCCACGCTGGCCGACCGTTCCGCGTTCGCGATCGAGGTTGTACGCGCGGTGCGCCGGGCAGTGGGCCCGGACCTGCCCGTGTTCATCCGCGTGTCACAATGGAAGGAGCAGGACTACGGCGTCAAGCTGGCGGGCACCCCGGCCGAGCTGGTCGCCTGGATCGGCCCGTTGGTCGACGCCGGCGCCGACGTGGTGCACTGCTCGCAGCGCCGGTTCTGGCTACCCGAGTTCCCCGACCTCGACCCGGAACTGAACCTGGCCGGTTGGGTGCGGCGCGAGCTCGGCGTGCCGACGATCACGGTCGGGTCGGTGGGCCTCGATACCGACGTGATGTCGTTCTTCGACGGGGCCGAGGCGCGTTCGCAACCGCTCGACGAACTGGCGCGGCGCTTCGATCGCGGTGACTTCGACTTGGTGGCCGTTGGCCGGGCGCTGCTCGCCGACCCCCAGTGGGTCGACCACGTGCGCGCCGACCGCGCGGCGAGCGGACCGATCCGCCTCGCCGACCTCGACCTCCGCGTCCGCTGACGCCCAAGGTGGTTGAGCCTGTCGAAACCACCGGTGTCCAGGCTCTCGGTGGTTTCGACAAGCTCAACCACCTCATGGGGCGGCTACTCGACGGTGCCGGGGGTGGACGAGTTGATCAGGTCCCAGTCGACGTCGAAGCCGAGGCCGGGGCGGGTCGGGGCGTGGACCAACCCCTCGCCATCGATCTCGAACGGCTCGGTCATTCCGTAGAACAGGTGGCCGAGGCCGTGGTCGCCGGACCGGTTGAACGGGATCGCCTCGTACCACGGCGCGTTCGGTGCGGCCATCGTGACGTGGATGTTGGCCACGTTGCCCAGCGCGTGGTAGCCGGCGTGCACCTCGCAGGGCAGGTTGAACGCCTCGGCGAGGTGGGCGATCTTCATCATCCCGGTGATGCCGCCCTTGATGATCACGTCGCCGCGCAGGAAGTCGGTGGCACCGCGCACCACCCACTCGGGCAGCGCGCCCAACCCACCGCGGGTGATCTCGGTGGCCATCAGCGGGATGCTCAGCTGCTGCTTGAGGCGCACGTAGCCGTGCAGGTCCTCGGCCGGGAGCGGATCCTCGTACCACTCGTAGTCGAGCTCTTCGATCGCCCGTCCGACGCGCAGCGCGTCGGTGTACGAGTAGCCCCACGACGAGTCCATCATCAGCGCCATGTCGGGGCCGACCGCCTCGCGTACGGCCTGGCCGGCGCGGATGTCGTCGCGGTACGTCACGCCCGACTGGCGCAAGAACAGGGCGCTCGGCGGGTGCAGCTTGTAGCCGGTCCAGCCTTGCTCCTTCCAGTAGCGCGCCTCGTCGGCATAGGCCTCGACGGTGGGGTGTTGGCCGGACGAGAAGTAGGCGGGCACGGTGGTGCGGTACGTGCCGAGCATCTGGTGGATCGGCATGCCGGCGGCCTTGCCGGCGATGTCCCACAAGGCGACGTCGACGGTGCCGGCCGCGATCGGGTCGATCGACCAGCGCAGGGCGGTGTGCAGGGTCTGCCAGTGACGGCCGATCTCGAGCGGGTCCTGGCCGACGAGGCGGGGCTTGACGAAGCGCACGATCTGCTGGGCGATCGCGTCCGGGCCCGGCCCGGGGTAGCTCAAGAAGCAGTGCCCGTCGATGCCCTCATCGGTGGAGATGACCAGCACACCCATCGGCAGGTACCCGTCCGCCACGGCGAACACGTCGAGCTCGGGGGAGTACCGGTCGTGCAGCACGACGCGCAAGTTCGTGATCTTCATGCGCTGATCTTGCCATCGATGTACGCAGAACGGTCAATTGGCCGCAGTGCGGCTAGACCAGTCCGTGCTGATCGCCTTGGCGGTCGCCACGAGCTGCGGCAGGAACTCGCCGAGCAGGCGGTCGATCGAGGTCTCGGCGGCGTGCGTCGGGGTGTTGATCGCGGCGATCGTGCGGCCGTCGACGTCGGTGATCGGTGCGGCGATCGCCCGCAGGCCGCGCGACAGCTCCTCGTCGACCAGCGCCCATCCTTGGCGGCGGATCTCGATCAACTGGGCCTTGAGCCGGGTGATCGAGATGGTCTCGGTGGGTT